>JBBRSR010000055.1:0-1506 GCA_038245175.1 Mycobacteriales bacterium | reverse complement strand
GCTAGATGATCGATTCCAAGCCCAGTCAGTGGTCGTAGGCGAGTAGCGAGCGTCGTACGCGCTGGCCGGTGTGGTCGTTGTGCCAGATCGCGGTGGTCAGCGCGAGCATCCGTTGCAGGACGCGGACCAGGACTCCGGCGCTGGTGTGGCCGCCGTGCTGTTCGAGGTCGAGTTGTCCTTTGAGGGTGTCGTAGATCGACTCGACGGTCTGGCGGAGGGGTTTGAAGAACTGGCCGCCTGCTCGTTCGGGTTCGCCTTTGCGGGCGCGGCGTAGCAGCCGGATGCCTTGGCCGGCGAGGTCGGCTTCGAACTCGCGTCCGTAGTAGTTCTTGTCCGCGATCAGGATCTGCCCGGGTCGGGACGCCGCCAGGCTGGGATCGTCGTGGAGCAGGTTGAGCAGGACCTGGCGTTCGTCGGCTTTGGCGCCGGTCAGGGCGAACCCGATAGGTAGGCCGTGCAAGGTCGCGACCAGGTGCAGGCGCAGACCCCAGAAGAACCGGGAATGGCTTGCGCAGTAGCCGTACTCGGCCCAGCCGGCCAGGTCCGAACGCTTGACGGTGTCTCGGGAGCGGGCGCACTCCACTGGTGTTGAGTCCACAACCCACACATCGTCGGTCCAGATGCTGGTGTCACGAGCGAGCATGCCGGTCAGCCAGTTGAAGGTCCCGGCGAGGCGGCGGAGCCGCTTGTTGTAGCCCGGCTGCTGCGGCAGGTAGGGGAACAGGTGCCGCAGATGCATCCGGGCGTGACGCAACCAACGGGCCTCGCTGGTGAACCCCAGCAGGGCCTGCATGACGGCCATCGTGATCAGCTCGGCGTCGCTGATCAGCGGGACGATCCCGACCCGGGGCCGGTACGGCACCCGCCCCGGATAGGTCTTCAGAAGATCATCGGTACGGGCATATAGTGCGGTCGCAAGGGTGTCCAGGTCGGCGTCCACGCGAACCTCCTGTTCGGCGTTGGGTTCCAACGCCGATCCTGGACACCCTTCACCGTCCCCTCAGCGCGACACGCCGCCCGAACCCTTGGAATCGATCATCTAGGCCGTCGGCGATCGCGTACAACTCCAGCACCCGGTTCTTCTTGGCCTCGTACTGCGGGTCGGTGCTGGTCTTCCAGGTCTTCACGGCTTGAAAGCTGACGCCCTCCTCGCGGAGCAGCAGGCGTAAGCCTTCATGGCTGATGTCATCGACCACCCCCTCGGCGACCAGGAAGTCCGCCAGCTTGGGCAGACTCCAGGTCGAGAACGGCAAACCATGATCGGTCGGCCTGGCCAACGCCGTCTTGGTGATCTGTTGCCGCGCAGCCAGCGTGAACTTCGGTGGCCGGCCGCCACCGTATTTGGGCAGCAGCGCAGCGAAACCGTCGGCATTGAAGTTGTGGATCACATCCCGGACCCGGTCCGGGCTGGTGAACGTCACCTCCGCGATAGCGGCGGCGTCCATACCTTGCGCGGACAGCAGCACCATCTGCGCCCGCCGCCACGTCACGACCGATCCGCTGCTT
>JBBRSR010000054.1:0-1635 GCA_038245175.1 Mycobacteriales bacterium | reverse complement strand
GCTTAGCCTCGATCCACCGTTCCGCTTGAGGTGAGCGGCGGGTCGTGACGCACGAATGCCCTACTGCGCAAAGAGAATGTGGCTTGCGACGGTCACAAAATCAAACGCACAGAAGGGCATCCGCTGGATGCGAGTCTGCCATGGTGTCAACGCGGTCTTCGATGATCCCAACCTCGTGTCGTGCGCGGGCCTGGCGCCGGTGCTGGAGCTCGCCGAACGGGCCGGGTTGCATGAGCTGGTTGAGGAGCACGTCCACCTCGATCGTCCCGGTGGCCAGAACGCGCTGCTGAAGGTCCTCTCGCTGGTCGCGGGGATGGTCGCGGGGGCAGACTCGATCGATGACATGGCTCTGTTGCGGCATGGCGCGATGCGCCGGTTGTTCCGCGGCGTGAGGGCACCCTCGACCCTCGGGACGTTCCTGCGAGCGTTCACTTTCGGTCATGTCCGGCAGCTCGATGCGGTCGCGTCCCGGCTGTTGACCAACCTCACGCGAAGGGCGCCGCTGCTTGTCGGCGCGGGTGAGCTGGCCTATCTGGACGTGGACGACACCGTGAAACCGACCTTCGGCTACGCCAAGCAAGGCACTGGCCGCGGCTACACCGGCGTCAAGGGCCTCAACGCGCTGCTCGCGGTCCTCAGCACCGCCAGCAGCCGACCGGTGATCGCTGCCGCGCGGCTACGGAAGGGCTCGACGATCAGCGCCAGCGGCGCGCACCGGTTCGTAGCCGACGCCCTGGTCACCGCCAAAGCAGCCGGCGCGACGGGGACGCTGGTGCTGCGCGCGGACTCGGCGTTCTTCCAGTCCGACGTGATCGCTGCGGTGCTGCGCCGCAAGGCCTGCTTCTCGATCACCGCCCGCCTGAACTCCACCGTCCGCAAGGCGATCGACACCATCGCCGCGGACGCGTGGACCACGATCAAGTACACCGACGCCATCTGGGACGAGAGCGCGCAGGCCTGGATCAGTGACGCTGAGGTCGCCGAGATCCCCTTCACCGCGTTCCCCTCATTGGCCAAGGCCAAGCAGGTCACGGCACGCCTGATCGTGCGACGGGTCCCGGACCTCAATCCGGCGAATCAGGACCCGCTGTTCAACGTCTACCGATATCACGCGGTGTTCACCAACAGCCCGCTGCCGATGCTCGAGGCCGAGAAGGCCCACCGCGGCCACGCGATCGTCGAGCAGGTCATCGCCGACCTGAAGAACGGACCACTGGCGCACCTGCCCTCAGGATCGTTCTGGGCCAACAGCGCTTGGCTCGTTCTCGCAGCGATCGCGTTCAACCTGACCCGCACCGCCGGGACGCTCGCCTCGGCCTTCCACGCCAAGGCCACCACCGGCACCATCCGAGCCCAGCTGATCAGCGTCCCCGGACGGCTCGCCCGCTCCGCCCGCCGCCTTGTCCTGCACCTGCCGGTCAGCTGGCCCTGGCAGACACCCTGGACCTTGATGGCCACCGCTGCCCGCGAAGGACCACCGCTCGCGACCTGAACCATCCATCCGTCCCGCGAGGACCAACCGGAGCAACACGTGGAGACCACCGGGCAACCCGGCCAGCAAGTCACGCCTTGATCTCGCCTCTGAGGACGCGGATCACTCAGCAGCACTCAGCGAACCCGCGCGGTGGATCGAGG
>JBBRSR010000053.1:0-1640 GCA_038245175.1 Mycobacteriales bacterium | reverse complement strand
GTGGTCACGCCGATCATCAGGTTGGTTTGGGTTGCGCTGTGGTCTCTGTTCTCGACTACCAGGGTGACTTGGCGCTGTCCTTTGTTCAGGACGGAGTCGGTGACTGCTGTGAAGCCTGCCGAGGTGTAGAAGGCCATCGTGGACTGACGCACCTGCGCGGCCGAGCCGGCCGCGACCAGGAGCACGGTCCAGCGCCCTGCCGAACCTGTTGATCCCATGATGTCGCCGGCAGGTACCGGCACGTCCAAGGGCCAATCGGCCGGCAGCGCGTTTGCGGCAGCCGGTGTCCCGCTGGCGGAGCCGCCCCGCCCGCCGTGCCCGCCATCGCGAACCGCAGGCGATGGCGGCTGAGCTTGGGTCCCCGCCGTTGAGACGGTCGGGGCCGAAGGACTCGCGGTAGGGGCGGTCACCTTTTGTGTTCCTCCGCACCCAGCGGTCAGCATCGCAGCGGCCAGGAAGACCGCCAGCGCTGCGCGGGGGTATCTGGTCCGATTCATCGCGGTGCCCTCCTGTCGTCCGGTCGATTGGTTCAATGAATGGGGCCGGTTACCCGAAGGTACCGGCCCCATTCACTAATTGTCGTGCTATTGGCTTACCAAGGAGCCGGCTCGAGCGGACCGACACCGGGGTCGAGGACCGACGGGGTCGTTGAACCCTCGCCGAAGCGCAGGGCCGGCAGGTGCCAGAAGTCGAACGGCACGAGCAGGTCACCGGGCTTGACGTTCTCCGGGAAGATGTACTCGAAGGTCGGCGCGGTGTACTCCCCGGCCTTCAAACCGTTCGCGGTCTGGGGCGCGTTGTTCAGGCAGGTGTCCAGCGAGGTCAGGACGGGCGCGCCCGTGACCGCGTCGTTGACCGGTGCCTGCGGTACGCAGAGCGAGCGGACGGCGACCCGGACGTTCCGGGTGGGCTGGCTGAGCAGGCCGACCGGCGCCTTGACGGCCCGGATCCGAGCCCGCTGTGGCTGCGGGCCGGCGTTCTGGGTGGTGATGCCGCCGCCGATCGGGGTGATGCCGTCGGACTGCAACGGGCCGTTCTGCTCACCGGTCATCGCGAACGGGGTGGTCCAGCGGTTGCGGACCTCCCCGGTGACCGGGTTGATGTCCGTCATGTAGATGTCCACGGGGTTCTTGACGTCGGTGGTCTCGGCCTCCAGGAAGATCCGGTCCTGGGTCTCGACGGCGAAGCCGTTGATC
Organism: Mycobacteriales bacterium; assembly: GCA_038245175.1. Taxonomy (GTDB): domain Bacteria; phylum Actinomycetota; class Actinomycetes; order Mycobacteriales; family Nakamurellaceae; genus Nakamurella. Next base: position 444 of record JBBRSR010000053.1, on the reverse strand, counting down.
GAGAGCCTGTTGGGGTCGGCGGTGCCGACACCGAAGGCACCGATGGCGATGTAGCTGGGCTGGGTGCCGGCCTGGGTCCCGATGTAGAGGTTGGCCTCGACGGTGTGCGCTGAGGTGTAGGCCGGGGCGGTGGCTGTGGCCGGGAACAGGGTGCCGGAGAAGGTGATGGTGTCGCCGACCTCGAACGGTGCCTGCTGGCGCGGGTCGGGATCGGTCGCTGTACGGGCGGTGACGCTGTTCATCACGAACTCGCTGCAGTAGACCTGACCTGCCGCGGCGGCCGTCAGCTCGCCGCTGACCGGTGGGGCGATACCGGACAGGCTGAAGTTGCGGCACTGGCCGGTGACGCCCGGCTTGGGCCGGTTCTGCTGCGGGCACAGCGGGTCGTCGGCGGTGGCCGGGTCGGTGCGCGGCACGCACATCGGGTAGCCGGTGCCGGCGTGG
>JBBRSR010000052.1:0-1776 GCA_038245175.1 Mycobacteriales bacterium | reverse complement strand
CTAGGAGACTGCTGAATAAAGCCGCGTGGCGGTCGACGGTTTGATCGCGGGTTTTGGGACGATTGAGGGGTGCAGGGTCGTTCTGATGATCAGCGGGAGATGCTGGATGCGGAGTCGGTAGCGGGGCATCTTCTCAAGGCGGGCAGTGTGTTCGGGTTCCTGGCCGCGCATCGTCGGGAGTTGTTTCCCGATGAGATGTTCTCTGACTTGTTCCCGACCGGGCGGGGCCGTCCCAGTGTGCCTGCTGACGTGATGGCCGCGGTGATCACCTTGCAGGCCTTGCATGGGCTGTCCGACAGTGAAACCGTGGATGCGGTCACCTTCGATCTGCGGTGGAAGGCGGCGTGCGGGTTCGCCGTCACCGACGGTGCGTTTCACCCGACGACGTTGACGTACTGGCGGCGCCGCCTGGCGGCCTCGCAGGCCCCGAACCGCATCTTCGAGGCAGTCAAGACCGTCGTCGCTGCGACGGGGGCGTTGGCGGGCAAGACCCGCCGGGCGTTGGATTCCACCATCCTCGACGACGCGGTCGCCACCCAGGACACCGTCACCCAGCTGATCGGGGCGATCCGCCGGGTGCGCCGCGAGGTCCCCGACGCCGCAGCGGTGATCGCCACCTTTTGCACTGCCCATGACTACGACGACCCGGGCAAGCCGACGATCGCCTGGAACGACCAGCAGGCACGAGAAACGCTGGTCGACGCGCTGGTCGGCGATGCGCACCGACTGCTCGGGCATCTCCCCGAGACCGAGTTGGGTCCCAAGGCCGCCGAGGCGGTAGCCCTGTTGGCGCTGATCGCCGGACAAGACGTCGAACCCGTCGAGGGCTCCGATGGCACCGACGGACGATGGCGCATCGCGCAGAACGTGGCCCCGGATCGGGTGATCTCCACCGTCGATCCCGAGGCGCGGCACGCCCACAAGACCGTGGCGCGCCGCCAGGACGGATTCAAGGCCCACATCGCCATCGAGCCCGACACCGGGATCATCACCGACTGCGTCTTGAGCAAGGCCAGCGGTATCGGCAGCGGTGACGCCGCGGTCGGGATCGACCTGCTCGCCGACGAGCCCGAGCCGGTCACGGTGCTCGCCGATTCTGCCTACGGCTCCGGGGAACTGCGCGCCGAACTCGCCGCCGCCGGCCACGATGATCGGGTCAAACCCGCACCCACGAGGGCGGCCGTTCCGGGCGGATTCACCGTCGATGACTTCACCGTCGACCACGCCAACCGGACCGCGACGTGTCCGGCCGGGTTGACCCGCACGATCAGCCGCACCGGATACGCCACGTTCGGGGTCGCGTGCCGGGGTTGCCCGCTGCGTGAGCGGTGTACCACCAGCATCGGTGGAAAGTCCCTGAGGGTACGGCCGCACGACCACCTGCAAAGAGCGGCCCGTGACTCAGCACGAAATGTGGACTGGCTCAACGAGTATCGCCAACACCGACCGATGGTGGAACGGTCCATCGCCTGGCTGACACGCGGCAACCGCAAAGTCCGCTACCGCGGCGTGGTCAAGAATGATCACTGGCTGCATCATCGTGCCGCCGCGATGAACCTGCGCCGATTGATCACCCTGGGCCTGGACCACACCGGCACGAACTGGGCCATCGCCTAACGACCCCGGCCCGAAAGGGCTTGCCTGCACCACCTTGGACTGCAACCCTCGACTATGGCGGGGCGATCTCCGTGTCGACCCCAGGGTCTGACTTTCACACGCGCCACCGAGCGCTCGAGACGCCTCGCCCCAAAACTCACTTGTTCAGCAGTCTCCTAG
>JBBRSR010000051.1:0-1800 GCA_038245175.1 Mycobacteriales bacterium | reverse complement strand
TTCAGTCAGGAGGGCTTCCAGTTCTTTCGTCATAAATTGAGCCTGGGAGCCCTCCGTCTACTTCCTCCCCAGCGACACGCTTCAAGGAATCAACCATCTAGGACCCCGAGTCCGAAACGGTTGCCGGGGTAGCAGGTGGCCACGACTCAGCCGAGGGCCATTCAAGGGTGTGTGTGAGGCCGGCCGGATTATGGTGATTGGCCATCGAGATCACCGAAGGTAGGGCGACGATGCTGGCTGTTGTCGGACCTCAGGGGTATCCCCTGACCTTCAGGTGGTGGCCAACTGGTTGGTGGTCCATCCAGATCCTGCGAGTTTGCGGAAGTTGTGGCAGGCAAGGTGGAAGGTCCACTCGATGTCGGCTTTGACTTGGCCGCGGAGCCTGAGCTGGTGGCCGCCTTGTGCGACGTTGATCTGTCCGAAGACCGGTTCGACGATCGCCTTGCGTCGGGCGTAGGCGGCCTTGCCCTTCTTGGTCCGTAGCTTGCGGCTCATCCGCTGTTTGGGTGTCAGGTCCTTCGGGATCCGACCACGGGACACCGCCGGTGGTTTCTCGCCATGCTTGAGCCGCCCGGTTGCCAGCAGCGGGTCGATCCCCGCATCGGTGACCGCCTCGACGTTGTCAGCGGAGAAGTACCCGGCATCGGCCAGCAGCGTCTCAGGTGTGCCGTCGATCCCGGCCGCGGTCAGCGAATCGGCCAGCTCGGTGAGCATGCCCGGTAGCGCCGGGGCGTCCGCCGGGGACTGCCCCAGCGACGCGGCGAGCACGACCTGGCTCTTCTCATCCACAACCGCCTGACCGTTGAAGCAGTAGTGGAACGACCCGTCCGAAGTCTTCATGATCCGGGCGTCCGGGTCGGTGAACGAACGTTGAGCCCGGTCAGGCACGACCGCGGCCGCTTCAGCGGCATCACCAGCCGCGGCGACCTGCTCACCGCCCATACCCTGCTTCGCCGCCGCGTCTTCAGCTTGCGTGCGGGCCTTCGCGGCGGCTTCAGCCTCCAGGGCGGCCTTGGCCGCTCGGATAGCAGCCAGCCTGCCTTCCCTACGGGCCAGCTCAGCCGGCAGCTCATCCCCGCGGCGGTCCGGACCGTACGCGGCGTCCTCAGCCGCGTCCAACCGCTGCGCCTCGTCCAGCAACGCCTCAACCTCGCCGGCCAGCTCGGACTCGGCCCGCACCATCCGGTCGTAGCTCATCGCCCGGTGCCGGCTCGCCGCCGCCCTCACCTTCGTCCCATCCAGGGCAACCCGACCCAACGACACCAGCCCGGCCTGGGCGCACAACGTCAACGACTGGGTGAACAACGCCTTCAACGCCGCGCCGTGCCGGGCCCGGAACCGGTTGATCGCCACGAAGTCCGGGGCCGCCTGCGCGGTCAGGAACCGGAACGCGATGTCGTCGTGGCAGCGCCGCTCCAACGCCCTCGAAGAGGTGACCCCATGGGAGTAGCCATAGATCAGAATCTTCAACATCAGCCGCGGCTCATAAGGCGGGGCGCCCCGCACCTCGGTGTAGTCGGCGTAGATCGCGGACAGGTCCAGGCCGTGCTCAACCAGATCATCAACCCAACGAGCCGCATGATCGGCCGCCAACCAGTCCCGAAGATCAGGAGCCAGCAACATCGGCTGATCCTGGTCATAACGGCGAAACGTCTTATCCACAGGCGCTTTCGCCCGTCCCGGACCAGCAGCGCCCGGCACCTCGTCCATCAACACCGATTGCTGCGCAAACTGCGGCTTCGACATACCCCATTCTCCCGTAACCCCAACCCATTACGGGTTACCGACACGGGGTCCTAG
>JBBRSR010000050.1:0-1882 GCA_038245175.1 Mycobacteriales bacterium | reverse complement strand
TGGCCCTGGTGCTGTGCTTGGTCAGGTTGACGACCTGGGAGACGGTCTTGCCTTCGATGAAGAGGAGTCGGCAGATCTCCTTCTTGTGGGTCAGCGTCGGCCCCATGTCGTGGATGGTGCCGCGCCTGGGCAGGAGTTGCTTGTGCTCGGCTTCCCATTGGGCGATGTACTTTCCGACAGTAGACGGCGAGGTCTTGAACATGATCGCCAATTCGGATCCGGTGACGCAACCGCCCTGCGCGTCGATCTCCAGGCAGGCGCGGGCGACGGCCTCGCGCTTGATGTCGCGTAGGCGTTTGCCGTCGCGCCGCTGTTGGGCTTCATCCACGGCCAGCAGGGAGACGATGACCGGGACCATGCGGGTCTCGGTGATGCTCTTGCCGTAGGATGACACCTCGTTCTTGGCGACGCTGACCCAGGTGGTCTGGCCCTGGCGGAGGTTGGAGGTGGCCGGGTAGAACTGATGGACCATCTCGACGATGCCCTGCACGACGGAGCGTCGGGCGCGGTCGCCGGCCAGTTGGGGGAACTCGTTGGCGAAGAACGCCTCCATGGCGCCTGTGAAGGTCTTCTGGGCTGCTGCGCCGTAGGTGGTGTTCAGGTATTCCTTGGACGCCTGCTCGTTGGGCAGCCGGCGATGGACGAAGAGCGGGTCGTTCACATCGCCCCCTTTTTCCCGTCCGACACGCTGTCGGCGGGTTCTCCAGCGAGGAACTGGGCCAGTTCTGTGAATCGGTACGCGTAGGCAGGTCGGTCCTTGGCCTCCTGATACATGGCCTGGTAGGTCTTCACCAGGGCTGGCGACAGGTTGGCGGCGCGGGCGATGGCGACCGCATCCAGGCCCTTCATCACCAGTAGCGAGACCCGCTTGAAGTCTTCCAGGTAGCGCTCGACCGCGCTCAGGCTGTGGTTGATGGCTCGGGCGACGGCCACCGGTTCCTTGCCCTCCAGCCAGTGCCGGATCGCCTGGCCTTTGTGGCTCAGCGTCGGCCCGATGTCCTGCACGAAACCGCGCGTCGGGACGTGGATGCCCTTGGTGCGGAGCTGCTTGATGTCGCGGCGGATCGTGCGCTCGTCGCAGGACAGCAGCACGCCCAGATCCTCTTGGGTCAGGACGCCACCTTGCTCGCGGGCCTCTTCGGCTATCCGCATCAGCTTGCTCTGCCGCAGCGCCACGGCGCCGTGCGTACGCAGCACCTCGCGGTCCTTCTCGATATCGATGACCGTCAAAGCAGTTGGCACCAGCGGGCACTCACTCAGCTTTCGACCGGGGCCGGCGGTGATGGCGACGCACTGATAGCGGATCTGGCCGTCCTTCCACGGACGGTTCAGACCGCCCTGGAAGTAGATGTCCTCGACCACGCGGGGCAGCACGGCGGCCTCCCACCGCGTCAGACCGGCGCCGTCCATGGCTTGCCGCATCAGCGTCTGGTCTTGGGTTTTGAGGGTGAGGCGGACGTCGCATTGCGCGCCGCGGGATTCGTTCAGGCTGATCATGGGGATCCTCTCGTGGACGTGGCGGCGTGTCGCCGCCGGGTGGTTTACACCCGAGAGGATCCCCGTTTTTCAGTTGGCGACTACAGGCCTCCTACACCAGGGGCGGACAGATGTCCGTATCCCAAATCCGGTAAATCCGGAGACTCAGATCGGCAAACAGTTGTCATTTCTAGACTTATAATTGGACAGCAGTGATTATTGCTCTTTGTTGTTGCCCACAGACACAGCAGCAAAGACGGCGCTGACCAACGCCGCGATAACTGAGCAGTAGACAAAAATACAAAATAACATTGTAACTGCTCAGGCGGTCCAGTAGTCGGATAGACTTTTCGCTGGGTTCCAGCCCGGGTCGTGATATTCCGTCACCATGCCAACGATCACCGTT
>JBBRSR010000049.1:0-1918 GCA_038245175.1 Mycobacteriales bacterium | reverse complement strand
TGCCGGCCACAGCAGGGGAAGTGGGAGGCGGCGCTGGCTTGTCGTGGCCGCGGCCGGACTGCTTCACCGTGGCCGAAACCTCGATGCCGGGCAATCTTCATTGACATGCGGACGACCTTGAGTGGCAAAGGACACTGTGACCTGAGTTGGCTCACGGAATCGGACATTTGTTGACTGCGGGGCTGTGACCTGCGGGTTTCGGTCGAGATCATGCGGTTTTTGGGCACTAATCCGGGGCCGTAAAGTGGCTGGATGGTGCATGTCCGGACCGTGAAGACCGCCTCGGGCGCTCGGGCGGTCCAGATCGTGTACTCCAACCGGGCTGGGAAGCGGCGGATCGAGCACATCGGCTCGGCCCATGACGACGTTGAGCTGGAGTTGCTGAAAACCGTTGCGCGGCAGCGGATGTTGGTGGGTCAGGGTGAATTGGACCTCGGATTGCAGACGCCACCAGAGGCGGGGGGTCCGTTGCCGATCACCGCGTCCCGGATGGGACACCTGTGGGACGCGCTGGCCGCCGCGTACCGGGCGGTCGGGTTCGAGTCGGTGACCGGCGGCGATGAGGTGTTCCAACAGTTGGTGCTGGCCAGGATCATCGAGCCGACCAGCAAACTCGACTCGCTGCGCGTCCTGGGCGAGATCGGGCTCGTGGCACCGTCGTATGCCACCCTCAAGCGGCGTCTGCCCGCTTTCGCGAAGGAGACCTGGCGCACCAGCCTGTCATCGGCGTGCGCCGGGCACGCCCAACTCGGCCCGACAAGTCTTGTCCTGTATGACGTCAGCACGCTGTACTTCGAAACCGACACCGGTGACGGGGTTCCGCGAGCCAGGCTTCTCCAAAGAGCGAAGGCTCGAACCGCAGATCACCATCGGCCTGCTCACCGACGCCGACGGGTTCCCGTTGCGGGTCGAGGCGTTCGAGGGGAACAAGGCGGAGACGACCACCATGATCCCGACGATCACAGCGTTCATGGCCGCCCACCGACTCACCGACGTTACGATCGTCGCCGACGCCGGGATGGTCTCCGACAGCAACAAGAAAGCCCTCGAAGCCGAAGGTTTGTCGTTCATCATCGGCGCCCGGATCCCGGGCCTGCCCTGGGTGGTCGCCGACTGGCGACAACACCACCCCGGCGTGGAGATGGCCGACCAGCAGGTGTGGGTGCAGCCGATGCCGGCATCGCCGAAGGACAAACGGCGTGACCACACCGTGTTCTATCAGTACCGGGCGGACCGGGCGCGGCGCACCCTGCACGGCATCGACCAACAGGTCACCAAAGCACAGCAAGCGATCGCCGGTAAGACGGCGATCAAACGGAACCGATTCGTCCAGATCAGTGGCGGCACAAAGGAACTCAACCAGACCCTGATCGATAAGACCACGGCACTGGCCGGGCTGAAGGGCTACGTGACGAACCTGCCAAACCCGACCGCGGGCCAGATCATCTCCGCCTACCACCAGCTGTGGCACGTCGAGAAAGCATTCCGCATGTCCAAGCACGACCTGTCCGCCAGGCCCATCTTTCATCACCAACGCGAATCGATCGACGCGCACCTGACCATCGTGATGGCCGCCCTGGCCGTGTCGAAATGGATCGAAACGGCCACCGGCTGGTCGATCCGGAAATTCGTCAAGACCGCGCGCCGCTACCGCACCTTCACCATCCAGGCCGGCAACCACACCCTTACCGCCGCCGACCCCGTCCCGACGGATCTCGCCGAAGCCCTAAACGCCATCCGAGAGCGCTCAAATGGACACTAAAATGAGCCAACTCAGGTTTCACGAAGCTATCTATCGACATCATTCCAACTTCGAAGTCTTGCCGTCTCAGGGCCTGTCGGCACACGCCATCTCTAACGCCCAAGCAGTCGATAACCTCATGAACCCGCCTGACTGGCCCTGATTTTCCCCCCCCGG
>JBBRSR010000048.1:0-1994 GCA_038245175.1 Mycobacteriales bacterium | reverse complement strand
TACTGGGGGCACGGCGTCGGCCGGTCCAGCATTTCCGGTTTGATGCTGCTCAGCAGATCGGCGAGGTCGTCCAGGACGGTCTGCAGGAGGGCGCCTTGGTCGGTTCGAAAACCTTCGGTAGTAGTCATGAACAGGACCATATGCCGGGGGTCCGACAGTGAGATAGAAGATTCGCGACAGCGGGATCGGCCGAACGCCCGAGGGCGGGTCTGGAGCGGAAACTAGCATACGAGGGTGGGCGTCGAACCGGTCGGAGTGGAGCAGGACAGCCGCGGCATCCTGGAGCCATGGTTACTGCGCGGGCGGGTCACCCTGCGGCGATATCCGGCAGGCGCCGAGCTGACCGGGGTGGTCGACCGGTTCTGGGCGGTGACCTGGCACCTGCCCCCGGCGCCACCCAAACCCAGGACGTGCTGACTCATCCGTGCGCCAACCTGAGCGTCGGTCATCGAGAACCCGCCGATTCGGCGCCGGCTCCGGTGGTCGCGGTGCGCGGAGCCGGCACGCGTCCGGATCGCCCGCGAGGTCGCAGCGGTGGCGAAGCTGGCTGAGACCGACCGATCGGTGCATAGCGCCGCGGACTTGGCGGCTGCAGGCGGAATCGGTATCCGCACTCTGCAGCGGCTGTTTCGCGAGTGCGTGGGGTTTCGGCGGCCTGGGTGTTGCGTCGGTACCGGCTGCTTGACGCGGCCGAGTCGGTACGGGACGGCCGGCCGGTGGTCCGGGCGCAGGTGGCCGCGAGTTGGGCTACAGCGATCAAGCCCATCTGATCCGTCACTTTCGGGCCCTGATCGGGACGACCCGGCCAGCTATGCCCAGCAGCATCGGTGGTGATTCGTCGGTCTGATTCGCCGATGGGTTAGCCGGGGCGGGGGCGGCGGTTGCTTCAGTGTCGGTAGTTGGGTGCAGGATGGGGCGGATGCGCCGACCCGGCCGGTTGAAGCCTCGAAATCGATAGTGTCGAAGGGCTAGCACATCTGTTCGACATCTGGTATTCTGGGTGCATGGATATCGGGGGTGATGACCGGGGTGGGGAACATGACGGTACTGACGGCTGAGCCGGTCACAGTGGATGAGGTGACCGAGGAACCGGGTCGGTTCAGGTTGCCGGGGGAGGATGAAACGGAGGCGTTGCAGGCGTGGCGGGGCCGGGTGGTGACCTGTCCGGTCGGGGCGGAACTGGGTATCGAGTTGGGCTGCCGCCCTCCCCGGCCGTGGGTGCTGGATCCGGGCGCGGACCCGGTCACCGCGGCCGCCGGGTGGGCCGGGTGGGGCTCACCGGTCACCGTGCTCGGGTTGGGTCGGGACGCCGCGCGGTATGAGTGGAATCAGGCGTTGCTGGACACGGTCATTCAGTTTCGGCGGCAGGCCGCGCACTGTGCGGCGCAAGCCCTGATCGCGGTGAACGAGTTGGCGGTGAACTATTGCGGGTTGCGGGAGAACCTTGCCAACGAGATCGCGGTGGCGATGCGGATCACCGACGGTGAAGCGGAACTGTCTGTCGGGGATGCGTGGCGGCTCACCGATGAGCTCACCGGTACCCTGGCCGCTTTGAACACCGGCCGGATCTCCTGGGACGTGGCGTCGGCGGTGCTCACCGCGACCGACACGACGGCGGCGGCGACCGCAGCGCTGGTGGAAGCAAGGATCCTGCCGGACATTCACCGGTTGACGAAACGGTCCGTGTTACGGCGGTGCACCCGCTGGGTCGCCCAGTACGATGCGGCCGGGTTCGCCGCGCGGAAGAAGAAGGCCGCCCACGACCGGGGGATGTCGCGCCGACTGGGTGCGGATGGGATGGCCTCGCTGAACATGTACGGCCCGGTCGAGGACATCGCGGCGCTTTGGCAGGCCGAGGGTGTCAGATGGTCTGTGTAAGTGTTGGGTCCTGCTGAAAGGACTGAAACTGTGACCATGATTGATGAGACCCCAACGGATGCCGTGGTTGCCGCGTCGACGGCGGAGATCGCCGAGGAGCTTCGTTCCTCGGGTGC
>JBBRSR010000047.1:0-2033 GCA_038245175.1 Mycobacteriales bacterium | reverse complement strand
CGCTGCCGCTCGGCTGGACCTGATCAAGCGGGACTTTCGCACCGACGCGAACAGGATCGACTCGCGTTGGTGCGGGGACATCACCTACATCCCCACCTGGGAAGGGTGGTTGTTCCTGGCCACCGTCATCGACATCGCCAGCCGCCGGGTCGTGGGCTGGGCCACCGCCGACCACCTACGCACCTCGTTGATCGCCGACGCCCTCGTCAACGCGGTCGCCACCCGCGACCCAGCACCCGGAGTGATCTTCCACTCCGACAAGGGCTGTCAAGGTGGATTCAATCGATCGTCGCAACACCCCGTGGTCACGGAGGTGTTTGATGGTTCGTCGTCAGCAGGCAGCGGATCGGGCGGTGCGTCGGCGGTTGCGATCGCCGGGGGCGCCGCCTCATCAGCGCGAGATGCAGCGGTTGTTCTGGATCGAGATCGCCAAGGGTCTTCTCCCTGCGGAGGCGGCGATCGCGGTCGGCGGGTCGCAGCCGGTAGGGCAGCGGTGGTTCCACAACGCTGGCGGGATGCCGCCGTTTGATCTGGAGCCGTTGTCTGGCCGCTATCTGTCGTTCGACGAGCGTGAGGAGATCGCGTTGCTCAAGGCGCAGGGCGCCGGGGTCCGCGACATCGCGCGCGCGATCGGACGTGACGCGTCGACGATCTCGCGGGAGCTGCGACGCAATGCCGCGACCCGCGGGGGCAAGCTGGAGTATCGGGCGTCGGTCGCGCAGTGGAAGTCCGAGCTGGCTGCCAAGCGCCCGAAGGCTGCGAAGCTGGCCACCGATCCGCGGTTGCGCGACTACGTGCAGGACCGGCTCTCGGGCAAGATCCGCCGCCCGGACGGCACGCTCGCTGCTGGTCCCCCGCCGCCGAGGTGGACGGGCAACAACAAGCCGCACCGCAAGGACCGTGCCTGGACGCAGGCGTGGAGCCCGGAGCAGATCGCGAACCGGATCAAGCTGGACTTCCCCGATGATGAGTCCATGCGGATCAGCCACGAGGCGATCTACCAGTCCCTCTACATCGAGGGCCGCGGTGCGCTCCAACGCGAGCTGGTGTGGTGCCTGCGCACCGGCCGGGCACTGCGCGCCCCGCGCGAACGTTCGCGTCGCACGGTGTGGGCTCACGTCACGGCCGAGACGCTGATCAGCGAACGCCCGGCCGAGGTCGAGGACCGCGCTGTTCCGGGGCACTGGGAAGGGGACCTGCTGATCGGACTGGAACGCTCCGCGGTCGGCACGGTGGTCGAGCGCACCACCCGGTTCATCAAGCTGGTCCACCTCCCACGCGAGGAGGGCTACCGGCACAAGGAGACGCCGAGGAACGGCCCGGCGCTGGCCGGCTACGGCGCGACCACGATGAAGGACGCTCTCGCCAACACGATGTCCGACCTGCCCGCGCAGCTAGCCCGTTCGTTGACCTGGGACCGCGGCAAGGAGATGAGCGCGCATGCGCAGTTCAAAGTCGAGACCGGCATCCCGGTGTTCTTCGCTGACCCACAGTCGCCCTGGCAGCGCGGCACGAACGAGAACACCAACGGTCTGCTGCGCCAGTACTTCCCCAAAGGCACCGACATCTCACGATGGACCGCGGACGACCTCGAAGCAGTCGCTCACGCCCTGAACACTCGGCCCCGCAAGACCCTCGGCTGGAAGACCCCCGCCGAAGCCTTCAACGAGCTACTAATCTCAGCGCAACAAGCCGGTGTTGCATCGACCGGTTGAATCCGGTCAATACACAAGCGGAGAGTTCGCCGACCTCGCCGACGCCCTGACCGTCACGTTGTCGGTCGGGCGGACCGGTCAGTGCTGGGACAACGCCCTGGCCGAGTCGTTCTTCGCCTCCCTCAAAGGCGAATGCCTGGACCGGCAATCCTGGCCCACCCGGGCCTCGGCCCGGCGCGCGGTCGTGGAGTACATCGGCTGGTTCAACGGCACCCGCCTGCACAGCACGCTGGGGTACCTCACACCCGACGAGTACGAAGCAACCACGGCAGCCCGAAAGGACCTACCCCAAGTAGCCTGACCAAGCCAACAACCCTG
>JBBRSR010000046.1:0-2074 GCA_038245175.1 Mycobacteriales bacterium | reverse complement strand
GCAGATATCCCGGCTGGCGCTGACCGGGATCGAAACGTCGGCCACCGGGTCGCGCAAGGTCATAAAGACTGTAGACACGCCTGGCCGCGGACGCAGGCCGGTGACCTGGCCTTCGACCCACACCCGACCCAACCGTTCGATCCAGCCTCCCAGCAGACGGGCTACGGTCCGCACCGGCACAGGGTGCTCCGGGCTGGACTCGACAGGCACCCGGGCAGCTTATGGCCGCGCGAGTTCCCAACGACCCGCCGCGCTAGGACTGCCCTGAATAATCCGCGTGCCGGTCGACCTGTCGATCTTGCAAGTTCGGGAAGATCTTAGGGTGCAGGGTCGATCAGAGGGTCAGCGAGAACTGCTCGATGTCGAGTCGGTGGCGGGGCATCTGCTCAATCCGGGCAGTGTGTTCGCGTTCTTGGCCGGGCATCGAGGCGAGTTGTTTCCCGATGAGATGTTTGCCGATCTGTTCCCGTCGGGCCGGGGGAGGCCGAGTGTGCCGGCGGATGTGATGGCCGCGGTGATCGTGTTGCAGTCGCTGCAGGGTCTGTCCGATAGCGAGACGGTGGATGCGGTGACCTTCGATCTGCGGTGGAAGGCGGCGTGTGGGCTGGCGGTCACGGCGGGAGCGTTCCATGCGACGACGTTGACGTATTGGCGACGCCGGCTGGCGGCCAGTGATCGGCCGAACAGGATCTTCGACGCGGTCAAGCAGGTGGTGACCCAGACCGGCGCGTTGAGCGGGAAGACGCGGCGGGCGTTGGACTCCACGGTGCTCGATGATGCGGTGGCCACTCAGGACACGGTGACCCAGTTGATCGGCGCGGTGCGCCGGGTTGCTCGGGAAATCCCCGACGCCTACGCGGTGATCGCCCAGCACTGCCGGGCGCACGACTACGGCCGGGCGGGAAAGCCGGCGATCGCCTGGGACGACGCGGCGGCCCGCGCCGAACTCATCGATGCGCTCGTCGGGGATGCGCATCGGCTGCTCGGGTACCTGCCCGAGGCCGAACTCGGCCCGAAAGCGGCCGAGGCGATCGCGCTGCTGGCCCTGGTCGCCGGTCAGGACGTGGAGCCGGTCGAGGGCTCGGATGGCACCGATGGGCGATGGCGGATCGCGCAGCGCGTCGCGACGGACCGGGTCATCTCCACGGTCGACCCGGATGCCCGCCACGCGCACAAGACGGTGTCTCGCCGGCAGGACGGGTTCAAAGCCCACATCGCGGTCGAACCCGACACGGGCATCATCACCGACTGCGCCCTGACCAAGGCCAGCGGTGCCGCCGCCGATGGCGCCTCGGTCAGCGAACCGAGCGTCGGGCTGGACCTGCTCGAGGGCGAAGAAGACCCCGTGACGGTTCTGGGCGATTCTGCCTACGGCTCCGGGGAGTTTCGCGCTGGACTGGGTGAGCGTGGTCACGGCGACCGGGTCAAACCCGCACCGACGCGATCGGCCACGCCGGGCGGATTCACCGTCGATGACTTCATTGTCGATCACGCTGCTGGCACCGCGACCTGCCCCAACGGGACAACGAAGACGATCAGCCGTCGCGGTTACGCCACTTTCGGTGCCGCCTGCACCGGTTGCCCGCTGCGCGCTCACTGCACCCGAAGCCGCACCGGCAAGTCGCTCAAGATCCGCCCGCACGACGCGATCCAACGCGCGGCCAGACGAGCCGCTCGCCAAGCAGCTTGGCAGGCCGAGTACCGACAGCACCGGCCCATGGTCGAACGCAGCATCGCCTGGCTGGTCCACGGCGGCAACCGACGGGTCCGCTACCGCGGCGTCCCCAAGAACGATCACTGGTTGCACCATCGCGCCGCCGCCCTCAACCTGCGCCGACTCGTGACGATCGGCCTGGTCCACGACGGCACGGCCTGGGCCCTGACCTGACCCGCGCAGCACGGCCAGCGTGCGGCCTCACCACACAACCGAACCAGACCAGACTCATGAACAACGCGCCAGCCAAGCTCGTCGCCAATCACGGTTGAGACTCGCGGCCACACCGCCATGACACACCCGGCGCGTCGCCTCGCCCAGCGCGTTCCCCAGAACGCGCATTGTTCAGGAGGGTCCTAG
>JBBRSR010000045.1:0-2078 GCA_038245175.1 Mycobacteriales bacterium | reverse complement strand
CGGCACCCAGCCCAGCTACCTGGCCATCGGGCAGTTCGGGGTCGGCACCGCCGACCCCAACGCGCTCTCGATCAACGGCTTCGCCACCGAGACCCAGGACCGGATCTTCCTGGAGGCCGCCACCACCGACGTCAAGACCCCGGTCGACATCTACCTGCAGGACGTCAACCCCACCACCGGGGCCGTCCGTAACCGCTGGGCCACCCCGTTCGCGATGACCGGAGAGAGCAACGGCCCGGTCCAGGGAGCCGGCCCGATCGGGGGCGGCATCACCACCCAGAACACCGGCCCCCAGCCACAGCGCGCCCGGTTGCGCGCCGGGAAGGCGCCGACCGGCCTGCTCAGCCAGCCGACCCGGACGATGCGGGTCGCGGTCCGGTCGCTGTGCACCCCGCAGGCACCGGTCAACGACGCCTCCGGCAACCCCGTGCTGACCGCGCTGGACACCTGCCTGAACAAGAACGACGCCACCAACCAGGTAGCCAACGGGCTCGCCGCCGGGCAGTACTTCGCCCCGGTCTTCGAGTACATCTTCCCCGAGAACGTCAAACCGGGCGACGGGCTCGTACCGTTCGACTTCTGGCACCTGCCCGCCCTTGCCGAGGGTGAAGGCGCCACCACCGGGTCAGCCATCGGCCCGGCCGTCGGACCCCTCGAGCCGGCCCCCTGGTAGGCCGCATGGAACAGCACTCCTGACACAGGCGGGGCCGGGATACCTTCGGGTACCCGGCCTTGTCGGGCTGGCCGCCGGCTGGCAGCAGACCATGGCCGCCAACGACCTATGGCAACGACCGGCCAGCACCCACCATGGGAGAGGCGCGATGACTCGGAGCAGGTATCAAGGCGCGTTTGCTGCGTTGCTGCTGGTCTGCCCGCTGACCGCCGGCTGCGCGGCGACGCCCGGGACGGTGTCCGCGGGTCCCGTCCGCACGGCGCCGACGGCGTCCCGGCTCCCCCCTGGGACCGCCACGGATCCCTCTGCCCCCGCCTCGGCGGGCGGCGGTGGCCACGGTCGGCGAGGCGGCTCCGTCAGCGGATCGCCAGCTGCCGCAGCGAGCCTGCCGGCCGACTGGCCGCCGGATCTGCCGGTGCCGGCCGGGACCATCACCGGCTTCACGGGTTCGGCGGGTCGGTGGACCCTCCTCATCCTGGCCGGGGGATCGGCCGCCGAGGTCCGCCGGTCCGCGCTCGCCCTGTATGCCGCGGCGGGCTTCACCGCCGTCTCGGACTCGGTCCTGAACAAGGGCAGCCGGCAGATCACCCTGGTGGTGGAGAACCTGGACCACAGTGCCACCCGGACCAGCCTCGTGGTCGCGGTGACCACGGGCTGAGGAGCCCAAGGTTTCTGCAAGCGGGTAAGGGCATCCTCTGGTGAGGCGTGGGGTACGTCATGCCGTGGTTTCTCCCAGGAAGGTCTCCCATGATCGCCTTCAGCTGGCGGACGCGAAGAACAGCGTCAGTCGTCATCCCGGTGATGCTGCTCACCCTGTTCGCCGCTGTCCCTGTCGGCCTGCGCGCCTCGGCCGCGGGTGGCACGGCTACGCCGCCGCCCGGTGCGATTGCGCCGTTCGTGACCGCCACGCTGCCCGACCCGGTGACTTCGGTGGATCCGGCGCTGATCCACGGCTTTGACGACACCGGCTTCATCAAGGGCGCCACCGTGGATACCACCAACGCCAGCTGCCCCCACACCACCGACCCGAAGCGCTTCGGCGGCACCCTGACGCTGAACCATGGCCCGATCGTGATCCCGTGCAACACGGTGATCCAGATGCCGGCCAACACGTTCACCTGGGCCGACTTCGTCAACGGCGGGCCGGACCTGTCGCTGGGCGCCGGCTACCCGTCCTTCGAGATGCGCGCGGTCGGCAACATCGTCGGTGACCGTCGCATCGCGGGACTGCTCTACGTCTCGCAGCAGTCCCTTAACACCAGCTCCGGGGTGATCACCGGCATCGACTACGCCACCGGCAACCTGCAGGTCGACACCGGCAACCCGGCCGCCCCGGCCACAGTTCAGATCAACGACCCCAACGGCCGCTTCGGCCGGCCGCAGAGCCCTGACCCGCGGTTCAGCG
>JBBRSR010000044.1:0-2159 GCA_038245175.1 Mycobacteriales bacterium | reverse complement strand
GCGGTTCACGAAGGGCTGGTAGTCCCGGCACGGCTCGCCCCTGAGACCTGGACATGGCGGCAGCCCAGTCGGAACGTTCACGCCCGGCACCACCGGCAGGATCAGGCTCGATGGCATGCGCTTGGAATGGGCGATCGAAACCGTCGCCTGCCCGTTCGGCTGCGTCTCGCTGAACGACCAGATCGGCTGGTCGCCGTTCGGGGCGGCGAGGGTCACGCGGATGCGCGAACCGGCACGGAATACGTGCCCCTCGTAGTAGAGCGGGATCGTGACCTTGACGAAGCGGTCGGGCGGCAGCGGCGCTACGTCCTTTTCTCTGAGGCTGAGGACGGGCTCGAGCAGCGTGCTCTTCCGACGGTCGAGCTTGCGCTCGTTGCCTCGCACCCAGCCGTTCTGCACGAAGGTCTCCTTGCCGTCGGGCCTGACCTCGGAGATCGTGGCCTGAAGATCGACGTTCGGACTGGAGGAGCGGACCCAGACCCGCAGGGCACCGGCGCCGACGACGGTCGTGTTGCCGCTCAGCGGGCTGGTCACGTAGGACAGCGCGCTCCCGGCGGGGTTCTGCACCCACTTGTAGGGCGGCGTCGCCGTCCACAGGCCACCCGAGCCCGCAGCCGTGTCTCCGGTGAAGTCGGTCAGCGGCCGGGCATGCGCGTCCCAGGTGAACGAGTTCGCTCCGGGGGCGGCGGGCGGCGTGTCGCCGAGCGCGCCACCGCCCGACAGGTGCCAGCTGCGGGCCGTGGTGCCCGGGATCGGGAAGCTCGGGAAGGACTGCTCGAAGCCTGGAACCGGGGCCCCGGCCTGCGGGCTGCCGGCGCCGTTGTCGAAGAGGACGCGGATCGGCTGCAGGTTCTCGAACGCCGCCAGGGCCCCCTGATAGGTCGGCTGCAGCTGGATCGGGTCGGGCGGCATCGTCACCCCGTTGATCCCCATCGCCTGCTGGTAGATCACCGGAGCCAGCACCTGAGTCGGCGCACAGTTGGTCATCGGCGCCTGCTGGGCCACGTAGAGCGTTAAGAAGTCGCACCAGCGATTGAAGGTCTCCGGGTCCAGCGAGTCGACGTGGGTGCCGTTGGTGAACGTGAACCACTTGCGCCGCGTGCCGCTGAAGTGCTCGGCCAGGTCCGGGCAGTGACCGCCGGTCTGCTCGTCGGTGAACTGGCAGGCCATGTAGGTCGGCACATTGATCTTGTGGACGAAGGTGATCGGCGCCAGCGGATCGGCGACCGCGGGGTCGTAGTGGTCGTTCTCGCGGATCTTGGTCAGCAGGTCGGCGGCCTCGCCGTGGAGGACCTGGTTGTCCTTGCACATCTGGTCGCCCTGCTGGATCCGCTTGTAGGCCCAGCCCTGCCCGGCGTCGGGGCCTGCAGGCTGGGCGCCGTGGACCCGCTCCTCGGCCCAGTTGACGGCGAATCCCGTGTTCAGGATGCCGCCGGGGTAGAGGGTCGTCTGCGTGTTGTCGAGCACCGAAAGCGGCGAGATCGCGGCCAGGCTCGGCGGATCGGTCTGCGCGGTGAACAGCTGACTGATGCCGCCGTAGGAGATCCCCATCATCCCCACCTTGTGGTGCAGAACCCACGGTTGGCGCGCGATCGTCTCGATCACGTCGTAGCCGTCGAGATTCTGAAGCGGCTCGAAGTAGTCGAACGCGCCGCCCGAGCAGCCGGTA
The DNA here is from genome assembly GCA_038245175.1 of Mycobacteriales bacterium. Classification (GTDB taxonomy): domain Bacteria; phylum Actinomycetota; class Actinomycetes; order Mycobacteriales; family Nakamurellaceae; genus Nakamurella. Next base: position 490 of record JBBRSR010000044.1, on the reverse strand, counting down.
CCCCGCATGTTGACGTCGACCACCGTGAACCCCATCAGGTTGGCGAGGATCGCGATGCCGCTCTGCGGACCGGCCGGATCGGCGTATCCGTAGCCCGAGTACTCGATCAAGGTCGGGGTGGGGCGGGTCGGGTTCGGCGGGAGAATCGGCGGGAGCGGGACGGGGGAGGCATTCGTCACGTCCGACGGTGGATGCACGTCGATGGCCAGCTTGGTGCCGTCGCGGGTCGTCAGATACCCGTAGCCACTCGGCGGGATCTGCTGGTTGTAGATGTCGGTGCTCGGCGGCGCCGGCCGGGTTGAGAGCACGGTCAGCGGCCCAGACTCAGTACCTCCGCCTGCGGGACGAACGCGATATCCACCCCCCGGCTTAACGTCGCGAAACAGAAGGCCGCCCAGCGAGTCGGCTCGCTGGGTGGCAACCGTGCGGCCGTGGCGATTGAGCAGCGACATCTGCGCGCCCGGGCCGAGACCGGTCACGTAGACCTGCT
>JBBRSR010000043.1:0-2327 GCA_038245175.1 Mycobacteriales bacterium | reverse complement strand
GCCTTCCCGCCCGGCGAGGTGTGCGGGATGCACTCGCTGCGTGGCGCGCTGGCCGTCGCGATGATCGGAAACGGCACGCCGATACCGGTCGTGTCGGCCGTTTTGGGGCATGCCTCGAGTGATACAACTCAGGCCTACTACCTGCGGTTCGACGTTGAACGGCTGCGCTGTTGCGCGGTCGATGTCGAAGACGTCACCGAATCGGCCGGGGCGGGTGGCCGCGATGAGTGAGACGACGCTGCCGGGCCTGGTCGCCGATCTGGTCGCTGTGCGCCACGCCGGCGGATACAGGTTCAAGGTCCCAGAGCGGGTTTTGCGTCAGTTCGTCGAGCACTGCGAGCGTGAGGGCTATTCGGGTGGGTCGATCACCAAGGAGGCGATCGACGGGTTCCTCTATGGCCGCCACCTGCGCTCGTCCACGGTTCGGCGCAACGAGTTGGTGCTGCGCCAACTGGCTGCCCATGCCCAAGACCACGGCTGGGGCGCCTACGTCCCGGCGGCGGCGACCCGTGTCCGGGTCCGTCACCAAGTGCCGTATGTGTTCACCGATGATGAGGTGCGCTGTTTGTTCACGGCGGTCGATTCGCAGCCCATGTCGTCGTTCACGAACAAGGCTTTGGTCGACCCGGCCTTGTTTCGGGTGCTTTACGGCGCCGGGCTGCGGGTCTCCGAGGCGCTGAACCTGACCCTGCCGGACGTAGATACGGGCGCCGGGACGCTCAAGATTCGCGACTCGAAGAACGGTGAGAGCAGAACCGTGCCGGTCACAGGCCGGCTGGCTGCGACTCTTGCCGCCTACATCGCTGCCGCCCACCCGGCGCCCGAACCCGGCGACCACGTCTTCTACAGCAGGACGGCAGACAGGCCGATCAACCAGGCGACCGTATATATGCGATTCCGCGGCTACCTGGCCGACGCCGGCATCCCTCACTTCATCGGCGGCCCGCATCCGCATTCGCTGCGTCACGGCTTCGCCGTGACCAACCTGCGGCGCTGGGCCACGCAGGGTGCGGACCTGGCGGTGGTGCTGCCGTATCTGGCGTGTTACATGGGCCACGCTGACCTTCGCGGCACCCAGTACTACCTGCGGCTGACCGCCGATGCCTATCCCGATGTGATAGCCAAGGCCCAAATCCGGTTCGGCTACACCATTCCCACCACAACGACGGACGAGCCGTGAGCCCGCCGCGGCAGCCGACGCCGCCACCAGATCTTGCGGGTCGCTGGCTGGCGAAGTTCTTCACCGACTACCTGGTCGGCGAGCGCGCCGCGTCACCAAGGACCATCGCCTCCTACCGGGACGCGATGAAACTACTGCTGACCTGGTTCAAAGAAGCAGAACGAATACCGCCGGAGAGGCTGCGCCTGGCCGACATCGACCGGCCCCGGATCCTGCGATTCCTGGACTGGTTGCAGACCGACCGGGCCTGCTCGGCGGCCACCCGCAACCAGCGCCTCGCAGTCATCAAGTCGTTTTCCCGCTACACCGCCGTCGAACAGCCCGACCATCTCGACCAGGCCACCCAGATCCTCGCGATCCGACAGAAGAACACCCCGGCCCCGGACTTGGGGCACTTGACCGGAGACGAGGTCAAAGCGCTACTCGCCCAGCCCGGCACGGCGGGCCCGCGCGCTATCAGAGACACGGTCCTGCTCGCCCTGGCCTACGACACCGCGGCCCGCGTCCAAGAAATCTGCGACCTTACCGTCGCCGACATCCGCGGCAGCAACCCGATGACGGTGACGATCCACGGAAAGGGATCCAAGATCCGTTACGTGCCACTGATGGACCCCACCGCCCGGCTCGTCACCGATTACCTTCAACATCGTCAACCGCACCTCGGCGTCGGCGCCGACGCCGACCCACTGTTCTGCGGGCCGCACCACTCCAGCCTGACCCGATCCGGGATCGCGAAACTCCTGGCCCGTCACGTGCGGGCCGTCCAGGCGCACAACCCAGCCTGGGCCCCCAGCCTGCCGGTCACACCCCACACACTCCGAAGGAGCCGGGCGACGCACCTGATCCAGGCCGGTATCAACCTGATCTACATTCGTGACCTGCTCGGCCACGCCGATGTGTCCACCACCGAGATCTACGCCCGCGCAGACGCAGAGACCAAACGCAAAGCGATCGAGAACGCCTACGAGCCATTGACCCCAGACACAATGCCGGACTGGACCCAGGACTCGCCCTTACTCGGCTGGCTCGACTCCCTAGGACGCTGACACCGACCCAAGGATTATGCGGACAGAATCGCCCGACCAAAGCGCCTGATCAGCCGGAACGGCCAGACAGGGCACATAACCCAGCCGTCCGCCTAATGGCG
>JBBRSR010000042.1:0-2328 GCA_038245175.1 Mycobacteriales bacterium | reverse complement strand
CGCCGCGGATGATCTCCCCGTCCACGAACGCCTGCGCCGGCGCATTGCGCAGCTCGATCTTCATGCCGCGGTCCTGCTGGTGCACCTGGATGTCGAAATCCGGGTACCGGAGCTGGGTCGCGCGCGGGTCGTCGGAGTCACTGCCGGTGGTCAGCACCGCCAGCGCGCAACGCCGCAGCAGTTCATGCAAGCCACCCGCCGATGCATCGCGCAGGCGCGCGATCTCACTGCGGGACAGGATGTCGAGGCCACCGCGTGGGGTGATCTGGGCGTTGACGGTGGGCAGCGGCTCGGCCGCGGGATGGGACGGATCGGTGATCCCGGAATCTGTGTCGGTCATCTGGTGCTCGCATTGCCGTAGCTTTCTTGGCCGACGACTTTAGCATCCGGATCAATCCGGCAAGGCACCCGCGGACCACGGTGCGCGGGACGGCAGGCGCCGCCCCGCGCGATCGCATATGTCCTGCTGCTTGCGTGACCTATTTCTTGCAGGCAACAAACTTGCCGGAGGCGTCCCGGCAGCGAACCGGCGCGGCGACCTTGGCCGGGCACTTGGTGAACTTGCCGCTGGCGTCATGGCAACGCACGGTGGCGGCCGATTTGGCGGGCATCGCCGCCATGGCCGACGCCGAGGGCTTGGTCGCCGGTTTTGCGGCGGTCGCAGCGGCCTGGGTGGAGGCCATCGCAGTTGAACCTGCCAGCGTCAGGGCAAGCGCTAGGACGAGCGTGGCAAGGGGTCGCATGGCTGGCTCCGATGGATAGCCCCGGCTTGGGGCAACCAGATGATGTGCCAATTGCATTGCGAAACGGCTGGACGGTTCATTACAAGTTGTTAATGCCGACAAGACACGGCCGGTAGCGCCAGGGCAAACGAAAACGGCCGGGTTTCCCCGGCCGTTTTCTGTCACAGGTACCGCGATGGGATCAGAACGTGTATTTCACGGTGAACAAGGCCTGCCAGCGGGACACGACGCGCCCCGGGTTGGAGGAGCTGTCGCGCACGGTGAAGTCCGTATACGACGGACGGTCCGGAGTGCCCAGATCGTAGACGTACTGGCCATTGGTGACGTCGGCCACATTTGTCAGGCGACGGCTGCCGAAGAAGCCCAGGCCCCGCTGGTCGCCCCAGTCCTTGTTGAGGAAGTTCAGGAAGTTGTAGACGTCCAGGCGAACGACGAACTTGTTGCCCTTGACGAAGCCCGGCAGCTCCTGCTGGAAACCAACATCAAGCTGGTTGATCCACGGCTGGTGCATTGCGCCGCGTTCGGCGATCTGGCCGCGGTGCGAAGACAGGTAGCGGTCGTTGTTGATCAAGTCCTGGAAGGCCTGGATCTGCGCGGCGGTGGTACCCGCCTTGAAAGTCACGAGCGGATCGTTGACCAGCGGGATGTAGGCCAGGTCCACGTCGGTGGCAACGGCATCGCCGTTGACATCGCCGCCGAATACCCAGCTGTAGGGCTGGCCGGTATGACCGTTGTAGTACGCGCTGACCGTGGTCCGGTAGTCGCCGAAGAAGGCGTGGTCCCAGTTCATCGAGACCTTGGCCGAGAGCGGAATATCGAAGCGGGAGGCGGCCTCGACGATTTCGTTCGGGTTGGTGCGCGACACGAAGTTGTAGTTCGAGTAAGCCTGCGAGCTGCTACCCGGGTTGACCTCGGTGCTGTGGGTGAAGGTCAGGCTGGCATTGCCGCTGAAGCCGTGCGACATGGCCTGGGCCAGCGAGAAGGTCACCGAATCCGAATGGCCCTTGTCGGTGTTGGTCAGCAAGCTGGAGCGGGTATTGATCTCCGGAAACGCACCGTTGTTGGCGCCGCTGCCGATACCCGCGCCGGGGGTGGGATAGGTCTTCCAGTATGAGGCACGACCATCCGGCAAGGTGCCCTTCGGCGTACCCAGGTTCGGCAGCAGGTACGCGATGGCGTTCTTGGCCTGGATATGCGTGTACTCGATGGAGCCGGTCAGGCCCCAGATCAGTTCGGCATCCAGGCCAAGGCTGGACTTCCATGCGGAAGGCAGCTTGAAGTCGGGATCAAGAACGTCGATCTGGCAGGTGGCGGTGGTGCTGCAAACCCCGGGCTGGATGGCAGTCGGGCCGGGCTGCGAGTACGGATCAGAACTGAACGGGTCGGCGATCGGGTTGGTGCTCGTATATTGCTTCGACGAGACGTAGCCATTGTTGATGTACGGGTTGGACAGCCACACCGTCGGCGGCACGGTCTGGAACAGGCCCACGCCACCACGCAGCTGCATCTGGTGATCAGTATCAAACTTGTAGTTGAAGGCAAAGCGCGGCTCGATCACCTTGTTCTTGGAACCGAGCGTGGTGTT
>JBBRSR010000041.1:0-2330 GCA_038245175.1 Mycobacteriales bacterium | reverse complement strand
GGTCCCGGATCGGGCGCAACGGTCGTTTACCGACCCGGATGCGCGGATCATGAAGACCTCCGACGGGTCGTTCCACTACTGCTTCAACGGTCAGGCTGTCGTGGATGAGAAGAGCCAGGTTGTCCTGGCTGCGAGGCTGGGCCAGTGCGCGGCGGACTCTCAGTCGCTACCGGGGATGCTCACCGAGCTGGCCGATTCGTTGAGCGCGGCAGGGATCAATGGCAGTCCGCGCACGCTGCTGGCCGATGCCGGGTACTTCTCCGAAGCCAACGTCGCGGCGGCCACGGCTGCGGGGATCGACCCGCTGCTGGCCACTGGGCGGCTACGCCGCGGCGAGAAACCCCCACCGGTGCCGCGCGGGCGGATCCCGGCGGGTCTGACTCCCAAACAGCGGATGAGTCGCAAGCTGCACACCAAAAAGGGCAAGGCCGACTACGCCCGACGCAAGGCCATCGTCGAACCGGTCTTCGGCCAGATCAAAGTCGCCCAAGGAGCCCACCAGCTCCGGCTACGCGGCAACGTCAAAGCCGAGATGGAGTGGACCTTCCACCTCGCCTGCCACAACTTCCGCAAACTCGCCGGATCCGGATGGACCACCGCCCAGATGGCCACCAGCTGAGGGTTCCAGGACCACACCTGGGCATCTCCGGGAGCCCGGGAACCAGTCGTACCGTCCGAGGCCGGATATCTTTCGGTGACCACGGCGCCCCAAGCACTCAGGCCTCTGACACAGCCCGAACGGCCCTCGGACACCAGCGGGCCGTCCGTCACCGTCTCAACCGTTACCGACTCGGGGTCCTAGGCGGCACCGAATCACAGCGACAAACGAGTACCACGGGCAGCGACCGTCATGCCTTCTCAGCGCTGCGAAATCGGCATCCCACCAATTGGAAGGTCGGAGAAACGCGCTGGCTGTCTGTGACGACCCGGCCACGGTGTGGGCACACGCTGCCAACCAAATCGTTCACAGCGCCAAATCCAGGCGGCTAGATGGTTGATTCCTTGAAGGTCAGTGGTCGTAGGCGGTCAGTGAGCGCTTACGGTCGGCTCCGGTGACCCAGTTGCGCCAGATCCCGGCGGCCATGGCCAGGAGGCGTTGAGCGACTCGGGTGAATACCCCGTGGGTGGTGCGTCCACCGTGTTGTTCCAGGTCAAGCTGTCCTTTGAGGGTCTGGTTGACCGACTCTATCCATTGACGGACACCGCCGAGGTTGCCGTTGCGGTAGGTCTCGTCCTTACGGTCGGGGCGCAGGAGCTTGATTCCGTGCGAAGCGGTGGAGGCGGCGAAGTCCTTACCGGAGAAGCCCTTGTCAGCCAGCAGCACCTGCCCGTCTCGGATCAGATGCCTGTCGTGCTCCAGCAAGGCGGCCACGACCTTGCGTTCACCAATCTTGGGGTGGGCCAGACACCACATGATCGGCATGCCGTCACCAGCACAGACCAGATAGAGCTTCAGCCCCCAGTAGAAGCGCGAGTAGCTTGCGCAGTAGCCGTACCCGGCGTGTCCGGCCAGGTCCGAACGTTTGGCGGTCTCCCGCGAGGTCCCACACGGCACCGGGGTCGCATCAGTGATCCACAGATCATCCAGCCACGACGGACAAACCCGGGCCAGAAGCCGAATTGTGTTGCACAGCAAACCTCGCGCGGCCTTCAACCTCTTGTGATACCCCGACTGCCCGGGCAGATAGGGGAACATCGCACGCAGGGCGGCGTTGCCGTGCGCGTGGCGGACCCATCGTCGTTCGCTGTGGAAACCCAGCATCATCTGGGCCACCGCCAGACAGAGCAGTTCGCTGTCGGACAGCTCGGGACGCCGGCCACGCCCGCTTCGCGGTGGAACCACATGATCATCGATCAGCACATACAGTTCAGTCAGGAGGGCTTCCAGTTCTTTCGTCATAAATTGAGCCTGGGAGCCCTCCGTCTACTTCCTCCCCAGCGACACGCTTCAAGGAATCAACCATCTAGGCCGCCTGTGGCGCTGGTCGAGGGTGTCGCGGTCGAGGACCAGGCTGCAGATCGGATCCGCCGCGACACGCTCTTTTGGAACCTGGCCGTGCTCTGCGAAGCCGCTGCGCAGTTCTCGGATGCGCTGCAGCTGGAGCTCGCTGAGGTCGCTTGGCGCCAGCCGGCTCGTCTTCGCAACCGGATCGTGCACGGCTACTGGTCTATCGAGCCGGACGTCGTCCATGCGACGGCGAAGGAGCAGTTGCCTGCCATGCGCTACCTGGACCACTCGGCAACAACCTCGCACCGGCAGTCCCGACCTGGATCGACACCCACAGCTACCTCAACAAACCCGTCGACAATGAGGTGCGTCTTTTCGCCGC
>JBBRSR010000040.1:0-2459 GCA_038245175.1 Mycobacteriales bacterium | reverse complement strand
GGTCAGACCAGGTGTCGGGCTCGGGTGGCCCGCCACCCCAAGGCGAGCAGGACAGCGGCGAGGACAAGCAGGATCGCTAGGTAGGTGAGTTGCAGTGGCCAGTACTGACTTGGTGGATGGAAGCGGTTGCCTCCCAGGGCCCAGCCCTGCTCGGGTGTTCCGATCCGTCCGGTCGTGTGGGATGCCGGGGTCAGTGAGCGCACGATCCAGCCGGTGAGCAGGAACAGGACGGGGAAGGCGACGAGCGCGGTGCCGATGGCGGCGAGCGTGCGGCGCAGGTAGGCGCCCAGCGCGGCGGCCAGGGCGAAGGCGAGCACGGTCTCGGCTGCAGGAGCGAGGTCGATGGAGAAGAACCAGATCCAGCGGGTGCTGGTCAGCCCGCCGCGGGTGAGCGGGATCTGGGCGCGGTCGCTGGCCAAGCCGGCGAGCAGACCGGCCACGGCCAGGCAACCGGCGAGGATGGAGGTCTTGGTGGCGTACCAGCGACGGCGGGAGACCGACTGGGTCCAGGAGACCAGCTGGGTGCGCTGCTCAACCTCGCGAGCCACCAGCGGGGCTCCGACGAGCACGCCGATGATGACCATGAGCAGCGGCAGGCCTTCCTCGAAGGCGGGGATGGCGAAGTTATAGGCGTGCACGAAGGAGGTCTGGGGTCCATTGGGGTAGCGCTTCATCAGCGTGTGACAGGCAGCCGACGGGGTGTGCACGACGCTGTTCCCCTTCACCGGCAGTTGGCAGCCGGCGGCGTGCAGCTGCGCGAGCCAGTGCGCGTAGTCGGCCAGCCATCGGTCGGCGCGGTGCGCGACCACCGCCATCACCGTCGCCGCGATCGCCAGCAGGATTGCCGTCCACGCCAGCTGGCCGCGATGCTGGCGCCACAGCAGACACTTCATACCGGCACCGCGGCCCGCTGCGGCTGCGGCATGGCGAGGTAGCCCAACGCGAGCTCATCGAATGTGGGCTCGGCTTCCTCAAGGCCGGGTCCAAATCTCGGGCCCGATCGCAGGCGAACGAGTGCCACGGTGCGGCCGCCGGCGCTGCGGGCGCTAACGACACTGATACCACTGTGTTGCGGCCAATCCGGCGGTCCGGACACCACCCGGTGAGCGGCTCGCAGCTCGTCGATGTCGCCGGCGATCTGCACCCGACCGGCCAGCAGCACGATCAGGTAGTCGCAGATGCGTTCGAGTTCGGCGATCACGTGCGAGGAGAACAACACCGCGACCCCGTCCTCGGCGCAGGTGGCGAACATCGAGGTCAGGAACTCACGTCTGGCCAGTGGGTCGAGGTTGGCCAAGGGTTCGTCGAGCAGCAGCAGCTCGGGCCGCTTGGCGAGCACCAGGCTCAGCGCGACCTGAGCACGCTGCCCACCGGACAGCGCGTTGATGCGGGTCCGACGGGGAATGTCCAAGGCCCGGATGCGCTCTGCGGCCAGCTTCGCGTCGAAACCCGGGTTCATACACCGGCCCAGCTCCAACACGTCTGCCACCCGCAGCCTGGGCCACAACGGCGCGTCTTGGGCGACGTAGCCGATCCGAGCGAGCTGGCGATCCGGTGCACACCCGACGACTGACACCGACCCGGCCGTAGGTCGCAGCAGTCCTGCCGCGATGTTCAGCAAGGTCGTCTTGCCGGACCCGTTGGGGCCGACCAAGGCAACCACCCGCCCGGCCGGTACCTCCACGTTGCAGTCCTGCAGCACCCACCGGCCGCCCGCGTAGCGGTGCCCCAGCCCGCTCAGGCGCAAGGTAGCCGTCATGCCACACCGCCCGTCCGTTGGGCCTCGGGGGCATCCTCGTCGAGCGCGACCGAAACCAGCAGTCGGATCTGCTCGCTATTTAGCCCCGCCGCGCGTGCCCGACGCACCCAACGCATCAGCGCATCTCGCACTGCCGAGGGAGCAACGAGCACGCCGGCAGGCGGGACGGCGGAGACGAACGTGCCCATGCCCTGCCGGCGCACCACCAGCCCGTCATGCTCAAGCTCCGCGTAGGCCTTCACGACTGTGTTCGGATTGATCGCCAGTGCGTCGACGACCTCACGCAACGGCGGAAGCTGATCCCCGGCCACCAACCGTCCGAGCATGACATCACGGCGCACCTGCTCTACCAACTGTCGATAGATCGGAACACCGCTGCCCGCATCGATCCGAAACACCAGCCCCACCCCACTCCGTAGTACCATCTGTACTAGTACAGCAGTAGTCTGATCTTCAGGGTGGCGCAAGTCCCCCCACGAGCGGTCGGCGACCGCCTGGCAAGCACAGTTGACGCCCAGCGCGGGCAAGTTTGGCCACTCGTCACAGGAAAAGAGACGAGCGAGCGCTCAAGACCGATCCCGACAAGATCGACAGATTCGACCGGACATCGGCAGATCCAGTCGTTTGATCAAGTTCCGGCCCGATACTGATTCATATGCGCGGCGCGCTCAGCGGTCGAGTCGGGCGCCTATCGACGGCT
>JBBRSR010000039.1:0-2604 GCA_038245175.1 Mycobacteriales bacterium | reverse complement strand
TCGCCCGCGCCCTCCACCTGCTCACCGACGAACTCAACGCCACCCCCACACACCTACCCGGAGACCGCCGCCCCATCACCTACCAGCTCACCACGACATGAATCTCAACAACGACCACGCGCCTACTTCAGGAGGTCTGAGTCTGCGCCTGGGTCAGGGTAATGCGGCTCGGACCTATCGGGCAGATTGGGGGACCATAAGCGTTCCCGGAGCGGACCTCCGAAAAGCGAGTTTCTCACCGGCGGCGCCCAACCGGGTCAGAGCAAGAAGCCGTTTTCGCCGCCAGCTCCTGACATGTAGTCCTGTTGCCCACCAGCGCCAACGATGTCCGAGGTCAGAGTCACGTGCCCGAACTGGGACCCTTCGTCGAACGCTCCTGGCGGCGGCGTTCTCTGGTCGGATGACCGGCCGGCAGGCGCGAGGCGGAGGCAGTGGCTGATCTCGGCGGTATCGGCTCTCAGCCGCCCTTGGTGTCGACGACCTCGCCGTGACCGAGCTTTGCGTGCTTGTACCCGTAGAACGTGTAGATCAGCGCGCCGATGATGCCCCACACCAGGAACCGGATCCAGGTGATGACCTGTAGCTGGCTGACCAGCCAGATCGAGAACCCGATGCCAAGCAGCGGGATGAAAGGCATCCACGGTGTCCGGAAGGTCCGCGGAAGGTCCGGTGAGCGGTACCGCAGCACGATAACAGCCGCGGACACCAAGATGAACGCCAGCAGGATGCCGATATTGGTCAGCTCGGCTGCATCCCCGATGGGCACCAACCCGCCGATGGCGGCCGCGACGACGCCGACGATCCAGACCGGCCGCGACGGCGAGTGCCTGGCGTTGGTGTGCGCGAACCACCCGGGCAGCAGCCCGTCGCGGCTGATCGCGAACCAGATGCGTGAAGCCCCCAGCGAGAACGAGAAGAGCACGGTGATGATGCCGATGATCGCGCCGAGGGCCACGATCCTGGCGAACGTGTGCAGGTTGACCGACTCGAACGCGAACGCGAACGCGGCGCTGTCCGACAGCTTGGTGTAGTTCACCATGCCGGTCAGCACGGTGGCAGCCAGCAGGTAGAGCACCATGGCGATGCTCAACGACACGATGATCGCCTTGGGGAGGTTGCGTTCGGCGTCCTTGGACTCTTCGGCGGCCGTGCTCATCGCGTCGTAGCCGAACACGGCGAAGAAGACGGTGGCCGCGCCGGTGGCGATACCGCCGAAGCCGTATGGGGCGAACGGGGTCAGGTTGTCGGTCTTGATGTAGAAGGCGCCGACGACGATGACGGCGATAACGATGGCGAGCTTGACGAACACCAGGTAGGTCTCGATCCGCGCGCTGGTCTTGATCCCACGGTTCAGCAGCCAGGCCACCCCGAGGCACAGCAGGACCGCGAACAAGTCGACTTTGTGCCCGGACCCTGTGCCGGGAGCCCCCAGCATCCAGGCGGGCAGGCTCACCCCGAAGCTGGCGACAAGGTAGCTCACGTACTGCGAGACGCCGATCGCGACCACAGCGACGATGGCGGTGTACTCCAGCAGCAGGTCCCATCCGATGGCCCAGCCCACCGCTTCGCCCAGCACGGCGTACCCGTAGGTGTATGCGGACCCGGCTCTGGGGATCAGGCCGCCGAACTCGGCGTACGCCAGCGCCGCGCAGGCGCTTGCGACGCCCGCGAGGATGAACGAGATGGACACGGCCGGCCCGGCATCATTCTTGGCCACCGGGCCGGCCAGGGCGAAGATACCGGCGCCGATGATCGCGCCGAGACCGATCGCGGTGAGCTGAAACAGGCCGATGCTGCGCTCCAAGCCGGAGTCCTCCCCGGAGCCCTCGATCGGCTTGCGGCGCAAAATACCGGTCGTCCGCAGTGGCCTGTCAGGGGTGCTGTGCTGCGCCATGTCGACCTTCCGATAGTCCGGACCCGTCGCGAGTCGAGTGCATATCGACGTTTTCAGTGAGCCCAACTGGTGTCAAGCCAACCGCGCCGGCAAGAGACGTTGCAGTACATCCGATCGATGCACTAAACCTCCAACGCCGCATGATCGATGAGGCCATCACAGACGCTGCGCGCTACCTGTCATCACGGCCTCCGGTCGGACGGGGGCCAGCAGGGCAACCAACCACTACAAATGGCTTGTACACCAAATCGACTCGCCGGTCACGCTCTCAAACCCACCGACCGGACCTGCTGTCACCGGGGCCGGCCCGACCACACGCCTAGTCGGGCTGGGGCGAAGCCTCGTTGATAGGGCCGGCACGGTGAACGCTCATACGCGATCCGCGCGGGCGCGGACTTGCGTCTTATCGCCGCCTGCCGGCGTGAAGGTAGCGGCCACGTCTGGTTGACGAGCGGACGCGGCTCAGCCGCTCCGAAGGACCTGGTAGATGGTTTCGGGTAGGGGAGCCGGGCGGGGTACGTCATGCCAGCCGATCTCGAGCGCCTTGTCAGCAATCGCGGCCTTGACCTGGGCGATGTCCACGTCATCTTCGAGTGGACTTTCGCACTCTTGAGCTCGTGACTGCTCCGAGCTGAGCGATTCCTGGTCCCGAGTGCAAGCCGTGGGAGACACGCCGGCACGGATCCCTTGATGGTGATTCTTCCTGGTCG
>JBBRSR010000038.1:0-2834 GCA_038245175.1 Mycobacteriales bacterium | reverse complement strand
GTGGGATCGTGTTGATCAGCACCGTCGGATTGGGAATCGAGCTAGCCGCCTGGTCAAGTTTCGCCAGCGCCGTGTTGGCTCCGATCGCCGCTTTGAGGACGGAGCGCGTCTCGAGCTCATCGACGCCTGGAGGAGTCGGCAGCTCGTTGTGCGGAACGTCGGGACGCCACTGAGACATGTGACGAATCTGCCATAGGCTCGAGCAATATGCAAAGATCAAGGCCATAATTTTACATGTCCGGTGGATATGCCTAATTTCTTAGCACAACAACGAGCGGGCCCCGCTCATCGACGATGAGCTGACCGATGGGCGCCTGGCACGGCGAGCTCGACATGCGTGGCGGTCCGGCTTCGCCGCACGACTCCCAACGGCGACGCAACTTCGTTGACGCTTTGACGCGCGGAGTTGCGCGGATGCCGTCCTAACACCCGAGTAGATCCCCTTGAGTTTCGCGTCTGTCTCCCTCGGCCTGAGCCCTAGAATCGAGCGAGACCGTTCAACGAGAAGGGCAGCCTGACATGGCTGGCAGGTCCAAGGTTGGCGTGGCAGTGATGTGCGCGGCTCTGACTGCCATCCTTTGCGGCGGATGCGCAGGAGTCGGGCGCAGCGGCCCCGCCAAGACAGTACCGCCGAGCGGGTCATACGGGATCACCATGCTGGACGGGTTGCTCGTCTTGACCAGGCCCGGCAGCGCCGCAGGCGCCGCGGTGGTGGGCGTCACCTCAGTTGATGACCGCGGCTGTTGGTCACTGGAGGTTCCGGGCAACCCGACCTATTCCGTTGTGTGGCCAGCATTCACTAAGTGGGACGGAACGGATCATCGCGCCGTGCGGCTCGTCACGGGCACCGTGATTCGCAGCGGCGAGTATCTCAACGGCGGCGGTGGCTATACCGATGACATACAGAGGTCGACACGGAACATCGACCCGGCTGTCACCTGCCTCGGCGGCGGCTCCATCACCTACGTAGCTTTGGCGACCCAGCCCAAATCACCTCACACCCCTAGCGTCGAGATTTCCTGGTCCGAAGCCCCACGGTATTCCCCCCTTGTTGGGTCCCGTACACAGCCAGCACACAAGAACCGTTGACGGCCTTCAATCACCGTTGCCCTCAACGACGCTGCTTGAGCGATACCAACGGTTTACACGACTATCAACGACCCAAGCGATCCAGACAATGGCCTTCCGCGGACTCCATTCCGACGTTCGGATAGACCCATCAGCGGGAGATCCCGTGGTCGGCGGCGCTGCGGTAGAGGTCGTGGTCGTGCTCGTGTTCGTGGCCTGGTCTCGGCGCGTCTCGGGCTGCCAAGACGGCTTCGGCCTGTGCGTCCTTGTCGTGTTCGTGGTCGCGGACGCAAGTGTCGTGCTCGGTCTGCAGGCGCCCGGCAGGGAGGGTTCGGATGACGGGTTCGCGACCCAGTGCGCTGATGCGATCTTGGGTCCCGGTGAGCTGCAGGGTGAGGTTGCTGAGGGTGTCTTCGGCAGCCGCGAGTTGTCGGGCGGGCCGCTCGGTGTAGGCGAGATCGCCCAGGCCAAGTTCGTCGAACTGGTCTGTGCGGGCGCTCTCGGCCGCGGTGCGCGTGTCCCTGGCAATGCGTGCATGCTGATCTGCGACCTCGACTGCGTGACGGTTCGCCTCGAGTTGTGGGTGCGCTCGTCCGGCGGCGTGCTCGGCGTACCGACCGATCGCCGCCTGGAGCGCACTGCCCCCGTTGAACGGCATCCGGTGGACAGCTGATCGGGATCGAGCAGCACCTCGACCGGCAGACCCGTAGCTTCGGCCAGGATCGGCTGCCAGGCTCGGGCCCAGCTGGTGAGGTTCCGCCGGGCCGCGTTGACCTCGGCCCGACCGCGTCCGAAGCGTCCGGTGCCTGCTCGGATGGTTTCGGCAGCCCTGGCCGTGTCCGGATAGGCCATGTCCCAGCTGTCCAACAGGTCCCGGGCCAGGTCGCTGGTCCGGGTGGTTATGGCGGCCTCGGTCTTTCTGAGCTGAGTACGAGCGTGGTCGGAGTCCGCCCATGCCTGCTGTTCGGCGTTGCGCAGGTGCGCGATCAGTGGGTCGGTCTCGGCGCGGAGCGGGACGATCCGGGCCAGTTCGTCGCGAGTCGACGACGCTTCGGCGATGTGCCCGGTGAGGTCGGCCGCCAAGGTCCACGCCGCCTGCAGGTCGGTCAGGACCGCCTCCAGCGGGCGCCCGGTCGCGTACGTCGCGGCCTGCGAAGCGGCCAGGCGGGCTGCGTGGGCGGGTCCGAGGTCGGCCCGGTCGCGCGAGAAGGTGCTGATCCACTGGGCGCGGGCGTCCGGGATGCTGCCGGCGACCAGGTGCGCGATGTTGGTCTGGCGGCCGCGGGTCATCCCGACGTACGCCGCAGCGGCGCCGGTCTGCTCACCTACGAGCAGGTGCGCCGCGGCGACGGTGTGGCCTTGGGCGCCGTAGACGGTGGTCGCATAGGCCAGCTCCAGATGGTCTTGGACATAGCCGGCGGGTAGGTGGCGTTCACCACGGCCACCATCAAGGGCCAGGGTGCCGTCAGGCTCGATCCCGGTGACGGTCCAGGTGTCGCGGTTGGCCACGTCCAGGTTGCGGTCGTTGCGGCGGGTGGCGACCCGGTCACCGACCCCGATCCGTTCCCCGGCCGCTGTCGTGACCGCCCGGGTGTCGTCGAGGCGGCCGGTGGCGATGAGCTGGTCGCGGATGGTCGCGTTCAGGGCGGCGACCTGTTCCCGGGTCTGGGCGATCACCAACACCGGCTCGACAGACCCCTCACCGCCGGGTTGGGCGCCGATCTGGGCGAGGGCGCGGGTGCGTTCGGCCTCACTGGGGTGCAGAC
>JBBRSR010000037.1:0-4238 GCA_038245175.1 Mycobacteriales bacterium | reverse complement strand
GCTGTACAGGTCCTTGAGACGGAGAATCTTGAGGCCGACGAACTCATGGGTGATCTGGTGGCGATGGATGGACCACCGGTCCCACTCGGCCTCGCCCTGGGATCGCGTCCGCGAACGCTGCGTCGCGGCTTCCTGCCGGCCTCAGGTCATCTGTATGTCGTCGGCCTCCATGGTGGGTCTGGGGCCACCACTGTGACCCGGCTCCTGGGGGACCGAGTGGCCGTCGACGCCTGCGGTGTCGTTCCTCAACTCTCAGTCCCGACCAAACCCCGCGTGCTACTCGTAGCGCGTACCAACGGCGCCGGCCTTACGGCCGCGAAAGCGGCCGCGCGGGAATGGGCGGCAGAGGACCTCACCGACGCCGATCTGATCGGTCTGGTTCTTGTAGCCGACGCGGCCCGGCTCTCGAAGTACCTGCGCGCCGAAGCCCTCAGCGTCGCAGGCCTCACGCCGAGGTGCTGGCGGATCGGCTGGCACGAAGACTGGCGCGAGCAGGCCGTCCCCGACCTGAGCGCCCGATCGGCCCGTCTGCGGCAAGTTCTCACCGACATCACCGCGCGGGCCCAGACCCGCGCCTAACGAAAGGAACATCGATGCTCGCTCGTCTCGTCGCCCTGATCCCGATGGACATCCCCGACCCAAAACCGGTGCAGCCGCCGGGCATGGAGAAGATATCCACGATTCTGAACTGGATCAGCTGGGGCGTTCTCATGATTGCCGTGGCCGGCTTCATCGTCTCGCTCGGCATGATCGTCGTCGGCGCAGTCCAGGGCCGCGACATGCACGGCATGAAGGGCCTCGTCGTCTCGCTGATCGTCTGCATCGCCCTCGGCGCCGTGGGCGCCATCATGCGCACCTTCGCGTGATCTCTAACTAAAGGACGGACCCCATGAGCGAGCAGGACCCGAGCAACCAACAGAGCATCACCAGCAACCCTTGGTGGCTCTTCTCGGCCGGCTTCATCGTGCTCGTCTTGGCCGGTCTCGGCTTCGTCCTCTTAACCGACCCACCGAAGGACACGCCACTACCGCTGCCAGGTCCTACTGCGGAAGCGTCCTCGAGCCCTGGGCCGAGGGGAACATCGTCGCGGCCGACATCGGGTGGTGACTGCGCTGTCGGGGCCGGGGACCTGACAGTCCCACGATCAGCTCCACAAGAAGTCGAGTGGCGGCTCGACATGGGCATTGCATTCCCTGTGTCGCCCGCGGGTCCCGGGAAGAATGCTGGCGAGATTCGCACGTGCTTCGCCCACTCACCCACGGGTTCTCTGCTGTCTGCGGCGACCTACGCCTTGAGCACCCAACTTCCGAACCGGGAAAAACTGGTTCAGGAGCGCTTAACCGATGGCCCCGAGAAGGCAGCCGCGCTGAACGCCGCCAAGTCGCTGCCTCCCGACACCGAGGTGACGAATCGTGGTCAGGTCGCTGCCTTCCGCTTCATTTCGTACACCCCCACCAGTTCAACTGTGGCAGTTGTGCTCAAGAAGGAATCAGCGAAGTACGTCGTCGTCACCTACACGATGGTCTGGACAGGCACCGATTGGCTGATCAATGGCAATCCGGTCGGGGGTCTGACACCTGCGCAGCCCGTCAGCGACGTTAGCGGTTACATCGCTTGGGCGGGCGTCTGATGCCAGACTGCAACCCCTTCCTCGACCCGCTCGGCTGCGCTGCGCAGACAGTCGCGGACAGCGCGATCGATAAGTTCGTTGGGAAGATCGGTGAGGGCCTCAACAAGCTGTTCGAGCTGCTGGCCACCTCGTGGTTCAGCATGCCGTCTCCAGACGTCGCGAACTCGGCGGTGGTCCGGTCACTGAGCGGCGACCTGCGCTGGATCACGATCTACATAGCCATATTCGGCATGCTCTTCGGCCTTGGCCGGATGGCCTGGGAACTGAAAGCAACTCCCGCACTGACGATCCTTCGAATGATCATCAACCTCATTGCGGTCAGCGCCTTGGGCGCAACGATCGTCGCAATCCTGGTCGACGCAGGCGACCAGTTCGCCCCGTGGGTGGTCTCTCGTGCCACAGGAGAACCATTTTCCACCAGCACCCTCACCGGCCTACTGAACCCCGCAACCCTCCAAAGCAACGTGGCGATCGGGCTCATCGTGGGCCTGTTGGCAATGCTCGGAACCCTCGCGCAGGTGATCTTCATGGTGGTCCGCGGCGCGATGCTGATCGTGCTTGTGGCACTCCTGCCGACGATCGCGGCCGGGACCGCAACAGAAGAGGGCATGGCCCGCTTCAAGAAGATACTTGCCCTGGTCCTGGCCTTCGTCTGCTACAAGCCCGCCGCGGCGATCATCTATGCGGCTGGCCTCCGACTGATGCACGGCGGCGGACAGCAGCCACTCATGAGCATGATGTACGGGATGACACTGATCATCCTGGCCGCGCTGGCGTTGCCGGCAGTGATCAAGTTCCTTGCCCCCGTAGCTGCAGCTGGCTCGAGTTCCCTCTTCTCCGGTGGCGCCGCTGCGGCCGCGGCGATCGCTACTGGAGCTGCCGTGGTCACGCTCGGCGGCAGTGCCGCGGTCGCCGGCGCAGGCGCGGGCGGCGCTGCTGCCGCCGGTGGTGCTGGGGCGGGCGCAGGTACCGCCTCCGGTGCGGCCTCCGCGGTCCCATCCGGGGGAGGGGCTGTCGGGTCCTCCGGTGCCACGGCCGGCACCTCTGGCAGTGGGAGTGTCAGCGCTGGCGCGGCCGGGAGCGAAGGCGACGAGGGTGCCACATCCGGCGCTTCTGCAGGTGGTCCTGCGCCCAGCTCGGCCAGCGGTGAGACAACAACTAGCGGGTCGCCCGCGGCCGGCTCACCGCCACCGGCCGGCTCGTCTGGTACCAGCTCGGCTTCGAGCACGGCCGGCCTTGGCAATCGAGCCTCCGAAGCCTTGGGCTCCGCTGATCGTGCCGTGCCCGAGGACGTTGACGACGGTCCCACCGGGGCTCAAGGAGGAAACAACTGATGTCGACGCAAGTTACGTACGGGAATATTCGCAAGCCCACTCGTCCTGGTCTGTGGGGCATGTCCACGGTCCAGACCGGCGTTGTGGTCCTGTCCATGTTCGTGCTGATCTTCTTGGCCGCGACGGGCAACCTGGGGCTGATCCTGGCCTGGGTGAGTTTGGTGGTGTTGTTCTCGGTTCCGCTGCTCATCCCGACGCGGGACGGGCGCAATGTTTACCAGCGCACACACGCACGCTGGGTGTTCGACCGGTCGCGGCGCAGGGCGCGGAACATCTACAAGGCCGGTCCCACGGGCCACGTGGCAGACGGCAAGTGCCGCCTGCCGGGTCTGCTTGCGGCAAGCGAGCTGAGCGAGCACCGAGATGCTTACGACCAGCCGTTCGGCCTGCTGGCCGTCCCGGCAACCAAGCACTACAGCGTCGTCCTGGAGGCCAACGCCACGGGCAACGAACTGGTCGACCTGGCCACCGTGGACCAGCAAGTGGCCCACTGGGGCGCATGGCTAGCGGCACTGGGCAACGAAACCGGCATTGCCGGTGCGTCGGTGACGGTGGAGACAGCTCCGGACAGCGGCCTGCGGCTACGTCGCAACGTCGAAGACAACGTCACCGACGATGCCCCAGAGTTCGGCCTCGCGGTCTTGGGCGAGATCGTCGATTCCTACCCGGCCGGAGCGGCGCAGATCCAGACCCGGATCACCTTGACATTCTCCGGCGCCGCCAGCGAGGGCATCAAGGCCCGCGGCAGCGCCGAGATGGCCACCGAGATCGGCAACCGTCTCCCGATGCTGCTGGGCTCTCTGCGGGCCACTGGCGCCGGCTCGACCCCGCGGGCGTGCAGCGCCCAGGACATCGTCGATGCCACTCGCGTCGCCTACGACCCGAGCGTGGCCATGGCAGTTGAACAGGCGCGCGCCGAGGGCGGCACTGGCCTGACCTGGGATGAAGCGGGGCCGGTGTATGCCCAGGCCGAGTACGACTACTACCGACACGATCGCGGGTTCTCCAAGACGTGGCAGATGGCCGCACCACCTCGTGGGGTGTTTTATGCCACGAGCCTTGAGCGGCTGCTGCAGCCCCATCGGGACATCGCCCGCAAACGGGTCACGGTCCTGTACCGCCCGGAGGACCCGGTGCACGCGGCGGCCGCCGTCGAGCAGGACATCAACACGGCTCACTTCAACGCCTCGCAGAAGCGCCGCGCCAGCGCACGCTCCAGCGCCGACCTCGCCGCGGCCAAGAAACAGGCGCAGGAGGAGGCATTGGGCGCCGGC
>JBBRSR010000036.1:0-4244 GCA_038245175.1 Mycobacteriales bacterium | reverse complement strand
GCTATCCGTGATCGCCGCGCGACCAATTCAGCGCCGCAACAACCGCCGTCAGGCCACCACGATGCAGTCGACGCCCGGCAGGTCCTGGAAGTTTGCGCTGCGGTCTGTGGTCAGGACAGTGCGCTTGGTGGCCGAAGCGGTTGCCGCGATGATCAGGTCGTGCGCTCCGCGTTTGGTTCCGCTGCGGTGGACGTGTGCCAGCAGCTGTCCGTGGATCTCAGCGGTGGCCAGGTCGTAGGGCTCGACCGGCAGCGTGTCAAGAACTCTGCCGAGGAACGCAGCTCGGGCGGCGCGATGCCGCTCGGTGGCAAGTTCAACGCCTGTTCGCAGCTCGGCCACTGTGATGGCCGCGATCACGAGATCGTCATCTTCGGCGATGGCGTCCATGAGTCGCGACCGTCCATGTTCGGACGCGATCAAAACGCCCGTATCAAGGATCAGTCGGCGGGCCATGCCGGCCCTTCGAGCGTGACGGCGTCGCGACCCGCTAGGACGTCAGCGGCGAAGTCCTCGTCAGCTGCATTCGAGCCAAGGAGGGCAACGACCTCAGCGCCGTTGCTTGCGGTTGCCGGGCCGATGAGCGCGATTCGTCGACCCCCACGCGTGACCACGACCGTCTGTCCATGCTCAGCTTCATCCAGCAGGGCAGCGAAGGAACGGCTCGCCTCGGTTGCCGTGATCGTGCGCATGACATCAGATTATCTGATGCATCTGTTTGAGGCAACAGACATCGGGGCGACCCAACGCCAGGGGTGATCACGGTCCTCACGCCGTTGCGTAGAGAATCCTTTCGACCAGGTGTCGTTCGGGTGGAACCGATCGACATCATCGGGCCGACCCCCTCATCGACCCCCATGGGAAACGTTCGCTTCTGCTTGATCCGGTTACCGATGACCCGGCGCGATGCGGTCCTTGGCTGGTGGACGCGGGCTGTCGCTGTGCGATCGCGTTTGCCTCGCTCTGACACTGCGGAGCACGCCGGCCGAAGTCCTGACCGCCGATCGTGCGTGAGACGACCTCGACTTACCCATCCACGTCCGACTGCTCCGATAGGAGATCCCTGGGCTACGGCGGTGAGTTCAGGGTGCCAGCGTGTTCCTGTGCTCCGCCTCCTCTGGGCTGGGCAGAGCATAGGACGTGGCGAAGTCGATCACTCTCTGTGCCGCTGGCCGTTCGGCCGGCTATCGGGATTCACCCACATGGCGCAATGTCGGGCGTACGCCGAGACCCTCAATGCGGTCGTCGACGACCGTGAGGAGGTCGTCATCACCCGGGCCGGCCACGACCCGGTGGTCATCGTCTCCCTTGAAGACTACGAGTCTCTGAAGGAGGCGGCATACCTGCTCAGAAGCCCCGCGAACGCGCGTCGCCTGCTTGACTCCATCGATCGGCTGGAAGCTGGTGAAGGAGTCGAACGGGACCTTGCTGAATGAAGCTCGTCTGGGATGACAGCGCCTGGGCAGGACTACCTGTGGTGGCAAGGTCAGGACCGCAAGACACTCAAACGGATCAACACCCTGATCAAGGACATCGCCCGCAACATAAACGACGGGATCGGCAAACCAGAGCCACTGCGACAAGCGCCGACGAGGTCACCCGCGGCCACGGTCACGGGTTTCAGGGTTACTGGTCACGACGCATCACGGATGACACCGCCTCGTCTACCGGATCACCGATGACCAGATCCGCATAGCCGCCTGTCGATATCACTACGAAGGCTGAGCCGAGACTGCCCACCGCCGTACCTTGGGTTTGGATGATTGCGAGTCACTCTGATTGCGCGAAGAGGGGAAGGTCAGCCGACGTCGCAAGCCCTGGCATTGGGGCCATCAACCAGCATGAGAAACCGAGCTCACCGGGCCGTGACCAGGTTGGAGCCGGGCGAGTTCGGGCCCAGCCCCACACCGTTGCGGGCCCGGACCACGAACCGGTAGTTGCCGGCCGGCAACGTCATCGACAGTGCCCCGAGACGGGCAGGCTGGACAGCCGAGGTGTACCTGGCCACGGCAACCCGGGCCGCGTTGAACCGCACCGCGGTGACCACGTAGCCGTCGACGGCCAGCCCGCCGTTCGACAACGGCGTCCGCCAGCGAGCCAGCGCGGTGCTGGTGCCGCCGGCAACACCCGACGCGGCGACCCCGATGACCGGGGCGCTGGGGATCGTGGCCGGGATCACCGCGGCAGACAGCGCCGAGAAGGCGCCCGTACCGGCCACATTGGTGGCCCTGACCTGGAACCTGACCGCGGTGCCGTTGACCAGGCCGGTCACGCTGAGGCTGGTCGCGCCCGCACTGGCCGGGCGCAGGGCGCCGACCTGGACACCGGTCGCCGCGTTGACCACCCGCACCGAGAACCCGGTGATCGCCGAACCACCGTTGCTGGCCGGCGGCGTCCAGCGGACCAGAGCCGTGGTGCTCCCGCGGGTGACCGCCCCGAGCGTCGGCGCACCGGGCGCCGTCGAAGGGGTCACCGCGTTGGACAGGGCCGAGAAGGCGCCGCTGCCCACCGCGTTGCTGGCCTGGACCTGGAAGCCCACCGCGGTGCCGTTGGCCAGGCCGGTGATGGTGAGGCTGGTCGCCCCCGGCACGGCCGGGTGCAGGGCGCCGATCTGGGTGTTCGTCGCGGTGTCGACCACGCGCACCGAGAAACCGGTGATTGCGGAGCCACCGTCAGAGACTGGCGGAGCCCAGGACACCACTGCCGAGACGTTCCCCACCGTGGCGGTCCCGATCATCGGGGCACCCGGGACGGTTGCCGAGGGGGTAACCGTGTTGGACAGGGCCGAGAAGGGGCCGGTCCCCGCCGCGGTCACCGCCTGAACCTGGAGCCGCACTGCTGTTCCGTTGACCAGCCCGGTGACACTCAGGCTGGTGTCCGCTGCCGCCGCCGGGCGCAGAGCGCCGACCTGGGCGCTCGTCGCTGCGTCGACCACCCGCACCGAGTAGCCCGTGATCGGCCACCCGCCGTTAGCGGCGGGCGGGGTCCAGCTGACGGTCGCTGACGCGATACCCGCGGTGGCCGGGCCGATGACCGGAGCGCCCGCGGTGATGGCGGACGCGCCGCTCCAGGGAGTCGGCTCCAGCGGGCCCACTGCCGGGCCGATCGCCGACTGGGTCGTGGCACCTTCGCCGAAACGCAAGAACGGCAGGTGCCAGAAGTCGAACGGCACCAGGCCGTCACCGGGCTTGACGTTCTCCGGGAAGATGAACTCGAAGACCGGGGCGAAGTACTGCCCGGCGGCGAGCCCGTTGGCCACCTCGTTGGTGGCGTCGTTCTTGTTCAGGCAGGTGTCCAGCGCGGTCAGCACGGGGCTGCCGGAGGCGTCGTTGACCGGAGCCTGAGGCGCACACAGCGAACGAGCCGCGACCCGCAGGGTTCGGGTCGGCTGGCTGAGCAGGCCGGTCGGCGCCTTCCCGGCGCGCAGCCGGGCGCGCTGTGGCTGGGGGCCGGTGTTCTGGGTGGTGATGCCGCCACCGATCGGGTTGCCGTCGGCCTGGACCGGGCCGTTGTTCTCCCCGGTCATCGCGAACGGGGTGGCCCAGCGGTTACGGACCGCGCCGGTCTGCGGGTTGACGTCCTGCAGGTAGATGTCGACCGGGGTCTTGACGTCGGTGGTCTCGGCCTCCAGGAAGATCCGGTCCTGGGTCTCGGTGGCGAAGCCGTTGATCGAGAGCGCGTTGGGGTCGGCGGTGCCGACCCCGAACTGCCCGATGGCCAGGTAGCTGGGCTGGGTGCCGGGCATGGTGTAGATGCCGATGTTGGCCTCGATGGTGTGTGCCGAGAGGTAGTCTCCCGCGGGCGTGGCGCCCTGGATCCGGGTGCCCGAGAAGGTGATCGGGTCGCCCACCTCGAACGGCGCCTGCTGGCGCGGGTCGGGATCGGTCCCGGCTCGGGCCGCGATGCCGGGCATCACATACTGGCTGCAGTATTCCTGTCCCGCGGCCGGGCGGGTCAGCTCACCACTGACCGGCGCGGCGATGCCGGCGACGCTGAAGTTGCGGCAGCCACCGGCCACGGCCGGCACGATGGCGCCGTTGACGGTGACCGGCACGAGGTTGGGCCGGTTTGCCTGGGGGCACAGCGGGTCGTCAGCGACCGCGGGGTCGGTGCGCGGCACGCACAGCGGGTAGCCGGTGCCGGCGTGGATGGTCGGGTTGGCGTCATCGACGCTGAACCGCGGGTCAGGGCTCTGCGGCCGGCCGAAGCGGCCGTTGGGGTCGTTGATCTGAACTGTGGCCGGGGCG
>JBBRSR010000035.1:0-4797 GCA_038245175.1 Mycobacteriales bacterium | reverse complement strand
CGGCGTGCGGCTCAGCGTCGCTCGCAACGCGAGGACGCGAACAGCGGCCTCGTTGAGCCGCGTCTGGGTGAGCGACCCGTCGGCGACGGCAGCGACGATCCCGGTCACCGCCTCGGTGGGTCGCACCGGCATCAGGAGCAGATCCTGGCCGGCCGCCAGCGCGCGCCAGGCTGCTGTTCGGAGTCCCGTCGGCAGCGATCAACACGATCCGAGCCCTGGTTGCCAAACCCGTCCGGATCGATGTCGACCTCACCATCCCGGTCAATACGTCCCGTCACCCTCACGTAATCCCAATGGCTGCGCGCGCATCAGCCAACTCTCCAGCAGCCCTGCCCTTGACCGTGGCTGCACAACTGTGCAATTATCTGCATATGCGTCCAGTACCCGGGGATCTGACAGCGGCGGCGACCATCTTGCAGGCGGCGATGGCTCTGTTCGCCGAGCGCGGCGTGGCCGCGGTCTCGGTGCGTGATGTCGCGGCCGCCGCCGGGGTGTCTTCGTCGCTGGTGACCCATCACTACGCCACGAAGAGCGGCCTCAAGGACGCCGCCGACGCCCGCGCGCTCGCAGCGCTGGATGACGTTTTCGAACTGGGGGCCGGAGAAGACACCGCTGACGCTGCCCTGGCGTCGATGCAGACCAGCCTGGCCAGTCAATTGCAGCAGGTACCGCTGCTGATGCCTTACCTGCGGCGGCTTCTCATCGACGGCGGCCCGGCCGCGAATGTCTTGTTCGGCAGGCTGCTGGAGTCCACCCGCCGTGCGCTTGGGCAGTGGCAGCAGGCGGGGATCATGCGCCGCGGCGCCGACGACGACGTGCTGACGGCGATGCTCCTGGTCAACGATTTGGCCACGATCCTGCTTCGTGAGCAGATCCACGCGACGCTCGGATTCGACCCGGTCCAGGGCGCCGGCCTGCAGCGTTGGGCCGCGACCGCCCTGGACATGTACGGGCAGGAAATCTTCTCTCCGCCGGCCGGGTCCGAACGTGACGACCCGCCCCGGGGTGAGCGGTGAGCACCCTCGTGGTGGCCGGGCGGCGGTTCTCGCGCCGCCTCGGTACACACCGCGGTATTCAGGGGGTCAGCCTCCAGAGTGCCTTACTGGCCTATGGGAAGGAGCTGCGGTCATGACCGATGCCGTCCCGGTGATCCGAGCCGAGGGACTGACCAAGGTCTTCGGCAAGGTTCGGGCCCTGGACGGTCTTGACCTGACGGTTCTCCCGGGTGAGGTGCACGGCTTCCTCGGGCCCAACGGCGCCGGCAAGTCCACCATGCTGCGCATCCTGCTCGGACTCATGAAGGCGACCACCGGTCACGTCGAACTGTTCGGCGGCGACCCCTGGCACGACGCGCCCCACCTGCACCGCCGACTGGCCTACGTCGCCGGCGACGTCGCTCTCTGGCCGGGGCTGACCGGGGGTCAGTGCCTGGACATCCTGGGCGCCACCCACGGCCGGGTCGACGAGCGACGTCGCGCCGACCTGGTCGAGCGTTTCGAGCTCGACCCCACCAAACGGGTCCGGGACTACTCCAAGGGCAACCGCCAGAAGGTCGCTCTCGTCGCCGCCCTGGCCGCCGACGCCGAGCTGTTGCTGCTCGACGAGCCGACCTCGGGCCTGGACCCGCTCATGGAGCAGGCCTTCCAGCAGTGCGTGCGTGACCGACGCGAGGACGGTGTGACCGTGCTGCTGTCCAGCCACATCATGGCCGAGGTGGAGGCCCTGGCAGACAGGGTGAGCATCATCCGGCGGGGCCGCACCATCACCAGCGGCACCCTGGCCGACCTGCGTCGGCACACCCGGACCGCCGTCCACGCCGTCACTGTGACCGACCCCGGCTCACTGTCCGACGTCAAGGGGCTCGCCGACCATCAGCGCGAACAGCTCGACAAGCTCACCGACTCCCGCTTCACCATCGACCCCGACCACCTCGACGCCGCCATCGGGCGGCTCCACCAGGCGGGCATCGCCACCCTCACGGTCGCACCCCCCAGCCTCGGAGCCCTGTTCCTGCGCAGCTACGGCGAGGCCATTGACCCCGACGAGACCGCCTTGCAGGAAAGCCCCGCGCAGGCCCCGCGATGAGCGCCGCGCAGCAGACGCCACCAGCTCTGCTGGCCGCCGGCGACCGCGCAGCCGGGCTACGAACCATGCTGCACATCGACGCCCGCATCCAGCGGCGCCGCGCCCTGACCTGGATCCTGGTGCTGACCGCGAGCCTGATCGGCACCGCCGCCAGCATCACCGCGCTTTACGACACCCCCGCCAAGATCCACAGCTACGCCGCAGCCGTGACGACGGGCAACGCCCTGGCGGCGATCAACGGCAAAGTGGAGGGCATCGGCTCCCTCGGCGGCGTCATCCAGGACGAGTTCGGCTTCCTGGCCGCCCTGCTGCTGCCGCTGCTGGGTATCAGCCTGGTCGCCACGGCAACGCGCCGTGAAGAGGAGTCCGGCCGGCTCGAACTGCTCCTCGCCGGCCGCCTCGCCCGATACCACCCGCCGTTGACAGCACTGATCGTCGCCACCGCCACCATCATCACCACCACCATGCTGTTCGCCGTCGGGCTGGCGGTCTCGGGCGTCCCGCTCTCAGGCTCTGTCCTCTACGCCCTGTCCCTGGGCGCGTTGGCCTTCGCCTTCGCCGGTCTCGCGGCCTTTCTCGCCCAGCTCACCCTGCACACCCGGGGCGTCTACACCTGGAGTTTGATCGTCCTCGCGGCGTCCTACGTCCTGCGAGGCGTCGGCGACGTCAGCCACACCTGGATCACTTGGCTCTCCCCACTGGGCTGGGCCGAGAAGGCGGCACCATTCGGCGATCAGCGGTGGTGGACCCTGACCATCCCGCTACTGGCCGGCCTGGCCCTGGGTGCAGCGGCGCTGCGGCTGGCTGCCGGCCGCGATCTGGGCAGCGCACTGGTCCGGGGCCGCGTCGGCCCCGATCGCGCCACCGCGCGGTTGCGCAGCCCGATCGGGCTCGCGGCCTGGACGCACCGGCCCGCGACCCTCGCCTGGCTCGCCGGTGGTGTGCTGCTCACTGGGATGTTCGGCGCCCTGTCCGCGCAGATCGTGCACGCGATGGCCGGCAACCCCGCCCTTGCCGAAGCCATGGGCATCGCCCACGCCCAGCCCCTGGACGGGCTCGTCGCGGCCACCCAGCTCTTCCTGGCCGTCGTCGCGACTGGGTACGTCATCCAGGCGGTCGGCACGCTGCGGACCGGGGAGGCCGCCGGCCGGCTGGAGACCCGGCTCTGCGGCACGTTGTCCCGAACCCACTGGCTGGCCGCGCACGCACTGGTCATACTCGCCGGCCTCCTGACGATCGTGCTCGGCTCGTCGCTCATCCTCGGCCTGGCGACCGCGCTGTCGGTGGGAGACATGACCGAGCTCGGCCCTACCCTGATGTCGGGACTGGCCTACCTCCCGGCCGAACTGGTCCTGGCCGGGCTGGCGCTGGCCGTCTACGGATTGCGCCCTGAGATGTTCGGCATCGCCTGGGTCGGCTACGCCGTGATGACGTTCATCGCGTTCCTGGGTGCCGGCCTCAAGCTTCCCCAGTGGCTGCTGAACCTGTCGCCGACCACGCACGTGGGCAATCCCCCGGCGGGAGCAATCCAGACCGAGGCGCTCACCGTCATGACTGCCGTCGTTGTCATGTTGGTAGCGATCGGCTTCGTGGCCTTCCGACGTCGAGGAGTCCCTCAAGGCTGAAACACGGACTAAGACCATCTCCATACTGCGGATACCCAAGAACCGCCGACGATCAAGGTCCTGCCGCAGGCCGCCCGGCAACGGGCGGGCAACCACATGCGATCGGTCCACCCCGCCAAACCATTCCGCAAGCGGAACGTCCTGCGGTGACGGTTCGGCTCTTGGCGACCAGGATCGCCGATCGTCATTGGGGGATCGGCTATCGGCTCAGGTCAGCTCACCCCCGCGGCCGCAGGGCTGCGACCTGGCCGGATGTGTGTGAGTAGAAGGTCCGCGGTCTTCGGTCTGTCTATCGTTGTTCCACGTAGGACATCCGCAAGGAGAACAGGTGGACGGTGACCAGATCCCCGACGGAGCCGGATCGCTTCCTTTCCGCAGTCGGTCCTCGGCTTCCCCTCCTCGGTAGGTGGGTTCGCGGCACGAAACCTGTTGGGTCACCGCGGCCCTGCTCGACACAGATCTCGGGTTTTCGCTGGACGACGTAGGCCCGCGCCACCGGGTAAGGGACGTCGACCATGGCCCAGGCAACGACGTTCACATTCGTTGCCGCCCATCGGGAGTGGTGCCGCGTCCAGCCGACCGGCCAGGTCAGGGTCGATGTCACCGGGTCTGTCAGCCGCAGCGCGGTCAGCAGCTGCGGGCGGGCCCGCTTCCACGCCGCCCATCGAGCAGGTTCGCCCTCGGATCACCCCAACGGATCGATCCCAGCGTGTAGACGTCGCGGCGTCGCAAACGCCCGAGACAACTGTCGAGCACGCATAGCACATAGGCCCGCAAAACAATGAGCTCATCCCCACCGGGCGCCGGATCGGCGACGAACACGAACCGCCGCCACGAACCGGTCACCACTGCCTCAACGATGTCACTGCGCCGCGACACGGCCGGCCCCGCGAAGCCTTGGAGTTCTACCAGTCGGTCTTCGGCGGTCGAACGAGCATCGCCACCGACCGCGATTTCGGGATGCCCGCGGACCTACCCGACGCCTCCAACGTCGTGTTCGGGCAGGTCATCGGAGCCGACGGGTTCACCGTCATGGCCTACGACGTACCCAGCCAGAGCCCGGCTGCCGGCGCCCAGCCGGCCGGTG
>JBBRSR010000034.1:0-5296 GCA_038245175.1 Mycobacteriales bacterium | reverse complement strand
CACACCCAAAAGTGCGATCACAACCACAGATGCCGGGAAAAAACAAAAACAATTGGCACTGACTTTTCGGTACACTGTTGAGTTCTCAAAGAACAAACACGCACCATCACAAACCAACTGATTCGCTCCGGGGCAACCTTGATAACACTACCCCTGGACACCGGTCAAGGTCAAACCGTCTCAACAACTGCTGGGCGCTGGACCTGGCGGATGGCTATCAGAGCAGGTCACGGGCCTGTGGACGATCCAGCAGGAGGGCATCGACGGCGGCAGCGCCGCCGAGCCCGGAGACCCCGCCGCCACGTCTGCTACCGGCCCCGGCCAGCAGGATTCGGCGGCACCCGGCCACCGCTACGCCGTACTCCTGCGCCGGGGTATGTGTCGGTTCGTCGTCAGCCAGCCAGGGCCAGGACAGATCCCCGTGGAAGATGTTGCCGCCGGGCATCCCCAGGGCCGACTGCAGATCCAACGGCGAGGCGACGTCGATGCAGGGGGCGCCGGTCGAATCGCGCGCCAGACAGTCCTCGAGCGGTTCGTCGAGGTGCAGTTGCAACGAGGCCAGCGCGGCGGTCGCCGCCCGGGCCCGCATGCCCACCGGGTCGTCCTGGAAGATCGCGGTCGGTGTGTGCAGACCGAACAGCGTCAGCGTGGCCCCTGACGTTCCCTTCAGAATGCTCGGGTCGCTCAGTGAATGGCAGTACACCTCGGCCGGCACGAATTCCGGGATCTCACCCGCGCGCGTTTGCTGATAGGCCAGTTCCAGCTGTTCAAAGCCCTCCTCGAGATGGGTGGTGCCGGCGAAGGCGACCGTTGGGTCGATCCCGGAGGCCAGCCGCGGCAGCCTGTTCAGCAGCATGTTGATCTTGATCTGGGCACCGACCGGCGCTGTCACGTCGCGCCCGAGCCAGCCGTCGACCACAGCGGGCGCGACCGCGGCCAGTACGTGCCCGGCCGTCCATTGCCTCTGCTGGCCGGAGCCGCGCGCCGTTACCAGAACACCGTCGGCCGACTCGGCTGCTTCGACGACCACGGTGCCGCACTCGAAGGTGACGCCCAGCGACCGGGCCTTCGCGACGAGACTGTCGACCAGAGCGCCCATCCCGCCGATCGGCACCAGCCACTCACCGGTTCCGCGGCCGATCAGGTGGTAGAGGAAGCAACGATTGGCGAGCAGCGACGGATCGAACAGCGACGTGTAGGTGCCGATCAGCGCGTCGGTGGCGACCACTCCGCGAACGGTATCGTCCCGGAACCGGCGGACGATCATCTCGCCGATCGGCGCTTCGAACAGGTCGGTCCACAGCTGTCCGCCGGCGGCATCGATCACCCGCCGGCGGAACTCGGCACGGGTCAACAACGGACCCTGCAGGGCCGGGGCAACCGCGGCGGCCATCGCCAGCAGCTCGCCATACAGCTGCTGCCAGGCGGCGTAGTCCGCGCCGGACCCGGTGAGCTCCCGAAACGATCCTTCAGTTGCCGCGCCAGGCGACCGCTCCACCAGCAACCCACCGGCACCGGGCCGACCTGGCCGGTGAACCGGGGTGTACGAGGACACAGTTCGCGAGGCCAAGGGCAACGCAATGCCCAATCGGGCCAGCAGTTGGTCCGGCAGCAATGACACCAGATAGGAATACCGGCTCAGCCTGGCAGGCTGACCGGAAAAGACGGCCAGGCCGACGGTGGCCCCGCCCGAATGGTCCGCGCGCTCGAGCACCGTCACCCGGTGACCCGCCTGGGCCGCCAGAATCGCGGCGACCAGACCGTTGTGTCCAGCGCCGATGACCAGGACGTCTGATGATGCCATGGAAGATCGACTCGCTTTCGGTCCAGTGCTTTCGGTGAAAGTGCGCAGCGCTGTGCCGTCAGGTTGACGTATCGCCGAGGCGGCGGCAACAGGGCGGCTGCTGCCAGACTGGCAGAATGTCGGAGCTGCCTCGCCTGCCGGACCCAGCGGTCATCGTATTGGTCGGTCCGTCAGCCTCCGGCAAGTCCACCTGGGCGGCGGCGCACTTCCGCACGGTGGAGATCGTCTGTTCCGATGCGCTGCGGGCGGTAGTCGGCAGCGGCGAGCACGACCTCGAGGCCACCGTCGAAGCGTTCGAGTTGCTGAATCTGATCGTCGCGGGACGGACCAAACGATGCCTGACCACCGTGATCGACACCCTTGGCCTGGATCAGGCCAGGCGACGTCGATATCTGCAGCTGGCCCGGGCGGCCGGGTTGCCGGCGGTGGTGGTCGTGATGCGGACCCCTGCCGCCGAATGCCGGCGGCGAAACGCCGCCCGGGACCGCCCGGTCCCGGCAGCCGCACTGCGCGGTCAGATCGACCGGCTGTCGACGGTGGTCGTCGAGATCCAGGCCGAGGGATGGGATGTCATCGTCCATGAGGGGCAGGCCGAACCGGACAACACACCGGGCCTACCGAGTGCGACCCGGCCTTCACCCGGCTCAGCCCCCGACAATTCGGCCGCGATGGGCCTGGTCCTGCAGATCAGTCGCTTCCCCTGGGGCGCCGATCCGGCCGAGTGGCTGGTCGGTATTGCCGACGCCGCGCAGGATGCCGGCTTCGGCGGGATTGCGCTGATGGATCATCTGATCCAGATTCCACAGGTCGGTAGGGCCTGGGAACCGATTCCGGAGCCGTTCGTCACGCTGGGACTGCTGGCCGGTCGGACCAGCCGACTGCGGCTGGGCACCCTGGTCTCCCCCGTCACCTTCCGGCCGGCCGGGGTCCTGGCCAAGACGGTGGCGACCCTGGATGTGCTCAGCGGTGGTCGAACCTTCTGCGGGATCGGCGCCGGATGGTGGGACCGCGAGCACGCGGCCTACGGTGTCCCGTTTCCCGCCGCGAAGGCGCGGCTCGACCAGCTGGAGGTGGCGATCCAGACGTGCCGCGCACTGTGGTCGCCGGGTACCAAGCCCTATCGAGGGGACCGGGTCGACCTGCCCGAGACGACCTGCTACCCACGGCCCATTTCACCTATCCCGATCATCGTCGGCGGTAGTGGGGAGCGGCGGACGCTGCGGATCGCGGCCCACAGCGCTGACGGTTGTAACCTGCCCAGCGATCTGGAGACGCTGGGCCGCAAGGTGGCCACGCTCCGCCGGCACTGCGCCGATGTCGGCCGCAACCCCGACGAAGTCACCATCACCGTGCTGGACATCCCGATCATCGGGGCCGATCGCGACCAGGTCGCCAGCAAGGTCGAGCGGTTGCGGGGGCGGACTGCGGCGTCCGCATTCGCCCGGCGCCACCATGCCGGACAGATCGGCGAGCACGTCGATCGCTACCGGGTGCTTGCCGAACGCGGCGTCGGCACGGTGTTCGTGTCACTGCCCGACCTCTTGGGGCCGGCGGATATCCATGCGTTGGCGCCCCTGGCGGCGGCCGTCACCGGGGTCTGAGCACGGTGCCCGCCGTGGCCGACACCCCGTCGCAGTCACAGCCGCAATCGCTGTCAGGACGTGCGGCCCGGCCGGCGCCTGCCGCCACACGCACCGATAGACGTAGAAGCCGCGGCGGACACGTCCAGGCGGCGCCCTTCGTTGCTGACCTCGAGCGGACCGAGGATGGCGATGTGCCCAGATCCACTGTCTCAAGAAGTCGGTCAATGGTTGCTGAACAGGTCACGAACGGCGGCGGAGCGGCAGGTTGGCCAAGGGTCTTGACAGCGCCCGGGACGGTGGTTAATACTCTTAACCACGGAGCTATAGTCAGTAACTAGACGAAGGAAGCAGACATGACACAGCATCTCACCCGCCCGGGCGGCACCCTCGGCTTCGACGTCCAAGGTTCGGGGCCCCTGGTGATCTGTGTTCCCGGTATGGGCGATCTGCGGAGCTCCTATCGGCACACGGTGCCCACGCTGGTGGCGGCGGGCTATCGGGTGGCAACGTTCGATCTCCGTGGGCACGGCGACAGCGCAACCACGTTCCAGACGTATGACGATGAGGCCGCCGCCGGCGATCTGCTCGCCATCATCGACGAACTGGGCGGCAGCCGGGCGATCGTGCTCGGGAATTCGATGGGCGCCGCCGCGGCCGTGATCGCCGCCGCGGATCGGCCGGCGGCGATCGCGGGTCTGGTCCTGATCGGGCCGTTTGTCCGCAACCCGCCGCAGAACGCGCTGCAACGCGCGATGATGGCCGTGGCCTTGCGCGGATTCTGGGGACGGTCGGTGTGGCGAAGCTACTACGGCTCACTGATGCCGGCCGGCGATCCGGTCGACGCCGCCGACCACCGTGCACAGGCCGACGCCAGCTTGCGCCGACCCGGGTACTGGCAGGCGTTCACCACAACGGCACGCACCAGCCATGAACCGGCCGAGGCGGTGCTGAACCGGGTGAGCGCCCCCACACTGGTGGTGATGGGCACCAAGGATCGAGACTTCCGCGACCCCGCCGCCGAGGCGCACTGGGTCGCGGACACCCTGCACGGCGATGTGCTGATGGTGGACGGCGCGGGTCACTACCCGATGGCTGAGCGCCCGGACGTGGTCAATCAGACCCTCGTCCGATTTCTGTCGACGATCGCCGACATCGATCCGGCCTCGCATATCGATCCGGCCCCCCATGCCTAGGGCTGGAGTCACTCCCAACGGGGTGATCGCCAGCGCGGTGGCGCTGGCCGATGCCGCGGGTCTGGACACCATGACGCTGGGCGCTGTGGCCCGGTCGCTCGGCGTCTCCGTGCCCAGTCTGTACAAGCACGTGGACAGTCTGGCCGATGTGCGGCGAAGCATCGGCCTGCGGGCCGCGCGGAGCCTGCGCGAGAAACTGGCGACGTCCGCGGTGGGAAAATCCGGTCGGGATGCGTTGGGCGCCATGGCCATGAGCTACCGCGAGTGGGCATCCACCCATCCCGGCCAGTACCAGGCGATCCAGAGCGCACCTGATCCGGAGGACGCCGAGATGCTCCTGGCCGCCGGCGATGTGGTGGCTACGATCAGCGCGGTACTCAGCGGCTATCACCTGTCCGAAGACGCGACCATCGACGCCATCCGGTTCGTCAGGTCAGTGCTGCACGGCTTCGTCGGCCTGGTTCAGGCCGGCGGATTCAAGCTCGATCGCGACGTGGAGGCATCCTTCGCCGCAATGATCGACGGGCTGCATTTGACGTTTGTTTCCTGGGGCTAGCCCGCCTGAATTAGCGGCTTGAATGTGCTTGTTTGTGTGGTGTGGGTGCAGAAAAAAAGGGGAGACCGGGTGGTCTCCCCTTTTTTTCTGGGATGTGTGTTCGGCAGTGTCCTACTCTC
This sequence comes from Mycobacteriales bacterium, assembly GCA_038245175.1. GTDB lineage: Bacteria > Actinomycetota > Actinomycetes > Mycobacteriales > Nakamurellaceae > Nakamurella. The sequence continues at coordinate 41 of JBBRSR010000034.1, read as the reverse complement.
CCACACCCTGGCGGGTGCAGTACCATCGGCGCTGTAGGGCT
>JBBRSR010000033.1:0-5303 GCA_038245175.1 Mycobacteriales bacterium | reverse complement strand
ATCGACGACCTCCCGGGCCAGCTCATCCTTGAATTCCTGACTGAACCGCCGCCTAGACGAAGAAACGGACAACTTCGATCTCGCTCTCAGTAGTCCCCCCAGTTTAGGAGGGGCCGCTGTCCGAAATCCCTAGGCCGATCAAACCGCTAGCCGCAGCGGTCGCGCGGTACCGTCGAGGCAGATGCGTGGCAATGAGTGGGAGGCGCAGATGACCGAGTCCGAGTGGACCGCCGGTGAGCCGGCAGGCGCGGCACGCGACTACGAGGTACCGACGCTGGACGATGTGCGGGCCAAGATCGAGAGCCGTGCGTTCACGGCGGTAGGTCGCGCCGAACTGGATGCGCTCACCCCGGAGGGAAAGCGGCTGGCCGACACCACCGAGGCGCGCGCGAAGGCCGCCCAGGAGGCACTGGATGCCATCCGCGCCTCGCTGCACCGGTCGTGAGCGCTGACGTTCCCGACCTCTAGGGAAACAGGATTCCGTCCAGCCAGCCGTACACGTTTTCGGCCCAGATCAGCTGACCGAGTCCGCCGCAATGGCCGTCCGCGCCCTGCGAGACGGTCAGGTGGACCATCCGCTTCTGGCAGGTGAGCGCGTCGAACAGGACCTGTCCACCGCCACCGGCGAAGTCTTTCTCGGCCTCGACGATCAGCGTCGGGCAGGTGATCTGGGCGGCAGATTCGATCATGGTGAATTTCCGCAGCTCGGCGAAGTACTTGCCGATCGAGCGCAGGCCGTGCCCGGCCATCCTGGCCTTGAAGAATTCAGCACGATCGGCGCTGAACCGCATCTGCAACCGCACCAGGCTCGGCGCGATCCGGCCCGCCGGACCCTGCGGAAGCCGCGCGCCCATGTCCGGCTGCGCCGGGTCGCAGACCAACGCGGCCAGCCGATGTTCAACGGTCGCCGCCCGCGGGGCCAGATAGCCGGCGAAGGACCGGCCGACCAGGGCGACTGCGGTGGTCCGGACGTCTGGCCGATCGAGCACCCAGTCCATCACCTGGGTGAGCACGTGCTCGAAGTCCGGCCGGAAGTACAGCCGCTGCCGGTACAGGGCCTGCCCCTGCCCCGGGCCCTCGAACCGCAGGACGTTGTAGCCGCGTTCCAGTGCTGCTTCCACCATCATGAAGCCCCAGTCCGCTTCGGCGGTCGAATCGTACCCGCAGGGCATCAGCAGGGTAGGCCGACGCTTGCCGCTCTCGTCCGGCGCGAAGAACCAACCGTTGAGGGCGGTGCCGTCGTAAGGAATCTGCACCTGTTCGGCGTGCACGCCGAACAGCCTGGCCGCCGCTTCAAAGGTGTCGACATGGGCCTGATAGCCACGCAACAGCCGGGTGTCCTCAGGGTCGCCGCGACTGAAGTAGATTGCCTGCCGGTAGTATTCGCTGGCCCGCAGATACCCGGTCGATGCACTGACCCGGCGGCCGGCGGCGAGCTGGGAATCTGCCTGCAGACGCGTGAGGTCGCCCGCAGCCGACCATTCACGCCACCACTTCTCGGCGGTCGGCTTGCCGATCCGCCGAGCGATTGCCAAGACCTGGCCGATGTCTGCCGCCCCGGCGTAGGCCCCGGTGAGCGAACGCCCGAGCTGCCCGTCGTAGGCCGCGTCCTTGAACAGGACCCTTGCGGGATCTGACATTGAAAACCCTTTCGGACCGGGGCTACGGCAGCAACTACCAGCGTGGGTGGATGTCCTTGCGGAAACCTTCGTCGTACTCGGCCTGCACGGCCGCCGCGAACTGAGCGGTGACCGGCGCGGCTCGGCCGGCCTCAGCGTTACGCCGGGCCTGCTCGGGGTTCCGAGCGCCGGGGATCACGGTGGTCACCCCCGGCTGATCGATGATCCAGCGCAGCGCGGTCTGCGGCAACGATGCGCCTTCGGGCAGCGCGCCCTTGAGCTCGTCGACGGCCAGCAGACCCGCCTCGAAGTCGACACCTGAAAACGTCTCGCCGACGTCGAAGGATGCTCCGCCGCGGTTGTAGTTCCGGTGGTCGGTGGCTGGGAAGACGGTCCGCGAGTCGTACTTCCCGGACAGCAGCCCGCTGGCCAGCGGTACCCGGGCAATCACGCCCACCCCGGCGGCGGCGGCCGCGGGAAGCACCTCGTCCAAAGGCTTGAGCCGGAACGCGTTCAGCACGATCTGCACGCTCGACACACCGGGTCTGGCGATCGCGGTGAGCGCCTCGGCGCAGGTTTCAACCGAGACGCCGTACCCGGCGAGCGTGCCCTCGTCGTGCAGCGCATCCAGCACGTCGAACACGGCATCGTCGCTGAAGACCACCGTCGGCGGGCAGTGCAGTTGCACCAGGTCCAGGGTTTCCACTCCGAGGTTGCGCCGCGATCGGTCCACCCAGGACCGCAAGTTCGCCTCATTGAATGCCTCCGGCACCAACGGATCCGCGCGGCGGCCGATTTTGGTGGCCACCATGACGCTGCCGGCGGTGCCGCTCTCCCGCAAGAACCGCCCGATCATCTGCTCGCTACGTCCGTCACCGTAGGCGTCCGCGGTGTCGAAGAACGTGATGCCGGCGTCAACGGCAGCCGCCAGCACGGCGAGCGCATCGTCCTCGGTCACCTCACCCCAATCAGCACCGAGCTGCCAACAGCCCAGACCGACCACCGAGGCGGCCGCGTGCGAGGCGCCCGTTTGGGCCAGTCGGCCGAAACTGCGCTGTTCGAGTGGACGATGGGTCACTGAATTCTCCTCTGAACCAACGTGGGGGGAACAAACTGCGGAACCAAGTGGCGATAGCACGATGTTGGTCTCATCAGGACGGGCCCTTCACCGATGCGAGCAGCATCTGCGCGACATCCATGACTTGGGTGTTAGCGGGAGCCTTGCCATCGGCAAGGCGAGCCGTCACGCCGTCGTTGAGCATGATGGAGCAGAACGGGCAGCCCGTGGCGATCTGCTCGACACCGGTATCCAGTGCCTCGTCAACCCGTTCCAGGTTGATCCGCTTGCCGACCTTCTCTTCCATCCACATGCGGGCGCCGCCGGCGCCGCAGCACATCGACCGGGAGCTGTTCCGCGGCATTTCCTTGAGCGTCATGCCGGCCGCTTCGATGAGCTCGCGCGGTGGGGCGTAGACCTTGTTGTGCCGGCCCAGGTAGCACGGGTCGTGGTAGGTGACGTCGCGGGAGACCGGCGCGATCGAGACCAGCCTTTTGTCCCGGACGAGCTTGTTCAGCAACTGGGTGTGGTGCACGACCTCGTACTGTCCACCCAGGCTCGGGTATTCGTTCAGCAGGGTGTTGAAGCAGTGCGCACAGGACACCACTACTTTCTTCTGTGTCCGCTCACCGAAGGCCGCGTTGATCGTTTCGACGTTCTGCTGGGCGAGCATCTGGAACAGGAACTCGTTGCCGGCCCGCCGCGCCGGGTCGCCGGTGCAGGTCTCCGCGGTGCCCAGCACCGCGAACGACACACCGGCGATGTGCAGCAACTCAGCGATCGACCGCGTGGTCTTTCGGGCCTTGTCTTCGAAGGCGCCGGCGCAGCCAACCCAGAACAGGTACTCCGTCTCCGCGGGGAGTTGGCCGGTGATGACCGGAACCTCGAAGTCGAGTCCGGTGGCCCAGGCCATCCGATCCTTGCTGTTCTGACCCCAGGGGTTGCCCTTGTTCTCCAGATTGCGGAACAGCCCGCCCAGTTCGGACGGGAACTCGGACTCGATGAGTACCTGATAGCGCCGCATGTCGACGATGTGGTCGACATGCTCGATGTCCACCGGACACTGTTCGACGCACGCACCACAGGTGGTGCAATCCCACAACACAGCCGGGTCGATGATGCCGTTCTGTTCGGCGGTGCCGATCAGCGGCCGCTGCGCCTCCAGCATGGCCAGCGGGTTGTCGTGCATCAGCGTGGATTGTTGCTCGGCAGTCAGCTTCTCGGTACCGTCCGCGGTCAACCCGCCGCCCGCTGCCAGGTAGGGCGCCTTGGCGAATGCGTGGTCACGCAGGGCGAGCATGACGATCTTGGGCGATAGCGGCTTGGCGGTGTTCCACGCCGGGCACTGCGATTGGCACCGTCCGCACTCCGTGCAGGTGGTGAAGTCGAGCCAGCCCTTCCAGGAGAAGTCCTCGATCTTTCCGGCCCCGAAGATGTCTGTCTCCGGATCAGCCTTCTCGAAATCGAGGACGTGGCCGCCGGACATCATCGGCTTCAGCGCGCCAAGGGCCACCTTGCCGGAGACCTCGCGCTTGAAATAGATGTTGAAAAAGGCGGTGAACCGGTGCCAGGCAACGCCCATGGTCAGGTTCCGGGCGATCACGATGGCCCAGCCCATCGAGAGCATGACCTTGATCGCCGCGACCACGGAGATCGCCGCCAGCCAGGCCGGCAGGATCGCGCCGAGCCCATGGGAGATCGGCGCGGCCCAGGTCGGATAGGGCAGGTTGCCGGTCGCCGCCTTGAATCCCCTGATCAGGAAAATGCAGATACCGATACTGCCGATGATGAACTCGACGAAGTACGCCTGCGCGAAGTTCGAGCCGGCGAACCGGGACTTCCGTTCCGCGCGGCGCGGGTGGTTGCGCTGCCGAATCACGATCAGTGTGCCGATGCCGAGCAACGTAGTGAGCGCGATCAGTTCGACGAACAGCCCGTACAGCGACCAGCGGCCGATCAGCGGCAACTCCCAGGCGGGGTAGAACGTCTCGCCGACCGCTTCGACCAGCGTCAGCACCAGGGCACCGAACCCGACCATCACGAACCAGTGCGCGACACCGACGATCCCCCACTTGAGCATCCGGGTGTGCCCGAGCGTTTCGGTGAGCATGTTCTTGAATCGCGGCCCGAACGAGCCGCCGCGGGTGGGGTCCGGCTGTCCCAGCGTGATGGTCGACTTGATCTGCAATGCCGCGCGGCCGAGCATGCCGAAACCGACCAGGATCAGCGCGACCGACAGCGAGCCCAGGAAATACGACAGCGAGGTCATGGTCGGCAGACCTCCTTGATGAACCGGCCAGGCAGTCTGGCGACGAACGATGCATTTGGCGCAGCAGGAGACCCAGGTTACCGGTGAGTAGCCAGAGGTGGGCCTGCTGCACCTCCTATTAAGCCAGTACCCACCGACACTGATTCGCATCGGGCTCACGCATCCCGCCGGAATGAGCAGCTGCGCAGCCCGGCGGGAACCCCAGTCTGTCGTTCAGGCCGCGAGGAATGTCACGAGTCGGAATTCCAGCAAGGTGGGTTTTCTGGTGTCCACCATCCTCGATATGTCGGCAGGGATCAGCGGCCGAGACCAGGCAGCGATTGTGGTGGTTTCGGTGGTGTTGTTGCGGTAGTGGTGT
>JBBRSR010000032.1:0-23618 GCA_038245175.1 Mycobacteriales bacterium | reverse complement strand
TGAGCCTTGGCGAGCGAACAGTGGGCGGCATGACATCCATGCGCGAGGAACGAGCGGAGAGATGTCGTGAGTGAGCCTTGGCGAGCGAACAGTGGGCGGCATGACATCCATGCGCGAGGAACGAGCGGAGAGATGTCATGAGTGCGTTGGCCCATGTCGCACCCACTGGGACGGGAGCCGCGCCGGCATCGGAACCGGGACGCTCGAACAAGCTGACACCGTACTTCCTGCTGCTGCCGGCCGGTCTGGCGTTGCTGGTGTTCTTCGTGCTGCCGATCCTGACCCTGTTGAACACCTCCCTGCAAAGCGGCGGCTTGGAGGAGGGATACAGGTTCACCTGGACGTTCTCGAATTACTGGCAGGTCTGGATCGACTATTGGCCGCAGATTCTGCGGTCGTTCCTGTTCGCCGGTCTGGCTACCGTGCTGACCATCCTGATCGCCTACCCGATCGCCTACATGATCGCGTTCAAGGCCGGCCGCTGGCGTTCACTGCTGCTGGTGCTGGTCATCGCCCCGTTCTTCACCAGCTTCCTGATCCGGACGCTGGCCTGGACGACGATTCTGTCCGATAACGGTCCGGTGGTCTCGATCTTCCGCAAGATCGGCCTGCTGGGGATCACCGACTTCCTGCATCTGACCTCCGACGGCCGGGTCCTGGCCACGCCGCTGGCCGTCATTCTCGGCCTGACTTACAACTTCCTGCCGTTCATGGTGCTGCCGCTGTATGCGTCGTTGGAGAAGCAGGATCTGAGCCTGCTGCAGGCGGCCGGCGACCTGTACTCCAGTTCCTGGCACAGCTTCTGGACGATCACCTGGCCACTGTCGCTGCCGGGTGTCGTGGGCGGAACGTTGCTGACCTTCATCCCGGCCGCCGGTGACTACGTCAACTCCACCTTCCTCGGCTCGATGCGAGAAAGTATGGCGGGTAACGCCATCGACGCGCTATTCCTGAGAATCAGGGACTACTCGCACGCCGCGGCGCTGTCCATCTCGCTGATGGTGGCGATCGTCGTCCTGGTTATCTACTACGTCCGCCGCTCCGGTACGGAGGAACTCGTATGACCACTCTCGCGTCACGGCCGGCCGCACCGGCCGCTGTCCCCCCCCAGCAGCGGCAGAGCTCGGGCCGGTGGATCAAGGACCACATGGTCGTCTTCCTGGGCGTTCTCGGTCTGCTCTATCTGTTCATCCCGATCTCGGTGGTCGTAGCGTTCTCGTTCAACAAGCCGGCGGGCTCGTTCAACTACACCTGGACCGAGTTCTCCTTCGATGCCTGGACCAACACCTGCGGCATCCCGGGTATGTGCGATTCATTGCTGTTGAGCCTCAAGATCGCCGCGCTGTCCACCGTGACCGCAACGATTCTGGGCACGGTGGCCGCCTTCGGCCTGGTGCGGCACCAGTTCCGCGGACGCGGCTTCGCCAACATCCTCATCTTCGTGCCGATGGCCACTCCGGAGGTCGTTGTCGGCTCCTCCCTGCTGGTGCTCTTCGTCAACATGGGCATCCCGCTGGGGCAGACCACCATCTGGATCGCGCACACCATGTTCTGTCTGTCCTTCGTGATCGTCACCGTGAAGGCGCGCTTGATCGGCATGGATCCGCGGTTGGAACAGGCAGCGCAGGATCTGTATGCCAATCGGACCCAGACTTTCATCAGGATCACCGGGCCGCTGATTCTGCCCGGTGTGATGGGTGCGGCGATGCTGTCGTTCTCGCTGTCCTTCGACGACTTCATCATCACCAACTTCAACTCAGGCTCGGACGTCACCTTCCCGATGTTCGTCTGGGGCGCGGCGAAGAAGGCCCTGCCGCCGCAGATCAACGTCATCGGCACCGCGATGCTGCTCGTCGCATTGGTGCCCGTGCTGATCGCCCAAGTCATCCGAGCTCGGCGGGCGAAGTGAACCGGCGGTGAGTAGTAGACAGGCGACTCCCGGCGAATTCGGCTGGGCAGGACCACTCAATGTGATCGGCGGGAAGCCGTGCGCCGGGACCGGCGAGTACTTCGAGGTGCTGAACCCGGCCACCGGCTCGGCCCTGGTCAGCTATCAGTTGGCCGGCCCCGAACAGGTCGACGACGCGGTCGCGGCGGCGACCCGGGCTTTCCCGGAGTGGTCGGGGACCACACCGGCCGAGCGATCCACGCTGCTGCATGCGCTGGCCGCCGAGCTGACCAGCCAGGCCGCGGAGCTGGCAGAGGTCGAGTCCGCGCAGACCGGTAAGCCACGCCGGTTCGCCACCGATTTTGACGTAGCCGGCACCATCGACAACACCTCGTTCTTCGCCGGGGCCGCGCGCGTATTGGAGGGCTCCGCTGCCACCGAATACTCCACGGACCACACCAGCATCATCCGCCGCGAGCCGATCGGCGTGGTGGGTTCGATCGCACCGTGGAACTACCCGCTGCAAATGGCCGGCTGGAAGATCCTGCCGGCTATCGCGGCGGGCAACACGATCGTGCTCAAACCGGCCGAGATCACCCCGCTCACCGCTGTTCTGCTGACCAGGGCCTGCACTGCCGCCGGGATTCCCGACGGCGTGGTCACCGTGGTCTGCGGCACCGGTGCGGGTGCGGGCGACGCCCTGGTCTCGCATCCCGGAGTGCGCATGGTCAGCTTCACCGGGTCGACCGCGGTGGGACGGCAGGTGATGGAACGCTGCGCCCAGCGGGCCGCCCGGGTCCACCTGGAGCTCGGCGGGAAGGCCCCGTTCGTGGTCTTCCCGGACGCGAATCTCGAAGCGGCGGTCCACGGCGCGGCCGCCGCAACGGTGATCAACACCGGCCAGGATTGCACGGCAGCGACCAGGGCCTACGTCCACGAGTCGCTGTTCAGCGAATTCGTCGACGGGGTTGCCGATCTGTTCGCCGGCATGGTGCTCGGCGCCTACAACGACGACGACACCGACCTGGGACCGCTGTCCAGCGGTGCCCACCGGGACAAGGTCGCCGGGATGATCGCCCGGGCGCAGGCCGGCGGAGCGACAGCCATCGCGCCGGGCGAACTGCCCGGTGGTGAGCTGACGGGTGGCTTCTGGATCCGGCCGACGCTGATCGTCGGCGCCGATCAGCGCAGCGAAATCGTCCAGTCCGAGATCTTCGGACCGGTGCTGACGGTCATCCCGTTCGGCACCGATGACGAAGCGATCGACCTGGCGAACGACAGCCCCTTCGGGCTGGCCGCCTCCGCATGGACCGCCGATGTGCACCGAGCGCTGCGGGCCGCCCGCGAGCTGCGCGCGGGCACCGTCTGGATCAACGATCACATCCCGATCTTCTCCGAGATGCCGCACGGCGGGTTCGGTGCCTCCGGATTCGGCAAGGACATGAGTGCCTATTCCTTGTCCGAGTACACCCAGATCAAACATGTCGCCATGGATCTCACCGCGGTCGCGCGTAAGCCATGGCATCGAACCGTTTTCACCGACAGACCGAGCGCAGTCAACCCGAAAGCCGAGTAATCCCCATGAGTTCGACAAGTCGCCGATTTTCCTCGGCGCACCGGAGACAGGCCGCCATCTCGCTGCAGGATGCCGAACAGGTCTGCTATTGGCTCGACGACGTCGATTCGCCGGATCCGCGAGACCCGTTGACCGGCAAGGAATCAGCGGACCTGGTCGTCGTCGGCGGCGGATATTCCGGGCTGTGGACGGCACTGATGGCCAAAGAGCGTGACCCCGACCGGGACGTCGTGCTGCTGGAGGGGCAGAACATCGGTTGGGCGGCGTCCGGGCGCAACGGCGGCTTCTGTTCAGCGTCGCTGACCCACGGGCAGGCCAACGGAATGGACTGGTACCCCAGGGATATGCCCCGGCTGGAACGGCTCGGTCGGCAGAACCTGGCCGGAATCGTCGACACCATCGAGAGTTTCGGTATCGACTGCATGCTGGAAAAGTCCGGCGAGCTGCGGGTGGCCACCGCCGAGTACCAGCTGGCCGACATCTGGGTGGACTACCAGCGCATGCTCGATTTCGGCGACGACGCCGTGCTGCTGGACCAGGAGGCGACCAGGGAACAGCTCAGGTCGCCCACCTACCTCGGCGCCGTGTGGTCGAAGGACAAAACGGTGATGGTGGACCCGGCCCGCCTGGCCTGGGGACTGGCCGATGCCTGCCGGCAGCTCGGCGTCCGCATCCACGAGAACAGCTATGTCGACTCGATGGTGCGGCAGGGCAACACGATGGAGCTGCGCACCGCCGGCGGTGTCGTGCGGGCGCCACGGGTCGCGCTGGGCACCAACGCATTTCCGTCGCTGCTCAAGCGCGTCCGGCCCTTTGTGGTGCCGGTGTACGACTATGCGATGACCACCGAACCGCTGACCGCGGCGCAGCTCGACTCGATCGGCTGGGCGAACAGGCAGGGCGTCGGGGACTCCGGCAACCAGTTCCACTATTACCGACTCACCCAGGACAACTCCATTCTCTGGGGCGGCTATGACGTCATCTACCACTACGGCAGCAAGATCGACCCGGCCTTCGACCAACGCCCGGAGACCTTCCAGCTCCTCGCGGAGCACTTCTTCGAGACCTTCCCACAGTTGGAAGGGGTCAAATTCAGCAATACCTGGGGCGGCGTGATCGACACCTGCTCACGGTTCTTCCCGTTCTACGGCACCGGACACGGCGGCCGGGTCGCCCACGCCACCGGCTTTACCGGACTCGGCGTCGGCGCGACCCGGTTCGGCGCCCAGGTGATGCTCGACCTGCTCGACGGAAAGACCACCGAGGTCACCGCGTTGGACACCGTGCGCGGAAAGCCGGTGCCCTTTCCGCCCGAGCCGTTGCGGTCGGGCGTGATCGGGATGACCAAGCGTTCGGTGGCCCGAGCCGATGCCAACGATGGGCACCGCAATATGTGGTTGCGCACCCTGGACCGGTTCGGGCTCGGATTTGATTCCTGACCCAACGGTCGGTCCGCATCGGTAGTGTCCAGAGTCAGCGGGTGACGAGTCCCCGGTATCGAAGTCAAGGAGAACTGCACACCATGTCCCGTTACGGCGTGATGTTCGGACCGAACGTGACCTTCCTCGGAGTGCCGGCGTGCGATCTCTCCGATCCCGGAAGCTATCTGGGGTCCAAGGTGATCGTCATCGGCGCACCGTTCGATTCTGGTACGTCCTTCCGTTCCGGGGCGCGGTTCGGGCCCAGCGCGCTGCGGGTGGCCGACTACTCACATCAGACCGGCTCACGTCCCCATCTTGCGCTGCGGGTGGATCCGCTCAAGGATCTGCACGTCACCGATGCCGGCGACGTGCTGATGGCGCCGACCGAGACGCAACGCAGCCTGCGCAATCTGACCGAGGTGGTCGCCGGGGTCGCCGCCCAGGGGATCATTCCGGTCATCCTCGGTGGCGACCACACGATTGCGATGGCCGACATCACGGGGCTGGCGCAGCATTTCGGCTTCGGCCGGATCTCGGTGATCCACTTCGACGCGCACGCCGACACCGGGGACATCGAGTTCGGTTCGCTGTACGGGCACGGCCAGCCGATGCGACGACTCATCGAATCCGGCGCGGTTTGCGGTGACAAGTTCCTGCAGATCGGCCTCCGCGGGTATTGGCCGGGCCCGGAGACGCTCGACTGGATGGCCGAGCAGGGCATGCGCTCGTTCGAGATGACCGAGATCGTCTCCCGCGGCCTGGACGCCGTGCTGGACGAGGCATTCCGAATCGCCACCACCGACACCGACGGAGTATTCCTCTCGGTGGACATCGACGTCGTCGATCCCGGATCGGCGCCCGGCACCGGCACCCCCGAACCAGGCGGGCTGACCCCGCGAGAGTTGCTCGACGCCGTGCGCCGGATCGGTCGCGAGTTGCCGTTGGTCGGCATGGAGATCGTCGAGGTCTGCCCGGCCTACGATCACGCCGACGTCACCGCCCTGCTGGGCAACCGGGTGGTGCTCGAGGCGTTGTCCGGGGTAGCCCGGCGGGAACTGGACCTGATCGACGTGGCCGCCGGGCGGCCGTCCTGGGACGCTGCCAGCCCACTGCTGGCCCATCGTGAGCCGGTCGGTTCGCAGCAACGCACGCCCAGCAAGCTCCGAGTGCTGGTGGTCGGCGCCGGTGGGGTCGGCTCGGCGGTGGCGGCCATCGCGTGCCGCCGCGACTTCATCGAAATCGTGGTCATCGCCGATTTCTTCCTCGAGCGGGCGGTCCGGGCGGTCGAGGCCACCAACGATGGCCGATTCATCGCCATGCAGGTCGACGCGACGGACCCGGCCGCGGTCGCTGCCCTGCTGGAGACCTACCGGTGCGACGTGCTGCTCAACGCCACCGATCCGCGCTTCGTGATGCCGCTGTTCAACGCCGCGCTGAAGGCCAAGGCGCACTACCTGGACATGGCGATGTCGATGTCGGCGCCGCATCCGACCGATCCGTACAACCTGCCCGGGGTCAAGCTCGGCGACCGGCAGTTCGTGCTGCATGACGACTGGGTCGCCGCCGACCGGCTGGCCCTGGTCGGGATGGGGGTGGAGCCGGGCCTGTCGGATGTGTTCGCCCGGTACGCCGCGGATCACCTGTTCGACAAGATCGACGAGATCGGTGTGCGGGACGGTGGAAATCTGGTCGTCGAGGGCTATGACTTCGCGCCGACCTTCTCGATCTGGACCACCATCGAGGAGTGCCTGAACCCGCCGGTGATCTACGAACTCGGCCGCGGCTGGTTCACCACCGCGCCCTTCTCCGAACCCGAGGTCTTCAACTTTCCCGAGGGCATCGGTGATGTCGAATGCGTCAACGTCGAGCACGAGGAAGTCCTGCTGATTCCGCGCTGGATCACGGCGAATCGGGTGACGTTCAAGTACGGCCTCGGCGAGGAATTCATTCAGATGCTCAAGATGCAGCACATGCTGGGCATCGACTCGACGACGCAGCTCAAGGTCGGCAACGTGAGCGTCTCTCCCCGCGACGTGATCGCCGCGCTACTCCCCGATCCGGCCACGCTCGGCGACCGAATGACCGGCAAGACCTGCGCCGGCACCTGGGTGAAGGGCACCGGCAAGGACGGAAAGCCCCGGCAGTCCTACCTCTATCACGTGGTCGACAACGAGTGGTCGATGCGTGAGTACACCACGCAAGCCGTCGTCTGGCAGACCGCGGTGTGCCCGGTGATCGCGATGGAACTGCTGGCGACCGGGGTGTGGCAGGGTAACGGCGTGCTCGGTCCGGAGGCGTTCGATGCGCAGCCGTTCCTGGATCTGCTCGAGGATTACGGCGTCGGCTGGGGCATTCGCGAGGAGCTGTAGTCCGCGATCACGCCGGTCGCCGGCGACCGGGCCTGTAGCTGTCGGTATTCGATCGGTGTTTCACGGTGATGCGATCGTGTCAGCGACCGCCCATTCGAGCGGCCTACGTCAGTAAACCGCCGGTCAAGAATCTACCTAGAGTAGGCAAACCTACGTCCCAATGGTGCGATTGGTCACTCGATGGGGTATACCCGAGGAGTCCACGTCGGCCTCGGCCGGCACTCTGGAGCGACCCTCGAAGGACCACGCATGCAGCACGTTCGAACACGCCGGGTGGCCGCGCTCGCCACCGCCGCACTGACCTTCACCGCACTGGCCCTCGCCGCCGCGCCCGCGGCTTCGGCAGCGCCGCCCGGCACAGTCACCATCGACAACACCCTGCCGCGCTGGCTGTCCCACGCGCAGCCCGCAGCGACCGCGCGAATCGCGCCGGCCCCGATGACCGTGCGGGTCTACCTCAATCCTCAGGGCGGCGTCGCCGCGCTGATGGCCAAGGTCGACTCGTTGTCCAACCCGAGTTCGCCCGAGTACGCGAAGTGGTTGACCGTGGCTCAGTACCAGGCCACCTATGCGCCGACCAAGGCGTCCGTCAACGCCGTGGAGTCCTATCTGAAGTCGAACGGCCTGACCATCGCCGGGGTCGAGGCGAACCGCCGCTACATCTCGGCGACCGGCACCCAGGCGCAGCTCAACCAGGCCTTCGGGGTGACCCTGAGCGCGTTCGTCCATGACGGCCAGACCGTGACCGCGCCTTCCACCGCGGTGACCCTGCCCGCCGCCGTCGGCGGCGCCGTGCTCACCGTGGCCGGCCTCGACACCACCGTCACCAAGGTCACTCACGACAGTGCCACCCCGGATGTCACTCCGCCGGCGTCGTTCGTGAACGCCAGGCCGTGCAACATCAGTTACGGCACCGTGCTGGCCAACTTCCAGGCCGACTTCAAGACTCCGCTGCCCACGTTCAAGGGTCAGGTCCTGCCGTATTCGCCCTGTGGCTACACCGGGCCGCAGTTCCGTGCCTTCTACGAGAACAACAGCCCCCTGACCGGAGCCGGCGTGACCGTCGGGATCACCGATGCCTACCGCTGGCAGAAGATCGCCGCGGACTCCAATGCCTACGCCGTCAATCACGGCGACGGTGCCTATGTGAAGGGGCAGCTGACCGAGAACCTGCCGGCGGCCGGCTACAACCGGCAGGCCGACTGCGACCCGTCGGGTTGGTCCGGCGAGGAGACGCTCGATGTCGAGGCCGTGCACGCCATGGCCCCTGGGGCGAACATCCGCTATTACGCCTCGTCGAGCTGCTTCGACGACGATTTCATCGCCACCCTGGACAGGGTCGTCGATGAAAACAAGGTGCAGATCGTCTCGAACTCCTGGGGAGATCTGGAAGAGGTCGAGAGTGGCACCAACATCGCGACCTATGAGCAGGCGATCCTGCAGGGTGCGGCACAGGGAATCAGCTTTATGTTCTCGTCCGGCGACAACGGTGACGAGCTGGCCAACTCCGGTGTCAAGCAGGCTGACTACCCGGCCTCCGATCCATACATCACCAGCGTCGGCGGCACTTCCACCGCCATCAGCCGGACCACCGCCAACTTCCAGACCGGCTGGGGAACCCAGAAGTACTCGCTGTCAAAGGACGGCAAGACCTGGACTCCGGTGGGCTTCCTGTACGGGGCCGGTGGCGGCTTCTCCCACCTGTTCAACCGCCCGACCTACCAGGATGGTGTGGTCTCGCCCTACGCCCCGGCCGGCCGGGCGGTGCCCGACATCGCGATGGACGCCGACCCGAGCACCGGCATGCTGATCGGCCAGACCCAGACGGTCCCGGACGGCACCGTGCACTACGGGGAGTACCGGATCGGTGGCACCAGTCTGGCGTCCCCGCTGTTCGCGGGGATGACCGCGCTGGCCCTGCAGAACGGTGGCGGCAAAGGCCTGGGTCTGCTCAACCCCAAGCTGTACGCCTCCAAAGGGCTGATCACCGACGTCAAGAAGACGCCGCAGCAACTCGGTGTGGTGCGGGCGGATTACGTCAACGGCAACGACCCGTCGGGCGGCATCGGCTACAGCGTCCGGACCTTTGATCAGGACTCGAGTCTGACGGTGACCACCGGCTGGGACGACGTGACCGGGATCGGCGTGCCCAATACGAAGTTCCTGACGAATTTCGCCAAGTAGCAAACTGAGGTAGCCGGGCGGCAACCGCCCGCGAAACCTTTCGGCTTCCTTTCAGACGCCCGCCGGCCCTAGGGTCGGCGGGCGTTCGGCGCTTACCGTCGAATCAGGCCGCACATCGAGGCGGCCGGGGCGGGAGGTTCGGGATGGCTGCGGATACGGTGACCATCATCTGGATCGGGCTCCTCGGCGGCCTGGTCACCGGGATTTCGCCGTGTGTACTGCCGCTGCTGCCGGCCATCTTCGTCGGCGCCGGCAGCGCGCGTCCCGATTCCCAGGTTGCCACGGCGGTGGGCACACCGGTGGCCGGACCGCGTCCCGCACTCGGCCGTCCGGTGAAAATCGTCGCCGGGCTCATCGTCAGTTTCGCGGCGTTCACGCTGGCCGGATCCGCTCTGTTGGCCGCCCTCGGCCTGCCGTCGGGACTGCTGCGCTGGGCCGGCGTCGTCATCCTCGCGCTGGTCGGGCTCGGCCTGATCTTTCCGCGGCTGGAAGAAATGCTGCAGCGGCCCTTCGCGCGGCTGCCGGGGCTGACCGGTCGACCGGACGGGAACCCGTTCGTCCTGGGCCTGGCGTTGGGCACGCTGTATGTGCCATGTGCCGGCCCGGTGCTGGCCGCGATCGCCGTCGCGGGTGCGACCGGGGCCGTCGACGGCCGGATCGTCGCCCTGACGCTGGCCTTCTCTCTGGGCGCCGCGATCCCGCTGTTCTTCTTCGCCCTGGCCGGCGCCAAGGTCGGCCGGCGGCTGGCCGCCCAGGGTTCCCGGTTCCGTCGGTTCCGGGTGGCCGGCGGCGCCGTCATGGTGCTGCTGGCCGTCGCGTTGTCCCTGAACGCCACCGACGCGCTGCAGCGGGCGGTTCCGGATTACACCGCCGCGCTGCAGCCGCAGCTACCCGTGAGTAGCGCCGCCCCCACGGCCGGCGCAGCAACGACCGCGGTGCCGGCGGTGCTCGCGAGCTGCACCCCTGGCTCGATCGAGCTGCCGGATTGCGGTGTCGCGCCCAGCCTGCAGCCGGCCGATCGGTGGTTCAACAGCGACCCGCTGAACCTGGCCGACCTGCACGGGAAGGTCGTGATCGTCGATTTCTGGACCTACAGCTGCATCAACTGCCAGCGATCGCTGCCATACGTTCAGGCCTGGTACGGCGCCTACGCCGGGTCCGGCCTGGAAGTGATCGGCGTGCACAGCCCCGAGTTCAGCTACGAGCACGACGCGGACAATGTCGCCCGGGCGATCGCGGATCAGGGGTACACCTTCCCGGTAGCGATGGACAACTCCTTCGCGACCTGGACGAATTTTCACAACCACTACTGGCCGGCGCTGTACCTGATCGACGGCACCGGGCACCTGCGCTATGTGAACTTCGGTGAAGGCAGCTACGACGTCACCGAGGGGCACATCCGGACACTGCTGACCGAGGCGGACCCGGCCGTTCAGCTACCGGCGTCCACCATTGTCGCCTGAGACTTCTGGTCTGTCCGCAAGCGGCGACTACAGGTACTGCCCAGTTCCGGGTCCGGTTGCGGAACCGCCGTCGGCGCCCGACTGCCCACCACCCCCGGGGGGTAGCATCCCGCGGCGCATCTGCTCGATCTGCATCTTCGCCGCCATCTGCTGCGCGAACAGGGCCGTCTGCAGTCCGTGGAATACCCCCTCCAGCCAGCCGACGAGCTGGGCCTGGGCGATCCGAAGCTCGGCGTCCGATGGGGTCGTGTCATCGCTGAACGGCAGGGCGAGCCGGTCGAGCTCGGCCGCCAGGTCGGGGGTCAGGCCGGACTTCAGCTCCAGGATCGACGCCGCGTGGGTCAACTTGAGCCGAATCCGGCTGGCTTCATCGAGCGAGCCGGTCCGGACCTCTTCGAGCAGCTGCTTGATCATGGTGCCGATCCGCATCACCTTGGCGGGTTCACCGATCGCGTCGGCAGCGTTCATCACGGTGCCGTCGTCGTCGACGGCGAAATGCGGACCGTCCGAGGTGGCCGCCGGATCGGTGTCCGGTTGCCCGTCCGGCCCGATGACGACGATTTTCTGACCGTGCGGTTCGCTCATCGCTCCATTGTTACCGCATCCGGGTTCCGCTCCCGCATCCGGGCTTCCGCGTGCTGCCGACCTCAGCCACCCGCCGCCGACCCGCCCTCATCGATGACCAACACGATCTTGCCGCCGGGCGCGTCGGCCGAGTCCATCAACGCGTGGGCCTGCGCGGCCTGGCCGATCGGCAGGCGGGTTCCGATGATCGGAGTGACCACGCCGAGCTCGATCAAGGGCCACAGATGATCCCGCACCGCCGCGACGACCTCGGCCTTGGACCCGCGGCCGCTGACCGGCCGGGAGCGCAGCGCGGTGGAGATGATCGAGCCGCGCTTGCTCATCAGCGCCCCGATGTTCAGCTCCGCCTTGCTGCCGCCCTGCATGCCGATGATGGTCAACCGGCCGCCGTCGGCCAGCACCGCGATGTTGCGTTCCAGGTACTTGGCGCCGATCACGTCCAGGATCACGTCGGCGCCGGCCCCGTCGGTGGCGTCGCGGACCGCCTGGACGAAATCCTGGTCGCGGTAGTTGATGGTGATCTGCGCGCCCAGGTCGCGGCACCGCTGCAGCCCGGCTGCCGACCCGGCCGTCACCGCCACCTTCATGCCGAGGGCTACACCGATCTGGACGGCGGTGGTGCCGATTCCGCCGCCGCCGCCGTGGATCAGCAGGGTTTCGCCGGCGAGCGCGTGGCCGGCCATCACCACGGTCGACCACACGGTGCAGCACGCCTCCATCAGCCCTGCCGCGTCAATCAGGTCGACCCCGTCCGGTATCGGCAGGACCTGGGTGGCGGGAACCGCCACCAGCTCCGCATAGCCGCCGCCGGCCATTAAGGCGCACACCTGGTCGCCGATCTGGAACCCGGTCACGTCCTTGCCGACGGCGCTGATCACCCCGCTGCATTCCAGGCCGAGGATCGAACTCGCTCCCGGAGGCGGGGGATAGAAGCCCTTGCGCTGCAACAGGTCCGCCTTATTCACGGCAGTGGCGGCGACCGCGATCAGCACGTCGCCGGGCCCCGCAATCGGGTCGGGCACGTGCGCCCAGCGCAGTTCTTCGTTGTCGATCACGATTGCTTGCACAATTTCAGACGGTATCGGCTTATTGATTTGTGAGCGACGGCAGGTCGGGTCACAATCGATTCCATGAGCACCCGCGAACAACTCCGCCGCTACTGGCCGTTGTTCGGGCTGGAACTTCGGACGCCACGGTTGCTGATGACGCCGTTGAGCGACGACGACCTCGGCGCCCTGCTGGAGGTGTCGCTGGCCGGCGTGCACGCCCCCGACGCGCGTCCGTTCGACTTCCCGTGGGCGAGCGAGCCGCCGGCCGAACTGGTCGTCAATTCGCTGAAGCACTACTGGACGCAGCGCGCGCAGCTGACGCCCGCCCGGTGGCAGATTCAATTCGGAATTCACCTCGACGGCCAGGTGATCGGCGTGCAGGGCTTCGGTGCCACTCACTTCGCCGCACTGCGCACCGTTGACACCGGATCCTGGATCGGGCTGCCCTTCCAGGGCCAGGGCATCGGCACCGAGATGCGCGCCGGGGTTCTGCAGTTCGCGTTCGACCACCTGGGTGCGCTGCGTGCCAGATCAGCGGCCTTCGTGGACAACCCACCCTCCAGGGCGGTGTCGAACAAGCTCGGCTATTTCCCCAACGGCCGGGAATGGAAGGAGCGCGCACCGGGCAATGTGGCCGAGTGCGAGAATCTGTTGATCACCCCGGATACCTTCGTCCGGCCTGATTGGACGGTCCAGGCGAGCGGGCTGGACGAGTGCCGCGCTCTGCTGGGCGTGGCCCCGTAACGTCTGCGGAGTGATCTCGCCAGGACGGGCCGTCGGCCGCACCCCGGCCCCGGTCTTGTTCCTGCTCTCCGGATTCAGTCAGTACTACGGCGCGGCGCTGGCCGTCGGGCTGTTCGCGATCCTGCCGCCGATCACCGTCGCCTGGCTGCGCATCCTGGTCTCCGCGGGGGTCCTGCTGGCCTGGCGGCGTCCGTGGCGTCAGCCCTGGACGCGCCGAGAACTGTTGGCCTCGGCCCTGTTCGGTTGCGTGCTGGCGGCGATGAACATCTGTTTCTACCTGGCCGTCGATCATCTGCCGCTGGGCACGGCGGTGGCGATCGAGTTCATCGGACCGGTGGGGGTCGCGGCGATCACCGGCAGTGGCTGGCGAGAACGCACCGGTATCGGGTTTGCCGCGCTCGGGGTGGTCCTGCTGGCCGGGGTCACCCTGGAGCACGGCTGGACGGCCTCCGCGGTGATCGGGCTGATCGCCATCCTCGGCTCCGCCGTGTTCTGGGCCGGCTACATCGTGCTGGGCCGACGAATCGCCGGTAAGCGCGACGGCATCAGTTCGCTGGCCGTCGGGATGGCCGCGGGCGCACTGCTCTTCGCCCCGCTGTGCGTGTGGCGGGCAGGTCCAGCGGTCACCGATTGGCGTCCGGCGGTGGCGATCGTCGGTATCGCCCTGCTGAGTTCGGTGTTGCCGTATGTGGTGGAGCAGGTGGTGCTGCGGCAGGTGACCGCCGCCCGGTTCGCCATCCTGCTCGCGCTGCTGCCGGTCACCGCGGCCATCACCGGGGCGATCGTGCTGGCCCAACTGCCGGGGCCGCTGGAGGTCGTCGGTATGACGCTGATCTGCGGCGCGATCGTGCTGACCGCGCGCAAGTCGGCTGGTGAGGCGGAGGCAATGGCGGGCTGAGCGCGCCGATAGGATCCGCGCTCGGCCAGGTGCCGCCAGACCTGCGGCGGTGACGGTCATCGGCCGGCACTGACGCCACGGCCGGTCGGGGTCACCGACGACCTGTAACGGCTGACCCCCCTCCGCACACTGCACACCAAACCCAACGAAGTGGAAGAGGACATCGATGGCCGAGACGCACAGCCGTTGGCACCGGGTCGAGGACGGCGACGTCCCGGGCGAGGGTCGCGTCCGCAGCGTCGAGGTCGGCGGCCGCACTCTTGCGCTGGCCCGTTGCGGGGCCCGCCTGGGTGCGTTGGACAACCATTGTCCGCATCAGGGTGGCCCACTCGGCGAGGGGTCGATCGAGAACGGGTTGCTGCGCTGCCCGTGGCACGGCTACGACTATGACCCGATCACCGGGCAGCCGCCCGGCGGGTTCAGCGACGCGGTGCCAAGCTTTCCGGTCGAGGAACGGGCCGATGGCGTCTACGTCGAGGTGCCTGATCCGCCGTCGCCGGTTCGTACCGTCGGCGACACCCTGGTCGAGACCCTGGTGGCCTTCGGCATCACCCATGTCTTCGGGATGGTCGGACACTCGAACCTCGGCTTCGCCGACTCGCTGCGCAAGGCGGAGGCGCGGGGCGAGATCACCTACATCGGAATCCGGCACGAGGGCGCGGCGGCCTTCGCGGCGAGCGCGTACGGAAAGCTGACCGGGCGACCGGCGCTGTGTTTCGCCATCGCGGGTCCTGGGTCGACGAACCTGCTCACCGGTCTGTACGACGCGAAGTTGGACGGCTCGCCGGTGGTTGCGGTATCGGGTCAGGTGGCGTCGTCGGTGCGTGGGCGCGGCGCGTTCCAGGACCTCGATCTGTCCAGTGTCTTCGCTGATGTCGCCGTCTGGACGCAGGTCGTGCTCGCCGGCAGCGACCACGCCGAACTCGCGGCGCTCGCGGTCAAGCGAGCGGTCGACGGCCGCGGGGTCACCCATCTGGTGCTGCCGGACGAGGTGCAGGTGCTGCCCAGCGAACAACGGGCTGCTGACCCGACCGGCCGGTTCACGGCCCGCCGCATCCTGCCCGACACGCAGTCGCTGGCCCGCACTGCCGCCCTGGTGCGGGATGCCCGCCGCCCGGTGTTCGTCGTCGGCCACGGTGCACGCGCGGCGCGTGGCGAGGTCCAGGCCCTCGCCGAGCGGCTGGGCGCCCCCGTCCTGACGACGTTCAAGGCCAAAGGCCTGATCCCGGACACCCATCCGCTGGGCGCGGGGGTGCTCGGACGCAGCGGCACGCCGGTGGCGAGTTGGCTGATGAACGAGGCGGATCTGCTCGTCGTCGTCGGCGCCTCCTTCGCCAATCACACCGGCATCGCCGCCTACAAACCGATCGTCCAGATCGACGACGCGCACACCGCGATCGGCCGTTTCAATGCCGTCACCGAACACCTGCTCGGTGACGCCGCGCTCACCGTGGCCGCGCTCGATGCCCGGGTCGGCGAGGCCAAGGCCGACGACCAGCGCCGCGACGTCGCGGATCGGTGGGCGATCTGGCGGGCCGAGAAGGCGCGCCGGGCGGCCGATGACCGCGGTGCGGGAGTGTCCGCCGCGGCAGTGTTCGCCGCGCTTGCCCGGCACCTGCCGGCCGACGCCGTGGTGACCGTGGACGTCGGCAACCACGCCTACTCGCTCGGCCGGTATCTGGAGTCTGCCGGGCAGCCCGTCCTGATGTCGGGCTATCTCGGTTCGATCGGCTTCGGGTACCCCGCCGCCCTCGGGGCCTGGGCCGCCGCGCCCGGCCGTCCGATTCTTGCCGTTACCGGCGACGGCGGATTCGGCCAGTACAGCGCCGAGCTGCTGACCGCCGTGAAGTACGGCATCCCGATCAAACACCTGCTGCTCGACAACCACTCGCTCGGCAAGATCAGCAAGGAGCAGTTGGCCGCCGGCCTGCCGGTCTGGCACACGACGTTGCACAACCCCGACTGGGCCGAATATGCCCGGCTCTGCGGCGCGACCGGGATCCGCGTCGACCGTCGCGAGCAACTCGACGCCGCCCTGGCCGAACTCTTCGCCAGCCACGGACCTGCCCTGCTGTGCGTTGAGCAGGACGCGCAGCTCCTCTAGGTGTCCGCCGCCTGCGGATGCCGATGTCGGATCGCCTACGAGACACGGGATGCCGCTGACTCAGGCATTACGGGTTTCGTACATCGCAGGACGATCCCTTCTCCAGCGCACTCCGGCGCCGCTACGGTGTGCGCTGGAGGTACAGGTGAGAATTCCGCACGGCGACCTGGTCGACCGTTTGCGCGGCGGAGACGAGCGGGCCTTTGCCGACCTGGTCGACCGGTACAGCCCCTCGATGCTCGCCGTCGCCCGAACCCACGTCGCGTCTCGCGAGATCGCCGAGGACGTCGTGCAGGACACCTGGCTTGCCCTGCTCAAAGGCATCGACAGGTTCGAGGGGCGCTCGAGCCTGAGCACCTGGTTGTTCCGCATACTGGTCAATATCGCCAAGACCCGAGGCGTGCGGGAGAAGCGCAGTGCTCCTGTCGACCTGCACGCGCTCGACGACCGCTCGGCGATGGGTCTCGATCGCTTGCAGTTCGCCGATGCCCAGTGGCCCGGCCATTGGGTGCGCTTGACGATGGAGTGGGGCGGGTCACCCGAACTCAGCCTGCTTTCCGGCGAGGCGCTCGCTCTCGTGCGGCGCGAACTGGCCCGGCTGCCAGCACAGCAGCGCATCGTGGTGTCGCTGCGCGACGACGACGGTTACGACTCCGACGAGGTCTGTGCGCTGCTGAACCTGACCGCGGTCAACCAGCGGGTGCTTCTCCACCGTGGGCGTGCTCGCATCCGCGAGGCGCTCGCCGACTACTTCGGGCCCGCTCATCAGTGATGGGGACGAGGAACACCGGTACGCCTGCCGTCAGCCCAGGTTGTCGGTGTCGAAGGTGTTGCAGACGGCCGGGTCGCCGGACTGGTAGCCCTGGGTGAACCAGTGCCGGCGTTGCGCCGAGGTGCCGTGGGTGAAGCTCGACGGATCCGGTCGGCCGCTGCCGAGGTTCGCCTGGATGTAGTCATCGCCGATGTTGTTCGCGGCCTGCAGGGCGCCGTCGATGTCCTGTTGGGTGATCTCGGTGACCAGGATCTGGCCATCCGCGCCGGGGACAGTGGAGGCGTTGTGCGCCCAGGCGCCGGCGTAGCAGTCGGCCTGAAGTTCCAGCCGGACGGAGCCCGACGTGGGCCCGGTGTCGGACCCGACGCGCTGCGACGTGCCGAGCAGATCCTGGACGTGGTGCCCGTACTCGTGGGCCAGCACATACGCCTGGGTGAACACCGCGTCATTGGCCTTGAACTGGGTTTTCAGGGTCTGGAAGAACGCCAGGTCCAGGTAGACATGTTTGTCCGCCGGGCAGTAGAACGGGCCCACCCCCGAGGTCGCGTTGCCGCAGCCGGTGTTCACCGAACCGGTGAACCACACCGTCGGCGCCTTCGTGTACGTGGTGCCCGAGGTGGCGAACTGGGCCGTCCAGTAGTCCTGTACGGAGTCGACGATGGCCACGACCGCGCAATCGGAGTTGACGTTGGCGTCCGCGCCGGTCTTGCAGTTGGCCGCCAGTTGGGTGTTGTCGGCGGTCGCCGAGTTCGTCCCACCGCCGAGCATGCTGTTCAAGACGTTGCCGGTGACGGTTCCGCCGCCCGAACCGCTGAAGGCCATGAACGCCAGGACGCCCAGGACGAGCAGGACGCCCAGGCCACCGCCGCCCTTGGCCAGGCCGCCCAGGCCGCCGCCACCACCGGCTATGCCGCCCAGCCCGCCGAGGCCGCCGCCACCGCCGCGCCTGGACCCCCGCTGGTCCTGGACCTGGCTGGTGTCGAGCCTGGCGTTGTCATTGAATTTCATTCACAGCTCCCGCGACGCGAAGGTCTCCCGATGACTCCGACCTGGAGTCTGTTGGGCCCAGCCTAGGGACGAGTTGACCCGAATGGGTAACGGTCCATTTCTGCCTATTGGGCAACTTTGCACATTGGGCAAGTCGTGTTCTATCCTTCGATGAACAGACACAAGGAAGGTGCGGATGACACAGCTCGCCCCACCCGGCCCACCAGCGGGGGTCTACCCAGCCACCGGCTTGCGTGAACGCAAGAAGGACGACACCCGGCGTGCGCTGATCGAGGCCGCTTACCGATTCACCATGGATCGTGGTTTCGACCTGTTCACCATCGCCGAGGTGGCCACCGAAGTCGGTGTCTCCCGGCGTACCTTCTCCAACTACTTCGCCAGCAAGGCCGAGTGCGTGGTGGCCATCAACGAGCCGCAGTCGGAGCGGGTCCTGGAACTGCTGGCCGCCGCGGACCCGGCCGAGCCGGTGGACCGACTCATCCAGCGCTTGCTGCAGCTGTTCACCGCCGACGTGACCGACGAGTGGGCGGACTTCCTGCAGATCCAGTTCGACGAACCGGAGCTGCGCAAGGAGTGCAGCCGCGCCGACGAGCAACTCGCCGCCGGCCTGGCCAGCAGCATTGCCACCCGGTTCGGCATCGACCCCACCGACGTGGCCGCCCAGGCGCTGGCGACATTCGCCATCACCGCCGGTCACGCGGTGGTCGAACGCTGGATCGTCGACGGCCGACCCGATGGCCGGGTGGGTCTGAACCGGCTGTTGGGCCGCGTCTTCAGCCTGCTCGACCTGCGCGCGCTCCAGGCGCTGGGCACTTCATCTCTTCAACCTGACGAACAGTCGTAGGAGTTCACCACATGGCATCACTGCTGTATCGCCTCGGGAAATTCGCCACCCGCCGCCGATGGGCGGTGCTGGCCGTCTGGCTGGTGCTGCTGATCGGCGTCGGCGGGTCGGCCGCATTTTTCGGCGGCAAGATGAGCGACTCGTTCACCATCCCGAACACGCCGGCCCAGAATGCGATCGACGAACTGTCGCAGCGCATTCCGGGCGCCGGCGGTTCCACCGGGCGGATCGTGTTCGCCGTGGCCGATGGTCATACCTTGGCCGAGCCGGCCTACGCGGCTGCGGTCACCGCGGTCGTTGCCCAGGCGGTGAATCTGCCCGGGGTGATTGCTGCGGTCGACCCGTTGACCGGACAGGTCGTACTGCCGGGTGGCGTCGCCGGCCCGAACAATCCCACCGCGCAGCCGCAGCTGGCGCCGCCGAACGGGCAGATCGGTTTCGCCACCCTGCAAATGTCCGGCCAGATCACCGAAGTGCCGGTGGCAACACAGGAGTCGCTGTCGACGATCGCCAAAGCGGCCGCGGTCAACGGGCTTCAGGTTGAACTGAGCGGGGCAGCGGTTCAGCAGGCCCCGGCAATCGGATCAACCGAAGGTATCGGCGTGGCGGTGGCCCTGGTCGTCCTGCTGTTCATGTTCGGCTCGATCGTGGCCGCCGGGCTGCCGATGCTGACCGCTGTGATCGGCATCGCGATCGGCGTGTCCGGCGTGCTGATCGTCGCGAATTGGATCGACATGTCCTCCACCGCGCCGATTCTGGCGCTCATGCTCGGTCTGGCGGTCGGCATCGACTACGCGCTGTTCATCGTGTCCAGGCATCGCAAACAGGTGCAGGGCGGCATGGAGGTGGGTGAATCCATCGCCCGGGCCAACGGCACCGCCGGCTCCGCTGTGCTCTTCGCCGGGCTGACCGTGATCATCGCGCTGGCCGCGCTGACCGTGGTGGGGATTCCGTTCCTGACGGTGATGGGCCTGGCCGCGGCGGCGACCGTGCTCTTCGCCGTGCTGATCGCGATCACCCTGCTGCCGGCCTTGCTCTCCTTCGCCGGGCCGAAGGTGTTGGGCCGCAAGGCTCGCGCGGCGCTGGCCGCCGGCGCTCCGGTGGGTAGGCATGCCGCAACATCGGTCGCCGTTGTCTCGACCGAACCAGAGAAGGAGAACCGCTGGGTGCACTTCGTAGCGCGCTACCCGGCGGCAGTCCTGATCGTCGGTGTGCTGGGTCTGGGCGCGATGGCGATTCCGGTGACAAGCCTGCATCTTTCATTGCCCGACGACGGTGTGAAGTCGCTGGAGTCGACCAATCGCAAGGCCTACGACCTGCTCGCCGCCGGCTTCGGCGCCGGCGTCAACGGACCCTTGATCGTCACCGTGGCCACCACGGATCCGACGAAGATGCCGGCGGCCGTCCAGGCGACCATCGGCGCCCTGCAAGGCAACCCCGGTGTCCTTGCCGCACAGCCGTTGCAGCAATCCGCCGACGGCGCCTTCGCCGCGATCTCGGTGATACCCCAGTCGGCGCCGGGCGACGTGGCGACCGAGAATCTGGTGCACCAGATCCGCTCGATGGCCGTTGATCTGGGCGCCGCGACCGGTTCGGTGATCGCGGTGACCGGGCAGACCGCCATCGTGATCGACGTGTCGGAGAAATTGGCCGCCGCGCTGCCGGTCTACCTGCTGATCGTGGTGGGTCTCGCATTGTTGTTGCTGATGTTGGTGTTTCGCTCGATCGTCGTACCGCTCAAGGCCGCGCTCGGCTTCCTGCTCTCCATCGGTGCCTCGTTCGGCGCGGTGGTGGCCATCTATCAGTGGGGCTGGTTCGGTCTGGTCGAGACGCCCGCGCCGATCGTCTCGTTCCTGCCGATTCTGCTGATCGGCGTGCTGTTCGGGCTCGCGATGGATTATGAGGTGTTCCTGGTCGCCGGCATGCGTGAGTCGTATGTGCACGGCGAGGACGCCAAGGTGGCGGTCCGCACAGGTTTCACCCATGGTTCGCGGGTGGTCACGGCGGCCGCGATCATCATGACCAGCGTCTTTTCCGGATTCATCCTGGCGCCGGACACGATCATCGCCTCGATCGGCTTCGCACTGGCCCTGGGCGTGCTCCTCGATGCTTTCGTGGTGCGGATGACGTTGGTGCCGGCGCTGATGACGTTGCTCGGCACGGCCGCTTGGTACCTTCCTTCCTGGCTCGACCGGTCGCTGCCGAACGCCGACATCGAGGGGGAGCAACTGCTCAAGCAGCTGGACCGCAGCGGGGATGCGGAACCGGCGAAGGTGCTGGCCTAGCTCGTTCGGGCGCAAGGTCGGCTCTAAGCTCGAACCATGCCTGCTGCCGTTCCGACGATCGTCGCGACCTCCATCGGCTTCGACTCCCGTGGCCGGGATCGCTTCGATTGGGAGGCCGGTCCGATCTTCGACCTGTGTGCCGACCGTTCCGGGGCGGCCGGCACGCCGAAGGTCTGTTTCCTGGGGACCGCGACCGGCGACAACGCGCAGACCATCGCGGGGGTCTACTCGGCGTTGAGCGGCCGGTTCCACCCTTCACACGTCGAGCTGTTCACGATGCCGAGCATCGACGACGTTCGCGGACATTTCCTGTCCCAGGACGTGATCTGGGTGGGTGGGGGATCGGTGGCCAACCTGCTGGCGTTGTGGCGGCTGCATGGCTGGGACCTGCTGCTGCACGAGGCGTGGCAGGCCGGGGTGGTGCTCGGCGGGGTATCGGCCGGCTCACTGTGCTGGCACCAGGGCGGCACCACCGATTCATTCGGGCCGGCGTTGCGGCCGGTGACGAACGGGCTCGGCTGGCTGCCCTATTCGAACGGCGTGCACTACGACTCCGAGGAGCAGCGGCGCCCGCTCTATCACGGGCTGATCGAGGACGGCACGCTCGCCGCGGGCCACGCCACCGACGACGGGGTCGGTCTGGTCTTCGAAGGTGCGTCGCTGGTTGAGGTGGTAGCCGACCGGCCGGACTGCGCCGCGTATTCGGTGGTGCTCGGCGCCGACGGTCACGCCGTCGAGACCCGGCTCGAGCCGCGACTGCTGCGATAAGCCGACGCTGTGGGTGCAGCGCGGCTGAGCCAGTAGGATGTCCGACGGAGGCGTGTCCGAGCGGCCGAAGGAAGTCGCCTTGAAAGCGACCAGGGGTAAAACCCTCGGGGGTTCAAATCCCTCCGCCTCCGCCAAAGTTTCCGCAGGTCAGACGGTATTTTTCGAACGGTTTTCGAACCGCGTGGCCACAAATTGGCCACATTCTGTTTTCGGACGGGAGGGTGAATCCGTCGAAAACAGCCGCAAATTCGAACACTCAGCGCGAGGTTCCAGGACGTCTTCACCCGCGATCGCAGCTGGCAGCGGGGTCCTATGTGGCGGTGCCCAGGTTCGGCGGGTGCATGTGAGAGTCCGCTCATGTAGGCAGGCCGACTCCTGCTGACGTGACGTGGATGGGCGCTGAACGCGGCTCGTTGTCCAAGCGAGGAGTAGTTCAGCATCTGAGGGGGCGCCAGCGCAGGGCATGGCCGCGTATCAGTCGGCCGGGAGCGCAGCGCTACGCCGAACCCGTGTGCGTGCTCGGCTCGTTCGGATGATCAGGCCGGTCAGCTGAGGCCGCTGAGTCGAGCGGCGGCATCGAGGCGCTCGGCGACGATGTCGAGGTCGTCGCTGAACAGGTCGGCATAGACGTCGAGTGTCATCGCTGCGGAGGCGTGACCGAGCATCGCCTGCACAGCTTTGACGTTCGCGCCTGCTGAGACCGCCAGGCTGGCGGCGGTGTGTCGCAGGTCGTGGGGGGTTATGCGGGGAACACCTGCCCGCTGTACGGCCTTCTCGAACCAGCCGGTACTCACGTTTCCGCGGCGCATGAAGCTGCCGTCCGACGGCGACGGGAACACGAGGTCGTCACGCGCTTTGCCCTCGCATTGCTGGGCGAGGCGTTCGACGACGATCGCTGGAATAGGTACCGTTCGGTGCCGATTGGATTTGGGCGTGCCAACGTGGACGGTGCCGGCGACGCGGACGGCGTTCTGCACGACCGTTAGTCGCCGTCGCAGCAGGTTAAGGTCCTTGATTCGAAGTCCGGTTGCTTCGCCCCAGCGGAGCCCGCAATAGGCGAGCACGAGAACAAGCGGGCCTCGATCGCCTGCCGCTGCGGCCAGTTTCCAGACGTCGGCGTGGCTCAGGTAGGTGTGGGGTCTTCTGGACTTCTTGGGCAGCTTGGTGCCGCGCACTGGGTTCATGGGAAGCCGCCGGTCCGAGACGGCGTCGTCGACGATGCCGGCCAGGACGCCAAACGCGCGGATGACGACCGTCGCGCCGCGTTTGGACGCGAGCTCAGAGACCCACGCCTGCGAGTCGGTGATGCGCAGATCTGTCAGGCGCACTCGGCCCCATCGTGGTTCGACGTGGATTCGCCACGCCGTCTCTAAAGAGCGGTATGCCGAAGGCTTCATGTGTCCTTGTTGCCGGTGCAACCATCCGGGTCCCAGCTCGGCAATCGTGAGTCGTCCGTCGATCGGGGCGACATATTCGCCTCGCAGCTTGGATACCTCGACGGTCGCCGCGAATGTTTTCGCGTCGCGCTGGGTGGCGAAGCCTCGGCGCTGTGTTGCGCGATTGTCCGGGCTTCGAAAGCGGACTCGGTACCGCTTGGCACCGCTGGCGGTCTTGTAAGCCTCGATTGTGGCCATAAGGGTAGCCTGCTCATGAGTTCGTC
>JBBRSR010000031.1:0-25800 GCA_038245175.1 Mycobacteriales bacterium | reverse complement strand
CATCGAGACGCCGATGACGGCGGCGATGCCGGAGTCGGCGCGGGAGATCATGACGGCGAATCCGTTGGGTCGGGCGGGTGTGCCGGCTGATATTGCGGGTGCGGTGGCGTTCCTGTGTTCTGATGATGCGTCGTTCGTGACCGGTCATCTGTTGGATGTCAACGGCGGGATGGCGCTCTAGCCCGTTGGTCGTGGCCCCGTTGAACCACCCCGCCGGGCAGGAAATAGGCTTCGCCTCACACCCTTTCGCTGCCGCCGGTGGTTGACTCGGCCAGCGAGAACCCGGCAGGCATCGCAGAAGGCGAAATCATGAGCGAAGAGATCCAGATCGACTCGGCGGTAGCGTCCGGCGGCCCACTTCAGCTGACCGGTCTTGCCGACCTGGCGAGCCACGTGGGCCAGGAGTTGGGCAAGAGCAGTTGGCGGACAGTGGAGCAGCGAAACATCAATGCGTTCGCCACGCTGACCGAAGACGAACAATGGATCCACGTCGACCCCGAGCGGGCCGCCACGGGTCCCTTCGGCATGACCGTTCAGCACGGCTTCCTGACCCTGGCGATGGCCACCGGACTGCTCTGGGAGGTCTGCGCGGTCGAAGGCTTCGGGGTCATCCTGAACTATGGGCTGAACAAGGTCCGATTCCCCGCTCCGCTCACCGTCGGCAGCAGGTTCCGGCTGAGCGTGTTGCTGGCCGGGGTCACGCCGCTGGACAGCCCGAGCGGGCCAGGCGCAGAAGTCGTGTATCGGCTGACCTACGAGGTCGACGGCGCGGCCAAGCCATGCTGCGTGGCCGACCTGGTCTTCCGCTACTACCCGTGATGGCGGCGCCCGGTCAGTGTTCTACGGCAAGCCGATCGGGCGATCCCGGATCAGCCGATGGACAACTAGCCTGATCATGCTGCCTCGGCGCCGCCGATGAGCAGTCCGCACGAACAGAGGGGCCCCTCAATGACCATGCCGGATATCCCTGCCGATCTGGATGCTGCCGCCAAGCGGGTACAGGAAGTCAGTGACCAGGTCCTGGCGCAGGCCAAGAAGAACGGACTTGTCTGGTTGGAAGGTTACGAGCGCATCCTGAAGAACATGCTCGAACTCGAAGAACAGGCTGCGAAGAGGTCCGGTGTCGACTGGGCGACCACCCTGGCCACGTCCCACGCCAACTTCGTCCGCGACACCTCTGAGGTGTTCTTCCAGTCCCTGAGCAGCCAGCTCAAGAGCTGACCTCGAGCACAGTCGGGCAACGAACCCGCCGTCGGGGCCGGCGGTGGGTGCGTCACCTGAACCGTGCCAACCCACCGTGCTCCACCGAGCTCCAGTTGCGGATGGCACCATGATCATCGGCTGTCGGCGGCCACAGATGAGGAGCCATGACATCCATCACCGTTCTCAACGGACCCAATCTGAACCTGCTCGGCACCCGAAAGCCCGAGGTGTATGGCCGAACCACCCTGCCCGATGTGGAACAACTGTGCCGGGCCGAAGCCGACCGGCTCGGGCTGGAGCTGATCTTTCGGCAGTCGAACTACGAGGGTCAGTTGATCGACTGGGTGCACGAGACCGGGGCAGCGGCGAAGGCGGGTGAGTCCATCGGTGCGGTCTACAACCCTGGCGCGCACACCCACTACTCGTACGCCTTGCACGATGCCATCGAGGGATCCGGCCTGCCGGTGATCGAATTGCACATCTCCAACGTCCACGCGCGCGAGGAATGGCGGCACCACTCGGTGATCTCGCCGGTGGCCCGCGGGATCATCGTCGGATTCGGCGTGCTCGGCTACAGCCTGGCCATCAACGGCCTCTACCAACTCGCGCGGCAACTCTGACGTCGATTTGGGCCAGATTTCTGCCTGGCCCCGCCGTCCTCGCCGCGGGCCTGGGGGACCGCTGTCGGCACCGGCTTGCCCAGGGGTCCAAGATAGGGATATGTCCATTGAACTGCCCGAACTGACCCGTGACATCGCCGAGCGTGCCGCCAGCGTCCTGGCGCCCGAATCGGACCTGTTCGAAGACATGGACGCCGCCGGCCTGGGCGAGGCGCTGACCACCTCGATCCGCGCCGCGCTGGCCCATCCGACCGGCCCGGCGAAGGCCGCGGTGCGCTTCGGGCTGACGCTTGCCAGGATTCCGCTGGCCGCGACCAGGCACTGGCTCGGTAGCGAAAGCGCACCACCGATTGCGGTGGACTCGAAGGACCGGCGTTTCGCGGCGGCCGCCTGGGATGCCAATCCGGCGTTCTACTCGCTCCGGCTGGCCTATCTGGCGGCGGCCCAACTGGCCCGTGACGTGGTCGCTTCCGGATCGGTGGACGCCGACTCGGAACGCAAGGCCGAGATCGTGCTGAACCTGCTGATCGACGCCACCTCGCCGACAAACTTCCTGCTCACCAACCCGGCTGCCCTGCAGCGTGCGTACGAGACCGCCGGGATGAGTCTGCTCAAGGGCGCCCGGAACTTCGTCGACGACGCCCGCCACAACAAGGGACGACCGCGACAGGTCGATTCCAGTGGGTTCGAGGTTGGCCGGAACCTGGCGTGCACCCCGGCAAAAGTGGTGTATCGCAACGACTTGATGGAGTTGCTGCAATACGAGCCGCAGACCGAACAGGTCCACGCCGCCCCGCTGCTGTGCAGCCCGCCCTGGATCAACAAGTACTACATCATGGACCTTGCGCCGAAGCGGAGCTTCATCGAATGGGCGGTCAAGCACGGTCGTACCGTGTTCGCGATCAGCTACAAGAATGCCTCCAAGGAAACGTCCGGCACGACGATGGACGACTATCTGGTGTACGGCCCGCAGAAGGCGCTCGATGTGATCCAGGAGATCACCGGGGCCGAGACGATCGACATCGTCGGGCTGTGCCTCGGCGGCGCGATGACCGCCATCACCGCTGCGTACCTCACACAGGAGGGCGACAGCCGGATCGGCAGCCTGACCCTGCTGAACACCATGCTCGACTACTCGCAGCCGGGCGCGCTCGGCGCTTTCACCGATGAGAAAACGGTGGCCAGGCTCGAGAAGAAGATGCAGAAGTCCGGCATCCTGGAGGGCGAGTCGATGGCCGGCACGTTCGACGTGCTGCGCGCCAACGATCTGATCTTCAACTATGTGGTGTCGAACTGGCTGATGGGTCAGTCGCCGCCGGTGTTCGACATCCTGGCCTGGAATTCGGACAGCACGAAGATGCCGTCGGCGATGCACGCGTTCTACCTGCGCAACTTCTATGTGAAGAATCGGTTGGCCGCGGGCGAACTCGACATTGCGGGCAAGATCATTGATCTGTCGGTGATCAAGTCGCCGACGTACGTGGTCAGCGCCATCAACGACCACATCGTGCCCTGGGAGTCCGCATACATGAGCGTCGGCCTGGTGAGTGGTCCGGTCCGCTTCGTGCTCGGCAGCGGCGGGCACATCGCCGGCATCGTGAGCCCGCCCGGGCCAAAGGCCTGGCATCAGGTCAGCGACAGCGACGAGAAGCCACCGGCCACCGGCGCCGAATGGCTGAATACCGCGACCAAACGCGCCGGATCGTGGTGGGAGGACTGGACCGTCTGGTCCGAGGCTCATTCAGGTCCGCTTCAGGCGCCGCCGCGGATCGGTAGCGAGCAGCACCCGGTGCTGGGCGACGGCCCTGGCGGCTATGTTCTGACCTGATTCACCGCACGGCCCGTCGCCCAGCTGACCGAGGACGGGGCCGGCGGACCGCAACAGCGATGCGCGCCACGATCGGCTGAGGACGTTCTTTCATCACGTTTCGACGAAAACTGTGACCGGGTCAACTCGTTGGGCCGGTGAAGTGGCCCATCAGTCTCGGCGATCGACGCAGGTCACGCCGAGGATCGCTTAGAATTGACGGAGCGTCCTTCACCGGCAGCCGTGCGGGTGGCCCAGCATTGAGCCGGGCCCAGAGTTCCGGCTGACCGAGCAGCGCCCTCGCCGCTCGGCGCAACACCGGTGGAATCGCATTAGTAGAGAGACATGTCGATGACCTCCAGCTCACCCTCTGTCATTGTCGCCGGTGCCCGAACTCCGATGGGCCGATTCCGCGGTGGGCTTTCCACCCTCACCGCAGCGCAGCTCGGAGCGGCCGCCATCCGGGCCGCCCTCGAGCGTGCCGGCGTGGACCCGGCTGCGGTCGACTACGTGATCATGGGTCAGGTAGTCGCGGCCGGCACGGGTCAGAATCCAGCGCGGATCGCCTCGGCGGGGGCAGGTATCCCGATGTCCGTACCGTCGATCACCATCAACAAGGTGTGCCTGTCGGGGATCGACGCCATCGTGCTGGCCGACCAGATGGTCCGTGCCGGGGACTTCGACATCGTGGTCGCCGGCGGGATGGAATCGATGAGCCTGGCGCCCCATGTGCTGCCGTTCACCCTCGGATACGGGGATGTCGCGATGCACGACTCACTGGAACGGGATGGGCTCTGGGATCACTTCACCGACCGGTCGATGGGATTGATGACCGACGAGGCGAACGAGGGTGCGGTTTTCGTCAGCCGGGCCGATCAGGACAGCTTCGCCGCGGAAAGCCACCGCCGAGCCGCATTGGCCTGGAAGGAGGGGCGATTCACCGCCGAGGTGGTCCCGGTGACCGTTCCACAGCGCCGGGGTGATCCGTTGACGGTGACTCAGGACGAAGGTATCCGGCCCGACACCACGACGGATTCGCTGGCTCGGCTCAAGCCGTCCTTCCGCCCCGACGGCACGATCACCGCCGGTTCGTCGTCGCCGATCTCCGACGGCGCGGCTGCGGTCGTCGTGATGAGCCGTGACAACGCCGAGCGCCTCGGGCTGACCTGGTTGGCCGAGATCGGCGCCCACGCGACTGTCGCCGGTCCGGACTCCAAACTCCAGCTCCAGCCGGCCCGGGCCATCGAGAAGGCCTGCGCCCGAGCGGGAATCGCACCGACCGACCTGGACCTGGTGGAGATCAACGAGGCATTCGCCGCGGTCGGTATCGCCAGCAGCCGTGAGCTCGGGCTCGACCCGGCCAAGCTCAACGCCGACGGCGGCGCCATCGCCATGGGACATCCGCTAGGGATGTCCGGTGCCCGGCTGGCACTCCACCTGGCCTATGCGCTGACGGAGTTGGGCGGCGGAACAGGCGCCGCGGCACTCTGTGGTGGTGGCGGCCAGGGCGAGGCGTTGATCCTGCGCGTCGCTGAGCCTGGCCAGAACTGACCCCGAACCATGCTGGTATGACGTACGACGTCGAGGCGCTCCGCGCCCATTTCCCCGCGCTGGCTGCGGGCACGGCCCATTTCGATGGCCCCGGCGGGTCCCAGATTCCGACGGCGGTGGCTGCCGCCGTCAGCGACACGATGACGGCGGCCATCGCCAACCGGGGAAGCGTGACGGCTGCCGAGCGCTTTGCCGATGGTGTTGTCGTGGCGGCCCGGGCGGCGATGGCGGATCTGCTTGGCGCGGATCCGGCTGGCATCGTGTTCGGTCGGAGCATGACCGAACTCACCTTCGCCTTCTCCCGGACGCTGGCCAAGACCTGGGGTCCGGGGGATGAGGTGGTGGTTTCCCGGCTGGACCACGACGCGAATATTCGGCCGTGGATCATCGCCGCCGAGGCGGCCGGGGCCACCGTCCGTTGGGCTGAGTTCGACGTGCAGACCGGCGAACTACCACCAGAGAACGTCGCCGCCGTATTGTCGGCGCGCACGAAACTCGTTGCGGTGACAGCGGCCTCGAACCTGATCGGCACCCGGCCCAACGTGCCCGAGATCGCCGAGCTGGTTCACCGCACCGGCGCCAAGCTCTACGTCGACGGAGTCCATTTCACTGCCCACGCCCCGGTGGACCTGCCAGCCATCGGCGCCGATTTCTACGCTTGTTCGCCCTACAAATTCCTCGGTCCGCACTGCGGCGTGCTCGCCGCACGACCGGAGCTGCTGGCCGAGCTGCGCCCCGACAAGCTGCTGCCGTCCGCGGATTCTGTGCCCGAACGATTCGAGCTCGGCACGTTGCCATACGAACTGCTGGCGGGCACCACGGCGGCGATCGACTTCCTGGCCGGACTTGCTCCGTCGCCCAGCAGCGACCGGCGCGCGGACCTCACCGCCGCGATGACGTCTATCGACGACCATGAACTGGAACTGCGGCTGTTACTCGAGAACGGCATCGCCGGTCTGCCCGGGGTCACCATGCACGCGCGGGCGCGGCTGCGCACGCCCACCTTGCTGATGACCTTCGACGGCCGCGAGGCCTCGGCGGCGTATCGGTTCCTGGCGACGCGCAACATCAACGCCCCGGCGGGTTCTTTCTATGCGCTCGAGGCTTCGCGCCGGCTCGGCCTGGGCGACCAGGGTGGCCTGCGGGTAGGCCTGGCGCCCTACTCCACTGGATCCGACGTCGATCGGCTGCTGGCCGGGCTGACGGACTTCCTGGTGACCGGATGAGTCGGTCGCGGTCTGCTCAGGCGCGGTAGCTCAGTCGCTGCGCGGACATGAATCGCCACATCACGGTAGTCGCCCGGGGGCCCTTCGGGTCACTGAACGAACCCTTCGCCAGGCCTCCCGACCAGGCATGACCCAGCCCACTGACCCGCCAGCTTTCCAGACACGTCCGGCCTTTGGGGGTGTACCACCTGGTCACCGTGCTGGTGCGCCCGCCGGTGAGGTCCGCGGTGATCCGCGAGCGCGGAGCCCGATCGGGGTCGGCGGTTCCCACCGGGGTGCGGTGCTGGAAGTCGAGCCACTGCTCGGTGACCCGGGTGCCGTTGGCCTCGCGAACGGTGTGGTCCGAAGTGCCCTGGAAGATGATGGTCGGTGGCATTCCGGCGCCGGCGCCGGGGAACGAACCGGTGGGCGCGGCCGGCACGTTCGTCAGACCCGCCATTGCCGCCATCGCTGTCGCCCGGTTCGACGCTGCCCGGTACGGCGGCGCCGAATGAACTCCGACGGCGGCGAACAGGTCGGGATAGGTGGCGCCAAGGGTGAGCGCCATCGTGCCGCCGGCGGACAGCCCGGCCACGTAGATCCGGGTTGGATCGATCCGCCATCGCAGGGTTTCGGTGGCCACCCGGGCCACGATGCCGGCGATGATCGCCGGCTCGCCGAGCAGGCGCATCTGGTGCCGCGGCTCGAACCAGTTCCAGCAGCGCTGCAGGTTGGCGGTGACCGTCTGGTGCGGGTACACGATGACGAATCCGTGACGGTCCGCATGCTGATTGAAACGGGTGGCCGCGGCGAATTCCGCGGCACTCTGAATGCACCCGTGCAGCAGCACCAGCAGTGGAACGGCGGTGCCACGGCGGATGCTTTTCGGCCGATAGACCGAGTACGGGCGGTCGCCGGCCGGCCCCACGTAGCGGGCCTCGATCCACGTGCCGGATCCGGGTGGCACCTTTGCCGAGGTCTGACTTCGGCCCGATGCCGATTTGGTCGCCGCCGGTCGCGCCGCCGCCGGCTTGACCGACTTCGCGACTGACGGTTTCCGGCTGCGGGTCGCCGGCCGACGTTTCGGTTTCGGTTTCGGCAGCAGCAATGCCAGTAGCGATTTTCGGCGGCGAGCCATGCATTTCCCTCCGGGCAGGCGGCCGGCCACCCCCGTTACGGTGGCCGCCGCCGATGGGCCACGTCAGGATATCGGCTGGGCGCCGGCTGGTTCGGTCGGGATGGTCGGTCGCCGGCGGCTGCCCGATTGGCGCGGGCGAACCGATCGGAGCGGTGTCAGCGGTCCAAGTCCTCCGGGCCGAGGCCGAACTCGTCGACGCTGGATTCGGGTTCGGGTGCTGGATCCGCCGCTCGGTCGGGGTCGAGATCTTCCGGGCCGAGGCCGAACTTGTCGACGCTGGGTTCGGGTTCGGGTGCTGGATCTGCCGCTCGGTCGGGGTCGAGATCTTCCGGCCCGAGGCCGAACTTATCGAGGTTGCTGGCGCCTGTGTCGGGTGGGTTGTTGTTCGGATTGGGATCCAGGTCCTCTGGACCAAGTCCGAAACGGGAAACGTGGCTGTCGGCCATGTCATCGACTCCTCATGTTTGGCTGCACGCTCTCGCGGCGGGAATGAACTGATCTGGACCCTACTGCTACTACCCAATGCCGGCCCGGGCTCACCCGGTCATTTCGGCGCCTTGAACCGTGCGGCAGAGTCGACTCCGACGCACAGGGAGCGGGATCGAGCCGATGACCATCAGACCGCGCGGGGGGGCGGGCGCAGTCGCCGCCGACTGTGCTCCACCGGCTGATCATTTCAGGCGATTCGAACGCGCTCGGGCCGGATCCGTGGCCCTACAGTAGGTCGAATGGCCACGATCGATCCATTCATTGAGCAGTTCGCGGTTCCCGTCGCCGGCGGCAGCCTGTCGGTCTGGCGGGCGGGTCGTCCATTGGGGTCCGGTGCGCCGGTGGTGATCGCGGTTCATGGGATCACGGCGAATCATCTGGCCTGGACACCCGTCGCGCGGGCGCTCGGTGACGATGTCTGTCTGCTGGCGCCCGATCTGCGCGGCCGCGGCGACAGTTCGACACTGCCCGGGCCGTACGGCATGAGTGCCCACGTGGCCGACATCAGCGCCCTTCTCGACTGGGCGGGTCTGTCGACGGTGGCCTTGCTGGGCCACTCGATGGGCGCCTACGTCGTGGCGTTGGTGGCCAAGGCCGAGTCGGACCGGGTTCGAACCGTGCTGGCCGTCGATGGCGGAATCCCGCTTCAGTTGCCTGCCGGCACGGACCCACAGGTCTTTCTCGCGGACCTGCTCGGCCCGGCCCTGAGCAGGCTGACCATGACGTTCCCGAGTCACGAGGAATACCACGCCTTTTGGCAGTCCCACCCGGCGTTCGCTGACGGCGACGTGCTGGCGCCGGACCTGCTGGCGTATGCCGACCACGATCTCGGCGGCGAGCCACCGGACCTTCGTCCCCGCGCGGTGGAGGCCGCGGTGCGTACGGACGGTACCGAACTCGTGGTCGATGAGGCGATTCGCTCCGCGCTCGGTCAGGTTGAGCAACCGATGGTGCTGATCCGGGCGGCGCTCGGGCTTCGGGGGGAGCCGGTCCCGCTGATCTCGGCAGCCGAGGCCGCGGCCTTCGTCGCGGCGCTCCCGGGTCGCCGCAGCACCTTCGAAATCGATGGGCTCAATCACTACGACATCACGCTGGGTCTGCGCGGAGCCGCGGCGGTGGCCGAGACGCTGCGCGGTCAGCTTCCTTCGGGCTAGCCGGCGCCGATTCGACCTTCGCCAGGTGTCGGATCAGGCCTAGCCACGACAGATTCGACGACGCACCTGGCCGGTTGGCCAATTGTTCACCCGACCGGCCGGCGCGGTCCAGATCACCGGACCGATCGTCGCACGACAGGTCGATCGGACACCGCCGCCACCATGGGGAATTATCCCGACCCCGCCGAACTTGGACCCTGGGACGAGAAATCGATCGGCGCCATGGCACCGGGAAGCGGGCAAAAAAATGAAGGCAGTCATCGACGGTGTCGTCGTCGCGGAGGCCGCGCAGGACGATCTCATCTCCATCGAAGGAAACTGGTACTTCCCGCCGTCGGCCATCACCGCCGGTGTGCTGGACACGAGCCCCACCCCGTACACCTGCCCATGGAAGGGCGCCTGCCAGTACTTCAACGTGTCCACCAGCGTCGGCAAGCACTCGGATGCGGCGTGGAGCTATCCGGTGCTCTTTCCGACCGCCGTGGCGCGGGTGGGCAAG
Organism: Mycobacteriales bacterium; assembly: GCA_038245175.1. Taxonomy (GTDB): domain Bacteria; phylum Actinomycetota; class Actinomycetes; order Mycobacteriales; family Nakamurellaceae; genus Nakamurella. Next base: position 16,134 of record JBBRSR010000031.1, on the reverse strand, counting down.
GACTTCGCCAACTACGTCGCCTTCGCGAGGTCGGTCACGGTCAGCTGACCCTCGGCCGTCGACTGACTTGCTCGGGTCCGGCTGCGGCGCTGAACTCCGAGGATCAACCAGCCGACGACAGTGACGCCGCCGGTGGAGAGCAGCCGGTATACCAGGATCGCGGCGATGGCGGGCGCCGCGGGTGCTCCGGCGGCGGTCAGTCCGAAAAGCAGCGCGCCCTCAACCATTCCCAATCCGGCCGGCACCGGTGACACGCTCGCGGCGGCCATCCCGGCGGTGTAGGTCAACAGCACGCCGGGGACGGATATGTGCAGCCCGAGGGCCGAGCAGCAGGCGGCCAGGCACGCTGCGTCGAACAGCCAGTTGCCCAACGACAACAGCAATGCCACTGCCCACTGGCGCTCTGAGGGCTCGATCGTGCGCAGATCGCCGATCAGCGACGCAAGCTGCCGATATCCGGTGGTCTGCGGTCGATGACGTAGCCGATTGACGACTCGCAATCCGGCCTGTGCCGCGGGCTGCAGGCGCTCCGGGTGCCGGGTGAGCTGGGCGATGACGGTGAGCACAACCAGCATCGCAAGGATTTCGGCAGTCAGTTGAGTCGCCGGCACCGCGACGCCACCGCCGAGCAGAATGCCACTCATTCCGACGACCGCGAGCGTGGCCGTCGCCACTACACCGGTGACGGCCATGCACCAGGTGGCCACAGCCGTCGATGCACCCCAGTCGCGCAGCCGACGGAATGCGTATGCCGTAGAGAAGACCGCCCCACCAGGAAGTGTCGTGTGAATGGCGCCCGCGGCGTAGCTCATCGCGACGGCCCGGCGGAGTTTGACAGGGACTCCTGCCGAACGCAGTGTTTGCTGCCGCACAGCGCCGAAGCACACCATCGAGGCCGTTGCGGCAGCAGCGGCGACGATCAGCGCGCGCCACGACGAATCGGCGATGGCGTCGCCCGCCGAGGCCAGCCAACTACGAGCCTGCCAGAGCTCGACAACCAACAGACCGGCCAGCGCCACCGCCAGCCACCGGCGGATCCGGTGACGCCCGGCTTCGCTGATCGGCAAACGGTGCCGGGACAGTGCGCGCGGATCTGTCGACGCCGGACCGGTGATGGTGGACATGGGATCCTCTCCGCGGTTCCACCCATCCTGTCGCCGTGGAGTTAGTTCGCTGGTCCGTTTGGTTTGGAGTTCGGTAAGACTTTCACCCCGGCCAGGGTGAAGCCGATCACAGCCCCGCCACCTGGCCTGTTCATCGCCAACACGCTGCCGCCATGGGCGGCCGCGATCTCCTGGACGATGGACAGCCCCAAGCCGGATCCGGGCAGGCTCCGGGCCGCGGTAGCCCGGTAGAAGCGATCGAAGATCCGGCCGGAATCCTGGGCCGCCAACCCGGGTCCCCGGTCGGAAACCGTGATCGTCAGGTCGGAAATCCGGACCTCGACCGGCACCTTGCCGTCCGGGTCGAATTTGACGGCGTTGTCCAGCAGATTGGACAGCGCCCGTTCGACGCCGTGCCGGCGCGCGAGGACGACGGTCGGCTCGGCGTCAAGGGTGATGGTGCGGCCGGTCCGGTTACGGAACAGGGTGGCCACCCGCTCGCCCAGCGCTGCCAGATCCACCGGCTCGACTTCTTCGGCATCGCGCCGATCGGTCGCGAGCTCGACGAGTTCGTTGACCAGATTGGTCAGCTCCCTGGTCTCGCCGTCCACGTCATCGAGCAGCCGCGTCTGCGACCCGGGGGAGAGCTCGCCGAATCGGCGAAGCACGCTGACATTGGTGCGCAGGCTGGTCAGCGGGGTGCGTAGTTCATGGCCGGCGTTCTGTACGAGGCGTTGTTGATCGTCCCGGGACCGGGCCAGTTCGGCCAGCATCGAATGCAGCGCGGTAGCCAGTCGAGTCACCTCGTCGTGACCGCGGGTCGGTATCCCGATATCCAGAATGCCGGTTGAACTCACCTTCTCGGCCGCCGTGGTCAGGCTCGTCAACCGGCGGGTGATCTGCCGGGCGACGACCCAGCCGACGGCGGCCGCGGCGAGCAGCACGCCGAGTCCGACCCAGGCTGTGTTGATCGCGAGACCGTTGAGCAGACGCTCGGTATCGCCCAGATCGCGTGCGACCTGAATGGCCCCCTTGCCATTGCCGCCCGCTTGGGTGAGCACGCGATAGGTCTTGCCGTTCACGGCGGTTGTCAGGAATGTGCGGGTCCCGGTCACCGCACTCGTCGCCGCCAGCGCCGTGGCGTTGGCGTCGACCGGAATGGGATCGCCGGCCAGCACGGTCACCGAACCATCGGCGGCGATCAGCTGCGCGCTCTGGATGATGCCCTGAGTGCGGTCCCGGCCCCGCCCGGCGGGCTCCGTGCCGGTCACCGGATCGGTGGCAGCGACCGTGCCGCCGGCGGCCAGCGTGGTGACCGCGGAGGTCAGGGAGCGGTCGACCTCGTCGCGAATTCCGTGCTCGGTCACCGAGTACCCGATCATTCCCACCAGCAATGCGACCATGGCGGCCACAGCGGCGAATGCGACCACCAGCTTTCGGCGCAGGGTCATCGCCGGCTCAGCCCTGGGAGATGCTGTAGCCGACACCGCGGACGGTGCGGATCAGTTGCGGCGCGCCGACGGCTTCGAGTTTGCGACGCAGATAGCTGACGTAAACAGCCAGGTTCTTGGAGTCGGAGCCGAAGTCGAATCCCCAGATTCGGTCGTAGATCGAGCTGTGGCTGAGCACCAGGCCGGCGTTGCGCACCAGCAATTCGAGTAGGTCGAATTCGGTCTTGGACAGTTCCAGCTCGTGCGCCGCCCACCAGGCCCGTCGGCTGCCCGGGTCGACCTGCAGCCCCTGCGCCTTGACCATGCCACCGGGTGATTCCGTCGGTTCGTAGGACGTGCGGCGGAGCAGGGCCCTGATCCGGGCCAGCAGTTCGGCGAGTTCGAACGGCTTGGCCAGGTAGTCGTCCGCCCCGGCGTCCAGGCCGGCCACTCGCGCGGTTACCTCCACTCGCGCGGTCAGCATCAAGATCGGCGTCCGGAGGCCGTCGGCCCTGAGCACCCGGCACACCCCCAGGCCGTCGACGCCCGGCATCATCACATCCAGGATCACCAGGTCGGGGTCTATTCGGCGGGCCACCGTCAGCGCTTGGACACCATCGGCGACGCCGGTGACGGTGTAGCCCTCCAACTCCAGGGCGCGCTCGAGCGACTCGCGGATCGCGCGGTCATCGTCGGCGAGCAGCACCCGGGCAGTCATCTGACCATGGTCGCGCAGATCGTCGGCTGCGACGCCGGATTTGCTCAGTTCCCAACCAGTTCATGACTGACTCTTGCCGTGGCGCCGGGACCGGAGCGCGCTCCCCACGATGGGGCCGGCCGATCAACAGGAGGAGAACTGATAGGCCTGACCGCCCATGATGACCTGATGGCGTGAGTGCACGGCCGGCTTGCCGCCGTCGTTGATCTCGACATCGGTGACATAGACCCGGCCGGTCGGCTGGAGGGCCTTGACGTGATCCGATGTCACGGTGTAGCCGGGATCCAGCGTCATCGTCGCGATATTCGGGACGAAGTGAAGCCGCTTGTCGGGTGGCAGCGTGGTGGCCCCCGGGACGATGGCGTTGACGCATCGAGCGAAGTCCACGTCGACGAGGTCGCCCGGGTACTGGGTGGCGATCATCGCTCGGACACCGTCGTCGGCGTTGGCCTGGAAGGCGTCGTTGATGGCGCCGTACATGAGCAGGATCAGGTCCGCGTCGGCGCGGGTGGTGTCCGTCGTCGCCGATGCCGCCGCGGGTGGCACGGCGGTGCCCGCACCGCTCTGGCCGGTACCCGCGCTGGTACAGCCGGCTGCTGCCAGTGCCAACAGAACAGTTGCCACGATCAGCGACCGCGCCCTGGTGGCCCGGTCCTCGGTCAACGAACGCTTCATACGCTGCTTCTCCTTCGACCGGCGCGAGCGGGCGCACCGGAGAATTGCCGTACCGACCTCGAAGCCGCCGGGAGCAGCGTCAGAACCAGGACAACGCCCACCCCGGCGCCGACGATCTGTGCGGCAATCAACCACGGCACCGATGCGGGCGCGACGCCGGTGAAGGTGTTGGAGAAGACTCTGCCGATCGTCACGGCCGGGTTGAGGAAGACGGTCGACCCGGTGAACCAGAACGCGGCCCCGACGTAGGCACCCACCGGCGCGGCAGGGAGTTCGGCGCGACCGCCGCGAGCGGGGACGAAGATCAACGCGATCAAGCCGGCGGTGGCCACCAGCTCCGCGGCCAGGTGGGCGACGCTGGCGCGGTGCTGAACGGAGATCTCGGCGGCCGGCAGGCTGAAGATCAGGTTCGCCAGGATCGCGCCGGCGATGCCGCCGACTATCTGGGCCAGCGAGTAGGCGCCGACCTCGCGGCCCGAAAGGCCCGTTCCGTTGCGCCGGCCGAGGATCCAGTCGACGGCGGACACGAGGGGATTGAAATGCGCACCGGAAACCGGACCGAACATGACGATCAATGCGCCAATTCCGAGCGCGGTCGCGAGACTGTTCTCCAGGAGCTGTAGCCCCAGGTCGGTGGTCGACAGCCGATGGGAGGCGATGCCGGAACCGACGATCACCAAGACGAGTACCGCAGTGCCGATGCCCTCAGCCAGCAACCGCCTGGATAGTGGAATCGTGAAGAGCTTGAGGTCTGGCATGGCGACACTGTAGGTGCTCAATTTTGGAGAGAGCTGCGCTTGGCTGCCTGCCAAAGCTCACAGGTCGGCGGCTCATCGTGAGCCCGGCCGTCGATCCCGACCGCCGTAGGCCGGACGATCCCGGCTCGTTCGGCGGTAAAGAATGTGCTGAATGCGGACGTTTGACCCATTATGGGGCTATTCGCCCAGGAAACTTGAGTCAGCCCAGCGCTCGAAAAGTGTCTGTCAGACAGCTCCCGCGACGGGATCGGCAACGCTCTTGGCGGTCGTGCACCCCCGTGAATTGGGGGTGCAGATTCCCTCCACGGGATCAGCTCAGTCGGCAAGAAGTTCGGCGGCCAGGCCGCGAAAGACGAATTCGGCGAATTGGTCGAGGGTCCAGTGTTGGCGGGAGACCAGGATTTCGTAGAGCTCTGGTGCGGTGTAGGCGTACATCACATCCCGTGCCTGTTCGGTGGTCATTCCATGTCGCAACAGGCCGCGGTCGGCCAGCCGTCGCGCATTGTGGTGCATGCGGGTCAGTCGCTGATCGTTGATTTCGCTCAGCAGCGCAGCCATATCGGGGTCAGTGGCGGCCGCCGAACGGACGAGCAGGGTGATCGGCGCCACTCTCGGGGCGACCTCGATGGTCAGCTCGGCCCAGTGCCGCACAATTGCGCGCGGATCCATCTCGCGGGCGGACATCTCGTCCGAGCGTTCGGGGGCCGGAACGGGCCCGACACCGGTCAGGCCGGACTGCTGGATCGCCCGAATCAGACCGGGCTTCCCGCCGAACGTCTTGTAGATCGTCTCGGCCGATACGCCCGCTGCGGCAGCGACGGCGGCGACGGTGGTCAGGCCGTAGCCGTCGCGCAGGAACAGTCCTTGGGCGACCTCGAGGATGTGGGCCCCGACCCGTCGGGCTCGGTCGCGGCGTCGAGTGGAGTCGTACTGACGGGGGGCCTTGACGCGGTCGGCATCGGGGTCCATGCTGCTCCTATTCCATTACAACCAACTGTAACGGAATAGGAGCGTGGATGAACTCCGCCGACATCAACGGCTCACCGGAGGCGATGGTGGACAGACTCGTCCGAACCACGAACGCCCATGACCTGGACGGCCTGGCGGACTGCTTCGCCGTCGACTACGTCAACCACACCCCGGCGCATCCGGCGCGCGGATTCACCGGCCGGGAGCAGGTCCGGACGAACTGGCGGCAGATCTTCTCGGCCGTGCCGGATCTGCGGGTGACGGTGCTCCGAACCGCCGTTGCCGATGACACGATCTGGGGCGAATGGGAGATGAGCGGCACCAGGCTGGACGGCGCCGAACACCTGATGCGGGGCGTGATCGTCTTCGGGGTGGCCGCGGGTCGGGCCGCCTGGGCCCGGCTGTACCTCGAACCTGTGCAAGAGGACGGCGCAAACATCGATTCCGCGGTCGCCACCCAGCTGAGTGGCCGGCGATGATCCTGGTGGCCGGCGGGACCGGTCGGCTGGGAGGGCTGGTGGTCGCCGGGCTCACGGCCAAGGGTGAACGGGTCCGAATCCTGACCAGGGACCCCGGAAGAGCCGCGCGGCTGATCGGGCCGCTGGTCGAGGCAGCCCGGGGTGACGTCCGCGACCCGATTTCGCTCGGTCCGGCTCTGCTGGGTATCCGCACCGTCGTCTCGGCGGTCCATGGGTTCGCCGGCCCCGGGCGGGTGACCCCGGAATCCGTGGACCGGGATGGCAACGCGAATCTGGTCGCTGCCGCGCGGGTCCAGGGCGCCGAGGTGGTGTTGGTGTCCGCAGTGGGCGCGAGCCCGCACCATCCGATGGAATTGTTCCGGATGAAGGCCGCAGCCGAAGAAAACCTCTGTGCCAGTGGAGTCCCGTGGAATATCGTCCGAGGCACGGCATTCCTCGAGCTCTATCTCGACCTGATGCGTCAGACCGCGGGCAGGTCCGGGCGTCCATTGATCTTCGGACGTGGCACGAATCCGGTCAACTTCGTGTCTGTCACCGACGTCGCCGACGCCGTTGTCAATGCCGTGCTCGACCCGTCGCAGCGCCGGCGCGCGGCGAACATCGGCGGGCAGAACCTGACGTTGAACGACGTGGCAGCGATGGTCCAGGGTGATCTCGGCAGCGCCGGCAAGACTCCCCGACACATCCCGCGTCCGGTGCTCCGGCTGCTGGCGGCCAGCCATCTCATCATCAACTCGACCGCGGCCCGGCAGGCCAACGCCGCGCTGACCATGGACACCACGGACATGACCTTCAAGGCCGAACTGGCGCGCGCGTAGATTACCGCGGTCGGACGCTGTGCAGCAGGAACTGATGCTACTCGCGGGTCGGTGGCGATGGGTCGACGCCAAGTGTGTCGGCCAGCAGAATGCGGCATCGCTCGAACTCGCTCAGCGCCCGCGGCACTTCACCCCGGTCGGCGTGCCCCCGCATCAGCAGTCGGGTGGCCCGCTCGCTGAATGAGTCCAGGGCCAGCGCCCGCCCGGCGAATTCGATGGCGTCGCGTGCACAACCAAGGGTTGTCGCCGCCTCGGCGGCGTCGCAGAGGAGTTCTTGGTGCAGGCCGGCCAGCACCAGCCGTTCGGTCTGTTCACCGCCAGGTAACCAACTGCGGCACAAAGGGCCGGGCCGCTCATGCGGCCCGGCCCTTCGGCTGCGGCGTTGCGGGTCAGTCAGCCTCTTTTCAGACTTGGTCAATGAATGGGCACACAGCATCATCGGCCCCTACCTGACAACGCTGGGCGCATCTGCCCTGGTGGTCGGGGTGGTTGCCGGTGCGGGGGAGTTCGTCGGCTGGGGTTGCTGGTGTGGTTGCGCGGACGTGTTGCGGTCCTGTCCTGTGGAGTCGCGCGTCCTTCCCGTTGCCGGCCTTCCACGCCCAGACCCGGGGACTGCTCACCGAGCCGCAGGTGCCAGTGTTGTTCGCCGTCGCCATGCTGGTCGACGGGCTCAGCGGGCTGGTGACGGGCCGGGTCTACGACCGGACGGGGCCGAGGGTCTTGCTGCTGGTGCCGGTGGCGGCGTCATTGGCGGCGATCGCTTTCACCCACCGAGCCGTGCTGGTCTGGCTCGGTGTCGCCGTGTGGGGCGTCGTCAACGGTGGGCTTCGTCGCGCTGCGGTCCGTACTCGAAGCACGGGCCACACCCGCCGCCGAGTCGGGTCAGCGACGATGAACGCAGAATGCTCCCGTATCGGTACTACGCGGAGAAATTGCCATTTCGGCGCTGCCGCAGATGTGTCACAGCCGGCACTGCGATGCCCGCGACCACCACCGCGACCGCCGCCAGGAAGATCAGATCGACGTGACCCTTGACGAACGGGATCTGCCCCAGGAAGTAACCGGCCAGCGTCACCGTGGTCACCCACAGCACGCCGCCGATCGCCGAATACAGTGCGTAGATCCGGGTGTTCATCCGAGACGCGCCGGCCATGACCGTGGCCACGGTGCGCACGATCGGCACGAATCTGGCCAGCAGGATCGCCGGCTTTCCGTATTTGTCGAAGAATGCGGCGGACCTGTCGATGTATTCCCTCTTGAGAAACTTCGCATCCGGCCGACTGAATACCGCCGGCCCCACCGTGTAACCGATTCCGTAGCCGACCATGTTGCCCGCGAAGGCGGCCAGGGAGAGCAGCCCGATGAACAGAACCAGATTGACCTCGATGCCATCCTGGCCCGCGTGAGCTGCGGCGACGAGCAAGCCGCCGAGAAATAGCAGGGTGTCGCCGGGCAGGAAGAAGCCGAGCAGAATGCCGCACTCGGCGAAGATGATCGCCATGATGCCCAGTACCGCCCACGAGCCGAAGCCATTGATCATGCTGGCCGGGTCGAGCCAGCCGGGTAGTAGAGCGAGATCCGTGGAGCTCACGGCCATTGCTGGTGTCATTTTTGAGCCCTTACCAGTTGTCGGACCTCGGGATAGCTGCGATGCAGTTCCCGGGCAGTGAGGCAGAGCAGCAGCCAGCCGAGGCCGATCAGCCAACCGCCGAAGACGTCGGTGGACCAGTGCACGGCCAGGTAGAGCCGGCTCAGCCCGATCAGCAGAACGAAGAGGAACGCGCCCGTGATCGCCACCAGGCGCCAGCCGCGCAGCGCGATCAGCGGAACCAAGACCACCGCGACGACCCCGACGATGGCTGATGAAGCCAGCGCGTGCCCGGACGGGAACGACTGATTCGTCTCGGTGACCAGCCGGTATTCCATAGGTGGGCGGACCCGACCGACGACGGCTTTGGTGACGATCACGAGCAGTCCGGCGCCGGCGGCAACCACCGCGACCAGGATGCCCCGACCGCGGTAGGCCGGCCGAAACACCAGCGCCCCCGCCACGGCGAGCGCGATCAGGCCCATCACAGCGGTGTCGCCGACCGTGCTGATCGCGATCATCAGCGGGGTCAGCCCGGCCGATCGGTGCTCGATGAACCACGACCAGATCGGCTTGTCGATGCTGGTCACGCCGTCGCCCTCGGAGGCGGCGTCGGCCAGCAACCCGACGAGCGTGGCGATCAGCAGCAAGGCGGTGCCGCGGATCAGCAAGAACTCCACCAGCGGCGAGGATTCCTGGTTGCGAGTTCGGATCGCCGCGGTGATGGCCAGCGCGATCAGCGCCAGCCCGACGACGGCGTACGGCAGCCACACGACACCGTAGGTGCCGACCGCGGTGTTGGCCGTTTCGTCAGCGGCGAGGTCGTTGATCATTCCCATTTCCTTACTGCGGAGCGGGGCGCCACCGTCGGGCTGCCCCAGACCCGGCGGTTTCTGCCATCTGGGCCCCGATCTGCCCACGGTCCTGCTGGGCCTGGTGGCGCAACTCAACTCACGGTAGGCCCTGCACGATCGCCGCACATCGCCGACGCACATCGCCCATGGAACTGGACCTACATCCGTCCGACCGCGGTCGGGGGCTGACCCGACCCCCGATCGCGAAGCGGAGCCGGCAATTTACAACGCGCGCGTTGAACCAAATCGCGGCACCATCGTCATGGGACGGACCAGCCAGGCCGGGACGACCCGTCGCGAGCAGCGAACCCAACGACCTGTGGGAGCAATCGATGGCGAACGGGCGACACCAAGTTGTGGTGGTCGGTGGCGGATTCGGCGGGTTGAACGTCACCCGCGCGCTGGCCGACGCGGAAGTGGACGTGACCCTCGTCGATCGGACCAACCACCATCTGTTCCAGCCGCTGCTCTATCAAGTGGCGACCGGCATACTCCCGCCCGGGCTGATCGCACCGCCCCTGCGAGCCGTCATCAAGAAGCAGAAGAATGCGCGGGCCCTTCTTGCCGAGGTGCATGACCTGGACCTGGACGCCAAGGTGGTTCGGGCCAGCGGCCCGGACGGTCGCGCGGTCGACCTACCTTACGACACCCTGGTGGTGGCGGCGGGGGCGTCGCACTCCTATTTCGGCAAGGACCAGTTCGCCGAGTTCGCACCGGGGATGAAGACCGTTGAGGACGCGCGGTACCTGCGGGATGGCATTCTGTCGAAATTTGAGATGGCCGAACTGTCCACCGACCCACAGGAGCGGGCCGAATGGCTGACGTTCGTGGTGGTCGGCGGCGGACCGACCGGTGTGGAACTGGCGGGCCAGATCGCCGAGATCGCGCACAAGGTGTTGCCGCAGGAGTACCGGTCGGTGAACACGCACGAGGCCCGCATCCTGATGATCGAGGGCGCCGCGTCGGTGTTGCCGCCCTTCGATCCCAAGCTGCAGAAGTACACCCATCGCCGGCTGGAGCAGATGGAAGTGGAGATCAGGCTGAACAGCCTGGCCGTCGATATGGACCATGAGTCGATCACCGTGAAGGGTCCGGATGGGCTGGAGACCATCCGGGCTCGCACCCGGATCTGGGCGGCCGGGGTGCAGGCGTCGCCGCTGGCCAAGATGCTCGCTACCAAGACCGGGGTGGAGACCGACCGGGCCGGGCGGATCGCGGTGAACCCGGACTGCGGGTTGCCCGGACACCCGGAGGTGTTCGCCATCGGCGACATGGTGTCGCTGAACAAGCTGCCGGGGGTCGCCCAGCCGGCGATGCAGGAGGGCAAGTACGTCGGCAAGGTGATCAAGGCCCGGGTGGCGGGGGCGGAGCCACCGCCACCCTTCAAATACTTCGACAAGGGCAGCATGGCGACGATCGGCCACAAGGCGGCCGTCGCGGACGCATTCGGCATGAAGTTCACCGGCGTCATCGGCTACGTGATGTGGGGTTTCATCCACTGCCTCTACCTGATCGGCTGGGGCAACCGCCTCGGCACGCTCTACACCTGGGCTCGGGCGATCTGGTTCTCCAACAACCGCGGCCACCGGGTTATCACCTTCGAGCGGGCCGAGAATGAAGTGGAGGAGGGTCATCAGCCAGGGCGTCCGGCGCCGATCCTGCCGGCGAAGGCCGTTGACGGCTAGTCAGTTGACCGTGAGGGGATGACGGCGATGCGCACCGCCGCCATGTTGGCCGCCACCGTGAGCACCGGACTGATGGCGGGTTTGTACTTCGCGTTCTCCTGCGCCGTGATGCTCGGCCTCCGTCACAGCGATGACCGGACCTTCGTCGTCGCCATGCAGAAGATCAACGTGGCAATACTCAACGGCTGGTTCGTAGTCGTCTTCGTCGGGGCGCTGATCGCCGGCGGGTTGTCGGTCGTGCTCGAATGGCGAGCCGACGATCACTCGGCGCTGCGCTGGGTGATTGCCGGAGTGGCGCTCTATCTCACCAGTCTCATCGTCACCGTTGTGCTCAACGTCCCGCTCAACGACCGACTGCAGGGTGCCGGACTGCCCGCCGACCCCAGCGAGTTGGCGGCGATTCGAAGCGCCTTCGAGGCACAGTGGAACACCTGGAACATCGTTCGCACGGTCGCCACCGGTACCGGCTTCGCCAGTCTGAGCTGGGCGCTGGTCCTGCTCGGCCGCGCCACGGCCGGATCCTGACCGGCAGCTCATCGGCCGATCGAACCTGGTCGCTGTTACTTGAGCGACTCCTCGTCCGGCGCGGACAGGCTGAGCACGGCGCCGACCACCGTCGGCAGGTCGGTCAGCCGGGCCTCCAGGGCGCGCAGCCTCACCGAGAGCAGGGACTCGCGATCGTCCCCGGTCAGATCGACGTTGGCGACCAGGTTGACCTGACGTGGGCCCACCACTTCCAATCGGAGGTAGGTGACCCGGGAGATCTCGGTCATCTCGTTGAGCCGGCGGATCGCCGCCGACCGGACCCGCGGATCGGCCAGTTCACCGACCAGGAAGTCCCGGTTCCGATTGATGAGAATCAGCGCCACCACCCCGAGCAGCAGCCCGATCGCGATGGAGGCGATCGCGTCCGGCATCGGTGAGCCGGTCAGCTCATGGGTGACCAGGCCGGCGGCGGCCGCCAGCAGCCCGATCAGGGCCACCGCGTCCTCGGCGAAGACCGCGCGCAGGGTCGGGTCCGACGTGGCCAGCACATGTTCGAGCACGTCACGGTGCATTCGCCCGGCCTCCGCGCGGATCTGCCGGACCGACTGCAGAAGGGAAATGCTCTCCAGGACGAAGGCGATCGCCAGCACGATATAGCCGACCAGGAAGTTCTCGGCCGGCGATGGGTTGATCAACTGGGTGACGCCGTGGGTGATCGACACCGCCGAACCGGCGGCGAAGAGGCCGAGCGCGGCGAACAGGGACCAGACGTAGACTTCCCGGCCGTAGCCCAGCGGATGCGAGTCGTCCGCGGATTTGGCCGCCCGGCGATTGGCGATGATCAGGAACACCTCGTTACCGGCGTCGGCCCACGAGTGCGCCGACTCGGCGACCATCGAAGCGGAGCCGGTGATGAAGGCCGCAGCCGTCTTGGCGATCGCCACCAGGACGTTCGCGGCGAAGGCGATCAGCACGGTGAGCCTGCTGTCGCCGGATTCCGGTGCTGACCTTCCTACCTCGGCCGGCCCTGGGTCGGTCACTCCGGTGGATCTGTCTTGTTCGTCCGCACGCCCCATTTCTAGCCTCGCCCGGCGCGACCCACGTCGGCGGGTCGGGCGTCGGTGATGCCAGCCAAGTTGTGTCGGTGCGAGCCGATAGCCTGACCACCATGTCTGTTGTCGGAGCACACGTCGATTCGGCCGATCCGCTCACTGCCGCCCAGGCAGTCGGTGCACAGGCCTTCCAGTTCTTCCTTTCCGACCCCCAGGACTGGAAGGCGCCCAAGGAGCACGCCCACGCCGAAGCGATCAGGGCCACCGATCTCACGGTGTATGTGCACGCGCCGTACGTGCTCAACCTGGCGTCGCTGAACAACCGGATCCGCATCCCGAGCCGCAAGATCCTGGGCCAGCACGCGGCCGCCGCGGCGGCGATCGGCGCCAAGGGACTGATCGTGCACGGTGGGCATCTGACCGCGAAGGACGATCCGGCCGCCGGAGTGGCCAACTGGCGCAAGGTGTTCGAACGAGCCGTCGAGACCGGCGGGTTCGAACTGCCCATCCTGATCGAGAACACCGCAGGTGGCGACAACGCGATGGCACGCCGATTCGATCGGCTCGCCATGCTGTGGGACGCGATCGGCGAATTCTCGCCCGGATTCTGTCTGGACACCTGCCACGCCTACGCCGGCGGTGAGGAACTGTCCGATATCGTCGACCGTGTCCTGGCCATCACCGGGCGGATAGACCTGGTGCACGCCAACAACTCTCGTGATGCCTTCGACTCCGGTGCCGACCGGCACGCCAATTTCGGGATCGGCACCATCGACGCCGAGGTGATCGCCGAGGTCTGCGCCAAGGCCGGCAGTGATGTCATCGTCGAGACACCGGCGGATGGGCAGGCCGGCGACATCAGCTTCCTGCGTGAGTACGGAGTCGGTCGCTAACCCAGCTCGTGGGTGCCGAAGCTGTCATCACCCGGTAACGACCCTGACCCGGCATCGGCACATTCCGGCCGCACTATCAACGGAACAAGGGAGCGTTCCCCCATGGTTGGCAAACGACCGGTTGTCGTCGGTAACGGAATGGTCGGCCAGCGGCTGGTCCAGGCCGTGCCGAACGCCGGCCCGATCGAGCCGCTGACCGGTTTCACCATCGGAATCACCGCCGCGCGCCGACGCGAAGAGTTCGGCGCCGCCTTGGAACGACGGGGCGCGACGGTGCGCTACGCGCCGGCGATCCGGATCGTGCCGCTGCTTGACGACGCCGATCTGCTGGCCGCGACCCGCGCGTGCCTGGCGGAGCCTCTGGATATCGCGGTGGCGATGACTGGGATCGGGTACCGCGGCTGGATAGAGGCGGCCGACACCTGGGGTCTGGGTGAAGATCTGCTCAGAGCTCTCGGCGGGGCCACCGTGCTGGCCCGCGGGCCGAAGGTGCGTGGTGCGATCCGCGCGTCCGGGCTGCGGGAAGCCTGGTCACCCGACTCCGAATCCGCCTCCGAGGTGCTCGAATATCTGCTGACCCAGGTGGAATTGGCGGGCAAGCGGATTGCGGTGCAGCTGCATGGCGAGCCGCTGCCGGGCATGCTGGAGGCCCTGGTGGCGGCGGGCGCGCAGGTGATCGATGTGCCCGTTTACCGCTGGGTGCCGCCGGTCGATGTGGAGCCGCTTCGTCGGCTGATCGGTTCGGTGATTGCCCGGGAAGTTCAGGCGGTGGCCTTCACCAGTGCGCCGGCCTCGAAGAACTTTCTGCGGACCGCGGACGACGACAACCTGGGCGACGCGATTCGAGAGGCGCTGCAGAAGGATGTCATTGCGGCGTGCGTCGGATCGGTCACGGCGGGGCCGCTGCACGGCGCGGACATTCCGGTGATCCAACCGGATCGATTCCGGCTCGGGGCCCTGGTTCGCGAGATCGTGGTGCAGGTTCCGTTGCGGTGTGGCCGGCGAATTCGGGTGGCCGATGTCGACGTGGAGGTGCGTGGGCAGGGCCTCGCCGTCAACGGCACGTTTTGCCCGCTCACACCGGCCGGAATGGCGCTGATGAAAGCGCTTTCGGAACGGCCGGGCCAGGTGGTGAGCCGCCGGGCGATGCTCGATGTATTGCCTGGCGACGGCTCTGATGAGCACACGGTTGAAGTGGCCGTTGCCCGGTTGCGAACAGGTCTGGGTCGACCGGATCTGATTCAGACCGTGGTCAAGCGGGGTTATCGACTGGCATTGCCGACCGACGATGGCGACCTCGTCGGTGCGCCAGCGGTCGAACCCGCCGTCTGACGGCTCGGTCGCGTGTGGTTTGACCGAATGCCGGCATGCGTCAGGCGTCACCCAATGCCAGAATGCTGTGGTGACCTACCTTCCGGACGCTGCCCGTTACGACCGCCTGCCCTACCGCCGCGTGGGCCGAAGCGGTCTCCAACTGCCCGCCGTTTCACTCGGGTTGTGGCAGAACTTCGGCGACGTGAATGCGTTCGACACCCAGCGCGAGATCCTGCGCCGGGCCTTCGATCTCGGTGTCACACACTTCGACCTGGCCAACAACTACGGTCCGCCGTACGGCAGCGCCGAAACCAACTTCGGCCGACACTTCGCCGACGACTTCGGTCCGTATCGCGATGAGCTGATCATCTCGACCAAGGCAGGCTACGACATGTGGCCGGGCCCTTACGGTATCGGCGGATCCCGGAAGTACCTGTTGGCCTCGCTCGATGCGTCCCTGGGCCGGATGGGCCTCGACTACGTCGACATTTTCTACTCGCATCGGGCGGATCCGGATACCCCGCTGGAAGAAACGATGGGCGCCCTGCACACCGCGGTGACCTCGGGCCGGGCCCTCTACGCCGGCATCTCCTCATACTCTCCCGAGCGAACCCGGGAAGCCGCAGCCATTCTCGGCGAAATGGGCACACCGCTGTTGATTCATCAGCCGTCGTACTCCATGCTGAACCGCTGGATCGAAGGTGGATTACTGGATACCTTGGGTGATCTCGGGGTTGGGTGCATCGCCTTCTCGCCGTTGGCGCAGGGCATGCTGACCAAGAAGTATCTCCATGGTGTGCCCGAGGGGTCCAGGGCTTCGCGCGCCTCGTCGCTGTCGCCAGACTTGTTGACACCCAACGCGTTGGAGCACATCGGGGCACTGAATTCGATGGCCGACGGTCGTGGCCAGAGCCTGGCGCAACTCGCGCTGGCTTGGGCCCTGCGAGATGACCGCGTCACCTCGGTGCTGGTCGGCGCCTCGTCCGTGAAGCAACTGGAGGACAATGTCGCCGCGGTGGACGGACTGCAGTTCACCGCCGATGAGCTGTCTGAGATCGAGCATCATGCGGTCGAGTCGGGCATCGATTTGTGGCGGCCGTCGGCCTCGGTATGACTTCGCGGTTGCCTCTGGCAGGCGCCTGTTCAGGCGCTGGCGAGGAGTTGGGTGAGCGCGTGTTCGAGCCAGCTGGGTGGTTGGAAGACGTAGTCGGTCCAGGGCAGCGATCGAGGCGGTTTCGGTGGTGTTGTTGCGGTAGTGGTGTCGGGTGGGGGTGGTGATGATGATGCTGCCGTCGGGGTTCGGTGTGCTGGT
>JBBRSR010000030.1:0-26933 GCA_038245175.1 Mycobacteriales bacterium | reverse complement strand
CTCCGCTCGTTCCTCGCGCATGGATGTCATGCCGCCCACTGTTCGCTCGCCAAGGCTCACTCACGACATCTCTCCGCTCGTTCCTCGCGCATGGATGTCATGCCGCCCACTGTTCGCTCGCCAAGGCTCACTCACGACATCGCTCCGCTCGTTCCTCGCGCATGGATGTCATGCCGCCCACTGTTCGCTCGCCAAGGCTCACTCACGACGCCACCTCCGCAGCGAACGCAACATCCGCGGAATCGCCGGCCAGGGCGAACGTGTGGTCGGGGTCCCAGTACAACGAGACCTTGTCGCCGACCCGGCGCAGCGTCGTCGAGGTGTTCTGCGAGAACACCGTCAGCTCCTCATCGCCCGGGGTGCGCACCAGGTACTGGGTGGACACTCCGATGAACGAAGCATCGATGATGGTCCCGTCGATGACATTTCCGCCCGGCGCCTGGCCGGGATCGGCCAGCTGAATCTTCTCCGGACGGACACCGATCTGTAGCAGCGGTCCCTCGGAATGTGCCCGCCGGGCCGGCATCGCAATGCGAAATCCATCGGCGTTGAGCAGCAGCACATCTCCGTCGCGGCCGGTCACGGTCGCGGGCAGCAGATTGGACTGGCCCAGGAAGCCGGCGACGAACGGGGTCGCCGGGTTCTCGTAGAGATCGACCGGGGCGCCCAGCTGCTCGACCTTGCCGTTGTTCAGCACCGCGATGGTGTCGGCCATCGTCATGGCCTCCTCTTGATCGTGGGTGACGTGGATGAAGGTGATCCCGACCTCGGTCTGGATCCGCTTCAGTTCCAGCTGCATCTGCCGCCGTAGTTTCAGGTCGAGCGCCCCCAACGGCTCGTCCAGTAGCAGCACCTTCGGCCGGTTGACCAGCGCGCGGATCACCGCGATCCGCTGCTGCTGGCCGCCGGACAGCTGAGTGGGCTTGCGGTGCGCAAGATGTCGCATCTCGACGAGGTCGAGCATCTCGTTGACCTTGGCGTCGATGCCGTCGACCTTGCGCCGCCGGAGCCCGAACGCGACGTTCTCGAAGATCGTCATGTGCGGAAAGAGGGCGTAGCTCTGGAAGACGGTGTTGACCGGGCGTTGATAGGGCCGCAGGCGGGCGATGTCCTGACCGCCGATCTCGATCTGCCCGGCCGTGGGCTCCTCCAGCCCGGCCACCATCCGCAAGGTAGTGGTCTTGCCGCACCCGGATGGCCCGAGCAGTGCAAAGAACGAGCCCTCGGGAACATCGAGATCGATACCGTCGACAGCGGTGAAGCTGCCGTAACTCTTGTACAGCGAACGGATCTTCAGACCGCCGGAGCCGGTCAAGGGATCAGTCGTCATTACTCACGCACCCGTCAGTTTCGCGAAGGCCCGGTTGCACCGGTTTTCCAGTTCTTCGGTGAGACCCATGAAAGTCTTTGCCCTGGACAGTGTTTCATCGGTGGGAAAAATCAACGGGTTGGTCAGCAAGTCCGGGTCGAGATCGGCCATCGCTTCCTTGACGCCGACCACCGGAGAGATGAAGTTGATGAAATCGGCTGCCTGCGCAGCGATGTCGGGTTGGAAGTACCAATTGATCAGCTTCTCCGCATTCGCCTTGTACGGCGTCCGAACCGGGATGACGAAGTTGTCACTCCAGAGGGTGCAGCCGGCGTCCGGAACCACGAACTGCAATTCGGGGGTGTCTGCCTGCAGCGTCAACACATCGCCGGTCCAGCCGACGCACGCGATGACGTTGCCGGCGGCCAGGTCGGCGCCGTAGTCGTTGCCGGTGAAACGGCGGATCTGACCGGAATCGACCGCTGACTGCAGCTTCGCGATCGCCTTGTCGAACTGTTCCATCGTGAAATCGGCGATGTCGTAGCCCAGGTCCAGCAGGGTCAACCCGACGGTGTCTCGCATCTCGGTCAGGCAGGTGACCTTCCCGTGCAAGGCGGGATCGGTCAGCAGTTGGTCCATCGAGGTCACCGGGTTGTCCCCGAAAGCGGCCGGGTTGCAGGCGATTCCGGCCAGGCCGGATTGCCAGGTGATGGAGCTCTTGCGGCCCGGATCGTAGGAGATGTCTTTCAGCAGCGGGTCGAGGTTGACGGCGTTGGGGATGTTGTCGTAATTGAACTCCTGGACGAACCCGAGCCGGATCAGTTTGGCGACCATCCAGTCGGTGACGACGAAGACGTCAGCGGCGATGGCCTGCCCACCGGAGATCTGCGGCTGGATCTTGGCGAAGTATTCGTCGTTGTCGTTGACATCCTCGACGTACGTGACATCGATTCCCGACTCCGCGACGAACGCGTCCAGGGTCGGTCGCTTGGAGCTGTCCTGCGCATCGATGTCGATATAGAAGGGCCAGTTGGACCAGGTGACCCGCTTGTCGCGATCGGAGGAGTCGGGCACCGCCGTGTCGCCCTTGATTCCGATGCCCGGCGTGCTGCAGGCCGAGAGCAGGGCCGCGGCGCCGCCGATGCCAAGTGCACCCATGAACGATCGGCGCGAAATTCCGCTCGGTCGGCAGGGGCCTGCGAACGAGGACCGCCCGGCCGGGAAACCGCGCCCGATCGATGCTGGGGGCGGGCCGCCGCGCGCCGTCATGGGCGGGTCTGCCGTGCGGGCATGTACTGCCTCCTCGATATCTCATCCTGAATGTGTCTGATCCTGAATGTGTCTGATCCTGAACCTCAGTCGATCGTGAACTTCAGGCGATCCTTTGCGCTTCGATGGAGCCGCTCGGGGCTGACCGTGACGCTATCACCGTGATCTGCGAAAATCACTAGTCTGACCCAGTCGGTTCAACGGTTTCCGACAGAGGAACACGAAATGACAACGGATTCGCTTGCTTCGAGCGGTCTGGTGATGTGATGATTACTGGCGTGCCAATCAGCGCAGCTACTTCCGTCAGCGAATCCGGGACTGTCCCGGCCGAGCCGATGGACGCCGACATCGGCCGGGCCCGCCCGGCACTAGACGCGATCTCGCTGGCCATCATCGGACAACTGCAACAGGACGGTCGCCGCCCCTATGCGGCCATCGCCACCGCGGTAGGGCTGTCCGAGGCGGCCGTCCGGCAGCGGGTCCAGCGATTGGTGTCCGCCGGAGTGGTGCAGATCGTCGCGGTCACCGATCCGCTGCAAGTCGGTTTTCACCGGCAGGCGATGGTCGGCATCCGAACCGAAGGAAACATCACGCCCGTCGTGGACGCACTATCCGCCATGCCGGATGTCGACTACGTGGTGGTCACGGCCGGATCCTTCGACGTGCTGGCCGAAGTCGTCTGTGCCGACGACGATCACCTGCTGGCGTTGGTCAACGACCGGATCCGGACGATTCCGGGGATCCGCAGCACCGAAACTTTTGTCTATCTCAAGCTTTCCAAGCAGACCTACACCTGGGGAACCCGATGAGCAGCGCGACCGACCACCTGTGGATGCACTTCACCCGGATGTCGTCCTACGACAACAAGCCGGTCCCGATCATCGAGCGGGGTGAGGGTGCGTACATCTTCGACACCAACGGGAAGCGCTATCTCGACGGGCTGTCCGGCCTGTTCACCGTTCAGGTCGGTCATGGCCGCAAGGAACTGGCACAGGCGGCCTACGACCAGGCCGTCAAGTTGGCCTTCTTCCCGATCTGGTCGTATGCGCACCCCAAGGCGATCGAATTGGCGGACCGGCTGGCAGCGCTGGCGCCGGGCGACCTGAACAAGGTCTTCTTCTCCAGCGGCGGCGGCGAGGCCGTGGAAACCGCGTGGAAGGTGGCAAAACAATACTTCAAGCTGATCGGCAAACCCGGTAAGCACAAGGTGATCTCACGGGCGATCGCCTATCACGGCACTACCGCGGGCGCGCTGTCCATCACCGGGGTGCCGCCGTTCAAGGAGGCATTCGAGCCGCTCGTGCCCGGCACCTTCCGCGTCCCGAACACCAACTTCTACCGCGCCCCGGACCATCTGGCCGACGACGAGAAGGCCTTCGGCCTCTGGGCGGCCAACCGGATCGAGGAAGTAATCTTGGCCGAGGGTCCGGACACCGTCGCCGCGGTCTTCCTGGAACCCGTGCAGAATGCCGGCGGCTGCTTCCCGCCGCCTGCCGGATATTTCGCCCGGGTGCGCGAGATCTGCGACACCTACGACGTTCTGCTCGTTTCCGATGAGGTGATCTGTGCTTACGGCCGGCTCGGCACCATGTTCGGCGCGCAGAAATTCGACTACGTCCCGGACATCATCACCACGGCCAAGGGCTTGACCTCGGGGTACTCGCCGCTGGGTGCGACGTTGATCTCGGACAAGATCTTCGAGCCATTCGGCAAAGGAAACACCGTCTTCGCCCACGGCTACACGTTCGGCGGACACCCGGTCTCGTGCGCGGTGGCGCTGGCCAACCTGGACATCATGGAGTCCGAGGATCTGCTGGGGAACGTGCTGCGCTCGGAGAACGGCTTCCGGCAGACCCTGGAGAAGCTGACCGATCTCCCCATCGTCGGCAACGTCCGCGGTGACGGCTACTTCTACGGCATCGAAATGGTGAAGGACAAGGTCACCAAGGAGACCTTCAGCGACGCGGAAAGCGAGCGGATCCTGCGCGGATTCCTTTCGCACGCACTGCTGGACGCCGGGCTGTACTGCCGCGCCGACGACCGCGGCGACCCCGTCATTCAGCTCGCGCCGCCGCTCACCTGTGGACAGGCCGAGTTCGATCAGATGGAGCAGATCCTCCGCGGGGTGCTGACCGAGGCCTGGACCCTGCTGTAGATCCCTGATGGCCGAACCACTTTCGCTCTGGCTCGATCTGGCGCCCCCGGTGCGACGTGCCGCGCTGCCGGGGGATCGGCAGGTCGACGTGGCGATCGTCGGGGGCGGATTCACCGGACTGTGGACGGCGCTCTACCTGGCCCGGCGCGATCCATCGCTGCGCATCGCCGTGCTGGAGCGCGAGTTCACCGGGTTCGGCGCGTCGGGCCGCAACGGCGGTTGGTGCTCCGACCTGTTCCCGGCTTCGGCAGCGAAACTGGCTCGCGCTCACGGCCGGGACGCGGCGCTGGCGATGCGGCGGGCGGTCCGCGGGTCGATCGATGAGATCCAGACCCAGCTGACCGACTGGAACGCCGATTGCGGGTTTCATCGCGGCGGCACCCTCGGGCTGGCGCGCTCGAAGGCGCAACTGGAACGGGCCCGCGACGAGGTGGCGACGGCGCGGAAATGGGGTGAATCCGAGGCTGACCTGCGGCTGCTGGACGCGGCCGAGACGGCCGAGATGATCAGCGCCGCAGATGTTCTGGGTGCGACGTTCACCCCGCATTGCGCGGTCCTGGACCCGGGCCGGCTCGTGCGCGCCCTGGCCTCACAGGTCGAAGCGGCCGGCGCGACAATCTTCGAGGACACCCCGGTGACCGCCATCGAGCCCGGGCGGGTACTGACGGCTCGCGGACGGGTGCGCGCCGACATCATCATCCGGGCGACCGAGGCCTACACCGCGGGCCTGGCCGGGTTCCGGCGCGCCGTGGCCCCGGTGTATTCGCTGATCACCGCGACCGAGCCGCTGTCGGCCGAGCAGTTGGCCGCCGTCGGGCTGGCCGATCGGCCAAGCTTCGCCGACCATCGGCATCTGGTCTGTTACGGCCAGCGCACCGCCGACGGTCGTATCGTCTTCGGCGGCCGGGGCGCGCCCTATCACTTCGCTTCCCGGACGAAGGCCGCGTTCGACCGCGACCCAGCGGTCTTCGCCGCCCTGCGGACCGCGTTGGTCCAACTGCTGCCGGCATTGGCCGGGGTGCGCTTCAGCCACACCTGGGGCGGGCCGGTGGGCGTCGCGCGGGACTGGCACCCCTCGGTCGGCTTCTCGCCGGAAACCGGTCTCGGCTGGGCCGGCGGCTACCTCGGCGACGGCGTGTCCACCACCAACCTGGCCGGCCGGACGTTGGCCGATCTGATTACCGGAACGGACTCCGCGTTGACCGCGCTGCCCTGGGTAGGGCATGTCTCACCGCGGTGGGAGGTCGAGCCGCTGCGCTGGCTGGGCATCAACGCGGGCCTGCGGGTGACCATCGCCGCCGACCGGGCAGAAGCTCGCAGCGGACGGCCGTCGCGGTTGGCGCAGGCATTCGGACGGTTCACCGGCGGGTGAGGCCGGTCGACGGCGGAAAATCAGCTGCCGACTGTCGGTGTCTGTCGTCACAATGAGAGACGCCGGTGGCTGCCGGTCGATGAAGGAGCTTTCGATGACGGACCAGTCCGCGCAATCACGGCTGCCGCGCGCGCTCAAACCCTTCGGCAACGGTCAGTATCGGCTGCTGGCGGCGGCCTTGGTCTGTTCTTTGCTCAGTGGTGGCATCTGGCTGGTCGCCGCGGTGTGGCAGGTCGTGCAGCTCGGCGGCACCGCCACGGACCTGTCCGCGGTTGCCACCGGATCAGCGCTCGGTTTGGTGCTGACCGTTCTGGTCGGCGGCGCCGTCGCTGATCGCGTCCCGCAGCGGCTGATCCTGCTCGCCGTCGAGGTGGCCCGCGGTATCGGCTACGGCACCGGGGCCCTCCTGGCGCTCACCGGGAACATTCACATCTGGCAGCTGGCGCTGATCTCTTTCGCCCTGGGGGTGGCCGACGGCTTCTTCTACCCGGCGTATTCGGCCTGGCTGCCCGCACTGATCAGCCAGGACCAACTACTGGCGGCGAACGGTATCGAGGGGATGCTCCGGCCGACGATCATGCAGGCGGCCGGTCCCGTGCTGGCCAGCGCCGTCATCGCCGCGGCCTCGCCCGGATTCGCGTTCGCCATCGTCGCGGTGCTGCAGATCGGAGCGGCGACCGTGCTGGGGTGCATGCGCTCAACGCCGGTGCGTCGGGACATCGATCGATCGCGGCATCCGGTGGTGTCCGCGCTGGTCGACGTGCGCGACGGCTTCCGCTACATGGTGCGCACCCGGTGGCTGTTCGCCACCCTGCTCTTCGCCACGCTGATGGTGTTGGCGTCGCTGGGCCCGATCGAGGTGCTGATCCCGTTCGCCGTCAAGGACCAGACCGGCGGCGGGGCGGGTGCCTTTGCGCTGGCACTGGGCGCCTTCGGCGTCGGCGGCGCCGTCGGTTCGCTGGCCGTCGCCTCGTTCCGGCTGCCCCGGCGCTACCTCACCATCATGATTCTCGGCTTCGGCCTTGGTTGTTTGCCGCTGGCGGTGATCGGCCTGACCGGGCAGCTATGGGTGATGGTCCTGGCCCTGTTCGTCTGCGGGTTCCTGTTCTCCGGGGCGCAGGTGTTGTGGGGCACGCTGCTGCAGCGACGGGTGCCACCGGCCATGCTGGGCCGGGTGTCGAGTCTGGACTTCTTCGTGTCGCTGGCGCTGATGCCGGTGTCGATGGCCCTGGCCGGGCCGGTCGGCGACTCGATCGGCCTGGGCCCTGCGTTCCTGATCGCCGGTCTGGTACCGGTGGTGCTGGCAGTGGGCACCCTGCTCATCGCACGACTGGGCGACGACGAGATCGAGCATCCGCTGGATCGGACGGCCGACGAGACGGACGGTGTGCTGTCGGTGACCGATTGACCCGCGCGGTTCGGCGGTGTGCCTCCGAAGCGTCAGCACAGGCCGCAGCGTGTGCAGAGCCCGCGAGCGTGAGGAAACCCCTGGTCAGCGGTGATCCGCGGGCGGCACCACCAGCACCGGCCGGTCGGCGAACTCGAGCACATGACGGGTAGCCGTCCCCACGTACGGCACCCCGCTGGCCGAGCGGGCTGACTTGCCGACGACGACCAGGTCTGCGGGCCAGTGTTGGGCAGCGTAGAGGATCGCCGGACCGACCTCCCCGTGGAGCAGTTCCGTCTCGGCGTCGACGCCGGCGGCACTGGCCAACGCGAAAACCCGTGCCAGCGTCGCTGTCGCGGATTGCATCTGCCGCTTGCGCACGGACGGCCGCCCCGTTGCCGCCTCCAACGCGGAGTCCAGTGCGTCATCGGCAATCACATGAATGACGCGCAGCCGCGCGTGCCATACCCGCGCCAACTGGACGGCGAGCCGTGCGGCGGCCAGCGAATCCGGCGAGTCGTGGACGGCGAGCAATAGCCGCTCGATCATTCCGTTGACCTCCGGTCGGTCAGCGCGAGGGCGGCCCGGCGGAGCCGGATGCCCTCCTCCTGCTCGTTCTGCTGAAGTGCGACTTCGAGCGCAGCCAGTTCCGCGCGCAGCCAGGGCAGCCAGCGCTTGTCCAACGCCCGCAGCCGTTGCCGGGTCAGGATGATCTCGGCGTCGATCCGGCGAACCGCTTCCTGGGCGGCCGCCGCGCTGATCCCGGACAGCAATGCCTTCTGGAACGCCGCGGCGGCCGTCACCACCGCGGCGTTGCCGGGCGCCGGCGGCAACTCGGGAGGGCGGCTCACCATCATCGCCGCTGCCGGATAGCTGACACCGATGGCTGTCTCCCAGCGGATCTCGACGTCGACCAGGTCGGGCGGATTGGCATTGATCAGCCCCTCCTGCCCGCCCAGCATCGCCGCCCGGAGCAGCCACGTGCGGGCTTGGGCACACGCCTCCGACCACTGCTGACTGCAGCGGGTTTCCTGGATCCGCCGTCGCTGCAGTTCCGGGATCAGCACCCGCAGCTTGCGGTCGAGCTGGTCGCGACCGCGCTCGGCGGTGCCGAGCCGACGGCGCAACCACATCCGCCCGGCTCGGCCCGGCGGGATTCTGGCCAGCAGTGCCATTTCTGGTCACCGATCCGTTCTGGGGTGGGCGTCGATCATTCGCGTCGAGAGCATCGTCAGTTCGCGGCCGGGCAGCACATTCGCGACGTCCCAGCAGCGGTCCAGGGTGTCGATGAGCTCGCGCCGCTCACCGGGATGTTGATTGACCAGTCGCTGGTCGAACTCGACAGCGAAATGCAGGTACAGCTGGTCGGTGGCGTTGAGTGCGGCGGCGCCGACGATCTCCGCGAGCTCGCGCACCTGTCGGGCGTGGGCCAGTGACGCCAGCAATTGAGCGGCGATTTCCAGATGGTCATCGCGGGTCCGCCCCGGCCCGGCACCGTTGCGCATCAGCCTGGACAGCGACGCCAGCGGGTCGACGGGTGGGTAGATGCCCCGTGCGTGGACGTCGGGGGCGAGCACGATCTGACCTTCGGTGATGTAACCGGTCAGGTCGGGGACCGGGTGGGTGATGTCGCCGGCCGGCATCGTCAGCACCGGTAGCACCGTGACCGAGCCGGGCTTCCCGCGAATCCGTCCGCAGCGTTCGTACAGCGAGGCGAGGTCGCTGTAGAGGTAGCCCGGATAGGCCCGCCGACCCGGCATCTCACCGCGGGCAGCGGATACTTCGCGCAGCGCCTCGGCGTAGCTGGTCATGTCGGCCAGCACTACCAGCACGTGCCGGTCGAGCTCGAACGCGAGGTGCTCGGCAATGGTGAGTGCTATCCGCGGCGTGAGTATCCGTTCGATCACCGGGTCGTCGGCGGTGTTCAGCAGCAGCACCAACTCACCCGCCGCAGACCGTTCCTCCAGCGTCGCCTGAACGGCGGCGGCATCGGCATGCGTCAGTCCCATCGCACCGAAGACGACGCAGAAGGGCTCGGTGCCGGCGGTCGACTGAGCAGCGATCTGCGCGGCGAGCTCGAGATGCGGCAGCCCGGCCACCGAGAAGATCGGCAGCTTCTGTCCGCGCACCAGGGTGGTCAGCGCGTCGATCACGGAGATGCCGGTGAGCACCGGTTCGGCCGGCGGCTCACGGTGCGTCGGGTTGAGCGGGTACCCCGCGATCGGGGCGGTGACCGGTCCGGAAACCGGGGGGCCGCCGTCAATGGGCTCGCCGCGTCCGTTGCAGGTCCGCCCCAGCCAGCCGGCGCCGACCGAGATTCGCAACGGCTCGCCGGAGAACCCCACCCGGACCGCGCCCAAAGCCAGCCCGTCGGTACCCTCCAGGACCTGCACGACGGCCAGGTCGCGGTCGACTTCCAGGACGAGCCCGTGCCGAACAGTGGTGTCGTCGGGAGACGTCATCCGGATCACCGCAAACTCGTCCCAGCCGACGCCGGACACTCCGCGGACGACGAGTAGTGGCCCGCGCAGCTCGTCCACGCTCGTGTACTCGACGTCGAGCCTGGGCGGCGTCGGCTGACCGTCGGCCGGCCCGGTCATTGCAGTGCCGCCAGCATGTCCACCATCTCCTTTTGTCTGGCCAGCACCGGAGCGGCGTCGTCGGGCGGCGTCTCCCGGGCAGCGCGCAGCAGCGGAGAGAAGTCCAGTTCCTCGATCTCGGCGGCCGTGATGCCACGGTCCACCAGGTCGTCGCACCGATCGACCACCGCGAGCACCGCGTCGATCAACGCGGCCGTCTTCGCCGCGGAGCTGTGGGCGTCGTTCGGCGACAATGCGCTCTGTTGCAGCACGCCCTCCCGAAGCAGCCGCCCGGCGATCAGCACCACCCGTTCATGTCCGGGCAGCGAGCCGGCACCGACGAGCTCGGCGAGGTCGCCCAGCCGGTCGGCTTCGGCCAGCAGGCTGGTCACCCTGGCTCGGCGCCCCGCCCAGTCCGGATCACCGTTGCGGGCATACCACGCGCCGAGTTTCGCCGCGTCGCGGGAGAACGATCCGGCCCAGCCGACCGCGGGGTAATGGCGGGCATAGGCCAGATCCCGGTCGAGGTTCCACAGGGCGCGGACGAACCGCTGGGTGTTGGCGGTGACCGGTTCGGTGGTATCGCCGCCGGCCGGCGAGACCGCGCCGATGATCGTGACCGACGCATCGAGCCCGCCGAGGGTGACCACGTGCCCGGCCCGTTCGTAGAAGGCGGCAAGCGCGGACGGCAGTGAGGCCGGATATCCCTCCTCCGCCGGCAGGGCGCCCGACCGTGAGGCGAACTCCCGCAACGCCTCCGCCCATCGGGACGTCGAATCGGCGATGACCACGGTGTGATAGCCCATGTCACGGAAGTGCTCGGCAACGGTGACCCCGGTGTAGATGCTGCTTTCGCGGGCCATCATCGGCATGTTGGACGTGTTCGCGATGATTACGGTCCGCTCGGCGAGCCGCCGGCCGGTCCGCGGGTCGGACAGCTCGGCGAGTTCGGCGAGGACGTCGGCCATCTCATTGCCGCGTTCACCGCAACCGACATAGACGATGACGTCGGCGGTGCACCACTTGGCCACTTGTTGCAGCAGCATGGTCTTGCCGGTGCCGAATCCGCCCGGCACTGCCGCGCTGCTGCCACGCGCCACGGGAAAGACGGTGTCCAGCACCCGTTGTCCGGTGAGCAGCGGCTCTGTGGCATCGACCCGTTCACGAACCGGCCGGGCTCGGCGGACCGGCCAATCCGTGGCTATCCGGACGGCAGTGCCGCCGACGGTTGCCACCGTTTCCTGTGACAGGTAGGAGCCGGGGCCGGAGAGCGACTCGACGGTGCCGTTCACCCCGGGCGGCACCAGCACCCGGTATTCCACGCCCCCGGCATCCGGCACCGTGCCCAGCACGCCGCCTTCGGATACCGCGGCGCCCTCGGCGACGGACGGTTGCCAGTTCCACCGGGCTGTGGAATCGCGCCGGTCGGTGTCGGGGACGAGCCAGGTGGGCGCCGTCGACAGCGGCCGGAGCAGTCCGTCGAAGACTCCGCCTAGCAGGTCGGGCCCGAGCCGGGCCGACAGCGGATGGCCCAACGAGACTGCCGGATGTCCGGTGGCCAGGCCGCCGGTGTACTCGTAGGCCTGCACGGTGACATGGGATCCCCGGATCGCCACCACCTCGCTCGGCAGGTTGTGCAGGCCCAGTCCGACGAGCTCGGACATGGCAACGTCGTCGAGCCCCTCGATCTCCACCAGCGGGCCGCTGACCCGCACGACGCGGCCGACGCCCCGCCCCGATGCGTTGTCGTTCACGTCGGTGCCCACAGTTGCTCCAGATCCAGGTCTGCCAGGGCGCCGGCCACCAGCGCTTCGACGGATGCGTCGACGCTGCGGCCGTCGGGGGTCTGCGCGATCAGCCCCCCGTCCGGGTGGTCGCGGACTGTGGACTCCGTGCCCAGACGCGCGCGCAACATCTCCGCGAGGCGGCCCCGGCGGACCGGCTCACTCAGCGACGAGCGCACCGCGGCCCGGGCCCGCTGCCGCAGATCGTCATAGACGTCACGGTGAGCGGCGAGCACGACGTCCCGGACTGTCCGCCGGAGTTTTGCCCGCTGCAGGTCGATCACGGCCGCGGCGTCCGCGATGCCTTGATCGCGAGCGCCACCGAGCAACGCCGCGGCCGCACTGCGTGCTGCGGCCAGTGCCTGTTGGCCCTCCTCCTCCGCGGCAGCGCGGATCCGGTGGGCCTCGGCGTGGGCGTGGTCGAGCAGCGCGGCACGCAGTGGTTGCAGGGCGGCCGAGCGGGATTCGGTGGCATCGGTCATTCCGGCATCACCACGCGCAGTGGTCCCGACGACCGCGCCCGGCCGGCGCCGATCGCGTCGGCCGCCGCAGCGGTCAAGATGACCACCGCGACCGCGTCGGTGAGCGTGTCCCAGGCGGCGCGGGCCTGCTCGGCGGTGTCCGCCGGATACACCCGGGCCCCCGCGAGGGCGAAGCCGGACACCTGCGCGGGCGCGCCGATCGCGGCCACCGTGCTTCCTGGTGTCCTGGCTGTGGCCGAGCCCGGATTCGGGCTGGCGCCGCGGTCGCGGGGCCCTGCGCCGTCGATGGTCAGCGTCATGCCTTGCCGATCAGAATGACCGAGACGATGAGTCCGTAGATCGCGATGCCCTCGGCCAGCCCGACGATGACCATCGCCCGACCGAAGAGTTCGGGTCGTTCGCTCATCGCGGCGAGCGCGGCGGAGCCGGTATAGGCGACGGCGATCGCGGCCCCGATCGAGGAGCCGGCGACGGCGATCGCCGCACCGATGAGTGCCGAGCCGTTGGCGCTCTGCACTGCGACATCTGCCGCGGCGGCAATCGACCCCGACGCCGCAGACGCTGGGCCGGCCGTCAACGCCGACGCAAAGAGCGCGATAGCGGCCAGCATCAGAACGCCATTGGCGGCCAGCACCACATGAATGGCTCGGCGGCCGCGCCGACGCGCGAGCCAGCCGGTCAACACACCGACGGCGATCATGGCGGGAAGGGCGAACATCCAGGTCAACATGGGACCTCCAGGGGAGCCAGCGGAACGTGCCAGGGCCGGAAGGGCCGACCCTCGCTGTCGAAAACACGGGAGAAGAGTTCGTAGTACTCCAGGCGCAGGGCCTGTATTCCGGCGACGAGTCCCTCCAGCGCGAAGGTCACCGCGTTGCCGATCAGGAAGATCAGCACCGCGCCGACGATGCCCAGCACGCCGTGCGACCAGGAGCCGGTGGTGGCCTGCCAGATCACCGCGCCCAGGGCGGCGTGGGTCAGTCCGAAGGCAGCCAGCCGGGCGAAGCTGACAAGGTTGGACCCGAGCCGTATGACCAGGTCGAACAGCTCGATCGCCGCCTCGACCGCGCCCGCGGCGCCGCGCCCGGCGACGACGAACAGGCCGATGTAGGCGATCGTCAGCCCGCCGACCGCGACGGCGCCACCGAGCGCCGCCAGCCAGGTCAGATCGAGGTAGATGCCCGCCGACACCATGCCGAGCCCGATGAACATGGCGGCGCCGGCGAGGCCGGACGGTGCGTAGACGGCCAGTCGCCAGCCACCCTCCCGGAACCGGTTGACCGTACCGAGCGTGTAGGCACCGGCGAGCAACAGCGCCCCCGCACCGACTGCCGCGCCGAGCAGCGGGACCGGATGTTCCAGTGGCGCTAGCCACAACACCGGTATGACGCCGGTCGGGCCGAAGAATTCGCCGTACAGCGCGCCGAACACCATGCTCGCGACCCCCGCGCCGGCGACGAACAGCCAGACCGGGCGGAGCCGCTCGAGCCGGGGTGACCATTGCCTCCGGATCGCCACGCCAGCCAGCAGCAGCAACGCGCCGTGACCGACGTCGGCGAACATCATGCCGAACATGACGACGTAGGCCAGGCCCGCGATCAGCGATGGATTAACATCCGCGTACGGGACGGTCGCGTACGTCCGGATCAGCGGAGCGAACTCGCGGGCTGCGCCTTCCGACGGCAATTGCGTCGGCGGTTGGACGCCGGTCGGGCGAGGCATCGGAACCACCGCGCCGCCCAACCCGGCCACCCTGCCGGCCAGCTGACGCAGCCCGTCGGCGGGCATCCACCCGATCAGCGCTGCCACGCTGTCCCTGGTCACGGCCTGCGCCGAGCGGCGCTCCAGCTCGGCCTCCCCGGCGATCAGGTCCAGGCGCCCATCTTGCTCACAGCGGTCCAGATCGGGTGCCGTCGGCGCGAGCGCTGCGGTTGTGGTGGTGCCACCGACCTGCAACCGTTGCAGTGCAACGGCGGCGGGCGTGAGCTGTTGCGTCGTGGTGGGATCGGCGGCCGCCGCATCGTCCAGTTCGACCGTGCCCTCGTCGGCGACGTTGACCAGCAGGTCGCGGAGCGCCGTGGTCGGGGCAAGCAACGCGACCCGCTGCATGCCGACCGGGTGCAGAGTGTCACGCCACCGCATCGAACACCTCCACGGGGGTACCGCCGCGCGCAGCCAACTCGAGCGCGGCCCGGACCCGCCAGGCGTCCGCCGCCAGGATCGCCACAGCTCCGACCATGGCTTCGGGGCCGGCCCCGGCGCGTCGGGACAGCGCGAGACCGTCCCGCTCGAGCCGCCGCCACCAGTGGGCCTCGGCCAGCCAGAGATCGGCGGGCTCTTCGATGTCGGCCAGCACCCACCGCGAGCCGGACGGAAGCGCCGCGACCAGAGCGGGTAGCGAGGTGGCCGAGAGGGCAGCGGGGCCAAGGATGCGGGAGGCCACGATGCGTGCCCGGGGCGAGAGCTCCCGACCTTGCAGAAACACTTCGCGGGCAACCAGGAGTGCGGTGTCGGCTGCCGCCCACCCTGCCGCGGCGGGTACGGCCGCCATGATCCGATCGGCCAGTGCGGTCCGCATCGCCAAGCCGATCTGGCGTCGGGTCACGCCACCCGGGTCACCCCAGGGAGATGCGGCCAGGCCTGCGCGCAGTAGGTCCGGACTGGTCGTGGCGGCCAGCCGTGGCCAGGCGGTGGCCAGCCCGCCCAACCGGTACGGCGGCGGCACCGGCGCGGCGCCCGCCAGGTGCCGAAGATGTTCCTCGACGTTCGCCGCCTCCAGAGCCCCGGCCAGTACCCGCAGCATGGTGACACCTTCGCGCGGCACCCAGCCCGCCAGCACTCGGAGGTTCCACGCGAGGGTGTCGACGACCGCGTGTTGCGCGTCGGCGAGCGTCTGATCCAGCCGGACGTCGTGGCCGTAGGGCGTTCGAGCCAGACCGGCCAGCGCGGACTCCAGGTTTGGACTCAGCGCCAGGTTCCGAGCGGCCTGGTAGCCAACCCGGCGGCCCGACATGGCCCTAGCCCGCACGCTGCCCGCCACCCAGGAGATGCTCATGCCGCACCCACCGGCTGGACCCCCGCATGGACCTGGTCGTCAGTGAGACGGCCGACGGCCGCAACGGCTTCGGCGACCCGCGCAGGGAGGCGTCCGGTCGCGCGCCGGCGTAGCTCGGTCGCCTCCTGTTCCGCGGCGGCCAGCGCGGCGGAGTCGTCGGACTCGGCGCGGCGGCGCACCTTGGCGGCGGCGGCGGTGCGCTCGGCTGCCGCTTTTTCGCGCGCGGCGGCGACGGTACCGGCGGCACGCTCGGCGTAACCGGCTCGGGTCTGGGCGGCGTCCCGGTGGGCCTGCTCGACGATGTCGTCGCATTCACTTTCGGTGGCGGCGAGGTAGCCGAAGAGCGGCTCCAGCTCCGCCGCCAGGTCGGCTCCCCGGTCGGCCGGCACACCGGCCGGACCAGCAGCCCCCGGTGCCCCGGCAGGGCGGAATCGGTACAGCAGATCACTGACCCGAGCCATTCTCACCCCTGTCGGACGTCGACCGTCAGGTCCGAGCTTGCTCCGCCGGTGAGACAGCAGCTAGGGCACAAAGGCCCGCGACCGGATATCGGCGGATGCCCACCAGGACAACGGCCAGCAACGCATACCCCAGGGCCACCTGCGGCGGCGCCGCCCACCCGACCTGCTCGGCGTGCAGGAGCCCGACGAAGGACAACACCGCGCCGACCGCGGCCGCGATGGCCGCGGTCATCGCCTAGCGGAAGTCATCGCGGTGCGGCCGTTCGTGGCGCCGCCCCGGTCGGTGCAGCCGCTCAGAACCAGCGTTCGAGCACCTCGGCGACCGCGTCGTGATGATTCAAGCCGATGATTTCGTTGGCGACCGCGTGCACTTCCGTGTGCCCGTTGCCCATTGCCACGCCGTGCCCCGCCCAGGTCAACATCTCCAGGTCGTTGGGCATGTCACCGAAGGCGATCACGGTCGCCGGGTCGATTCCCCAGCCGCGGGCCAGCCGATCCAGCACGGAGCCCTTGTTGACCCCGGGCGCGGCGATCTCGATCAGGCCATCATCGCTGGAGAATGTCACCGCGACCCGCGCGCCGGCCGCCAGCCGGGCGTGCTTGGCCAGATCAGCAGAATCAGAACCGCTGCGCACCAACAGCTTCGCGGCAGACTGACCGAGCAGTTCGGCTCGCGGGGCACGCTGGAATATCCCTTCGGCCCAGGGATGGATGTAGCTGTCTTCGGCCCAGCAGGAGTCCTCCTGGATGCCGACCCGCTCCACGGCCACCGCGAAGTTCGGCTCCCGCTGGTGAAGTTCGGTGACGAACTCATTCATCGGCTTCGGGCGCAACACGGATGAAGAGATGATCCGCTTCGCGGCGATGTCGTAGACCACGGCGCCGTTCATGCAAACCGCGATGCCGTCGAATCCGGCGTCGATCACCGGGGTCAGCCACCAGATGGGCCGGCCGGTCGCGATGACCACCCGGGCGCCCGCTACGCCGGCTCGGCGCAGCGCATCCGCGTTCCGTGGCGACACCTGCCCCGACTCGTCCAACAGGGTGCCGTCCATATCGGAGACGACCATCGACGGGGCTTGCACAGTCGTCATTCTGCCTTGGTTCCGGTACCGGCCCGACCAATGCCGTCCTTCGAGACCGTCGGAGTGGTCCACTAAGAGTGGTGATCCTGCTGGTTGCCGGCAATCCACGGCGAGGTCGTCGCGCTGACCGGGACGATCATCTTGCCCAGCGGCATCAGCGAGATCGGGATCAGTTTGAAGTCGGCCAGGCCCAGCGGGATCCCGATGATCGTCAGACACAGAATGACGCCGGAGACCAGGTGCCCGATGGCGAGCCACAGCCCGGCGAAGACGAACCAGATGATGTTGCCGATGACCGAGGCGCCACCGGCGTCGGGGCGATCGACGATGGTCCGGCCGAAGGGCCACAACGCGAAGCCGGCGATCCGGAAGGAGGCGATGCCGAACGGAATCGTGATGATCAGGATGCAGCAGATCACTCCGGCGATCACATAGCCGATCGCCATCCAGATCCCGCAGAGTACGAGCCAGATGATGTTGAGAATGGTGTTCACCCGATTATTCTCCCTCGCCTGCGGTGACCGACTGCCCGCGAGCCGCCAACGCCCGCCAGACCCGATCCCTGGTCATCGGCAACTCGGTGAACCGCAAGCCGGTGGCGTCGCGGACGGCATTGGTCAGCGCCGGAGCGACCGGGTTGAACGGTGACTCGCTCATCGATTTGGCCCCGAACGGGCCGAGCGCGTCGGCGGTGGCGGCGAAGTAGACCTCGGTCCGCGGCGCATCGGCGAACTGCGGGATGTGATAGGTCCGCAGGGTGTCGGTGGTGATCCTGCCGGTCTCGTCCATCCGCATCTCCTCGTACAGCGCCGCACCCAGCGCCTGCACGACGCCGCCCTCGACCTGCCCGCGGCACTGCGCGGGGTTCATCACGAAACCGGCGTCTGCGCCCTGAACCGAGTGCAGCACAACGATTTCGCCAGTCTCCGAGTTGACCGCCACCCGGAAGCCCTGGACGTTGAAGGCCACCGAGCGGCCGCGTCCGTCGTCGCGGCCGCTACCCACCACCGGCAGCGATCCGGCCGAGACCAACATCTTCGCGCGCAGATCCTCCGCAGCGTGCAGTACCGCGCGGCCGGCCACCGACACTCCGGTCGACCCGTAGGCGCCGGTGTCGTGTTCGACCACATCGGTGTCGGAGGGCAACAACCGAATCCGATCCACCGGCACCTCCAGCACGGTGGCCGCGATCTGGACGTGCACGGTGGCGCTGCCGTTACCGAACTCCGCGCTGCCGACCCGGACGGTGAAGGACCCGTCGGCATCCGCGGTGACCGACGCATGAGCGAAGTGCCCGCGCGGCGGAATGGTGTCGATCATCGCCAGCGCCATTCCGGTGCCGATCTGCCAGTGCGGGCCGGTCGGCGCGAGCGCGTCGTTGCCCCGGGCCAGTGCCGCGGCCACCGCATCAAGACAGTCGTCGACCCCGTGGGACCCATACCGGACGTCGTGCGGCTCCGGCGTGGTGGACAACATCGGGTCACCCGGCCGGACCACGTTGCGCCGGCGCAGCTCGAACGGATCGATGGCCAGGGCGCGGGCGACCTCGTCCATCGTGGATTCGATGCCGAAGATGACCTGACCCAGCCCGTACCCGCGGAAGGCGCCGGCCGGCAGCGTGTGCGTGTAGACCGCCGCCGCATCGACCTTCTTGTTCGGGCAGCGGTAGACGGTGATGGACTCGTTGCAGCCGTGGAACATCACGCCGATCGCGTGGTTGCCGTAAGCGCCGGTGTTGGCGAGCACATCGAGTCGGATAGCCGTCAGCTCACCCGCCGCGGTGGCGCCGATCCGCACCGCGATCCGCATCGGATGCCGGCTGGGGGTTCCGATGAACTGCTCGGTACGGGTGAATTCCAGCTGCACCGGACGGCCGGTCTTCAGCACGCCCAGGGTCACCACGTCCTCGGTCAGCAACTCCTGTTTGGCCCCGAAACCACCACCGACTCGGGCCGCGAGGACCCGCAGCTGCGATCGGTCCAGTCCGAAGATGTGGCACAACTCGTCCCGAACCAGGAAGGGCACCTGCGAACTGGTGCGCACGACGATCCGCCCATCGGGGTCGTGCCACCCCACCGCCGCATGGGTCTCCAGGTGCGCGTGCTGCACCCGCTGGGTGTGGTAGGTGTTCTCGATGACGATCGCGGCCTGCGCGAAACCGGCTGCCACATCGCCGATCTCCGAATGCAACTCGGCGGCGATATTGTGCCGGCCGTCGATCATCCGGGTCTCCGAACCCTTCTCGCCATGCACCTTGGGGGCGGCCGGATCCCGCGTCAGTTCCGGGTCGAACACCGCCGGCAGCACCTCGTAGACCACCGTCAGTCGCCGGCAGCCTTCCTCCGCCGCGGCCACCGACTCGGCGATCACCGCGGCGACCCGCTGCCCGACGAAACGCATCACCGTGTCGAAGACCCGCGAATCATCGATGTCGTCGAGCCGGTTCTCGTGCCGGGCGGTGGAGAACAGCACGTCCGGTGAGTCCTCGTGCGTCAGCACGGTGACCACACCGGGCACCGCCAGCGCCGCGGCGGTGTCGATCGACAGGACCCGGGCATGCGCGTGCGGGCTGCGGAGCAGTTTCGCGTGCAGCAGACCCGGCACCGTCAGGTCGAGGGTGAACGGCTCGGTCCCGGCCACGATCCGGCAACTCGCCGGAGCCGGCACCGAACGCCCGGTCGATACCCCAGCGGCATCGGTCTGGGTGTTCACGACGCCCCGGATCGCGTCCTCGATGGCCCGATAACCCGTGCAGCGGCACAGATTGCCGCGGAGTTTGCGCCCCAGCTCGTCGAGGTCAGCGGGTTCGAAGGTGGATGCGGTGACAACCATGCCTGCCGTGCAGAATCCACATTGAAAGCCTTGTGCGGCGACGAACTGCGCGGCCATCGGGTGCAGTTCCCCATCGGATCCGAGCCCGGAGACCGTCGTCACCGAATGCCCCACGGCCTGGTGCGCCGGGAAGACGCAGGAGTGCACAGGCGCGCCGTCGACCAGCACCGAACACGCGCCGCAGTCGCCCGCGTCGCAGCCCTTCTTCACCTCGACGTTGCCCTGCTCCCGAAGGTATGTCCGCAGACATTGACCAGGGCGGGGGGGCGGCTGCGCGGTCACACCGTTGATCTCGATCATGCCCAGACCTCAGCCAGCACCTGCGCCGCCAGCACCAGGGTGATCTGCCGCCGCCAGTCCGCGGCGCCGTAGATGTCGTCGACCCAGTCACCCCGGACCACGGAGTCGATCAACCCGGTCAGGTCCGCCGGCGGTTGGGCAAGCCGTAACACGTACGGCCGGTTGGTCGACGCGGTCAGGCACAGCGTCGTTTCCGCCTCGGCCCGCCGGGCGATGATCACCGCGGACGACCGCCCGAGCGCCGCCAGGGCCAGCGTGCGGAACGCGGTCCGCCCGGTCAGCGCCGCGGCGGGCAGCGACATCGACCGCAGCACCTCCCCCGGCTTGAGTACGGTCACGGTGTCTCCGATGACGAAGTCGGCCACCGGGATCCGGTACTCACCGCCGTCCGGGGTCCACACCAACGCGATCCCGTCCAGGGCAGCGGCCAGCGAGATCATCGGGCCGGCCGGGTATCCGATGCACAGGTTGCCGCCGACAGTGCCGCGATTCCAGATCTTGAACGAAGCCAGCAACGAA
The DNA here is from genome assembly GCA_038245175.1 of Mycobacteriales bacterium. Lineage (GTDB taxonomy): Bacteria > Actinomycetota > Actinomycetes > Mycobacteriales > Nakamurellaceae > Nakamurella. Next base: position 6,344 of record JBBRSR010000030.1, on the reverse strand, counting down.
TCGCAGCACTGCCCGATCAGCGCGCGGGCCGGCCACTGCTCGGGCAGTTCCAGAGCACAGAGTTCGGCGACGGTGCAGGTGGCCGCGATCTCGACGCCCGCCTCGGTCACGGTCAACGCGGGCCAGTCGAACGCGGTCAGATCGATCAGCCGCCGTAGGTGATCCGCCGGGGCGCCGAACAGTCCGGTGCCGCCGGCCAGGAAGGCATCCCCCGGACGCGGGTCGGCCAGATCGGCCCGGTCCGCGGCGAGCAGCACCTCGGTAATCGTGTTCAGGTCCATCCGTTGCTCCCCCACTGTCCACCCTTGAGGGTGCAGCCGCGCTCAGTGGGCCACTCAGCCCGTACCCGCGTTTGGTCCCCACTTTGCCAGCACCGCGGTCTCCGCGATCACCGCCACCTGATAGAGCACGATGGACGCCACGACGGCCAACGCGACAATGGTCCAGACCCCGCCGTAGTTGGCCTTGCCCTTGTATTCGGACAGGATCCCGCCCATCCCGGTGAAGCCGGTGAGCCATTCGGCCAGCATCGCGCCGACCACTGCCCCGGGCACCGAAATCCGAATCGACGCGAACAGATATGGCAGCGCCGCGGGCAATCGGACCTTGACCAAGGCGATCCGTTTGGTGCCGCCGTTGACCTTGATCAGGTCCAGTGCCTGCGGCGAGGCCGACCGCAGGCCGAGGACCATGTTGACCAGCGCCGGGAACAGCACCACGATGGCAGCGATCACCGCGATGCCGAGCTTGCCCTTGCCGGTGATCAGCAGCAACACCGGCGCCAGCGCCACCAGCGGGACCGAGCGGAGCAACAGGGCGACCGGCATGAACGCGAACTCCAGCGGCTTGAGCAGGATGAAGCTGCAGGCGACGGAGACCGCCACCACCAAGCCCGCGACGAACCCGATCAGCGCGTTGGTCAAGGTGATCCACAGCGCCCCGAACGAAGCCGCCCGGGCCTGTTCGGCGGTCATCGTGGTCGGGCGAACCCCCTTGGCGACGGTGTCGGAGAACAGGTAGTGGAAGACGTCGATCGGGGTCTTGCCGAACGTCCGCGGGACATCGAAGAGTTGCAGGAGACCGATCCAGATCAGGCCGAGGACGATCAGCGACAGCACCAGAATGGCCGCCGACTTACCCAGCCGCCGAACGACCAGGGACATCGCCGATGCTCCGCGTTCCTGCCCGGGTCCGGGCAGCGGGCCGGTGGCGGCAACACCGGGAGCGACAACGGCCGTCATCAGACACCTCCGGGGTTCGCATGCCCGGATGACCACGGGGTGACGATCCGGCCGACCAGGCCGATCAGGAAGTACGCGGCGCCGGCTACCGCGCCGCTGACCAGCGCCAGGTACCACAGGCGGGGAGCGTCGCCACCGAACTGCGCGGCGGTCAACGCCTTGCCGAGGCTGCTCTCGCCGCCGCTGCCCAGGTACTCGGCCAGCACCGCCCCCAGGAACGCGCCCGGCGCAGCGATCTTCAGCGCCGTCAGCAGGTTCGGCAGCGCCGCGATGATCTGCACCTTGCGCAGCTGGGTCCACTGGGTGCCGCCGTAGGCCTTCACCACGTCCATGCTGGAGCGCGGCGCGGCGCGCAGGCCGAGCAGCGAGCCGACCACGGTGGTGAAAAAGACCCCGAGCGCGGCCAGCGCGATCGATGCGGCCTGCGGCGAACTGCGTCCGGCCACGATCACGATGATCGGGCCGACGGCGACCGTCGGGATGCAATAGCTCACGATGGCCACCTGATTGGCCAGCTCCTCCAATGCCGGCAGCAGCAGCACGATGACCGCCAGCGTGATCGCGGCCAGGTTGCCCCACAGATACCCGGTGGCCGCCGAGGCCAGCGTCGTGGACATGTTGTTCCACAGGGTGACCCACGCGTCGCTGTCGAAGAAGTACTTGATCACCGATGGCGGGGTCGGAATCGCGTGACTGGCCTGGAACAGGGTGAGCGAGGCGATCCACCAGAACGCAATGATCAGCAGCAGCCCGATCGCGCCGCCGAGCCAGGCGGGCATTGCGTCCAGTCGGTCGATCAGCCGCTGGCGCGCGGGCGGCCCCACCGCCACTGGGGTCAGGGTGGTCGCGGACATCAGTGGTCTCCGGTGGCCGCGCCGCCGTGACCGAACAGGATCTCGGACAACTGATCGGCGTAGGCGTGGAACTCGGGGCTGCGCATCATCTCCGGGTGCCGCGGCCGCGGCAGGTCGATGGTCACGAGTTCGACCACCCGGCCCGGGCGGGGGCTCATCACCGCGACCACGTCGGACAGGAAAACCGCCTCGGAGATGCCGTGCGTGACCATCAGTGTGGTGGCCGGCTTCTCGGTCCAGATCCGCAGCAGCTCGACGTTGAGCCGCTGTCTGGTCATGTCGTCCAGCGCGCCGAATGGTTCGTCGAGCAACATCACGGACGGCTTGACCACCAGGCAACGGGCGATGGCGACCCGCTGCCGCATACCGCCGGACAGTTGCGCGGGTTTGGCGTGCTCGAAGCCGGTCAGACCGACGAGCTTGACCAGGTCATCGATCAGCCCGGGCTCGGGCTTGATACCGGCGACCTCCAGGGGCAGCCGGATGTTGCTGGTGACGCTGCGCCACGGCAACAGCGCGGCGTCCTGGAAGGCGATGCCGAGGCTGTGCGTGCGCTGCATCTCCAGCGTCGACATGCTGTTGACCAGGGCCGTCCCGGCGGTGGGCGTCTCGAGCCCGGCCAGAATCCGCAGGATGGTCGACTTGCCACACCCGGACGGTCCGAGCAGCGACAGGAAGGAGCCCTTCGGCGTCGACAGGTCCGTGTTGTCCAGCGCGACAATGGTCTTGCGGCCGAGGGTGAACTTTTTGGTCAGGCCCTGAATGTCGATTCCGGTCGCCGATCGCAGCGGCGCATCGGTCGGCCGCTCGCCGGTCGCCGGTAGATCGCTGGAGAATGTCGTCATACCCGGCTCCCCGTTCTCGTGCTGCTCAAAATACGCCGCTCAAGCATGCCGCAGCGAAGGCGCCGCGAAGGGGCAGCCGGCGACCCGCTGGCCGCCCCTTCGGGTGGTCGCAGGTCAGCCGGCAATCAGCTCAGGATGCTCGGTGTAGACCTCGGCCAGCAGGGTCAGGTCGAACAGATCCTTGGTGTCGATGGTGATACCGACCTCCTTGAGCGCCTTGCCGATCTCGCCCATCAGCTTGTCGCTGATGGTGAACAGGCCGTTGGCCTTTGTCTCGGCGGTCGACACCAGTTCGTTCTGCGCCTTCGCCTCGTCGACCTGTTCGGTCATGACCAGGCTCAGATCCTTGCCGTAGGTGTTCACCGCGAGCGCTGCCGAATCCGCCGGCGAGGCCAACGCGTCGTTCCAGCCCTTGATCTCGGCCCACAGGAACGCCTTGAGCATCTCCCGCTTGGTGTCCAGGGTGTCCTGGGTGACGGTGAAGGTTTCGGCCGTCAGCGGCAGTCCATTGTCCGCGAAGGACAGGGTGACCGGGGTGAAACCCTTGCCCTTGACCAGGAACGGCTCATTCGTCAGGTACGCCATGAAGCCGTCGATTTCCGGCTTGGCCTCCATCAGCGGCGCCGGATCAAAGCCTTCGGTCACCTGGGTGACGGTGGCCGGGTCGATGCCGTTGGCCGCGAGCAGCCCGGCGAAGATCGACTGGTTGGTGCCGGCCTGGATGCCGATCCGCTTGCCGGCGAGGTCGGCCACCGTCCTGATCGGTGTCCGCTCCTCGAGGGACAGGATGCAGAAGGGGTTCTTCTGGTACGTGCTGCCGATGATCTTCAGCGGAGCGCCCTGTTCGGTGATCAGCCGGGCCGTGGCGTCCGGTGTCGAGAGCCCGATGTCGACGGAACCGGCGAAGACCAGTGCATCGGCGCTGTCCACCGGTCCGGAGACCAGGTCGACAGCGGAGAATCCGGCGGCCTTGTAGTAGCCCTTGGAGTCGGCGTGGAACTCGCCGGCGAACTCGATGTTCTTGATCCAGGAGAGCTGGACGGCGATCTTGCCGAAGTCGCCCGTCGGGGCCATCGCGCCGGTGGCCGAACCCATCGCGCTGGTCGCCATCGAAGCAGCCGCCGAGGTGGCGGTCGACGAGGTGGCCGAAGTACCGGCCGCCGAGGTGGCGGCCGGCGTGCTGCTGGCGCAGGCGGCCAGGAAACCGGCTCCGCCGACGGCTGCCGCGGACAAGCCGGCCACCCGGAGGAAGGAGCGACGGGAGACGGGGCTGGAGCCCCCGGGGCGGATCAACGGGTTTGTCCGAGAATTATTCACAGAGACATTCACTCCATCATGACGGGCGGCTACCGAGGTCTGGTTCAGGCCTCGTGACCAGCTTGGGGCGGATTGCGAACAGCACGGACGCTGGACGAATTCGATGCAGATACATGTACTTGACCAGAGCGGTCACCGGATGCACCGGATTCCTGGTCCGTTTGAGCCAAACTAGGCCCTACTTGGACCGTGCTGATGAAGCGCATGTAACGAGCGTATTTCTGGTAGCCCTCCGGACGTGTCGGAGGTCACAGATCGGGCCGAGGGCAGCCGTCAGCGGCACTAAAATCGGCCAAATCCGTCACACACGGCGACGAATAGTCCCAGTTGCTCGCGACTCGGTGACCGATCTCACCCAGTTGGAGTAGATGTCAGGTATCGCCGAACGGTGGAGGTCCACGCCGAGATAGCGCGCGATCAGCCCGCCTCGGGCCAGCCGGAAGACCTGGACGTCCGTCGTGATCGCCGCTGTCGGCGGCTGAATGCCGAGCAGCATGGCGGTGTCCAGAATTCGAGTTCCACCCAGGATGCCCGGCAGCTCACGGACCAGCGGATCACTCAGGTCCAGGTCCTCGATCAGAATCGGGGCACCGACGCGGTGGACCCGGGTCTGGGTACGCACCGAGCCACCCCGCTCACCCGACCGGCCGAGCACGATCGTCTCGCGCAGGCTCGCCGTGGCGTCGACGGCCAGTTCGATGGTGGTGGTCCGGGTGACGTTGGCGCCGTCCGCGACGATCATCGGTTCGGCTTTCCACTCCAGGCTGCCACCGGACGCCACCTCGATCCGCACCGTCCACGACGAAGCCTGGCCGCCGGCGTTGTAGGCGACCGTGCCTGCGGTGTCGACCACCTCCAACCAGGCGCCAGGCCCGACGGACAGGTCGATCTCGACGTGATCGTTGCCCAGTAACAGCGCCGAGGTGGCGACCAGGGCGATCCTGGCGCCCGCGGCATCCAGCTTCAGCACCCGGGGCCTCAGCGGTCCGCCGGACAGCGAAAGGGCGGCCCGATCGCTGCCGTCGGTGGCGGCGGCGATCCCGATGTACGTCACGCCTGCGGCTGCCCCGCAGGCGAGTGCGGGTGGGTGTGCTCAGCTGGGTGAGCGTGCTGATGAGCCGGTTCGCTCGGCGCATGGAAGTGCGGAGCCATCGGGCCGGGGTCGACAGGGACGTGCAGTCCGGCGACATGAGCGACCAGGATCCCGCGAACCCACGAGGTCAGGGCGTCGATGCTGGCACGGTCCGAACGGGACAGCCCGAGCACCGGCCGGCCGGCCCGCGCTGCCTCGCCATCGGCGACCATCTGCGCGACGTCCACGCCGACGTACGGCGCGAGGTCGGTCTTGTTGACCACCAGCAGGTCCGCCCGGCCGATACCCGGGCCACCCTTGCGGGCCACGTCACCACCGCCGGCGACGTCGAGCACGAAAATCTGCGCGTCGACCAGGGCCGGCGAGAAGGTCGCGGTCAGGTTGTCGCCGCCCGACTCCACCAACACCACATCCAGCGGGGCGAAGTCGCTTTCCAGGTCTTCCACCGCCAGCAGGTTGGCGGTGATGTCGTCACGGATGGCGGTGTGCGGGCAGGCGCCGGTTTCGACGGCGCGGATCCGGTCCGGGTCCAGCACTCCGGCCGAGCGGAGGAACCGGGCGTCCTCGTCGGTGTAGATGTCGTTGGTGATGACGCCGAGCCGCAACTCGCCGGCCAGTTCGCGGCAGATCAGCGCGATCAACGAGCTCTTGCCGGTACCGACCGGGCCGGCCACACCGAGGCGCAGTGAGCGGGTGCGAATGCCGTCGGGATCAGGCACCGAAGGATTAGGCACCGAAGGATCAGGCACGGAACAACCTTTGGCTGGTGGTGGAATGCAGCTGGGCCCAGTGCTCGATGAGAGGTGCGCCTGCTGCGGGGATGTCCTGGATCTGAGTCAATGGTGCCAGCCGAGCGGCGAGCTGCTCGATCTGCGTGTGCGCGCCGAGCACCCATCTCGTCGTCTCGGCGGGGTCGATGGGTTCGATCTTGAGCACGGCGGCGGCGATGGTGGCGGCGTCGTCGTTGCCGATCAGCCGGACCAGCTGAGCGGCG
>JBBRSR010000029.1:0-28130 GCA_038245175.1 Mycobacteriales bacterium | reverse complement strand
GTGCCCAGTGATGTGAAGGACCGCGTCATTCCAGGCCTGTGCCGAATGGCCCTCGAATCGGCGGCCTACGAGATCTACGAGGCGAGGATGATCTCCGGCGGCGGGTCTGCGCAGGAGGTCGAGGACAAGTGGCTCGGCGCCACCACCGTGCGGCAGCGCCTGGCGTTGGCCCTGCACGGCGATAAGTCAGCGTCGGTCGCGAAATGGTTGGGAACCGGTCAGAGATTGGCGGGCTTCAACGTCTGCAATCGCGGGGTGCACGTCGGATCCACTGCGGACCACGCCGACGAGGTTCGCGCAGTCCGCATCGCCATCAAGGACCTCCGGGCAGCGAAGTGACTGACCTGTTGTCGATGGCCGAAGCCGTGTTGGATGGCACCCTGCCAGTAGCCGGCGGACATGCCCCTCGGGCGGTGTTGGCGAGGCGAGTCCCCGACGCTGTCTCCGTCGAGGCCGGACGCCCTGACTACGGTTATGCCTGCTACCCCGCCACCTTTGCCCGCGCGAACAAGTCAGCCGGCATCGCACGCCCCAGACGCCAGGTGATCGCCATGGGTCGATCACCATTGTGACTGACGTACTCCGCGAGCCCCAGGAATGTGTACGCCATGGTGCCGAGCGGGTCGAGCTTGCTGTCGCGGCTGAAGATCAAAATCTCTGAGCCGGTACTTCGTTGGTTGATATAGCGCTGCCCAGTCGGCGATGCGGCCGATGTCGTGGACTGGCTCTCCCAGTGGAAGAGTTGGGGGGCGATCGCATAGTCGCGGTACATCGTCGTCGGCGAGAAGTCCGTCTCAGCCTTGCGCAGGGTCACGAAGAAAGCATCCAGATTCAGTGGATCGTTCCGCATGACGCCCTCCCGGAAATGGCTGGGCACGCGCCGAAGTGTCGCGTGCCCGAGCGCCGCCAGAATCTCTTCTCGCTGGTAGCGGGCATGCACTCGCACGGTGAGTGCACCGAGGCGGCCATCCACGCGCAGCGGGAGGTGGCGGGTGCGGTCCACACCGAGCTCGATGAGCGCACTGAGTTCATCGCGAACGGCCGACTCACCCGTCAGTGCGGCCAGTCCGTCCTCGAAGCCGGCGAATCCCCCACCATCGGGAAATAGCAGAAAGAACAGCATGCGTGCGTAGGACTGATGCTCGGTGTCCAGCCTCTCGTACGGCAGCGGATTGTTCGACAGCAGCGCCAGGTAGGCCTCGGCTCGTTCCGGATCGTCCACATGGGCAAACGCCCGCACCCGCTTGAGCAGCGAGTCTTCGAGATCGTCGCCACGCCTGGTGGCAAGGCCCGCGTCCCGCCGGAGCCGGGTCCAGCTGCGGCCGGACTTCACGATGTCGGCGAGCTCCAGACCGGATTGGCTGATGAAGTCGCCGAGCGAGCAGTCACCATGCGCTCGAAGATCACTGACGATCGAGTTCCAGCGCCCGCTGACCTGACCTTTCAGGTTGGCCAGGACCGCATCTTGAACGACGCGGTCGAGGACGATCTGCGAGCCGGACGGCAGGAAGGGAAACCCATGGTTGATGTCTCGTTCCAGACCCTTGCGGGAACTGCCGGTCAACGCTCGGTATCGAAGATCGAACCGAAACTTCTCATTCTGGTGTCCGACGAAATCCAACACCGTCAGGACCGCTTTGTTCGCTGCCCGGCGCAGACCTCTGCCGAGCTGCTGCAGAAAGATCGTCGCGCTCTCGGTCGGCCGGAGGAACAGGACGGTATTGACCTGAGGAAGGTCCACCCCTTCGTTGAAAAGGTCTGCGGTGAACAGGACCTTGAGGCGGCCTTCCCGCAATTCCGCGAGTGCTCGCCGACGATCAGCGGTGCGCGTCTGGCCGGTCACCGCCATCGCCGGGATCCCCGCCCCGGTGAAGACGCGCGCCATGTAGGCCGCGTGGGCGATCGAGACGCAAAACCCGAGGGCGCGCATATCACCGACGTCGCCGACCTTCTCGCGCAACTGCTTGAGAACGATCTTGGCGCGGGCATCATTGCCGGTGTACAGACCCTCCAAGGCCGTCGCGTCGTACCTGCCCCGAGTCCACTGGATCCTGGAAAGGTCGGTCCCGTCCGCGATGCCGAAGTAGTGGAATGGGCATAGCAGGCCCTGGTCCAAGGCGTCCCAGAGCCGGAGTTCATAGGCCGTGCGACCGTCGAAGAACGAGCGGACATCCTGTCCGTCAGTACGTTCGGGTGTGGCCGTCATGCCCAGCAGCTCGTGCGGATTCAGGTGGTCCAGCAGCTGCCGGTAGGTCGACGCCTCAGCATGGTGGAATTCGTCGATGACGACGACGTCGAAGGCGCTTGCAGGGATCTTCGCAACGCCGTAGGAGTGCAGTGACTGGACCGATGCAAAGACCTGCTGCCAGCGCTCAGGCCGATGACCGTCGACATAGAGTTCGCCGAAGGTCCCGTCGCCCAACACCTCTCGGTACATCTGCTGTGCCTGCCGCAGAATTTCCTGGCGGTGGGCGACGAACAACAGAGATGGCCGCGTCGTTGTGGTGGCTTGGCCAAGCGCCTTGTAGTCCAAGGCCGCCACCACAGTCTTGCCCGTACCAGTTGCGGCAACGATGAGGTTGCGATGCCTGCCATGAACCGCCCGCTCCACCGCCAGCGCTTCCAGCATCTCCGACTGGTACGGATAGGGTCGCACCTCCAAACCGGACAGCAGGTTCGTCTCCCTGGAGGTGGAGCGACCCGAGGCCGCCGAGAGCGCATCGTCGAGGCGATCACCATCGCGACCGGGATCATAGGTCTCGAAATTGTCGTTGTGCCAATACGTCTCGAAAGTCGCCTGGAACTTCTCGATGAGCGCCGGGGTGGCGATCCTGGACAGTCGCACGTTCCATTCCAGGCCGTCGAGCAGCGCCTGCTTCGACAGGTTCGACGAACCGACATAAGCGGTGTCGAAGCCCGATCGGCGCCTGAACAACCAAGCCTTCGCGTGCAGGCGGGTGCCCAGGATGTCGTAGTTGATCTTGACCGTGGCGCCGAACTCCTGGACCAACCGTTCGATGGCGAGTCGTTCGGTCGCACCGATGTAGGTCGTGGTGATGACGCGGAGTGGCACGCCTCGTTCCCTGAGCCGCGCAAGCTCAGCAGCGATCACCCGGATCCCCTGCCATTTGAGGAAGGCGCACAGCAGGTCCACCTGGTCCGCGGTGTCCAACTCCGAGCGCAACTCCGAACCGAAGGACGGCTCACCATGCGCGTTGGTCAGCAATGCCGCGTCCGACAACGGGGTACTCGGCCTGACGAGGGACCTGCTGACGATCCCTGGGCCAGTCGGCGTGAGCAGCGAGAGCAGCTGCCGAACCTGACCATCGACGGCATCATCGGGCATTTCCAGCAGCGCCAGCAGGCTGTTGACCAGCGCGATGCGCCGATCCTCGTTCGATGTCGCCGCCAACCGCCGCAGCACCGCCTCCCGGACGTGACGGGCGAGCACTGCAGGCTGTTCTGCTTCTTCGACGCCGCGGATGTCCGGCGCAAGGTCGTCGATGAGCGCGAGCTCGCGCACCGAGCCAATGGTCAGCAGGCTTTCGTACAGGCCTTCATCCATCCGGTGACCGCTCTATCCAGTCGTCCAACCCCCATTTGGCGATCGAGCCGACGCCTCGTCTCCAGCTATCGCCTCATCTTCTCCCGGGCGGCGCCTCACGGCAGACCGAATGGCTGCTGCGGCGTGTGTCGCCGCTGCCCGGCCTGGACCCTCGGCCGTTCAGCTGGCCAATCGCGACAAGGTTCTGGAATTGGCTGCCGCTCCGAGGGCCGACTCCAGGCCCGCGAAGCGATCGCGCACAAGTTCGGCAAAGCGGCGGCTCGCATTCCAGTCACGAAGTGGTGTGGGCGACGCTTGCGAGGGGCGTTCCAGTGCTCATCGAGCAGGTCAGCACGCTTCTCGGCGGAGCCACCTCCACCCGGTCGACATTGGCCAACGCGGTGACAATCCGGACAATTGATGCACGGAAGACAGGTCGGTGGCGAGCACCGGATCCGGCGGGTCATGCCAGTCGTCCTGCCCTGCCATTACCCTCGGTCGATCGCCAACGCCGAACCGGCCCTCAGCCCGCCCGCCGCAACGCCGTGATCGGCTCGGTGGTGGCCGCCTTGATCGCCGGGTAGGCCCCGGCGAGCAGACCGATCAGGGCGCCAACCGCGGGAGCGAGCAGCGCGACCTGGAGATCGAGGATCGGTGTCCAGTTCTTCGATGCCGACACCACAACCACGGCAACGATGCCGAGTGCCGCCCCGATCAGCCCGCCAAGCAGTCCGGTGATGGCCGACTCGAGGAGAAACTGCCCGGCGATATGCCGTCGTCGCGCACCCAACGCTCGGCGCAGGCCGATCTCGCCGGTCCGTTCCATCACCGACAGCAGCGTCACATTGGCGATACCAAGGCCGCCGACGATCAACGCCACCCCGCCGAATGCGAGAAACAGCGAGTTCACATCGCCCTGTACCGCCGAGCCGAGCTTGCCCGGTTTGGGCGGCACGCTGGCGCGAATCGACTCCGGCTGATTCGGCGACACCGCGATCGGTGCCTGGGCGCCGACCTGCTGGGCCGCTCCCACCACCGTCCGGATGTCCAACTCCGCGGGCGCCGCGAGGTTGAAGTACTTGGCCGCTGTTCCGTTCGGGATGATCACCGAATCCAGCAGGTCCGCCCGCCGACCCACCCCGTCATAGATGCCGATCACGGCGAAGGCTGTGTCGCCGATGAAGATGCTGGGCCTGGAATCCACCCGGTTGATCGCCAGCCGGGACGCCGCAGTGGAACCAAGCACAACCACGGGATCGGCTCGCGAGTCGTGGCCGGCATCGAAGAAGCGACCGTCGACAACCGTGCCGCCTTCGGTATCCAGCAAACCGGCCGATCCGGCAATCACCGCGATGTCCAGCAGGTTCGAGCCGGACGGATCGAGCAGGTTCACCCCGGAAACCCGTTTGGTACCGATGTCCACCTGCGAATATGTGCCGGCCGCCGCGACCCCGGCCAGTCGCAGCACCCGATCGGCCGCGTCCCAGGGCAGCGCAGCCTGAGCCACACCGTCGGGGGTCGACTGGGAATTGCTCGGCGCCAGCACCACCCTGGTCGCGGCGTCCGCGTCGAACCGCTGGGAGATCTGACCCGCCGCGGTCTGTCCCAGTCCCAAAGTGGCGACCAGGGCCGCGATGCCGACAACCGTGCCCATCATGGTCAGCACCAGCCGGGCCGGCTTGGCGCTGATCCCCAGCACCGACTCGTCGACCAGGTCGACCAGCCGCAGGCGGGATCGGATGCCCTTGGCCGTCGCCCGCTCAGCAACCTGCTCGGGTTCCGGGATGACGTCCGGTTCTGCGGCGGATGCCTGCTCCGTTCCCGACTCGACCTCGGTGTCCCCAGTCAACAGCCACGACGAATCGGCATCGACCTCCCGCGGGCCTGCCTCGTCACTATTCGCTCGCCAAGGCTCGCTCATGACATCTCTCCGCTCGTTCCTCGCGGATTGATCTCATGACGCCCACTATTCGCTCGCCAAGGCTCGCTCATGACATCTCTCCGCTCGTTCCTCGCGGATTGATCTCATGACGCCCACTATTCGCTCGCCAAGGCTCGCTCATGACACACCGAGCTCGCCATCGGTAATCCGCACCTGACGCTCGGCCCTGGCACTCACATGCTCGTCGTGGGTGATCACCGCGATCGTGATCCCATCGGTATGCAGGTCGTCGAACAGGTCCAGCACGCTCGACGCGTTCGCCTGATCCAGGTTTCCGGTCGGCTCGTCCGCCAGCAGCAATGACGGCCGGCCGACCAGCGCACGGGCGATCGCGACCCGCTGCCGTTCTCCGCCGGACAGGTTGCCGGGGGCGAAATCGATTCGCGTCGCGAGGCCGACCCGTTCCAGGGCCTCGGTGGCGCGCCGCCGCCGCTCTCGCCGCGGCACGTGCTGATAGACCATCGCCAGCATCACGTTGTCAATCACCGATCTCGACGCGAGGAGATGGAAAGCCTGGAAGACGAACCCGATCCGCCCGCCGCGCATCCCGGCCCGGCTACCCTCGCTCATCTTCGCCACGTCCACCCCGTCGAGCAGGTAGGTGCCCGCGGTCGGCCGATCGAGCAGGCCCAAAACGTGCAGCAATGTCGATTTCCCGGACCCGGAGGGGCCGACTATCGACAGGTACTCCCCCGCCTCGATGGTGAGGTTGATCCCCCGAACGGCGAGCACCTCCGGCGGCCCCGGGAACGAGCGATGCAGGTCGATCAACTCCACGACATTGGCCACCGGCGCCACCTCACCGCCAGCCGGTTCACTCATCGGCCGACCACGACCAGGGAGCCCTTGTCCAGCGAGTCCGACCCCACCTGCAGATCCTTTCCGTCGCTGCCGATCGGCTTCACCTCCACCTCACCGCCGGTGGACAGACCGAGCGTGACCGGCTGGAATCGGGTCTTGCCGTCGGGCTGCATCACCTCGACCCGCGGCGTTCCCTGATCATCGGAGAACAGCGCCGCCACCGGCGCTACCAGGACCTCACCGGTCGTGCTCGCCACCGGAATAGTGACCTTGACGTTGGCTCCGCGCATCTTCTGAGCCTGTTCGTTGGTAACGTCCTTCGGTTGCAACACCACCTGCGTGCCCGTCGGCGCGGGGGAACCGTCCGCCGGCGGATCAACGGCGGGCGCGGCGCCGCCGATCTTCGAGATCACCGCTTTGATCTGGCCGATCCCGGGAACCGTCAGGTCGGCCGTCAGTCCCTCGGTGAGTAGGCCCGCCTCCTCCGCGCTGACATGGGCGGTGATCGACAGATCAGCGCCGGACACCGTCAGCACCGCGCCGTCCACCACCGACCCGCGGCTGACCAGCACCTCGTCGATCCGCCGCGGCATGTTCGCGAGCCAGACCACTTCCTGGGCCGGTAACGGGGTGCCCGCGGCCGCCTGCGCGGCGGTCAGCGCCGTGGTCGCATCGGTGGCCGCACTCTGCGCAGCCGTCAGCGCCTGCTGTTGAACAGTGGTGTCGGCAGGCTTGAGCGCCTCATCGCGGGTGGCCTTGGCGATATCCAACTGATTCCTCGCCGCGGCGATGGCGCTCGAGCTGGGCGGCCCGCCGTGGTTTGCGGCGTCCAACGCGGCCTGCGCGTCGACAACCCCCTGAGCGGCCTTGATTGCCGCAGCCTGCCAGTCGGCAAGGTTCGCCCAGTTCTGATCGATGGCCGCCTGCAGGTTCTGACCGACATACGCCTGGTAATCGTTCCCGGCAGTCACGTTCCTGGTCGCCGCGTCGACCGCGGCCGGGTTCGCCGGTCCAGGAGTGACCTTGGCCTGGTCGTAGCTGGCCTGGGCGGCGTCGACATCGCCCTGCAGGCGCAGCCGCTCGGACTGCGCAGGACCCCTGCCGGCATCGCTGAGCGCCTTTTGGGCGTCGGTCACGGCCTGCGCCGTCGTTGTCACGGAGGCCTGCGCTCCGGCCAGGGCGGCTCGAACCTCCTCACTTGGCTGCGGCGCCGCATAGCCGACGGTCGAATACAGCTTGGCCACAGCCGCCCCGGTTGCCGCGTCATACACCTTGTCCTGCGGGCCCGGGTCGTAGCCCAACCCGGCCAGGGTCGCTTCAAGTTGTTCCACGTCCGGCCCGCTGCTGCCCGGGGCCAGGCTCCGGTACGTCGGGAGCTCACCCGAAAGGGCAAGCACCGGACGCCCGGTCACCTCGAGCAGGACGGTGCCGTTCTCGACCACCGAGCCGAGCTCCGGCACCCGGCCGGTGACGACGGCCGCGGCCGCACCGGTTCCGCCCGCCGAGATGGTGACCTGGACCGACCCGGTGAAGGCGATATCTCCACGGGTGACGATCGCCGAATCCAGGGCCTTGCGCTCGATCGGCACGGTGATCGGAGCGGCCGGTGGCGCCGCGGTACGGGCGGCGGCGTCCGCGGGGGAAACAATCAGCTGCGCGGCCAGGAACCCGCCGGTGGCCGTGAGCACCGCGATACCGGCGACGATCAGGATGCTCCGGCGACTGTTGCGGCCTGCGGCCATCAGCCGCCCCCAGTGTTCATCAGATCGCGGTACTGGTTCAGTTCATCCTGATGGTCGGTGATGAACTGTTTCTCCAGCTCGATTCGGACCTCGTCGTACTTGGCCTCATAGTTTCCGGCCGCCTTGCAGTCGAAATCGGCCAGCGCGATCTTGATCTCGTAGTCGTGGAAGGCGGTGACGGCGACCGGATCGGGGACGGTCGGGGCGCCCGTCTGTGCCTCGACCGTCGCCACGGCCACAGCGCCGCCGCCGCTGCCATCCGAGCTCTGATACTGATAGCCGTTCAGGTCACCCCAGCGCTGATTGACCTGATCCATCGAGTCCTGGATCTTGGTGAATCCCGGGTACCCGGCGTCGGACATGCAGCCGACCCAGGCGCCCACCACCGCCACCAACCTCGGGTCCTTGTCGATGTTGGTGTACAACGAGTTGAAGGCGTCCCACATGTCCTGGAATTGGGCGTCGGCACCGCCGTTGCCGCCCTGCATCTGATCTCCGTAGACCTCGGCCTGCGCCTTGCCGTAGCAGCCCTGATCCGCGAGCGGCGGCAGCTGATCGCTCGGCTTGGCATCGCCTGCGGAGCTCGAGCCGGCGACTCCGGGATCAAGCACGGAACTGTCGGCTGCGGCGGTGTCGGTGGACGAAGACTCGGAAACGGCGGTCGCCCCGGCAACGGTGGTCGCGGCCGACGGCTCGGCCGCGGTCTCCGCGACGGGTGCGGCTGCCGAGGAAAAGCCCCCCGACATGCCCTGGCCGTACAGCGCGGCGTAGTACGCTTCCTGCTCTCCCTTACCCATCGCCTCGACGATCGCCTGGTTCGGGTCGACGATGTCGCTGCTGCTGCTGGTCGCCGTGGCCATGTCATAGGTGCTGATTCCGTAGCCGTACTTGGCGACGTAGTCGCGTCCCTGCATGCCCTGATCAGGTCCGAGGATCGTCGAGGAGTTCGGATACACGAAGGGCGTGTATTCGAAACCTTCTTTTTGCATGCAGGGCGCAATCAGCTCCTGAACCTGCTTGTCCTTCGCGGCAAAGTCCTCGTTGGTCATCCCCTGCGCCGCCGAGGGGCTCAAGTATTCCTGCAGCGGGCTGTAGTACGAACTCGACGTGGTCGGCGAGCCGCTCCCGCCACCGCCGCCCTGGTCCACCTCTGCCGTGCCGCCGCCCGAGCACGCCGCCAGCAATCCCACCCCGGCAACGGCTGCCAGCCAAGCGCGCACCGGCCGATTTGTCCGAACTGAGAACATGGTCTCCCCCTCGCCGATTTTTCCCGGAGATGCATGGATACGACACCGGATGACACCCGAGATGACGAATCTTATCGGTGTAGGGTTGCACGCCGTTGCCAAATGGTCGCCAAGATCCCGGATGGGTTCGGCAATCGAAGATTCAGGCTTCTACTCGATCCAATCAGCGAATGAACGCCCCGAAATTCGCTCATATGCCTGGACATAGCGGTTGCGGGTGGCATCGACGACGGCGGTAGGGAGCGGCGGCGGCGGCCGATCGGCGGTGCGGTCCCATCCGGACGCTGCGGAGGTCAGCCAGTCCCGCACGTACTGCTTGTCGAAGGACGACTGAACGCGGCCCTCGACATACTGATCGGCCGGCCAGAACCGCGACGAATCCGGCGTGAGCACCTCGTCGCCGAGGATCAGTTCACCGCCGGCCGGTCCACCGACGGTGAGGCCGATTGTCCCGAACTCGAACTTGGTGTCCGCCAGGATGATGCCCTTGCTGGCGGCATGGGTCGCGGCGGTGTCGTAAATCCTGAGGGTCAGCTCCCGCAGTTCCGCGGCGCGCTGCAACCCGACGGTTTCCGCGACCGCCTCGAAACTGACATTCTCGTCGTGCGCGCCCAGATCGGCCTTGGTCGCCGGGGTGAAGATCGGCGCCGGCAGCTTCGAGGATTCGACAAGCCCACCGGGCAGGGGTACCCCGCACACCGCCCCCGAGCGCCGGTAGTCGATCAGCCCCGATCCGGTCAGGTAGCCACGAGCCACACACTCGACCGGCACCATGTGCAGGCGCCGGACCAGCAGCGCCCGGCCGCGGACCTCGGCGGGAATCCGCTCGTCCTCGACCGCGACCACATGGTTGGGCACCACATCGGCGAGCAGTTCGAACCAGAAGACGCTCATCGCGGTGAGAATCCGGCCCTTGTCCGGAATCGAGGACGGCAGCACATGGTCGTACGCGCTGATCCGGTCCGTGGCCACCAGCAGCAGCAGTTCGTCGTCGATCGCGTACAGGTCGCGCACCTTGCCGGAGGCCAGATGGTGCAGTTGTTCCAGGGTGGTCACCGGTTGAGGTTAGTACGCGCGAAATCTGCGCTCGGCCGGCGCTTGTCGGGTGGTCGACAAATCCGGTAGGCATCTTCTCGCTCACCGAGAAGAATCCTTCCGGATCTTCAGCTGACCAGCCCGCGCCTGCGCAACAGCGGACCGATGACCGGATCGCGACCGAGAATGGACCGCACGGCCTCCATCGGGTCGTGCTCGCCGCCGATCGCGAGCAATTTGCCGCGCAGGATGTCACCGTTCTCGCGGGTCAGACCGCCGCTGGCGTTGACCCATTCGACGGTGTCGGCGTCCAGCACCTCCGCCCAGATGTAGAAGTAGTAGCCGGCCGAGTAGCCGCCGGAGAAGATGTGCTGAAAATAGGTCGTCCGGTAGCGCGGCGGCACCAGATCCCAGCCCAGCCCTGCCTTCTCGAGTGCCTCGCGCTCGAAGGCCTGGGCGTCGGTGATCACCTGCTCCGCCGAGATCCGATGCCAGGCCTGGTCGAGCAGCGTGGCGCCGAGGTATTCGACGGTGGCGAAACCCGCACCCCAGAGTTCGGCCGCGGTGATCCGCTCGACCACCTCGACCGGCAGTGCCTCGCCGGTTTCAATATGAAAGGCGTAGTTGCCGAGCACCTGCGGCCACCACTGCCACATCTCGTTGACCTGCGATGGGTACTCGACGAAGTCACCCGGCACCGACGTTCCGGAGAATCGCGGATACCGGACCTGCGAGAACAGCCCGTGTAGGGCGTGCCCGAACTCGTGGAACAGGGTGCGGACCGAGTCCGTGGTGAGCAACGCGGGCTCGCCGGGGGCTGGTTTGGTCACGTTCATGTTGTTCACCACGATCGGGCGTTGGCCGAGCAGCTCACTCTGGTCGACGAACGTGTTCATCCAGGCGCCGCCACGCTTGGTGTCGCGGGCGAACGGGTCGAACAGGAACAGGCCGAGGCTGTGGCCGTCCGCATCCTCCACCTCGAAGACCCGGACGTCCGGGTGGTACCCGGCCAGATCCTCGCGGAGTTCGAAGGTGATCCCATACAACTGTGTGGCGGCGTAGAAGACACCGTCCTGGAGCACCCGGTTCAGTTCGAGATATGGCCGCAGAGCGGCGCGGTCGACGCTGTAGTTCTCGGCGCGAATGCGTTCGGAGTAGAACGCACAGTCCCAGGCCGCCAGCTGTATGCCATCGCGGCCGGCGAGCTCGGACATCCGGGCGGCCTCGGCCCTGGCGTTGACCACGGCCGGCCGAACGAGCTGGGACAGCAGCTCATCGACGGCCGCCGAGGTCTTGGCGGTGCCGTCGGCGGCGACGAAGTCGGCATGAGTGCCGAAGCCGAGGAGCCGGGCGCGGCGCGCACGCAGGTTGGCGATCTTGATGGCGATGGGCCCGTTGTCGTACTGACCGGCCGACGCCCTGCCCACCGAGGCTTCATGGATTCGTTGGCGCAGCGAACGGTTGGTCAGGCGAGCAAGCGAGGGCTGGCCGGTCGGCAGTACCAGCGGAATCAGGTACTTTCCGGGCTGGCCGGCTTCGGCGGCCTGTTCGGCGGCGGCGTCGACATCCTCGGTGCTCAGCCCGTCGAGTTCGGTCGCGTCCGTGACCAGCACGGCCGCCGCGCGGGTGCCTGCCAGCAGATTCTGACCGAAGGTTGTCGCGAGTACCGAGAGCTGCTGGTTGATGTCCCGCATCGTCGCCGCGTCGTCCGCCGACAGTTGGGCGCCGGACCGGGCGAAGTCCCGGTGGTAGCGCTCGACCAGCCGGATCGCCGCCGGTTGCAGGCCGGTCTGGGACCGGTGCTGGTGGACCGCGGTGATTCGGGCGAATAATTCGGGATTGAGGCTGACCGCGTCGTAGTGAGCGGTGAGCTGCGGCGACACTTCGGCTTCGAGTGCCAGGAAATCCGGGGTGCCGTTGGACGAGAGCACGTTGAAGAAGCTGATGCTGGTGCGGTGCAGCAGCCGACCGCTACCTTCCATCGCCTCGATGGTGTTGGCGAAGGTGGGCGGATCGGGGTTCGCGACGATCGTCTCGATCTCGGC
Source organism: Mycobacteriales bacterium (assembly GCA_038245175.1). GTDB lineage: Bacteria > Actinomycetota > Actinomycetes > Mycobacteriales > Nakamurellaceae > Nakamurella. The sequence goes on along the minus strand of JBBRSR010000029.1, from coordinate 15,774 downwards.
CAGCCGTGCGGACATCCCGTCCGCGAAGGCCTGCCGGTAGTCGTCCAGATGAATGCGGGAGAACGGCGGGAGCTCGAACGGCAGCTCCGATCGCTCACTCAGCGGATTGGCGGCCGTCATGGGTTCTCCTCGCGTCTGGGCCGGCTGATTGGGCCCGCACTGAGGGTAGAGGAGTGATAACAGTCGGGGCGGCAGAGGGTAGCAGCACTCCCACCACTGGCATCGGCGATGATCAAGCCAGCAATCGCCGCCTGCAGGGAGCCCGACCACTATGCCGAATTCAGTCACCCCGAAGACAAACCGCACCCCCAGGTCGGTCGGGCGGGCGTTCATCGGCCTGGGCGTGATCGCCATCTGGCTGGCGGTGGCCGCCGTCGGTGGCCCGAAGGTCGGCGGGCTCTCCAGCGTGCAGACGAACAATCAGGCCACCGCGCTGCCGAGCAGCGCCGAGTCGGTGAAGACCACCGCTGCCCAGGCCCAGTTCTCCGAGGACCGCAGCCTGCCTGCGTTCGTGGTGTTCAACGCCGCCGCCCCCACGGCGGATCAGCTCGCCGGCTGGCAGGCATTCGTCGGGTCGCTGCCGCAGCTGCCCGTCCGAGGCACCACGCTGAGCGCCTTCACCCAGGCGCCGATCGTTCCGGTCGTCTCCAAGGACGGCACCTCGCTGCTCGCGGTCGTGGCGCTGTCGACCACGGTCACCACCATCGACACGAACGGCGATCGCCCGCTGACCGACATCGTCGCCCAACTCCGGTCCGGCGCGAGTGCAGTCGCCGGTCCCGGAGCCACCTCGCACGTCGCCGGACCGGCCGGACTGACCGCCGACCTTTCCGCGGCCTTCGGCGGCATCGACAGCATCCTGCTGCTGGTCACCCTGATCGTGGTGCTCAGCATTCTGGTGCTGGTCTACCGCGCGGTGGTACTGCCGTTCATTGTTCTGTTCAACTCGGTCTGCGCGCTGGCCCTGGCCGGCGGGATCGTCTACTGGCTGGCAGATTCCGACGTCATCGTGCTCAACGGCCAGTCCCAGGGCATCCTGTTGATCCTGGTGCTCGGCGCGGCCACCGATTACGGCCTGTTGCTCGTAGCCCGGTACCGTGAAGAGCTGACCCGGCACGAGAAGCCCCGGCCGGCCATGATCGCGGCGTGGCGTGGCTGCATCGAGCCGATCGCGGCCAGCGCCGGAACGGTCATCATCGGCCTGCTCTGCCTGCTGTTCAGCAACCTGGCGACCAATCGCTCGTTGGGCCCCGTCGGCGCGATCGGCATCGCCTCCGCGGCATTGGCGGCCACCACATTGCTGCCCGCTCTGCTCCTGGGTGGCCGTTGGCTGTTCTGGCCCCGGGTGCCCAAGCACCCGGCGGTGGCGGAGAGTCCCGGCCGCCATGCGGCCGGGCAGTCCACCGCCGGCGACCATCGATTCTGGGCCGGCATCGCCGATTGGGTCGGGCGTCGGCCGCGACAGATCTGGATCGCCACCTCAGTCCTGCTGGTCCTCGCGTGCCTCGCCGTGCCGACCCTGAAAGCGTCCGGTACCAGCGTCCAGGAGACGTTCCTCAACCCCACCGACTCGGTGACCGGCCAGGAGGTGCTTGCCCAGCACTTCTCCGGGTTGGTGGGCGACCCCGTGGTCATCATCACCACAGAAAGTACCGGCGCTGCGGTCAAGGTCGCGGTCGAGGGGTTGGCGTCGGTCGACTCGGTGTCGTTCAAGGCCGACCGGCAGACCGGGCGACCGATGGTGGTGAACACGTTGCTCGAGGTGCAGGTCACCCTCAGCAGCACCGCAGACGCGAAACAGGCCGTCCGGGACATTCGGAACCTCGCCCATGCGGCAGCGCCCGAGTCGCTGGTGGGCGGCACTGTGGCCAGGCAGGTCGACACCACCGAAATCGCCGCGCGCGACCTGGGCGTCATCATCCCGATCGTGCTGGTGGTGGTATTTCTCGTGCTGGCGTTGCTGCTTCGGTCGCTGGTCGCCCCGCTGTTGCTGGTCTTCGCCACCGTGCTGTCGTTCGGAGCCGCACTCGGGGTATCCGCGCTGATGTTCAATCACGTCTTCAACTTCCCCGGCTCCGACCCGGCAGTTCCGCTGTTCGGCTTCGTCTTCCTGGTCGCGCTTGGCGTAGATTATTCGATCTTCCTGATGAGTAGGGCGCGCGAGGAGGTGCTCCGGGCCGGCCCACGAGAGGGCGTGCTGACCGCGCTCCGGGTCACCGGCGGCGTCATCACCAGCGCCGGTGTGGTGCTGGCGGCGACCTTCGCCGCCCTGTCGGTGATCCCGATCCTGTTCCTGGCCCAGATCGCCTTCATCGTCGCGTTCGGCGTCTTGCTGGACACGTTGTTGGTGCGCACGCTGCTGGTCCCCGCGTTGGCCCTTGACCTGGACAGGCGGACCTGGTGGCCGAGCGGGATCAGCCGGCGGGTCGGTATTCCTGGGCGGCCTCAGTAGAACTGGACCGTGTCGACGACGTTGATCAGCTCGCCGCCGTCGATGAACAGTCGCAGGTTCTTCGCGAACAGCTCGGCGATCCGCCGGTCCTCGCGCGTGCTCAACGCCGCGTTGTGCGGCGAGATGACGACCTGGGGCATCGCCCACAGGGGCGAATCCGTGGGCAGCGGCTCGACCGCGACCACGTCCAGGAACGCCGACGACAGCCGCCCCGACTGCAAACCGGAGATCAGGCTCGGCTCGTCGATGACGGTGCCTCGGCCGACATTGACGATCACCGCTCCTGGTTTAGTGGCCGCGATCAGTTCGGCGCCGTAGAGGCCGTTGGTCGCGGCGGTCCCCGGCAGGGTGAAGATGATCGCATCGGCCCTGGCGACCAGCTCCGGCAAAGCCTCGACCGGGTGTACCTCGTCGACGCAGTCGACCGGTTCGGCGTGCCGCTTGACGCCCAGAACGGTCGCTCCGAACGCCTTGAGCAACCGGGCCGTCTCCGCCCCGATTCCGCCGAGCCCGACCACCAGCACGGTCTGGTCGTGCACCTGCTTCATCAGCCAGCGCTCCGGCCAGTCCCGATCCGCCTGCTGCCGCCGTAAGCGGGCCAGGTCCTTCGCCCCGGCCAGCACGCCGAGCAGGGCGAACTCGGCCAATGGCCCACCGTGCACCCCCGCCGATGTAGTGAACACGACCCGCGCCAACTCGTCGGCAGTCAGCCCGGCCGCCTTGACCTGGGCTCCGCCGCCGGCGGCCATCGTCTGAACCCAGCGCAGGCCGGGGTTCGCTCGAACCGCCGGTCCCAGCATGGTGGGGTTCACGTCCGGGATTCCGTAGAACGCATCGGCCGCGGCCAGCAGCTGCTCGAAGTCCCTGAGTTGCCCGGGCGAGCGACGGAAGTCGGGGTCGCCGTCATGATCGCCGGGGAACCGCTGCGGCGGCAACAGCTCGTCGTCGACCAGCAGCTCAACGGACGGATCGACGTCGGTGATCAGGTGTCGCAGGTCGGCGTCCAATGGCGTTGCCAGCGCAACCTTGATGGTCTTCGGCACGAACGAACTCCTCAGTGGTGGCGGGCGTCCAGCTAAACACACGCCCGAATCGGGGCTGAGCGGCCAGGATCGGCGGGCCGGTCACCCCTCCGGCTAAGCGATCGGGGCCATCACGCATACTGGTGTGCCACCAGTCGCCGCCACGATTCACCGCGGCTCGCCGGTCCTACCGTGGGAGCCAGATGTCCGAAGTTCTGATGCCCGCGGCTTTCATCGGCCACGGCAATCCGATGAATGCCCTCGAACGCAACCGGTACACCAAGGCCTGGAACACGTTCGGCGCATCGGTCCCGAAGCCACGAGCCATCCTGGTCATCTCGGCGCACTGGTACATCAACGCGACGGCGATCACCGCGATGCCCCATCCGCGGACAATCCACGATTTCTATGGGTTTCCGCAGGAACTGTTCGACCTGAGCTACCCGGCGCCCGGGCTGCCTGAACTGGCCGACGAGGTGGCAGAGGTGGTCAAACCGACCTGGGTCGGGTGCGACGTGGACAGCTGGGGTATCGACCACGGAACCTGGTCGGTCCTGGTCCATGCGTTCCCGGACGCCGATATCCCGGTGGTGCAGCTCTCGATCAATGCAGACAAGCCGCTGCAGTACCACCTGGACCTGGGGGCCAAGCTCGCGGCGCTCCGCGAGTCCCAGGTACTCATCGTCGGCAGCGGCAACGTGGTGCACAACCTGGGCCGGGTCGATTTTCGGCAGCCGGATGCCGGTTTTGACTGGGCGCGCCGGTTCGATGACAGCGCCCGCGAGCTGATGACCGGCGACCCGGCGTCGCTGCTGCGGCTGCAGGACCACCGCGACTACCGGTCCGCGGTGCCAACGCCCGACCATTTCTTGCCGCTGGCCTACCTCGCCGGGCTGGCCCAAGCGGCCGCGAAACCGGCGGACGTGCTGATCGACGGTTACGCGGCCGGCTCGCTGTCGATGACCGCCTACACGCTCGGCGCGACCTGCCCGGAAGCCTCGACCACCGGCCAGGGCGCCGCGAAACTGCCCGATCCGACGACCATGGCGACCGACAACACCAATCTCTAGCTCAGGAAGCGCTCGATCGCGTCCACCAGCATCTGGTGATCGTCCTCTTGCGGAAGACCCGATACCGCAACGGTTCCCACGACCCCGACGCCGACGACGGTGATCGGGAAGGCGCCGCCGTGCGCGGCGTACAGCCGCGGATCGAGCCAGGGCTGATTGTCGAGTGATCTTCCGGCCAGCCGATATCGCAGCCCCACCAGATAGGAAGAGTGCCCGAAGCGGTTCACCACGGCACATTTGCGTTCGACCCAGGAGTCATTGTCAGCGCTGGTGCCGGGCAGCGCGTAGTGGAACAGCTGCTGGCCGTTTCGCCGGATGTCGATGACCACCGGCGCTGCGGACTCACGAGCGAGGTCGACCAGCAGCCCACCAAGCTGCCACGCATCGTCGTTGGTGAAATGGATGAACTGCAGGCGCGCTTCCTGCTCCTGAACAGTCGCGATCAGGGCGGAAGCACTCTCGTTGGACGTCATACGCGGGATCATCCTTCACCGCCCGCCGAAGTCTGCACGACCAGACTGCGGCGCACGATCGCGGAATCTCCGCTCAGCGGTGGGCGCCCCGGCGGCGGGTGAGGACCAGGATGGCGCTGCCGATCAGCACGCTGAGCAGGCCGAGCCAGGGCAGAACCGGGGGAATGCTGCTGCCCGTCGATGCCAGCCCGAGCACGGAGGTGGCCGTGGCGGAGGTGACCCTGGAGCTCGTCCCCGACACGCTGGTCGACGAGGATGTCGTCGGCGAGCTCACCGTGGAGCTCTGCGACGAAACGCTGATCGACGTGGAAGTCGTCGACGACGTGGGTGAGGTCTCGGTGGTGCCGGTCGTCGGCGTCGTCTCCGTGGTACTGGTCGTCGACGTCGTCGGCGTCGTCTCCGTGGTACTGGTCGTCGACGTCGTCGGCGTCGTCTCAGTGGTACTGGTCGTCGACGTTGTCGGCGTCGTCTCAGTGGTACTGGTCGTCGACGTTGTCGGCGTCGTCTCAGTGGTACTGGTCGTGGACGTCGTCGGCGTGGTACTCGTCGTCGACGTCGACGGAGTGGTGCTGTAGGGGTTACTGCTGTAGGGGTTAGGGGCGTAGGCCACGGCCCGGGAAGCATCCGGAATCGCCGCCGTAGCCGGAAGCTCCAGCGCGAGCAACGACCCCGCCATCAGCGCCGCTGCCGCGATGCCACGAATCAACCGACGTCGTGCAAGGCTGCTGTCTTCACGCATGAGATGTTCACTCGCTCCCGGTGATTGGCCCGCTTTTGAAGCCAATGGACGCCGACAATGCTGGCAAGGAAGACTTTAGCCCGTTCTCAGTAACTTTTGGTGACCGAATGGCGGAGTTTTCGAACTGCGACCGATACCGATTCGAGTGAGCCTTGTCGGATCGAATTCTCGATCTGATCAGTATTCGCGGTTCAACGCCGGTGTCCCACTACACCGGTGCCCCAAATCAGCCACCGGCCGATTCAGAGGATCGACCCAGGGGCATACGCAGCCGCTTCCGGGTGGGCGGCCGCCACCGCGTCGATCTGCTTGATCATCGAGGCGATCTGCCGACCGGCGTCGCCGGTGAACGACAACGGGTCGGCCAGCAGGTCGTCCAACTCGCTGCGGGTCAACGGGATCCGCGAATCCCCCGCCAGCCGATCCAGCAGGTCGTTGCTGGCCTGACCCGATTCGCGCATGGCCAGCGCCACGCGGACCGCATGTTCCTTGATCGCCTCGTGTGCCGATTCGCGCCCCACCCCGGCCCGCACCGAGGCCATGAGCACCTTCGTGGTGGCCAGGAACGGCAGATAGCGCTGCAGTTCTCGCTCGATCACCGCGGGATAGGCGCCGAAGTCGTCGAGCACCGTCAGGAACGTCTCGAAGAGCCCGTCGATCGCGTAGAACGCGTCCGGCAGCGCCACCCGGCGCACGACCGAGCAGAAGACGTCGCCCTCGTTCCATTGCGCCCCGGACAATTCCGCGGCCATCGACGCGTACCCGCGCAGGATGACGGCCAGCCCGCAGACCCGCTCGCACGAGCGCGCGTTCATCTTGTGCGGCATCGCCGACGAACCGACCTGACCCGGCTGGAACCCTTCGGTGGCCAACTCGGCGCCGGCCATCAGCCGGACCGTGGTGGCGAACGAGGCCGGCCCGGCGGCGACCTGGACCAGGGCCGACAGCACCTCGAAATCGAGCGAGCGCGGATACACCTGACCGACACTGGTAAGAACCCGCGCGGTGCCCGAGACCTCCTGCACCACATCGCTTTCCAGCTGATCCAGGGCTTGCGGTGAGACCAGCAGATCCAGCATGTCCTGAGAGGTACCGACCGGACCCTTGATCCCGCGGAGGGGGTACCGGCGGAGCAACTCCTCGATCCGCAGGTAGGCCTGCATGATCTCGTCGGCGGCGGAGGCGAACCGCTTACCCAGGGTGGTCGCCTGCGCCGGCACATTGTGCGAGCGCCCGGCGATCACCAGGTCGCTGTACTCGGCGGCCCGCCTGCCCAGGCGGACCAGCACGGCGACCGCACGGTCGCGTACCAGGGTCAGCGACTGCAGGATCTGCGCCTGCTCGACGTTCTCGGTCAGGTCCCGGCTGGTCATCCCCTTGTGCACCTGCTCATGTCCGGCGAGGGCATTGAACTCCTCGATCCGGGCCTTCACATCGTGCTTGGTGACCCGCTCGCGCGCCGCAATGGACGCCAGGTCGACGGTGTCGATCACGGCCTCGTAGTCGGCCAGTACACCATCGGTCAGGGCCAGGCCGAGCCGTGACTGCGCGCGAAGCACCGCCAGCCAGAGCCGCCGCTCGGCGACGACCTTGTTCTCCGGCGACCAAATGGCCACCATCTCCGGCGAGGCGTAGCGGTTGGCCAGCACGTTCTGCACGACAGTCTTGGTCACCCGCTCATTCTTCCAGCCTCCAGGTGCCCGGTCGGCCGGCGTGCCGGCGAACCCCGGCACCCACGGGATCTACAGCGCCGCGGCCAGCGCCTGGCCGAGCGTGATCAGCTGTTCCATGGTCAGCATCGGGGGGCCGGTCACCGTTCCCGCCAAGTCGACAGTCGAGGCCGCATCGAGCACGATGGCACCGCCGGCCGCGGTCGGTGTGATGACCTCGAATCCGCCGGCGCCGAACGGCCGGGATTGCGCCGAGCCGCCGGGCACCGTGGTGCAGGTCTGGCGTGCACAGATTCCCGGGTCCTTCGCGAAGACGAGGACCTGGAGGGGCAGGTTGGACTCATCCCCGATGGCCAGGAACGATCCACCCATCAGCGGCAACGGAACGCAGTCGGTGGTCAACGGCACCGGGCCCTCGAGCCCGGGTATCTGGGCAAACACGATCGTCACCAGGCGGGGGGTCAGCGCCGACGCGGCGCAGGCCGACGCCGACGACGCCGCACTGTCCCGCTCCGGCGAAGGCGAGCCCGGCGGTGCGCCGGCCGCGGCTGTCCCCTGGTCGGCGCGGACGCCGGCCGAATCGGCTGCGTTGGGCTGCGCGATCGCCGCGGAGCCGGCGGCAGCGGCCGAGGCAGACGTCGCCGTCGTGGCCAGCGCCGAGGTGGCGCTCTCACTTGTCTGCGAGACGGCATTCACCACCACTGCTGTGACCGAGGTCACGGCGGCCAGCGCGGCGGCCACCGAGACCCCGATCACCCAACCGCGGCGGGCGCGTTCGGGCCGCCGCCGGGCGGCCGCCAGCACGCCGAGCGCCGAGAGTTCAGAGTCGGGCGCTCCCTCGACCAGGGAGGCGAAGGCCGCTCCGAGTTCACCTACCGGACGACCCATCTCGGGAAGGTCCCGCTGCTCATCACTCATTGCTGATCACCGCCGTACTGCCCTGGTCCCGCGATGCCCAGGCCCTGGATCGCTGACCGCAGCGCGGCGAGACCGCGGGCGGTCTGACTCTTCACATTGCCTTCCGAGCAGCCGAGCGCGGCCGCCGCCGCCGCCACATCCAAGCCTTCGAAGTATCGCAACACCAGAACTGCGCGCTGCCCCGGCGGGATGAGGGCGAGCCCCTGCCGAAGCAGCTCCCGGTCGCTCACCAGACCGGCGATATCCGACGCGTCGAGGTCCGGGTTCTCCGGCAGCACCTCGAGCGTCCGCTCCCGGCGCCACGGTCGTCGCGATTCGTCGACCACCGAGCGGACCAGACACGAGCGCAGGTAGGCGTCGAGCGCGCGGTGGTCCCGGATCCGGCCCCAGGCACCGTAGAGCTTGACGAATGCGATCTGAGCGAGATCGTCGGCCTTGTGCCAATCGCTGGTCAGCAGATAGGCGATTCGCCGGGCGTGATCCCTGCGCGCCGTGAAATACGCGGCGAATTCGGCGTCCTGCGCCGCTGTCATCGCCACGGCGCGTGCCCGGCTGGGTGCTCATCACGGGAGACAGACGGGCCCGAACGGCTTGGGGGTTGCACGTGGCCTCTGGCAGCATCAGCGAACGTGTCCGTCAACGAAACCGCTGCACCCACCACAGACCGGCAGGCCAAGCTCGCGCTGGTGGGTTTGCTGCTGGTCGCGGTCGCCTGGGGATCATCGTTCCCGCTGACCAAGAAGCTCTTGGCACAGGTCACTCCGATAGATTTCTTGGCCCAGCGATTCGCCCTCGCCGCGCTGCTGATGGCGGTGGTGTTCTTCCCCGCGATCCGCCGGCTGTCCCGCACGGCGCTGATCCGCGGGGTGCTGCTCGGCGCCCTGTACGGCGTGGCCCAGATAGCCCAGACCATTGGGCTCGGCCATACCTCAGCCAGCATCTCCGGGTTCATCACCGGAATGTATGTGGTGTTGACCCCTGTCTGTGGGGTCATTCTGCTCAAGACACGAATCACGGCGCGTTGGTGGGTCGGCGCCGGACTTGCCTGCCTCGGGCTGGCGGTGATGTCGCTGAACGGATTCTCGGTCGGGCTGGGCGAGGGCGTCACGTTGTTCTCGGCACTGCTGTACGCGCTGCACATCGTCGGGCTCGGTCACTGGTCGACCGGGTCCGAGGCCGTCGGGCTGGCCGCGGTTCAGGTAATCACCACCGCGGCCGTCTGCATCGTGACCGCCGCGCCCGGCGGAATCCAGGTCATCACCGGCACCGGCAGTTGGTTGGCGGTGATCTACATGGCCGTGGTATCCGGCGCGCTGGCGATGATCATCCAGTCCTGGGCGCAGGCCCACCTGCCGGCCTCGCGGGCGGCGATCATCATGTGCACCGAGCCGGTCTGGGCCGCCGGACTGGCGATCGCCTTCTTCGGCGAGCCGCTGTCGATCCGGATCGGGGTCGGTGGGGCGCTGATGCTGGTAGCGATGCTGGTCGTGGAGCTGTCGCCGCGGGCGCCGGGTGATCCGCCGCGCCCGGAGGACCTGCCCAAGCTCGCCGCCTGACGCGGGGGTCAGCGGGCTAGCAGCCGCTCGAACGACATCGGCAGGTCGAAGGGATCGACCTTGCGCGCCGCTGGTACCCCGTCGAGCATCGAGATCAACTCCCCGGCCGCCCGATCGACCCGGTCACCGAGTGACGTGCCCGCCGAATCGGACCCGAAGTCGGCGGTGGCCGCGAACACCGCGGTCGGCACCACTCGAGCGTGCAGGTAGCTGAACAGTGGGCGCAATGAGTATTCGAGCATCAGCGAATGCCGGGCCGAGCCGCCGGTCGCGGCGATCACCGTCGGCGTGCCCTCGATCGCGTCGCGGTCGATGACATCGAAGAATGACTTGAACAGCCCGCTGTACGACCCACTGAACACCGGCGTCACCACGATCAACGCGTCTGCGTGGGTCATCACGTCGATGGCCTCCCGCAGGGCTTCGCCGGGAAATCCGGTCAGCAGATTGTTGGTGACGTCGTGCGCCAACTCGCGCAGTTCGATGTTCACCACCGAGGTCTGCGCGCCGACCGACCAGGCCCGGCGAACCGTGGCATCGGCCAACCGGTCCGCCAGCAATCTCGTCGACGACGGCTGCCCCAGACCCGCCGAGACAACCGCAACGGTGAAAGTGGTCATGACTGTGCCACCAGCTCCCGCTGGGCAGCGGTCAGCAGACTGGCATGGGTCGGCGCCTGCGGTACATGCGCCGGGCGCAACGACTCGAACTCCCGCCGCAGGACCGGAACAACCTCTTCGCCCAGCAGATCCAACTGTTCCAGCACTGTCTTCAGCGGGAGGCCGGCATGGTCCATCAGGAACAGCTGGCGTTGGTAGTCACCGAAGGTCTCGCGGAACTTCAGGGTCCGCTCGATCACCTCGGCCGGGCTGCCGACGGTCAGCGGAGTCTGCCTGGCGAACTCCTCCAGCGACGGTCCGTGGCCGTAGACCGGGGCGTTGTCGAAGTACGGCCGGAACTCTTTCACGGCATCCTGCGAGTTCTTCCGCATGAAGACCTGCCCGCCGAGCCCGACGATGGCCTGATCGGCAGCGCCATGCCCGTAGTGCTCGAACCTGGTGCGGTACAGCTCGATGAGGCGCTTGAAGTGATCCTGCGGCCAGAAGATGTGGTTGGCGAAGAAGCCGTCGCCGTAGTAGGCGGCCTGTTCGGCGATCTCCGGGCTGCGGATCGAACCGTGCCAGACGAAGGGCGGCACGCCGTCCAACGGGCGCGGCGTCGACGTGAATCCACGCAGCGCGGTGCGGAAGTTGCCCTTCCAGTCCACGACGTCCTCGCGCCACAGCCGGTGCAGCAGGTGGTAGTTCTCCACCGCGAGCTCGATGCCCTTGGTGATGTCCTGCCCGAACCACGGGTAGACCGGGCCGGTGTTTCCGCGGCCCATCATCAGGTCGACCCGGCCGTCGGCCAGGTGCTGCAGCATCGCGAAATCCTCGGCGATCTTCACCGGGTCGTTGGTGGTGATCAGCGTGGTCGAGGTGGACAGGATGAGCTTCTCGGTCTTGGCGGCGATGTAACCGAGCATGGTGGTGGGCGACGAGGGCACGAACGGCGGGTTGTGGTGCTCGCCGGTGGCGAAGACGTCCAATCCCACCTCTTCGGCTTTCAGCGCGATAGCCACCATCGCCTTGATCCGCTCCGCCTCGGTGGGCATCGTGCCGTTGGTCGGATCGCTGGTGACGTCGCCGACGGTGAAGATTCCGAACTGCATGGCTTACTCCTCGGGCTGAACTGCGTTAGCTGCTGTGCCGGCCGCCAAAGGCCCGACACAGCAGTCAACAGCGTTCAGCCTATTTACATTCCCGCGCATGTACTTTACCGATAACCGCAGATCAAAGCCATAGACTGCCTAAGTAAGTCATCGCTATGGCAGGAGCTGAGTTCACGCGGCCAGTGGAACCTGAACCACCATCGGCAGGGTCGGGACCGGCGACCCACCCGTCGGTTCGACCGTGACCCCGATAGCGGTGTCGCCGACGTGCAGCGGAGCGATGGTGTCCGGCATGGTGCCGGTGCTGTCCGGATTCATCGTGCCAACCGATCTCGGCACCGTTCCGGCGACCACCCACAGCTGATAGGTATGGCCGGCCGGTGCGGCCGGCACATTGGTCAGCTGCACCAGGGCCGCGCCACAAGACGCCGACAGTGTCACGTCGGACGTGCCGACAGAGCCCTGCGCGGCCGTGACCTGGGTGCGATCCGCCGCAGTCGTCACACACTGCAGCAGCGGGTCGGCGACCTGGGCGGGCTTGCTGGTGTTGAGGAAGATCGCGGCTCCGGCGACCGCGACCGCCACCACGGCGGCAGCCGCGAGCAGCAGCCGACCGGAGAATCGGCGTCGCGTCGACAGATCGGTCACCGAGGCGAGCTTCTCCGGTGCCGGGTAAGGAATGGAAACCGGGGTGGTCAGTGGCTCTGAAACGACATCGCTCGGCGCAACGGGTCGGTAGCTCGGCGGCTCAGAATCGGCAGAACCCAGCGCCCGATGCGTGTCCCCGTCACTGGCGTGGGGGATCTCCGGCGGGAGTTGGCGAGTGACCGCCACCATCGCCATCACCCCCGCTCGCATCGATGCCGGCGCGGGCTCGGCCAAGGCCGAACCCAACCGTGCCGCGGTTTCGCTGAAGCCGACAAGCTCTGCTTCACAGAAAGCGCAGTCGGACAGGTGCACGTCGAATTCCGCGCGTTCCTGTTCATCCAAAGCGTTCAAAGCCGCACCGCCCGCCCATAGGGACGGATCATGGGCCATCATGCGGGAACCCCCAGACAGTCGCGTAGCCGGATCAGACCGTCACGCAGGCGAGTTTTGATTGTGCCGAGCGGTGTTTTCAGGGCGGCCGCTACTTCCGCCTGGGTGAAACCTGAGTAGTACGCGAGATTGATGGACTCCCGCTGCAGGTCGGTCAGGCCACCCAGACAACGCTGGACCTGCTTGCGCTCCAGCGAGGTTTCCACCGCGTCAGCCACCACATCGACGTCGCGCTCGACCGTGGCGGTTGCATACTTCAGATCGCGGTCAGTGGACGACTGCGCCGATCGCACCCGATCGACAGCGCGGGCATGCGCGATGGTCATCACCCAGGAGAGCGCCGAGCCGCGCGCCGAGTCGAACCGGCTGGCTCGCCGCCACACCTCCAGCATCACTTCTTGGCCGACCTCTTCGGCCTGCGCCGGATCCCGCAGGACCCGACGCACCAGCCCGTAGACCCGCGGGGCCATCAGGTCGTACAACTTCTCGAACGCGTTCTGGTCGCCGAGAGCCACGGAGTCCAGCAGATCTTCGTTGGAGGCTGTCGGGCCGGACTCCCCGAGACGGCCCAAGGCGTCCGCCTTCAAGGAGCGCAAATTCGCCGATTCATTGGTCACGTGTACATCCTCCCGCCGATCGGCGACGAACGCACCAATCGGTCCATCCGTACACGATATTCGGATCCCGGCACCAATTGGATGGCCGATCCGGGATGATTTCGCTTGGACTACCTGATTTCCCGGCACGGCACACCGGCCGGCTGGGTGCGGTGGGCGGCCGACGACCTGCTCCCAAGCGATCGTCACAAAGCTGTAAGACCCGATGCGATGCCATTGACGTGGGAAAACAGCACAATGAGGAAAGTCCGGCATTCACCCATCCAAGGCTTCGCCCGTCCCGAATGGCTAACCATGAGCACAGAAACCCTGCCCCCGGCGGCCCCGCAACCCGGTGCAACGAAACCCCCGAAAGCCGCAGGGCGAATCGGCTTCTGGCTCGCCGTCCTGATCGGATTCATCTCGGTCGGCGTAACGGTCGGTGTCGCGGAACTACTGGCTGCGCTCGGCTCGCTGGTCGGCTTGACCTCGACCGCCGCCTCCGGATCGCCGTTGACAGGCCTCGGCGCCACCTTCATCCAGTTCACCCCCGAGTGGCTGAAGGAATTCGCCATCTCGATCTTCGGGACCTTCGACAAAGTCGCCCTGAAGGGCGGCATGGGCATCACGCTGGTCGCGATGTCCGGCGTCCTGGGGCTGATCGCCAGGCGCAATCTCCGGCTGGCTCAGATTGCGTTCGTGGTTCTCGGGCTCGTCGTAATCGTCGCCGTCTACACCAGGGTCGGCAATTCGCTGATCGACGTCCTGCCGACCGTCATCGGTATCGCGGTGGGGATGTACGCGCTGGACCGGCTCATGCAGAGCCGGGCAGGATATCGGTCGACCGAATCGGACAAGGCCGACGATCGACGCAAGTTCATCCGGCTCGCGGCGGCCTCAGCCGGTCTGGCCGTGGTCACCGGTGGACTGTCAAGGCTGGTGCCGACCTCGGCCGGCGCCGAAAAGTCGCAGGCGGCGGCGGCCGCCGATACCGCCGCGGCGAAGGTGGATAGAATGCCACCGTTGCCCGCCGGTGCCAGCCTCGATCAGCCGGGAATTACCCCCTTCGTCACCGCGAATGCCGACTTCTACCGTATCGATACTGCATTCACCGTTCCCCGAATCGATGCGACCACCTGGGAGCTGCGAATTCATGGGATGGTCGATAAAGAAATCACCATCAATTACGCCGATTTGCTGGCCCGCCCGCTGATAGAGCGCATGGTCACCCTGACCTGCGTGTCCAACGAGGTCGGCGGCGATCTGGCCGGCAACGCAGTCTGGCAGGGCGCGTTGATCCGCGACCTGCTCAAGGAGGCCGGACCGAGCGCCGATGCCGACATGGTGATGTCCCGCTCGGCCGACGGTTTCTCGGTCGGCACCCCACTCTCGGTGCTGCTCGAATCCGATCGCGATGCCATCTTCGCGGTCACCATGAACGGCGCTGTGCTGCCGTTCGAACACGGATTCCCGGTTCGGATGGTCGTCCCGGGCCTCTACGGCTTCGTCTCGGCGACGAAGTGGGTCGTCGAACTCGAGCTCACCCGCTTCGACAAGGCCACCAGCTACTGGACCGATCGTGGCTGGTCACCGATGGGCCCGATCAAAACGGCCAGCCGCATCGACGTGCCCACCGCGTTCCAGAAGATCCCGGCCGGCAAGTTCGCCATCGGTGGCGTCGCCTGGGCCCAGCACCGAGGTATCGCCTCGGTCGAGGTTCAGGTCGACAACGGTGATTGGCAGCCGGCGAAGATTTCCACCGAAGCGACCAAGGACACCTGGCGGCAATGGGCCTACGTGTGGGATGCCGTCCCCGGCCAGCACACCATCCAGGTCCGCGCTACCGACGAAACCGGCGCCGTGCAGATTCAGGCACCGCAGGGCGTGCTTCCCGACGGCGCCACCGGCTACGACTCCAGGGTCGTCACGGTCTCCTGATCTGCTATCGCCTGATTGAGCAGTCTGGACAAAGAGCCGACTGGCCGCACAGCCAGTCGGCTCTTGCTTTTCCAAGTACACATTGCCTTTCCGCTGCCTGTTGCCTTTCCAGTGCCCGCAGGACGCCGAAAAGAGTTCAGAAATCTTGCCAAACCCGCCAATCCAGCACTGCCCGTAGTCCGAATAAGTAGCAGAAGTACACGGAGTTGCCGGTCAGCCGAGCATCCCGAAATTCCCTGCACCGAGGTTGTGCTTCCGCACGCCCTCGAACTCCCGAAAGGAATACCCCGATGTCCAAAACCCGCGGACTCATCATCGCCGCAACAGCAGCAGGCCTGGCTCTCCTGGCCGCCTGTGGCAGCAGCACCCCAGCGGCCACCAGCTCCACCTCGGCCGCCTCCAGCGCGATGAGCACCAGCAGCGCAATGTCGTCCGATTCCATGGCCGGCTCTGCTTCACTGGTCGGACCGGGCTGCGCCGCCTACGCAGCAGCCAACCCATCCGGTGCCGGCTCGGTCGACGGCATGGCCGCCGCCAGCCTGTCCGCCGCCGCCTCCGGTAACCCGCTGCTGACCACCCTGGTCAAGGCCG
>JBBRSR010000028.1:0-29512 GCA_038245175.1 Mycobacteriales bacterium | reverse complement strand
GTTCGCCAAGATCGATGCCGCCACCATGACCACCCTGGGCACCGACTCGGCACTGCTCACGAAGATCCTGACCTACCACGTCGTCCCCGGCCAGATCGCCCCGGACAAGATCGCCGGCACCCACACCACCGTTGAAGGCCAAGACCTGACCGTCACCGGATCCGGCGACACCCTGAAGATCAACGACAAGAGCGCGGTCATCTGCGGCGGCGTCAAGACCAAGAACGCCACCGTCTACCTCATCGACACCGTCCTGATGCCGCCGACTGCCTGATCTCTGCCGGCCTGGTCCGACAGTAGAGTTTGCACCTGAATAAGCAGCCGCGAGGCCCGAACCTGATCAGGTTCGGGCCTTGCGGCTGCTTTCGATGCGCTCAGGTGCGCCCCATCCACAGCGGGTACTGGTCCGAATAGGTAGAAGTAGCAGCACTCGTAGCTGAACAGTTGAACCCTGGAAGGGCCCGCATCATGACTGTGAACCAAGCCCAGCGGCAGACAGTCGCCGTTGTCGGTAGCGGGGTGTCCGGGCTGACCGCCGCGTTCCTGCTGCAGCGCCGCCATGACGTGACCCTCTTCGAGCAGGACCCCCGCCTGGGCGGGCATGCGCACACCCACGAACTCGTCGATGCCGCAGGCGGCCCGGTGTCGGTCGACAGCGGTTTCATCGTGCACAACGAGAAGACCTACCCGAACCTGCTCCGGCTGTTCGCTGATCTCGGTGTGCGCACCCAGGAGTCGGAAATGTCAATGAGCGTGTCGTGCCAGGGCTGTGGCCTGGAGTATGCGGGCGCCCGCGGGCTATCCGGCCTGTTCGCCAACCCCTCGTCGCTGACCAACGTCAAGTATCTGCGGATGCTGGTCCAGGTGAAGAAGTTCCATCGACATGCGCACCGGGTGCTCGCCGATCCGGCCGATGATGATCGCACCCTCGCCCAGTTCCTGGCCGAGGGCCGGTACTCGTCCTACTTCGTCTCCCATTTCATCCTGCCGGTGGTCGCCGCTGTCTGGTCGTGTGGGCCGCAGACCGCCGGTGAATATCCGGCCAAGTACCTGTTCCGGTTCCTGGAGCACCACGGTCTACTCAGCGTCACCGGCTCGCCGACCTGGCGCACCGTCACGGGTGGCTCCCGAACCTACGTCGAACTCGCCGCCAAGAACCTGTCGGCCGTCCAGACGGCGGTCCCGGTGCGCGGCGTGAGCCGGCACAACGACGGCATCCTGATCCGGACCGACGATGACGAGACACGCCCCTTCGACAAGGTGGTCATCGCCACCCACCCGAATCAGGCCCTTTCGCTCCTCACGGATGCCGGGCCGGACGAGACGAGAGTGCTTGGCGCGATGGAATATTCGGCGAGCACCACGCTGCTGCACACCGACACCTCGGTACTGCCAACACAACAACGGGCGAACGCGTCATGGAACTACCGGATGTCCGGCTGCGCCGGCACCGACGACAAGGTTCACGTCACGTACGACATGAATCGCCTGCAGCGCTTGACGTCTGCCTCGCACTACCTGGTGACGCTGAACTCACAGGACTTGATCGACCCATCCTCGGTGATCGCGACCATGCACTACGAGCACCCGATGTACACACCGACATCCGTTGCCGCGCAGGCCGAGCTACCGTCGCTGAACAGTGCGACCACCGCCTTCGCCGGCGCCTACCATGGGTGGGGATTCCACGAAGACGGCTGCGCCTCCGGGGTGCGTGCCGCGGAGTCATTCGGAGGTGGCTGGTGACGAGTTTCGCCCGATACGACTGCCAGATCAGCCACGGACGCAAGACTCCCGTCGATCATCGATTTTCCTATCGCAGCCCGATGTGGCTGCTCGACGTCGACCGGGTCCCGTCGCTGCCGGCGCCGATCGGTTTTCTCGGGCGATTCGACACCGCAGACCACTGGCCGGCCGGCACCCGGTCAATTCGGGCCGGGGTCGATGAATTCCTGGCCACGCAGGGCATTTCAGCACCGGCGCAGGTGCTGATGTTGACGGGCGCCCGATCATTCGGGCACTGCTTCAACCCGCTGTCGGTATATTGGTGCTACGACGAGTCCGGGCGGCAGCGAAACATCATCGCCGAGGTGCATAACACCTATCACGGCCGGCACGCCTACCTGCTGAGCCCCGACGAGGCTGGCCGGGACGCCGTCGACAAGCAGTTCTACGTGTCACCGTTCTTCAGCGCGGACGGCCGCTACCGGATGCGGATCACCGCGCCGGTCGACCGGCTGACCGTCGTCATCGCCCTCGAGCGTGACGGCGGCGTGCCGTTCACCGCCACGATGCACGGTGATCGACAGCCCGCCACGCGCTGGGCGCTGCTGACCCGCCCGCTGGCCCAACTGCGGGTCAGCGCGCTGATCAAGTGGCAGGGCATCAAGTTGTGGCGACGCGGCGTTCAGGTACAACCGCGGACCGGTACCCCCGCGATCGAGGCCGCGTTGGCCGGAAACCTTCAGGCCCGAACCCACGGTGGAAAACCTGCCGGAAAACCTGCCGGAAGATCCGATGCAAGAACTGATGGAAAAAGTGTTCCCGCACACCCGGATTCACCAGCAGCATCACCAGTGCAGTCACGAGCGAAGGAAGCTTCATGCCCAGTAGTTCATTAGTCGGCCAGCGCGTCTGGATCACCGGAGCATCCTCCGGGATTGGTGCGGCACTGGCCAATGAGATGACCGATCGGGGCGCCATCGTGGCCATCTCGGCCCGTCGGGAGGAATCGCTGAACGAGGTGTCGGCCGGCCGGATGTCCGTGGTGCCGGTGGATGTCACCGACCTGGACGCCGTCACGGCGGCCGCCGATCGGGTGCGCATCGAGCTGGGCGGCATCGACATGGTGGTCCTCAACGCCGGCACCTGGCAGCAGGTCCGACTGGCCGACCTGGAACCAGCCGCCTTCGCTGAGCATCTGGACGTCAACGTGATGGGCACCGTGAACTGTCTGGCGGCGGTGATCGGCCCGATGCTGGCCGCGAGATCCGGCACGGTGGCCATCGTGGCATCGGTTGCCGGCTACCGCGGAATACCCGGCGCACTTGCCTACGGTGCGTCCAAAGCCGCGCTGATCAACCTGTCCGAGTCGGTGCGCGCCGAAGCCAGCCGCAAGGGCGTCCGGGTGGTCACCGTGAATCCAGGTTTCGTCAAGACACCGATGACTGCGAGCAATACCTTCCCGATGCCGTTCCTGATCGACGTGGACGAGGCGGCGAGGCAGATCGCCAACGGTTTGGCCTCGACTCGACAGGAGATCGTCTTCCCGGTGCCGATGGCGATCGTGATGAAGATCGTCCGGGTGCTGCCGGTGCGGCTGTGGACGCTGCTTTCCAGCCGGATGGGCGGGCACTGAGAGTCCGGGTTTGAGCGCTCATCGGGACTACCATCGGTCCTAGCAGCCGACTTTCGGCGCCCGTTCGAGGAGAACAGATGGCGACCCACGAGCGATTCGACCTTCGCAGTCTCTACCTCTATCTGGTCTGTCTGATCGCACTGGTCATTGCGATATTCGCTGCGGTGAACCTGGTTCGGTCGACTGTTGAACTGCTGTATCCCGACCCCGGGTACTACGGATACGTCGCCGTGCCCACCAAGGATCCCGCGGTCGATGCCGCCGAACAGCAACGGCTCCAGGATGCGGCACTGAATTCACAGCGCCGGCAGGCCGTGCTGAGCGTCGTCGGCTCCGCGACCACGCTGGTCATCGCCATTCCGGTGTACGCCTATCACTGGCGCCGGATCCAACGGGAAAGGCAGCACCCCGAGCAGTCGGTCGCTGCCGCTGAGTGATCGCGCACCCAGCTCGCCGCTAGACCGGAGCTCCGGCGATGCAGGCCGTGCCGACCAGTTCGAATCCGGCCTTCGCGTAGACCCTGGCCACCGCCTCCGACCCGGCCGACAGGAAGCAGGTCCGAACGTTCCGGAGCCGGGCGTCGGCCACCAGGTGGGCCGTCAGGGCGGCCCCTATCCCCCGCCGCCGGAACGCCGACAGCGTTGCCACACCAGTGATCTCGCTGACCCTGTCGCGCGGCGAGTGACTGCCGCCGGCAACCGGGCCGACAGTCGCGAAGGCGCCGGCGACCACGGTCAGGCCGCCCGCGATCCGCCGACGGATGGTCTGATGCACCGAAGCGTCGCCGAGTTCGGCGATCCGCCGCTCCTGCTCGCCGAGTCTGCCGATCGCAGTACCCGGCTCGGAAAAGCCGAGCCCGATCGCCGCCTCGACCGCGGGGAGGCTGGGATCATCGGCAGTCATGGTACGAATCCTGATTCCGGGGGGGACCGTGGCGTCCAACTCGGCTCGGCGCTGCAACATCAGCGGAGCGCGGAATACGGTCAGTCCAGCGGCGGTGACCGCCTCGGCCAGTTCAGGCCGGAGGGCATCCACCCATTCGAAGGCCTCGGGTACGCCCAGCTCACGTTGCCGAGCGCGGACGTCCAAGACATCCTGGGTGCTGATCCGGCCCGTCGAACCCAGTCGGGGGCGCGCGTAGTACGGGAATCCGCCTCGGGACACGAAAAGCGTCAGCGGGCCGATCTCTTCAATCGTGGAACCAGCTCGCGGCACCGTGTCGCAGTAGGACTCGATGTCCTCAAGATCAGCCACGCTCGGGTGTGGGGCCACGGTGCGATCTTGCTGGCTCGGAGCCAGCAGGGTCAAGGTCTAAAACCGGACACGGGCCGGCTAGGGCTCATTGGGGTCCGAGGCCTCTTGACACCCGTATTGATTCCCGGCGTGCGCTGGGCGATGATCTTCGGGTTCGACTTCCCAGCAGCCCGACTCCTCCGAGGATCAATCATGGTGAACGACTCGCCCGGCGGGCTCGCCGATGTGGTGGGTGAGGACCTGGGAGCCGGCGAGGTCGAGGCCGCGGTCAGCACCGCCCGGTGGTACTCACAGGCCGCCCGCGAGTTGCAGGAGGCCGACGGGTGGCACGACACCGTACAGCGGATCGTCGAGTTGAGCGTGGAGGTGGCCGGCGCGGATCTTGCCGTACTGATCGGAATCGGCAAACCTGGCGGAACGCCGGATCTGTTGGCGGCGACGGACTATGCCTCGGCCATGAAGCTGGTGGCGTTCCAGCGGGCCGCCGGTGCGGCACCGGCGTGGCAGGCGATTCTGGACCGGATGACCGTGCACGTGGCCGACCTGACGAGCGATCCGCGGTGGGGGAAGTTCACTGACCACGATGTGACGGGCCTGGCATACCAGAGCGTGCTGGCCTTCTGTCTGCTGATCGACGACCAGCCGCTGGCGGCCCTGGCGTTGTACGGCCGCGAGCCAGGTGCCTTCGGTGAGGAGCAGGTCGAGCTGGCCGCCGCTTTCACCGAGCACGCCACGATCGCGTTCAATCAGGCCGCCCAGGCCGAACACATCACCAATCTGGAGCTGGCCTTGGATCACGCACGGGATATCGGTGCCGCGATCGGCATCATCATGGAGCGGCTGCGGATCACCCAGCGCGACGCGTTCACGCGGCTTCGCAAGGCCAGCCAGGACCAGAACCGCAAGCTGTACGAGCTGGCTGTTCGAGTGATGCAAACCGGCGAGTTGCCGTTTGAGCAGCCGCAGGGAGGAGTTTTGTCGGCGCCGAAGGCAGAATGAGCCACCCCGAGTTGATTGCGTTCCGGACAATCGGGTAACCCTTAGGTAGGTGTACCACCACCGGCCCCGGGGAATTGGATGGACACTCAGGCCTGACCGGCTGAAAAAACATGCCGGTCGGGCCGACATTTGGCGGTATTCTGGGCAAGCGGAATCCAACAGCCGGTCCTGCTGGCGGCGCCGGCCCGACGGCCGTGTCGCTGCGAAGTGCTCGTCACCCGTCCAGTCGTCGATTCCTTCGCATAGCCCTGTCCGGGCTGACCAACGAGGCACCACATGACCCGAGAACTAGCTGCTACCAATGTCATTTCCGGCGGCACGACCGAGCCGATCGGGTGGTTCAGTTACGACGTCTGCGCGGACAGTTGGCGATGGTCCGATGCCTTGTACGCAATGCACGGATTCACCCCTGGTGAGGTTGTGCCGAGCACCGGGATCTTTCTGGCCCACAAGCATCCGGCGGACCGGGCGGAGGCCAGCGCGGTGCTGATGGCGGCGGTGGCCACCGGCGAGCCGTTTTGCTGTCGACACCGAATCATCGATGTCCGGAATCGCATCTCCACCGTCGTCGCCATCGGCCGGGGCACGGTCAATGCGGCCGGCGACGTGGTGGCCATTGACGGATATTTCGTGGATATCACCGAATCGACCCGCTTGGACGCCGCCGAGCAGGTACGCGCGGCGGTCGACCGATCCGCAGTCAGCCGCGCAGCCATCGAACAGGCCAAAGGGGTGCTGATGCTCATCCATGGGCTCGACGCCGATGAGGCCTTCGAGCTGCTGCGCTGGCATTCCCAGCACTCGAACGTCAAGATCCGCGATGTTGCCATTGTCATCACCCAGGCCCTGTCCCACCCCTACCCGCAGGGTCAGGATCGGGTGGCGACCGCGGTCGGCCGAGTCAGTGTCATCCTGGCCAACCTCGCTTTCGCGACGACGGCCAATCTGACAGCCAGTGGCCTGGCAATCGGTCCGCGCAGCGAGCTGCGCGGACCGAGCCGCCGGTAAAGCTAAAGACCCGCGCCGGCGCGCTTCTTGCCGAGCACCGCGGTAACCAGGAACGCGATGCCGCCGATCACGCCCAGCCAGAACAATCCCTTGATCAGGAAGCCAAGCAGGCTGATGGCGATCCAGATGGCAAGGATGGTCAACAGAACCTTCCCAAACGTGTTCACTGTGTTTCTCCCTTGTTGGCGATGTGTCCGGAGCACTCACCCCGGATGGGCTTCATCGCCCTGAGAACCACTGTGCCGCGTCGGGGCCGTCCGCACCTCCGGTGCGGACCCTGAAATTCGCTCAGGGTTGGCCCTGAAACTCAGCTGGAACCGGCGGGTAGCCCCGAGGTTCCTGCCGGTAGCTCAGCGACCGGACGGCGGAAGAATGCTGCCGGTCGAACTGCCGGCCTTGGGAGCCTTCGGGGCCTTCGGTTTGCGTACTTCTCGGCCACCCTTGTTCTTGCTTGCCATGTCGATTTCTCCAAACGCGATACGCGATTCATTGGCGGTACACGGATTTCCCGGGATACTCCCTGCGCCTCGGGTTCGGTAGTTCGACACTGGTTCGATGGTGCTCAGTCGAGACTACGTGCCGATGGCGTCTGAGGCACCAGTCTTCAGCGCAGGAACGCCGCCAATCGCTCGAGACCGGCTTCGATGATGTCCGTGTGGCCGGCGAAGGACAGCCGCATCGCCGGGCTGCCGCCCGGATCGAAATCGATGCCCGGGGCCACCGCGACCCCCTGCTCGGCAAGGAGCCGCGAACACCAGTCCTCACCATCGGCCGTCAGATGCGACAGATCCGCATAGACATAGAACGCGCCGTCCGCCGGCGCTACGTTGGTGAAGCCGAGGGAAGCGAGGCCGTCGAGCATGATGCCCCGATTTCGGGCATAGCGGGCGACATGGGCATCGCACTCGGCGTAGGCGTCGAACGCCGCGATCGCCGCGTATTGGGCTGGCGCCGGTGGGCATATCGCCATGTTCCCGGCCAGCGCGATCACCGACTCCCGCAGGTCGGCCGGCGCCAGACACCAGCCGATCCGCCAGCCCGTCATCGAGAAGTACTTCGAGAACGAGTTCACAACGAACCCACTCCGGTCGGTGGACCACGAGCACACACCGGGTTCGCGGTAGGTGATGCCGTGGTAGATCTCGTCGGAGATCAGCCGAATCCCTTCCGCCGCACAGTATTTCGCCAGGGCGGACAGCTCGTCGGCGCTGAGCATCGTGCCGGTCGGATTGGCCGGACTGGCTACCACGAGGCCATCGAGCCGGAGATCGGCGACCATCGAAACCGTTGGCTGAAAACGGCTCTGCACACCGGTCGGGATGCCGACCACCTCACATCCCAGGGCCTGCAAAATGTTTCGATACGCCGGGTAGCACGGCATGGCCATCCCGACCCGGTCTCCGGGATCGAAGGCGGCCAGAAACGCCAGCAGGAACGCTCCCGATGAGCCGGTGGTGACGACCACCTCGTCGTGGTCCACGTCCAGCGAGTACCACCTGGCATAGTGCCGGGCGATGGCCGCCCGCAGCGACCGGATGCCGGGGGTCTCGGTATAGCCGAGCACCTCGGTGTCCAGTACCGCGTGCAGCGCCGTGCGCACCGGCACAGGGGCCGGGGTGGACGGCTGACCGGCCGAGAGATTGAACACCGCAAGCCCGGCCTCCGCCCGCCGGGTGGCCGCCGCCCAGACGTTCATCACGTAGAACGGCGGGGTTCGACCGCGTTGGGAGGGACCTGAGCTCATCGGCTCATCTCGCTGTTCACCTCACATCGACCCGACCCTCGGCGGCGGCCAGCGCGATATCCGTTCGGTGATGGGAGCCACGCAGTCCGATACCGGCCACCCGCTCGTAGGCCTGCGTTCGGGCCTGCGCGAGATCGACCCCGACGCCGAGCACCGAGAGCACCCTGCCACCAGCCGAGATCACCCCACCGGAAGCGGCCCGTCGGGTGCCGGCGTGCAGCACGTAGTCGGCCTCGCTGCCGGTGATCGGGTCCCCGGTGACCGGGGTGCCGGGGTAGTTCTCGGCGGCGATGACCACGGTGACCGCGGCGCCCGTCTGCCAATCCAACTCGCCGAACGTGGCCAGGGTGCCGTCGGCGGCCGCGCGCAGCAAACTCGCCAGCGGGGTGTTCAGCAGTTCAAGCACCACCTGGGTCTCTGGATCACCGAACCGGCAGTTGAACTCGATGACCTGCGGACCGGCGGGAGTGAGCACCAGGCCCGCATACAGCAGGCCGGCGAACGGCGTTCCCCGCCGGGCCATCTCGGCGAGCACCGGGTCCAGGACCGCCCGCTGGACCTGAGCAACCAAACCGGCCGGCGCCCAGGGCAGCGGCGCGTAGGCGCCCATGCCGCCGGTGTTCGGGCCGGCGTCACCGTCGCCCACCCGTTTGAAATCCTGGGCCGGTAGCAGCGGCACAGCGATCCTCCCGTCGCAGACCGCGAACAGCGAGACCTCGGGCCCAGCGAGGAACGACTCCACCAACACCGGATGACCGCCGGCCAGTACCGCGCGGGCATGCTCGACCGCCACCCCGCGGTCGGTCGTCACCACGACGCCCTTACCGGCGGCGAGGCCATCGTCCTTGACGACGTAGGGCGAACCGCAGGCATCCAGTGCGGCCTCGATGCCACCCGGGGTGTGGACCGAAACGGACTGCGCGGTAGGCACTTTCGCCGCTGCCATGATGTCCTTGGCGAACGCCTTGGACCCTTCGATGGCGGCGGCGGCGGCCGACGGGCCGAAAACCGCGATGCCGGCGGCGGCGACCGCGTCGGCGGCTCCGGCGACCAGCGGTCCCTCTGGTCCGATCACCACCAGGTCGACGCCCAGGTCGACTGCGAGGGCGGCAATCGACGCCGGGTCGGCCAGGCCGACGGGATGGGCGGTGGCCAAGCGATCGGTTCCCGCGTTGCCCGGCGCGACGTGCAACGCGGTGACCGCCGGGTCGCGGTCCAGGGCACGCAGCAGCGCGTGTTCGCGGGCGCCGGAACCGATGACCAGGATCTTCACGAGAAGACACGCTATCGGCTATCCGGGACCGCAACGAAACGGCCGAGTTGATGCGAGGATGGGGCTGTGCCCACCCAGCTCACCGTGGCCGACCTGGTGTCGATCCTGGCGCGGCACGGCGAACTCCTCGGGGTGTATGCGCAAGCGTCGGGTCCGGGCGCTGGGGTGCCCAGCTGTCCCGGCTGGACCGTCCATGATCTGCTCGAGCACCAGGCGATGGTCCATCGTTGGGCGGCCGGCCAGCTGTCCGGTACGGCGAAGGCCGCAGAGAGCGAACAGGCCACACGGGTCAACGCGGCCGATAGTTTGCTGGATTCCTACCGTACCGGGCTGCGCTCGCTGATCGGTGCGATCGAGAACGCAGCGGACGACCTGGCGGCGATGGTTTTCCTGCTCGACGCGCCGGCGCCCCGGCAGTTCTGGGCCCGGCGGCAGGCGCAGGAGACCACGATCCACAGCACGGACGCGCTTGCCGCGAAGCTGGGGCGGCTGCCGACAGCAGACGAAACCGGCATCGAGACCGCGGCCGCCGTCGATGGCATCGACGAGCTGCTGCACGGTTTCCTGCCGCGGCGCTCCGGCAAGCTCCGCTCCGACCGGCCGTTCGCGCTGGCGATCGAGCCGACCGACGCGGCTCGTCGTTGGCTGCTCGCGATCGGGCCCGAGGCCGTGGTCACCACCGAGGGCGCCGGCCCGGCCGACGAGACGTTCACCGGGACCGCCGCCCAGCTGTACCTGGGCCTCTGGAACCGCGGCGACGAGATCTCCGGATCGGCTGCGGTCCTTCGGCAGTGGCGGGACCAGGCGAAGGTGTCATGGCGCTGAACGGCGACGTGCCGGCGGGGCCACACCGACACCGGCCGGGTCGAGCTCCTGGCAGCTACCGTTCCACCGACGGAGCCTGACGGGCTGACGGCCCGAACGAAATTGTAGGGTGTTGATCGCGATCGCTTGTTCACGGGTGGCCGCCGGTTCGCCCGATCCGCCTCGGGCGCTTGGGCTGGACCACTGGCCGCGCCTATCGAAGGGTCAGAGTTTGAGTACGTTTCGCGCCGTGGTTGCCACCGGTGATGGACCTGCACAATTTCAGCAACTGTCCGACGCCGACCTCCCCGATGATGCTGTCACGGTGGACGTCAGCCATTCGTCGCTCAACTTCAAGGATGGCCTCGCGGTCACCAACAAGGCCCGCATCGCGCGGTCCTTCCCGATGGTCTGCGGCGTGGATCTGGCCGGTACGGTGCGCGAATCCAACGATCCAGCGTGGTCAACGGGTGACGAGGTCATCGTCACCGGCTGGGGACTTTCGGAGACCCACGGCGGTGGCTACACCGAACGCCAGCGGGTCCGACCGGAGATGTTGATTCGGCGCCCCGACAATCTGACCGCTGCGCAGGCGATGGCAATCGGCACGGCGGGCCTGACCTCGATGCTCTGCGTCATGGCGCTGGAACAGCATGGCCTGTCGCCGGAGGCGGATGCCGAGGTGTTGGTGACGGGAGCGGCCGGCGGTGTGGGCAGTGTGGCAGTGGCCATCCTGGCCAGGCTCGGGTACCGGGTTACCGCGTCGACGGGACGGCCACAGGCTCATGAGCGGCTCCGAGCGCTCGGAGCGGCATCCTTCATCGACCGCGGCGAACTGATCGGCACGTCCACCAAGCCGTTGGACAAAGAACGCTGGTCCGCCGCTGTCGACACCGTCGGCAGCACCACCCTCTCGGCGGTGCTGCGCCAGACGCGCTACCGCGGGGCCGTTGCTGCGTGCGGTCTGGCCGGCGGCAACGACCTGCCCATCACCGTCCTACCGTTCATCCTGCGCAACGTCGCCCTGCTCGGCGTCGACTCCGTGCAATGCCCGCAACCGGTACGACTGGCGGCCTGGCAAAGGCTGGGCACCGACCTACCGATCGAGCACCTCGATGCACTCACTGCCGTGGAACCCCTCAGCCGGGTGCACGAGCTGGCCGAGCAGATTCTGGCCGGCCACATCGCCGGGCGGGTGGTCTTCGACACTCACGGCTAGGCAGGGAGAACCTTGCTGGACGGACGGCAATCAGCTACCCCATAGCCAACGATTCAATCCGATTCGGACATTTAAGCAGTCACATACGGGGCTATTCGGGTGAAGATGCTTGATTTCTGATCTGTTTGACGCGATTCTTGATTTGGTTGTGACCGACTGTCACAGTCTCGGGCGGTGCCGCTGCGCTTGCAGCCCTGGTCGAAGTGATTCGAGCAGCTGGACGGGAGCCGATGATTCATCCATCCAACACGGCAGTAGAGAGCGATGCGCAGGTCCGCGGGCGGGCCGGCGGCCTGAAGCAGCAGCCGTCGCCGCTCCGCGCTGCGGCCTGGGTGCGGAGCAGCGATTCGCACCGTCAGGGAATCGACGGCACGGACCTGGCCGCGAGGTGGATCCAGGAACGAGGCGACAGCGACGCAGTGCCGCCGGTAGTGATCACCAGCACCCTGAGCATCGGCCTGCCCATCTCGCTTCGGGGCATCGCCGGCATCGGCGGCCGCTGGGCACCACAGATTCACGACCGCGGTGTGCGCAGGTCCGTAGTCGTCTACGTGCCAGATGCGCGCACCCTCAGCTACGCCGTGGACTGCGCTCGTGGGTACTCCTTGGTGGCGATAGAGGGTAGCCACTCGATCGCGACCTGGGCCACCGGAGTGGAAGCGGTCAATCTGGTGGATCACTGGAAACCAGCATTGCGGCTGACTCCGGAGGTTGTCGCCGATCTCCAACACGCCGTCGTCAATGGCGGCATCAACGGCTGGGCGGGCATGCGCCAGCGTGAACAGGCCGTCCACCATCTCGTCCGGCACATCCGCAGCGGCGCCCTGACCCCCGAGGACGCGGCCGCCTATGCAGTGTCCCACGGCCTCTCCGATCGAAGTGCGCAGCGGCTGCGGGCCTTGCTGAAGACGCTGAACCAACAGGTGCACTAAAGGATGACCCAGCAAAATAAGTGCACCAAGGGTGACGAATTAAAATGAATTGCACTCCAATGGTCGAAAGTCTCCTATTCCGACCAACTCATTTCGTACAACCGTTGAAATTGGTTAGCCTAACCTAGCCCGCCATCAGCGGTGTGAGGTTGCCCTGACAAACGACAATGGACTCAGGAGGCTGCTAGCCTCGAGTTAATCGAATATCTCACTGAGAATCGTTGTGTGCCGCAACTCCGGCAGCGGTCGACCGAATAGGGAGCAAGCAACAATGGCGGAAGAATACCCGGCGGATCGACCGGTCCTGCAGCCGCCCGAACCGCACGCTGCCGGGATGGGTCAGCGGCTCAACTGGCTACGAGCGGGTGTGCTCGGCGCCAATGACGGCATCGTTTCCACCGCCGGACTGGTCGTCGGCGTGGCTGGGGCCACCACAGCGTCGGGTCCCATCCTGACCGCCGGCATCGCCGGACTGGTAGCCGGCGCGGTGTCGATGGCGCTCGGCGAATACGTCTCGGTCAGCAGTCAGCGCGACACCGAACGCGCCTTGCTGGCCAAGGAACGCGCCGAACTGGCGGACTTCCCCGATGA
The DNA here is from genome assembly GCA_038245175.1 of Mycobacteriales bacterium. GTDB lineage: Bacteria > Actinomycetota > Actinomycetes > Mycobacteriales > Nakamurellaceae > Nakamurella. Next base: position 16,330 of record JBBRSR010000028.1, on the reverse strand, counting down.
GGAGCTGGCGGAGCTTGCCGATATGTATGTGGCCAAGGGGGCCAGCATCGAAACGGCGCGCAAACTCGCGGAGGAACTCACCGCCAAGGACGCATTCGCCGCGCACGTCGATGTGGAGTTGGGTATCGACCCGAACGCGTTGACCAACCCGTGGCACGCAGCGCTTTCTTCGGCGATCGCGTTCACCCTCGGCTCCATCCTGCCGCTGGTGGCCATCCTGCTACCACCGGCAGGTGCCAGAGTCGCCGTCACGTTTGCCGTGGTCCTGCTCGCCCTGGCCATTACCGGAGCGGTCAGCGCTCAACTCGGCGGCGCTCGCCGTGGCCCGGCCATCGCTCGGTTGGTCATCGGCGGCGCTGTGGCGATGGTGGTGACTTACGGTATCGGCCAGCTGGTCGGCGCGGTAGGCATCTAGCCCGCACGACCTGGCCGAAGTTTGCCACTGGAACCACGATTGCCCAGGTTTGGCGGACCAGGGAGACATTCATTCGGAAATTACTGCTGGGAGATCATCAATGGGCACCGTGAATGGGCTACCCGCACATATCCTGCTCGTACATGCTGTCGTGGTGCTGCTGCCTTTGGCCGCTCTGCTACTCGTATTGACCGCCTTCTGGCAGGGGGCCCGCCGCCGACTGGCCGGACCCAATGCCATTCTTGCCGTCATTTCCCTGGGGCTGGTGCCGCTGACCACCGATGCCGGTGAATGGCTCCAGCGGCGGGTCGCTGCGAACGCACTGGTCGATTCCCACGTGGAGTTGGGCGACACCGCGGTCCTGGTTGCCCTGCCGATCGCGTTCCTGGCGCTGGTGATCTGGTGGCGCGGCCGCGAGCAGGACTCGGTCAGGGCCGCGGCAGCCACCGAACCAGCCACTGACGCAGCCGGCGAGCCGATCGGCTCAACCACCCGGGCCGCGGTGGCGACCGCGGCCAAGACCTCGACGGCACGACGCACCTGGCTGGCGCCGCAGTCCGCGGCTGTCGGCATCGTCATCTCGGTCCTGTCCGTCGTTGCCGCAGGCGTCGCCGTGTACGACATCTATCGGATCGGTGACTCCGGAGCCCAGGCGACCTGGAACGGGAAGGTGAATTCGACAGCCACTACCGGCGGACAGGGCGGCTGAGCCCGGATCCAGCCGGTCAGCTGAAAGCGATGTGCTGGATGTTGAGTACCGCCGGGCTGCGCTTGTCGACACTGACCTTGAGCCATTCGTTGACGGCAGTCGAACCCTGCACGGTGACGCGCGTGAGGTTGGGAACGGGAGCGGTGATCCCGTAGAAGCCCCACCAGCTCGAACTGGCCGCCAGCGGTTGGTCCTGGTTAAAGACGTGACTGTCGCCGTTGAACAGGTACACCGGCCCGTTGAAATCAGCCGATTCCTCGGCGATGGCCCGGACGATCGGCTGGAAGGCGAAATAGTCGGCAAACGCCGGCGCGGTGACCGTCGGGTCGAACATGTCGGCCTGGGTGAGCAGTACCACCGCCCGATCCTTGTTGTCCCGCGCGCGGTCAAAGGTGTCCCGGATCAATCCGATATCCGCAGCGGTGCGGCCCAATACCTCGGCCGTCTGCTCGGCGGTGGGTACCGTCTGCCCTGTCCACAGCGCGAGACTGTTGTTGCTGCCCACGATGTGCACGGCGGCGAAAGCGACCTGGGCACGTTCGTAGGACACGTTCTCCGGGTAGCCCGCCGCAGCCTGCGAGTCGACGCTGATCGGGTGCCCGCCGAGTGTCCGTCCGGGCGTCGGGAAGAAGACGGTGCGCACGGTGGCCAACCGCTCAAGCGGGTTGTAGCCGCCGTTGTTCACCCGGTGGCAGTCCGTCCACTCGTTGTCGCCCGGGGTATAGACGAGCGGATCGGCGAACCGGTCGAACTGGGTCCGCACCCACTGGAAATAGCTATCGCTGCACAGCGAGGAGCCGCTCTTGATATCTCCGAGGTGATCCACCAACTGGACCTGTGGATCGGCGTTGAGTTGATCGATACGACCTGGGAACGCCGCGATTTGCGCGTCACCATAAGGAATGTCGCCGATCACCGCAAAGGTGAATGACTGACCGCCCCTTCGGTCGCCGTCATCACCCCGATCCGCGGCGGTTGCCGATGCCGATGAACTACCGATCAGCGAAACCGCCAGTGCTGCGATGCCGGCGACAGCGATCCGAACGCGCATGATGTCCTCCTCGACAGGAATTACGACCTGTCGAGCGAACGCTTGCCGGGTGAACGCGACACGAAGTGTCCACGGCGCCGACGTGAACGCCGCCCGACCACTCCGGTTCGTGTAGTTGGTCGGGGTCGGTAGAGCAGGCCCATCGAGCGAACGGACCGGTCCATCACGACGGCGGTCGCCGGGATCCCGGCGACCGCCGTCGTGAGTTGCCTAGCCTCGTTGTCCGCGCTGCCACACCCGCTGGCTGTGCGGGCCCAAGCCCGATCAGGCCGGGCAGTGCACGCGAGGGTTCCACATCTCGTAGAGGCCCGAGGGGTTGTGCTCAAACGCCCACACGTGCAGTGAGTAGAACGCATCGGGCATGAAACGGTTGACGGTCGCGTCCCCCGCCGGCGTGAACATGAACTCCTGCCCGAAGGCGGCCGGCGCCTTCGGCTGCTGGGGCTCCACGACGAGGTACTCCAGGCCCACGAGCCGGTTGCTGCCGCCAGGACCGGGCTGGTACAGGACGGCCGCCGGGTGGGCCGGGTCCGTCGACCCGATGTAGGCCGGGTTGACGTAGTGGACACCCATGGCGCCCATGCTGGGCATCCCGGCTGTGGGGATGTCGCTGATGCACGTGAATCCGAGCCGGTCCTGGAACACGACGGTGTAGCCGGCATTCCTGGCGGCTTCCAGCTTATGGAACCGCGACGTCGTCAGTTTGGCGACGAGCAGGTCGACGAACGGTGACCCGTAGTAGGACCGCGCGTTGCCGGTCGTTGATGAGTCGTCCGACCCGCCGTGATCGGAGTGCGCTTGGACCGCGGGCGCGGCCGCGGCGGTCAGGCCCACCACGAGCCCGATTGCGGCGAGGGCGCTCAGGAGGCGTCGCATCAGGAGCCCTCCTGGACTTCGTAGAGCTCTTCCGCGACCAGTCCGTGCGCCTCCCGGTGCACGCTGTTGGCCGCGTCGGGGGAGGGCGCCTCGACGAGGCAGAAGATCTTCCCGTGTGGCTCGTCGACCCAGTAGCGCAGATAGCTGACGTCGAATCGGCCCTGGGTCTGCAGGTCGGCCTGGTGGGCCTTGGCCACGTCGTCGACCGCGACGCCGTCGGTGATCGTGTGGATGTCCATGTACAGCGGCATGATGCTCCTTGGTTCGTTCCGGATCGCCCGTCGAGACTGGATGTCCGACATCACGAAACGATCCGCTTGGACGACCTGCGGAGCATCGGGAGAACCACCCCGGTTTGGCGACCGGCCTCCCTATGTTGGGAACCTCCCCCTGGCGGGAGCCTCCCTATGTCGCGGTCATGACGACCCCGAGGCGCCGCGCCTCGGCCGCGGCCATCCGCCTCGACGGCACAGCGAGCTTGGCCAGGACCGCGGAGACGTGATGGTCGACGGTCTTCGCGGAGATCACCAGGCGACGGGCGATCTCGTCGTTGGTCATGCCCTCGGACACGAGCGCGAGCACCTCAAGCTCGCGGGTCGTCAGGCCGGCCGGGTTGCGCACCGTCGACGGTCGCGGACCTGCCGGAACGGACCGTATGCCGCGCCTGCGCATCGCTCGTCGGCCGACCCGTGCTGTCGCTGAGGCCCCGAGCTCATCCAGCCGCCGCACCCCCTCCAGCTGGCGCTCCGGCGAACCGGAGCTCACGAGTGCCAGGGCGGCCTCGTACGGACGTTCTAGCCGGTCGTACTCCGCAGCAGCGCCGACCCAATCCCCTGCGAGGGCCAGCCGGTGGACCCGTGCCGTGCCCTCGAACGGAAGCGGAGCCGACCCGCCGAGGCGCCGCAGCCATACCGACACCTCACCGTCGAGCCAGTCGTCCGCGGCCAGTCCGGCGCCGACGGCCAGCTCGACGTCCTCGACCGCGGCGGCTCGGTCGCCGCGCAGCCAGTGGGCCTCCACGCGGCCCGGGATGACCTCACGGATCCACAGCGACTCCCCTGACGCGACTGCGTACGCCACGGCGGCATCGAGGTAGGTCATCGCCGTGTCATCGCCGCGTCGAGCCAAGATGCGGCCAATGGTGCTGTTGAGCACCACGCGGTTCAGCGGTGACACCGCTGGCTGCCTCAGCATGTCGGTAGCGATGCTCAGCGCCTCTGTCCACCGACCCGTCATCATCAGCGCTTCGGCGTGCGCCCCGCGAAGGCACGTCCCGAAGGTGGCGATGTCGTGGTCCTCGCAGTAGGTGTAGCCGACCCGGAAGACCTCCTCGGCCTCGGTGAAGCGGTGGCTCCCGGCGAGTCGGAGGTGGAGATTGGCGAAGGCGCGACCAGCAGCGTCGTCGATCCGGCCGGCGACGGCGATCTCGAGAGCCTGGCGCATCAACGGCTCCCAGTCCTCGCCCAGCTGAGAGGCGACGATGGACTCGGTGTTGAGGGCGTCGCTGAGGACGTCCGGCAGGCTCAGGTCGACGGCGATCCCTTGGGCCCGGCGAGCGAGCGGCCCGGCGGCGGCGTAGTTGCCGCCGGTCATCAGCGTCAGCGCCTGCTGAGCCAGGGCACGGGCCAGCTGCGCGCTGCGGCCCAGGTGTTCGACGGTCGCCACGGCGGCCTCGCCGTATGCCAGCGCTTCCGGACCTCGGCAGAGGCGCCGCATGACCCGGGAGAGGAAGACCAGACTGTCACCCTCCCGATGCTGGTCGGCGAGCTGGCGCCACAGCGCGAGCTCGGTTAGTCCGGACTCGGCGGCCTCCTCCCAGCGGTCCACCAGCGACTGCTCGCGCGCCAACCGCCCGGTCAGGTCGGCCACGAGCGCGGTGCGGTCGCGGTCGAGGCTGGCGGCAAGACGTGCGGACCGCAGCGCCCGCTCGTACTGTGCGGCGGCCTCACGATGCGATCCGAGCCCGGACGCCCGGACCGCTGCGCGAGGTGCGTACTCGAGCACTGCACCCGCGTCTGCGGCGCCTTCCGCATGGAAGGCCAGCACGGCGTCGTCCCCGTCGAAGGCGTTGTCACCGGTCAGCAGGGCTGACAGGATCCGCCGATGCGCCGAGGCGGCACGGTGTGGGCTGACCCTCTCCGCGACGGCGCGGCGGATGATTTCGTGCCGGAACCGTAGCTGCCGGCCGTCGCTGACCAGCATCCCGGTGGACAGGAGCTGGTCGAGAACCCGCTCGGAGCTGCCCGTGACCGTGGTCAGCAGGTCAGGTTCGACCCGTGAGCCCATCAGCGCCGCCACGTCGAGGGTCGACCGGGCTTCGTCGGCAAGCGCGGCCACCCGGGACAGCACCGCGTCCCGGGCGGAGGGTGGAACGCCGTCGCCGTTGTGGTCAATGATCTCGCTGACGTAGAACGGGTTGCCGCCGCTGAGGTGGAACACCAGGGCGGGATCCACGCCGCACCCGGCGGCCAGCTGGGCCACGGCATCCTGCGACAGGGTTCCGAGGTCGATGCGGCGGGTGGATCGCTGCGATGCCAGCTGTCCCAGGGCGACCCGGAGCGGGTCGTCGGCCGCGATCCCGTCGTCGCGGTAGGTGGCGATGAGCAGCACCTTGGTATGGGCGATGCGTCGTCCGAGATATCTCAGCAGGTCGAGCGTGGCCTCGTCCGCCCAGTGGATGTCCTCGAACACATACACGGCGAGGCGGGTGGCATCGCCGATCCGCCGGAGCAGCGCCGCGAACAGCGTCTCTCGGGCAGCGCCCGCGGCCGCCAGCTGCTGGAGCTCGCCACCGGCCTGCGCGGCGATGTCGTGCAGGGGCTCGAGGGGCCGGGGCACGAACAACCCGTCGGACGAACCGGCCAGCCACTGGACGCCGGCCAGCTGATGGTGCAGGGCCTCCACGAGGGAGGACTTGCCGATACCCGCCTCACCCGAGACCAGCACGAGGCGACCGCTACCCTCGGCGGCCTCCCGCGCGTACTGCGCCAGGGAATGCAGCTGAGTGTCACGTTCGATCAACGGCATCCGTTCAGTGTCGGCCACCAAGCCGCCGAGGTCCAGGGTTTCACGCGCGTGCGCAGCTAAGAGAGACCTCGGCGCGGGGCCACCGGCCGGGTTCCGATGACCACCGTGGCATCGAACTCGTCGGAAGCGGCCACCCGGGCGATCAGCCGGGCGCGCCGGACGAGTTCGACGGTGTGCGGGGCCTGACCGTCGCTGGTCTCGATCAACAGGTGCCCTCCGGGGGTGAGCCAGTGCGGCGCCGATTCGATCACCTGGCGCTGCACGTCGAGTCCGTCCGGGCCACCGTCCAGCGCCACCCGATGCTCGTAGTCCCGGGCCTCCGGCGGCATCGTCGGGATGGCCGCGGTGGGGACGTACGGCGCGTTCGCGAGCAGGATGTCCACCCGACCACGCAGCGACGTGGGCAACGGCGCGAAGAGATCGCCTTCGTACACCCGACCGCCGACCGGCCCGACATTTCGGCGGGCGCACCGCACGGCAGCCGGATCGATATCGACGGCCGACAATTCGGCGTGTCCTAGCGCGGCGACCAGCGCGAACCCCAAAGCGCCCGACCCGCAGCAGATGTCGACGATCCGAGCGCCGGGCCCGGCCAATGCGGCGGCCTGCGCGACCAGATACTCGGTGCGGCGGCGGGGTACGAAGACCCCGGTCGCCACGGCAATCCGCAGGCCGCAGAACTCCGCCCAGCCCAACACGTACTCCAGCGGCTCGCCGGAAACCCGCCGGCTCACCATCGATTCGAGGTCGGCCGCCGTTCGTGCCGCCGACAGCAGCAGCTGGGCCTCATCCTCGGCGAAGACACAGCCGGCGGCGCGGAGCCTGACGACGGTGGAGGCGAGCGAATCCGACATCGGCAGCAGGCTACTGACCGAAGCCGGCGCGTTTGAGGGCGTCCGCCAGCGATCCACTCGGCGCCGGCGGGGCGACCGGACGGTTTCGCTCGCCGCGATCCTGCGGTCGGGGTGGCCGTGCACCCGGGTCTGGGCGAGACCCTGGCGCGGGGCGCCCCCCGCTCGGCCGGCCGTTCGCAGCCTTCGGACCGGGCTCGTCGGTGAGCCGCAGGGTCAGCGAGATCCGCTTGCGGTCCGGGTCGATCTCCATCACCTTGACCCGCACCACCTGGCCGGATTTGACCACCTCGCGCGGATCGCCGATGTACTTGTCGGACATCGACGAGACGTGGACCAGCCCGTCCTGATGCACCCCGACGTCGACGAAAGCTCCGAACGCGGCGACGTTGGTCACCACGCCCTCGAGCACCATCCCGGGCCGCAGGTCGCTGATCTTTTCCACGCCATCGGCAAAGGTGGCCGTGGTGAACGCCGGGCGTGGATCGCGGCCCGGCTTCTCCAGTTCGGCAAGAATGTCGGCGACGGTCGGCACCCCGAACGTGTCGTCGATGAACTGCTGCGGTGAAAGGCTGTGCAGCAGAGCCACATTGCCGATCACCGTGTCGATCGGCCGGCCGGTTGTCTGCAGGATCCTGCGGACCACCGGATAGGCCTCCGGGTGCACGCTCGAGCGGTCGAGCGGATCCCTGCCACCGGGAATCCGCAGGAAGCCCGCACACTGTTCGAACGCTTTCGGGCCCAGCCGCGGCACCTTGTTGAGTTCCTTACGGGAACCGAAGGGGCCGTTACTGTCCCGGTGCGCGACGATGTTCTCGGCCACCGTGGTGGTGATCCCGGAGACCCTGGTCAGCAGCGGCACCGAGGCGGTGTTGACATCGACACCGACGGCGTTCACGCAGTCCTCGACCACGTTGTCCAGGCTCCGGGCAAGGATTCCTTCGGAGATGTCGTGCTGATATTGGCCCACCCCAATGGATTTCGGGTCGATCTTGACCAGCTCGGCGAGCGGATCCTGCAGCCGCCTGGCGATCGAAACCGCGCCGCGGATGGACACATCCAGATCGGGCAGCTCGGCCGAGGCATACGCCGATGCCGAGTACACCGAAGCGCCGGCTTCGGACACCACGATCTTGGTCAGACCCTTGTTGGCGGCAACCAGTTCGGCAGCCAGTTTGTCGGTCTCCCGGGAGGCCGTGCCGTTCCCGATCGCGATCAACTCGATGCCATGCGCGGTGATCAGTTTCTGTAGTACCGCCTTCGACTGTTCCCACTTGTTGTGCGGCTGGTGCGGGTAGACGGTGTCGATCGCCACCACCTTGCCCGTTCCGTCGACGACAGCGACCTTGGTGCCGGTCCGCAGCCCGGGGTCCAGGCCCAGGGTCGGCCGACTACCGGCGGGGGCGGCCAGCAGCAGGTCGCGCAGGTTGTCGGCGAACACCGTCGCCGCCGCCACCTCGGCGGCCTGCTTCAGCCGCATCCGTAGGTCGACGCTCAGCGACATCAGCAGTTTCAACCGCCAGGCCCCCCGGACCGTCTCGCGCAGCCAGTGGTCCGCCGGCCGGCCGCGATCGGCAACACCGAAACGAACGGCGATCCGCTGTTCGTATTCGGTGGGAGCTGTGTCGAGCGGGTCCCGGTCGGCGCGCTCCGGGCTCATGGTCAGGGTGAGGACCGCTTCGTTCTCGCCGCGCAACATGGCCAGCGCCCGGTGCGAGGGGATCCTGGTCAGCGGTTCGGCGAAGTCGAAGTAGTCGGCGAATTTGGCGCCCGTGGCCTGCTTGCCGGCCCGGACCGCGGACACCAGCCGGCCCTGCCGCCACATCTTCTCCCGCAGCTCCCCGACCAGGTCGGCGTCCTCGCCAAATCGTTCCATCAGGATCGCACGGGCGCCGGCCAGCGCGGCGGCGACATCGGCGATGCCGAGTTCGGTGCTGATGAACCGCTGGGCGTGCCGGTCGGGGTCCAACCCCGGGTTGCTCAGCAGCTGCTCGGCCAGTGGCTCGAGGCCGGCCTCCCGGGCGATCTGCGCCTTGGTGCGGCGCTTCGGTTTGAACGGCAGGTAGATGTCCTCCAGCCGCGCCTTGGTGTCGGCGTCGGCAATCCGGCGGGCCAACTCATCGGTGAGGTTGCCCTGCGCCGCGATGGAATCCAGGATCGTGGTGCGCCGCTGAGCCAATTCCCGCAGGTAGGTCAGCCGATCTTCGAGCGTGCGCAGCTGGGCGTCGTCCAGGGTGCCGGTGACCTCTTTGCGGTAGCGGGCCACGAACGGAACGGTCGCTCCGCCATCCAGCAACTGGACCGCAGCCAGCACCTGCCAGGCCTGCACACCGAGTTCGTCGGCGATCTCGCGCACGATGGCCTGCTCGGTCTGGCCGACGACTGGGGCTGGTTGGGCTGGCATGTGCTGCTTCCTTCGTGATGCGGTCGATCTCGTATTTTGCCCTCGGTGAACCAGTGTGACGACGGCTACACCGTCGTCATCACCGGATACGTCCGATCACCCAGTCTTCACCGGGCCGACCCCCTGCGCGACACTTGACGCCCGCACAGTTACTCCTGGCTCGCTACCACAGCGGGGCGCGGCCAGGTTCCGTCCAGCAGAAATAGTCGAATACCGGTCGGACTACCAACCAGATTTCGATTATTTCCTGTGGTGATCAGCCGGCGACAACGATGGCTGACAGGATCGCTGAATGGGCGAGAATCGGCAACGGGTCATCGGCATGCTGGGCGGGATGAGCTGGGAGTCCAGCGCCGAGTACTACCGGCTGGCCAACGAGCTGGTCCGGGCGCGCCTGGGCGGGCTGCATTCCGCGCGGTGCGTGCTCGCCTCGGTCGACTTCGCCGAGATCGAGAAACTGCAGGCTGCCGGTCGGTGGCAGGATGCCGGCGAGATATTGGCCGACACAGCCAGGGGCCTCGAAGCCGCCGGCGCCGAACTGCTGCTGTTGTGCACGAACACCATGCATAAAGTCGCCGAACAGGTACAAGCCGCAGTGGGCATCCCGCTACTTCACCTCGGTGACGCCACCGCGGCGGCGGTGCGACGAGCCGGCCTGAGTACCGTCGGACTGCTGGGCACGGCCTTCACCATGGAGCAGAACTTCTACCGTGATCGGCTCCGCGGGCACGGTCTCACCGTCGTGGTACCACCCGCCGACGACCGGGCCCTGGTCCACCGGATCATCTACCACGAGCTGTGCCTGGGCATCGTCCGGGAACAGTCCAGGCAGACCTACCGTGACGTCATCGAGCGACTCGTCCAGTCGGGTGCGGAAGGCATCATTCTCGGCTGCACCGAGATCGAGTTGCTGATCTCTCAGGGAGACAGCCGGGTGCCGGTGTTTCCGACCACCCGGCTGCACGTCGAAGCCGCCGTCGACGCCGCTATCGGGCCGCCGGCCGCAGCACCTCTCGCAGGGTGATGAGGACCGAGGCGTCTTCGATGGTCGCGGGTACCGGTTCGTCGTCGCCGTCGGCCATGTGCCGCATGGTCTTGCGCAGAATCTTGCCCGAGCGCGTCTTCGGCAGCGCGGCGATCACGGTGATCTCCCGCAGTGAGGCAAGCGCCCCGATCTGGTCGCGGACCATCTGGACCAGCTCCGCGCACAAAGCCGCCTCGTAGGCCGGATCGGTCGATACGCCCTTCTTCAGCACCACGAAACCGCGTGGCAACTGGCCCTTCAGCGGGTCCGCGACGCCGATCACCGCACACTCGGCGACGTCCGGATGGCTGGCAAGCACCTCCTCCATCGACCCGGTGGAAAGTCGATGTCCGGCGACATTGATCACGTCGTCGGTACGGCCCATCACGAACAGATAGCCGTCTTCATCGAAATGACCGCCGTCGCCGGTCAGGTAGTAGCCAGGAAAAGCCGACATGTAGGAGTCCGCGAACCGCTGATCGTCGTTCCACAGGGTGGTCAATGATCCCGGAGGCATCGGCAGCTTGATCGCGATCGCGCCGTCCTCGCCGGCCGGCACCGGTTGGGCGTCCGTGCCGAGCACCTTGACGTCCCAGCCGGGCAGCGGCAGCGTCGGCGACCCGGGCTTCAGCGGGAGCAACTCGATACCGACGGGGTTCGCCACGATCGGCCAGCCGGATTCGGTCTGCCACCAATGGTCGATGACCGGAATGCCGAGCAATTTCGTCGACCAATGGTAGGTCTCGGGATCGAGCCGTTCACCGGCCAGGAAGAGGTACTTCAGCCCGGACAGATCATACTTGCGCAGGAACTCACCCGTCGGGTCCTCCTTCTTGATCGCCCGGATAGCGGTCGGCGCGGTGAACATGCTCTTCACCTTGTGTTCGGCGACCACCCGCCAGAACTGGCCGGCGTCCGGAGTGCCCACCGGCTTGCCCTCGTAGAGAATCGTCGTAGCGCCGGCCAGGAGCGGCGCGTAGACGATGTAGGAATGTCCGACTACCCAGCCGACATCCGAAGCGGTGAACATGGTTTCGCCCGCCCCGACGTCATAGATGTTCCGCATCGACCACTGCAGGGCCACGCTGTAGCCGCCGCAATCCCGGACCACACCCTTCGGCTTTCCGGTGGTTCCGGAGGTGTACAGGATGTAGAGCGGGTCGGTCGCCTTGACCGGTACCGGGTCGGCCGGAAGGGCCGACGCCATCGCCTGGGACCAGTCGACATCGTCCGGTCTCAGCGTCGCGGCGGCCTGCGGGCGCTGCAGGATCACCCGGTGACGAGCCTTGTGCTCGGCCATGTCGGTGGCCTTGTCCAGCAGCGGAATGTATTCGATGATCCGCTTGCCCTCGATGCCGCACGATGCGGAGACGATGACCACCGGAGCGGCGTCGTCGATCCGAATCGCGAGTTCGTGCGGCGCGAAACCACCGAAAACCACCGAGTGCACCGCCCCGATCCGAGCGGTGGCCAGCATCGCGATGGCGGCTTCCGGGACCATCGGCATGTAGAGCAGCACGAGGTCGCCCTTACCGACGCCGAGCCCACGCAGCACACCGGCGAACGCGGCGACTTCGTCACGTAGTTGGCTGTAGGTGTAAGTGCGCAGCGACCCGGTGACCGGGCTGTCGTAGATCAGGGCCGCCTGGTCACCCCGGCCGGCATCAATATGCCGATCCAGGGCGTTGTGCGCAACGTTGAGCTCGCCATCCGGGAACCACCGGTAGAACGGCGGGTTGGACTTGTCCAACGCTCGCGTCGGCTGCACGGACCAGTCGATCTCCGCCGCCGCATCGAGCCAGAATTTCTCGGGTTCATCCACACTGGCGCGGAAGATGTCGTCGTACTTAACCATCTGCGGTCCTCCTGACAACATTGTCTGTTTACGCAGAGATCGGCCGAGTGCCTGGCCCGAGTATGCGCTCAGGCGTTCGTCGAGTCCGCAGCGCCGTCGCTGGTGCTTACCCTCAGGACACCCCATTGACCGGACAGGTCCCGGCCCTCGCGGATGCACATGTCCTTCCGGCGGGTGAACTTCCGTTCTTTTGGAGGGGTGACGGGCTTGCGGCCACGTCTTCGGCTCAGCTCTCGTCCAACACGTCGTGCACGACGATCGTCTGATCCCGCCCCGGCCCGACGCCGATCGAGGAGACCCTGGCACCGGAGAGTTCTTCGACCCGCCGGACATAGGACTGCGCGTTGGCGGGCAATTCGTCGAACGTGCGGCAGCCCGTGATGTCCTCGAACCAACCTGGCAGCTCTTCATAGATCGGCACCGCGTGGTGCACGTCGCTCTGCGTCATGGGCATCTCGTCGAAACGCTTGCCGTCGACGTCGTAGGCCACGCAGACCGGGACCTGCTCCAGCGAGGACAGCACATCGAGCTTCGTCAGGAAGAAGTCGGTGATGCCGTTGACCCTGGTGGCATATCGGGCGATCACCGAGTCGAACCAGCCACACCGCCGCAAACGCCCTGTCGTGACACCGATCTCACCGCCGGTCTTGCGCAGGTACTCGCCCGAGTCGTCGGTCAACTCGGTCGGGAATGGTCCCGAACCCACTCGTGTCGTATACGCCTTGAGGATGCCGAGCACCGAGGTGATCTTGGTCGGGCCCAGCCCCGACCCGGTCGACGCGCCGCCGGCAGTCGGATTCGACGAGGTCACGTACGGGTAGGTGCCGTGGTCGACGTCGAGGAGCGTGCCCTGCGAACCTTCGAGCAGGATGTGTTCGCCTCGGGCCACGGCCTGCTCGAGCGCCAGTTTGGTATCGGCGATCCGGTGGGTGAAACCCTTCGCCTGTTCGAGCACCTCATCGACGATGCGGGCGCAGTCCAGAGCCTTTCGGTTGTAGATCTTGACCAACATCTGGTTCTTGATGTCCAGCGCAGCTTCGACCTTCTGCGCCAGGATCGACTCGTCCAGCAGGTCCTGCACCCGGACGCCCAACCGGGCCACCTTGTCCTGGTAAGCCGGTCCGATGCCGCGGCCGGTGGTGCCGATTTTCGCGTTGCCCAGGTAGCGCTCGGTGACCTTATCGATGGCGACGTGGTACGGCATGATCAGGTGCGCGTCCGCGGAGATCATCAACGAGTCGGTGTCGACGCCGCGGGCTTCCAACGCGGCCAGCTCGGCGAGCAGCACACCCGGGTCGATCACGACGCCGTTGCCGATGACGTTGCGGACGCCCGGAGTCAGGATGCCCGAGGGGATCAGGTGAAGCGCGAAGGACTGACCGTCGGGCAGCACCACGGTGTGCCCGGCGTTGTTGCCGCCCTGATAGCGGACCACCCATTGCACGCGGCCGCCGTAGAGGTCGGTGGCCTTCCCCTTGCCCTCGTCACCCCATTGCGCGCCGATCAACACCATTACGGCCATCGTCGTCTCCCCAGTGTCCTTCTGATCTTTGTGCCGCCGGGCCGGGTCCTGGATGGGTGGCGAGACGGCACAGCAGAACGTAGCGGCTAGATTCACGGTGCGACCTCGCCGCCTGAAAGGTTAGTCGTTGAAACAGCTGACCGTTATCTGCGCGCGCCCGGACGAGCAGGATGAGGCCGTTGGACCGCCTATCTCCCCGGTGCTGGCCGAGCTGAAAGCGTTTACCGCGGACGTCCATTTTGTCGGACGGTTTCCGGGCAAGGAGATCGATCCACTGCTCGGTGGGCGGGTGGTCGTCATCGGTGAGGAAAACCACTTGGCCGCCGTCGTGCTCCGCCTACTCCGGCGTGGATTCCTCGGCAGTCCGCAGACCGGGCCACCGACGATCGGGGTCGACGTCGGTTACATATCGTTGGCCCGCAACGAGTTCACCCGTCGGTGGGGGATGCCGATCGGTCCGGCAGCGGTCGAACTCGCCTGCACCGCCCCGGCGCTGCCGGTGCCTCTGGTCCGCGACGATGTCGGCGGGGTGTTGGTGTCGCGCGGCCGGATCACCGAATTGGACGCCACCGTGTACGTCGATGCGAAGCAGGTACTGGCCGGTCCGGCGAGCGCGCTGGTGGTGATCCCGGACCCGGCACTGGGCCTGGCCGTGACCATCGAGCACACTCGCCGGTTCGGACTCCCGACGAAACGGTTGGTCGAGCGTGGGCGCGCTGTGTCGATCGGATTCAGCTCGCCGACCTACGTATCGAGCGACGGCATCGTCGGGCCGCGGCCATTAGCCCGTTGGACGTTCTACGCGCACACCGAGCCGTTGATGCTGGCCCGGCCCGCCGGGTAGTCGCCTGCAACGGTCAGGGCAGCAGGTCGCTCGGGATAGTCGGGTCGGCATCGAGTAGGAACGCGCGGATCCGGGCTACTTCGGCCATCTCGTCGATTGCCGCGGCCGCCTGGCCGAGGGCGGCGAGGGCCCGCAGGAACGCCTGGTTCGGCTCATGACTCCAGGGCACCGACCCGGCCCCCTTCCAGCCGTTGCGCCGCAACCGATCCAGCCCGCGGTGATAGCCGACGCGGGCATAGGCATACGCCTGGACCTCGGCGCCGGACTCCATCGCATCTTCGGCCAGGATGGCCCAGGCCAGACTCGAGTCCGGATGGTCGCGGGCGGCGGATTCCGCCGAGGCGCCGGCGGCGATGTCGGCGGCCGCCGGATCCGGAGGCAGCAGCACTGGTGGTGGTCCGAGCAGATTGGCGTGGGTCATGCGTTCATCTTGCCCCCCACCTCGGAACCGCGTGGCTGATCTTGAGGACATCGAGTCCTATTGCGACCGGCGCCGCGAACTGGTTCGGCCCTACGAGCGGCATCGCTACAACCGGCGGCGACCGCGCTGTGGGTGATGGCTACCATGGGACGACCGCTGGCGGCAGGCCGCCGGCGAATCAGCAGCTCCGGGGGGCTCATGCGACGAACTTTCGCTCTCGTCGTGTTGGCGATCCTACTGCTGGCCGGCTGCACTAATTCCGATCCGGTAGCTGATCCGACGACGCAGCCGACCGCGACATTGGCCGCATCCAGCCCGGCGACCGTCTCGTCGGCGGACCTCGGCTCGAGCGGCCCGGCCGTTACCACGGTCGAGTCAAACGTTGCACCCTCAGCCGCGGCCGGCACCACATCTCCCCCGCTGGCGGGGTGCGCCGCCGATCCGCATGCCACGATCACCCCTGGCACACTGACCATCGCGGCACCGAATGATGCCCAAGGTCCGTGGTATACCGAGGCAAAACCCAACGGCGGCACAGGTTTCGAAGCCGCTCTGGGCTACCAGCTCGCCGCTCGTCTGGGCTTCCCGGCGAGCCAGGTGAGCTGGGTGTCGGCCGATCGCGGCGAGTTGATCCGGGGCTCTGCCACCGGGTTCGATATCGCCGCGGCGGAGCTCGTCGCCCCGGACGTGCCGGGCGGCGTCTGGGACTATTCGACCGGCTACTTCCCCGCTGCGGACGCACTCGTGGTCAACGATTCTGCCCTTGCCGCGGCCGCGGCGGACCCACGGCAGTTGGCGGAGTTGCGAATCGGCACGGTGGCCGAATCAACCGCCGCCGCCGAACTGACGGCCTTCAGCGCCCAGGCCAACCCGCAGACCTTCGCTTCCTCGAAGGAGTTGTTAGCGGCGCTGGCCCAGAAGGCCATCGACGTCGCCGCTGCCGACCTGATCGACGCGCTTGAGTCGGCGGACACCGAGGTCGTCGGTCTGCTGCCGGCCGGACAGGGTCAAGTACCACAGCTGGGCCTGGCTTTGCCGATCGGCAGCCCACTGACCGGTTGTGTGTCCGCAGTCCTGGATTCCCTCCGGATCGAAGGAACCCTGAGCGCGTTGACGGCGACCTGGATCGGTCCGCTGCCGATTCTGGGTACCTGACGACATCTGGTCTGTCCACGTCGTCTGCTCACGCTGCCGCGAGGAATGTCACGAGTCGGAATTCCAGCAAGGTGGGTTTTCTGGTGTCCACCATCCTCGATATGTCGGCAGGGATCAGCGGCCGAGACCAGGCAGCGATTGTGGTGGTTTCGGTGGTGTTGTTGCGGTAGTGGTGT
>JBBRSR010000027.1:0-33897 GCA_038245175.1 Mycobacteriales bacterium | reverse complement strand
GGCGCCGGCGAAATCCCCGACACCGGTGTCGGCGCCATCGCGCTGAACATCACCGCGGTCGACCCGACCGGACCCGGCAACATCACCGTCTACCCCGACGGCGTCACCAAGCCCACCGCCTCCAACCTCAACTTCATCACCTGGCAGACCACCCCCAACCTCGTCATCGTCAAAGTCGGCGCCGACGGCAAGATCCAGCTGACCAACAACTCCACCGGCTCAACCCACCTCATCGCCGACGTCGCCGGCTACTTCACACCACCGGATGGAGGTGGTGTGTCGCCGCCGACGGTGACCGCGGTGTCCCCGACGTCGGGGACCACCGACGGCGGGACCGTCGTGACGATCACCGGCAGCAGCCTGACCGGGAGCAGTGCGGTGACGTTCGCGGGTACCGCCGGCACGGCGTTCACCGTGGTCTCCGCGACCCAGGTGCAAGCGACCACCCCCGCCCATTCCCCCGGCGCCATCGACGTGCAGGTCATCACCGCCGGCGGCACCTCGGCGTTGGTCGCCGCCGACCAGTACACCTATACCGCTGCCCACGGCACCGTCTGGGCCTGGGGATATGGCGGCTTCGGTGAGTTGGGTAACGGCGGCACCACCAACAGCACGGTCCCGGCGCAGGTCACCGGACTCACCACTACGACCGCCATCGCCGGCGGCAATCTCACCGGGTACGCGCTGCGCGGTGACGGCACCGTCTGGGCCTGGGGGTCCGGCAGCTTCGGCGAGTTGGGTAACGGCGGCACCACCGACAGCCCGGTACCGGTGCGCGTCAACGGGCTCGCCAACATCACTGCCATCGCCGGCGGGTTGTACACGGGGTACGCGCTGCGCGGCGACGGCACCGTCTGGGCCTGGGGCGACGGCTTGTTCGGCGGGCTGGGTAACGGCGGTACCGCCGGCAGCCCGGTGCCGGTGCAGGTGACCGGACTCACCAACGCCACCGCCATCGCCGGCGGGCACGGCGACGGGTATGCACTGCTCGACGACGGAACCGTCTGGGCCTGGGGGTCCGGCTTCTTCGGCGAGTTGGGTAATGGCGGTACCGCCGACAGCCCGGTGCCGGTGCACGTCGGCGGGCTCACCGGCGTCACCGCCATCGCGGGCGGCAACGGCACCGGGTACGCCCTGGGCAGTGACGGCACCGTGTGGGCCTGGGGATCCGGCAGCTTCGGCAAGTTGGGTAACGGCGGCACCACCGACAGCCCGGTGCCGGTGCACGTCAGCGGGCTCACCAACGCCACCGGCATCGCCAGTCTCGGCGGCACCGGGTACGCGCTGCGCGGCGGCACCGTCTGGGCCTGGGGAAACGGGTTGAATGGCCAACTGGGCAACGGCGGCACGACCGACAGCACCGTGCCGGTGCAGGTCACCGGACTCGCCAACGCCACCGCCATCGCCAGCGGCTACTTCACCGGATACGCCCTGCGCGGCGACGGCACCGTCTGGGCCTGGGGATACGGATTCAACGGCCAACTGGGCAACGGCGGCACCACCGACAGCACCGTGCCGGTACAGGTCAGCGGGCTCAACAACGCCACCGCGATCGCCGGCGGCTATCTCACCGGGTACTCCCTGACCCGCTGACCACGAAACCACTCAGCCCGCCGCCGCCGATAGCAGCCAGCATCGATCCCGAGCGCGCATTGGTCCCGCCGCTCGGCTGTCGACGACAGGGGCGGGACCTTCGCCTCTCGCGGCTCCGGCGGGCCATGCCTGACGCTGGTGGAGCACCCATCCAGGCCAGCGCACACGGAGGACGACATGAGCTCGATCAAGGAAGCTGCCGCGGATTTCCTTTCCGCGAAGCGGGTTGCGGTCACCGGGGTGTCTCGGACCGCGGCAAAGCACGGCAGCAACGTCGTGTATCAGCGGCTCCGGCAGCGTGGCTACACGGTCTTCCCCGTCAACCCGAATGCCGAGACGGTCGAGGGCGACACAGCCTATCCCGACCTTACCTCGATTCCTGGCGGGGTGGACGCTGTCGTCATCGGGACCAAGCCCGAGCGGGCCGACGCCACCATGGCCGAGTGCGCGGCGCTCGGGATCACGCACGTGTGGATGCACCGATCGGTCGATGCGGGCAGCGTCTCTGCGTCCGCGACGGAGTTCGGCCGTGCCCACGGGATCACCGTGATCGATGGCGGCTGCCCGCTGATGTTCGATCCCACGGCTGACTTCGCCCACAAGTGCATGAAGGCCGTGTTCACGATGACCGGCGCGGTCCCCCGGCGCGTGAGCTGACCGGCGCCACGGCCGGGGTCAGTCCGGCGGCCGCAGGGTAACCCGGGGGCGGTCGCGCGGGGGCGGTTGGCTCCGTGGAATTCGGCCCTGGGGCCTGAGTAAAACCTGTTGGCGGACCACCGCGACAACTGCTAGTTTCCGGAGACCGTGGCAGAGAACGAGGAGGTGGTATCCGTGAACGCCGTATCGACATGGGTGCTTCCTTCTGGGGTCACGGTCGGGCGATAGGTCGTCCTGGAGCGCCGTTCACGAGCGACTCCCGAAAGGCACGACCATGCGATTCACTTCCGAACAGCGCCTCGACGACGGCGTCCTCGAACGCGAATTCACCCTCGGCGAGATCCCCGGCGTCCTGTGGACGCCGAAATCCGCACCGGCCCCGCTGATCCTGAGCGGCCACAACGGCGGGTTGCACAAGCGGGAACCGCGGCTCGTAGCCCGGGCCCGGCACTGGGCGGCGCAGTACGGCTACGCGGTGGCCGCCATCGACGCACCTGGGCATGGTGACCGGCCCGGTTCCGGCGTCGAAGCGCAGGTCCGCGCCGACCTCCGCCGGGCTAAAGAGGCCGGCGAGCCGATCGAGGAGCTCCTTGACGCCCTCATCGTCCCGCTGGTCGACAGGGCGGTCCCGGAATGGCGGGCCACCCTGGACACCCTCCTTTCGCTGCCCGAGATCGGCGGCCCGGTCGGCTACAGCGGGATGACCGCCATCGGCATTCGGCTGGCGGTGGTCGAGCAGCGCCTCTCGGCCGCCGGTTTCTTCGCCGGGGGTTTCGTGCCCAGTGCCCTGCGCGAGGAGGCCCGGCAGGTCACCATTCCGTTGCTGTTCCTGCTGCAGTGGGATGACGAAGGGAACGACCGGCAGCTGGCCCTGGACCTGTTCGACGCCTTCGGTAGCAGGGAGAAGACCCTGCACGCCAATCTGGGCGGCCACGCCGGAGCCCCGTGGTTCGAGGTAGACGACGGGGCCCGGTTCTTCGACCGCCACCTGAAGTAAGGCCGGGCTGTGGGGCCAGCAGACGGTAGGCGCGCCTCGGTCGGGTCTTGACGTCACACTTGTTTTTTGCAAGTATTGGCGTGCACCGCGAATCGGGCCGTCATTCATCGGTGCGGCCCGCGGCGACATCGCTTCCCGATCCGCGATTACCGCGTCAACCAGAAAGAGACCACCCATGACCATGATGCTCGTCAACCTGCCGGTGACCGACCTGGATCGCGCGAAGGCGTTCTACACGGCCATTGGATTCCCGATCAACCCGGCCTTCACCGATCACAACGCGGCCTGCGTCGTCGTCGAGGAAGACCACAGCGCCGTCATGCTCCTGACGCGCGAGTTCTTCCAGACCATGAGCGACCTACCGATCGGCGACCCGAAAGTGAGCCCGTCAGTGGCGACCGCCATCTATCTCGACAACCGGGACGCGGTCGACACGGCCGTCGCCGCCGGCATCGCCGCGGGCGGATCCGAGCCGCATCCCGCTGCGGACTACGGCTTCATGTACCAGCGTCAACTCAACGACCCCGACGGCAACATCCTTGAGTTCGGCTGGATGGACCCGGTCGCCGCCGCGCAGGGCCCCGAGGCCTTCGCGAACCAGCAGGCCTGAGGTCGATGGCCGCACGCGATTACGGGCAGTACGGCGGCATCAGCCGAGCTCTTGAACTGGTCGGCGAGCGCTGGGCCCTGCTCATCATCCGCGACCTGCTCGTCGGACCCCGCCGTTACACAGAGCTGGCCGCGGGGCTCCCCCGCATCCCTAGCAACATCCTGGCGGCGCGGCTCAAAGAGCTGCAGGCGGCCGGCGTGATCCGCCGGGCGCCGCGCTCCCGCGTCATCGTCTACGAGCTCACGCCCTACGGCCGCGAGCTCGAGCCCGTCGTGCTCGCGTTCGGCGCCTGGGGCTTCAAGTCGATGGGGGATCCGCGGGACGAGCAGATCATCACCCCCGACTCGATGACCATCGACCTGCGTACCGCCTTCCAGCCCCAGGTGGCGGCAACCCTGCCGGCGACCGCCTACGCGGCCCGCATCGGCCCCGCCGAGCTGCTCATCCGAGTGGACGGCCCCACCCTCGACGTAACGCGCGGATACGGACCGGTCGACCTCGCCTTCGCCGCGGGCCCGGGCATCCACCGGATCATCTCCGGCGGCATCGCGCCGGACCGCGCGATCACCACCGGCCTGGTCCAGATACTGCGCGGGCCCGGCGACCTCCTCGATCGTTTCGCCAGCACGTTCCACCTGGCTGCCTGAACCGGGTACGGCGCGAGTGCGGTGAGCGACAGCGGGCCGTGGCGCTCGGCCCATCATGAACCCGGCGGCTCAGGGCTGCAGGTCGGTCGCGGCCCTGAACGAACCGTCCATCAGGAATGGGGTCGAGTCGTGCTCGTGCACGATCCGCCAGGACCCCTCGATTCGACGGAAGCCGAACGTCGAACGGTGCCAGAAGGAGAACGATGCCGGCGCGCCGACCGGCGTGGCGGTCATCCGGGTCAGGCAGTGCGCGAACGCGATGTCGCCGCTGACCACCACCACCGGATGCCGATACTCGATGACAACCGGCCCGTCAAAAGTCGCCAGCCACTGACGCAGACCTTGCGCGGTCCCGTAGTGCGTGTCTGCAGTCTGCTGCAACGGTGGCGCGAGGGTGAAGCGCACCGCATCATCGGTGTAGGGCGACATCAGCCGATCGGCGTCGCGATCGGCGTGTGCGGCAGCGTGTTCGTCCAGAACCGCGAGGATCTCGGCGTCCACCGCGACTGTGGTGTCGGTGACAATCCGAGTGCTCATTTCGGTGCTCATTCCGGTGCTCATTCCGGTGCTCATTTTCGGGATACCTCCTGGTGCGGGAGCGCCGCCGGCGGGCGCTGCTGCCCAGATGTCGAGGCCGACCGCGCAGTCTCGACATCAGTGCAGAAGAATTTCTTCGAACAAGGAGGTTCACCGTGAAGTACATGATCCTGATCCACAGCAACCCGCAGTTCACCGAGCGGTGGGAGGCACTCACCGGCGACCAACGCGACAACTTCGGCAGGGGACACTTCACCCTGACCGACGGCCTCGCCGCATCCGGTGAGCTGGTCATGTCCGAGGGCCTGGCCGACCCGTCGCTCGGCCGCCGCGTCACCCGGGGGGACAGCCAGACCGTGGTCAGCGATGGCCCCTTCGCCGAGGCGAAGGAGCACCTGGCCGGGTTCTACGTCGTCGACTGCGAATCGCCGGAACGAGCGATCGAGATCGCTGCGCAGGTGCCCGATGCCATCTGGGGTCTGGTCGAGGTGCGGCCGGTGCTCGACATGAGCGGCTGGGACCTTGACGGCTGACACTCGCACGCTGGAGGACACCCTCCGCGATGCCGCGCCGCGCGTCCTGGGCGTGCTGCTCCGTCGATACGGTGACTTCGGTTCCTGTGAGGACGCTGTGCAGGAAGCGCTGATCGCGGCGGCCACCACCTGGCAAGCCGATCAACTACCGGCCAACCCGACCGGCTGGCTGGTCACCACTGCGTCTCGCCGGCTGATCGAAATCTGGCGCAACAACTCGGCTCGCCGCCGCCGAGAGCTGACCGACGTGCTGCAGGTAGTCCAGGGCGAACCGGACGACAGGCCCGACGGCGACGACTCGCTGGCGCTGCTGTTCCTGTGCTGCCACCCGTCGCTGACCCCGTCGTCGCAGGTGGCGCTGACGCTGCGGGCACTGGGCGGCCTGACCACCGCCGAGATCGGCCGGGCTCTCCTGGTGCCGGAGGCCACCGTGGCACAGCGGATCAGCCGGGCGAAGGCACGGATCAAGGCGACCGGCGCCGTGTTCGGTGACCCGTCGGTGATGGACCTGGCCGAACGGCTCCCCGCGGTTCTGCACATCCTGTACCTGATCTTCAACGAGGGCTACACCTCCAGTTCAGGCACCTCACTGCACCGGGTGGAGCTCACCGCGGAGGCGATCCGGCTGACCCGCCAGCTCCACCACCGGCTCCCCCAGGACGGCGAAGCGGCCGGCTTGCTCGCGCTGATGCTGTTGACCGACGCCCGTCGGCCGGCCCGCAGCAGACCGGATGGCGAACTGATCCCACTCCGCCACCAGGACCGGACCCTCTGGAACGCAGCCGCCATCGCGGAGGGAATCGCGCTGATTACGTCGACGCTGAAAGCTGCGGCGCTCGGGCCGTACCAGGTGCAGGCGGCCATCGCAGCCGTGCACGACGAGGCAGCGCACACGCGGGACACCGACTGGCCGCAGATCCTCTCGCTCTATGAGTTGTTGCAGACGATGACACCGGGACCGATGGTGACGCTGAACCGGATCGTGGCGGTCGCGATGGTGCACGGGCCGGCCGTCGCGCTCGGCCAACTGGAACGGGCCGCCGACGACCCGGTTCTGGCCGACCACTATCGGGTGGACGCGGTCCGTGCGCATCTGCTGGACGAACTGGGTCTGCACACCGAAGCGCGCGACTGCTATCAACGGGCATCTCGGCGCACGCTGAGCCTGCCCGAGCAGCGCTATCTGCTCGCTCAGGCGCGAAACCACAGACCCGACGAATGAAGCACTCGCCGCATCAGGCCTGGACCTTCGGTTGACGTTCGGCTATCCGGACGACCCGAGCGAACCCTGGTCAGTACTCTCGGCTTCAGTCGATTGTTCGTCGAGCGAATTCCCATTGATGTCCGTAGGGATCGGCGAGACGGCCGGTGCGCCAGCCGTTTTCGTCGTGCATGGCGGCGAGTTCGACGGCACCTTCGGTGACGGCTCGGGCAAAAGCCGGGTCTGGATCATCGACCACGATGATCATCCGAACGGCCCGTCCCGGGTCGGCGTCCGGCGGCAGGTCGCTGTCCCGCTGAACCCAGAAAGGCGCGCCGCCGACAAACATCTCGGCAATCTCGACGACACCACCAAATTCGACCAGCTCGCCGGTGGTCGCCTCAAACGCTCGCTGATAGAAGTCCACCGCCGCGGTCGCATCGATCACCGAAAGCCACGGCGCGATTGTGGTCATCAGCTCGCCTCCTCGATAACGACAGCCAGGGCATGCCCGTCGGTTTCCCAAACCGTACCGTCCCCTGCACCGGGCATGCTGAAGTGCGGACCCTGTCGGTCTGTTTGTCACAGGACCATTCGGCGCTCGAGCCCCGCCACTGCATACCGAAGGAAGACGACTTCTGCCCACCCTCGTCGTCCACCTCACCGTGCCGTGGATGCGCCGAGCATGCTGATCACGTGGTGGTGGCGCGGCGGATCGGCGCGAACGTGGTGACCGGGTCTGTGGTGAGGAATTCGGTGATGATCAGGTTGCACAGGTCGGGTTTCTCGACGAGCAGTCCGTGGGAGGTGCCGGGTATGACAGCGAGTTCAGCGGCGGGCAGGTTGCGGTACATCGCCACGGCGTGTTCGAGGCGGACCTCGTCGTCGTCGGCGACCATCACCAGAGTATGGCTGGCGACCTCGTGCAGGTCGTCGGAGGTGAGGGAGGGTTCGTGGGCATGCATGAGGGCCAGCTTCTGGACCACGACGTCGTAGTGTTCCGGCCCGTCAGGAGAGAGCTCGCTGTAGCTGTGCCGGAGGAAGTCCGCAGGCTCACCGTCCAGGACCCCGTCCCACCATCCGTCACGGTGAAAGATTCCGGCGGCTAACACGAGCCGACGTACCAATTCCGGGCGGCGCAGGGCGACGGTGAGCGCGATGACGGCGCCATCGCTGTAGCCCAGCAGGTGTACGGGCTGGTCGATGACGGCCTCAATGAATGCGACCGTGTCCTGGGCCATCAGCTCGTAGTGCATGGGGCCCGCGGCGTCAGGGGTACGGCCATGGCCGCGGTGTTCGGGTGTGTAGACGTGAAAGTGCTGCGAAAGCGCGGCCAGTTGTGAAGCCATCGCGCGCGAATCGACACCGGCCCCGCCCGGGTGCAGCAGGACCAAGGGGTCGCCGTGCCCTCGTTCCTCGTACCAGGTCGCGACACCGTTCAGCATGACAGTTGCCATCATTCTCCCCCGCTTCGTGATCGGTCGGCCAATGCCGCACTATGCCGATGATGCCCGCCAGGCTGGTGGATCACTGCTTGGGGACGGGCCGGTCTCTTGCCCGGACTTATTGGTGTCCCCCTTGGGTAACTCCGGGGTAGTCGTCCGACCCGGTTCGCGAAAGGTGCCCACCAGGATCACGCAAGGCAACCCCGTACCCGGTGCCTGCAGCCCGTGCACCTCGTCCATGCCGTCGGCAACCTCGCGGACCCCGGACACCGGCGAGCGAGGCACACTCACATCGCCGTGCGGCGCCTCGATCTTCTCGGCCGCTGACAACGACACGGTCACGGTGCTCTTGCCGATCACGAGACTGGCCATGACGACGATTCTGCGCGCCGACGAACCCGGTTGGCTCGCCTCCCGACTCAGCGCGTCTGTACCGGAAACACCGTTTCCGGTACATGTTTCCTCCGGTGCCGGATCGAGCCCCGTCACCTTGGGGCCGGTTCAAGTTGACCGAACCACCAGCAGGTCGCCGAGCATGGTCCGCTCGTGCAGCATTGTCGTACGGTCGCGGACACTGCTGATGAGCCCGGCAGCACGTAGGACGGACAGGTGGTGTGAGGCCGTCGAGATCGCGATCTGGCATGTCTCGGATGTCTCTGACGTCGAGCGTGGGCCGCCGAGGCAGCGCAGCACCCGCGCGCGGCCCTCGCCGAGCAGGGTGGCCAACGCGCGCTCCGCGTCGTCGATGTCGGCTGCCCAGTCCGCGGTGAGACCGTGCACCGGGTAGTACAGCGTCGGTCGGGCGGGCCGCTCGGTGACCACCGAGCAGTACGGGCTGCCCATGACCGACGGCACGAGCGTGAGCCCACTGCCCTCGCAGGGCACGACCTCGCTCCACTCGAGCATTCGTACCCGCACCTCGGTTCCGGTCCAGCTCACCCGCTCGTGCAGGCCCGAGAAGGTGGCGCCTAGGCCGGCGGTGGCCATCGTCCGAGCGCGGTGGCCGATGTCGGCGAGAAGAATAGCGTTCACATGCGCCCAGTGAGGCGCGAGCGTCGCGTCCCACACCGACTCCCACGCGTCGGCGATTCGGTTCATCGCCGCGCGCGGGTGCGCGATCATCTCGGTCACCGCCCGGCGGCGCGCGCCGCTCGCCCGCACCTGCACCTTGCTCAGGTCAGCGCGCACCTGCGCCACGGGCGTCCGGCGCAACTCCGCCAGCTCCTGCTCGACCGTCTTGTCGGCGGCGGGCGGCGGCGTCAGGAAGTCCGGGAAGTAGCCGTGCGTGCCGATCACCGTGTCCAGCAGCGCGAACGCGTCCGCCGGTAGGCCGCCGCGCACTGCCCGCAGCCACCCCCACTGCAGCGGGAACTGGTTCGGCGACTGCAGCACACGCACCGCGCTGGCCAGCTCGTGGCCGGGCGACACCGCGAATCTGACGAGGGACAGATCCTCGGCACCGAAGCGGAACACGACCACGTTGTTTCGACCCACATCGAAACAGTAGCGGGACCAGGGCGTCTGCGACATCGTCGACCGCAGCACCACAACCCCACCCGGAGGAGAAACCAGATGTCGTTCCAGGCCTACCTCGACAGTGTCGAGGCGAAGACAGGCAAGACCCCGCAGTGGTTCGTCGACACCGCCGCCGCGCGCGAACTAAGCACGCACCGTGACATCGTCGACTGGCTCACCACCGAACACGGTCTCGGCGCCGGGCACGCGCGAGCCGTCGCGCACGTGATCGTCAACGGCACCGAGTTCGAGGTGCGACACACCAGCGGAACCCACCGCGACGCATCCGGGACCCTGCGCCTCGACGGCGTCGCCGCCCGGACCTAACGATGTCGTTCTGCGCGCCACCACGGCCTTACCCCGCCGATCGCAGCGCCACCGTAGCCGGCGACGCCACCGCGACGATGAGGCTGGCCGCGACCCCGCCCTACATCGCCTCGCCCAACGGGTCATGCGACTACCTCGCCACCGGCGCGGCGACGAACGGCGGCTACGGCCTCTACCGCTGGAGCATGGGGCCAGAACCGGCCGGCCCGGACGCGCATTTCCACCGCGCCGTCTCCGAGTCGTTCTTCATCCTCTCCGGCACGATCCGCCTCTATGACGGCCGGCGTTGGGTGGACGGCGAGCCCGGCGATTTCCTCCACGTCCCCGAGGGCGGACTGCACGGCTTCCGCAACGAGTCGGGCCAGCCTGCGTCGCTGCTCATCCTCTTCTCGCCCGGCGCCCCCCCGCGAGGCCTACTTCAAAGGACTCGCCGAGCGCGGCCGCTCCGGAGTTCAGCCGACGGATGAGGAGATGGCGGAGTTCTACCGCCGCCACGACACATACTGGGCGTAACGGCTCACGGCAACGCCTGAACACTGACCCGTCTCGACGACCGAACCCGAGTGTCGCAACACACTCAGACCTCGACCGCCGTCGACACCAACGCCCGACGGCACACCGTCGCGACGCCGTGCGACCGTCGCGCGGGTCCGATAAACACGATCGAGAGGCACTCGTGACCACCCGCACGCGGCCCCTAATCACCACGATCTCATCGGCGCTGATCGGCACGAGGCCCACCTCGGCCGAAACGAGTCCGCGTCTATTTTCCACGGGCGCGGTCGCGGGGACGTGCTTGGTCGGATGATCTTCGATCTTCCGCAAGCGGATGAACGGCGACCTGTTCGGGGCGTCCGATGGCCCGCGACGTCATGGCTGACCGGCTAGTCCAGCGGCTTCATGAACGACCAGAGGCCGCCTTCGGGGTCACGCGCGCTGTACTCACGGTAACCGTAGGGCTGGTTGGTGGGTGAGTAGAGGATCTCGACCCCTTCGGCCAGAGCGTGCTGGTGGTGGGCGTCGACGTCCTCGACCATGACGGCCGTGATGCCGGTCGTAGCACCGAGGGTCTTGGGCGAGGTCAGCCCGAAGTGGGGCGAGACCTGATGTAGCCAGATCGCCCCGTCCCCGGCCTGCAGCTCGCCGTGAACGCACCGGCCTTCTGCGTCGTGTTCGAGTCTTCCGGGGCTGAGACCGAACACCCGCGCCAGCCAGGCATGCATGGCTGCGATGTCGTCACAGACGATAATCGGGATCGGTATCCGCCGTCCCACGGTTTCATCGACCATGGTCCCCTCCTCCATCGCCCCAATGGTTGCACCGTGCTGTAGGCCTGCCTAGTGGCGAGCGCCTTCGGGCTGGTAACGATCTCGCCAGCGGGACTTAGTGGTGAGCGGCGATTGCCGTGCGTGCCTGGCGGGCAGTGTCGGCTAGAGCTTTCTCGTCGACTCCGACGAGGTCACCGTGCTCGACGACGACCCGTCCGTCCACGATCACCATGGCGACGTCGGCGCTACGAGCGTGCAGGGCGAGTGCGGAGACCGGATGGTCGGTACCCAGATGGTGTGGGCCGGTGGTGTCGAGCAGGACGAGCGAGGGCCAGCTGGCCCTCGGCGACGCGGCCGAGCTGTCCGGGGCGACCGAGGCTAGGACCGGAATGGGTGGCCATGGCCAGTGCCTGTTCGAGGCTCAGCGCGTCGTCGCGGGCGGCGAGGTCGCGTTGCAGCATCAGCGCAGCGTGAATCATGTCGAACGGGGTGGACACGGCGAAGCTGGGTGCGGTGTCGCTGCCCAGCACCACCGGCACACCCGCATCGAGTAGTCGGGTACCGAGCGGCCCGCGGTGATCCCGAACCCGAACAGGGCGTTCCCGCCGGGGTTGTAGTTGACCGTCACCCCGGTGTCGGCGAACATGGCGATGTCTTCGTCGGTCACCGATCCGGCGTGCATCAGTGTGCAGCGCGGGCTGAGTAGACCTGCCGCAGACAACCGCTCGGTGGCGCCACGGCCAAACGCGGCGTCGCGGGCCTGCACCGCAGCGTCGCTGAGATGGGAATGCAGATGAGTGGGGATATCGCGCGCGGCGGTTAACTCAGCGATCCCAGCGAGCAGTTCGTCGGAACAACCCATGGTCTCGATCCCGGACACCACTGCCCGGACCCGACCGTGCCCGGCCCGGTCGTAGCTGTCGATCGCGGCCCGAGCCTGGTCCAGAAGCCGGTCCGCGTCGGCCTGGCGAACCAGCCGCCCCTCCTCGTCGTGCCACATGTCGGCCAAGCTCGGACCCACCGCAGCCCGGATCCCCAACTCCGCCGCGGCCGAGACCACCCGCCGACCCCAGGCCCGCCGGCGTCGACCACGCCAGTGATCCCGGCCTTGAGCATTGCCACCAGCCCCGGGCGCACGACCGGCGCTACGAGCTCGTAGGGCACCGACAGCGAACACATCCGGGCGATCATCGGCCAGATGACCTCGACTCGACCGCCGCCCGAAAATGGACCCGGGACGGTACTGGGCTGATAGGGCCTGGCGGTGCCGAGAGACGCTGCCAGGTGTACGTGGGTGTCGATGAAACCCGACGAGATCACCTGCCCAGTGGCATCGATCACCCGCGAGGCCGTCCACAACGACTCAACCTCCGCGCGCGGGCCAACACCCACGATGACACCGTCGCGCACTGCGATCCCCGCGTCATCGACAACGCCCGACTCCGCACCGAGATCGAGAATCCGACCACCAGTGATCAGCAGATCGCACAACGACCTCGGGCTCGATGACACGACTAGCAGCCCCTCAGGGTGGCAGAACGTTGGCGCAAACAGCACGCTCGCCAGCCGCGTTCAGCTCAGCTGCGCCGCCACGGCGGACATCGAACACATCGCCGCGGAACGACCACCGGCACGTCAGTCCAGTAGATCCTTATGCGGGCGGGTCCGAATCGGTCCGGGTTGGAGCATCGCTGGTCGGCGGAACTCGCTCGCGTCCGTCTATCAGACCGGGCCGTTGCGAAAGGGCGTCAGTCGCGGGGTGGCGGAACTGTCTTGCGCATCACGGTCTTGCTTTTGCCGATGTGACGCTCGAATGTGAATCCCGCCTTCTCGAACATGGTCCTGGTGCCGTTGTGGAGGAACGAGGACGACGTTCTCTTGCCAGGAGCGATCTCGTTGGGAAACGAGACCACCTCACCCCCACCAGCCTGCGCGATCAGGTCGAGCGCCCCATCGAGCGCCTCTCGGGCCACTCCCGAACGGCGGTGGTCGCGGTCGACGAAGAAGCACGTGATGCGCCACGGGGCCGGTTTGGTCTCGCCCGCGTCGTACTGCTTGCGGTGGTAGATGTTCGGCAGCGCGGCGGGACTTCCGTACTCGCACCACGCGATTGCGTTTTCGCCGTCGAAGACGAGCGCTGCGTGCGCGACGCCCTCCGCCACGAGGCGCTGCTTGAAGGTCGGCCCGTCGTGCTCGCTCTTGACGGTGTTCTCGGTGTCACCGTGGAAGTAGGAGCAGTAGCACCCGCCCCAGACCCCGTTGTGCTTCTGCGCGAGCGCCAGCCACGCTGAAAAGGTCTCGGGCGTGAGTGGCTTGATCACGTGCGCAGTCGTCACGCTGACCTCAGGACTTGTCTCGGGAACGGGTCACGAAGCAGACTTCGTTGCAGGGGGTTCGGCGACGCATAGGACTCCGGTGTTTCCGTCCTGGTCGGCGATGACGGTGAGCGATGGCGCGCCGCTGTCATCGACGACGGTCCCGCCCGCGGCGACGACGGCGGCGATTCGTTGCTCGACCACCTCAGACGCGACATATAGCTCGACGTGGAACCGCTGTCGCGGGGTCTCGTGCTCGTCAATGTCGCCGAACCACAGGTTCGGCACGCGCCCCGTGGCGTCGCGGATCTCGTCGCTTGGCGATCCGCAGCCCTGGGCGTCGGCGTTGCCGGTCAGCAAGGCGGCCCACACCGGGGCGATGATCGCGGAGTGCCGCGTGTCGAGGCCCAGCTCGATGACGCTGACCGCGGCCGGGTCGGCATCGAGCTTGTGGTCGGCGGCGATCTCGGTGATCCGTCGCGCGAGGTCGATGTCCTGCTGGGTTACCCATTCGACGACGTGTTCGGTGCCATCGTTGTCGCGGTAGATGGCGTCGGGGCTGACCAGCTTGAGGTCGACGTACCCAGTGCCAATCGACACGCCCGGGTGGTGGCCGAGCGCATCGCCAGCCTCACCGACCGCGACAACGAACCGCGCGCCGGTGCCGAAGTCGTCGACCAGGTAGCGGGCGTGCAGTCCCTGGGCCAACTTGCGCCAGTCGGTCAGCTTGGCCTCGGCGATCTCCTCGCCATCCAGCATGTCCATAGAAAGGGACATTACCCACAATTGAGCCGCAGCGCCCCCCTGCCCAACCCTTCGATCTCGCCCCGTCGATGACCACGATTCGTTCGAGACGACGACCACGCCCGCACCTGTTCAAGCACCCGAACCTGGCGGGACCGTAGCTTCAACGGTGCAACTCCTGAGACATAGGAGGCACTTGTGACTTGAGTGAAAGAGCGCCGGGATGCCCGGGGTATCGAGATCGAGGACGATCGGCTGGATGTTGCGGATGAGCAGCTGGTGCAGGCGCTGGCCGATCGTGCACGGGCCGAAGGCCTGCAGCTGACGGGCGAGGGAGGCCTGCTGGCCCGGTTGACCAAGCGGGTGGTGGAGTCGGCTCTCGAGGGCGAGATGGATGATCATCTGGGCTACTCCAAGCACGATCCGGTCGGCCGGGACGGCGGGAACTCACGTAACGGCACGCGAGGCAAGAGTGTGTTAACCGAGGCCGGCCCGCTGGAGCTCGTGGTGCCCCGCGACCGTGACGGCAGCTTCACGCCGGCGCTGGTGAAAAAGCGGCAACGCCGACTGTCCGGCGCCGATGATCTGGTGATCTCGTCGTCGGCCAAGGGCCTGACTCACGGTGAGATCTGCGCGTACCTGAGCGACGTATACGGCGCACAGGTGTCCAAGCAGACCATCTCCACGATCACCCGACCGGTTGCTCGAAGGCATGGCCGAGTGGCAGAACCGACCGCTGGACGTGTACCCGGTGATCTTCATCGGCGCGGTGAATGTGAAGATCCGCGACGGCAATGTGGCCAACCGGCCCATCTACGTCGCGCTCGAAGCTGACCGCTTCCAGCAGGCATGGGCCCAGCACGCGGCAGCCACTCTGGCTCCTGGCGGCAGAAGCCAACCACAGGAATCGGCCGCCTCGTTGCGGGAACGACCACCCAAACGCCTGTCCGGTAGCCGACCGGCTACCGGTACACCGCTACGACGCAATGAAGCGGGCGACGTAGCGGCGCTGCCATGGTGTCTCGGCCGCCCGCAGGTCGTAGTGCTCGCGCACGTAGGTGACCGCCTCGGCAGCTGGCACGCCGTCCAGGACCGCCAGGCAAGCCAGCGCGGTGCCTGTCCTGCCACGGCCGCCGCCGCAAGCGAGTTCGACCCGCTCGTTCGTCGCGCGGTGCCAGGCCTCGCGCAGCGCAACTTGAGCGTCCTGGCGGTCCATGGGCAGCCAGAAGTCGGGCCAGCGAACCCACCGGACTTCCCACGGCGCCAGCTTTGGTCGCTTGTTGAGCGGGTACACCCCGAACTCGGGCAGGGCCCCATTCGGGTCCGATCGGCGCAGCCCGCGGCCGCGCACGAGTCGTCCGGAGGGCAGAGACAAGACCCCGGAGGCACCCACACACCACGAGCCCATGATCGACGAACTATCGCTGCTATCGGTGTGCCGGTGCCGTTGGACGATCCTCACCGGCACCCGAATTCGCACCGAGCGTACGTGGACACAGGGCGGCTTAACGACTGATGATGGCCCTATGAGAACACCGGGTGCGGTGCTGGCGGCGCTGCCGTTGCTTGCCCGCGCTGTCGTTCTCGGCGCGATCTCGGCGGGATTCATCGGGGGCGTTGTTGGACTGATCGTGGGGCTACACACATATGTGCCCACGGCGCTGTTCGCGGTCGTCGAGTTGGGGTTGCCGGCCGCGATCGCGGGCGCTGTTGTCGGTCTCGCGATCGGATCGATGACCTTGGCTGTTCGACGGCTCGCACGCTGGTAGGGCCCGTAGATCTATCCACCTACGGGAAGTGCGTGACCGGATCGCCGAGCGTTTTTTCGGATCGCCGACCTCAGGCTTACTCTCGACGCGATGCCGCCACGCCGCCTCCGGAGGCGGCCTGGTAGCCAGCCTGCCGCATATACCCGGGAAATGGGCGGTCATCGTTACCGCTCGTCACGTCCACGATGGGGAGCTCTTGAACGACCAAGTCGTTTGGCTAGGAGGTTCGCCTTGTTCGGGGAAGAGCACGGTGGCCGCCGTGCTCGCCTACGGCGGGCGGGCTGCAGTTTATTCGTGTGACGACGCCTTCGACCGCCACGCGGGCGCGGTGAGCGCCGCTGCCGGCCCCACCCTGAAAAAGGTGACGACGATCGGTGTCGCCCAGCGATTGGCTCAACCGATGCGAATCCAGCTGGCTGACGTCTTTCGCCTCGCACGTGAACAGTTCCCGTTGATCTTGGACGATCTGAGGTCGATGTCGGGACCGGTTGTCGCGGAGGGGTCGGCGTTGCTACCTGAGCTGCTGGCCAGCCATGGGGTGGGGGCGGATCGGGCGGTGTGGATGGTCCCAACCCCTGAGTTCCAGCGCTATCACTACGCGCAGCGGCCGTGGGCTCGCAGGCTGCTCGCCGGGCTGCCGGAAGCAGCGGGAGCCTTTGAGACGTGGATGCAGCGTGACAGTCAGTTCGCCGCCGATGTGAGTGCCCAGGCTCGTGAATTCGGCTACCGGGTATGGACCATCGACGGATCGAGCGCCGCCGATGAAATCGCGGCCCAGATCACCGCGGAACTGCCCGAATGATCCGCACGGGCCTGCGCCAGTCGCCGGCAAGCGATCTTCAACCGAAACAGCGGCGGTGTACGGGATAGCGACCGGCGGATTTGCAGATGCCGGAGGCAGCCCCTTGGCCGCCTCGACCGCAGCGGGCCAGTTCCTACAAGCGCCAAATGTCCACGGCGATGTCGCGCATCTGCTCACTGAACTGCCCGTCGGGGCTGACATCGGATAGAAGCCTACGCAGCTCCTGCTCGAACAAGGGGGCACGGTCGCCGAAGTGATGCGGTGCCGCGTAGGAAAGCGAGAAGACGCTGGCCACCACCTGATCCACATTGCGGCTCACCACGCGGCCCGGCACTTCGAACCGCGTCGGACGCCGAAAGCCCGCGGCACGGTAGATCTCAGCCTCCTGCAGTCCACGGTCGGCCTCACTGACGATCGGCTCGGTCCGGTACCCCTGGCCCGCTCGAGGCTGGGCGCCAAGGAACTGCGCGACGAGAGTGTCTATCCCGCGTCGTGGCGGCCTCGGGTGCGGGAGCGGGCTGTCGCCCTCAAGGCCTTTGTGTGTGGTGGCGTGCACGTGAACCAAGGCTCCACCGTCGGTCAACAGCCCCCGCAGGATGCCGGCGACACGCTCCCGGTTCATCCAGTGGAACGATTGCGCCAGGGTCGTCACGCGGAACCTGCCGAACTCATCGGAGAGATCCTCGGCCCGTTGCTGAACCCAGTCGATGTTGATGATCCCCGCATCGGCGGCCAGTCGCCGACCCTGAGCCAACATGTTGGAATCGGCGTCCACTCCTATGACGTGCTCGAAGTGTGGCGCAAGCAGCAGAGTCAGCGAACCTGGCCCACAGCCGACGTCCAGCATCTGCCCCCGACCGTCGAGCTCAAGCGCCGCGGCCAAACCGTCAGCCAACTCATCCGGGTATGGCACGCGCCCCTGCGCGTAGTAGGCGGCGCTACCCGCGTACAACGTCGGATCCCACTCCCAGTCGGTGTCAGACATGAACCCAGTGTCAGTCAGCGAACCCGCGCGCGGAATACAGCGTTAAGCGCAATCAGCTCGATCCGCACCCCTCAACTCGCCCATGTTCGGGATCGTTCCGACCACCGCGCGAACCGCGGAGGCCGGCCCGTTAGCCGAACC
This sequence comes from Mycobacteriales bacterium, assembly GCA_038245175.1. GTDB lineage: Bacteria > Actinomycetota > Actinomycetes > Mycobacteriales > Nakamurellaceae > Nakamurella. Next base: position 15,811 of record JBBRSR010000027.1, on the reverse strand, counting down.
TTGACCGGAACACCCTGCCTGATATCGGACCAAGGTTGAAAACCCTCGTGTTGACATTCAGCTGTAAGTCCCGTAATACCCGTCCGCTTTAATGCCCGGTGAAGGTAGCACAACCGGTACAGTCCCGATCAGGGCCGCGATGCTCGTCGGATACGCCCGCTGCTCGACCGACAACCAAGACCTGACTGCGCAACGCGACGGCCTCACCGCACTCGGCGTCAAGCCCAAGCGGATCTACGTCGACCACGGCCTCACCGGCCGTAACCGAGACCGACCCGGCCTCCGCGAAGCGCTAGCCGCCTGCCGCGCCGGCGACACCCTGGTGGTCACCAAACTCGATCGCCTGGCCCGATCATTGCCCGACGCCCGGGACATCGTCGAAGAACTCACCGCGGCCGAAGTGAAACTCAACATCAGCGGATCCTCAACCGGGACGGTCCCGGCCGGAGGCGTCGATCGTGGCGAGCAGAGGCGAGTGGTCGCTACATACGCTGGGGGACTCCGAACACTGTGGTCGTACAGCACATCTTGAACACCCGAGAACCCATGAACCAGGATGTGGTCTAAATATCGTTCAAGACGCCCTTGGACGAGGGGGCGCCTCGAAGCGCACACACCCGTATGGGTGCAGACCTGGCCCCGACCCTGTCGTCGAGGTCTGTGAGAAGGCCGCGCAGGACGGCGAGCGAGGGCCCGCCAGCTCCACCACCGGCTCCCCCAGGACGGCGAAGTGGGCGGCTTGCTTGCGCTGATGCTGCTGGCCGACGCCCGTCGGCCGACCGCTATCGGTGGACGCGGTCCGTCCGAGCAGCGCTATCTGCGCTCGCGAGCGCTCAATTCTGTCCAGCGGACTGACCGGATCGGGCAGCTAGGTCCGTTACTTTCCTTGGATCGCGGTCCGTACTGCGGTGGCGACGGTCATGTCGTCTTGGGGGTTCGGGCTGCCGCCGACTCCGACGGCCGCGATGATTTGGCCGCCACGGTGGATCAGCAGGCCGCCGGCGAACATGTTGACGGGATATGGGAGGCCGCTGGTCATCGCCGGGATCAGGGGGCTGGTGGGTGGTAGGGCTCCGGTGTCGGCCTGCAGATACATCGCGGCGCGGGCTTTGGTCTCGGCGCTGTGGGCGGCGGAGATCGCGGCCGCGGCATGCCGCTGCAGGCCGAGTACGTGGCCACCTGGGTCGACGATGCAGACAGCGAAGTGCCGTCCGGTGAGGGCCTCGGCGGCGCTCAGCGCGGTAGCGAGACCCTGGGTGATGTCCTCGTTGGTTGGTGCGTTCATGGGTGGGCTCCTTCATGGTGCGGGTTGGTCTGAGCGGCGAGTCCGCGCGTCGGGTGCGTCCAGAGGTCCGGCCGAGACTTGTGCGATCGATGGCCGCGAAACGACCTGGCGCCGGAAACAGCCAGGGTCGCGGCCTTCCGTCCTCGACCTCGCAGATCCACTTATAGTCCAGTGTTGACTAGTATAGAATGGACTATGCTTGTTTGCATGCACTTCGCGCAAGTCATTCGGCAAGACTTCTCATGACGCCGGCCACCGGCCGATCCACCGACGACGGTCCGGCTGGGATCACCCGTCCCTTGTCGACCGGTGGGTACGTGGTGCTCGGGCTGTTACTGGACGAGCCGGCATCCGGTTGGGACCTCGCCCGCAAGATCGACAGTTCGATCGCGCACTTTTGGCCACTGACCAAAGCTCACGTCTACGCCGAGCTTCCCAAGATCGCCGGCCGCGAGTGGGCGAGCGCCCAAGAGATCGCCCAGTCGGGCGCGCCTGACCGCCGGGTTTACACCGCCACTGCTGCAGGACGCCGAGCGTTCCGGGACTGGATCGCCCATGTCGACCTCACCGACGAACGAGGCCGTCAGCCACTTCAACTACAACTGTTCTTTGCCGCGCACGCCGACCCTGCGAAACTCCGCCAACTGCTCCACACGTGGGAGGAACGCGCGCGGGACACCGAACAACACTGCGCAGACATCCTGGGCAAACGCGGAATTGACACCACGCTACTCCCCCGACTGACCCTCGATACCCTTCGCGACACCGAATGCGGCCATCTCAGGACGTTGAATTCCAGTGCCCTCCAGGGCCTCGACGCCCGCGGAATGACGGCGCTCTTCGGCCTTCGCCGTGCCCAAGCCGACCTCGCCTGGCTGCACGAGGTCCGCGATGTACTCATCCCGCAAAACTCCGCGCGCACCAGGTGAAACTCACCGAATTCGCCGCTGAGCCACCCGGCGAGGATGCTGCCCAGCGGTGTAGTGCCGATATAGACGAACACCGGGGACCGCTCGAACGGTCGCTATGTCCTGATGTGATGCAAGCTCGGCTTGATCCGCTCTCCCGGGCCAGGTTCTGTGCGGCGGCTGGCGCGGAACACGTGCGGGCGGCGGCGGCCGCGAAGACACCGCCGCGGTATGTTTCACGGCGTCAAGGAACGCGCCGCGACTGGCCGCAGCACCGCGGCGGGGCCGCCCGTCGGGTTACGGTCGCTGGCCGACTACGACGCCAATCATTGCTGCATTCTTTCTTTCATTGCTGCGCATTCTTCGTTTCGAGTGCCGGCTCCCGATTCGCGGTCTCCGTGTGCCGGCTGCGGTGTGCCGCGCAGCAACTGTGCGGGATCTATTCCAGCGCTGCCGATCAGGTCAGTTGCGGCGACCGGCGTCGCATTCAGCGGGCTCATCGCACGGTCAGCCAGATCAGTGCGATCGCTCCCACGATCAACGAATAGACGGCGAACGGGATCAGGGTCCTCGTCCGGAAGTACCGCTCCAGGAACCGCACGGACAGGTAGGCGCAGACGAACGATGCGGCACTGCCGACCAGGATCTGACCCCTGATGTCGGCGCCGAGCGGCCCGGTCAGGTCAGGGATTTTCAGCACACCGGCGGCCAGGATGACGGGGGTGGCGAGCAGAAACGAGAACCGGGCTGCGTCCCGGTGCGAGAGCCCCTGGGTGAGGCCGGCGACCATGGCGACACCGGACCGGCTGATTCCTGGGAGAAGGGCCAGGATCTGCGACGCACCGATGAGGACCCCGCGTCTCATCGACATCTGCGCGAGTCGTTGATCGGACCGAAGCTCCGCTTCGGGTCCCTGTATTCCGGCGTCCGGATCCCGATCTCCACCGAGGTGACCGGTCGCCGCTGTTCCTGTTGCCAGGGCGGGCTCTGGTGTTGCGGCGCGGCGGCGGAGGCGTTCGCCTAGGAGCAGGATCACCCCGTTGGCCAGCAGGAAGGCGGCGGCCGGGATGGGCCGGCCCAGAACGGTCCGGAAGGTGTGTTCCAGCAGCAGGCCGGCCAGCCCGATTGGGATGGTCGCGAGGATGATCAACCAGGCGAGCCGTTCGCCGTCGGTCTGCACCCGGCGGTAGCGAATCGAGGAGAAGAAGCCGCCGATTATCCGCACCCAGTCCCGCCAGAAGAAGACCAGCAGCGCAGCGGCGGTGGCGACGTGCAGGCCCACGATGAATGCCAGGTACGGCGACTCCGGCGCGGACACGTCCAGGTCGGTGGCCCATTTGCCGCCGATGACGGCTGGCAGGATCACTGAATGCCCAAGGCTGGACACCGGGAACAGTTCGGTGATGCCCTGCAACGCACCGACGACGACGGCCTCCAGATACGAGATGCTCATCGGTCGGCCGTGGGGCCCGGCCGGGTCGCCGGGCCCGCGGGAACCGGTGTGCTCGACGTGGGCGTGCCGACGGCGCGCCGGGCCCGGCGAATTTCCAGGACGACCGGGATCAGGGACAGGGCGATGATCACGGCGATGATCGGCAGCAGGTAGGTATCTATGCCGGGGATGCTGCCACCCAACCAGTACCCCGCCAGGACGATCCCGGTCGTCCAGACCAGGCCGCCGAGGACCTGCCACAGCGTGAAGGCCCGAACTGGGACACCCAACACACCGGCCATGGGGTTCATCACCGTCCGCACGATCGGGATGAACCGGGCCAGCACAATTGCCTTTGCCGGCCCGTACCGGTCCATGGACTCCTTGGATCGGGCAACGCCGCGGTGCAACGCGGGGCGAGTTGTCCTGGCGAGCATCCGGCCGCCGAGCCGCTTGCCGATCACGTAGCCCAGTTGCGCCCCGATTACCGCACCGGACGCGGCGACAACGAGCAGCGGACCCAACGGGAGTTGCGCGGGTCCTTGCGAAGCGGCGAGCAGACCTGCGGTGAACAGCAGCGAATCGCCGGGCAGGAAAAAGCCGACCAGCAAACCTGTCTCGGCGACCAGAACGACGAAGATCCCGATCAAACCGGTGGCGATGATGACGCTCGACGCATCGAGCGGATTCATTCGGCGGCCCCCGGTTTGCCTCCAACAAACGACATCGAACGTACTCCTCACGGTAGCGATCCACAGGGAACATCCCTGTCTACTATCGCCAGAATAGTAGACAGGGATGTGAGCTCTGTGTGAGCCACAGGTGCCGGCTCGCACCGAAATGTGAGTGGCAGCGGTCAACCGGAGGGTCGGATACCCGGGTTGCGTTTTAGCCGAGCACCGCCAGCAAATCGGTGAGCGCCGACTGCTCCTGATCCGGGTTCGGGCTTGCGGCCCGAAGCGCACGCAGCACTGTATCGATCTTGCCGTCGATCGCGGTCCACTGTGTGTTGTCCTTGGACTTGAGTCGGGCCTGGGCATCGTCCCACTCGTATTCCAGGTCGCCGATACGGGTGGTCGCACCGGACTGGTCCCCCGCCTTCAGCAGATCCAGCGAGTCCCGGCTGATCGTTCGGAACGTCGACAGGTCACCGATGGCCGAACCATTCCTCGACTGGTCTCCGGCAGCGCTCACCGCCGGCGACGCAGCGGTGTCCGAGGACGCAGTGTCCAACGCGGACTTTCGCACGTGGTACCCAAATCCCCCGGCAACCAGGAGTAGACACACGACGGCGACGGTGTGCCACATCCCCCCTCGCTCAGTGGGCTCGATGGCCTTATCTGCCGGCGGATCGGAGATGACATCGGCCTTCGTCACCGACAAATAAGAAACGGTAACGAGTATTCCGCCGACGAAGATCAGGCTCGTGACCGTCGTGCCCAGTCCCAAACCACCATGAGTTGACGGCTGCGAGAGATAGTCACCGATCGAAGCACCGAGCGGTCGAGTCAGGATGTAGATCATCCAAAACGCAAGGACCGAATTGAGTCCGATTTTCCAGGCTAGTGCCGCGCCGGCGATCAACGCTGCCACGATGACGCCGGTCACGAGGTAGCCGAGGCCAAGGCTCTCGGCCATGAGATCACCAGCAGCGGTACCAAGCGCGAAAGTGAAGAGGATTGCCAGCCAGTAGAAGGCCTCTCGCCGTCGGGTGACGATCGAGTGGATGGACAGCGTTCCCTCGCTCAGGAACCACACCACAAAGGTCACCGCCAGTAGCGAACCGAAAATCAGCGTACTGACCTCGAGGGGTAGGCCGACCTTGTCCGTCAGGTTGTCGGTGACCAATGTGCCGAAGACGCTGACCAGTGCCACGGTCGACCAATACAGTGCCGGAATGTATCGGGGTGCCCGGAGTTGAAACAGCAGGACGATTGCCAGCAGCACACCCGTGAAGATCGACGTACCGGTCAGACCGAAGTTCAGGTTGACATTGAGGAAGTCCGCCGCCGTCTCGCCGACAGTGGTGCACAACACCTTGATGATCCAGAAGTAGATCGTAATTTCTGGAACCTTGTTCAACAGCTGATGACCGGGTGCGGCTTGCCGGGCGGCGGCGCGCGCTCGTGTGGTAGTCATGGGTTTCTTCCGGATCCATTCGTCGTGAGGGCAGGTCGGCTGGCGGTTCTGTCGATCGCCGCGGGTGCCGGCATTGACGATGCTGACGCCTGCTCTGAGCATTCTTACGGCAACTACTATCGTGGTAGTAGTAGAAAGGGATGTGAGGTCACTGTGAATCGGCCACCCCGGCGGATTGATCGGCGATGATGGATACCTGACTAAAGGCGGGATCAAGATGACTGGACGGCGACCCGAGCTGGGGCGTTTAGAGTCGGCGGTGCTCGCCGTTGTCGCTTCAACCGCCGCCCCGGTGACGGTGTCCCAGGTCCAGGCACAGCTGCCGGGTGACCCCGCTTACACCACGGTGATGAGCACCCTGGCCCGGTTGGCGCAGAAGGGGGCGCTCCGGCAAGTCCGCGATGGGCGCGCTTACCACTACGAACTGGCCGCACCGGCCGCAGCGATCGATGATGTCTTGACCGCTCGTCAGATGCGTCAACTTCTCGATGACGGCGGCGACCGTGGTGCGGTGCTGGCCCGGTTCGTCGCCGAACTCGACGAGGACGAGGAGCGGATGCTGGCCCAGCTCCTGGATCGCACCCACGGACTCGGCGAGAATCGGCTGTGAACGCCACTGGTTTCGCGCTGCTGCTCGCCGTGCTCGTCTGCGTCGCGGTGGCGGCCGCGGCGGGGCTCATGATCAGGCGTGGGCGTCCCTGCCTGGTTGTTCCGCTGCTCGCCGTTGGATCGTTGGTCAGTGCGGCGGCAGTCGGGGTCATGCTGTCGCTCCTCGCGGTGGCGGTGGTCGGCCGGATCTCCGTCGTCGCCGATTTCGGTGGATGGTCGGTTGATGCCTTGGCGGTGACGGTGCCCGTTCCGGCGGAGTTGGGTATCTCGGCCGCCGTGCTGGTCGCCTACTTGATCGGGCGGACCCTGCGTCGGGCTGCCGCGATCCTGTTCCTACTGGTCAGGTCGGATCGGCTGAGCCGGCGGATCCGCGGCGGCGGCGGACCAATCGTGATCGCCGACGACAACTACGCCGACGCGTTCACCATCGCCGGCATGAAGGGCTGCGTGGTAATCAGCCGGGGACTGTTCGACACCCTGGGGCCGGCGGAGCGGCTGATGCTGACCGGGCACGAAATGTCCCACCTGCGTCACCGGCACCACCTGTATGTGCACGCCGCTGACCTTGCCGCGGCCGCCAACCCGCTGCTTGGCAGGGTTGCTGACGTTGTGCGCCTCGGCGTCGAACGATGGGCCGACGAGGATGCTGCCACAATCGCGGGCGACCGGACATGCGCTGCCGAAGCTCTGGCCAGGACGGCGTTGGCGCGCTCCGCCCTGCGTCGCGCCGCTGCCCCGTTGGATCGATCAACGACCCTTCCCGTGCTCGAAGCTGTGGCCTCTCACATCACCGAACGCGCGAATGCTTTGATGTCGCCGGCCCCCCGCGGACGAGCAGCGGTGGCCTGGCTGACTGTGTTATTGGTCCTTGCTTTCGCGGCCACCGTCGGATCGACCGTGCAGATGAAGGGTGGGTTCGAGCATGCCGAGATGGCGTGGCTGACACTCCAGCGTTGAGTCACCTCAACATCGAATGACAGCGCCGTCCGGTTCGACCAGGGTAGTCGCTCGAACTCGGGCGGGTCCCGTCACGATCGGGCAGAAAGCCCCGCGGCCACTGCTTCACCGGGCCGGGTTGGCCGTACCCGGCAGCGGGGCTGGGCGCTCGATCGGATTCCCACCGGGTAGCAGGAGGGTGAAGGTGGGCGGGTCAGGGTTGGCCAGATGCAGCCGCCCGCCCTGGGATTCGGCGAGCCGACGCGCCAGGGCGAGCCCGATGCCGTGCCCGCCGGCCTGCACGGAGCGGCGTTGGAAGAGCACCCCCAGGTCGTCCTGCAGTGGTGGGCCTTCGTCGGCTACGTCGATGGCGACGGCATCGTCAAGGGCTCGGACGGTCACGGTGATCGCGCCGGCGCCGTGCCGGTCCGCGTTGTCGATGAGCACGTCCAGGATCTGGGTGAGCGCAGCGGTGGACACCTGCGCCCGCGGGCTGCCGGTGACGACCAGTCGCAGCGGCTTGCCGCGCCTGGCCAGGATGGGGTGCCAGCGCCCGCGGATGCCGTCCACAAGCGTGTTCACGTCGAGGTTCTCCGTCGGTTGCGGGCTGTTCCTGGCCAGTGCGAGGAGGTCATCGATGGTGGCCTGCAGCCGGTCGGTAGTGGTCAGCGCCTCAGTGATCGCTTGGCGAAGGTCGGCTGCCGGCTGGTCAAGTGCGGCCTCCAGTTGCAGCCGCAACCCTGTCACCGGGGTGCGCAATTGGTGGGAGGCGTCGGCGGAGAACGCCCGTTCACGATCCAACAGGGCACCCAGCCGCGCCGCGGTGCGATTGACTGATTCGTTGACTGAGTCGATCTCGGCGATGCCCACGGCCGCGGTACGCACGGTGAAATCCCCGCCGCCCAGGCGCTCGGCGACCGTGGACAGTGCCTGCAGCGGGCTGACGAGGCGGCGGGCCTGGCGGCGAGCCAGGACCCAGGCGACCAATAGGGCCGCGAGTGCCAGCGCGAGCATCAGCAGCCAGATGAGGCCGATCCGCAGGTAGACGTCCGAGCGGCTCGCGGTGACCAGCACGGCTCCGACGATGGCGTCGCCGTCGGAGATCGGGGCGGCGACCCCCGGGCGGGAATCGAGCGTGCCCCTGCTGCTGCCCCCGCTCAATGCGTCGGCGACCAGCGGAACCGACCGATCCGGCCCGTCGCCGCTGACCTTGACCCCGTGATCGTCGTAGACTCCGATCTTCAGGTCGCTGCCCGATCCCGCCGGAGCGGTTGGCTGTCGGGCGGACAGATCCCCGGACACCGCGATGGCCGATGCGGCGGCCAGCCGCTCGAGCTGGGCGTACTGATCGGCGAGCAGGTACTGCGCCACGCCGGCCGCGAGTGGTATCCCGAACACCGCGATCGCGACCGCGGCCAGCGCGATGGTCAGCCGCACGATCCGTCTGCGCACCAGCAGGCCCCTTTCGGGCCGGTTGGACCGGCCGTCCAGTCAGTGTGCTCCGCGGGGACCGCGCTATCCGTTGATCAGCGAGGTTCCAACCGATGTTTTGCCCTCCGCTGGCCAAAGGCGACACCTGCGTTGGGAATGCCCTGCCTACCGTCAATGGCAGGTCGGGTTCTTCGCCCGGACGTCGACACAGCATGGAGCCGCACAATGACAGTCCGATCCCGCAGCACGTTCACCGGCATCGCGATAGTGACCGCGGCCGGCATCCTCGCCGGCTGCAGCAGCGGCGGCACCGCCCCCCAACCTGCCACCCAGGGGACCTCATCGGCCGCCTCCGCCACATCCTCGTCCAGCGCAGTCATGTCCAGCGCAGACATGTCCAGCACAGTCATGTCAGGCGCGTTCACGTCAGGACCGGCGGAGCCCTCCGCGGCGAACGTCACCGAGTCCAACCCGGCCGGGGACATCCCCGATACCCAGGCGTTCGTGGACTACTCCCCGGCCGGGGGTGGTTACCGCGTGCAGGTGCCAGAGGGGTGGGCCCGCACCGACTCCGCGGCTGCGACCCTGTTCAGTGACAAGTACAACACCATCCGGATCGAGACCGCCGCCGCTCGGATCGCACCTACCGTGCAATCCGGCCAGGCCGAGCTGTCCGCGATGAAGGCCACCGAGAAGGGATTCACCCCCGGGGGGGGGGCCAGCGCGGCACGCCAGGCCGGTGCCGCGGTGCTGATCACCTACCAGTCGGACTCCGCTGTGAACCAGGTGACCGGCAAGGTCGTCTCCCAGGCGGTCGAGCGGTATGAGTTCTTTCAGAACGGCACCACGGTGGTCCTGACCCTGTCCGCCCCGGTCGGGTCGGACAATGTCGACCCATGGCGCACCATCACCGACTCGTTCCGGTGGACGGCATGAGCACCGCCGCCACGGTCCGCAACGATCACGAGGCCAACAATCTCGGGCCAGCCCAGGCCCTGCAGGCGGATTCGCTGTACCGGTTTTTCCGCGCCGGTGACGAGGAAACCCTTGCCCTGCGCGGGGTCTCGATCACCGTGGCGGCCGGGGAGATCGTCGCCGTCGTCGGCCCGTCCGGGTCGGGAAAGTCAACGCTGCTGTCCCTGCTGGCCGGCCTGGACGAACCCGACGGCGGCACCGTCCGGGTTCAGGGTCAACGGCTGAGCCACCAGAGCGAACAGGGCCGGGCCAAGCTCCGGGCGGAGATGATCGGGGTGCTGTTCCAATCCGGGAACCTGCTGCCGCACCTGACGGTGACCGCAAACGTGCACCTCGCGCAGCGGCTGACCGACCGACCCGGTCCGGCAGACATCACCGACCTATTGGCCGGCCTGGGATTGTCCGCACGGGCGGGCGCCTACCCCGGTGAGCTGTCCGGAGGTGAACTGGCCCGCGCCGGGCTCGCCGTGGCCCTGGCCAACGATCCTGTTGTGCTGCTCGCCGACGAACCCACCGGCGAACTCGACGACCACACCGAAACCCAGGTCCTGGACCTCCTCCGAACGCGAGCCAGCAAGGGGGTGGCAATCCTCATCGCCAGCCACAGCCCTGCCGTTGCCGCCGCAGCCGACCGGGTCGTCACCCTGACCGACGGCGTCGTGACCGCGTGAACGCCGCCTCGCCCCTCACTGCCTCGCCCGCGACGCCCAGCACGTTCGGTACGCCAGCCGCCTTGGTGTCCTGCGTCGACGTCGCCCACACCTACGGCAGTGGGGTCACCGCCGTGATAGCGGTGCACGGCGTGACGTGCCGGGTTCTGCCCACGACCAGGGTTGCGGTCACCGGACCGTCGGGATCGGGCAAGTCCACCCTGCTGCACCTGATGGCCGGCCTGGAAACAGCCACCGCTGGCACCCTGTCCTGGCCCGGCCTCGGCGGACACCCCCTGGCGCGGCCCGGTCGGGTCGGCGTTGTTTTCCAAGGCCCCAGCCTGCTCCCCGCTCTGGACGTCCTGGAAAACGTGAGCTTCCCGCTGCTGCTCGCCGGCCACAGCGACCAGGACGCCACCAGGGCCGCCCGGGAGTCGCTGCACCGCTTGGACGTCGCCGATCTCGCCGACGCCCTTCCCCAAGAGCTGTCCGGCGGCCAGGCCCAAAGAGTGGCCATCGCCAGGGTTCTAGCCGCCCGCCCGGCACTGATCCTGGCCGACGAACCCACCGGGCAACTCGACCACCACACCGCGGCGCTGGTACTGGACGTGCTGCTCCAAGCCGCAGACGAACTCGGCGCCGCCGTAGTCGTGTCCACCCACGACCCGGTCATCGCCCGCCGCCTGCCGACCCAATGGACGATGCGGGACGGCCTGTTGCTGACCGGCACCGCCCTTGGGCACACCGCCGTTCCGGCCACCGCCGTTCCGGACACCGCCGGGAGCCGATCATGATCACTCTGTGGATTCGGGGACTGCTCCGCCGCCGACCAGGCCGGCTCCTGAGTGCCGCCGCAGGTATCGCCGTCGCGGTTGCGCTGCTGGCCTCGTTGGGTGCCTTCCTCGCGCACTCCCAGGCCACCATGACCGACCGGGCCGTCCGCGGCGTCGGCATCGACTGGCAAGTCCAGGTCCAACCCGGGACCGACCCGTCGACCGTTACCCGGACCGTGCAGGTCACCGCGGGCGTCGCCGGCAGCGCCACCGTTAGCTTCGGCACCAGCGATGGACTGACCGCCACCACCGGCGGCAGCACCCAAACCACAGGACCCGCCGTCGTTCTCGGGATCCCCGCCGAGTACCCGGCGTTGTTCCCCACCGAAATTCGCACCCTGGCCGGGACGGACACCGGTGTTCTGCTGGCCCAACAAACGGCCGCCAACCTGCACGCCGCCCCCGGCGACACCATCACCATCACCCGCGCGGGCCTACCCCCGATGACGGTGACCGTCGCCGGAATCGTCGACCTCCCGCTGGCCGACTCCCTGTTCCAGAAGGTCGGCGCACCAGCCGGCGCCCAGCGGACCGCACCGCCGGACAACCTGCTGCTGCTGCCCACCGACCAATGGCAGCAGATCTTCGACCCTCTCGCCGCCGCCCGCCCCGACCTGGTCAGCACCCAGATCCACGTCCGGCTCGACCATCAGCTACCCGCCGACCCGGCCGCCGCCTACACCTCGGTCACCGCCGCCGCGCACAACTTTGAGGCCGCCACTACCGGCGGCGCCGTCGTCGGCAACAACCTCGGTGCCGCACTCGACGCAGCCAGAGCCGACGCCGCCTATGCCCAGGTGCTGTTCGGTTTCCTTGGACTGCCCGGCGCCGTTCTCGCCGCGCTGCTCACCGCTACCATCGCTGCCTCGGGGGCCACCCGCCGGCGCAGCGAACAGGCCCTGCTCCGCGCCCGCGGCGCCTCCGCCACCCAACTGATCCGGCTGGCCGGCACCGAGGCCGCCATCACCGGCCTGATCGGCGTCGCCATCGGGTTGGCCGGCGCCGCCCTCGTCGGGCAACTGGCGTTCGGCACCGCCAGTTTCGGCACCACCCCGACCGCGGCACTGATCTGGTCGTGCGGCGCCGCCGCGGTCGGACTGGCCATCGCCGCCGCCACCATCCTGCTGCCCGCCCGCCGGGACCTGCACAGCGCTACCGTGACCTCCGGGCGGGCCACCGTTGCCCGGCCGGCCTATCCGGCGTGGGCGCGGTACGGCTTGGACGCCGTCGTGCTGATCATCGCCGGCCTGGTGTACGCGGCCACCAGCGGTACCGGCTACCAACTCGTGCTGGCCCCCGAAGGCGTCCCCACCATCGCGGTGTCCTACTGGGCGCTGGCCGGGCCCGCCATGTTGTGGATAGGCGCCGGGCTCCTCACATGGCGGGTCACCGACCTGCTCCTGGGCCGAGGCCGCCCGCTCCTGAACAGGGCACTGCGCCCCTTGACCGGCACTCTCGCCGGGCCGGTCGCCGCCGGGCTGTCCCGACAACGCCGCCCACTCACCCGGGCCATCGTGCTGCTCGCGCTGGCGATCGCTTTCGCCGCGTCCACCGCCACCTTCAACGCCACGTACGCCCAACAGGCCGAGGCGGACGCTCAATTGACCAACGGCGCCGACGTCACCGTGACCCAGGCCCCCGGCACCCCCGCACCAGCCGACCGGGCCGCCAACATCGCCGCCATCCCCGGGGTTAGAGCAGTCGAACCCGTGCAGCACCGGTTCGCCTACATCGGCACCGACCTGCAGGACCTCTACGGTGTCCGGCCCGCCAGCATCACCCAGGCCACCGCACTGCAGGACTCCTACTTCACCGGCGGCACCGCCGCCGGGTTGATGACAACCCTTGCCACCCAACCCAACTCGATCCTGGTCTCCGCCGAAACAGTGAAGGACTACCAACTGCAGATCGGTGACCCGATCAACCTGCGGCTCGTCGACGGCCGCACCAACCAGCTGACCACCGTCGGCTTCCGCTACGTCGGGGTGGTCAGCGAATTCCCCACCGCCCCCAAGGACAGCTTCTTCGTCGCCAACGCCGCATACGTCGCAGCGCAGACCGGCAACGAGGCCCCCGGCGCTTTCCTGGTCGACACCGGCGGCCAGAACACCACCGGCGTCGCCCATCGACTGGAGACAATGCTCGGCACCTCGGCGACGGTCACCGACATCACCACGACCCGGCAAACCGTCGGATCGAGCCTGACCGCGGTCGACCTCACCGGCCTGACCCGGGTCGAACTCAGCTTCGCGCTGATCCTGGCCGCTGCCGCCGGTGGGCTCGTCCTGGGACTTGGGCTGGCCGAACGCCGCCGGACGTTCGCGATCGCCACTGCGCTCGGTGCGAACCGCCGGCAGCTCCGCGGCATGATCAGCAGCGAGTCCGTCATCCTGGCCGTGCTGGGCCTGATCGCCGGCGCCGCTGCCGGAGCCGTCCTGTCCATCATGCTGGTCAAGGTCCTCACCGGCGTCTTCGACCCGCCCCCATCGGTGATCGCAGTTCCCTGGGGCTATCTCGGGATCGTGACCGCAGCAACCATTCTCGGCCTCGCCGCGGTCACCGTCGCCGCCGCGCGAACGGCGGGCCGACCGGCCATCGGCGTGCTGCGGGAGCTATGAACAAGCGATCACCGGGGCACCGCTGCACCACACAGCGGCAAACCGGCCGGCCGGCGAGGCCGTTTCGGTCAGCCAGCGGCCGGGACAGATTCCAACCGGAATCCATGCCCGCGCAACGTCTCGATCTCGGGTGCGCGCATGCCGCTGTCGGTGGCAGCGCCCGCGATTTTGCGGCGCAACGCGGCGATGTGAACGTCCAACGTCTTCGTCGAGCCGAACCAATGCTCGTCCCACACATCAGCCATCAGCGTGTTCCGGCTGACCGCGACACCCGGCTCAGCCGCCAACCGGGCCAACAGGTCGAACTCCTTTGCCCGCAAAGTGATCTCGACCATGCCGATCCAGGCCCGGCGGGCCGACAGATCGACCCGCAACCCGCCCACAATTGCCGCTCCCGGCACGGACGCGGCAGCCGTGCCCGGGCCGCGCCGCAGATGCGCCTGCACCCGGGCCAGCAACTCCGCGAGCCGGAACGGTTTGGTCAGATAGTCGTCCGCTCCAGCCTCTAGGCCCAGCACCACATCGATCTCCTCGTCCCGGGCTGTCAGCACCACCAGCACGCAACCGGGCTGCGCCACCCGCAACCGGCGGCACACCTCTACACCGTCCATGTCCGGCAACCCCAGATCCAACAACGCCAGATCGAACAGCCGCTCCCCCGCCGATGACAACGCCGCCGCACCGGAGGTCACCCACAAGGCGGCATGGCCGTGCACACCCAGGCTCGCAGTCAGCACCCGCCCGATCGTCGGATCGTCCTCGACCACCAACACCTCAGCCACCCCTCGACCATAGCCGCGCAGGACAGCGCAACCCGCCATGTCGGGACCCCCCACGACGGGGACGGTGACCACCGCATGAACGCGACATTACCCGCCGCCCGATGCGACCACCGTGCAATAGATCTGCGCAGTGGGCGGTGTGCCGCTTGCTGGGCGGCGCCGACCCTCATCGTCGCCCTCTGGCATGGCCGCGTCGCCGGGCTCGGAACTCTTCGGGATTCCCCGTGAACAGCTCATGGTGTTCAGGGGACTCAGCCACCCGGGCGCCGCTGGCGATCCTGCTGCCGCTGACCCTGCCGCTGCTGGTCGCCGGACTATGCTGGTGACCCGCAGCTCATTGAACGTGCGCGCACCACGGGGCACCTATCGCACGCCATCCGCCGTGATTGCGGGAACAGCTAGGTTGGTTGGGCTTGATCGGGGCTGCCGGCGGGCGGCGGAGGGGCTGTCGGATTCGCTTGGCGGGCGGCCATCTGCTTGAGGCCGGAGTCGTGTTCGATGTCCAGGATCGCGCGTGCCTCGGCGCAGACGATTGCATCGCGGATAATGGTGAGTTCGTTGTCCTGCAGGGTTTCCCCGGACGTCGACCAGTTCGTGGACCCGGAAATTCGCCAGAGGCCGTCCACGATGACCATCTTTCGATGCATAATCGCACCCTTTTCCGAGTGACCGATGGCAACTGAGTTTCCGGTCATGTCGTTCGAGTACTTTGCCAGAAGCTCCTTCTCATGCGCGCCGCCGGCCTGGCTCTGGTCGAGGGTGATCTGGACGTAGATTGCCGGGTTCTTCAACGCGGTGTCCAGCATCGCGGCCAGCACGTCGTCGTCGTATCCGTACATCGCCACCACGATTGACCTGGACACGCTGGAAATCACGGACTGGAGTACCTGCGGGACGTGGTCCTCGGGGCTGTAGAACGTCCGGATGTTCCCTGGGTAGCCGTTGGGTGGGCCCGCCACCTTGAAGATGTCGAGATCGGTGATCGCGAGGGCAGGATGTCCGAGGATCGCCGGTGGGTCCTGCGCGGGCGCGGGGGTGCTAGCCATCGATGGCCCACGCCGCGGGACCGCTGACAGTCGTTGCGCGCACGGTGTTCTCCTCAGGAATGCCGGTGTCCGTGGGTGGCCGCGTTGTCCGTGCGGCTGGGCCGGTTCGGCCGATTCTAGAAGGTTTGATCTGGAGCGCCATATGAGCCATATGAGTACACGCCATG
>JBBRSR010000026.1:0-44229 GCA_038245175.1 Mycobacteriales bacterium | reverse complement strand
GCGACCTGCCCGGCGATGCTGCGCCGCAGGTGCTCCTGCTGGTACCGCGACACCGACACCCCCGCCGCCTGGCACCGCGCGAACGCCGCCGTCTCGTGGGCCTGGACCGCGGCAGCCACCGCTTTCAACCGCTCGAGTTGGGTGATCCGATCAATCCGCTCCGCGTCATCCACCGACCCAACAGCTGGTTTCAGCGCGGCCCGCTGCAACCAGGCGATCACCGATTCCACCAGCGCAGCCGATATCACCGGCTGATCGGTGATGTCGAGTGCACTGTACATACGTTCGAGTATACCTCGCTGATGACCGCAGATCAAGATCCAAAATTCAGGTTCCGCCCGTCCCTGGCGTACTCGTCCCTGGCGTACTCGTCCCTGGCGTACTCGTCCCTGGCGTACTCGTCCCTGAGGTACCCGTTGCCGTCGCGACAACGCCGGTCGTCGGCGTCAGCTCGCTGCTCGATCCGGACGTCTGGATTGCCGAGTTTGTGGACTCATCCGTGGCCGCAGTGGTGGCTTGAGCGGACCCGGTCGGTTCGACATCGGCAGCTCGCGCTGCCGCCGGGTTGATCGGCGGTCGCAGGTGCGACCAGACACCGGGTTGCCCGGCCTTGTCGATGGCGGCCTGGCTGACCGTCACCGCTCCGGCCGAATCGGCGGTCAGCTTCGGCCTGCCAGCGGTGACCCGATAGTCCTTGCTGCCCGGGCTGCCATGCAGCAGTGTGCCGTCGACCGGTACGTCATGGACGTGATTCCATTTGCCGCCGTTGTCCGCGTCATCGATCGCGGCCGCGTCGATCACGACGGCTGGCCGTGACCCACCGATGTCGGCGAAGGATGCCAGGTAGATCGGCGCACCGCCGGCCGCGACGTAGATCGCCGCACCGGGGGCACCTGCCTGCAGCAGCGTGCCGTCGGCGGGAGTGCCGTTGAGGTGACTCCACTGGTTGACACCCCCGCTGTTCGCCACCGCCGCCGGATCGACGGTCGAGGACGGACGCGGCCCGCCGATGGCCGCATAGTTGGAGACGTAGACGGGTGCGCCACCGGCGGCCACATACACCTCGAGGCCGGACCGAAGCAGGGTGCCGTCGGCCGGCCGGAAACGTAGGTGGTTGAAGTAGCCGCCGGTGCCGGCATCCGCGATCTGCACCGGATCGACCCGTGCGGCGGGGCGAGGTCCACCCACGACTCCGTAGTCGGACAGGTACGTCGGGGCGCCGCCGGCCATCAGGTAGATCTCCGAACCATCGGGTCCGGCTTGGAGCAAGGTGCCATCGACCGGGTAGGCGCTCAGGTGCACCCACAGACCGGGCGAGCCGCCGTTGCCGATGGACGCAGGATCGACCCGGACGGCCCGCCGCGGGCCACCGATCGACGCGTAATTCGTCACATAGGTGGGAGCCCCACCTGCGGTGATGTAGACCGGAGAGCCGTCATCACCGGCCTGTAGCAGGGTGCCGTCTGCCGGCCGGAAGCGCAGGTGGTTCCACGGCCCGCCGGCGCCGGCGTCGTTCAGCGCGGTCGGATCGATGCGCACCGCGGGCCGAAAGCCGCCGATCGGGGCGTACTGGGAGACGAACAGCGGGGCTCCGCCGGCGACGACGAAGATCTGGCTGCCGTTCTGCAGCAGGGTGCCGTCCGCCGGAAACTGCGAGAGATGGCTCCACTGGCCACCGCTGCCGGCCCGTGCCACAGCGGCCGGATCGATCTGGATGGCGGGTCGGTAGCCGCCGATCGGGGCGTACTCGGAGACGTAGATCGGAGCCCCGCCGGCCATCACGTAGATCTCGTTCCCTGCCTGGAGCAGGGTGCCATCCAGCGGATACTGTCGCAGCGCGGCGAAGTCGGCCCCGGATAGCACGCGATAGGCGGTGGACCCCGGCACCGCGGCGAAGTCCGAGACATAGACCGGTGCACCACCGGCCATCCGGTAGACCGTTCCGTCAGCACTGTTGAGGACGAACTGGCCATCACCGGGCGACGACGTCGAGGCCTGGATCAAGCGGGCGGCCGTGCTCGACGTCGCGCGCATCGGGTCCGGGTAGTTGCCTGCAGTCTGCAGGATCGCCACGTAGAACTGGTCGGTGTAGCCGACCGAATGGATCGCATTGTGCTGCGGCGTGAAGAAGCTGTCGTTGCCCCAGCCCTGCTTGGAGCCGTGGATGCCGCTGAGCGAGTTGAGCCCGAAGGCCTGGTTGAAGCCGTCGGAACCGTTGGGCGCGGTCTGGGCCATCACCGGGATCAGCCACGGCCCGACTGCCGGATCCTGGGAAGCCCGCCACAGGAAGGAGGCCATGTCGTGCGCAGTGATCCGCGCAGCGCCCCAATGCCCGGCCCGGTCGGTGGCGTTGGTCGTCGACGCCATGCCATAGCGCGCGGCGATCGTCGGCACAGCATTGGCGGTGAAGAGTGAGTTCGTGACACCGTTGTCCGAGAGCCGGAGCATGTAGCTGAGCTGGTCCAGGACGTTCGACGGCGTCGACTGATAGCCGCCGTAGAGCACCAGGTAGTAGCTCGCGAGCATCAGCTTGTAGATCGACTCCGACCCGACCTGGGTGCCCGCATTGCCGGTCTCGCCGACGACGGCACCGGTGTCGCGGTCGACCACGCTGATGTAGGCGGTGACTCCGTTGGCCGCGGCGTTCGCGGCGGCCTGCGCGACCACATCCGCCGGCGCCCCCTGGGCCGGGGTTGCCCCGAGGAAGGCAGCGCACAGGACGGCACCGATGACACCACCGGCCGCCAGCCGTCGATGTAACAGATTCGGCCTCTGCGATAGCTGAAAGTAGTCAATTTTGGGCATGGTGGGCCTCCGGTCGTTGCTGAACCGGTCCCCGCGAGCTGCTGGCAGCACGTTCCGATCGGACTTGCTGTGCGACGTTCTCCTGACCCATTGTGCCCAACACCAGCGAACGCTTCTCGCCCGCATCCTGCCCTACCCGCTGAGATCGAGAGTTGGTCAGCTTCGCTGAGGCTCGATCGTGGTGATCGCGGCCGGCGGAGTTGTCGGTATCCGGCCGGTGGCGCCGCCCGGCGACACATGGGACGACCCGGAAATGGCGAGAGGCCCGGAGCGACGTGCTCCAGGCCTCTCGGGCTCCAACTGGGCCGCGGGCGTCGCGGCGAATTGTGAGTCGGGGTAATCCCTATGCAGTTACATCGATCCCTCACGGCCCAGTGTTACAGCGAGATGGCCTTGTGCCGAACAGTTTATGAACGGTCACCGAACGGAGTCGACCGCGACCTGGCTCAGTTTCCCTCCCATGCCGCGTTCCAGGTCTTGGGTCCCAGGATCCCGGAGGGGTTCAAACCGTTACGTTGCTGCAGGGCGATGACCACGTTCTTGGTGGCCGGACCGTAGAACCCGGTGCCGATCAGACCGTAGCCGCGGTGGCCCATCTGCTTCTGCCAGCACTGCAGTGCCTGCGAGGTGTCACCCGGGTTGAAGGTGCCGGGCCAGGCCGGTGCGGTCGCCGAGCCGACGGAGCAGTTCGCGTCAGTCGCCGGCGTGTAGGTGGGCGCGCTCGCCGGCGCACTGGTCGCCCAGGCGGCGGCCCAGGTCTTCGGCCCGATGAAGCCGACGACATTGAGCCCGTTCTCCTGCTGTAGCTGCAGCACCACCGCCTTGGTCCTGGGGCCGAAGAAGCCAGTACCAGTCAGGCCGTAGCCGCGGGCGCCCATCTGCTTCTGCCAGGCCTTGAGCGCCTCCGACGAGTCACCTTCGTTGAACTGACGACCGGGATAGGCCGGCGCGCCGGAGGAGGTCGGCGAACCGCCGCCCTCGGGGGCTGTCGAACCGCTGCCCTGATTGCCGGCCACCGGCGGCATCACCCCGGACCGTGCGTCCGAGTCGTTCCGCAGCCCGATCAGCGTCGCGCACACCCACGGCGACCAGCCGCGCATCCGGTACAGCGACAGCGCGCGGTAGTCCTGTTCACTGGGCGATGCACTGCTCGGCAGGCCGGTGCCGCCGACGCTGCGCCATGTGGGCAGGTCGAACTGGTAGGCGCCGTAGTAGCCGGTGCCGGTGTCGACGCTGTACCGCCCGCTGGATTCGCATTGGCGCAACGCCGCCCAGTCGGAAGCGGATGGATCGGCGGACGCAACGCCCGCGGATACGAAGATGCTGCCGGCCAGGGCAGCCACAACGGTACTGACGATCGCGAGGGAACGACGCACGGTGTAGTCCTTTCCTGGCCACGCCACCGTGCAAAGCGCGAACTCGACTACCAGCTCGCGCCCAACTGGACGATGCCCCTTCCCCTTGTCAGGCATCTCCATCGAGTGGCGTCCTCGCCCAACCGGTACTCAGGTGCTCTTGCCGGACGCCGTACGGTCCGGGGCGAGGAATTGGACCGATCGGCGGACGATTCAGTGACCGCTCGTCACACCGTAGTTCACCAATCACAATTGTCACAAGACTCCCAACCGAATCATCATGCACTCTAAGAATCCGCTACCACATCAGCGACACGCCGGGCAATCGGCGAAATCACAATGATGTCATTCGCGTTTGACCAGCTGAGGGCCCTGGCTCTGTCATCGATTCAGACAAAAGCCGCAGATCACCGGAGCCGCCCTAGGCCAAGCACACGCACGCCGAAAATTGGCAGGATCCGGCGATACGTTGGCAGAAATTCCGGGTCACCGGACGATCCTCGGCCCGATAGGCTAAGCACTGACGAAAGTGATCCAGAACAGCTGATCAGGAAGGAGCGCGAATGACCCGCCGCGGCTGGCTGCTGTTTCTCGCGCTCTGCGTGGTCTGGGGTGTTCCCTATCTGCTGATCAAGGTTGCGGTCACCGCGTTCGACCCGCTGTTCGTCGCCTTCGGGCGAACCCTGCTGGGTGGCCTGCTACTGCTGCCGATCGCGCTCAAGCAGCGCGCGCTGCGACCGGTCTTGCGACGTTGGAAAGTTCTGCTGGTCTACACCCTGGTGGAAATCACCGGTCCGTGGCTGCTGCTCGGCCACGCCGAGCAGCGGTTGACCAGCTCGACCGCCGGCGTGCTGATCGCCATCGTGCCGCTGATCTCCGCGCTGATCATCTGGGGTATCGGCGGCGAGCGGCTTTCCCGGCGGCGAACCTCGGGCTTGGTCGTCGGATTCGGCGGGGTGGTCACCCTGGTCGGTCTGGACATCGACCTGAGCAATCTGACCGCGGTCGGGATGATCGTGCTGACCTCGATCGGCTATGCGATCGGCCCGATCATCATCAGCCGCAAGCTCGGTGACCTGCCCGCCAACGGCGTGATCACCGGCTCGCTGCTGCTCGCGGCGCTCATCTACGCGCCTTTCGCCGCCTTCGTCTGGCCGACCAGCGCGCCCGCCCAGGCCGTCTGGTCCGTGGTCGGTCTCGCCGTCATCTGCACCGCCGGCGCGTTCCTGCTGTTCTTCGCGCTGATCGCCGAGGCCGGACCGGCCAGAGCGACGGTGATCACCTACGTCAACCCGGCGGTCGCGATCCTGCTCGGCGTGCTGATCCTGTCCGAACCACTGACGATCGGGATGGCCATCGGTTTCCCGTTGGTGATCCTCGGCTCGTTCCTGGCCACCTCCCGCACCAGATCGGTCCCCGCCGATCCCGCGCCCGCCCCACTGGCCACGGCGAGTTAGCCGGCGACCTCAGCCACGAGGGCCATGGTTCGGCGGGCATCGGCTGCGGGGCCAGGGTGATGTGACAACAGACGGCCATCAGGGTCATCCAGGCGACCTCGGCCTCCGGCGGGTCCTCGCCGGGAGCAACGAACAACGCAAGCATCCGGCGGGTGTTCGAGAGTGGGGCGTTCCGCGCTTCGGCCAGCCGGCGCTCCGGGCTCGTGCGGGCCCACCGACGGTCAGCCCAGAGTCCCGCGTCCGGTGACCGAACGCACCACCCAGGCGCCGGTTCTCGGTGATATTTTCAGGTGGCTGGCACCGTCGGTCGACGGTTGCTCCGGACGAGATGTGCGCCGTACCCGGTGGGACAAGACGACGCTCCGATTGAGGAGTGTCATGAGTCAGCTCGTTCAAATCCTGGGGTCACTGCTGGTCCTTGCCGCGTTCGCGCTGGGCCAACGCGGAATCCTGGACCAAAAATCGGCCCGCTATCTGCTGCTCAACCTGGTCGGTTCCGCCGTGCTCGCGGTCGAGGCGTTCGTCGGCGAGCAGTGGGGTTTCCTGCTACTCGAGGGGGTCTGGGCAGTCGTCTCGGCACTGAGCCTGATCGGCCTGCGCAGCAACGCCGCCGCGCACTAGTCCAGACGCCGAAACGGGCCCGGCCGGCGCACTGGCGACGGGGCCCGTTCCGCCTGGAGCTACTTGCCGGGTGAAGTTCCTGCGGAGCCGAGCTGGTGGCAGGCTTCGATGATCCGCGCGGTCATCCCGGCCTCGGCCAGCTTCATGTAGGTGCGCGGGTCGTAGGTCTTCTTGTTGCCGACCTCGCCGTCGATCTTGAGCACGCCGTCGTAGTTCTTGAAGAAGTGCCCGACCATCGGCCTGGTGAAGGCGTACTGGGTGTCGGTGTCGATGTTCATCTTGATCACGCCATAGGACACCGCCTCGGCGATCTCCGCCGCCGAGGATCCGGAACCACCGTGGAAAACCAGGCCGAGCGGCTTCGCGCCGGCCGCCAGGCCGAGCTCCTTGGCCACCGCGTCCTGGACCTCTTTGAGGACCACCGGGCGTAGCGTCACCCCGCCGGGCTTGTAGACGCCGTGCACATTGCCGAACGTCGCGGCCACGATGTAGTTGTAGTTGACCGGAACACCCAGCGCCGCGATGGTGGCCAGCAGGTCCTCTGGGGTGGTGTACAGGCTGTCGTTGATCTCATGGGAGACGCCGTCCTCCTCACCGCCGACCACCCCGACTTCGATCTCCAGGATGATCTTCGCTGCGGCGGTGAGCGGCAGCAGTTCCTTGGCGATCTGCAGGTTCTCCGCCAGCGGCACCGCCGAGCCGTCGAACATGTGCGACTGGAACAGCGGGTTACCGCCGTTCTTCACGCGCTCGGTGGAAATCGCGATCAGTGGTTTGACATAGGCGTCGAGCTTGTCGGCCTGGCAGTGATCGGTGTGCAGCGCGACGGTGACGCCGTACTTCTCGGCGACGACGTGCGCGAATTCGGCCAGGCCGACCGCACCGACAACCATGTTCTTGATGCCGAGGCCGGAGGCGAACTCGGCGCCGCCGGTCGAGACCTGGATGATGCCGTCGCTGCCGGCGTCGGCGAAACCCTTGATCGCGGCGTTGATGCTCTCCGAGGAGGTGATGTTGATGGCGGGATACGCGAACCCGCCCTCCTTCGCTCGTTCCAGCATCGCGGCATACGACTCCGGAGTTGCAATGGGCATGACTGTTGGTCCTCTCACAGTGAACGGTCGTGATCCCGGCCGCCCAGCCGGAAGCTCGCATCAGTATCGCCCATCATTCTCGGAGGCGCTGGCGGTGGTCGGTTTTGTCGCCGGACGCCGCCCGGCGGCGACCCATCCGGCACACCGACGGTGCACCCGTACACAATGGGGGATAACGGGCTTTCGCCCACCCAACAACGAACGAGAGGTCGGGGATGACAGGCGGGTCGGTAGCGGGGCCGGGTGGCACCGCCGACCCACCGCAGCGCGAGTCAGAGATCGAACGCACGCTGGGCACGCTGTCCGCGCTGAACCCGGCCAGTCCGCATCATCTGTTCACCCACAACGCCACGGCCGGCCAGCCAACGATGGCCACCCGACCCCCGTCGGCCGCACCGGAGCCCGCGCCCGCGGCCGGGCCCGCCGCACCGCAGACCATCGACGACATCTACCGCAGCCACCGGATGTCGATGGTTCGGCTGGCGATTCTGCTGGTCGACGACATCAGCAGCGCCGAGGACGTGGTCCAGGACGCCTTCGCCGGCCTCTACCGGAACTGGGCAGGACTGCGCGACACCCAGGCCGCGATCGGTTATCTGCGGATCGCCGTGGTGAACGGATCCCGCTCGATGCTCCGCCGGCGGCGGACGGCCCGCGCCTATGTACCGCCGCACGTGTCGGACGCCAGGTCGGCCGAATCGATGGCGATGCTGACCGCCGAACACCAGGCCGTGATCTCGGCGATGAGTGAACTCGCGCCTAGGCAGCGCGAAATTCTGGTGCTCCGGTACTACGGCGGGCTTAGTGAGGCCGAGATCGCCGAAGCCACCGGACTGTCCACCGGGACCGTCAAATCCACCGCGAGCCGTGCGGTCAGCAAACTCGGCACGATCATCAAGGACAAGCACCAATGACCGCTGGTGGCCCTGGGTCCCGCCGGGGTCGGCCGGATGGCTGACCGAATCCTCGTCATCGGATCAGGCGTTATCGGGCTGACCACCGCGATCCTGCTCGCCGAGGCCGGCCATCCGGTTCGCATCCGCACCGCCGAACTGCCGATGAACACCACCTCGGTGGTGGCCGGGGCGTTGCTCGGTCCGGTGATGGAGTCGACCGACGAGCGCGCCCGGGAATGGGTGCAGTACGGCGGCCAGATCTTCGGCGGGCTGGCCGCCGACCCGGCGACCGGGGTCCGGATGCAACGCGGCCGGTTGCTCAGTCGGCGACCCGGCGAACTGCCCGGCTGGGCCAGCGCGGCGCTGGGGTTCGAAGAGTGTGCCGGCGGCGACCGACCGAACGGTTTCCCGACCGCATTCTGGGTCACGGCGCCGGTCGCCGACATGCGCCGCTATCTGCGCTACCTGACGGACCGATTCGGCGGCGCCGGCGGCCAGATCGAGGTCGACCCGGTTGCGTCGCTCGGTGAGGCCGCCGCCGAAGCCCGGCTGGTATTCAACTGCACCGGCGTCGACGCCGCGGCGCTGACCAGCGACGATGATCTGGAATCGGTGCGCGGCCAGCACGTCGTCGTGCGCAACCCTGGATTGACCGACTTCGCCTACGAGGTGCACGGCCAGCAGTCCTGGGTCGGCTACTTCGCCCACGGCGATCGGGTGGTGCTGTGCGGCGTCGCCGTTCCCGGTAGCCGGGACCGCGAGCCCGATCCGGCGACGACCGCGGCGATCCTGGCACGCGACGCGGCGATCGAGCCCCGCCTGACCGGTGCCCGCGTGCTGGGTGTCGAGGTCGGTCTGCGACCGCGGCGAAGTCGGGTCAGGATCGAGGCCGAAGACATCGACGGCAGCCGAATCGTGCACCACTACGGGCACGGCGGCAACGGGGTCGCCTGGTCCTGGGGATCGGCGCGGGACGCCGTCGGGCTGGCCTGACCTGCGTCACCGGGATACCGTTTGACCTCGGATCTGTTGGAGATGAGGGGAGGCACGATGACCAACCCAGGCCGATCGCCGGCCGGCTCCGGTAAGGACTCCGAAGCGCTGCTCGCCGAGGCGCTGCGGGCGCGCGCCGGCGGTACGCCGTCGATCGGCCGGCCCAAGAGCTCCAGCAAGAGCACGCTGTCCGAATCCGCCGCTGGTAGCCCAGCCCTCACCACCGTGCAGCTGATCCTGGCAGCCTGCATCGCCGGATTCGTGGTCGGCATCCTGGTTGCGGTGATCTCGCTGGTCTGACCCGATCGGCACCCTCGACTCAGGGCAGGTGCAGCCGGTCACGCAGTTCGGCCAACTGGTCCTCGAACATCTCCGTGCAATCGTCCAGCGCGAACGTCAGATGACCGAACACCTCGGTGCAGATGAAGCCGTACAGGCGCTGCCAGCAGTAGAGGAACAGCATCGCCAGCTCGACGTCGACCATCCGGCCGATCCGGTCCGTGTAGTCGCGCAACTGCGCCCGGAGTGCCGCCGGAATCGGCCGCGGCCAAGGCGGCAGGTCGATGCCTTCGCTGTTGATCTCGGCGAACAGGGTCAGCCAGAGCATCGCGAAACGCATCCCGCGGTCCTCCCCCGCGGGCTCCCGCCCATCCCGGCACAGATCCTCGCCCTTGCGATGGACCCCCGGGATCGGGGCGCCGAACAGCACCGAGAATTCCGCCCGATGGGTCAACGCCCAGGACCGGAACGCCCGGGCCGCGCCCAGGAACCGATCCGTGATCGGCCCGTTCCGCTCGGCTTCGCCGGCAGCGGTGAGATAGTCGGCGATCTCGTTGTACAGCAGGTCGATGACGTCCTCGAGCAATGACTCCCGGCTGTCGAAATAGCGGTAGACGGCGGGCGCCGTCATCCCCAGGTCGGCCGCGATCGACCGGACGGTGACCGCATCCACACCCTGGCTGACCAGTAGCGCCCGGGCGGCCGCGACCAGATCGGACTTGGTCGCCCGGTGATTCCGCTGCCGCCGGCTCAATTCAGGGTTCACCCTGGCGGATTCGGGGTTGACGACGGTCATCGCGGTCGATGATACTGAGCATCACACAAGTGAACGGCATTCACAGCAGTGACGATAGATCACGACCCAGCCGAGGGGCAACCAGATGTTTTCTGCATGGGGCCACCTCGTGGTCCGATACCGCCGCACGGTCGTGATCGTGGCCGCGCTGTTCACCCTGTTCGCCGGCGTGTGGGGCACGGGGGTCTTCGGGCAGCTGGTCGACGGCGGGTTCGACGACCCGAACAGCGAGAGCCAACGCGCCCTCGACCAACTCAACCAGACCATCGGCCGCACCGATGCGGACCTGATCCTGCTGGTCGGCAGCACCGACCGAACCGTGGACGACCCCAGTTTCGGCGCCGACATGCAGGCCGCGGTCACCAGCGTGCTGCCCGCGGACACGCTGGCCGCGGTGGTCAGCTACTTCAACACCCAGTCCCCCGCGCTGGTCACCGCCGACCGGCACCGGACATACGCGCTGCTCACCCTGCAATCTCCCGGCGCGTTGGACAATGCGCAGATCGCAGACCTGCGCACCGCGCTGACGGATAAGGGATTCGAGGCCGAAATCGGCGGTGGGATCGCCGTTTTCCGCGCGATCAGCGAGACCGTCGGCAGCGACATCGGGCGGGCCGAGGCGATCTCCATGCCCATTCTGCTGATCCTGCTGGTGCTCATCTTCGGCGGCGTCGTCGCCGCCAGCCTGCCGTTGCTGGTCGGCGGGATCGCGATCCTCGGCGCCTTCACCGTGCTGCGGGTGATCAATCAGTTCACCGATGTCAGCATCTTCGCGGTGAATCTGGTGACCATCATGGGGCTCGGCCTGGCCATCGACTACGGGCTGCTCATCGTCGGACGGTTCCGCGAGGAACTCGCCACCGGTTACCCCACGGCCGAGGCGGTCGCCAGGACGGTGCAGACCGCAGGGCGGACCGTTGCCATCTCGGCGTTGACCGTGGCGGTGTCGCTGTCCGGCCTCGCCCTGTTCCCACTGACCTTCCTCCGATCGATGGCGTTCGGTGGGATCAGCGCCGTCGTCATCTCGGCCGTGGCCGCTGTCCTGGTGCTGCCCGCGGTGCTGGCCATGCTCGGCCCGAATGTGGACAAGTGGCGCGTCCGCAAGCTGCGAGTGGCCACCGCCGCGGATGCGCACACCGGCTTCTGGTTCAAGCTCGCACAAAGCGTGATGCACCGGCCGTGGCTGTACCTGCTGGTCAGCGGCACGATTCTGGCCGTGCTGTTCATCCCGTTCTTCGGGGTCAAATTCGGCGGCATCGACCAGCGCGTGCTCCCCGCCACCGCCGAGGCCCGGCTGGTCAGTGATGCCTTGGTCGCCGATTTCGGCGCCGACCCCGGCCATCCGATCATCGCCGCGGTGACGGTCGACCAACCGGTCACATCCGCTGCCGGCAGGGAGGCACTGGCCGGCTACGCCGCCGCCGTCCAGGCGCTGCCGGGGGTGACCGGTGCCCAGGTCTCCGGCGCCACCGCCACCCTGGGCCGGGTCGACGTCAGCTTCGCCGGCGAACCGCTGGGTGATCCGGCCAAGGAACTGGTGGCGCAGATTCGCGGTCTGCCCGCCCCACCCGGAGTGCAGTCGGCCCTGATCGGCGGCGAAACCGCGATGGTGATCGACCGGCTCGACACGGTCGGCAAGTATCTGCCATGGATGGCGCTGCTGATCATGCTGTCGACCTTCGTTCTGCTGTTCTTCGCCTTCGGATCGGTGATCCTGCCGGTGAAGGCGATCCTGATGAACATCCTGTCGCTGGGCGCCTCACTGGGCGTGGTGACCTGGATCTTCCAGGGTGGCCACCTGTCCGGATTCCTCAACTTCACGCCGACCGGATACGTAGAGGCGACGCAGCCCATCCTGGTGCTGGCCATCGTCTTCGGGCTGAGCATGGACTACGAGGTGTTCCTGCTGGCTCGGATCCGCGAGCACTGGGACGCCACCGGCGACAACCGGCTCTCCGTGGCGACCGGCCTGCAGCAGACGGGACGGATCATCAGCTCCGCCGCGTTGCTGATCATCGTGGTCATCGCAGCGTTCTCCACCTCGTCGATCAGCTTCATCAAACTCATCGGCATCGCTATGCTGGTCGCGATAGTCGTGGACGCGCTGCTGGTCCGGATGCTGGTGGTGCCCGCGGCCATGCGGTTGATGGGCAATCTGAACTGGTACGCGCCGGCACCGTTGGCCCGGCTCTACCGACGCTTCGGCTTCCGCGAGGAGCTGCCCGCCGGGTCGCCGGGGGCGCCACCGACGGCCCCCGCGGCACTACCGCCAACCCCGAAATCGATCAAGCGGCCGGCGAAATCTGCCGTCGCGGAATCCGCCGACCCCGAATACCGGGGGCGGCACGCAGCCCCCGACGACGCCGAGTCGTTCTTCGATTCGCCGGTGGGTGCGGGCCTGCGCCGGTGACCGATCGGCCGCGACGAACGAGAGGTCGCCCACATCCGGGCGGGGTCTCAGCGTGTGTTTGCCCTCGTCCACCCCGTGGATGGACCTCGTTCAACTATTCTCGCTGACGTGACTGCAACGAATCTAGCGCTGCTGCCCGGCTGGCTCGACCCAGCGAACATCATCCGAAGTCTTGGCTCTTTGGCCGTCGTCGGCATCCTGCTGATCATCTTCGCCGAGTGCGGCCTGCTGATCGGCTTCTTCCTGCCCGGGGACACGCTGCTGTTCCTGGCGGGTCTGCTGGTGGCCACGTCGGCAGCCGGTGGCAACGGCATCGACATCAATATCGCCCTGTTCATCGCGCTGCTATCGATCGCCGCCTTCGTCGGTAACATGGTCGGTTACAGCATCGGGTACAAGTTGGGCCCGGCGGTTTTCAGCCGGCCGGACGCGAAGTTCTTGAAGAAGGAATACATCGACAGGTCGGCGGCCTTCTTCGACAAATACGGCAAGATGACCGTGCTGCTGGCCAGATTCGTACCGATCGTTCGGACGGTGGCCACCGTGATGGCCGGCGCCGCACGGATGAACACCAGGATCTACACGCTGTATTCGGCGGTCGGCGGCATCATTTGGGTCACGGTGGTGACCCTGGCCGGATACTTCCTCGGCCAGATCCAATTCGTCAAGGACAACGTCGACCTGATCTTCATCGCCGCCGTTGCCGCCGTCATCGCCGGCATCGCCGTCCCCGCGGTGGCGCACTACCTGCAGCGCCGCAAGAATCAGGCCGAACCCGCCGAATAGACGGCTACCCGCACCAGCCGTCTGGCAGGGACACCCCGATGCCGAGGAACTTCGTGGCCTTCTGGGTTGTCGGATTGTCGACGGCGCCGCTGGCCGAGTCACAGGCTTGACCGTGGACCTGGTCGGCGTACTCGATCACCTTGTTGCGCTGCTGCCAGCCGACGAACACCAACACCGCGGCGACCACCAGGCTGATGATCTTGCCGACGATCTTCTTGATCACGATCGCCAGCACCAGACCGATCACCGCGACGGCGATGATTCCCCACATCGCCGTCGTCTTGATCGTTTCCAGGTTCACCCTCGCACTGTACCTAGCCAACCGCAGGGTCAGACCGCACCGCGCGCACCGGCGTGCTGGCGGATCCAGCTGTGCATCGCGATCCCGGCGGCCACCCCCGCGTTGATCGACCTGGTCGAGCCGAACTGGGCTATCGACACGCTCAAGGCGGCGGCCGCCCGCGCCGCCGGCGTCAAACCGGGCCCTTCGGAGCCGAACAGCAGCAGGGACCGGACCGGCAACTGCGTGGTCTCCAGCGGGACCGATCCCGGGACATTGTCCACCGCCACGATCACCAGGTCGCTCGCCGCGGCGAAGGCGGCCAGCCCGGCGATGTCCTCGTGATGGTCCAGGTGCTGGTAGCGATCGGTGACCATGGCGCCACGTCGATTCCAGCGGCGGCGCCCGACGATGTGCACGCGGGCGACGGCGAACGCGTTGGCCGTGCGCACGACGGTACCGATGTTGTGGTCGTGGCCGAAGTTCTCGATAGCCACCTGCAGCGGGAACCGTCGCTGGTCCAGGTCGGCGACGATGGCCGCCCTGGTCCAGTAGCGGTATCGATCCACGACATTGCGCCGATCACCGTGGGCCAGCAGTTCGGGGTCGAAGTGCGGCTCGGTCGGCCATGGCACCGGGTGCGGGCCGACACCGACCAGCTCGACGGCTCCGGAGCTCTGCGCCTGCCATTCCGTCGGTCCGGGCGCGGGGTCCCCGTCGATCACCCGCGGCGGCTCAGCCGTCACGGTGCGGTCTGGGCGACCCCGCCGAGCCCGATGTCGTCCACGGTGAGCAGGCTGCGGTAGGCCAGACCCGCTGCGGCGATGACCCCTGCGGCCTCGCCGCCACGGTCCAGGATGGTGGCGATGCCGACAACGTGCGCCCCGGCGGCGTGCAGTGCGGTGACCGCCGTCATCGGGGAGCCGCCGGTGGTGGTGGTGTCCTCGACCACCAGGACCGATTCACCGGCGACCTCGGGGCCCTCGATCTGCCGCTGCATGCCGTGCGCCTTGGTGGCCTTGCGAACCACGAACGAGTCGAGCGGGCGGCCCGGCGCATGCATCATCGCAGTGGCGACCGGATCGGCGCCCAGGGTCAGCCCGCCGACCGCCGCGTACTCCCAATCCGCGGTGAGTTCCCGCAGTAGTTGACCCACCAGCGGAGCAGCCTCGTGCTGCAGCGAGATGCGGCGCAAGTCGACGTAGTAATCGGCTTCCCGCCCGGAGGACAGGATCACCTTTCCGTGCACGACGGCGTGCCGCGCGACCAGATCGGCCAGCCTCGCCTTGGCGGCCTGATCGACGGTCGGCGGCGAATCCGTGGGCACCGCTTCGGTTCCGGTCACGTGCTTCACCTTTTCATACGCAGCAGAGTTCAGTTCGCCGCTGCCCTGGGATCCGCCGGATCAGATGTGCCGAACCGGGCCTGCCGGATCGGTCACCATCTCTCAGGTCCGGCCGCGGCCGTTCACGCGTGAGGCCAGCGCCCTGGTCAGCGGACGCGGCAGCGCGCGGGTCACCACCGCGATGAACTTGTACAGCGGTCCAGGAATGGACAGCACCGAGTTGCGCCGCAGGTCGGCCAGGGAGGTGTCGACCACTGTCCGGACGTCGACATAGGAAAACTTCGGAGCTCCGGTCATGTCGATCCCCGCACGCCGATGGAAGTCGGTCCGGACGAACCCGGGGCACAGCGCCTGAACTCGGACGCCGGTACCGGCCAGGTTGACGGCGAGGCCTTCGGAGAAGTACACCACCCAGGCCTTCGACGCCGAGTAGGTCGACCCCCGGCCGGGTACGAGCCCGGCGATCGAGGCCACATTGATGATGCCGCCGTGGCCGCGATCGGTCATCCCGGGCAGGGCGGCGCGGGTCAGCACCAGGATGGCGGTGACGTTGAGTTCCAGCTGCGCGAGCAGCTCCGCCTCGCCGACCTCGGCGAACTCGCGGCCGAGCCCGATACCGGCATTGTTCACCAGCAGATCCACCGGCCGGGCAGGATCGGCCAGCCGATCCCGGACCACGGACCGCTGGGCGGAGTCCGTCAGATCGGCAGCGATCACCTCGACCTCCGGGCTGCCGGCCGCAAGCACCTCCCATCGGGCCTGTTCCAGTCCTGCCTGGTCCCTCCCTACCAGGATCAGCCGGTAGGAATCGGCCGCGAGCCGGTGAGCGAAGGCCGCGCCGATTCCGGAGGTCGCGCCAGTGATCAGAGCCCAGCCGGGAGCGGGCGCAGTTTCGGTCATCGGGTAACGGTATCGGGCGGCTGAGTGACATTATTGCCGGTAGGTCTGGCGATACCTGGCGCGAGGACCTTCGCCGCGCGGTCTTCATCAGCCTGAGCCGGGGGTGATCCGCAGTGACGAGTCCGATCGCGGATCGCGACGACGACGATCTGACGACCTGGGAGACCGCGCCCACCCCTGATCATCCCCATCTGGCCCTGCTGCTCGGCGGCTGCCTGCTGGCCGTCGTTCTGGTGTGCGCGCTGCCGATCGGGGTGCTCGGTCATGTCGCGCGCGGGTTCCCGGTCTACCTCTTCAACACGATGGCCGTGGTGGCGCTGCTGATCGGCGCCGGGCCGTTTCTGACTCGCCGGGTACAGACACCCGGGTACATCAAATTCCCCCTGGTCATGTTCAACGCCCTGCCGCTGGTTCTGGTGGTCTGCGCGACGGCGGGCATCCCCACCCGGCAGTGGTCGAACCTGATCCTGATCCCGGTGCTGATCATCGCGGCGACGATGACCTCCCGGGTGTTCTGGACGCAGCTGATCGCCGGGATCGCGGTCGGCACGACCATCTTGTGGCCTTCGGCCCACTCGGGCATCGAGCGGGTTTTGACCGTCGGTGGCTATGCCGGGGTGATCCTGACCTGCGCGGTGCTGACCCGCCAGGCCTGGCAGGAATTGCATGATCGGTTCGACAAGCTCGAGGAGCGCTCGCACACCGATGAGCTGACCGGACTGCTGAACCGACGGGGCTTCATCACCAGGTTTCCCACGGTCCGAAGCCAGGCGATCGCCGCCGGCCGGCCGCTGGGCATGGTGATGATCGACATCGATTACTTCAGCAGGATCAACGCCGCCTACGGACACGCTTTCGGCGATACCGTGCTGCAGCGGATCTGCTCGGTGGTCCGGGCTGACTCGATGCTGGACGAGAGCGGGATCGTGGCCCGGATCGGCGGCGAGGAACTCGTCATCGTGGTCGCCGGCCAGGCCGGGCCCATCGCTGACGCGATCCGTCGGGCCGTCGCCAAAGCCGAGATCCACCCCGGGCTCACCGTGAGCATGGGCATCGCCGACTTCGATGCCCAGACCTGCACGGGCGCCGAATCGCTGTGGCGACTGGTCAACCTGACCGATTCCGCGATGTACCGGGCCAAGGAGACCGGCCGCGACCGGATCGTCCGGGTGAACGCCGGCGATGCCGAGGTGGTGGCCATCGACGCCGAAGGCTGGCCGATCCGCGACACCACGGTGGCGCCGCCGGTACGTGTCGAGCCCGCACTCGCGCTTCGGCGGCTGGCCGAAGCCGCGGAGTTGCCCGCCGGCCCGGTCGCGCCGCCCGCAGTGGACGACCGGGCGCTGGACGCTCGGTTGTTCGGCTACTTCTGCCTGGCGATCGGCGTCATCGGCGTCACGGCGTACGTGTGGGAGGTGGCGGTCGATCCGCATTCGCCCTGGGCCACCGCATTCCTGGTGCTGCTCGGGTTGACCGGTGTGTTCGGTTCCATCGTCGCCGTTCTGGGCAGCCGATCCCCACTGATCTGGATAGCGCTGGCCGTCTGGTCGCTGGAACTGTGCACCGTCTGCGGCGTGCTGGCAACATCGCCTGAGCAGCTGGAGGCCCGGCTGATGATCTTCTGTGTGATCGAGGTTCCGGTGCTGACGGCGGCCCACGCCCTGCCTGCCCGCTGGCTGGCCAGCCAATACCTCGTGGTGTTCCTCGGCGCGGCGGTCGCCGCGTACACCCCCCAGGGCGGACTGTCGGTGGACTGGTTCCATCAGGGCTTGAGCCTGGCCGTGGTGATCAGCGTCGCGCCGGCGGTACTGTTCTGGTTGCACCAACGCCGCGACGAGGCCAGCTCGCGGCTGCGACTGCTCACCGCCACCGACCCGTTGACGGGGGTGGCCAACCGCGGCGGCCTGGAACGCGCGGTGCTCGCCGGTGACGAAAACCCGGCGGTGCGCGTCCTGGCCCTGAACATCAACGGATTCAAGGCCCTCAACGACACGTTCGGGCACGGATTCGGCGACCAGGTACTGACCACGCTGGCCGACACCCTGATCAAAGTCGTCAGGGAGTACGAGCGCGGCGCCGGGCGGCATCCCAGCGGACGCTCGCGGAACCGATCGGGACCCAAAACGGTCGCCGACATCGCGGCGACGCACCTGAGCGGGCCCGTCATCTCCCGGACCGGCGGAGATCGGTTTGTGGTGGTCTACCGCAACTCGGGTGATCGGACGCTGATCCGGCTGATCAAACGTGCGGTGACGCTGATGCCCCTCGACGTGACGGTGTCCCTGGGGGAATCCGAAGGCGTCGCCGGGTCGCCGGCCTCCCTGTGGGCGCTGGTGGCCGCCGCCGACGCCGACCTGGCTCGCGCCAAGATGGTTCCCTGACCACTACGAATTCGTCAGGGTCAGCGCGTTGCCTTCGGCGTTGACGGCGACCCGGACAGTGTCGCCGTCGCGGATCTGCCCGGACAGCAGCGCTTTGGCCAACTGATCGCCGATCGCCGTCTGCACCAGCCGGCGCAGCGGACGCGCCCCGTACAGCAGGTCGAAGCCGTTGTGGGCCAGCCAATCCCGGGCCTGGGGTGCCACTTCCAGGGTGAGTCGGCGCCCGGACAGCCGCTTCGCCAGCGCGGCGACCTGGATCTGGACGATCTCGGCCAGCTGCTCGACGGTCAACGCGTCGAAGAACACGACGTCGTCGAGCCGGTTCAGGAATTCGGGTTTGAACGCCCTGCGGACCACGTTCATCACCACATCGTGCTTCTCCTCCGGCGTGAGCATGGGGTCCACCAGGGCCGCCGACCCGAGGTTCGAGGTGAGGATCAGGATCGTGTTGCGGAAGTCGACCGTTCGCCCCTGGCCGTCGGTCAGGCGGCCGTCGTCGAGTACCTGGAGCAGCACGTCGAAGGCATCCGGGTGGGCCTTCTCGACCTCGTCGAGCAGCACCACGGAATACGGCCGTCGGCGGACTGCCTCGGTGAGCTGGCCGCCCTGGTCATAGCCCACATATCCGGGAGGAGCACCGACCAGTCTGGCCACCGCGTGCTTCTCGGCGTATTCACTCATATCGATGCGGACCATGGCGCGTGGGTCGTCGAACAGGAAGTCGGCCAGCGCCTTGGCGAGCTCGGTCTTGCCGACCCCGGTGGGGCCGAGGAACAGGAACGAACCGGTCGGCCGGTCGGGGTCGGAGATGCCCGCCCGCGCGCGCCGCACGGCATCGGAAACCGCCTGCACGGCCGCCTTCTGGCCGACGACCCGGCGACCGAGCTCACCTTCCATCCGGAGTAGCTTGGCCGTCTCGCCTTCGAGCAGCCGGCCTGCGGGAATACCGGTCCAGGCGGCGATCACCGTGGCGATGTCGTCCGCGCCGACCTCTTCGGAGACCATCGGCGTGGCGTTGCCGGCCTCGGTGTCCTTGTCCGAGAGCAGCGACGCCTCGGCGAGCTCACGTTCCAGTACCGGGATCTGGCCGTAGAGCAGCTCGGATGCGCGGGCCAGATCGCCCTCGCGCTGGGCCCGGTCGGCGGCGACCCGCGCCTCGTCGACCTTCTTCTTCAGCTCGCCGACCCGGTTCAGCCCGGACTTCTCCCGCTCCCAACGGGCGTTGAGTTCGCCCAGTTCTTCGGTTCGATCGGCCAGGTCGCGGTGCAACCGGGCCAGCCGCTCGATCGAGGACGGGTCGGATTCCTTCTGCAGGGCCAGCTCTTCCATCTTCATCCGGTCAACGGCACGGCTGAGTTCGTCGACTTCGACCGGACGCGAGTCGATTTCCATCCGAAGTCGCGAGGCGGCTTCGTCGATCAGGTCGATGGCCTTGTCAGGCAGGAACCTGGCGGTGATGTAGCGATCGGACAGGGTGGCCGCGGCGACCACGGCCGCGTCGGAGATCCGGACCCCGTGGTGCGCCTCGTAGCGCTCCTTCAGGCCACGCAGGATGCCGATGGTGTCCTCGACACTCGGCTCGCCGACCAGCACCTGCTGGAAACGACGCTCCAGGGCGGCGTCCTTCTCGATGTATTTGCGGTACTCGTCCAGCGTGGTAGCGCCGACCATCCGCAGCTCGCCGCGGGCCAGCATCGGCTTGAGCATGTTGCCTGCATCCATCGCGCCCTCACCGGTCGCGCCGGCACCCACGACGGTATGCAACTCGTCGATGAAGGTGATCACCTGGCCGTTGGACCCGGTGATCTCCTCCAGGACGGCCTTGAGTCGTTCCTCGAATTCGCCGCGGTACTTGGCGCCGGCGATCATCGCGCCGAGGTCCAGCGCGATCAGCTTCTTGCCGCGCAG
Source organism: Mycobacteriales bacterium (assembly GCA_038245175.1). GTDB lineage: Bacteria > Actinomycetota > Actinomycetes > Mycobacteriales > Nakamurellaceae > Nakamurella. The sequence continues at coordinate 23,923 of JBBRSR010000026.1, read as the reverse complement.
TGACTCGGGGACGTCACCGGCGATGATGCGCTGAGCCAGTCCCTCGACCACCGCTGTCTTTCCCACGCCGGGTTCGCCGATCAACACCGGGTTGTTCTTGGTCCGCCGGGAAAGTACCTGGACCACCCGACGGATCTCGGCATCGCGGCCGATCACCGGATCCATCTTGCCTTCACGGGCCTTCTCGGTGAGGTCGACGCCGTACTTGTTCAGCGCCTGGAAGGTGCCCTCGGGGTCGGGTGAGGTGATCTTCCGATCGCCGCCGCGGACCACCGGAAAGGCACCGATGACGGCGTCCTCGGTGACCCCTGCCGCGTTCAGGATGGTCGCGGTGGCGGCGGCCCTGCGGGCCAGCGCGGCCAGCAGATGTTCGGTGGAAAGGTACTCGTCGCCGGCCGTCCGCATGATCTGTTCGGCCCAGGTGAGGATGTTGGCCAGGGCCTGGGAGAGATTAGGTTTGGCCACCGTCGCGCCGGCCGCGCTCGGGAAGCCCGCCAGCACGGTCTTGTTCTTGGCGTTGATCGCCGCTGGGTCGGCGCCGAGGCTGCGCAAGATCTCGGGCGCGGTGGAGCCCTGGACGGTGAGCAACGCGGCGAGCAGATGGGCCGGCTCCACGGTGCCGTTGCCGGCGGTGGTGGCAGCGGTTATCGCTTCGGCGAGAACTTCGCGGCTGCGGGTGGTGAGGATGTCGGTATTCATAGGGCCTTGATTCCTCGTGATGGGTGTGTCACTGAGTGTGCACCTGAGTGCCTCGCGGGCAATAAGTTGAGCGTATCCCACTCAAGTTTGATTCGCCAGCATCGTTCGGCCTGTTGAACTTGTGATCCCGGCGGGGAGGTTGTAGCAAGAACCCATGCCCGTGAGCGAGTCCCCAGCCCAGTCCCAGGAGATCGAGGTCAAACTTGCCGCCGACGCCGATTTCGAGCTCCCCAGCCTCGGGTCGTTGCAAGGGGTCGCCGGGATGTCGGAGCCGGTTGTTCTTGAACTGAACGCCACGTATTACGACACCGCAGCGCTGGACCTCCTGCAGTCCAGGATCACCTTGCGGCACCGAACCGGCGGCAAGGACGCCGGCTGGCATTTGAAGCTGCCCGGAAACGCCTTCGCCCCGCGGGTCGGGCCCGGCGCACTGCACGCGGTCGTACGCACCGCCGGAGACACCGCCTGGGGCGGCGGCCTGGGCAGAACAGAGGTCACCATGCCGCTCGGGGATGAGTTGCCCGACGAACTGCACCAGATCGTGCGGGGCGTCACCCGCGGCATGGTGTTGCTGCCGGCGGCGACCATACACACCCGCCGAACCGTGTTCGAACTCTATGACGACGCCGAGATCCCGCTGGTCGAGGTGGCTGACGATCTGGTGACCACCGCGGCGGCGGACGAGGTCGGGAGGGTGGTTCCACCCATCGGCGCGGCCTGCTGGCGCGAGCTCGAGGTGGAACTGCTGGCCGGGCCGGAAGACACCGTCCAGGCGGCGGCCGCCAGGTTGGTGAAGGCCGGCGCGTCGCGCTCGCCGTCGCCGTCCAAGCTGGCCGCCGCGCTGGCCGCCGCCGGGCGGGCTCCCTTGCGGGCAACGTCCAACGGCACCGTTCACACCAGACGGACCAGGGCCCAGACGGTGGTGCTCAGCGGGCTGGCCCGTTATCGGGACGCGCTGGTCTCGGCCGACGTCGGGCTGCGGATGGGAGTTCCGGAGTCGGCGCACGCCAGTCGCGCCGCGGCCCGTCGGTTGCGTAGCGCCCTCACCGTGTTTCGCGCGCTGTTCGACATCGCCCAGGTGGACCAGCTGCTGAAGAACTTGCGGGCGATGGACCGCGTGCTCGAGCCGGTGCGAAACAACGACGTGCTGCTCGCCCGGCTGAGCAGCGAGATCAATGAGGAACCCGTTCAGTTCGCCGAGCCCGCCCAGATCCTGTTGCGGCAGGCCCTGGCCGAACGCAACGCCCAGGCGTGGGATCGGGTGGCCGAATGGCTGGAGAAGCCGAAGTCCGTGCGGCTGATCCACCGGCTGGACGAATTCATCGCCAACCCGCCTCTGGACGCCAGCCAGCACGGCACCGCCGGCCGATTGCTGCCCGCGCTGGTCGCCGCCGCCTGGAGCCGGGTACGCAAATTGGCCGACATGGCGCTGGCCGACCCGGACGACGCCGAGGGGCTGGAGCGGGTCCGCCGCGCCGCGAAATCCGTCCGTTACGCCGCAGAATTGGCCGGTACCGCACTGGGCGATGACCCGGTCGTGTTCGCTGCGGCGGTCGAGGAGATCCAAGAGGTACTCGGCGAGCATCGCAACGCGCTGTTGGTCGGCGAGTACCTGGTCGGATTGGCCGCCGACCCGCGCACCACGGGGGCGGCCGGGTTCCTCTACGGCCGGTTGCACACCGTCGCCGAACAGAATGTGCTCAGTGCGGTCGATGACTTCGCCGACGCCTGGGATCGGGCCGATGATGGCGAACTCATCGGGTGGCTGCGATAAGGCTGCGGGCCACCATGATCAGCCGGCCCAGCACTCCCGACCGCACAGCCATCGGAATCGCGGTCGTCGGTTTCGGCTGGATGGGCCGGGTCCACACGCAGGCCTACGTGCGCGTGCGGCACCACTTTCCGCAACTGGCGCTGACCCCGACGCTGGTCGCCGTCGCCGACGAAGTTCCGGGCCGCGCCGACGATGCCGCGGACCAGTTCGGCTTCGCCACGGCACTGCGGGACTGGCGGGAGCTGGCCAACGACCCCGCGGTTCAGGCGGTCAGCGTCACCGCGCCGAACTTCCTGCACCGCGAGATCGGCGTCACGCTGGCCGAGGCGGGCAAGCACATCTGGATCGAGAAGCCGGTCGGCCTGACCGCCGACGACGCCCGCGCGGTGGCCGCGGCGGTCGCCAAGAGCGGTGTGCAGAGCCAGGTCGGCTTCAACTATCGCAACGCACCCGCGGTCGAATATGCCCGCGGGTTGATCGGGTCGGGTGAGCTCGGCAGGATCACGCACGCCCGGTTCCGGCTGCTGTCCGACTACGCCGCGCATCCGGAGGGCGCATTGAGCTGGCGTTTCGAGCGCGAGCGCGGTGGCAGCGGGGTGCTCGGTGACCTGGTGTCGCACGCAGTCGACTTGACGTGGTATCTGCTCGGCGACATCGACTCGGTGGCCGCCGACACCGCGATCTTCGTGCCCGAGCGGCCCAGGCCGACCGGCGCGACCAGTGGGCACACGCGCTCGGCCGGTGGCGAACCCGGAGCGGTGGAGAATGCGGACTATCTGGGCAGCCTCCTCCGGCTGGCCTGCGGAGCGCGGGTCCAACTGGAAGCGAGCCGGGTCGCGGTCGGCGAGCAGAACAACTACGGCTTCGAGATCCACGGGACCAAGGGCGCCGTGTTCTGGGACTACCGCCGGATGGGCGAGCTGGCAGTCAGCCTGGGCGTCAGCTACCAGGATCAGCCGATCAGCACCGTCTTCGTCGGCCCGGGCCACGGCGACTACGCCGCGTTCCAGCCCGGCGCCGGCAATGCGATGAGCTACGACGATCTGAAGGTCATCGAACTGCGGAACTTCCTGCAATCCATCGCCGACCGCAAGCCCCGCGGCGCAACCGTCGCCGATGCGGTCCGCAGCGCCAGCACCCTGGACGCGCTGGTCGAATCGGTTCAGTCCGGCGGGTGGGTGCGCGTCGGCGGGTGAGTCAGCTCCTGTGGGGTGCGTCAGCGTCGGCCCTTTCGCGCGCTTGATCAGCGTCGCCGCCGCCGGGCAAACTGATCGCATGCGCACCGGCCGAGGATTCGAGCGACTCGTCAACTTCAGCGATGCGGTGGTCGCCATCGCGATGACCCTGCTGGTGCTGCCACTGGTCGATATCACCAGCCAATTGGCCAGGAGTGTCAGCCTGGGCGAGTTGTTCCAGGAGCACAACAGCGACCTGCTCAGCTTCCTCATCAGCTTCCTGGTGATCTGGACCCTGTGGTCGGTCCATCACCGGACGATGGAGAACTTCGGCGGCTACGACGATGTGCTGCTTCGGCTGCACATGCTGTGGCTGTTCACCATCGTTTCGCTGCCGTTCACCACGCAACTGCTCAACAGCATGGAATCCGGTCGCGGCGCGGTGCCGCTCTACATCGGCAACCTGGTGCTGTCCACGCTGGCACTGATGGGGATCAGCAGCCACGGAAAACGCACCGCGGAACTGCTGCATACCGATAGCGCAGAAGTGCTTGCCTGGCAGGCCGAGCGGATCTCCGTGGTCACTCTGGCCATTTTGCTGCTGACCCTGGTGCTGTCGCTGGTGTTCCCACCGATCGGCACATTTCCGCTGCTGCTGCTGATTTTGGACCGCCCGATCGAGACCCTGATCGCCAAACTCCGCGGTCGGCGGACCGCACTTCGCGACGCCTAGCGCCGCGACTGCCAGGTGACGATCGCGACCCCCGGCGCCTTCCACGGCACCACATCGCGCCGATAGGACGCATGCACAGCGGCGGCGGCCTCCGCGCCGGAGGTAGCCGCATACTCCTGTGCGGCGTGCATCTCAGCCCTGGTCCGGGACAACTCCTCGGCCAGCTCGGCGAGCCGGGTCTGCAATGCGATCAACTGTGCTTCGAGCTCGATGATTCGCTTGATACCGGCGCGGTTGACGCCGTCGTCCTGGCTGAGCCGCTGCACCTCGCGGAGCAGGGTGATGTCCCGGTGCGAGTAGCGCCGGCCACCACTGGGTGTGCGACCAGGGGAAACCAGTCCATCACGGTCATAAGATCGCAGGGTCTGGGCGTGCATGCCGGCCAGCTTGGCAGCCACCGAGATGACGAACAGCGGTGTCAGATCGTCGAAGAAGTTGCCCGGAAAGGCAGATCCGGAGCTCATCACGAACTTCCGGACTCAGTCGCCGCGCTGACCTTCTGCTCGGTGCCGGCGACGGATTTCAGGGTCGCGGTGATGGCCGGCCGGGGGTCGTCGGTCTGCGCGGCCGCGTAGGCCTTCAGGGCTTCCGCGGCGGTGGCCGACATTCGGGCCGGCACAGCGACCTCGACCGTGACGATCAGGTCGCCCACCCGGCCGTCCCGGTGGTGGACGCCGGCCCCCTTGACGCGGAGCTTGCGCCCGGCCGCGGTCCCGGCGGGCACCCGCAGGGTAACGGCGGAATCCAGGGTCGGCACGCGCAGCGATGTGCCGAGTGCCAGCTCCGGGAAGGACACCGGGACGGTCAGTGTCAGGTTGTCGCCGCTACGGCCGAACATCGGGTGCGGCGGCACATGCACGGTGACCAGCAGGTCGCCGGCGGGCCCGCCGTTGGCGCCCGGGGACCCCTTGCCGGCCAGTTTGATCTTCTGCCCGTCGGTGACCCCTGCGGGTATCCGGGTGGTCAGCGTCCTGGTGGTCAGCACGGTGCGATCACCGCCGCAGGTCGGGCACTTCTCATCGATGATGGTGCCGGTGCCGCGGCAGTTCTTGCACGGCTCGGAGAAGGCGAACGACCCCTGGTTGCGGGTCACCAGTCCCTTGCCGCCGCAGACGGGGCAGTCGTGCACGCTGGTCCCCGGCTTGGCGCCGGTGCCGTAGCAGGTGGGACAGGTGACCCGTTCGCCGAGCTGCAGGCCGACGGTCACCCCGTTGACGGCGTCGGCGAACGAGATGCGAACCTCGGCCTCGTTGTCGGCCCCACGTTGCGGTCGGGCGGCCCGGGAGCCGTCCCGATTGAAGATCCCACCAAAAATGTCACTGACGTTGAAGGACCCGGTGGAGCCGCTGCCGCCCTGGCGGTTGAGCAGGTCGTTCAGGTCGAAGCCGCCGGTATTGCCGCCCGCGCGCGGGCCGGGACGCCGCATGCTGCCGGCCCCGAACAGGGAGCGTGCTTCGTCGTATTCCTTGCGTTTGGCGTCGTCGGAGAGCACGTCATATGCCTCGGAGACCGCTTTGAAGCGCTCCTCGGCGGACTTGTTGTCGGGATTCTTGTCCGGGTGGAGGTCCCGGGCGAGCTTTCGATAGGACTTCTTGATCTCCGGCGCGGTGGCCGTCTTGGCGACCCCGAGCATCTTGTAGAAGTCCTTCTCGATCCAATCTTGCGCGCTCACCCAGAACCTCCTTCCTGTGATTGATCACCGCTGAGCACTACTGAGTACCACCGGCCTGGGTCAGGCCGGGTCCTCGCTTGGGGCGACGGATCCCTCGGTGGTGTCCTCCGCCAGTGTGGCCGCGGCCGAATCGGACTTGCTCTCCTGCTCGGTCCGCATCGCCGCGTCGTCGTTGCGATCGGCTGCGTCGGCGGCCTCGGCGGCCGGCGTGTTCGGTGCGCTCATCGAATCTCCTTCGGCTTCCGGCCCGGTCACCGCGACAACGGCGGCCCGGAGCGGCTTGTCCTTGAATGAATATCCACGGCGCAGCACGGCGGTCACCGTGGGCGCTTGGACGTCGGGTGACGTCCCGAATTGCACTGCCTCGTGGTGCGCCGGGTCGAACTCGTCCCCGGGTGCCGCGAAGCCTTTCAGGCCGAGCCGCTCGAGCACTCCGGTCAGCCGGTCGGCTACCGTCTTGAACGCTCCGGTGAGATCACCGTGCGCCTTCGCCAGCTCGAGATCGTCGAGCACGCTGAGCAACTCGGCGACCACCGACGCGCGCGCCGTGATCAACAACGCTTCCCGATCACGGTCGACCCGCTTGCGGTAGTTGGCGTACTCGGCCGACACCCGCTGCAGATCGGCGGTGCGCTCGGCCAGCTCGGCGGCAAGCTTGGCGAACTCCTCGCTGTCCGCGGTGATGGTGGCGCTGATCGGCTGCCCGGCCTGCGCCGGGTCGGCCGGGTTTGATCCCTGTTCGGGCGCGCCGGGAAAAGGCGAATTGACATCGCGCACCGAGCCGGTGTGGGGATCGATACGCCGCTTGTCGCGAATCACGACTCGTGGTTCCTCTCCGTTTTGATCGCTCTGCTGACTGTCACCGCGGCCGGGGTGGCCCGGCTTCGGTCCGTCGGTCACTTCTTGGCCTCATCGTCGACGATTTCGGCGTCGACGATCTCCTCCTCGGCGTTGGCGGAACCACCGTCGCTGCCGGCGGCGGAGCCATCAGCCTGCTGTTGGGCGTACAGCGCGGTGCCCAGCGCCTGCGACTCGGTTCCGAGTTCCTCGACCGCGGTCTTCAGCGCGGCCAGATCGGTGCCCTTCAGCGCTTCGGTGACCTTGACGATGGCCGCCGCGACCCGCTCCTTGGGCTCTTCCGGAAGCTTCTCGTCGTTGTCCTTGACGAACTTCTCGGTCTGGTAGACCAGGCCCTCGGCCTGGTTGCGGGTCTCGGCCTCCTCGCGGCGGGCCTTGTCCTCTTCGGCGTGCGCCTCGGCTTCGCGCATCATCCGGTCGATCTCGTCCTTGGACAGGGCTGAGCCGCCGGTGAGCTTGATGGACTGCTCCTTGCCGGTGCCCAGATCCTTGGCCGTGACGTGCACGATGCCGTTGGCATCGATGTCGAAGGCGACCTCGATCTGCGGCACGTTGCGCGGGGCCGGCGGCAGGCCGGTCAGTTCGAACATGGCCAGCTTCTTGTTGTAGGCGGCCACCTCCCGCTCGCCCTGATAGACCTGGATCTGCACGGACGGCTGGTTGTCCTCGGCGGTGGTGAAGATCTCGCTGCGCTTGGTCGGAATCGTGGTGTTCCGCTCGATCAGCTTGGTCATGATTCCGCCCTTGGTCTCGATACCCAGGGACAGCGGCGTGACGTCGAGCAGCAGCACGTCCTTGACCTCACCGCGCAGCACACCGGCCTGGAGTGCAGCGCCGACCGCGACGACCTCATCCGGGTTGACGCCCTTGTTGGGCTCCTTGCCGCCGGTCAGTTCCTTGACCAGTTCACTGACGGCGGGCATCCGGGTGGAGCCGCCGACCAGGACCACGTGGTCGATGTCGCCGACCTTGATGCCCGCGTCCTTGATCACCTGGTGGAACGGCGTGCGGGTGCGATCGAGCAGGTCAGAGGTGATCTTCTGGAACTCGGCGCGGGAGAGTGACTCGTCGAGGAAGAGCGGGTTCTTCTCGGTGTCGACGGTGATGTACGGCAGGTTGATGGAGGTCTGCTGGCTGCTGGAGAGCTCGATCTTGGCCTTCTCCGAGGACTCCCGGATCCGCTGCATGGCCATCTTGTCCTTGGTCAGGTCGATGCCATGGGCCTTCTTGAATTTGTCGACGAGCCAGTTGACGACGCGCTCGTCCCAGTCGTCGCCGCCGAGCTTGTTGTCACCGGCGGTGGCCTTGACCTCGACGACGCCGTCGCCGATTTCCAGCAGCGAGACGTCGAAGGTGCCGCCGCCGAGGTCGAAGACCAGGATGGTCTCTTCCTTGTCGCCCTTGTCAAGACCGTAGGCCAGCGCTGCCGCGGTTGGCTCGTTGACGATCCGCAGCACCTTCAGGCCGGCGATCTCGCCGGCTTCCTTGGTGGCCTGGCGCTGGGAGTCGTTGAAGTAGGCGGGAACGGTGATGACGGCTTCGGTGACGGGCTCACCGAGGTAGGCCTCCGCGTCACGCTTGAGCTTGCCGAGCACCCGAGCGCTGATCTCCTGCGGGGAGTACGACTTCCCGTCGATGTCGACGTTCCACTTGGTGCCGATGTGGCGCTTGACGGAACGGATGGTTCTATCAACGTTCGTGACGGCCTGGCGCTTGGCCACTTCACCGACCAGCACCTCGCCGTTCTTGGCGAAGGCAACGATCGACGGAGTGGTGCGGGCGCCCTCGGCGTTGGCGATGACGGAGGGCTCGCCGCCTTCGAGTACGGCGACGACAGAGTTGGTGGTACCGAGATCGATACCGACGGCACGCGACATGAAAGCGTTCCTCCTGCTGGAAATGACTTCGCCCGGGCCGGGATGACCGCGTGCGGTTGAGTTTTTGGGCACCCACCCGGTAAGAGCCGGATTGAGTGCCGTTGACTCAAGAGTGCCGCGCCGGACGGATGCTGTCAAGCGACGTTGAGCGGAACCGACTCAAGTTTTCTCACATCAAGTCGAGAAGTAGTCGCTGAGCTGCAGAGATGGCGACCACTCGGCGAGGGACCGCTCGCTCAGCAGTCTGGCAGGCGGCGCGGCCCGTCGGCGAATAGCGCGGAATCCGGCGGCAGGCCGGCGATCGAACGTTCCAGGCGTGCCTGGTGCCGAGCGCCGAGCTCGATCAGGTTCGGGGCATCCCTGGCCAGGAACGCCGCCAGCATGTCACCGTGCTCGGCGTGCAGCAGATTCCGGTTCGGCTGCGGAATGTGGGCCATCGGCTGGCTCGGCTCGGTGATGTTCCACGCGGACTCGAGCATGTGCAGCAGGCGGTACATCCGGCACGGCACCAGCATCGCGAAATGGAACCGGCGACTCTCGCGGTGATAGGCGCGATGGTCCTGGTGCTCGATCGACTCGTCCAGCGCGAGCAGCGCCGCCTGCGCGGTTTCGTCGTCCCCGGCGGTGGCGTTCGCCACCCCGCCGGCCAACGCGGCCATCTCCAGCACTCCCCGCACAATGTAGAGTTCCTGCAGTTCACCGTGGGTGAGCCGGGCGACGGTGTAGCCCGCATTCGGGCGATGATCGACCAACCGCTCGGCGAATAACGCCTTCAGCGACTCGCGCACCGGGATATGACTGACGCCGAATCGAGCGGCCACCTCGGCGACCGGGATCGGGGTACCTGGCAATACCTCGCCGGACAGGATCACCCGGCGAAGCTCGTTGAGGATGGACTCCTGCGAAGCGCCGGAGGCGAACAGGTCGATCCTGGCCAGGATCGGCGACGCTCGCCTGGCCGCGGGCGATCCGCCGTGGTCTCCGGTGGGTGGACGTCTGGACCCCGGACCGCCCGCGTCCGTGGTCATCGCCCAACCCCTGTCGATCATCGGTCCGGCCACCGTCATCGTTGCCCGCGCGCCGACGCCATGGGTGGTCCCTGCACGGTAACGGCGGATTGTTGCCCGGGGATGACGGGGATTGGGCCGCCGGCGGTGAAACCTCAGACGACGGCGAACGAGCTGAGCAGGCCGGTGTAGTCCTTGCGCCGGGGCGGTGCGAACTCGCCACGGCCGCTGGTCTGCAGACCCAGGGTCACCAGGCCCTCGACCATCTTCGTGGCCGCGGCCACCCCGTCGACCACCGGTGCTCCGATCAGCGCGGACAGCCTCGCGCAGAGGTCGGCCATCCCGGCGCAACCCAGCACGATGACGTCCGCGCCATCCTGCTCGAGCGCAGCCAGGCACTCCTGGGCGATCAGCGAGAAGGCGGCGCTGCCCGGCGCGTCCAATTCGAGGACCGGCACCTCGCAGGCGCGGACGCTCACGCAGTGCCGGCCGAAGCCGTAGTGATCGGCCAGATCCTGCGCGCGCCCACCGGTGCGGGCCAACGTGGTGACAACGCTGAAACCACGGCCGAGGAAGCTCGCCGCGTGCATGGCCGCCTCGGCGATGCCGATCACCGGGCCGCGCGCGAGTTCGCGCGCGGCATCCAGACCGGGATCGCCGAAGCAGGCCAACACATAGCCGTCGACCCCGTCGCGTTCACCGCGTTCGATCTCCTGCAGAATGCCGGGGACCGCCAGCGCCTCGTCGTAGTGGCTCTCGATCGAGGCCGGGCCCATGTCCGGGCTGACTGCCAGGATAGAGGTGCCCACCGCGGCCACCGCGCCCGCGCAGGCACCGATCTGCCTGGTCATCGACTCGGTGGTGTTGGGGTTGATCACCTTGATCAGCATCGTCGTTCGGCTCAGGCTGATCGATCGGCCGGCAGCGCGGCGATGTCGTCCGTCGGCACCGAGTTCTTGACGATGCCGGTGACAATCAGGTGCGTCACAAAGCCGATACCGGCGCAGATGAACCAGGTGTAGGACCCCACCGAGGCGGGCATGAAGAACACCACGCAAACACCGACGACGGCGCCGAGGATGGTTGCCCCGATAGCGACCGGGTTGTAACCCCTGGTGTAGTGGTAACGGCCCTTCGGGTCCAGCGTGTACAGATCGTCGATGACCACCCGCTGCTTCTTGATCAGGTAGTAGTCGGCGATGAGCACGCCGTACAGCGGGCCGATGAAGCAGCCCAGAATGTCGAGCGTGTAGTGGATGGTGGTGGGGCTGTTGTACAGGTTCCACGGGGTGATCAGCACGGAACCGACGGCGGCGATCATGCCGCCCATTCGCCAGGAGATCTTCTGCGGATTGACGTTCGAGAAGTCGAACGCCGGTGAAATGAAGTTGGCCACGATGTTGATACCCACGGTGGCGATCATGAAGGTCAGCGCGCCGATCAGCGCGATGGTCACAGAATCGAGCCGCGCGACAGTTTCGACGGGATCGGTGATGAGCTCTCCGAACACCGGCCGGGTCGCTGCCGCCGTCACGACGACGAGTACGGAGAACACGATGAAGTTCACCGGAAGGCCCCAGAAGTTCCCCTTCTTGATGGCCTTGAACGATTCGCCGTAGCGGGCGAAGTCACCATAATTCAGCATCGGGCCGGAGAAGTAGGACACCACCAGCGCAATGGAGGAAAGAATGACCGGAATCGAGGCCCAACCGGTCAGGGTCAGCCCGCCGTCGGCCAAGTTGAAGTCGATATTCGACCAACCGGCCTTGGAAACCAGGTAAATCGCCAGCGCGAACATGACCACGTAGACGGCGGGTCCGCAGAAGTCGATGAACTTGCGAATCGCCTCCATCCCCCGCCAGAAGACGAGCGCCTGAGCGACCCACATGATCATGAAAGCGATCCAGCCCAGCAGAGACAGCCCGAGGAAGCCGTACTGTGCTTTGTCGGCCAGCGGGCCCAGGCTCGGCCGGATCTTGATCGCGAGCAACACGAATGCGTGCGAGGCCAGGAAGGTCTGAATGCCGTACCAGGCAACGGCAATCAGGCCGCGGATGATGGCCGGAACATTGGCCCCGAGCACGCCGAACGGGATTCGGGAAGCCACCGGGTACGGCGTTCCGGTCGCATGCGATGGCTTCGCCACCAGGTTGCACAGGAAATAGACAATGCTGATGCCGACGAGCAGCGAGACCAATACCTGCCACGCCGCCAGGCCCAATGCGAATAGGCTGCCGGCGGTCACATAGCCGCCGACGCTGTGCACATCGGACATCCAGAATGCGAAGAATGAATAGGACTTCCAGGTCTGCTTCCGCAGCGGTGCCAGGTCGGAGTTGGTCAGCCGAGGATGGTAGCCCGGCTTTATCAGCCCACCGCCGTCCGGATGGCCGCCGGCGTCAACCAGTTCGGGTTCGGAATGTTCGGTCTGCTTGAGTGTGTCAGTCATTCTGTGCTCCCGACGATGGTTCAGGGCTGGGGAAGTCATGTGCCGAGCGCTTTGTCCAGATTCGACGAACAGGCCGATGCCGGCCGGCCGCGGGCGGCATTTGCCCACAAAGGCGCCTGAGCGGGCTTCGGATCGCTCGTTCAACGCCCGACAGCGCTACCGTACGAGGCGAACATTTCACCGTCGTGTCCGCGAACATATATTCCGTGTTTCCGCTCACGGCTCGCCGCCGATGTTTGCTCGCTGATGTTTCGCCGTGAACTGCCCGGTTGCGTCGGGCAGGCCAGAATGATGGGGTGACGACCTCCCTTCCCGCAGGCCCCAGTCCCGTCCCGGCGCTGAGCACCGAGGTGTTCGGCGCGGTGGACTCGATCTTCATCGACCAGCAGGTCGCCGGCGCGGCGCCCAGCGCGGCCTGGGGTGTCTTCGATCGCAGAGGTCTGCTGCACACTGGTGCGGCCGGCGCGCTCGACGATAATCGTGCGCCGACGCCGGATACCGCCTACCGGATCGCGTCCTGCACCAAGAGCTTCACCGCGGCCGCCGTACTCGCGCTGCGCGACGCCGGAAGGCTGCACCTCGATGAGCCGCTCACCCGGTTCGTCCCGGCGTTTGCCCAGGTGGTCCTGCCGACGGCGGATTCGCCGACGCCGACCGTCCGGATGCTGCTGACCATGTCCGCGGGACTACCGACAGACGATGCGTGGGCCGATCGGATGGAGGCCAGCACCGCCGCCGATCTCGACGGACTGCTCTCCCGCGGCATCAGTTTCGACTCGGTACCCGGCACGGATTTCGCGTACTCGAACCTCGGTTTCGCGTTGCTCGGCCGGGTGATCGAGGTTGCCGCCGGGCAGCCCTATCGCGAGGTCGTCCACGACCTGCTCCTGGCGCCGCTCGGCCTGCGCGGCACCGGCTTCGACTCCGCGTCGGTGATCGCCGATCGGATCGCCCCAGGCACCCGACTGGTCGACGACGTCTGGCGCCTGCTGCCCTTCTCCGGGCCCGGCGCCTTCTCCCCGATCGGCGGCCTGTTCAGCACCCTGCGCGACCTGAGCCGTTGGGCCGCCTGGCTCGCCGCGGCGTTCGACGAGTCCGCCGAAGCTCCGGGGCCGCTGTCCAGGGCGTCCCGCCGGGAGTTGCAGCAACTACACCGCTTCGTGCCCGACCTGTCCGACCATCCTGGTGGCTACGGCTTCGGTCTGTTCGTCGAACACTCCGCGCTGGACGGCCTGATCGTCTCCCACTCGGGCGGCTATCCCGGCTTCTCGGCGCATATGCGCTGGTCCCCGTGTACCGGGGTCGGCATTGTCGCGTTCGAGAACGCGACCCGCTCTCGGGTTCCGCTACCGGCCGTGCGGGCCTTCGACCTGCTCAACGAGGCGGTCCGGGTCACACGCGAGCCGCGGCTGTGGCCGGCCACCCGATCCGCCCAGACGGCGGTCAACGCCTTGCTCCGTGATTGGTCAGACGCGGCGGCCGAGCGACTGTTCGCCTTCAATGTCGCCTTGGACGAGGCGTATCCGCGTCGGCGGGCCGCCATCGCCGACGCCATCGCCGCCGTCGGCGGGCTGACGCCGCCCGGATCGACTCCATTGCCGACGCCGACATCGGAAGCGCCCTCGCACCTGATCTGGCAACTATCCGGCCGCACCGGGTCGATCAAGGTGGAGATCGCGCTCAACCCGGAGCACCCACCCAGGGTGCAGACCCTCACCGTCGAAGTGCTGGCCGAGGCAGACGAGCGCTCAGCCGGCGGCGGCCAGTAGCGACGCCTCGTCCAGGTCCTGCTTGCGGACGAAGGCGGCAGCTCCGCAGGTGCGCAAGCCGGCGGGCAGATCGGCGGCGTCAGACGTGGAGATCAGCACCACGCGGATGTCCGGTTGGTCGGCCAGAATCCGCCGTGTCGCCTCGGCGCCGTCGATGCCGGGCATGTGCACGTCCATCAGGATCAGCCCTGGTACCAACGATCCGGCCAGCAACACCGCCTCCTCGCCGGACCCGGCCTCGCCGACGAGTTCCAGGCCACCGACCGACCTGACCAGACTGATCGCCGCCCGGCGGAACATCGGCTGGTCATCCACCACCAGCACGGTGATCGGCGCCATCTCAGTTGGCTCCCTGGGTCAGATAGAGCAGCGCTGCACGCACCCGGGGGTGCATGTCCGATTGGCCGGCCAGCCCGAGCTTGCTGAAGATGGAATTGATGTGCTTTTCCACCGCGTGCGTGGTCAGCACCAGTTCGGTGGCCACCGCGGCGTTCGTCCTACCCTGCGCGACGCATTCGAGAACGTCGCGCTCCCGCGGGCTGAGCCGGGCCAGCCCGACGTCGCCGGTGCGGGTCTTCACCGTCACCAGCGCCTCGATCACCTTCGGATCGATCGCCGATCCGCCACGGGTGACCGCCCGAATCGCGACGAGCAGATCCTCCAGGTCGGCGACCCGCTCCTTGAGCAGATAGCCGCGGCCGTCGGTGCCGTGGGTCAGCAGCGTGCGCACATAGCTGATTTCCACGTACTGGCTGAGCAGCACGACCGCCGTACCGGGGCACTGCCGCCGGCAGTAGGCGGCCACCTTCAGACCCTCGTCGGAGCGGGTCGGGGGCATCCGGATGTCGGTCAGTACCACGTCGGGTCGGTGTTCGGCGATCGCGGCGAGCGCCTCCGGCAGATCCGCGCAGGACGCGACGATGTCGACCTCATCCACCGTGGACAGCATCCTGACCACTCCCTCGCGGAGCAGGAAGTTGTCCTCGGCGATCAGCAGCCGGATCGTCATGCGAGTCGACCTTTCGCCGGGAGTGCCTGTCGGCCGAGCGGAAGCCGTCCGTCGATGATGACGCCGTCGGCGCTGTCGTGGATGGCGACCGTGCCGTCGAAGGCCTCGATCCGGTCGCGAACGGCGAACGCGACGCCCGCGGGCATGGCGGCCGCCGCCACCACCCGGAAGACGAACGCATCCGCGTCGACGGCCAGGTCGACAGTGGCCTCGTTCAGTTTGGCCAATGCGCTGACCAGGGCAAAATACCCGGCGGCTTCCAGTTCGGGCTCCTCGTGCAGCGGCGCCAGATCGGAGCGGACGAGCACCACGGCGGTCTGGTCGGCCGGGCCGCGCCAGGATTCCAGCGATACCGCAAGGCCGGCCTCGGCCAGTCGTGGCGGATAGATCCCCCGGGCGATCGATCGCAGCACGTCAAGGGCCCGGCCCAATCGAACGGCCGCCGCGGCCAGATCCGGATAGGGCGCGCCGACTTTGGCCGCCTCCCGCGCGGTCGTCACGACCTGGGTGACGGCCGCGATCTCGGGCAGCACCCGCTCGTCCACCTCATCCTGGAATCGTCGCTGTTCGACGACTCGCGCCCCGATCAGCCGCTGCTGCGACGCCGCCAGGGCACTGTTGAGATACTCGAGTTCGGCCATCCGATGACGCAGGGCGTAGGTGAGTCGCACCGTGGACAGCGCCAATCCGGCGGGCCCGGCGATCTCGTCCAGCAGCGCGCGGTCGAAGGCGGCAGTGGTGCCGCTCTCGCTCTCCAGATCGATCTCACCCACGTCGGCGCCGCGATGGCTGATCTGCACGGTCACCGACTCGCGGCTGGGGCCGGCCGAGGCGGGCCAGACCTGTGTCCACTGGGCGCCGTCGTCCAGATTCAGCCGGACCTCGGCACGAGAGCTGCGGGCGCGGCGGCTGAGCGTCTGGGCGAGCGTCGGGATGACATCATCGACGGGGAGCGTGGTCGCCATCTGGTTGAGCAGTGACCGCATCTCCTGGTAGCCACCGGCCGCCTCGCCGAACGCCAGCCGGTCGGCCACTGAGCTGATCCGATCCCGTGCTGACCACAGCACCGCCGCCACCCCGGCGGTCAACGCGGCGACCGGCCAGAAGGGCGGTGACCCGTCGGGGTGCAGCCAGAATCGATAGATCAGCGCGACTGCGCTGCACATCACGAGGCCGACAAGCAATCGCAGGGCCAGTGCCCAGACGCCGCTGGCTCGCCTTCGCCGGATCGGCATCACGCGTCGACCAGGATCTGGGCGAACGGGATGCGGCCGCGAACCCTGGCGCCCGCGGCGGGCGCGGAGTCCACCGACAACCGGCCGCCGAGCAGGACACACCGTCCGGCCAGCTGCGGCAGCCCGCCGGTGGAAACTGTGGACTCCGCCGGCGCGAATCCGGAGCCGTTGTCGGTGACCTCGAAGTCGACTCCGGCATCGGACACCAGCACCTCCACCGTCGCCCTCGTGGCGTTGGCATACTTCAGGACGTTCTGCAGGGCCTCCGAACAGCAGAAATACACCGCCGTCGCCCACTCGTCGGCGTCCGGACGGTGGCCGAGCTCGACCTTGACATCGACCTGCAGGCCGGCCCGCCCGGCCAGCGCGGCCGCCTGGGCCAATGCTCCGGCCAAACCGTGCTGGACCAGGATCGACGGTCGGTCCTGCCCCGTCAGATCCGAGAGGACTTCGGCGGAGACGGCCAGCACCTCCTGCAGTTCATCAAACTCCGTTGCCCGACCGTTGAGCGTTTTCAGCCCGATGATCGCCGCCACCACGGCCTGCTGCGCTCCATCGTGCAAATCGCGTTCGAGGCGGCGGCGCTCGGCGTCCTGAGCGGCGACGACGGCGCGCCTGGAGTCGCGGAGCTCCGCCGCTGCCCGACCGAGGTCGTCGATGTGACGAACCAGCCGCACACTCAGCAGGGCGTTGTGCACCAACAGCCCCGCATGCGCGGCGACATCGGTGATCAATGCTCGATCGGTTCCCGACAGCACGGTGTCCGGGGGCGTCGTCACGGCCAGCACGCCGAGGGTCTCGTCCTGATGTAGCACCGGCCAGCACAAGGAAACACCGAGATCCTCGGCAATCAGATCCAGGTCCAGGCTGCTCAGCGGAACCGACGGTCCGTCCCCGGAGGTCGGCACCAACCGATCCACGTCGATCAACCACAGGGCCGCCGCCAACGCACGGGTGGACGACACCGTCACCAACGCGATCTGGTCGAGCCCGCTGCCGGCACTGAGTTGCTCCAATCCGCCGACGAGCGACCGCATGGCCTCGGCCGGGCTGAGCACCTGCCCGTAGACCACCCGGTTCGCCCACCGATTCGCGCGCACCCGCAGCGGCTCGACCAGCACGGCGGCGACGGCGATCGTCACCACCAGCCACCACAGACCGGAGCCGGCCACCCGAACCCCGATCAGCACCGCCCCGCCGTACACGGCGCCGATACTGATCGCGATCAGCCCGTAGGCCAGCATCCTGACCAGTAGCCGGTCGACATCCCACAGCCGGTAACGCAGCGCCCCCGCACAGAGCACCACCGGCACGATCGCAAACACCACCGGAAACATCGACTGCACCCATTCGGCGAATTCCGCGGACCCGGCAACGCCGAACGCGCCGAGGGCACGGGCGATGAGCCAGGCCACGGCGGCAGCCAGCGCCGGCAGCAGCGCCGCGCACAACAGCCGGGCGATGGCTTTTTCCGACGCCGGAGTGTGCTCGTCGGTGAGCCGAACGGCTTGGGCGGCCACACCGGCCAACGGAATCCCGATACCGAAGAACACCACGAAGAACTGTGGATGCTGCAGGAAGCTGCTGGTATAGCAGACCAGCACCACCGCAGTGGTGATCATCAGGGCCGCGGGCTGTCGCCAGACTGCCGGCATCCCCAGCCGGCGGGGCGGGCTGCCGTTGGGAAACAGCACCACCGCCCAGAAGTAGGCGACTCCGGAGACGACGTGGAACGTGAAGTGGGCCATCGCTATCGGCCATGGGCTGCCGGTGATGTGAAAGGCCTGATGGCTGGCATCGTTGAAGGTGGCGGCGGTGCCGAGCAGGGCGAAGGCCAGCAGGCGCGGCACGAGGTGATCGAGCCGCCGGAAGGCGAGCAGGCAGCCCAGCGCCAGGTTCAGCAGGCTGAAGGCGTACTGCAGCCAGACGTTGGCTGAGGGGACCACGATCGGCATCCCCATCGCGTCGGTAGCCAGCACCCGCGCGGCCGGCGCCGCGAGCGCGCTGCCGCCGGCCGCGATCGACGCGAGCACGTTTCGGATCGACTCGGAATCGGCGGCAAGGGTCGGCAGCAGGCCGAGCAGCAGCCAGCCGATCAGCCCGAACAGGTACACCGCAAAGGCAAGCCGCAGGGCAAGGGAGGCCCGTTTCCCGATGGCCTGGCCGATCGACATCGGCGTCACCCCCGCTAGTGCCTGACTGCTGCAAGTTGCGTCTGACTGCGCAATCTCAGGATAGGAAGCACCCGGCCGGAAACCGCCTCGGCGACAGAGTGAAATCTTCCAATGATCGGCCCTGCGGATCGGCGGCCGGGTCGACCTCGGCTCGGCGACCAGCGCCCCGCGCGCCATCCGACTCGCTCGGCGTTACCGTTTGGGCATGCAAACCCAATTGCGCCACAACCCGTCTTTCAGCGTGGCCCGGCTGATCTTGGCGCCGAACGAACCCGTCCGCGTCGAGGGTGGTGCGATGATGGCGCACAGCCAGGGGGTCATCCTGGAGGCCAAGTCCGAGGGCGGCGTGATGGCCGGGCTGAAGCGGTCGGTGCTGGCCGGCGAGTCGTACTACGTGACCACTTATACCGCCCCGCCGCAGGGTGGCTGGGTCGATGTCGCGGGCGTGCTGCCCGGTGACATCCTGCCCATCGAGATCCTTCCCGACCGGCCGTATTACGTCAGTCGGGGTAACTGGATCGCGAATTCCTATGGCACCCAGATGGACACCCAGTGGGGCGGCCGCGCGAGCCTGTTCGGCGGGGAGGGCGGCTACGGGATGCGGGTGTCCGGCCAGGGTCAGGCCATCGTGAGCGTGTACGGGGCGATCGATACTTTTGAATTGGCGCAGGACCAGGTCGTCACGATCGACACCGGGCACGTCGTCGCTTATGACCTGAACATCCGCTTCCAGATGCGCCGGGCGGTGCAGGGCAAGACGATCCAGTCGATGAAGTCCGGCGAGGGCTGGGTCTTCGACTTCGCCGGACCCGGGCGGGTCATTCTGCAGAGCCGCAACCCGACCGCCTTCGCCCATTGGGCGGCCTCCCTCGCCCCCGGCGGCAACCCGAAGGGCGGCCTCGGCGGTCTCTTCAGCTGACCGGATGACGGGCTGATCAATTCTTCGTTGCGGGCGGGTGCAGTCGCTTCACGTGGGCCGGCTGAACGGATGAGAATGAGTCGATGAGCCCCACGTCCTCGCAGCCGCCCATCGCCGTGCCCGCCGAGCCTCGCCTGGACGGGCGGGAGCCGGTACCGCTGGACGAGCCGAGCGCGGACGGCGTCGGCGGACCCGAGTCGGTGGGCACGGCGGACCAGCCCATCGAGTCCGCCGACTCGGACACCCGGATGTCCGAGTCGTCCTTTCCGCACATCGCGGACTACGCGTTCCTGTCCGACTGCGAGACGAACTGCCTGATCGCGCCGTCCGGCGCGGTGGAATGGTTCTGCATCCCGCGGCCGGACTCGCCCAGCGTATTCACCGCTCTGCTGGATCGGGCCGGCGGTTACTTCCAGGTGAGCCCCTACGGCGTCAAGGTGCCGGCCGCTCGTCGCTACCTGCCGGGCACCCTCGTGCTGGAGACCACCTGGCAGACGCCGACGGGCTGGATCATCGTCCGCGACGCATTGGTGATGGGTCCTTGGCACAACAAGGACCAGCGGTCCAAGACGCATCGCCGCTCGCCCACCGACATCGACGCCGAACACATTCTCGTCCGCACGGTCAAATGCCTGCACGGCAGCGTCGATGTCGGGATGCACTGTGAGCCGATGTTCGACTACGCGCGCCAGGGTGCGACCTGGAAGTACATCGGCGACGGCTACCACAAACTGATCGCCACCGCCGAGGGTCAACCGGCGCTCACCCTGACCTCGTCGCTGCGGATCGGGATCGAGGGTCGCACCGCCCAGGCCCGGACCCGGATGCGGGCCGGCGAAGAACACTTCGTGGCGCTGGCCTTCTCCGAACTACCCGGCCCGGAGACCACGCCCGCCGCGAACGACTATCTGATGAAGACCAGCGAGTATTGGCGGGAGTGGCTGTCCCAGGGCGCCTTTCCGGATCACCCGTGGCGCACGTACCTCCAGTCCAGCGCGTTGGCGTTGAAGGGGCTGTCCTATGCGCCGACCGGTGCGCTGCTCGCGGCGGCCACCACCTCGCTGCCGGAGACCCCCGGCGGCGAGCGCAACTGGGACTACCGCTACACCTGGATCCGGGACGCCACGTTCGCCCTCTGGGGCCTGTACACCCTGGGCTTCGACCGGGAGGCGAATGATTTCTTCTACTTCATCTATGACGCCTGCCGCGACAACAACGACCTGCAGATCATGTACGGCGTCGGTGGTGAGCGACACCTGGACGAGTTCACCCTGGACCACCTGTCCGGATACGACAACGCACGCCCGGTGCGCATCGGCAACGGCGCCTACGACCAGCACCAGCACGACGTGTGGGGCGCGCTGCTGGACTCCATCTATCTGCATGCCCGGTCCCGCGAGCAGATGCCCGAGGAGCTCTGGCCGGTGGTCAAGGTGCAGGTGGAGCAGGCTTCGGCCCATTGGCGTGCGCCGGACCGCGGTATCTGGGAGGTCCGCGGCGACGACCAGCACTTCACCTCGTCGAAGATCATGTGCTGGGTTGCCCTTGATCGAGGGGCCCGGCTGGCCCGGCTCCACGACTCGCGGGAGACAGCCGCGAAGTGGCAGGCCATCGCCGACGAGATCCACGAGGACATCTGCACCAACGGCGTCGACGAACGCGGTGTATTCGTCCAGCGATATGGCTCGAATGCGCTGGACGCCTCGTTGTTGCTCGCACCGCTGGTGCGCTTCCTGCCGGCCGACGATCCACGGATCAAGGCCACCGTGCTGGCCATCGCCGACGAACTGACGCACAAGGGATTGGTGCTGCGGTACCGGGTCGACGAGACCGACGACGGGCTGGCCGGTGAGGAGGGGACCTTCACCATCTGCTCGTTCTGGTTGGTCTCGGCGCTGGTCGAGATCGGGGAACTGGAGCGGGCGCACCGCTTGTGCGGCCGACTGCTCGGGCATGCCTCGTCCTTGGGGCTCTACGCCGAGGAACTCGACGCCGACACGGGGCGGCACCTGGGCAACTTCCCGCAGGCGTTCACCCACCTCGCCCTGATCAACGCGGTCACCCACGTCATCCGGGCCGAGGAGGCCACCACCGGGGTTGGTTTCAACCCGGCGAATCGGCAGGGCTGAGATCGGATAAGCCGAGGTGGTTAGGCCATCGACCGATCTCGCTGGTTAGTCCGAGGGCGCCCGTGGGTAGTTCAGTGTCGGCAGAAAATTTCTGCCTCCCCATGAACGGAGGACCCAATGGCGACGCTGTTGTGGATCTTGGCGGTAATTCTTGTCGTTTCCGGTGTCTTTGCCATCTTGCGCAAGCAGATGCTCTGGGGCATCGTGCTGATCGTGGTCGGCCTGCTGGTCGGACCCGGCGGAGTCAGCATCTTCACCTGATCGCCCAGGCGTGGAACTGGCTGGCCCGTCTCATCGGCCCCATTTCCCGGGCTCCCATGTCTCGGGTCCCATTTCCCGGCTCCGGTGGGGCTGGTCGTGGTGCGCTCAGCCCAGCAACTGATCCACATAACACCAGCGCCAGGCCTCGCCCGGCTCGATGCTGCGCATCACCGGATGTCCGGTGGTGTCATAGTGCCGATCGGCGTGCTTGCCCTCCGATGAGTCGCAGCATCCGACGTTTCCGCAGGTCAGACACATCCGGAGGTGTACGGGTTCAGTGCCCTCACGGATGCAGTCCTCGCAGTACCCGGCCGTGTTGGGCTTGAAACTGACCGGCGCGGCGATCAGGTGATCGCACCCGCCACCGATCGGTTCCGGCGCCAGCAGGACCTGGTCGAAGTTCCGATCCTCGTCCTGCCGGTAGCCGCCGATCAGCGATTCCTCGACGTCGAGTACCTCGAGCACCTCGCTGAGCACGTGCTGGGCCATGTGCGGCTGATTGCGCAGCTCGAGCACCCTGCCTCGTTCGGCGGACAGCATCTGCAGCCGGAGCCGGATGAATCGCTGGCTGGGCGTCTCGCCATCGGACTCGGGTCGGCCCAACCGTTCCCAGGCGGCCTGGCTCCGTTGCTGCATCCGTTCCCGGAGCAGCGCGAGAACCGACGGGGGATCGTCGGGTAACTTGGCGCGTTCGAGTTCGGCCAGCCCGGCTTCCGAGGTCTCCTGCAGCACGGCGGCCAGCTGCAGCAGGTCCTCCCGTGGATCCGGCCCCCGTATGCCGATCGCACGCACCAGCGTCGGCAGGGTGAATCCCTGCAGAATCAGCGTGCCACCGACGACGACCAGGGCGGCCAGCACCAGTACCGCCCGATGCGGGAGGTCCGCGGGCAGGATGAAGACGGCGGCCAGGGTGACCACGCCGCGCATCCCGGCCCAGGAAATCACCGCCGGGTACTGCCAGGGTGGCGACGGGTCGGCTCGGGCAACGGCCGGGATCAGCCACCTGGGCAGATACGTCGCCGGGAACACCCAGACCGGTCGCATCACCAGCACGGTCAACAGGATCAGCCCGCACCCCCACCAGATGGTGGAGGCGCCGAGGGTGTCGCCCTGCACCGCCTCGACGATGCTCCGCACCTGCAGCCCGATCAGCAGGAAGACCGAGTTCTCCAACAGGAACTGAATGGTCGCCCAGTTGGTTCGTTCGCTGACCCGGGAGGCGCCGCTCTGCACGACCGGAGACTTGTGGCCGATCAGCACACCCGCGACAACCACGGCGAGCACTCCGGACGCTTTGATCTCCTCGGCCGCGATGTAGGCGACGAAGGGGGTTGCCAGCGAGAGGGTAGTGTCCCGCACCACATCTTTGATGTGCCGCCGGATCAGCGTCGCGACCAGGGCGATGAGCACGCCGATGGCGACGCCGCCACCAGCGGCGAGGACGAAGTCGCCGGCGATCTTGCCGACGCTGACGGTGCCGGCGATCGCGGCCAGCGCGGTGCGCAGCAGCACGAGGGCGGTGGCGTCGTTGAGCAGCGACTCTCCCTCGAGGATGTCGATGACCCGACGCGGCAGGCCGATTCGGCGGGCAACGGCCGTCGCGGCGACCGCGTCGGGCGGCGCCACCACTGCGCCGAGCGCGAAGCCGGACGCCAGACTGACGCCGAACACCCAATGAGCGACGAACCCGACACCGACGGCGGCGAAGGTGACATAGCCGACGGAGAGCAGCCCGATCGAGCGACGGTTGGCCCGGAAGTCGAGCAGCGACGTCCGGATGGCGGCCGAATACAGCAGCGGCGGCAGCAGACCGACGAGTACCAACTCAGGCTCGAGGGCGACCGGGGGGACGAACGGCAGGTAGGAACCCAGAACGCCGACCAGCACCAGCACCAGCGGAGCGGAGCGGCTGAACCGGTCGGAGAGCGCGCTCACCAGACTGACCACGGCCGCCAGCGACAACAGGCCAAGGGCGATATCCACCCGTGCAGTGTTTCACCCGATTGTTACGCACCCGGCGGCATCATCTTCGCCGATAGCGAACTGATCTGCCGCGGAATTTTCGGACAGCGGAAGGTGGATTTCTACGCTGCCGTGGCCGGCTGCTGGTAACCGTAGTGGACTTCGTTGGGCCGGCGGTAATTCAACGCGGAATGCCGGCGCTGTGAGTTGTAGAACCCCTC
>JBBRSR010000025.1:0-48941 GCA_038245175.1 Mycobacteriales bacterium | reverse complement strand
CGGTCGAGCCCGGCGATCATCCGCATCGTGGTGGACTTCCCGGCCCCGTTCGGGCCCAGGAACCCGGTGACGATTCCCGGCTGCACGACAAAGCTCAATCCGTCCACCGCGAGCTTGTCGCCGTACCGCTTACTGAGATTCGCTACTTCGATCATGGGGTTTTGCCTTTCAGGCGTGGTGCGTCAGGGGTGCTGAGCTGAGTGTGCGGAGCCGCAGTGCCATGGAACCCGCTCCCTGTCCCGCCATCGGCACCCGGGCATCGGCTGCGTGGTGATGGTGGAACTGAAAGCGGGTGTCGGCTTTCCGCTCGGTGGCCGGGCGTCGGCTGCCGTACTACTTGCGGGAGGACTTCAGGGGCACAGGGGTTGTGCTCGGGCTGTTCGGCGGTCGGCCGGCCTGAGTTGGGGCCGGCCGAATCGGCGGTCAGACGGTGACGTCGCGATGGGTGGGCGAGTTGCCGGCTGCGGCCATCTCGGCGGTGGTGCGAGACGGCTTGAAGCCTTTGACGGTCAGGTAGACGCCGATCGAGAGCTCGAACACGGCGACCGGTAGGGCCGCCAGCCCCGACCACAGGGAGATTTCGCTATACACACCGAAATACTTGGCGGTGACGGAAGCGATCAGGATCGGCGCACCGATGAGTGCGAGCAAGGGCAGAATTCGTGGCACCATACCGGACTTGTACAGCAGGATTCCCAGCAGCAGGTCGTTGATTGCCGGCATCGTGCCCTGTCCGAGAGTGAACGTCCAGTCGTGCTGGGCGATCAGCCCCTGGGCGGTGGCCAAGGCTTGTGTTCCGGCGCCGGTCTGGCGCAAGGTCACCACTGACAGCAGGCTGGCAATGCCGGAGAAGATGGTGGCGGCTTCCAGCACCCGGATGCCGACGAAACCCATTGCGAGGCTTTGATTCCGCCGTTTCAGCACCGGGTACAGCGCCACGCCGGTGCCGATACCCGCAAGAGCCACGATGATTTCCAGGATGCCGCCGATCAGCACCGGAGTGTCCGGGCCGGCGCCGAGGATGAATTCCGGTTTGCGCACTGCGCTGTACAGGGCGATGGACGGGATCGAGACGAAGGTGATCAGGTAAAGCACGCCGGCGGCAAGCGAGGATTTCCTCAGTGAGGTCATCGGAACTCGTTTCGCTGCAGTGGGTTTCACGGTTGGGGCGATGGTCGTCATTTCGTTCTCCTTGGGTGGGCTGGACAGTCGGGGCGAGGGGGTGTTGATCTGGGGCTGAGTTGGGTGGCGCTGAGTTGGGGTGGCGCTCAGTTAATGCGGGGCGGTAGTGGGCAGGGCGGCCTGGCCTGGTTCGACTTGAAAGACCGAGACCAATGGCAGGCCGATGTCTCGGACTTTCTGGAGCAGGCCGTGCAGGGCGGCCTGGTCGGCGACCAGCCCGGAGATGACGGTGGTGCCGTCGCTCTCGTTGGTCAGGCACAGCCCGTCGAACCAGCTGACCCAGCGGGAGTCGAGGTGCCCCGCGAGGCGGATTTCGTACCGTCCGGCCCTGTCGTGATCGGTGGTCGGTGTGTTTCTCATCTGCGCTCCCCTTGGCTGCTGGCTGGCTGGATCTCAGCCGGCGGTCGATCTCCTGGTGTGATCGAAAGGTAGGAGCACATGTGATGAGGACGCGTCACCACATGTGGTGATTGATGTGGTGAGACGACCGGCCGGTACGCAGGAGCGCGGCAGGTGCCCGGGACAGCGCCGCTGCTTACCTGGTGGGCGGGTTTGACCTGTTGCTGCGGGTCCGCGGCAACAACGCGAGTTCCTCGGCTCGGCGGACGGCAGCGCGACGGTTGTTCACACCGAGCTTTTCGTAGATGTGCTTGGTGTGCGTCCGGACGGTGTTCAGCGACACGATGAGGTGGCGGGCGATATCCGGCCCGTCCAGGTCGGTGCCGAGCAGCCGGAGCACCTCCAACTCGCGTTCGCTCAGTGTTTCGATCAGGTCCTGTTCAATCGGCGCGCGGTCCTCGGTCTTGTTGACGGCTGCCAGGAGTCGACGGACATAGCTCGGGGCGATGCCCTGTTTGGCGGCCACCCTCAGCAGGGCGGCCATCGGCGGACCCTCATCCACCAGGATGCGGACGTACCCCTGCGGTTCGGCCAGCATGAACGCGCGCTGCAGTGCGGCAAGCGCAGCGGGGCTATCGCCCTGCGCGTAGTAGGAAAGCGCCTGCAACACCAGGATTTCGATGACACTGCCCGTCCGCCCTCCCTCCTCCGCCGCTCGGAGCAGGCGCTCCAGCAGCGTGCTCGCCGCCCGAATCGACGGCTGCGAGCGCTCCGCGGCGTGCTGAGCCACCAGCGCCCTGGCGAGGGTGAGGTGCTCGAATTCGCGCAGGTAGCTGAGGTCGTCGTCGACGGATAGTCCGCGCTCGCGGGCCCAGCCCAGCACCGCAGCCCAGCGTCCCTGCGCGAGGAATACCCGGGCCCGCATCGCCGGGACCGGCCGCACGTTGGGGAAGTAATCACTGACATACAGGAGATCCGCCTCGTCGAGGAGGTCGACTGCGCCGGCCAGGTCTCCTTCGGCCTCCCGAATCCGGGCCATGGCAACCCGCCATCGATACTGATACTGCGGCAAACCGTTGTGCCCGCCCAATTTCCTGCCGAGCTGTAGGTGCTCAGTGGCGGCAGGCAGGTCGTCGCGCTCCCGATGGATCCCACTCATCCCGACGTGGATGTCCGCGGTTCCGCGCAGCACCGAACCGCCGGGCCCAGGTGTCCGCTGTAGGGCCTGCTCATATGTGTGCATCGCCTCGCTGAGCCGACCCTGCGCGAGCCGGATATCGGCCAGCGCGATCGCGCAGCCGAGGGTGTCGGCGACATGCCCGGCCAGTAGCAGCCCCGCCAGGCACTCGGTGTACGCCGAGTGCGCTGCCTCAAGGCCCCCGTTCGCCCAGGACGCGAGCCCCAACAACCCCGCCGCCGCGGCGCGCCCGAGGTGGTCCTGGTCGGGGGCGAGTTCTATTGCCCGCCGCGCGTGCCGCACGGTGCCGACGAGATCGCCTTGAGCCAGCGCCTGGGCGGCGCGATACACCTCGATGATTTCCGGCAGCCGGCGAAATTCCTCCGCATCACTGACGACCATTCTCGCCGGTGAGGTGATGCCTGTGCCCTCGGCCAGCCAACGCTCGGCGTCCCGCAGTCGGTTCTCGACGCCCTCGAACTCGCCGCCGGCCAACAACGCGCCGGCAAACCCGACGGTGAGCACCGGTCGGACCCGGACCACTGCGTCGGGCAGCAGCGTGAGCCAGCCACGAACCGCGGCCTCCTGCCTGGTCCTTCGCATGGTCGGGATGGCGATCTCGACCAGGTCCGCCGCTCGCTCGAAATCCCCGGCGGCCAGCGCGTGCCGGATCGCCTCGGCCGTCTCGCCGTTCTGCTGATACCATGCGCTCGCCCGTCGGTGCAGGTCAGGAACCGCGTCGGGCTGCTCGTCCAGCAGATGCGCCTGGAGAACGTCGGCAAAGAGCTGGTGATATCGATACCACCGGCGGCGGTCGTCGAGTGGCACCAGGAACAGGTTCCCGCGCTCCAGATTCGCCAATTCGGCCTTGCCGCCGGTCTGGCCGGTAACGGCATCGCACAGTGGCCCGTTCAACCGGTCCAGGATGGAGGTCTGCAACAGGAAGTGTTGGACATGTTCGGGCTGGCGGTTCAGGACCTCCTCGGCCAGGTAGTCGACGATGTAGCGGTCATCCCCGGCGAAGCCTGCGATGAACGCGGCGACGTCGTCCCGCCCCTGCATCGAGAGCGCCGCCAGTTGGAGCGCCGCGATCCACCCTTCGGTGCGGGTTTCCAGCGCCGCGACATCCGGCGCCGTCAGCGCCAAGCCCATCACCTCGTTCAGGTAGGCCGCGGCCTCCTCGGGCGTGAAACGCAGTTCGGTGGCGCGGATCTCCACCAGCTCACCACGACCGCGCAACCGGGCCAGCGGCAGCGCGGGGTCGGCCCGGGTGCCGATCACCAGGTGTACCTGCGGGGGAAGGTGCTCGAGAAGGAACGCCATCCCGTCCTGGACGTCGCGCGAGTCGATGAGGTGATAGTCATCGAGCACCATCACGATATCCGTGGAGCTGGCGTTGAGGTCGTTGAGCAGCGTGGCAAGGAACGCTTCGGTCGGCAGCTGCGGGGACTGCAGGAGCGAGAGGGCGCCGGCACCAACTCCGTCCGCTGCCGTGCTCAGTGCGGCGACCAGGTAGGTCCAGAACAACGCGGGATCGTTGTCGCGCTGGTCGAGCGACAGCCACGCCGCGGAACGCCCATCGACTGCCGAGGCTGCCAACCAATCCGCCAGCAGCGTCGTCTTACCGAACCCGGCAGGAGCCGACACGATGGTCAACGTCGACTCCGCCCCACGGCTGAGCCGCTCGCTCAGTCTCGGACGGGCTACCGAACCGAGTCGCCGCTTGGGGATATGGAGCTTGGTCTCGAGCAGCGGGCCTGCCATGACCGCTATCCTGCCGCACCCGCGCTGCGACGACCTCGCCGCGTGAGTACCTGCGCCTGGGCTGGCTGGATACGCTCCGCTGTTCGGGCATCCGCAGGATGGGCAGCTAGCCCATCGGCCTCGCCTGGCTTGCTGGGACCGGATGCGCCGCGCCATCGATGATGGTGGTGGTCGCGTCGGGCCAGACGACGAGGGCGGTACGTCCGATGCGGGCACGGAGCCAGTCGGCTGCTTCCCTGCCGTGCGCGTAGGCGGCTGTGGCATCGATGTCGGCCCAGGTCAGGGATGGTCCGATGACGGTGACGGACGCGACGCCGCGAGCCGGTCGTCCGGTGCGAGCGTCGATGATGTGCTGCCCGCGGTGGGCGGCGCCGGAGGTGGCCACCGCGCCGGATCGGACCGGCACGACCGCGATCAGCGTGCCGGGGTGAAGGGGGTGTTCGATGCCGATCCGCCATGGTGCCCGGTCGGGATCGGTGGTGTGGCAGACCATGTCGCCTCCCGCAGACAGGGAGAAGTCGGTGTCGTCCAAAGCGGACAGCTCCCGAGAGGCTCGCTGGACGGCCCAGCCTTTGACGATGCCGCTGGGATCGAGCCGCCGGCGTCCGTTGTCGTCGGGCAGCCAGATCGAGAACGCCCCACCGGACTCGTCCTCGGCTACCCGGCCCAGCGCGAGTACCTCGGGCACGTCGCGTGGACACTGGTCCACGGTCAGTTCGCCGCGGTCGAGACGGTTGACGACCGAGTCGTGCCGGTAGGTGCTGAACACCCGGTCGACCTCGCGCAACTGATCCATCACCGATGCCCAGGCACGCCGACCAACGGCGGTGTCGGCGTGAGATCCCCGTAACGCCAGGCTGATCGGCATTCCCATCACGTGCTCGACGTGACGGTGGACGCGGCCGGTGTCCGGCCCGGGGGCGACGTCGGTGATCACAGTCCCGCCTGGTCGAGCGCGGACTGCAGCGATTGGACGTAGCCGTTGCTCGTAACGGTAGCGCCGCTCACCATGTCGATCTTCGCGCTTTGCGCATTCAGGGTGTCCTGCACCAGGATCGGCAGGGCGTAGGCGTTGATCTGCTGGTCCCTGCCGTTGCCCTGAGGGTATTGGACAACGTCGACCGCGCTGATGTGGCCGGCGGACACGGTGATGTCCACCTGAACAGGACCCCACCTGGTCTGTGCGACCGAGCCGGTGTAGCTGGTTGTCGCCGCGGCCGCAGCCGCGGGGCTGGTACTGCTGGGGGATGCCGAAGCGGCGGCGGTGCTGGCGCCGGCGGCGGTGCTGGCGTCGGCGGCGGTGCTCGTGCCGCTCGAGGACGTCGAACTGGGTGCCGCCGATGTCGCGCCGGCCCTGCCGGCACTGGCGATGCTGGCACCCGCGGACAGCGGAGTCGCGTTGGTCGAGGTGCGGTAGCCGAACAGGAGCACCAGCACCGTGGCCGTGGAGGCCAGCCACAGGACGATTCGTTTCATCAGTTCACCATCCGAAGGTTTCGATGTGGATTCGGTCGCGGGGCACCCCGGCGGCGACGGCAAGGTGCTCGATGCGTTTCGTCCAGGTCGGCGGGCCGCACAGGAAGACATCGCGCTCGGCAAGGTCGGGGATCCAGTGTGTGAGCGCCCTCAACTCGTCCGCAACCGGGACGGCAGGCCCGAGAACGGAGCCCGGAGCGGACCGCGTCCCGGGCAGCGGCACCACTTCCAAACCTCTGTCCGCTGCGAGCATGGCGAACTCGTCGACGAAAAGTGGCTCGCTGGTGTACCGCTGCAACAGGATCACCTCTCCTGGGGAGTAGTCGAGTCCCTCGGCCAGTGCCCTGAGCGGTGTGATGCCGACTCCGGCACCGGCCAGCACGACGCGTCGCCTGCTGCGGGCCCGGCCGCTGAGCCGCCCATATGGGCCTTCGAACATCACCCGGGTTCCGGGTCGCAGGTGGGCAAGCCGCGCACTGCCATCACCGAGGGCCTTCGCGGTGATCCGCAGCGACTTTCCGTCTGGCGCCGCGGACAGCGAGAACGGGTTCGCGCGCGTCCATCGCGGGCCGTCGAGGAACCGGACGTTGAGGAACTGGCCGGCCTGCACCGGCAGTTGAGCCAGGCGCGGTCCGGTCAGGTACACCGACACCACATCCGATGATTCCCGCACGACGTGGGTCACCCGAAGACCTTGGCGCAGGCTGCGCCACAGCGGCAGCCAGACTCGCCAGAGCAGAACAGCGGCAGTGGCGGCGCCCCAGAGTGTCCACCAATACACGGTCGCGGTGGTCGAGCGAAGGAATTCCTGACCGGTCCACAGTTGGTGAGGCAGCGCGAGCCCGACCCCGACATAGGCGTACAGGTGGATCAAGTGCCAGGACTCATAGCGAAGCCGCCGTCTGGCTGCCTTGACGCTGGTAACCACCACCATGACCAGGCAGGCGGTGCCGGCGACCGCCAGCAGCATCCCGCCGTAGTTGGTGACGAGGTCCCAGGTGGTCGCCGGGACCGCCGCCCACTGGGCGGAGGCGTAGCCAATGATGATCGTGACGATGTGCAGCAGCATCAGACTGAACGACGCAAAGCCGACCACCCGGTGGATCCTGGTCAGCTCATCCCGGCCGAAGGCGAGTTCGAGCACGGGGAGCCGGGCCATCAGCAGCACCTGGAACAGCAACAAATTCGCCGCCCACAGACCGCTCAGTCGGCCCACGGAGGTGATGCCGCCGGCCCAACCTGTGAGGTCGACGATTCCGCCGTCGGCATCCCAGAGGTAGGTCACGATCAGCATGCTCAGCCAGATTGCCAAGGTGGTGGTCAGGCGAACACCCCGGTCGAACCGGCTGTGAGTGTCGATCGGATGATCTGGCGTCACCCTCGCCAACAGTCTGTTCACGGTCGGCGCGCTTGTGTCCATCTCCTTGAGAATCATGATGCAAGAAGTTTCGGAGATGAAGCTGAGAGCAACCCCGTGCGCATCCTGTGAGTCGACTGTGGAGCTGTGCGGCCACGGCGGACCGCGGTCGGGGCATGGTCAGGTCATGGCGGGCCTGCCGGCGGTGTCAGCCCATCGTCTTCTGGCCGTCGATGGCCTCGCGCAGGATGTCGGCGTGCCCGGCGTGCTGCGCGGTTTCGGCGGAAATGTGCAGGAAGACCTGGCGGGCGGAACGGTGTCCGCCCTTCTCGAACCACGGCGCATCGGGCAGTGGCTGAGTAGCGTTGAGGTCCGGGATCGAGGTCACCAGATCGTCGGTGTGGGCGGCGACTTCTTCGTACGTCGCGAGCAGACCGTCCAGGGTCTCGCCGTCGACCATCCGGAACTCATCGGCGCGGGCCGTCCACTCTGCTTCGCCCCACTCGGACAAGTCTTTGTCAACGGACATCGCCGACGGTCCCTGCGTGATGTACCGGGCCCAGGCGGCCTCGGTGCCGGCGACGTGCTTGATCAGCCCACCGAGGGTGAGTTCGCTGACGGTCGGGCGAAGGGCGGCCTGTTCATTGGTCAGTCCCTGCACGGCGAAGCGGAGGAAGTACCGCCTCGTCCGCAGGATTTCCAGAATGTCTGCCTGTTCGGTGGTGACGCGCTTGGTCATCGGGCTCTCCTCTTGACGGTGGTCGCCTTGCTGAGCTGAGTCTAGAAAGGCTATAGGCCAGTTCCTGTCCTCATCACTAGACAGGCGAAGTCGTCAGACAGGCGCGGCCGATATCACCGGAAAGTCACTCGGCGGCGAGTTAAGGCATATCTGCCTACCGCAACTTTCCGCTTATCGCCCATCGGGACCGGGATCCGATTGACGTCGTCGCGTCTCGGAGCTCGGCCGGTTGGCTGACGCCGTGGCTACGTCGCCGGCGTTGTGCACGAACACCAGCCCATGATGCAAGGTGGCCAACATGGTCAGCACACATCGCCGACACGGGCGACCAGCGGGCTAATGCTACTAGCCGCCCGCTCTCAATCTTGTCACTGGGTGTATAAATGTGGTCACAGAATGTAGCATCCGTAGATGGTCTCTTCGAGTGAACGAGGCAGCTGAGAAATTTTCGCATTCGAGTGTTGATGTTGAAGACGGGGCCTATCCGTCGGACGGGCAGTCCGCTGAGCGAGTGGTTTATGAGTTCACGCTGGGGCAACTTGGCAACTGGAGCGTTTCGGAGGGGCCACCATGAGGCTGGCGGCGTGGAAGGTGGTGCTTGGGCTCGGAGCGGTCGCCGCCGGAGTCTATTTCCTCGTTCCCGGTAGCACCGCGAAGAACCTGGTCTACCTGGCGATCGGCCTCGCCTCGACGGTGTTGGTGCTGTGGGCGATCCGCACCCGCCGACCGGTCGAGCGGTTGGGCTGGTACCTGTTGGCCGCCGCGAATGCCTGTTTCATGCTGGGCGACGGGATCTGGAACGTCTACGACCTGCTGAATAGCGTGCCGCCCCTTCCATCGTGGGCCGATGTGCTGTACCTGGCCGGCTATCCGTTCCTGTTCGCCGGCGTTTTTCGGGTCAGCAGGTCGCGTCGAATCGCCGGCTTCCGGGAGGCACGGGTGGATGCCGCGATGGTGTGCATCGGTGCGACAGCCTTGCTGTGGCAGCTGATCATTGGTTCGTACGCCCACGACGAGACCCTGAGCGGACTCGGCAAGTTGGTGACGATGGCCTATCCGGTGATGGACCTGGGCGTGGTGTTCATTCTGGTCAACTCCATGATGGCCGGGACCGGCCGGCGAGCGGCGGAAAAGCTGCTCTGGATCGCCATGTTGCTGATTGCGGTCGGCGATCTTGCCTACGACATCCTGGTGGCGAACAGCGGCTACACAGCCGGCGATCCGGTCGACGCCACGTTCATGCTCAGCTACGTGTTCATCGCGGCCGCGGCCTGGCATCCGAGCGTGGCCGAACCGTCACCTGAGATCAAGGACAGCCGGGGCGGACGGTCTTGGCTGGTGCTGGTCGCCACGGCCGGCGTGGTCTCACCGGTCATTCTGATCAGCGGCAGCTTGTTCGGCTTCCGGGTTGACGTGGCCGTGCTGGCGGCAACGTCCATCGCCCTGGTCGGGCTGACCCTGCTTCGCACCGATTGGCTCCTACACCGGCTACGGGAGCGGACAAGCGAATTGGAGCAGCGGGGCGAGTCGCTGTCCAGGTCGCTGGCGACGCAGCAGGCACTCGAGGCGGA
This sequence comes from Mycobacteriales bacterium, assembly GCA_038245175.1. Taxonomy (GTDB): domain Bacteria; phylum Actinomycetota; class Actinomycetes; order Mycobacteriales; family Nakamurellaceae; genus Nakamurella. Next base: position 39,336 of record JBBRSR010000025.1, on the reverse strand, counting down.
TCTGCGCCACCAGGCGTTCCACGACAGTCTGAGCGGATTGCCGAACCGATCACTCCTGCACGACCGCGTCCAACACGCCCTGGAGGCATCCCCGCGGCTGCGGGGGATGGTGGCGTTGTTGTTCTGCGATCTGGACGGTTTCAAGTCCGTGAACGACAGCTTGGGTCATCAGTTCGGGGACGAGCTGCTCACCGTCGTGGGTAAACGACTCGCGTCGGTCGTTCGCCCGGGAGACACCGTGGCCAGGCTCGGCGGCGACGAGTTCGCGATCCTGCTCGAAGACATCGACAGTGTCGATGCTGTCACCGCGATCGCCGACCGGATCGTCGCGGTGCTGCGTCAGCCGGCCGTTGTCAGCGGTCGGCAGATCCACCTCACGACCAGCGTCGGAGTGGCTTTTGCCGGTGCCGGGTCGACCACCGAGAGCCTGCTCAGTGAGGCCGACGCTGCGATGTATGAGGCCAAGGCCCACGGCAAGGACCGCTACGCGATCTTCGAATCGTTCATGCGTGCCCAAGCGATCGAACGAATGACCGTGATGAACGCTTTCCAGGGATCCTTGGAGCGCGGCGAGTTCTTCCTCGAATATCAGCCGCAGCACGCCCTGGCGGACGGCGCGCTGGAGGGGTTCGAGGCCCTCGTTCGCTGGCAGCATCCCAGCCTTGGCCGGCTCATGCCGGACCGTTTCATCCCACTCGCCGAGGAAACCGGATTCATCATCCCGATGGGCCGCTGGATTCTGGAACAGGCCTGTCTTGAGGCCGCCGATTGGACGTCCTCGGAAGGGCGACCGATCTCGCTGTCCGTCAACCTGTCCGGGCGGCAGTTGCAAGATCCCCGGGTTGTCCAGGACGTGCTCACCGCGCTGTCCTTCAGTGGTCTGTCACCGCAGCGGCTGATCCTGGAGATCACTGAAACCGTGCTCGTCACCGAACCCGGCGCCGCCGCCCAGGTGCTCCAGCAATTCAAGATGATGGGCATCCGTATCGCGATCGACGATTTCGGATCCGGCTATTCCTCGCTCAGCTACCTGCGGCAATTCCCGGTGGATATCCTGAAGATCGACAAGAGCTTCATCGACCCCCTGCAGGACCCAGCCAGTGAGGGCGCCGCCTTCGTCCAAACGATGCTCGTACTCGCGCACGACCTACGCCTCGACGTGATCGCCGAAGGCATCGAACAGGAAATCCAACGCGCGGCCCTGGTCCGCATGCAATGCCACGGCGCGCAGGGAAACCTGCTATCCATGCCTCTCGGAGCCGAGGCGGCCCGCACTTATATGGCCGCTGCCGGACCACTGCGCCGCCAACTGGAGGTGGCCCGCTCGGTGGGCCACCGATGAGTTGCCGGCATCCGGAATTCCGGCGACGCGCTTGGCTTCGTGCTGTCGCGGTGACGAACTCGCCAGCACCGTCCTGGCCCGACCACAACTGCAGGACTTCTATCCGACGTTGCGAATGATGTCGGCCAGCCGGTTGGTGGCTTCCTCGTTGCTGGCGTCCACCAGGCGACGCAAGGCGGCCAGGTCGGATGTGTTCATGAGTGGGTCCTTTCGTCGCGAATTCGGTCCAGCAGATCGCTGACTGCGTCGGCGACGGCGTCGGGTCTGCGCATCGGGAGGGTGACGTGGGAGGCGTCCGCAACGGTGAGGTGCCGTCCCTGCGGCGCGGTGGCGGCGACCGCGGCGTAGAGCCGCTCGCTGCCCTGGATCTGTTCGCTCAGCTGGTCCTGGGTGGAGAACATCGCCTGTTGGGCGTCGACGCCGGCCGCGCTCAGGATCGTGATGGGCACGTCCGGTCGCGGCCCCCCGCCGCGCAGATCGTCGATGACGGCGAGCGCGTTCAGCCCTTCACGGAACCCTGTCGGCAGCCGCGCGGGACTGAAGTGCTTGTCCACGAGCACGTGACGGAGCGGCTCTGGGAAACCCGCCATCGCATCGAGCAGCATCGCCCGGATCTGGTCGAGGAACGGCTGCGGAAGGGCTGGCATGTGCGGGTCTTCCGGCATGTTCGCGGCGATCTGCGCGTGCTCTGGCAGGTACTCGTCCCAGTCCTCGTGCAGCGGATCGAGCAGCAGCAGCCCAGCCACGTCAGCGGGGAAACGCTGCGCGAAGCGCTGTACGTAGGCTCCACCGAGAGAGTGACCGACCAACAGATACGGACCAGGCACGGCAAGGACGTGCAGCACGTCGCGCAATTCATCGGTGACCTCGCCGATGGAGCGCGGCAGGTGCACGTCGGCACTCCAGCCCGTGCCGGCCCTGTCGTAGAGCACCGAGGTGGTGAGCCGGGCAACGCGTTCGTGGGCGAGCCAGAAGTCCAACCCGAAGCTGCCCGCGCCGGGTACGAACACCACGGCAGGTCCACCGCTGCCATCGCGATGGGTCCACAGTAGATGCCCGTTGACGTCCACGAGCCGGCCGAGAGGGGGATCTGCTACCGTTCGCATCATATGCGAACGGTAGCATGATATGAGAAGGTGGGCAGGTGAAGATGACCGAGCTCGTGCTGAACGCGTTGCGGCTACGAGTCATCCACGCCGTGCTGGACGGTTTGCCGTTCACCACCACACAGCTGTGCGAGCGCCTGCCCGACATATCGAAGGCCACCGTCTACCGACAGGTCGCAGTCCTGACCGAGGCCGGACTCCTCGAGGTCGACAGCCAGGAGCGGGTACGAGGTGCCGTCGAGCGAACCTATCGGCTTTTTCCCGCACGCGTCGCGATGGATCGCCAGACTGTCGCCGCGATGACCATCGATGACCACCAGCGGGGGTTCGCCGCCGCCGTTGCCGCACTCCTGGCGGAGTTCGACCTCTATCTCGGACGGGACGGCGCGAATCCGCTGGCCGATTCCGTGTCCTACCGACAGTTCTCGCTCTGGCTCAGCGACGACGAGAAGGCTGCGTTGATACACGACTTCAGTCGCACCCTGCGCGAGCTCATGCAGAACGGGCCGGCGCCCGAGCGTCGCCGGCACATGGTCAGCACGATCCTGTTCCCGACCGACGACCCCACCGGTCCGGCTACCGACGGCAACGCCGCAGGGTCCACCCCATGACCTGATCCGTCCGCGACAACCCGACCGAACACTGCCACGACAGCCTTGGCCCGAGCTGCGGTACGAGGCCGAAATGCTGACCCTGATCGGCAGAATGCAGCCGAAGGCAGCACTCGAAAGGAGCTGACGCAGCAGCAACCGCCGTACCGCCGGCTTTCACCGATGGATGTCCAGCTCGGCCAGGGTCAGTCGCTGACCGGAGCCGCCCCAGGTCAGCGCGATGATCTCGGCCGCGATGGCCACGGCGGTCTCCTCGGGGGTGCGGGCGCCCAGGTCCAGACCGATGGGTGAGCTGAGCCGGCCGATCGCCTCCTCGGTCACGCCGATCTCGCGGAGTCGACGCAGCCGGTCCTCGTGGGTGCGGCGGCTGCCCATGGCCCCGATGTAGTGGGCCGGCGTCAGCAGCGCCCGCTGCAGCAGCGGAACGTCGAATTTCGGGTCGTGGGTCAGCACGCAGATCACCGTTCGCTCGTCCACGGTGATCGTGTCCAGGAATTGGTGCGGCCATTTGACGACCACCTCGTCGACTTCAGGAAAGCGTTTGCGAGTGGCGAACGTCGGCCGGGCATCGCATACGGTGACGTGATATCCGAGGAACTTGCCGATCCGGGCGACCGCGCCGGCGAAATCGATGGCGCCGAAGACCAACATCCGCGGCGGCGGCGCGAAGGACTGGACGAAGATGGACAGGTCGTCCATGCGCTGTTCGCCGTGCTCCCCGACGTGCACGACCGCGGTGGTGCCCAGGGCGAGCATGCCCCGGGCCTGCTCCCGCACACCGATGTCCAGGCCGTGGTTGCCGAGTGTTCCGTCCGACCCGGTAGGGCTGATGATCATCCGTGCTCCTGGACGCTCGACACCGGAGATGACGGTGGCCACGGCCACCGGCCGGCTCTCCCGGACGGCCTGCAGGACGGCGGGCAGCTCCGGGTAGCGGTCCCCGTCAGCCGGCTGCACGAAGATATCGACGATTCCGCCGCAGGTCAGACCCGCATCCAGGGCATCGTCGTCCGAGACACCATAGGTCTGCAGCACCGGCCGTCCCGTTGCCAGCGTGTCCATGGCCACCTCGTAAACCGCGCCCTCGACGCAGCCACCTGAAACACTCCCGAGTACTTCGCCGTTTTCGGCGACGGCCATCGCGGCGCCCGGCCGGCGGGGGGCCGATTTCCAGGTCTGGACGACAGTCGCCACGGCACACCGGATCCCGGCTGCTCGCCAAGCCGCGATGCCGTCCGCGATGTCGCGCACCAACCCTCCTCTGCTGACCTGACGATGCGTTGCCCCTGTTGTCGACCCGGGTTGTCGGCTACACCATCAGCACCAGCATGTACACGGTAGTCACGCTCATCGCCAGCTGACAGCTCGCCGCCACCGCACCCGGCCCGGACCCGGCGGTGGCGACGGCCGGTCGCAATCGCCCTGCCGTCCAGATCACCACACCGATGCTGGCCGCGATCACCACGATCGTCAGCCACCCGGCGGTGAACGAGGGTGTACCCCCGTCCGGGGCCATCCCGGTCATGTTCATGCCGCCCAAGTCCATGCCGGCCGCCTCAGCGCCGCTGGCCGAACCGCCGGCGGTAGCAGTTCCGGCCAGCATATACACCATGGCCACCCCGGTCAGGGTCTGCGCCAATGGCGGCGCCACCGAACGCGGGCTGTCGCGGAAATAGCTGCGGAGCGTTCGCCCGGCGAACCACCCGGTGGCCACGGTGAAGCCGATCGCCCAGCCGGCCGCGGCCCGCGAGGTCAGCGATCCCACCAGCATGATCGCCATCACCACCCCCATCGCCGCGTGGGTCAGGTCGATGTCGAGCGCGGCCCGGCGACCGCTCCGCAGCGAGCGGGCCACGTGGGTCAGGTGATGGCCGGTGATGGTGACCATGACGCCCGCCAATGCCCACCCCGGACCCAGAGCTGACGTCATCGACCGCTCCTTCGCGGGCCGCAGCTCGTCAGCGGGGCGCGCGAGTCTGATTGTTCCGCAGCATGCGCACCACCGAGGAGCCTGTCAACGGTGACTTAAGGCTTCGGTTAAGCCACCCCCCGGCTGGGGGCGAGTCGTTTAACTATCTCCTTAAGTCGCCGTTGACATCGCCTGCTGTCGGGCGCCCAATGTTGCTACACAGCACGGCGCTACGGGAGCCGCCTGGGAGACAAAGGGGTCGAGCATGCAGGTTCCGGCGCCGTTCGAATACGAGCGGGCGACCAGTGTCGAGCACGCCATCGGGCTGTTGGACCGGCTGGGCGACACCGCACGACTGGTCGCCGGCGGCCACAGCCTGCTGCCGATGATGAAGCTGCGGCTGGCGAACTTCGAGTATCTGATCGACATCAACGACCTGCACGGCGAGCTCGGCTACATCACCGTCGAGCCGACGCAGATCCGGATCGGCGCAATGACCAGACACCGGGAGTTGCTCGAATCCGACGGACTGGCCGCCGTCTTCCCGATCTTTCGCGATGCCGAGAAGGTGATCGCCGACCCGGTCGTCCGCAACAGGGGCACGCTCGGCGGGTCTTTGTGCCAGGCCGATCCGTCCGAGGACCTGTCCGCGGTATGTACGACGCTCAACGCGCGCTGCGTGATCCGCGGCCTGACGGGCGAGCGGGTGGTGACGATGGAGGAGTTCCATCGCGGTCCCTACGAAACCGCCGTCGGCGATGCTGAGATGCTGGTCGAGGTCCGGTTCCCGTTGCGCCCCAACGGATCCAGTGCCTATGAGAAAGTCGAGCGACGGGCCGGTGACTGGGCCGTCGTGTCCGCCGGCGCGGCGGTGTGGATGTCCGGCGGCGTCATCGCGGACGCGCGGGTGGGGCTGGCGGCGGTCGGCCCGAACACGGCCGGACTGCCCGACGTCTCGAACGCCCTGCGCGGCCAGGCCCCCTCCGAAGAGCTTTACGCCCAGGCGGGCGACATCGCCGCCCGCAGCTGCAGCCCGACCACCGATATGCGCGGCAGCCAGGAATACAAGCGTCATCTTGCCAAGGAACTGACCAGACGGACGCTGCGCCGCGCTGTCGCCCGCATCAACCAGGGAGCTTGAGCCATGCAGGTAACGATGACCGTCAACGGCGACGAGGTCACCCGCGAGATCGAGGGCCGGCTGCTGCTGGTGCATTTCCTCCGTGATCACCTCGGGCTGACCGGCACCCACTGGGGGTGCGACACCAGCAACTGCGGGACCTGCGTGGTGCAGGTCGACGGCGAACCGGTCAAGTCGTGCACGATGCTCGCGGCGATGGCCGGCGGGCACGAAGTGCGCACCGTCGAGGGGCTCGAGCAGGGTGGCCGGTTGGATCCGCTGCAGCAAGGCTTCATGGAATGCCACGGCCTCCAATGCGGCTTCTGCACCCCGGGCATGTTGATGACCGCCAGGGCGCTGCTCGACCGCAACCCGGACCCGACCGAACACGAGATACGGGAAGCGATCTCGGGGCAGATCTGCCGATGTACCGGGTATGCCACCATCGTTCGCTCGGTACGCTGGGCGGCCGCCGAACAGGCCGGCACCCGGACGGCGACCCCCGAATCGGCTCTGACATGACCGCGGTCGTTGATCGGCCGATGACCGAGTTCGAGGACAACGACAAGAAGCCGGTAGGTCACGGCCGGATGCTGCGCAAGGAGGATCCGCGGTTCATCCGCGGTAAGGGACGCTACGTCGACGACATCCAGCTGACCGGCATGCTGCATCTGGCGATCCTGCGGTCGCCGGTCGCGCATGCGCGCATCGTGAGCGTCGACATCACCGCGGCACAGGCGCATCCGAAGGTGAAGTTGGTGGTCACCGGAGAGATGTTGGCCGCCAAGGGTTTGGCCTGGATGCCGACGCTGTCCAACGATGTACAGGCAGTCCTGGCCACCGACAAGGTCCGCTTTCAGGGCCAAGAGGTCGCCTTCGTCGTCGCCGAGGACCGGTACTCCGCCCGCGACGCGCTGGAGTTGATCGACGTCGAGTACGACATCCTCGAGCCGGTCGTCAACGCCCGCACCGCGCTCTCGCCGACGGCGCCGGTCATCCGCACCGATCTCGAGGGCAAGACAAACAATCACTGCTTCGACTGGGAAACCGGCGACAAGGCCGCCACCGAAGCAGTTTTCGCTACCGCCGACGTTGTCGTCACGCAGGACATCGTCTATCCCCGGGTGCACCCGGCGCCGATGGAAACCTGTGGCGCGGTGGCCGACTACGACTCGATCGACGGCCGGCTGACACTCTGGTCAACGACCCAGGCTCCGCACGCCCACCGCACCCTGTACGCCATCGTCGCCGGCCTGCCCGAGCACAAGATCCGGGTCATCTCACCCGATCTGGGCGGCGGCTTCGGCAACAAGGTCCCCATCTACCCCGGTTACGTGTGCGCCATCGTCGGGTCGCTGCTGACCGGCAAACCCGTCAAGTGGATGGAGGACCGCTCGGAGAACCTGATCAGCACCGGCTTCGCCCGCGACTACATCATGCGCGGTGAGATCGCGGCGACCAGGGAGGGCAAGATCCTCGCGATCCGGACCCACGTGCTGGCCGACCACGGCGCGTTCAACGGCACGGCCGCACCGACGAAATATCCAGCAGGCTTCTTCGGTGTTTTCACCGGCAGCTACGACATCCAGGCCGCCTACTGCAGCATGACGGCCGTCTACACGAACAAGGCGCCGGGCGGCGTCGCGTACGCCTGCTCGTTCCGGATCACCGAGGCGGTGTATCTGGTCGAGCGGATGGTGGCATGCCTCTCGTTTGAGCTGAAGATGGATCCGGTCGAGTTGCGGATCAAGAACTTCATCCAGCCCTGGCAGTTCCCCTACACCAGCAAGACCGGCTGGGTCTACGACTCCGGCGACTACGAACCGACCATGCGTGAGGCGATGCGGATCGCCGGCTACGACGAACTTCGCCGGGAACAGGCAGAGAAACGTTCCCGCGGCGAGATGATGGGCATTGGTGTCGCCTTCTTCACCGAAGCCGTCGGGGCCGGGCCGCGCAAGGACATGGACATCCTGGGCCTCGGCATGGCCGACGGCTGTGAACTGCGGATCCATCCGACCGGCAAAGCCGTTGTGCGGCTGTCGGTCCAGTCCCAGGGCCAGGGGCACGAGACGACATTCGCCCAGATCATCGCCGAGGAGATCGGCATCCCACCGGCCGATATCGATGTGGTGCACGGTGATACCGACAACACCCCGTTCGGACTCGGCACCTACGGCAGCCGTTCCACCCCGGTGTCCGGCGCTGCCGCGGCACTGGTGGCCCGCAAGGTCCGGGACAAGGCCAGAATCATCGCTTCCGGCATGCTCGAGGTCTCGGTGGCGGACCTGGATTGGGTCAAGGGCGCCTTTCAGGTCAAGGGCGATCCGTCCAAGTCGGTCACCATCCAGGACATCGCGATGAAGGCGCACGGCGCCGGCGACCTTCCGGAGGGCATCGAGGGCGGACTGGAAGCCCAGATCTGTTACAACCCTTCGAATCTCACCTATCCGCACGGCGCCTACATCTGCGTCGTCGACATCGACCCCGGCACCGCGCAGGTCAAGGTCCGCCGGTTCATCGCGGTCGACGACTGCGGCACCAGGATCAACCCGATGATCATCGAGGGCCAGATCCACGGCGGGCTCACCGACGGCGTCGGGATGGCGCTGATGGAGATGATCGCGTTCGACGACGACGGCAATTGCCTGGGCGGCTCGCTAATGGACTACCTGATCCCGACGGCGCTGGAAGTACCCGACTGGGAAACCGGTTTCACCGTCACTCCGTCGCCGCACCACCCGATCGGCGCCAAGGGCGTGGGTGAGTCCGCGACCGTCGGTTCGCCGCCGGCCGTGGTGAACGCGGTGCTTGATGCGCTGCAGATTCGGCACGCCGATATGCCACTGACCCCGTCCCGGGTGTGGGACGCCATGCAGGGCAACCCGCGGCCACCGATATGAGAACCGCTGTGAGCCAACGGCTATGACCACGACGATCGCCGCTCTCGCACGCGAATTGACCGCGAATCGGGTGCCGTTCGTGCACGCCACCGTCGTCCGCGCCCAGGTGCCGACCTCGGCTCGGGCCGGTGACGACGCGATCGTCCTGCAGGACGGCACCATCGAGGGCTTCGTCGGCGGGCAGTGCGCCGAGAACTCGGTCCGCACAGCCGCTCTCGGTGTCCTCGCCGACGGCGAAACCCTGCTGCTCCGGGTGTTACCCGAGGGCGGCGTCGAGTTCCCGGACTCGCCGGGGGCGAAAGTCGTTGTCAACCCGTGCTTGTCGGGCGGGGCGCTGGAGATCTTCCTCGAACCGATGCTGCCTGCGCCGCTGTTGCAGGTGATCGGACGGACGCCGGTGGCCGACGCGGTGGTCGCCATCAGTGCGGTGCTCGGCTACGCCACGTCGCGGGCGGCCGAGGTACCCCAGGGTGCGGCCGCGGTGATCATCGCCAGCCACGGGCGGGACGAGCGGGAGTCGATCAGGGCCGCGCTCGACGCCGGCGTCGGCTATGTCGCGCTGGTGGCCAGCCGAGTTCGAGGATGCGCCGTGCTCGACGAACTCGACCTGACGGCCGATCAGCGTGCGCTGGTCAGCACGCCGGCGGGGCTCGCGATCGGTGCTCGGACCGCGCCGGAGGTGGCGTTGTCCATCCTTGCGGGGGTGATCGAGAGGCTGCGTACGCAGCACCCCAAGCCGGCTGCGCTGACAGCTCCGATCCGGGTGCTGGACCCGGTCTGCGGCATGACCGTGACGGTGCTGCCGGACACCCCGTACCTGATGGTCGATGGGCAGGACTTCTGGTTCTGCAACCCACACTGCCGTGACACCCACGCGCACGGTCATCCAGAACATGGTGTTTCGAGCATGGTGGGGCATTAGCGCCGTGTTCGTCACCGGAATCGTGCTGGCGGCCGGGTCGTCGAGGCGGCTGGGTCGCCCCAAGCAGCTGCTGCCGTTCCACGGATCGACGCTGCTCGGCGCGACGCTCGTGACGGCGCGTGAGTGTGGGTTCGATCAGTTGGTGGTCACCGTGGGTGGGTCGGCAGCCGACGTCCGGGACCAGGTGGATCTGAGCGGGGTCGAGGTGATCGAGAACCCGGGCTTCGAGAGCGGCTGCGGGTCATCGATCCGGGCGGCCGTCGACCAGGTCGATGAGCGCGCCGACGGAGTGGTGCTGCTGCTCGGCGACCAGCCGGGGGTCGCCGCGGAGACTGTCGGCCAGCTGGTCGCGGTGGTCGGCGGGTCGCCGATCGGCATCTGCCGGTATCGCGATGGCCTGGGTCACCCGTTCTGGTTCGGCCGGACGCTGTTCGGTGAGCTCAGTGCGCTGCACGGGGACAAGGCCGTCTGGAAGTTGTTGCACTCCGGCCGATTTGACGTCGCCGAGCTCGCGGTCGACGCGACCGTGCCGATCGACGTGGATACCTGGGACGACTACCAGGCCCTACTGTCTGCGCCGGCATGAGCCCGATGTTCGGCGATCCCGACGAGGTTGCGCAGCGGCTCGATCAGATCGACTACCTGGTCGACGAGGGCTTGGCCACCGCCGTCTTCCTCGCGCTGACACTGGGGCAGCCGCTGCTCCTGGAAGGCGAACCCGGCGTAGGCAAAACCGCGGCAGCCAAAGCGCTTTCGGTCGCTCTGGCGACGCCGCTGATTCGGCTCCAGTGTTACGAGGGCCTGACCGCGAGTGAAGCCCTGTACGAGTGGAACTACCAGCGGCAACTGCTCACCATCCGGTTGGCCGAATCCCACCATGAGCAGCTTCGCGACGCCGATCTGTTTACCGAGGAGTTCCTCCAGGAGCGACCGATCCTGCGGGCGATCCGCCATCGGGGTCCGGTCGCGCCGGTCCTGCTGATCGACGAGATCGACCGCGCCGACGACGAATTCGAAGCCCTGCTGCTCGAATTCCTCGGTGAGGGTGCGGTCACCATCCCGGAACTCGGCACCTTCACCGCGGCCCGCCGGCCGATCGTCATCCTGACCTCGAACCGCAGCCGCGAGCTGCACGACGCGCTGCGCCGACGCTGCCTGTACCACTGGATCGACTTTCCGGCCGCCGAACGGGCCGCCGAGATCCTGCGCCGATCCGTCCCTTCGGCCGGCGAGCCACTGATCGCCTCGACCACCCAATTCATCGGGCGGGTGCGCCAGCTCGACCTGGAGAAGGCGCCCGGGATGGCCGAGTCCATCGACTGGGTCGCGGCGCTGTCCGCGCTGGGCGCCGCGAACCTGGTCCGTGCCGACATCGTCCGCTCGCTGGGCAGTATCGCCAAGACCCGGGATGACCGCATCACGATCACCGGCGCGCTGGCGGAACTCGGCTACGCCGAGCCTGCCTCGGCCTGAAAGGAACCGATGAAAATCGACAACGAGTTCACCGTCAGCGTGCCCATCGAGCGGGCCTGGGAGGTGCTCACCGACCTCGACGGCGTCGCCCGCTGTCTCCCCGGAGCCGAACTCACCGGGGTGGACGGCGACGTGTACGCCGGCAAGATCAAGATCAAGGTCGGTCCGGTGATCAGCCAGTACGCGGGCACGGCGCGCTTCATCGAGAAGGACGACGTCGCCCATCGCGCGGTGATCGACGCCAAGGGCAAGGACTCCCGCGGCGCCGGCAACGCCAACGCGATGATCAACGCCAGCCTGCGGGCCGACGGTGCGCACACCGTCGTGACGGTCAGCACCGACCTGAACATCAGCGGCAAGATCGCTCAGTTCGGCAGCGGCATGATCAAGGAGGTCTCGGCAAAGCTGCTCGGCCAATTCGTGCAGAACCTGGAGACCAAACTGCTCGCGCCGGCTGCCGGCCCGGACGACGGGCCGGCGGCTGCCGATGGTTCCCCCGAGATCAATGGCGGGACAACCACTCTCGCGGCGGCGCCGGGGCCGGAGGCGGTCCCTGAGGCAGCACCGGCCGCATCCGCGGCAGCGCCGGCATCGGCGGCAGCGCGCCCGGCTCCCGAGTATGCGCCCGTGGAGTCGGAGCCCCTGGATCTGATGAGCCTGGCCGGTAACTCGGTCTACCGACGGCTGATCCCGGTGGTCGCCGGCGCCATTGTCGTGGGCCTGATCGGGTACCTGATCGGGCGCCGTGGTCGCTGAGCAGACCGCTGCGCCCGGCAGACGACAACCGGCTCCGCCGACGATGATGCGCGGGATCGACCGAGCTGCCTTCGCGGTCGCGCTGGCCGCGCGGCTGACCTCGCGGGGCATTCCGGTGGGCCTCACCGCGATCGAGCACTTCGTCCTGGCACTGACCGCGGTGCCGCCGGATTCCCGATCCCGGCTGTACTGGACGTCGCGGATCAGCCTCGTCCGCCGGCACCAGGACCTGGCGGTGTTCGACGCCGTGTTCGCGGCCGTCTTCGAGGACGCCGTGCTGGAGATGGACCCCAACGCGAGGCGGACCCCACTGGGCAACATGCCGCGTCCCGACGATATTGACCGCTCGCTGCCCGGACGTTCCGTCGATGAGGTGGCCGGTTCGGGACTGCCGTGGGTGACCCTGCCGCCGGCCATCGGCGAGGCCGAGGACTCCGACAGCCCATTCACTGTTCCCGAGCGGCTCCCCAGCGAACTGGTCGGGCTGGCCGACATCGGGTTCGAAGATCTCAGCCCCCAGGAGATGCTTGCGCTCGGTGGCTACCTGGAGTCCGCGGTGCGGGCGTGGCCGACCCGGCGCTCACGACGGGTCGCCGAAGACCCGCGTGGACATCGCGTCTCGGTTCGCCCGACCATCGCCCGATCCAGGCGCACCGGCTGGGAGCCCGTAGAACTGGTCAAGGTCCGGGCCATCCGCAAGCCGCGACGGGTGGTCATGGTGTGCGATGTCAGTCAGTCAATGCAGGCCCAGGCCACCGCGTACCTGCATCTGATGCGGGCGCTGGCGTTGACGGTCGACGCTGAGGTGTTCGCCTTCGCCACCACGCTGACCCGGCTGACGACTGTGCTCACGAACCGCTCCGCCGAGGTCGCGATCGATCAGGCGACCGCGAAGGTGGTGGACCGCTTCGGCGGCACCCGGATCGCGAGCAACTTGCAGGGCCTGCTCTCCGCACATCACGGCGGAGCGCTGCGTGGCGCCGTCGTGATCGTGGCGTCCGATGGTTGGGACAGTGACCCGGCCGACCAGCTGGCGGCGGCCATGGCGCGGCTGCAGCGCCGCGCATACCGGGTGATCTGGATCAATCCGCGGGCCGGCGCCGTCGGCTTCGAACCACGGGTCGCGACCATGGCGGCCGCCCTGCCGTTCTGCGACGCGTTCCTGCCGGCCGATACCTATCGTTCGCTGGCCCGGGTGATCGCCGAGATCTCCCGCGCCACCTCCGAACGGGTTCCTGGCCGAGGCTGAATCAGCTCCAGAGGGTCACATGGATGGATGGCCGGAACCGGCCGAGGGTGACGCCGGATCCGCGGACCATCGCCTGGGTCGCCCGCGGCGTGGTGACGAAGCGCAACAACTCCGCGGCCGCGGGCGGTGTACCCCGGCCAGCCAGTGACAGCACACCCCACACCCCCTCGGACGGCACGCCGCTGGCGGCGACCCGCTGGAGGTCGCCATGGGCGATGTCCTGACCGACGGCAAATGAGATGGCCAGTGCGACCCCCTTTCCCCGCTTGGCCTCCTCAATGGCCGCTACATGACTTTGAAAGATCTGCTGGCGTTCCTCCGGGACATTGATCCGCTGCAGAATCGTTGGTACCAGGCCGATCTCGGCTGCCGCTGACGGGCCCAGCAGCCAGGTCTGCTCGCGGAGCTGCGCGAGATTCGGCACCACAGCGGTGAGCGGATGGTCCGGCCGAACCACCATCAGGACCTGGTAGTTGAGGAACGGCAGATAGCTGATCGACCCGTCCAGGTCCGGTGGCCGGGGTCCGATAGCCACGTCTACCGAGCGGGTCAGCAACAGACGCTCGAACAACCGAGGATTGTGCACGCTGAGTTCGACGTCAAGGTCCTTGGCGCGGCTGGCAAACAGCTCCAGCAGGCCGGGCGCCGAGTGCTCGGCGAACAGGCTGGATACCGCCACCCGCAACAGCCGGCGACCGTTTCCCGCCTGGCTCACTTCGAGAATCGTCCGGTCCTGAAGCCCGAGGAGCTCGGCGGACCGGCTGGCCAACCGCAAGCCGCCCGGTGTGAACGCCAATCCGGCGGCGGTGGGGACGAAGAGCTTGTCGCCGAGTTCCTTGCGGAGTTGGCCCACATGTCCGGAGACGGCAGCCTCCGACACAGCCAATTCGGCGGCGGCCCTGCGGACAGAACCCAGCCGGACGACGGCGGCGAAGGCGCGGAGCTGAGTAGGTGTCACGGTATCGCTTTCTCCCCCGGTCGCCGGCTGGCGTTCGAGCGACGAGGTAACTCAAAGCTACCTGTTGGCGGGCCCGGGACTTCCCACATACCAAACCGCGCCAGGCTCTCAATGGGCAATCACGGCCCGCTGCGTGAGTGCAGGTGTATGCGCCATCGGGCACAACTCCCCAGATGACAGCCCTCTGGCCGACGAGGGACGGCGCCAGGTCGGAGGTGGACAAGCGGTCGGAGGTGGCCGTGCCGGCTGACCTGGAGAAGTTGCCCGGCGGTGTCGAAGCTAGTGGTTGGAGTCACAGATTGTTGCTCTGCGTCACCGAGTCGGCGCATTCTTGCGGCCGAGAATATTCAGCCGCATAGTATGTGCAACCCGAGGAAGGTTCTCGGCTCAACCGGGAGAGACCGTATGGCATACATCATCGCCGAGCCGTGCATCGGCACCAAGGACGCCTCCTGCGTCGCGGTCTGCCCCGTCGACTGCATCTACGAGGGCGAGGATCAGTACTACGTCAATCCGGACGAGTGCATCGACTGCGGCGCTTGCGAGCCCGAATGTCCGGTTACCGCGATTTTTGCCGAGGACTCGGTGCCTGAGCAGTGGCAGTCTTACACGGCGAAGAACAAGGCGTTTTTCGGCGGCTGATCCGGCGGGGGTTGTCGGCTCCTGGGTCGGCCCACGAACCAGGATTCGACGGTTCCAGGTGCTATCCACATGTGGTTGCGATGTGCGGGGGCCATGCTTCGTCCGGCAAGGGGTGTGAACAGCCGGGCGATCAGGAGTGATGTTGTGGGGTTCTCCATTACCACCGGCCTATTCCCGCTGGTGGCATTGTTGTTCGGGGTAGGGGCATTCCTGGTCCTGTTGTGGGACCGTCCAGCCGGGTGGTGGCGTCGACGGGTGCCGATCGCGTTGGCCGCGGCCGTCGCGGTGACGGCGGGGTTGACGTTGTTCACCAACCAGGTCTGGCACCCGTTCCCTGATGTATTGCCGGCAGTGGCGGTGATCTGGATCGGCTTGACCATTGGCGGGTTGAGTTTGGCGCTGGCCCGGAAGATGCCGATCGGGAAGCGCGTGGGCGCGGTTGGTCTGGTTGCGCTGATCGGGCTGTGCGGCGCTATTCAGGTCAACGCCAGCTTCGGTGCGTATCCGACCATCGGTGCTGTCTTTGGTCAGCGACTGCCGAACCAGGTCGACATCGCGCAGGCGTTGGGTGGGACGGGCACGTCCGCGCCGGTGACGGCGCCGAACACGGCTGAGCAGCCACTGTTGGATAGTTGGCAGCCGGCGGTCCCTGTCACTGCTGCCGGTGAGGTGACCACCGCGCCGATTCCCGGGACCATGTCGGGGTTCAGCGCCCGGGATGCCTGGATCTACCTGCCTCCCGCCTACCAGTCCGTCCCGAGGGCGGTGTTGCCGGTGTTGGTGTTGCTGGCGGGTCAACCGGGCGAGCCGCGGAATTGGTTCGACGCCAGTGGCGCGGCCCAGACAATGGATGCCTACGCGGCCGCCCATCACGGCCTGGCCCCGGTGGTGGTGGTGCCCGACTGGCTCGGCGGTGGCACCGCGAACCCGCTGTGTGTGGACTCGGCCGCGGCCGGAAATGATTTCACCTACCTCGCGGTGGATGTGCCGAACTGGATCCGGACGAACCTGCGGATCGATACTCGCCCGTCTCGGTGGGCTGTCGGTGGGTTGTCGTCGGGGGCGACCTGCGCGATGCAGTTGGCCGTCAACGCGCCGAAGGTCTTCCCGACGTTCCTGTGTTTCTCCGCGCAGCAGGAACCGACGTTGAGCACCCGTGCCGATACCGTTGCGGCGTTGTTCGGCGGTAACGAGGCGGCGTTCATCAAGGTCAATCCGTTGGACATCCTGCGTAATACGAAGTTCCCGGATACCGCTGGCGTGTTCGTGGTCGGCCAGCAGGATCCGAATTTCCTGCCTCAGGTCCAAACGCTGTACAACGCGGCCAAGGCCGCGGGTATCGACGCGCACTACCAGGAACTCCCCGGTGGACACGACTTCCCATTCTTCGGCAGGGCGCTCAACGCGTCCGTTGCCTGGCTGGGTACCCGGCTGAAGATCACCGGGTGACGCCGGGTCCAGGCCGATCCGCCGGTTACGCTCGCGCCAGGAGGGAGAAAATGGTGCGTGAGGGATCCCGTTGGCGGCTCGTCGTCGTGGTCGCCGCCTCGTGTGGCGCAGTGTTGACCGGTTGTAGCGGCCTCGGTCGCGTGTCGCCTCCTGCGGCGACTGATTCGTCCGCTCACGATTCTGTTGGCCCAGACTTGGTCGCCGTCAATACGGAGGGACCGGTTGCACCGGCCGGTGGCCTGGCAGCGGTGGGCACGGATCCGATGTCCACGGCGCCGGTGCCGGCTGCTCACTCCTGTGTCGATCCGGCCAACGGTGGTGTCGTGGAATCAGCGGTCTGGGTACCGGCGGGTGACCACCGCGTCCCGGGCACGCTGGCATTGCCCACTGCGCCGGGACCGGGTCTCATCCCAACGGTGTTGATGTTGCATGGTGACCTGAGCAACCGGAACGAGGGCGCCGGATTGTTCGCCCGGGAGGCCGCCGCACTCGCGGAGCACGGCATTGGCTCGCTCCGGATCGATTTCGCCGGCTCCGGGGACTCGGAGGAACCCGATCTCGCCTTGGATTACCCCGGGATGGTCACCGATGCCACCGCAGCGGTGCGCTATCTGCAGGCCGATCCTGGGTTGGATCCGACCAGGGTCGCGGTGTTGGGAATGTCTCGCGGCGGAGCGATCGCGGCCACGCTCGCCGGTACGGTGCCGGGGGTAGCGGCACTGGCCGAGTGGAGTGGTGCGGTATATGACGCTGTCGATGACGATCCCACGGCCCATGATCAGGCACGCATCGACGGGTTCTATCCGGTCGATCTGGGCGGGGGCCGGTCGTTCAGGCTGTCGCTGAACTGGTTCGACACGATCGAACAATCGCATCCGCTCGCCGACGTCACCGGCTACACCGGTCCGGTCCTGGCCGTCACCGGATCAGCCGATGAAACGGTTCCCCCGGAAGTATCCGATGTGTTGGTGAACACCGTGGCCAGTACCGACACCACCCGGCACATCATCGACGGCGCTGACCACGGATTCGACGACACCAGCCCCCAAGATGAAACTCATTCCCAGGAAGCGTTGACCGTCACCACCGATTGGCTCGCCTCCCGACTCGGCACCTGCTGAATAACGAGTTTCGGCTACCGCTTGGCGTCCGGGTGCCCCAGAAGTACGTCGACGGCGGCATCGACGAGCCGCTTCCATCGATCACCGCCCGGGTCGTTGCTGATCTGCTGGCTGGCCAGTCCGGTGAGCATTGCAGTCCATAGATCGGTGTCCTCGTTGGAGCCGGCGCCGGCCGTCCGAAGGACCTCGATGAGCCTGTCGATCACGTTCTGCGCGAGGAGGTAGGACGGATCGGAGGGGACGAATCCCGGAATGGTTCGCAGGAACAGTAGTTGGTATCGGGCGGGATCGGAAACGGCGAAGTCGACGAACAGGTGCGCGGCCCGACGCAGCACCTCGACCGGCCGGCCTTCGGTGGGCGTGGCGTCGATACGGGCCAGCAAGGCTCGATAACCGTCGGCGAACATGGCGTCGTACAACGCATTCTTACTGTCGAAGTACACGTACAGCGACGGTGCGCGCATTCCGACGACGTCGGCGACGTCGCGCAGCGACCAGCCGCCCAGTCCGCCGTCCCGGGCGAGTGCCCACGCGGCGGCCAGGATCCTGCCGCGGGTGGCCTGGTGTCGTTCCGCCCGACGGTCACCGCCGACCGACGACTCCCTCACGAATCTCCTAACGCCGTTAGTAAAACACTTGACTGCCCTCGGGTAGCCGACTATACCTAACATCATTAGGCGAAAATCGGGCAGAATGCGGAGGACGGGATGGCATCGAAGTCGCCTGGCTGTGATCGCGATGGGTAATCCGACGGCGATATCGGGACGGCGAAGTTCGCTGGGGCACGAGGGCTGGATGTGCGCCGCGGAACTGGAATACCAGCGACTGATCCAAATGGTTGGGCGACTGACGGACGAGGAGTGGGGCCGGCAGACGGATTGCGCCGAATGGGATGTTCGCCAGGTGCTCGCGCATCTGGTCGGGGCCGCCGAGTCGAACGCCAGCCTGCGCGAGATCAGGCGCCAGCAAAGGCTGGGTCGCGCATTCCGCGCGGGCGTGGATGGAATCAACGACGTCCAGGTGCTGGAGCGTGCGGCCGACTCGCCCGCCAGCCTAATGGCAGACCTTGCCTCGGCCGGCGAGCGCGGCATTCGGGCCCGCCGGCGGATACCGGCGCCCGTGCGGATGCTGCGATTGCCGTTCGGCCCGCCGCTGGGCGTGCGTTCGGTGGGTTACCTCATGGACCGCATCTACACCCGGGACGCCTGGATGCACCGCATCGACATCGCGCGGGCAACCGGCCACAGCCTGGTGGTCACGGCCGATCACGACGGCGCCCTGGTCGACGACATCGTCCAGGAATGGGCGCAGGCGCATGGCCGGCCCTTTCACCTCATGTTGACCGGGCCGGCCGGGGGGCAGTGGTCGGTTGGCGCCGGCGGCCCGTCCCTGTCGCTGGACGCCATCGAATTTTGCCGAGTCCTTTCGGGCCGTGCCGCTGGTGACGGCCTGCTGACGCAGCAGGTCCCCTTCTGAGAACGACGCGAACACCTCGACGTGAACACCGCGAGGGCAACGCTGCGGCTGACCGGTCTGACCGATTATCACTCACTGGCCCACCATCGCCCTTCGATCAGCCGAACGGAACCCTGCGGTTGACATCGGCCCAGATCAGCTGGGCCTGCAGCCGGCGGGCATCGCGGACGGGGACTCCCAGCGACACCGCGTACTTGACGGCGTCGTGCGGGCTCAATGCGCCACTGCGGAGATGTCCGGCGAGCCGGCGGCGGGAATGCTCCTGCTGCCTGACCGCGGACCAGTCGTTGCCGCCGATGAAGACCGTGCGCAGGTCCGCGAGTATGCCGGCGGGAAGCGTGCCGGCGGCAATCGGTCGGTCCAGCAGGTTGACCGCTCTCACCGCTGCGGCCCAGCGGGCCAGTGAGTGGCAGCCCTCGATCGCCACCACGGAACGCCCGCGGGCCAGCGCCATCGCATGTCGCAGGGTCCGGGCGTCCGGCACGTAGGCGACGACCGGACCTGGTGGGCAGCGGCCGGGGATGTGCGGAACGGAACGGCCGCCTTGCCCGGCGATGCCCCGCAGTGCCTTGGGCAGGGCGATGCTGAGCGCGCTGGTGACCACGACCGGTGCGGTCCCTTCGATCCGGCCGCGTTCCCGGATCCATTGGGCGGCCAGGTCCGCGCCTTCGTGCCCGAAGCGTTGGGGGTCGTTGCTCGGCACCCAGGCGGCCGCGCCCAGCGGCGACGGGAGCTGAAGCTCGCGCGCGGTCATGACACTCCGTGCGAGCCGACCCGCAGGCCGTCCACGCCACTCGAGTAGACCGGGGGGTCGTCCAATCGGCCTGCCATATCCTCGGCCGCCCGCCAACCCTGGTACAGGCTGTTGTACGCGTCCCTGTCGACGATCGCCCACGTGACGTAGCCGATCCGCACGTGGAGCTCGCGCCGCTGAAGGTCGTAGGTGGTACAGCTCTGATCGGTGTGCCGGGCGTGGATGAGTAGGTGGGGCGGTGTGATGCCGCGCTGCGGCAGGTCCACCGCCCTCCGCTGCGGCAGACGCACGGCGTATCTGATCGCATCCAGGAAGGCGCAGGCGTACGTCTGGACCGCCAGCCGGTCGTGCAGGACGACGATCGAAGCGGGAGTGAATCCGACCGACAGCGTGGCCCGTCGACCCGAGCCCTGCGCGTCTACGGTGACCGGTTGCTCACCGGCGCAAATCAAGGTCGCAATCACCTGGCGGGCTACCAGCACGGTGCCTGCTCGCGGGCAGCGGTCGGCACCGGGGATCGATCCGTCGCCCCAGCAATGACCTCACGCATCGCGCACCTGTGTGCAGCGGCTTCGCGTTGGCATATGTGCCTCCCGTCCAGTGAGTGGAACCCGAGTATCAACATGGTCATCCGCATCGCCGGAGCATCAAAGACGCAGCCGGAGCAGACAAGCGGGGCATGCTCCCGCGGTCCCGCACTCGGCCCACCAGCTGGCGGTCAGGTCGGGCTGCTTGTTCAGTGCGACCTGGATCACAGTAAACAGGATGCGTTCTCAGATAACAAGACATGAACATTCAAGGCCCATCTGAACCGATCCATGTTCAACTGTGGAACTTTTGGGGACTCAGTGAGGTGGCAAGTGGATCAGGCTCCGGTGCAATTGGGTAAAGTTCGATAAGTTATAGTCGTCGGCACACGAAGACGTGCTCTCACCTCGCACCGGTTGGCCGGGCGCAGAGATCCGAAAGGTGCTCGGTGTGAGCCATACCCGCGTCGTCCAGATTGCCGCCCAGTCCAGCTCACGGTCACCCATCGAAGCGCTCACGGACGACGCGGGCCGATGAGCGGGCCACTCGGACCGGGATCGCAGGCGGCGTTACGCAACGCGAATCAACAGCGAGTGGTGGCGCTGCTGCAGTCCTTCGGTGAACTCACCCAGGCTCAACTGGCCCGGGAGGCGGGTCTGGCGCCCGCCACAGTGTCGAATATCGTGCGGCAGCTGACAAGCACAGGGTCGGTGGTCCTGGCCGATGGCCCGGGTCGGGGGCGAGTGGTTCGCCTGGCGCGGGCGGCCGGCCTGGCCATGGGCATCGACTACGGGCACCGGCACATCACGGTCGCGGCCGCCGACATGTCACATCAGATCCTTGCCGAGCGTCGGGTGGTGCTCGGTCCCAGCGTGTCGGCTGATCAGGGCCTCGACCAGGTGGTGATCTTGTTCGACCAGGTTCTCGAGGAGATCGGCGGTTTCCGGTCCGATGTCGCCAGCGTCGGGATGGGGCTGCCGGCGCCGATCAACTTTCGAACCGGCGAGGTAGGTGCGCTGTCGATCCTGCCGGGTTGGGTAGGGGCGAATGCGGCCGAGCTGGCGTCATACCGGCTGGGTGTGCCGGTCGTCGTGGACAACGATGCGAACCTCGGAGCCCTGGCCGAACACACCTGGGGCGCCGGTCGCGGTTTCGATGACGTCGCCTACTTCAAGATGTCCGAAGGCGTCGGAGCCGGGCTCATCGTCGAGGGGAAGGTCTTCCGCGGAACCGACGGCACCGCCGGCGAGATCGGCCACACGACCGTAGACGAGTTCGGTGCGGTCTGTCGGTGTGGCAACAGAGGATGTCTGGAAACGATGGTCGCCGCCCGTTCGGTCATCGATCTGCTCGAGCCACGACACGGGCCGGGCCTGACAATTGCCCGCGTCGTGGAGATGGCGACAGCGGGTGACGTCGCGAGTGTGCGGGTCCTGGCCGACACCGGCCGCCAGGCCGGCGTAGCGGTGGCGAATCTGTGCAATCTGTTCAATCCCTCCCGTGTGGTGATCGGCGGCGAACTCGCGCTGGCCGGCGATCTGCTCTTCGCCCCGATGCGAGAGATGGTGCGTCGCTGTGGCATCCCCAGCGCGACGGCCCGGATGGAGATCGTGGCGGCCGAGTTGGGCTCGCGGTCCGGGCTCTTGGGTGCGATCGCACTCGGATTGCTGGATGCAGTGCCTCACTACATGAACGCGACGGCGGCCGGGAGCGCAGATTGAACGTAGATCTATTCATTGGTTGAAGATAGATCGGTACCACACTCTGGCTAGTGTTCATGACTAAGGGAGCGTCGGGCACCGCTGCGCGCCACCTCAACGTTCACCTGCGACACCTGCCAGGCCGAGAGAGCAATCGCGCGCGCTGCCCGGCGCCCGGTCCAGCCCTGAGCAGCATCCAGACCAGCACCGCCACCGGGCTGACCACTGCCCCGCTCAGCTAGTGACGTCCTTGCCGGCGAAACGTGCCCAGGACGCCAACCAGAAGACAGTGGCATACGCCCCGGCGGATATCAGTCCGCGTTGGATGCCGTCCCAGGCGACCGGGGCGCGGAGCAGGTCACCGAACGAACTCCACCAGTGGGTCAGCAGCCACGGCCCGAGCCAGCTGAGCTGGGGGATCGAGTCGAGGATGAACATCGTCACGGTCAGAACGACGGCGGCAATCGTCGCGGCGATCGGCTGTTCGGTCAGGGTCGAGATGAACAGCCCTATCGCGCCGAGCGCGGCAAACTGCACCGACAGGTAGATCGTCGCACCCAGCACCCGCAGTAGCCCGTCGTTGAACCCCACCTGGCTGCCGGACAGCAACGTCATATTGCCGCCGTGGAACAGGGAGAGCCCGATCAGGATTCCGACAAGAGAGACAAGAAAGGTCGCCAGAACGGCAAATATGACGATCGCGGCATATTTGACCGCCAGCAGCCGAGTCCGACTGACCGGGACCGCGAGCAGATAACGCAGTGTCCCCAGATTGGCCTCACCGGCGATCGCATCCCCGGAAATGGTGGCCACCGCCAGCGGCAGGAACAACGTCATTTCGATGGTCAATGCGGCCAGCGGAACGAACAGCCCATTGCCGGTGATCGACCCGAAGAAGTCGGGCCCGTCGTTCCCGCCCCGCGGAGTCGAGGCCTTGACCGCGATGGCGAGCACGATCGGTACCGCGGCCAGCACCACCAGACCTGCAAGGTTTCGCCGCCGCCCGAAGATGATCCGCAGTTCCGAGCGCAGGAACCGGGTGGACGGCCGGTTCGGCCCTCGCCCGCCGACGGTTGCCCGGTCAACCGCCGGAGACTCAGCCGCTGACATCAAAACCCTCCCCGGTGAGCGCCACGAACAGGTCTTCCAGACTCGGGCGGTCGACGGCGTAGCCGAGGACGGGGATTCCGGCGTGCACCAACGCCGGGACGATTTTCTCCGGCGCGACCTCGCCCAACGTGCCGACCGCGCTGCCCTGATCGGTGCGGACTTCGGTCAGTCCCAGATCGACCAGGACCCTGCCAGCGGCCGCCGGCTGGTCGGTTTCCACCCGGGCGCGCTGCGTTCCACCCAATCGAATCTCGGCGACGGTACCCTGGGCGACCAACTTGCCGGCGTTCATCACGCCGACGTGGGTGCAGATCTGCTCCACCTCCGACAGCAGATGGCTCGATACCAGCACCGTCGTCCCGCCGGCTGACAGTGAGCTGATCAGGTTGCGAACCTCCCTGGTGCCCTGCGGGTCGAGGCCGTTGGTCGGTTCGTCCAGGATCAGTAGCTCACGGGGCATCAGCAGCGCAGCGGCTATCGCGAGCCGTTGTCGCATACCCAGCGAATACACCCGGTAGCGCTTACCGGCCGCGACCATCAACCCGACCCGATCGAGCGCGGCGCCGACGCGCTTGCGGGAGGTCGCCGGGTCGCTGTAGCGATCGGCTGCATCCAGCCTGGCGAGATTCGCCCGGCCGGACAGGTAGGGATGGAAGGCCGGGCCCTCGACCAGCGAGCCGACCCGGGGCAGCGCGTGTCCGGCCTGGTCCGGCATCGGCAGACCCAGCAGCTCCTGTCGACCCGAGGTCGGTCGAACCAGCCCGAGCAGCATTCGGATCGTGGTGGTCTTGCCGGAACCGTTCGGCCCCAGGAAGCCGTAGACCGACCCGGTGGGCACCTGCAGGTCGATGGCATCGACGGCCAGGTGATGCCCGAACGCTTTGCTCAGACCAGTGGTCCGGACGGCTGCCGGAGCCGTCGGATCACTCACTTGCCGGGCAGTGCCGCGTAGAGCAACTCGGGCTTAACGGCGCCGGCCACCACCGTGCCGTCGTCGGTGATCAGCACCGAGAACAGCTTGCCGCTGAGCAAGTGCCCCGACCCCCACGATCCGGATACCGCGGGTAGCGCGCCCAGCATGCGGATCAGCCCGGATCCACGCTCGTGGTCCGGTGGCAGGGTTGTGTCGGTACCCGTCGTAGCCGCGGGAGCCGCCGAGAGGCCGAGCGCGGAACCGTTGGCGACCACCACCGCCGTCCATCCGGATCCGACGACCCGCGGCGCAGTTCCGGCCGGCGTCGCTGGGTCCGGCGCTGTCCGCGCCGTCCCCGCCAGCTCAGCCCCCTGCTCGGTCACCGTCGCACCGGGCGGCGGGTTGAAGGCGAATTGGGCGGCGTCCGGTCGGGCGAAGTCCACCGAACTGAAGGCCACCTCGAACGAGGGGTTGGTCTGGCCGGCGGCGAAGACCTGTACCCGCAGCGGGATGTGCTCGGTGGCGTCGATGGCGACTCGGACCTGGGCGACCAGTGATCGGGTGTCACGCGGCTGCAGCACCAGCTCGTATGCCGGGCGGCCGGCTACCACCGAATTGCTGTCGGTGGTCACCGTGGTGGATGGGCCGATGGCATCCAGGGCCGCCGCGGCGGCGTCCTGTGGGGTCATCGGAAGTTGGCTGGGCACCGGCTCGGCAGTGCTGGGGGATTGGTCGGTGCCCAGCTTCCGATGCGTGGCGGTGTTGTCCCGGCTCGACCAGATCCACAGATCGGGTCCGTTGCGGATCACATCCGATTCGCCGAACGTGCCCGGTAATGCCACTCGGGCCTGCTCCGGACCGGCGTACCAGACGCGCAGCGTATGCGTCCCCGAGATCAGCGACGTGAGATTGGCGCTGCCGACGCCGCCCACCCCGGGGAGACTCGGAATCCCCAGGTCAGAGGTCTGAACGACGGTTCCGGACAGTCCGACCAACGACGCTTGCTCCAGGTCCACCAGAAGCTCGGCGGGAGTTCGCGGTGGCAGGCCGCCCGCGGCCGTGGCGGTCAAGCCGCCGATGGTCGCGCCGCCGCCGATGATCAGGACCGCCACAGCCACGGGGGCCATCCACCGCAGGGTCGGGACCCGCTGAAAGAGGTTCATGGCACCAGTGTCGACCCTGGATGCTGAGAGGACGCTGAGAGGCGGGTGATCTTTTCGGTGCCGGGCCGTGCCAGGCTGTACTGGTGCGCCTGCTGGTGGTGGAGGACGAATCCAGACTCGCCGCCGCCCTGAAACAGGGTTTGACGGCCGAGGGATTCGTCGTGGACATCGCCGCAACGGGGCCGGCCGGGCTGGAGGCGGCGCGGACCGGCGGCTATGACGCCGTGCTGCTGGACGTGATGCTCCCGCAGCTGTCCGGGTACGAGGTGGTCCGACGTCTGCGCGGCGAGCAGAACTGGGTTCCGGTGATGTTGGTGTCGGCCAAGGATGGTGAGCACGATCAGGCCGACGGCCTGGACTGCGGCGCCGACGACTACCTCATCAAGCCGTTCTCCTACGTCGTCCTGCTGGCCCGGCTGCGTGCTCTGCTCCGCCGGCGCGCCGTCCCCAGACCCGCCGTGCTGACTGCCGGTGAGCTGGCGATGGACCCGGCCCACCGCGAGGTCCGGTTCGCCGGCGCGCCCGTCCGGCTGACGCCTCGCGAGTACGACCTGCTCGAATATCTGGTCCGGCACCCCGACCGCGTCGTCGGCAAGATCGAACTGCTGGACCACGTCTGGGACGCCGGGCAGGACACCGACCCGAACGTCGTCGAGGTCTACATCGGATATCTGCGCCGCAAACTGGGCGCGGACACGGTGCTCACGGTCCGCGGCGCCGGCTACACCCTGCGCCGGTGAAGTGGCTGGGCCGGCTCGGCCTGCGAACCCGGCTGATGGTCATCGGCCTCAGCGGTCTGACCGTAGCGCTCGCAGTCGGCGGCTTCGTGTTCTACAACGCGCTGTTGTTCTCGATCACCCGCACCCTGGACAACGAGGCGCTGTCCGCGGCGGGCCAGGTCGCCGCGATGGTGGACGCCGATCAGATTCCCGACCCGATACCGATATCCGGCGCCCAGATCGTTCAAATCATCGACCAGCAGGGCCGGGTCGTCGGTGGGTCGGTGACCGCCGACAGGTTGACCCCGCTGCTGCGGCCGACCGAGCTCGCCGCGGCCGTGGGCGGCTCGGCGATCACGGTCAGCGGCGCCCGGGCGGGACTGGACGGACCGCTCCGCGTCGTCGGGGTCGCCGCCGGACCCGCCGACGACCGGCGTCACATTGTCGTCGCGCTGCAGATCAGGGACCTCGATCACAGCACGTCAGTACTTCGGGTCGCCCTGCTCATCGGTTTTCCGGTGCTGGTGGCGTTGCTGGGCGCGATAGCCTGGCGGGTGATCGGCTGGACGCTGCGCCCGGTGGAGGGTCTGCGTGCCGCCGCCGAACGGATCAGCGGAACCGGCCGCAGCGAGAGCCTGCCGGTTCCCACATCGAACGACGAGATCCGCTCGCTGGCAGAGACTCTCAACTCCATGCTGGCGCGGCTGTCCGCCGCGAGAGCCCGCCAGCGCGACTTCGTCGCCGATGCGGCCCACGAGCTGCGTAGCCCGTTGGCCAGCATCCGGGTTCAATTGGAGGTGGCCCAGCACTTGGGCCGGAACGGAACGCTGCCCGCCGAAGTGCTCCTGGACGTCGAACGGCTCTCCGCGGTTGTCGAGGATCTACTGTTCTTGGCCAGGGTCGACGCCGACGCCAGAGGCCCGGCAAACCCGACCAGCTTCGACGTTCGAGAGTTGCTGCGCGAGATCGCGGCCGAGAATACCGGGCACAGCGTCGTCGTGACCCGCGGCCCTGGTCCGGCGGTCGAGATCATCGCCGATCGAGACGAAATCCGCCGCGCCATCACCAATCTCGTTGCCAATTCGCTCCGGTACGCCGACGCCCGGGTGGAACTGGACGTAGACCGGGACGTCCAGAACGTCGCCATTTCGGTGGCCGACGACGGTCCCGGCATCGCGGTCGCGGATCGGGAACGGATCTTCGAGCGATTCACCCGACTGGACGACGCCCGCGCCCGCGACTCCGGCGGCAGCGGGCTGGGCCTGCCCATCGTCCGGGAACTGATCCGCCGGGCCGGTGGCACCCTCGCCTTCCAGGACGTTCCCACGGGTAGCCGAGTGGAGGTCCTGCTGCCGGTGGCACACCGGCTCGACTAAGCGCCGCTCGCTGGTTCGCTGCAGTCGCCAACTGGTTCGGTGCGGTCGTTTACCCGGGGTCCTTGGCCGGCGGCTTGGGTTCCAGGGGAGTGAACAGCTCGGCCGGCGAGCGCACCAACATCACGATTCCGGCGATGATCACCCCCGCCGAGATCACCGCGGTGAAGACTTGGCCGAGCGTCTGCGGCAGCCGCTCGCTCAGCACCGGTACGCCGCCGAGCATGGCGCTCACCGGGTCGACGACCACGGCGGTGGCCAGTGATGCCGCGAAATGGCCTGCCCGGTAAGAACTCTGCAACAGCAGATAGCCGGTGGGAATGAGCAGGCCGATGGCCACCACGGCCGTGACGATGGTCGGAACGGAGTGTGATCCCGCGGTCTCGAGTAGGGCTCGGACCAGCACCGCGGTGATTCCGAACGACGCCCCAGCCCCGGCGGCGAGCAGCAACGCGCGGGGCCGGCCCGGCTTGAACTGGGCCACCGCGGCTCCGGCCGCGGCCAGCGCCAGCGTCCCCACCGCAACGGCGGCGATGACGGAGGCTCCGGACACCCTGGTGTCGACGGTGGCCGGGACCAGTTGCAGCAGCGCAACCAGCCCGGCGAGGACGGCCACCGCGGCGGCCACATCGGCGCGGCGGATGCGCTGCCGCCGAAGCACTGCCACCATCGGGATCGCGAACAACAGACCCGTCACGCCGAGCGGCTGAACCAGGGCGATCGGGCCGAGCGACAACGCGAGAATATGAAGCGCGGCGGAAAGGCCGTCGGCGACGATCCCGGCCAGCCAGATGGGTCGATGTGCCAACCGCCACAGCAGGCGGGGGTCGGCCACCCCGAAGTCTGTTGCGCGCAACGCCTCGCGCTGTTGCAGCGCAGCACCCAGCGCGAAGCACAGGGCGCTGAGCAGAGCGGCGAAAACGGCGCCGGTCACGGTGTGACTCCCGGGTACCCCGAAGTAGGCTGACGCCTAGGGTGTTCGGGAGGCTCAGGTGGGAAGCGGTGTGACCAGTACGTGCTCAATCGGTCCTTGGAGGGCGTCAAGCCCCGCTTCAGTGTCGTCATTCCAGCTTTCAATGAGGAGTTCTACCTCGGCGATTGCCTGAGCTCACTCGCGGCGCAGGACTTCAGCGGGCCGTTCGAGGTTATCGTCGTCGACAACAACAGCACCGATCGAACCGCGGCGATAGCGCGAGAGGCCGGCGGCACCGTGGTTTTCGAACCCGTTCCGGGCGTGTGCCAGGCCCGACAACGGGGCACTGAGGTCGCCTGTGGCGAGATCATCGTCTCCGCCGACGCGGACACGGTCTACGCACCCGGGTGGCTTTCCACGATCGATCGCTGGTTCGACGCCAACCCCGGAAGTATCGCGGTGGGCGGCCCGTGCTACTTCCATGACGGGCCGCGCTGGGGGTTGTGGCTGCAAAAAGGGCTCTTCGGAGGGGTGGCGTTGATCCAGCGCATCCGCGGTCCGGTGCTGTACATCACCGCCACCAACTTCGCCTTCCACAAAGACGAGTGGACCGGATACGACACCCGGCTCGCGCAGGGCGGCGACGAACTCGACCTGCTCCGGCGACTACGCAAACGCGGCCGGGTCGTCTTCACCATGGCCAACCCGACATATACCTCTGCACGGCGGATGGAGGAGGGCATCCTCTACAACTTCGCGGTGTCCTTCTTCTATTACTACATCCTGGGATATGCGCTGAACCGCCTGTTCGGGAGGCCGATCCTCGGCATGGCTCCAGCGTTTCGCCGGCCGAAAGCCGGGAACGTCCCGCCAGCGAATTCTGCCGGCTCGAGCGAGGACCCGTGAGGCGGCCCGCTCATCCGGCGCGCTGGCTGGTGGGTCTGGCGGGAGCAGTCGCCGCCGGCTACTGGACGATGTTCTCCTCGTACTCGCAGCTCCTGGGCTGGTTTCCGTTCCGCGCGACGACCGGCGAGAAGGTGATCGCGCTGACCTTCGACGACGGACCCAACGAACCCTATACGTCGCAGATCGCCGACTTCTTGGCGGCTGCAGCGGTCAGGGCCACGTTCTTCCAGGTGGGAACCTGTGTGCAGCGGCACCCGGAAGTGACGGCCCGGCTACTTCGGGACGGGCATGTGATCGGCAATCACAGCCACTCCCACTCCATGATCAGATGTGTGCGGCCGAGTGCTCAGCGAGTCGAAACCGAAACGGCGCAGCGAGTGTTGACGGCGGCACTCGGCCGCACCCCGGCGCTCTATCGGCCACCCTGGTTGTTGCGAACGCCGACCCTCGGCGCGATACTGCGACGGCACCGTCTCCAGCCGATCTCCGGCGAGTTCTGCCATGCGTTCGAGGTTTTCCAGCCGTCGCCGGTGCGGATCGCCGGCCGCGCGCTTGCCAAGGCACGTCCGGGCGCCGTGCTGATTTTTCATGACGGATTCGATGCCCGAGGAGGGAACCGCGCGAACACTGTTGCGGCGACGAAACTGGTCGTGACGAAACTGATCGACGACGGGTACCGGTTCGTCACCATCGACGAACTCTTCGATATTCCCGCGTATCGCACCACGACTGCACAATCCTGAGGGAGGCTGCTGGACACGATGGAGGCCGATCCGCACGCCTTGGACGTGGATCCACCCGGTGGCGGACCGCTGCCGGCGGTCCCTGCGGTCGTGCGGGTTCCGGGATCGAGCCGGCGGCGCTGGCTTCGGATCTGCCTGACCGTCTCCTTCCTGGTGATCGCCTTCGTTGTGCTGCGGGACAAGTTGCCGTCCTGGTCGTCGATCGCCGCGGCGTTGCGCGCCGCGAATTGGTGGCTGGTCGCAGCCGCCCTGTTTTTGCAGGTGGGTTCGGTCTGGCTGCAGATCTGGCAGCAGCGTGTGCTGCTCGGCGCTTTCGGGGTTTCGGTGTCG
This sequence comes from Mycobacteriales bacterium, assembly GCA_038245175.1. Classification (GTDB taxonomy): domain Bacteria; phylum Actinomycetota; class Actinomycetes; order Mycobacteriales; family Nakamurellaceae; genus Nakamurella. The sequence continues at coordinate 9,147 of JBBRSR010000025.1, read as the reverse complement.
ATGCCCAGGATCGGTGCCATCACCTATTCAAGCACCGCCATCTCGATGAGCATGCCGGTCGGCGGCGCTGTTTCCGCTGGCTACACCTATCGGCAGTACCGGTCCAGTGGGGCAGCCCCGGCCATTGCGGCAACCGTCCTGCTGCTGTCCGGGGTGGCGTCGTTGGGTTCTCTGATGGCGTTGACCGCAGCGGGTATCGGAGTGACCTGGTTGCGCCGGGTGATCAGATTGCCTCATCAGCCGTGGCAGTTCGTGGCCCTGGCCGTGGGCCTCGGGGGGATCGTCGAACTCCTCGTCCTGCTGCTGGGCAGGTTGGGTCGGCGCACACCGAAACCGACGGACGGGACGCATCGATGGACGGATTTCCAGGATCGGCACCCGAAGGTCGGCGCCGTTGTCGGACCGCTGACCCTCGCCGCCCGGCAGGCGAGTCAGGTGGCACGTGGTGACTGGCGGCTCGCATTGTTCCTCTCGGCGGGGAACTGGGCTTTGGATGCGGCCAGCCTGTATGCGAGTTGCCTGGCTTTCGGGATCCATCTGAGCGTCTTGACCCTGGGTGCGGTGTACATCGGCGTTCAGCTGGTCAGGCAGATCCCGATCACTCCGGGCGGAGTCGGTGTGGTCGAAGCATCACTGCTCGCCGGCCTGGTCGCCGCCCACGCGGCCAAGGGCCCGGCCGCCGCCGCGGTGCTGGTCTACCGGCTGTTGGCCGCCTGGCTCATCGTGCCGATCGGCCTCGTGATGCTCGCAGTGCTGCGCCGGATCGGTCCAACCGTCGTCGGCTCCGAGCCAGACTGACACCACCGGCGTCAGGCGCGCCTTCCCGCGCCGGTTTCGCCGCAGCCGCGGGGCGTCCGGCTCACCGCGCGTGGGTAGCGCGAAGGCGCTGAGCCGCCAGGCGAGGGCGGCGAACACCGGTGCCGTCAGGACGTCGACCGTCCAGTGGGCGTGCTGGACGAGGAGCAGCATGCCGACGGTGGCCGCCGCAGCGGCGACCGCGATTTTGGCGCGTCGGGAACGGACCAGCGCGATCAGCAGCACCAGGGTGGCGGTGTGCCCGGAGAAGAACAGGTCCCGGGTTTCCGGAGCCCCGCCCGGGTAGAACAGCTGGCCGATCGGATCGCGCAGGGCGATCTCACCTGGTGGTGCGGCGAGCGGCACCAACAACATGGTGATCAGCCGGAACGCGAACAGCAGCACACAGGCGCAGGCGCCCCGGATCAGCACCATCGGACGGTCCAGGCAGGAGCCGACGACCAGCACCAAGGTGCTGAGCAGGACACCGAAGATGATCGCACCGACCGGGGCCGGGCCGAGATGCGGCAGTAGTGGATCGGGGGGAATCCGCCCCGGTCGTCGTTCCACGGTCCGCAACATCGACGGCATGATGACCAGGCTCAGCACCGCAGCGGCGGACGTGCCCAGCAAGGTCCATCGGAACGGTCGGTTCGACCACGCCTGCGACCAGGCCACAACGAAGCCCGGTTGGCTGATGCGTTCCATCTTTTCCCCACAAGCTTTGTCGAGGTGTTGCGGGAGATCCCGGACCCGCTCAGGTGATCACCGGCGGTTGGTGGGCTGGGTACTCCTGGCAGATTATGCCTTGCAGAGGCATCCAGGATGCGCCAGTTTCGGCACTGACCCTGGTCACTGGGCTGTGTCACTGGGTGCTGTATCTGGTGCCAGCCCCAGACGATCGCGCCCATCTTGTGGAAGTCGGTTCAGGCGAGCACCATGTACGCAGGTTGGGGGTCATCGCGCGGAGGTTGTCATGCTGTCCGGAGCCGTCATCACCACGATTCTGCAGGTCCGGGACGGGTCGAACTCGGTGGAGTTCTACCGCGACCGGCTCGGCCTGGACTACCAGGGCCGAAACAGCGAAGGCCAGGAGATGTTCGCCCTCGGGGGCGGGTCGGGGCTGGCATTGATGCCCGGGCCGGACGCGACACCGACCGGCCGCACCGAGCTCTCGTTCGAGGTGCCCGACATCGTCGCGGAAATCAAAGACCTCGAGGGTCGCGGTGTCACCTTCGCCGACTACGACCTGCCCGGCCTCAAGACGGTCGAGCACGTGTGCGTGCTGGGCTCGGAACGGGCGGCATGGTTCCACGACCCCGATGGCAATGTGCTCTGCCTGCACGAGGTCATGCGCGGCGGTTAGTCGCGCACTGCCCGGTCCAGCAACAGTCCGGTTGCGACCGCCGAGCGGTCTAGGCCCGGATGGCCTCGACCGGGTCACCGACCGCGATCCGGCCGGGTGCCACGACGTCCGCGCCGACGCCGAAGGCGATCCCGTCCGCTGTCGTCCGGTCGACAGCCAGCAGACGCAACACATCAAGACCGGCGGCCTTCCCGGCGCCTGGTTCGTACCGGATGACCGCGCATCGGGCGAGCTGTTGGCGGACGAGCAGTTCGACGCCGCCCACCCGTAGCCGCCCGGCAACCCACGACTCCTCGATGAAGGGCGGCAGGCCAGGGGTGTCGACGACGACCGTGGCCCGGAATCGCTCGTCATCCACCGGATCGCCCCCGGCGCGACGTTCGAGCTCCCGCAGGGACGACGTGGTCACCAGGCTGACGGGCTCCGCGTACACAACATCGCCGGCCCGTTCGACCCCGACCAGCCGAACATGGCGTCCGAGCAGGTCGGACAGTGCCTCGTCCCACGGCCCTGGCGCCGGACGCACCCGTGTTGCTCGCCCCCAGTAGTCCGCAACGACCGCCGGTCCCGCGGGCAGCGGAACCCGGAAGCTCCGATCATCGGGCAGGTCGAGCAACAACTCGTCGTCGGCGTCGGAGTGAGCGCGCACGGTCATCACGGCGGGGGAGTCCACCGTCCGAACGACCCGCAGCTCCCGGCCCCGCGTCTCGATCAGCGCCCAGCGGCGATCGCCGAGCACCTCGTGATGGTCGACGACAATGCGCAGGGGGTGGGTGTGCGCAGCTCCCTTCAGGGGAGTCAGCCCGAGCCTGCGGACGGTACCCACCTGACCACTCACCGACATCATGTTCCTTCGCTCACGGACTTCGTTGGCTCTCGTTGGACCCCATTGTGCGTCGGTGTAACAACCTTGGCCTCCGCGCAACGGTTACGTCTATTGCGCGGAGGTCAAAAGTGTTGCAGCGCTCAGGTTCAGGCGCCTTCTTGCACCTGGTAGATCTCGTCGGCGGCGAAGCCGTTGGCCTCGCGGTGGACGGCGGCGGCGGTGTCGGAGTCGGGGGCGTCGACCAGGCAGAAGATCTTGCCGTGGGCCTCGTCGACCCAGTAGCGCAGAAAGTGCACACCGTGGCTGTCCTGACACTTCAGGTCGGCTGCGTGGGCGTGGGCGACATCGTTCAGGGCGATGGTGTCGCCGGTGTTGTGTACGTCCATGAACAGTGGCATGGAAGGCTCCTCGGGAGTGGGGTGTTCCTGACTCCTTCAGGAAAGCTGCCGCCGAGACCCGCGACATCGGGATTTCTGCCTATGTTGGCTGCGAGGTGCCCAGAATCCGGGCGGCCGCCGCGGCGGCCCGGGATCGCGACGGCACGCCGAGTTTGCGCAGCACGGCCGAGACATGATGTCCGACGGTGCGTTGTGACAGGGTGAGCTTGGCGGCGATCTCCGCGTCGGACAGACCCTGCACGAGGTAGCCCAGGATGTCGAGTTCGCGGGCGGTCAGACCTGCGGCGTTGGCCCTGCCCAGGTTTCGCGGGCCTCGCGGAACGGGGAGTCCGCGTTGCGCGAGATCCCGCCGGACGGCCTGAGCGCTGGCCGTGGCGCCCAGCCGCAGCAGGATCGCCACCGCCTCCGCGGTCTCGGCCGGGCCACCCGCGGCGAGGGCGAGCGCCGACCAGAACGGCCGGCCGATGGCGGCCCAGGCGTTGCCGGCCTCGCGGACCCGGCCGTCGCTCATCAGCGCAAACGGCTCTGGCAGGTCGAATGCGGATGATTCCAGTTCCACAGCGTCGGTGGCGCCGCCGCGGGTTCGCCACCAGGCCAACTCGCCGATGATCCACGGTTCTTGGCCCCCCGCCCGGGCAGCCCATACCTTGTCGGTGAGGGCGACGATGTCCTCGCTCCGGCCGGCGGTCCAGGCCGCCTCGGCCTGCAGCAGCGCTACCGGCAGGCTGCGCTGTGGCTCCGCCGTGCTGCCGGCAAGGCCCTGTAACTCTGCGAGCTGGGCGCCGACGCCGGGGTCGCCGCGCCGGATCCCGGCGAGCCCGGTGGCCAGCAGCGCCGGGATCCGGCTGGTCGGCGAAAAATGCGGATGCCGCAACACCTCCTGTGCCATCCGAACGGCCACCTCGGTGTTGCCCTGCTCGAGCAGGACCCCGGCCAGGTAGCTCTGCATGTACAGCATCGATGATTCGAGGTCGCGCTCGGCACAGTAGGCGATCCCGCTGCGGAAGGTCTGCGCGGCGCCGCCAAGGCTGCGCTCGGAGGCCTGCAGGACGCCGATGTTCGTCCATGCCCGGGCGGCGTGTTCCTCCAGATCGTCGGCGAGCGCGATCTCGAGCGACAGGTCGAGGCGGATCCGACCCTGCGGGTCGCCGCGGCGCATGAGTGCGGTGCCGGTGTTGTTCAGGGCGTGCGCCTCGACCTCGCGATCACCCACGGCGCGCGCCACGTCCAAGGCCCGCTGGCCCCAGGCGAGAGCGTCCTGGGTGGTTCCACTGAGCATCCGCTGGTTTGACACGTTGCTATAGGCCATCGCCAGGTCCGAGCCGGCCCCGAGTGGCTGGAGCGTGGCGACGGCGTCCGCGGCGAACCGCTCGGCGTCGGCGGTGCGGCCGAGCAACCAGCACAGTCGCGAGATCCAGCGCTGATCGACGCCGATTCGGCGGGTGTCGCCGGCTTCCTCGTGCAATGCCAATGCCCGGCGGCGCGCGTCGAGGGCCTCGGCCGGCTGGGAAGTGAGGTAGCACTCGTAGCAGAGCCGCTCCAAGAGGTCGGCGCGGTCCGCGGCGGCCAGGGTGGCGCCGTGGCGCAGGACCGTCCGCAGATGCTCGGCGGCCTCCCGATGCGAACCCAGGCGGGCTGCCTGCAGCGCGGCCCGCGGTGCGTGCACGATCACCGCGGCTGAGTCCGCGCTGGCGACCGCGTGCTGGGCGAGTCGTCGGTGGTCCTTGCTGCCGGCGGTGGTGAGCTGAACCAGGACCTTGCGGTGCAGGTCGACCCGGGTGCCGGGGGGCAGCGCATCGAGGATGGCCTGGCGAGCCAGTTCATGCCGAAAGGCCACTGATGTTCCCCGGTCGAGCAGGACCCCGCCCTGTACGCACTCGTCGATCCCGGTCGAGGCGAGTCCGGACGCCTGTCCGGACACGGCGAGCACGATGGCGATCTCGGCCGTCGCGCCGATCACGGCTGCCGCGTCCAATGCGCGGCGGGCTGGCACGGTCAACCGGCCGGCCCGCGCCGCCACGGCATCGCGAACCGTGGCCGGGAGTCTGTCGGTGCCGGCAGCGAGGATTTCGGTGACGAAGAACGGGTTCCCGTCGGTGCTTCGATACAGGGCGGCGACGTCGACCGCGTGGTCGGCTTCCCGCGCCAGTTCGGCGACGGCAGCGGCGGTGAGCAGGGGCAACTGCATCCGGCTGACGCTGGCCGTGGTCGCCAGATCGCCCATGACGGCGGCCAGCGGGTGTGTTCCGGTGACCTCGTCGTCGCGGAACGTAGCCACTACCAGCATCGGTAGGCCGTCCATCCGGCGCCCGATATATCGGATGAGGTCCAGGGTGGCTTCGTCGGCCCAGTGGATGTCCTCGAGCAGTAACAGGGTCGGTGATCGGCCGAGTGAAGCGCGGACCAGCGGAAACAGCGACGCCCGGCGGACGTCCGGGTTGTTGATTTCGGCCTGCACGCCGAGCGTGTCGGCCACGTCGATCAGCGGGCCGAGAGGTCGTGGAGTCGCCCCGGCATCAGCGGTGCCGACCAGGAAACGAGCCCGTCCGGCTATGCGTCGGGCGAATTCGAAAGCCACCGATGTTTTCCCGGCGCCGCCCTCGCCGCCGAGGAAAATGAACCTGCCGCGGCCGGTGAGCGCCTCGGCCCAGTACGAACCCAGCGCCGTGAGCTCCGCGTCCCGCTCGAGCAGCCGCACCCCGTGAGGCTAGTGCGCGCCCATACGTTCCGCGCCCGAATTCAACATCCGCGCCAGGAATTCTGGCGCGGATGCTCAATCCTGGCGCGAACAGTGCTGAAGCTCCTGGTCGGCGCGCAGGTGCCCGAGCAGCTTGGCCAGTCGCCGATGGGCGCGATAGGTGCGCGATTTGACGGTGCCCACCGGTATCTCGAGGTGTTGGGCGACCTCGATCTGGGTGAGCCCACGATAGTGCTGCAGGCGGATCAGCTCACGGTCCGCGTCCGGTAGCCGGTCCAGTGCCTGGCGAACCTCCCAGACATCGGCAAGCTGATCCGCCGAGGGGGGGTGGGTGACGAGGGCGGGATCGGCCGGGTCGAGCTGTTGATGGCCTCGATGTCGTCGCTCCCGCCGATAGACATCGATGGCCACCCGTCGCGCGATCATGCACAGCCACGGCCCCAGTTCGCGATCGGTATTGAAGGTGTCCGCAGCCCGCCAGGCCTGCAGGAACGACTGCTGGGTTGCGTCCTCGGCCAGACCGGCATCACCCAATACCTGGTAGGTGACCGTATACACCAGACGGCTGTATCGCTGATAGACGGCCCGGATCGATTCCGGGTCGCGCGCAGCGAATCCTGCCGAGAGCGCTGCGGCGGTCACGATGAGGCTCCTGCTCAGGAGGTGGTGTTTCTGACTCCTTCAGGAAAGCTGGCCCCGAGGCCCGTGACATCGGGAATTCTGCCTATGTTGGCTGCGACGTGCCCAGAATCAGAGCCAGCGTCGGGTTCGACGGCGATAGTCGGCGAAGGTTGTGCCGAAGCGGGCCGCGAGGTAACGCTCTTCCGGGTCGATGACGATGCGGCGCACCGCGACGAGTGCGACCGGCAATAGCAGAACCGGCCACCATGACCCGGCGAGCAGGGCACCTCCCAGGTAAGTGATGGCCAGCCCGGCGTACATCGGGTTCCGGGACAGCCGGTAGGAACCGCTGGTCACCAGCGTTGACACCGCATGGTGCGGCACGATCGTGGTCCGATGCCGCACGACGGCTGCGACTCCGGCCAGCGCCAGCCCGGCTCCTGCAGCCAGAACGACGACGCCGACGACGACGGTCGCCGGGTGCCCGCCGATGGCCAGCGGGACGGTCGCCGACCGCAGGAGCATGCCGACTGCGAAGGCCGCACCGTAGTAAGCCGGGGGCGGGATCGCAAGGACCCGGGCACCCGCCTCCATGGTGTCGCCGGATGCCGTCACCGGACCGGCGGCGGTCATGACCAGGTCGGTTCGAGCAGCGCGCCGCTGGCGTGCAGCACGTCCAGGGGGTGGACCGTCGGCTCGGCGCCCGGTCGGTTGCCGCCGAAAGCGGCATCGACCGCGGGATGGATCCGCTCGTCGAATGCCCGACCGCATGCCTCCTCAGACTCCCAGACGTCGATGTAGCGCAGGCGTCCGTCGGCCTCTCGGACGCACAGGTGCAGCAGTGCGCCGGTCAACGGTTCGGGGCCGATGTTGTTGATGATCCGTCGGTAGAGATCCTCGCTGATGGGAACATCTTGGGTGTAGGCGTAGACCATGGAGAGTTCCTCCTGATAGATTTATCCGAACTGGCTTCGGATGAATAAGGTGAAGGTACGACTGATGATCGAAGGCGTCAAGGGGGAACCCGTCAGCAAGCGGAGCTACCGCTCGCCGCGGCGCCTGGAGCAGGCAGCGGCCACCCGCCGCGAGGTACTCGCCGCGGCTAGGGCGCTGTTCGTCGCCAACGGCTACTCCGCGACCACCATCGCCGAAATCGCCGCGCAGGCGCGGGTTTCGGTGGACACCGTCTACGCAACCGTGGGGCGCAAGCCGGCGATGCTGCGTGAGCTGGTGGAAACCGCGATCTCGGGTACCGAGCACGCCATCCCGGGCGAACAGCGGGACTACGTCGCGCGGATGAATGCGGCCGCCACCGCTCGCGAGCAGATCGCCATCTACGCCCAGGCGATCACCAGCATCCAGCTGCGAATGGCGCCGGTCTTCCTAGCGCTGCGGGACGCCTCGACCACCGACCGCGACTGCGCCTTGCTATGGAGCGAGATCAGCGATCGACGGGCCACCAACATGCGCAGGATAGCCGCTCATCTCCGCACCACCGGTGAAGTCCGCGACGACCTGACAGACGATCAGGTGGCCGACATCATCTGGAGCATGAACGCCGCCGAGTACTGGGACCTGCTCGTCCACGAACGGTCCTGGACACCTGCGCAATTTCAGGACTGGCTGGCCGACGCCTGGACCCGGCTACTGCTGGTCCAGTGAGCGGCTCCGGACAAGCGTTCGGAATCGTTATCATTTCGTCATGTAGGTGGTTCGCTGACCTGCGGTTTTGCCAGGGTCAGTGTCGGTGCCGGGTCGTCGCGTTTCGGGTATGACCACGATGTCGGTATCGGTAGACGAGGAAGCCTGCCGGCTGTTCTCGGTCGCTGCCGACTGCTTGCGGCGGGCCCGGGACCTGCGGTGGGGGTTGCTGCCCGACGACGGGGTGCTGGCCCGGTTGCACGCGGTGGAGGCGGTGGGGCGGGAGTTGTTCGGGGTCCAGGTGTTACTGGTCGACGAGGTCGATCAGCGGCACCTGGCCACTCGTCGCGGGTTCACCTCGACCAGTGCGTTGCTCCGGGATGTTCTGTTGCTCTCCGCTGGGGAGGCCGGGTCCCGGGTCGCGGTGGCCCGGTCGGTGCATCCGCAGGATCAGCTGTCCGGCGGCAGTACCCCACCGGTTTTGCCGGTGCTGGCCCGAGCGGTGGAATCCGCGTCGATCGGTGGGGCGCAGGCCGGGGTGATCGCCCGCGGGATGAACCAGCTGCCCGCCGCGTTGGATTTGGCCACCGCACAGGCGTGTGAGCAGGTGCTGGTCGATCAGGGACACGTGTTGGACCCGGGGCAGCTGCGCACGCTGGTCGAGCAGATCCGGTTGCGGGTGGACCCGGACGGGAAGCTGTCGCCCACTCCAGGGGATCGGGTGTGTGTGGATCTGGGGGAGCGGCGCACCGATGGGCTGACCCGGTTCCATGGTTTCCTGGACGATCTGGCCCTGGAAGTG
>JBBRSR010000024.1:0-54709 GCA_038245175.1 Mycobacteriales bacterium | reverse complement strand
GGGCCGTTCGTTCACCTCACCCGCGGATTACAACGAGCAGCTCGCCGGGTGGCTGCCGGCGGCGAACAGCAGGGTGCTGCGCCGTACCGGGGAACAACCGGGCAAGCACATCAGCGTCGACGTTGCGGGGATGAATGGGTTTGCCGCCGGTCTCGCCGATGACGGGGACGGTGAACCGGGTGCGGTTGGGCCGGGATTACTACGTGGGGATGGGCGGGAACGACTACTCGGTGGGCCCGTCGGCGATCGCCGGTTCGTCGACGTCAACGCCGGGATGACGCTGATCGCGGTGTGCTGCGCCGGGCGGCGACGGCGCGTTCCTTGAACGCCGTGCTCAGCACCCCCGGCGGTGGCCACGTGCGCCGGCTCGGTGATCGTCTGGTGCGTCACCCAGCACCGCTCCTGGGAGGCGACCAGCACGCAGGCATGCCTCGGCCGCGGCGGGACCGGTCGGCGGTCACCCTCCGACTACCACGACCTGTTCAACATGGACACCCCCCACCAAGCTGCGCCCGATCTGCGGATCGCCCGATGAGTACTCGGCAGATGGTCACCGATACCACCGTCACCACAACGGGTCGGGCCTGGGGCGGCGGGGCGGCGGGGAAGGACATCGGCGTTGGCGTGCGGTTCCTGGCGCGGGAATTAAAGGCCCGGTGATCGCGTCCGCTCGGCGACCAGGCCTGGGACGAGGTCTGGTCCCATGAGGAAATACCTGGCGGCGGTGCTGGGCAGGCAGGTCGCGTCCAGGGCGGTCAACGGCACCTCGATGCGGATCAGCGCCGCCCGGTTCCCACAGGTGAAGACCCTAGCCTTATCTGGGGTTCTCCCTGCCCGCTGAGCTGAAGTCTTTGGTCAAGACTGGAAGCGTCAGAATCGGGTACAGGGCCCGCGAATCCGGATCAAGAAACTCTAGTAACGAAGGCGACCGTCGAGATGAACCCTGCTGTGATCAGTGCAGTCGCGGCGATCGTGGCGGCCACCTTCTCGGGAACAACGCTGTACATCTCGGGCCGTCGAGAGCAGAGGAAGTGGGCGCGGGACGCCACCGTGCAAGCTTTGGTCGACCTTGTCGACGCCAGTTACCGCTCCGCTGGGCAGAAGGGCTTCGACGCTCGAAGCAAGGGTAGTTCTGATCTCGATGCGATCGAGAGGACCGCGAAGGACGCTCGGGAGCAGCAGTCAGCATCGCTCACGAGGCTTCGGCTGATCGCACCGGAGGAGATTGTTGTGGCAGTGCAGGCGCTCCTGGATGCCGACACGGCTGTCAATAATGCCGTTCTTGGCCCAAATGTGCTACCGACTACTGAGCGTTGGAAAGAGCTGCGAGACAGCCAGTGGGATCGCAGAGCTGCCCTTCAACAGGCTGGTCGGAAGTACTTCGGGATCTCCGCGCTGTCTGACGAAGCGATGTGGGCAGCAGGACGGAGCGTCCACAAACGGGGTTTGACCGGCTCGAGCGATACTGGAGTCAGCCCATAGATGCGCCACTCTCTCGGGATTTCGGCCAGTCCGGCCAGGTCCACGCTTGGTGAGCCACTGATATGAAGATCAGTTTGTCGAGCGGGCAGATTTGAGTGGCGTCCGGAGATCTTCCTCCGGCGCTTTTCGCTGTGGGCCGAGCGGCGGCTGATCGGTCGTGAGCGTGTCACTGGCGACGGGCGGTCAGACTGATATTCGCGGGTTGGGTACCGCAGGACGGGCTGTTCGGCTGGAGCGTTCCGGCTGGTCTAGAAGACGGGCGTGGCAACGAAAACCGTTGATGCCCATAGCTGTACCGCGGGTTTGCTCCACGCGCTGCCACGACGGATCAGCCGCCGCCCGGCCGTCTGTGAGGTGGGGGGGTCACTCGGTCATCATGGCCAACGACCAGCACCACCCGGGCAGTTCCGCGGGCGACGGGGACGTTGGCCACGACGGGCTTCTTTTCCTGGCGTTGTTGGCCTCCCACCGGGCGTGCGGCCGGCGATTGCCCTGATGGCCCCGCGTTTTCCGCGGCCGGCGACGCGAGGGCCCAGCGGGCCTGCATCACGACACTGGCTTGGGGGTAGGTGTTGCGGTGGTGGCACGCCGCCTCGACGAGGAGCCTGCGGGCGTGGGTGTTCCCGGTCTTGGTGATCGATCCCTGCGACCGGGATCCGCAGGGCGAGTGCTCGGTGGGCACCAGGCCGAGGTAGGCACCGATCGTAGACCCGGTGAACCGCTGCCAGTCCCGACTTCCATGGCCAATCCGAACGCGGTCAACGTGGACACCCCGCGCAGGAAACTGAGTCGGCGCACGACCGGGGTGTAGTTGCTGTCGCCGGCCATCAATGTGATCGCTTTGTCGAGACGGTCGCGGCGGGACACGGCCATGAGCATGGCCTCGAAGTCGGAATCGAACGCCAGTTGCCGGCCTGGCAGGTCGAAGTGTTGCTGCCGCAGCCAGTTCTCGTGACGGCCAGTCCATGCCTGTCCACCGGCCCACAGGATGCCCTGCCGTAGCAGGAGTTTCGACAACGGTGCCCGCAGCGCATCAGATCCCCGCGGACGTCTTCGCGGGCCCAGCATCGCGTCGGCCCAGGACGGCTAGGTGCGATGAGTTTCGAGTTGAATGACGGGCTCTCGCTTGCTCGGTTCGGTCAGCGGCTCCGTACGACCGCGCTGCGGTGCAGCGAGGCTCCGCGAGCACTGCGTCAATAGTGAGGTCCACGATGGGCATCGCGCAATGGGCCGAAAGTCGGAGGCTCAGTCGCCACAATCGGCCTGGCGGTGCTGCTTGTGATGTTTATGAAACGCTGCACCGCATCCGAGGGCCTGAATCAGGCGGCCGTCACTGCCCCAGGAGATGTAATTGAGCATCTACTGCTTCGCGGTAGAGACTGATGAGAAGTCGGAGAACATCCCGGATCTGCGCTCGCGCTTCGACGGCTGGATATAGCGGCATCCTGGCGCTGAGTTGTGCGATGCTGCCTCAGGCCAGATGTCGATGTCGAAGTGCGGAGGCATAGTGGAGCGTACTGATTGGGCCACAGGTCGGCGGGGGTTGGCAAAATGTCCGGCAGCGTGAACACGTTTGGCAGCTGGTGCTCGAAGGCAGCGCTGGCGTCGGTCGCCGCCCACAAGGTCCACGCGCTCCACTCTCATGACGACTCCACGGGTATTGGGCTTCTAGCCAGCAAGCTCCCTGATTCATACGCCGACACGGAAGCTCTCGCGCTGGTCGCTGAGAGGTTCGGCAAGCCAATGGTCGCGGTCTTCCTGCGCGACAGGCTCCCAACGAAGAAGAGCGCCCGATCCGGAGACATGGGCGAGATCTTGGCGACGGCTTATCTCGACGAGGAATGCGGTTACGTCGTTGGTCCAAGCCGGCTCATCGACCGTGACCACCAGGAGTGGGCCATGAGAGGTGACGACGTGCTCGCCGCGCGGATCGATAAGAGCTCACGGTTGCACCTCGTGAAAGCGGAGGCGAAGAGCCGCGTCTCACTTGGCGCGGCCACGGTCAAGTCCGCCCGCGAGGGCCTCGACCGCAATGACGAGATGCCATCCCCGCATTCGCTGTCCCAGTTCGCTACGCGGCTCCTAAAGTCATCCAATCAAGACATTGGCGCGGCTGTGCTGGACATGCAGCTGAACGACGGCGTGAGGCCCGATCGCGTAGGTCACTTGATGTTTCTGCTGACAGCAGGCGACCCGAGCGCACACGTAAGCGCTGATCTGAAGGCGTACGTGGGCTCGGTTCCCCAGCTGACCGTCATTCTACGAGTCCAGGATCATCAGAGGTTTATAAATGACGCTTTCGAAAAGGTAGTCACCGGTGCCCCGTGATGCACAGTCTCTAGTCGCTGGCCTAAACGCCGCCACGGATTCGGGCTTCCGCGGCCGGCTGTTGGCCCGCGGACAAGCTCAGTCAATGATCCGTCGGGACGGCGTACTTCCGGATGGATCGCCCGAGTTCAGCACCTTCCTCGACGCCGACCTCCTCCACTATGGCTATGCATTGCTCGCCAACGGGCTGAACGTCCTTGAGGAGTTAGAGGCAGACGGCGACGGCGACGGGGACTCGACAGGACAGGTCGAGGTCGCCAGACTGGCATTTATTCAGAGCTCGTACGCCTTGGAAGCGGCGACTCGCAACGCCGCGGATGCCCCCGACGCTATGTTCCATAGGCTTATTGCGGGCGCCGCCAGCCATCTTGGTGGCTACGCCGCCCGTGCCTTCTCGCTGATGCAAGCGAGCCAGGCGTCAGGCCAGTTGACGCCGATGGAGCTAACTCTGGCGGATCTGACGACGCGCAGGCTCGACGCCATCGAGGAGCGCGCACGGCTGCTGCGAACTTCTGTGGAGGTTTCGGACGGCTTTCTGCTCGCTTCCCTGTCCGTCGACGACAATTCAGCAGTCAACGAACGAGTCCATTCGCTCGGACCGGTGGTTTTGCTGCTGAGCGAGAACTACCTCTCTGCTGTGTCCACGGGTCTCTACGGCATCGAGGTTGGAGATCGCGGCCTTCTCGCCAATGCGCAGGAAGATCTGGGTCTTGGCGAGCGTGCCTCGCTTGAAGTCAGTGCTCCCGGACCCTGGTGGGTCTTCCGGCTTACTCGTCGGATGCTCGGAGACCTTTTCGACACGAGCATCGGCAATAACGTTCCAATCGACCTGCTAGCCGCCGGCGAAGACAAGGTTGGTCATTGGAGGTATCTGCGCGCTACCTTCATCGAATGCCTCCTCGCGCGAGGACGGTCCGAGATCGACCTTTGGCCCTCCCAGCTGCACGTCGTGGAAAGGATTTTCTCTGATGGTCGCGACCTCGTCGTCGCCCTTCCCACCAGCGCAGGCAAAACCCGGATCGCCGAGCTAGCCATCTTGGCGTGTCTGGCGCAAGGGCGGCGCACGGTCTACGTCACCCCGCTGCGGGCGCTGTCTGCACAAACCGAGCGGATTCTGGCGCGGACCTTCGGTCCGCTCGGCCTGGGCGTGTCTTCCCTGTACGGCAGCATGGGGATGAGCGACGTAGATGATGACACGTTGCGCTCGAGCCATATCGTCGTCGCCACCCCGGAAAAGCTGGACTTCGCATTGCGGTCTGACCCCTCGATATTGGACGACGTCGGGCTAGTTGTGCTCGACGAGGGCCACATGATCGGCGCGTCCGAGCGTGAGGTGCGATATGAGGCCCAGATTCAGCGACTCTTGCGCCGCCCCGATGCTTCCACTCGTCGGATCGTGTGCCTGTCCGCCGTTTTCCCTTCCGGTACAGAGTTGGAAGACTTCGTCGCTTGGATTACCGATGATGAACCCGACGCTTTGCACCAGGAGACTTGGCGCCCGACACTGCAACGGTTCGGCCTCGTCGAGTGGCTCGGCGATCACGCGCGGCTGGCGATCACGCTCGGGTCTGACCAACCGTTCATTCCGCGATACTTCGAGGCCAAGGAGCCGGCAGGCAAGCGTAAGAAACTGTTTCCCGCGGACCAGCGTGAGTTGGTCATCGCGACAGCGTGGCGCTTAATCGAGGAAGGCCAAACAGTTCTTGTCTTCTGCCCTCAACGCAATTCAGTTGAGCCCTATGCGCGCGAGATCATCAAGCTGCACGGGCAGGGCCTCATCAGAAGTGTCCTTCCGGAGAATGTAGATTTGGCCGGCGCCCTCGTTGTAGGAGCCGAGTGGTTCGGTGCCGATCACCCGATCCTGAAGTGCCTCGAGCTCGGTATCGCCATCCACCACGGAGCCTTGCCGGGGCCGTTTCGCAGGGAGGTGGAGAGACTCCTCCACGAGGGCAGGTTGAAGGTCACCATCGCCTCGCCGACCCTTGCACAAGGGCTTAACCTATCGGCATCGGCAGTGCTGTTCCACGGTCTCAAACGCGGTCGCGAACTGCTAAAGGGCTCCGATTTCTCCAACGTCATTGGGCGAGCCGGGCGGGCGTTCGTCGACACCGAGGGGTTGGTGCTTTACCCGATCTTCGAGCCGCGTCAGTTTCAGCGCCAGGGACTGCGGCGCGACTGGCTGCAGCTGACGCAAGGCGAAGGAGGTAAGGCGCTAAACTCGGGCCTCATTTCGGTGGGCCTCGCGCTGGTCCGGCGGATCACCGATTCTCGTGGATCCGAGACCATCGAGCCCTTCCTCGACTACCTCACCGGTGGCCCCGACTGGACCCTCCCGGTTTTGCAGCGAGAATCGGTAGACGACCAGGCGACGGCTGCGGCCGCATGGAAATCCAACCTTTCCTTGCTCGATATTGGCATCCTCAGCATCATCGGCGACGGCGCCTACGACGACGACCCGGATGCCGCAACTCAGGTGATGGCTGATTCACTCGTTGACTCGTTGTGGGAGCGCCAATTAGGCCGCCGCGACAACCGCGAAGCCACGGCCGTCCGTGACTTGGTGATGGGCCGAGTTCGACACCTTTGGCGGACGTCATCCCCATCTCAGCGTCGCGGCTGGTATCTGGCCGGGTTGGGCGCCGACGCAGGGTCAGGCCTCTCCGCGGTCTCGGCGCAGATGATCGAGCTGATGAATCAGGTCGAAATTGACCTTGCCAACAACAATCCTGCTGCCGCGTGCGACCACCTTATCGAGATCGCTGCGACCGTTTTTGGGCTGGAGACCTTCGCCCCTGAAGTTGCAGTGGACGACTGGACCGAAGTGCTTCTCCATTGGGTCCAAGGACTGAGCCTTGCAGACCTAACTGGGGATCGCGTCGCGATCGCGCAGTTTGTTGAATCCGATCTAGTCTATCGCCTGGTTTGGGGCATGGAGGCCGCTCGGGTCTTCGAGGCCGCCCAAGGCAACGTCCTCGTCGAGACAATTAGCGGAGCTGCCGTGACAGCGATCGAAACAGGAACCTTCAACCGGTCCGCATCGCTGCTCATCCGTTCCGGGTTCGACCATCGACTGGCCGCCGTGAATGCCGCCGTCAGCACTGCTGCCGAGTTCGACACGGTGGGGGAGATGCGCCAATGGATCAAGGACCTCGACCCCTGGTATGCGTTAGACGAAGCTTGGCCGAGCGCCGAATCCCGACCCGCTTGGGACCTCTTCTTGTCGCAAGCCAGGCGTCGGCGCCTCCGGCAATGGAGGCGGAAAGCCAGAGACATCGATGACGTGACCTGGCACGGAGATGTCCCCGCCCCGTTCAGTTGGCTACGCATCACGGACCTTGGCACAGACGCTGTACAGATTTGGTCGACGGGCTTTGACCTCCTAGGCGAGGCCTCCGTCCGGTTGAATCCCGAGCGAAGTGGGACGCTCCGTGCTCGACGTCTGTCGGGCACCCCCGGCATCCGGTTGTTGTACAGCGGCCCCCGCGATCTCTTCCGGCCTTCGTCGAGAAGCTCTTCGTCACCCTGACCGTCAAAGCTATTCGTCTCGGGCGAGGGCGGTCGGACCTCGGGTTCAGAGTCGTCGGCACCGAACCGGGCCGCTCGCACGGTGCCCGACACCCAGGTCATCAGTTGACGAACCGTACGCCGAGCACGAGGCAACCATTCCGCGGGTCCAGGTCTTAGCCATGGCTGGTCCGTGTCCGCCGGCCCAATCGTGGACTCGGTGCTGGGGTCTCGTGGCTTCGAACTTTGGTCGAGCCAGCTTGCATCGCGAAATGTAGATGGCAAACCGGGCGTCGCAACCTGGTGGAAATGCGGTGTTCTTGGTTGTGCCGGGTGGACAACATGCCCGGCATTTAGGTTCCAAAATATTCCGAGTCGTGTTAGAGTCGAAGAGTGACGATCGCCCTGCTCCTTGACCTGACGCATCCGATTCCCCGCCGGCGCGCGAGGCGGATCATCCGGCGGTTCGAACGTCTGGTGTTCGCTGCGGTAACGAAGGCGTGGGCTGATTGGGAAGAGTTGGGAGTCGCGGCGCCGGTGCAGCGCGGAGTGCTGGGTCCGTCAGCGCGCGCGTTCGATCTCTCGGACTTCATCTCAGCCCGGGTCCAGCGCGCGTTCACATTGGTGCGGGCGGCGCAGATCGTGATGCGGTATAAGCGACCAATTGTGGTGCTGGCGGACGGGTTGGTCCAGGTACGGTTCAAGAAGCTCACGACGGACCTGGCGATCTGTGCAGGCACGACTGAACGGCAGCGCGAGCTGTCGTTTCACCGGGGTTTGGTCACTTTTCCGGGGATGCCGTTTCCGAAGTTGCTCACGATCCGGTACGTCCTCGACAGCACCGGCATGCGGCTACTTCACGTCACGGCGTCTGTCACGCTTGGGAGCAACGTCCTGTATTGGTTTCGGCTGCGTTCGCCGGCGAAGGCACGCTCGGAAACCGCAACGCTGTCGAATTTGCCCGGTAAGCCAGTTCTCCGCAGCTCGACGGGTGACAGCCAAGAAACCGGCCGCGCGTCCGTAGGAGGTGCGTGATGGCAGCGAACAGGGCGATGGTCACCCTTGTCCGCGAGGCGAAGGGCTGGTCGCAGAGCGAGCTCGCCGAGAAAGCTGGACTCACTCAGGGCTACCTGTCCAAGGTCGAGAATGGCCTGACTGAGATGCGCGGTGATCGGCTGGAGGCGGTGGCTGCCGCGTTGAATTGCCCGGTCGCACTCCTGGAGAACACTGATGTGCAGCGCGGTCTGGAGGTGTCGTGTCTGTTTCACCGGCGGCGGAAGAGCCGCGTGACTGTAGGTGCCGCGAAGAGGATTGAAGCGATCAGCCACCTCACGCAATTGACGGTCAATGGCTTATTGAACGGCGTTGACATGTCCACCGATATCACCGTCGATCGGATGGACATCGATGACTACGATGGCGACGCCGAGGAAATTGCCCGGTTGACACGCGCCAAGTGGCGGGTACCGAGCGGGCCGATTCGCGATGTCCTCGGCCTGCTGGACACTGCCGGGATCGTTGTGGTGATCAGGCCAGTCGGCACCGCCGGTCAGGATGCGTTCAGTAGTTGGCCGCCGCGCCATCCACCGCTAATGGTCATCAACAACGGTCTGCCGGTTGATCGGCTGAGATTCACCGCCTGCCACGAACTGGGCCACATCACCATGCATGTGGTTCCGAACGAGGAGCAGGAGGATCAAGCGAACAGGTTCGCGGCGGAGTTCTTGATGCCCGCCGACGAGATCCGTCCGCAGCTAAGGGGTTTGACGACCCGGGACTTCAACAAGCTCCTTGGTCTGAAAGCTGAGTGGCGCGTATCGGTAGCGGCGCTCATTCAGCGAGCGAAATCTCTCGATCTGATCAGCGACCGGCAGTTCCGCGAGTTCCGGGTGAAGTTGTCCCAGTTGGGTTGGCACAGCGCCGAACCTGGTCGGCTCCCGGACGAGGAGCCGCAACTTCTGGACGACGTGATCGCCCGCCACCGAACCGAACATGGTTACACCGACGAGGAACTCGCGACCGTCGGTCTGATGCTGCCCGACAACTTCCGCCGCCGCTATCTCCACGACAACGGTGACACCCGACCCCAACTAAGGGTGGTCTCTTCATGATCTTCGACGGTCAACTGTGTTTCGGCGACGACGACCCCCTGTCCGACCTCGGGCCCAGGTTCATGGTTCATTGCCCGGCATCGAAAGCTGCCCAACTGGGCCCGCTGACCCGAACGTTGGGAATCGGTGCCGTTTTGACCGCCGCCAAGACGTCAACGACCAGGAACGCTGTCATCACTCTGCGCAGGGCAAACCCAGCCGCAAGCATTCTCCTCGACCGACATCGTTACGGCGGCGTTCACCGCCGGGTCGCCAGAGAACTGCCCACCCAGCACTGGATCGACTTCCAGCGGGCGCTTCACATCCCGTGGGCGATGACCGACTCCGGGTACATCGGCGCCGGCGACGTCCTCGGCCTTCGGGGCATTTTGAGATGCGGTGTTGAGTTCGGCCCGAACGTCATCACCCAGCTACCACTCCACATCCGTTGGCTGACAGTGGATTTCGATGTCCTCATTGAAGAGGTCAAAGCCGCTGGTGTCCCGGTGGCATTGATCCTGGAATCCGAAGCGGACCCGCTGGCGTCCGTTGACGCGGTGTGTGGGCTCGTCCGTGTCCTCGCGTCCGTCGACACGCCAGTGTTAAAGCTGAGATCGGATGTCTCCGCCGTCGGTGCACTCGCTTTCGGCGCAGCCGCGACCGCGATCGGATCAACGTCGACCCTGCGGCACCTCTACCCGATGCCAGAGTCCGACGACAACGATCCGGGATGGGGACCGAAGATCGCCGCGGTCGTACCCGCGGTTATGGCCTATCGAATCCTTGACGGCATCGTGAAGGGAGTCGCCGCGAATCCGGACCTGCCGATCTGGTCGTGCCCATGCGTTTGCTGCTACGGACGCACCCTCGACTGGATCGCCGACAGCAACGACCCCGGTCGGTACGCGTTCGAACATTCCGCCGCGGCGATCTCCGCACTTGCTCAACGCGTCATGACGCCAGCGGTGCCAGCCGATCGCCAGGAACTGTGGATCGAACTCTGCGGCGAAGCGCAAGCCAACGCGATCTCCGTGATCAACAAACCCGGTGGCAGCCGCAGCTGGACGCCGGCGCCGAACCTCAAGGCGTGGCGAGCACTGGCTCGCCCGCGGGTGCCGTAACACCAGCGCGAAGCGCCCAATCAAAAAGGACCTCCTCGATCCACCGAGTCGCAACAATCCTGCGCGCTGTGGCAACCGGACCGATCCGTCCTCCGCTGAGCAGCACAACCCCGTCATCCGAGTCCCAGGCTAAGGACACTTCGTCGAAGTCGGCGGTCCTGATCTGCCACGGAGTGGGTGGACGCGCCGACGCCGACAAGATCAGACCTGACCCGAAGCCGGCCAAACCGCGTACCGCGTTCATCGCCGACCTGAACGTCGTCGTCGCGACAAACCCGACAATGGCCAGCGGTGATGGGGGGATCTCCACGGCCATACCGATTTGCCACTGCTCCCACATCGCCAACGTCGGCCGGTTCAGCTCAGCCCCCGCTGTCGCACGAACCCGCCAAGCGAACGGCATAGGTTCCACCACCGGATAGACCCGGACATCGAAGATGGTCCGCTGCGGTAGCACAACGCCCGGCCACCCTGCGGCTGATGCCGCCTCGATCACCGAAGCAGGCACCAGTTGCGGGTCGCAACTTGTCTTCAAGACACCGCCTCTATGCCGTTTGCAACTTTGCCGGTCGTTGGCTTGACCTACCCTCGCCTAACCCTCAGTAGTCCCACGGCATCATGCCGCAGTATGGGCCGCCACACCCAACCGACTTCTGATTCCGCGAGTTCAATCGTCACCCGGACATCATGACGGTCGCACGTCGCGATATATGTAACATTAATACATCTATGGATTCGTGTCGAGGGTGAGGTCATGCAGCCGGAACAGCGCCGCCATCGGGGCCGACCCGGCCGGCCAGAGCCTGTGGAGCAGATCGGCTATCGAATGTCCGTGAGTCTTCGGACGCGCTTTGACACGGCCAAAGCGTTCACCGGCATCAGCTCGAACCAGCAGCTCGTGGACACGGCAGTCCGCGAATACCTCAGCAAGCTCGAACACGAAATCGATGGTTTCGCCATCGCCGTGGCCTCTGCGGAGGAAGCCCGCCGCCGCAAGACGTGAACGTCCCGCGTCGTCGGCGGGTTGGCAGCTTGCCGATGATTTGCACCGGCTGCCAGGCCGCCTACGACCGCACGGTGCGGATCTGTGGACCGAATAGCGGTGACGAGCTCGCCACGCTCAGCGACCACACCAGCCCGGTGTTGGCGGTCGCGGTCACCGCCGACGGCAGCCGGATCATCTCCGGCGGGGACGACTGCACGGTGCGGATCTGGGACACCGGCACCGCGACGAGCTCGCCCCCGTACGAGTAGAACTTCCCACCATAGGACTCAGCCTTTCTGCAGATGTTGTCCGTTCCCATCCTGTTCTGAAGTGCCGATCTGCCCGTGACCCAGTCGAGTGGGCCATGCCTACCGCGTTTCCGACGGGCAGCTCTTCGTGACACTGTTCCTGTTCCTGAGCCCCCTGTGTCAGGAACAAGGAACACTCATCGGAACGGTTCTGCGCGTCATCGTAAGTCGGCCCACGCCCCGCCCGGCGCGGATCGGCCGCGGCACCGGCCGGAACGTGACCAGACGACAAAGTCGTGAAACTCGCCCTTCTCGGCCCGCATAGGGTGAGACTGGATCCGGCGGGACCGCGTTGGGTTGGGCAGCGTCCGAACCACCCCTCGTTGAGGGCGGCAATCGCGCCACGTGACGGCAGCCCTCATCGCCCAACCGCAACAGAAGGCACAGGCCAACGCGCACCGCGCGCGGAAGTAGCCGCGCAGCTCCAGCATCCCTGTTTCACCAGTCATCGAGGTGCAAGGTCTGGAAGGCCACAGTCCCATGCGCACGCATGTTCCGTGGCCACAATTTGGCCACAAAATGATGCGATTTCTGGGGTCTCGACGTCACCTGACGTGATCAATAACAGCTGTTCAAAGGGATTCTTCGAACATCGAACACGCCAAAGAAAAGGGTTCAAATCCCTCCGCCTCCGCCACACCATTCGCAGCTCAGAGACTGTTTGCGGTGAGTTCCCCGGTACCGCCGGGAGAAGCGGGCCGGTCACGGTCACTCAGGCAAGAGACCGCGTCAACTGGAGGCCTGTGATCCTCGGGACCCCAGCCCGTTGGACGGCCTTCTCGAACCAACCTGAACTGACATTCCCGCACCGCATATCGCCACCGTCCGAGGGAGCCGGAAGACCAGTTCGTCGCGGGATTTGCCCTCACATTGCCGAGCCAGGTGTTCGACGACGATCGCTGGGATCGGGACAGACCGGTGTATCGCCGGGGAGGTCAGGTCTCACCACTTCGGTTCGCCTGATCGGTGTCGGCCGATTTCCAGTTCGACAGCAATCCGGATACCCGACCATCTCGGCGATCCCAGCGGTGGGTCACCCAGAACAGCCAGTATCTTGGCCAGGCGTTGGTACAGACTCTGGCGCTGGATGTTGAGCTCGGCTGCAGTGTCGGTTTTGTTGCCCCAATTCCGCAGGTAGGCATGCAGTGTGGTGAACAGCTCCTGACGGCGGTCCGCGGCTAGCAGATCACCGATCTGCTCGGTGATGAAAGCGTCCACCTCTCCACGAGGTCCGATCACGGCAAGTAGGCGCGCCACGGCCAGATCGGCGGCGTCCACCACCACCTCGTTACTCCGGTCCAGCTCGAACGACAGCGTCGCGTCACGCAGGCATCGTGAGATACCAGCCACTGCAGAGGTTCCCGGGCTAACAGTGACCTTGGTGCCAGGAGGCAGAGGGGTGGCTCTCAAGTCGGCAATCAGCGCGGACCGGACCAGTCGGACAGCGCCTTGACCGAGCGCAACGACAGCTTGGAAGGTGTCGCCACTGACGCGCGCGACTGACGTGCGGTCTCCACGACGCAAGGCTGCGTCGAGACCGGAAGTGCTGATCTGTTGGTCGAACCGGGCGACCACGCAGACGAAGCTCGGCCGACTCGCGATGCCCAATCTTCCGGCGAGCTCGGTGAACCGTTGCTCGGGCCGGGATGCCTTACCGGCGAGGGCCAGGAACTCATGGGTGTCCCGCTCGATCCGGGTCAGCGGCCTGGACCTCAATAACGACAGACCCAACGCTTCAGGCGCTCGATCCGCCGCAGCTTGGACTAGCAGCAGATCGGTACCGGCGCTCGGGCACATGGTGAGCACCGCCACCGTCACACCGGCACTGGTGATCGGACAGCTCAGCGGTGCGCCGTGGGCAGCTACGGGGACTGACTCGTCGGCTTTTGCGTCGGCAATCACCTCTCCGGTCACGGTGGTTAGTGCGCAGTCGGCGCCCGTTTCGCGCGCCAGGATCATCAGCAGGTCGGCCGTCTCACCGCCGGCGGCGAGTTCAGCTGCCAGTGCGTGACCGACCCGGTCGGCGAGCTGGAGGCGACGGACGGATTCGTTGATCAGCAGACCGTTGACTGCCTGGGTGACCTCGACGAACCGCACAACGTTGCGGAGCTCGATCAATGGAAGTCCGACCAGTTCTGCCTCAGTGATCATCTCTTCGGGGACAGCGGGGATGCTGATACCCGTCTCCAGCGCGAGCCCGGCAGCGCCGGCCGCGGCAAGTTCGCGGATGTACTCGCGCCGAACCTCCGCCGATGCGGTGGCCAGGCCGACGCCGCCGACCAACAGCAATTCGCCGCCGCGGAGCAGCGGCGCGATATCGAGCACCTCACTGGTGTGCACCCAGGTAACCGGTCGCTCCAGACCTGCGGGGCCGGCCAGCACTAAAGGGTTGGCCTCGGTCAGCGTCGGGTCACACAGTACGTCTCGCAAGGGGATAGGCATGACAGTATGTCCAATTATTGAAGTCGGCAGCGTACACAATGTATCTTGTTCCCGGCGCCCAGGCTAGAGATGATGTGACCACAATCATTTTCTCCCGGCGGACGGATTCCCTATGAGCTCTGCGGATCATGCGCACACCACGGCTAGTGTCGAGCAGACGCTGCAACCGATTCCCGAATCTGTCCGGACGCGCAGCGTGTCGGGACAGTTCTGGATCTGGTGCGGCGCCAACATCGCACCTATCAATTGGGTGCTCGGTGCACTCGGAATCGCCCTCGGCCTTGGCCTGCGCGACACCCTGATCGTGCTGGTACTTGGCAACCTGATTGGAATGGCTCTGTTCGGCCTGTTCGTGTTGATGGGTCAGAGCACGGGTGTGAGCGGCATGGTGCTCTCACGAGCGGCCTTTGGTCGTCGCGGTGCATACGTGCCCGCGGCGATTCAGGCATGCCTGGCAATTGGCTGGTGCGCGGTCAATACCTGGATCATCCTCGATCTCGTCATGGCCCTGTTGGGCAAGATTGGGTTGGTCGATCCGGCGGCGCACAATTATGGGTGGAAGATCGCCGTCGCAGCATTGATCATGGCGGTGCAGGTTGCCATTTCCTGGGCCGGTTACAAGGCCATCGCCACCTTCGAGCGGTGGACCGTGCCACCGACCCTCCTGGTGTTGATCGCCATGTCGGTGGTCGCGTGGTTCAAGCTCGATATCGACTGGGGGTACGCGGGTCCGGCCGGTCATGTGCTGACCGGAACGGCCCGCTGGGTCGCGATGACCGGCGTGATGACCGCTATCGGCATCGGCTGGGGCATTACGTGGTTCACCTATGCAGCCGATTACTCGCGATTCGTCAGCCGCACAGTTCCCAAGCGGAAGCTCTACATCGTCAGCATTCTCGGCCAATTCATTCCGGTGGTCTGGCTCGGTGTCCTCGGCGCCACGCTCGCTACGAAGAACGGATCGGTCGACCCCGGCGCCCTGATCGTAGGCAACTTCGGAGCGCTGGCGATTCCCGTGTTGTTGCTGGTGATTCACGGGCCGATCGCCACCAATATCCTGAACATCTACACCTTCTCGGTCGCCGCGCAGGCGCTTGACCTCAAGGTCAATCGGCGCAAGCTGAGCCTGGTCGTCGGTGTTCTGGCCATGGCCGCCGCTCTCTTCTTCGTCTTCCAGGGCAACCTGGCGAACACCCTTGACACGTGGCTGATCGGGATCGTCGCCTGGATTGCCGCGTGGGGTGGGGTCATGCTCGTGCACTACTACAAGTTCGAGCGCGGCAAGCTGAATACGGAACGACTGTTCGACCCAGTCGGCGCGAGGCGGCTGCCCGATGTGAACTGGGCGACCATGGCGTCATTCGCCCTTGGCGTGTTCGCGACCTGGTTGTTCCTCTACGGACTGACCCCGGCCCTGCAGGGCTGGGTGGCGACGGCCATGGGTGGTGTCGACCTGTCCTGGCTGGCGGGTGGTCTGGTGGCGGCGGGTTCCTATGCTCTGCTTGGCGGCCCCTACTACCGTCGCCACTACTCGTCCGACCTCACGGTCAGCACCGCCTCGACCCCCAACCCCGTGCTGGCGGTGGACCGATGACAGTGCACAGTGTGGAACCGATCTTCCAATGGCCCAACAGCTATCGCGCTGCCGCGGCGTTCACCTTTGACGTCGACGCTGAATCTTGCGTGCTGGCCCATGATGCCAAATCGGCCAATCGGATGTCCCTGATGTCCCACCAGGCTTATGGGCCGCGGGTTGGCATTCCCGCGCTGCTTCGACTGCTCTCCCGCCAGGGCGTCCGGGCGACGTTCTTTGTCCCTGGGTTCACCGCCGAGTGCTACCCGGATGTGGTCCGAGCGATCGTCGACGCCGGCCATGAGATCGGGCACCACGGCTACCTTCACGAGCAGATGCAGGGCATCGACTCCGACACCGAGGCGCAGTACATCGACCGTGGTCTTGAAGCTTTGTTCAAGGTCGCAGGGATCACCCCGGTCGGGTACCGGGCACCATGGTGGGAGATGAACTGGCACACCGCGAAACTGTTGGCAGACAGAGGGTTTCGCTACGACTCCAGCCTGCTCGACGGTGACGCGCCTTACCGATTCGCCGTCGCGCCCGGATCCAGCATCGACCTGGTGGAGATTCCGGTGGACTGGGCTCTGGACGACTGGGAGCAGTACGCCTTCTATCCCGGCTGGACCGGTAGCGGTGTCATCGAGAATCCCCAAAAGGCCCGCGACATGTGGCTGTTCGAGGCAACCGCCCAACACCGCCAGGGTGGCTGTTGGGTACTGACCAACCACCCGTTCCTGTCCGGCCGGCCGGGCCGGGCCTACGCGCTGGAGCAGCTGATAGAGGGCGTCAAAGACTTGGACGGAATCTGGATAACGACGCTGGCCGAGATTGCCGAGCACACAGCACGCACGGTCACCGACGTCTTTACCCACGATCGGTTCTCGGTACCCGCGTTCCCGGACATCACAATCACCAAGAACGGTGTTCCAGTCGGCTGCCAGTCGTCACCAACGTCCCTGGGTACAACAAATAGCTGAGCCACCAAGACCGGCCCAGCCCGGTTGGCGATGCCCGGGAGTTCCAACAGCAATGCACCGACGGCCCGTAACGGGTCATGCCCGAGACCTTCCACGGCGACGACCGTGAGCTTGGTCTTGACGATCGCAGTGGACCTCGGCCGGTACATCCAGCATTTTGTAGGTCAAGCCCACACGGGTGGTGTGTCAAGGATGGTCATCGGTCCCGACGACGTCGATGCGTCGTCGGATCTCTTTGTTGAGTCGTTCCTGAGGGTTGTGAGACCAGATCTGCCGCCAGATCTGCTTCGGGAACGCGGCGAACGCGGTCAGGTCCGCGCGGGCGTCCTGGAGGTGCCCGGCGGCCTTGGGTAGCTTCACGACCAGGGTCTGGATGATCCGATCGTAGTGGGCTTCAACAGCTTTCGCGTCGGGCTGGTCGTACACCGAGTGGAGCAGGGCGCGGACCGCCGGCCATGATGTTTTCGGGGTCTGGGCCGTCAGGTTCACCGCGTAGTGGGTGCGGCACCGCTGCCACGACGCGCCGGGCAGGGTCGCGCCGATCGCTGCGACGAGACCGGCGTGGGCATCCGCGGTGACGAGCTGGACCCCGGTCAGGCCGCGGGCCACCAGGTCCCGGAAGAACTGCAACCAGCCGGCCCCGTCCTCGCCGGAGGTCACGGTGATCCCGAGGACCTCCCGGTACCCGTCGGCGTTCACCCCGACCGCGACCAGGGCGTGGACGCGGGCGACCCGGCCGCCCTCGCGGACCTTCAACACCAATGCGTCCGCGGCCAGGAACGGGTACGGGCCCTGATCCAGGCGGCGGTGCCGAAACGCTGGGTCGACACCCGAGGAGGTAGCACGTCGCCACGACCGATGTCAGGGCCTTCTCGGCCCGCTTGCGTGGTTGTTTGCAACCAGTCCGGGAAATACGATCCCTGCCGCAGTTTCGGGATCGCCACATCGATCGTGCCGGCCCGGGTGTCGAAGTCCCGGTGCCGGTACCGTTGCGGGAGTTCACCCGATCCGCGGACAGCGGACCGCTGACCGTGCCCGGCCCCGCAGACCGCGTCGGCCTCGGCGCCCATCAACGCCTGGATGAACGTGGACAACATCGAAGCCATCAGATCAGGACTCGCCTCGGCGAGCTGAGCGGACGGGAACTGCTCAAGGGTCGATAAACTGCACCATCCTCGATTCGGCTACGACACGTTCATCAAGCACAGGGCGCTGGGTCGTACACCACTCTGTAGGACACAACCGGCGATACCGACGGATCTCAGCCAGAGGTTGCTGCATCGGCCGACAAATGGGGTTCGTCCGCGACTGCGGCGATGGCATCGTCCAGGTCAACGAGAGGTGACTCTGCAGTGATGGCAGACCGACGTGTTCGTGCCGCTTCCCGGCATCGAAGGTTGGCCCGTTTCCGCTGTGAGACGCGCGTAGCCGTCCCCTGGGTCGGTCAACTGGTTGCCGGATCGGACCGGTAGCCGAGCCGGACGGCTATCTCACGCCCAGCGTCGGCAACGGTCCGGGCGAGCGGTTCGAGCATCTGGGTGGCGATGCGGAACCGCGGGGCCGAGAGCAGCACTGCGGCAACGGTTTCCCCGCGGTGATCACGGACCGGGGCGGCCACGCCGACCTCCTCCGCGGAGGTGCGTCCGTCATTGATCGCGTAGCCCCGTTGTCGCACCGTTTCCAGGATCTGCTGATACTCGGCGATGGATTCGGGGTCGTGCGCGCCGGTCAGGACGCGGCGATCGAACAGGCGCAGCATCTCCCCCTGGGGGAGGGCGGCCAGGAACACCTGCACCGAGGCGCTATCCACCGAGTCGTACCGGGTGCCGATGGCTGACGTGTGTTTGACCTGATGCGTACTGGCTACCTGCTCCACCACGACGGTTTCGCTGCCGTTCCAGACCAGCAGCGCCGCGGTTTCCCCGGTGCGTTTGCTCAGTCTCTCCAACGCCGGGTGCGCGGCGCGCCGGACATCCAGGTCGGCCAGCAGGGGACCGGCCAGGCCGATCACCCCGAGACCGAGCCGGAAACGGCCGCTCTCGGGGTCCCGTTCCACATAATGCCCCAGCTCCAGGACAGCCAGCATCCGGGACACGCTGGATTTGTGCATACCGATACGGCCGGCGATCTCGGTGACGCCGAGCAGCGGTTCCTCGACCGAGAACGACTCCAGCACTTTGAGGCCGTTGAGCAGCACCGAAGTGCCCGCCCTGGCATCGTCGGGTGAGCCATCGGCCTCGGTTGGCTTCGGTGGAATGGTGACCCTCCTGGCTGGTCCCGGTCGCATGATCTCCGTCAGCATGCCAGCCCGGCCGCGGTCCGGCGCGGACCCTGGATCAGCCGAATCCGCGCCGGACCTCATCGATCAGACCCCCAGGATGTTGTGCTCGGGGCCAAACGGGAACTTGGTGATGTTCTCCGCCCCGTCGGTCCCGACGATCAGGATGTCGTGTTCCCGGTAGCCGCCGGCGCCGGGCTGTCCTTCGGGGATGGTGATCATCGGTTCCATGGAGACAACCATTCCGGGTTCCAGGACGGTATGGATGTCCTCCCGCAGCTCCAGGCCGGCTTCCCGGCCGTAGTAGTGGCTCAGCACCCCGAAAGAGTGGCCGTAGCCGAAGGTGCGGTTGGGCAACAAACCCTCGGAGTCGAAGATCTCGTTCAGTTCGGCGGCGATCTCGCTGCACACCGCGCCGGGCTTGATCAGCTGGAGGCCCCGTTCGTGGACCCGCACATTGACCTCCCAGTACCGCAGCGCCTCCGGTGACGGCTGTCCGTAGAACAGGGTGCGCTCCAGTGCCGTGTAGTAGCCGGCGATCATCGGGAAACAGTTCAGCGACAGGATGTCCCCACGGCGGATCTTGCGGGACGTCGCCCAGTTGTGGGCGCCGTCGGTGTTCACCCCGGACTGGAACCACACCCAGGTGTCCCGCAGCTCGGCGTCCGGGTAGCTGCAGGCGATCTCGCGGACCATCGCCTGGGTACCGGCGAGGGCGACCTCGTACTCCGGGACCCCCTCGCTGATCGCCGCGACCACCGCCGCGCCGCCCAGGTCGCCGATCCGGGCGCCCTGCCGGATCAACGCGATCTCCTCGGCGGACTTGATCATCCGCTGCCGCATCACGGTCTGTGAGACGTCCACCAGATCCAGACCTGGGACGGCACCGGCGACCTTCGCCCGGAGCAGCCCGGGGATGTGATCGTCCTCCACTCCGAGCCGGCCGGTGCTGACACCGGCGTCGGCCAGCACCGTGGCGATCGCGTGCTCGTAGTTGTCCCGCTGCCAGTCGGTGTAGACGAGGTTGTCACCGAAGCTGCGCCGCCAGGGTTGGCCGGCGTCGATGTTCGCCGAAATGGTGGTGTGGGTGTCCTGGGTGATCACCAGGGCGTAGTTCCGGCCGAACGAGGTGTACAGGAAATCGCTGTAGTAGTTGATGTTGTGGTAGCTGGTGAACAGCACCGCGTTAACACCGGAGTCGGCCATCTCCTTGCGCAGGGCGGTGACCCGCCGCGCCATTTCCTGGACGGAGAACGTGGGGTGCACCTTCTCGCCGTTGTGGATGGTCTTGAGTCGTTCGAGGTTCATGGGTGTCTCCTTGGTGTCGGGCCCCGACGTCGGGGCTGGCGATGAGGGGCCGGGTCGTCAGGTGACGCCCCGGGTGCCGACGGTCAATGGTGACCGCCAGGCGAAAGCCTTTGCGGGGTCAGATGTCTCGCAATGGCTGCCGGAACGTTTCGCGTGAGGCCAGGACGGCGCAGAGGGACACCGCAGCAGCAGCCACCAGGTACCAGGCCGGGGCGATCTTGTTGCCGGTCCACGCGATCAGCAGGGTGGCCACGAACGGGGCGGTCCCGCCGAAGATCGCATTGGCCAGGTTGAAGCTCAATGCGAACCCGGTGTAGCGGACCCGGGTGGGGAACAGTTCGGACAGGAATGAGGGCAAGGTGCCGTCGTTGAGGGTGAGTACCCCGCCCATGACCACTTGGATGATCACCACCAGGAAGAAGCCGGCGCCGTCCAGCAGGGCGAAAGCGGGCACGCTGAGCACGATGAACAGCACTGACGCGATGATCAGCATCTTCTTGCGACCGAACCGGTCCGAGGCCATCCCGGTGAAGAAGATGAACCCGATGTAGGCGACCAGCGCGATGGTGGTGGCCAGGAACGACTCGGAGGTGCCGAAGCCGAGTTCCTCGGACAGGTAGGTCGGCATGTAGCTGAGCAACACGTAGAAGGCGACTGCGTTCAACACGGCCGCGCCGAGGGCGATGATCAACGGGCGGCGGTTCTTCCTGATGGTTTCCAGCACCGGAGCGCCGGACACTTCGTCGTCCTGTTCCAGCGCGCGGAACACCGGGGTGTCCTCCAGCTTCAGTCGGATGTACCGGCCGATCAGGCCCATCGGGGCGGCCAGCAGGAACGGCAGCCGCCAACCCCAGTCGTGCATCTGCCCGTCCGAGAGCACCCCGGTGAGCAGAGCCGCGATCAGCGAGCCGAGGAGCAGCCCGCTGGCGGTGCTGGCGGGGACGACAGAGGCATACAGGCCGCGTCGTTTCGGGGGTGCGTACTCCACCAGGAAGGCCGACGCCCCGGCGTATTCGCCGGAGGCCGAAAACCCCTGGACCACCCGGACCAGCAGCAACAGGATCGGCGCGAACACTCCCACTGCCCCGTAGCTGGGCAGCAGCGCGATGCAGAAGGTGGCCGCCGACATGATCAGGATGGACATCGACAGTGCGGTGCGCCGGCCCACCTTGTCGCCGATGTGTCCCCACACCACTCCACCGAGCGGGCGAACCAGGAATGAGATCGCGAACACCGCGAAGGTGGCCAGCAGGGCCGTCGTCCGATCGGTGTTCGGGAAGAACACGGTGGAGATGGTGGCCGCGAGGTAGCCGTACGCGGCGTAGTCGAACCATTCGACGAAGTTGCCGATGAAACTGGCCGCGACCACCTTCCGGCGGGTCTGGGCTGTCGGTGGATCAATCACGTGAGCCTGCGCGAAGCGGGCTTCGGGAAGGGTGGGCGGGAGCGAGCTGCTCGGCGACTCGGCCATGTTCGATGTCCTGTCTGAGGGGTTGCAGTGAAAGCAACACAGTTGCCTTAGAATGAGACATAGAACGCCTGCCGTCAAGACCCCAACCGCACCGATTATTCGGCACTGCCTCGGCACCACCCCACTCCAAGCGCGGTTGGATTGTCTCTCGCTCCGCCCTATCGCAGCAAATGGGCGGGAAGGGAGACGACGACTGCGTCGTGCGGGCACCGTACTCAGCCGATACTGACTATTGACTTGTGTTGCATTCAATGCGACGCTATTGCACACACAGCAACAGTGTAGTTGCCCCGGCAGTCGGGGTGACGCTTTCAATCGATCTTGAGAGGTGTGGAAACCGATGACATCGACCATCCAGCGGCAGAGCAGCGCACTCGATGCGCCCCTGCGGGATTTCGACCCGGAGGTTGCTGCGGCGATCGACGCCGAGTTGCGTCGCCAGCAGGACACCTTGGAGATGATCGCGTCGGAGAACTTCGCTCCGCTCGCCGCGATGCAGGCCCAGGGCAGTGTGCTGACCAACAAGTACGCCGAGGGTTACCCCGGGCGGCGGTATTACGGCGGTTGCGAGAACGTCGATGTCATCGAAACACTCGCGATCGATCGCGTGAAGGCGTTGTTCGGGGCTGGCTACGCGAACGTCCAGCCGCATTCCGGTGCGCAGGCCAACGCAGCGACCATGCAGGCCCTGATCAAGCCGGGTGACACGATCCTCGGCCTGTCCCTGGCGCACGGCGGTCACCTGACGCACGGTATGCGGATCAACTTCTCCGGGCTGTTGTACAAGGTTGTCGCGTACGAGGTGTCCCAGCAGGACTACCGGGTCGACATGAATGAAGTTGCCAGGCTGGCCCGGGAACACCGGCCGCAGCTGATCATCGCCGGCTGGTCGGCCTACCCGCGGCAGCTGGACTTCCAGCGATTCCGGGAGATCGCCGACGAGGTCGGCGCCTATCTGATGGTGGACATGGCGCATTTCGCCGGGCTGGTAGCGACCGGGCTGCACCCGTCCCCCGTGCCGCACGCGCACGTCACCACGACCACCACGCACAAGACCCTCGGCGGGCCGCGCGGCGGCGTCATCCTGACCAACGACCCGGCACTGGCGAAGAAAATCAACTCCGCGGTGTTCCCCGGCCAGCAGGGTGGCCCGCTGGAACACGTCATCGCGGCCAAGGCCGTGGCCTTCAAGATGGCCGCCGACCCGTCGTTCACCGAACGGGTACAGCGCACGTTGAGCGGCGCACGGGTGCTCGCCGACCGGTGGGTGCGGCCCGACGTGGCCGGCGCCGGCATCCGGGTGCTGACCGGCGGCACCGACGTGCATCTGGTGCTGGTGGACCTGCGGGATTCGGAACTGGACGGCAAGGCCGCCGAGGACCGGCTGCATTCGGTCGGGATCACCGTCAACCGCAACGCGGTGCCGTTCGACCCACGCCCGCCGATGGTCACCTCCGGATTGCGGATCGGCACCCCCGCATTGGCCACCCGCGGATTCGGTGACACCGACTTCGCCGAGGTCGCCGACGTCATCGCGAGCGCGCTGACCGCCCCCCTCGGCGACCTCGACCCTGCTCTGGCGCAGTCCCTCCGCTCGCGGGTCGCCGCGCTGGCCGCCGCGCACCCGCTCTACGCCGCCTTGCCGAAGGAGATCTGATGAGCACCCAGAACGCCACCGACACGGTGCGCACCCCCGGGGCGGACCTTCCCGAACACCCCGACTTCCTGTGGGACAACCCCGCACCAAAACGGTCCTATGACGTGGTGATCGTCGGCGGCGGCGGGCACGGCCTGGCCACCGCCTACTACCTGGCCAAGAACCACGGCGTGCGCAACATCGCCGTCCTGGAGAAGGGGTGGCTGGCCGGCGGGAACATGGCCCGCAATACCACCATCATCCGGTCCAACTACCTGTGGGACGAGAGCTCCGGCATCTACGAACACTCCCTCAAACTCTGGGAAACCCTGGACACCGAACTGGATTACCCGATCCTGTTCTCCCAGCGCGGCGTGCTCAACCTCGCGCACAGCCTGCAGGATGTGCGGGACAGTGTCCGACGGGTCAACGCCAACCGGCTCAACGGCATTGACGCCGAATGGATCGACGCCCGGCAGGTCAAGGAGCTCTGTCCGATCGTCAACATCTCCCCTGACATTCGCTATCCGGTACTCGGCGCCACCTACCAACCCCGGGCCGGGATCGCCAAACATGACTACGTCGCCTGGGGCTTCGCCCGGCGGGCCAACGACCTGGGCGTCGACCTCATCCAGAACTGCGAGGTCACCGGCATCGACACTGTCGGGGACCGGGTCGTCGGACTGCAGACCACTCGCGGGCCGATCGCGGCGGGGCAGGTCGCGCTTTGCGCGGCCGGGCACACCAGCGTGCTCGCCGAGATGGTCGGGCTGCGGCTGCCGATCCAGTCACACCCCCTGCAGGCCCTGGTTTCCGAGTTGCTCGAACCGGTGCACCCGACCGTCGTGATGTCCAACGCGGTGCACGTGTATGTCTCCCAGGCGCACAAGGGGGAACTCGTGATGGGCGCCGGGGTCGATGCGCAGAACGGGTTCGCCCAACGGGGCGCGTTCCACATCATCGAACGGCAGATGTCCGCGGCGCTGGAACTGTTCCCGATCTTCGCCCGCGCGCACATCCTGCGGACCTGGGCCGGCATCGTCGACGTCTCTCCCGACGCCTCCCCGATTGTCGGGCTCACCCCCTTCGACGGGCTGTACCTGAACTGCGGATGGGGCACCGGCGGATTCAAGGCCACCCCCGGCATCGGGTCCTGCTTCGCCCACACGATCGCCCACGACACGCCGCACCCCTACGTGGCGCCGTTCACCCTGGACCGGTTCACCACCGGTGCACTGGTCGACGAACACGGCGCCGCCGCTGTCGCCCACTGACCCACAACCACCTGAGAACTCCTGCGCGCCAACCGCTTTCCGTCATTCCCTGAACCCACTCTCCCGTCGGAGGACTGCCATGCAACTCATCACCTGCCCGTGGTGCGGACCCCGTGAGGAGGTCGAGTTCCATTACGGCGGACAAGCACACGTCGCCTACCCGGAGGAGCCGGCCACGGTGTCCGATGCCGATTGGGCCCAGTTCCTGTTCTTCCGGGACAACCCCCGCGGCCCGTTCGCCGAGCAATGGAGCCACGCGGCCGGCTGTCGCCGCTGGTTCAACGCCATCCGCGACACCGGCACCCACCAATTCCTGGCCGTCTACCGGCCCGGCGAGCCGAAACCGGTGACCTCATGAGCTCCACATCCCCGCAGCCGCTGCGCACCCCGACCGGTGGCCGGATCGACCGGGACACCGCCCTGGCCTTCACCTTCGACGGCCGGTCGCTGACCGGGCACCGGGGCGACACCCTGGCCTCGGCACTGTTGGCCAACGGCATTCACCAGGTCGCCACCAGCATCGTGTATGGGCGGCCCCGCGGCATCATGGCGGCCGGGTTGGAGGACGCCAACGCTGTCGTCCAGGTCGACCAGCCGTATTCCGAGCCCATGCTCACCGCGACGACGGTCGCGCTCACCGACGGCATGGCCGCGCACGGACTGCCCGGTCAGGGCCGGCTCGACCCGGACCCCGACACCGCGCGGTACGACGCCAAGAACGCCCACGCCGACGTCCTGGTCATCGGCGCCGGACCCGCCGGGCTCACCGCCGCCCAGACGGCCGCCCGGGCCGGTGCCCGGGTCATCCTGATCGATGACCAGAGCGAATCCGGCGGCTCCCTGCTCGGCTCCAACGAGCAGATCGACGGCGCTGGGTCCGCGGACTGGATCACCCGGGTCACCGATGAGCTCGCCGGGAACGACGACGTGCTGATGCTGTCCCGCACCAACGCGTTCGGGGTCTACGACGACGGCTCGGTCCGGGCCGTGCAACGCCGCACCGATCATCTCGACCAGGCCCCCAACGGCGTTGCCCGGCAACGGATCTGGCGGATCCGAGCCACCCAGATCATCCTTGCGACCGGTGCCCACGAGCGGCCCGTGGTGTTCGCCGACAACGATCTGCCCGGCATCCTGCTCGCCGGGTCCGCCCGCACCTACCTGCACCGCTACGGCGTCCTCGTCGGCCGCCGGGTCGTGGTCTTCACCACCAATGACAGTGCCTACGCCGCCGCCGCCGACCTCGCCGATGCCGGCGTGCAGGTCGCCGCTGTCCTCGATGCCCGCCCGCAGGCCCCGACCACCGCCGCCGCGCTCTGCCAGGACCGCGGCATCGATGTCCGGGCCGGCGTCGTTGTCAGCCGTGCCGAGGGCACGACCCGGATCACCGCCGTGCACGTGACCCCGGTCAGCGGCACCGGGGACGCCGATGTGGTGGCCTGCGACGCCTTGCTGGTCTCCGGCGGCTGGAACCCGGCCGTGCACCTGTACAGCCAGGCCCGCGGGAAGCTGCGCTACTCGGCCGACCTCGGGGCGTTCCTGCCCGGCGAGGCGCTGCCCGGCGTCCGGGTCGTCGGGACCGCAGCCGGTGACCTGGATTTCGCCGCCTGCGTAACCGGCGCGCAGATCGGCGCCACCGCCGCGCTGACCGCGCTCGGCCGCACCCCTGGCCCGGCCGCGGGTCTACCCCGCTCCAGCGCGCTGCCGGCGGAGACCGCCGGGGCCGTGCTGTGGTCCGTCCCGATCACCGGCTCGACCCCGGCGGTCCAGGCCGTGACCGGCGCCCGGACCCCGACCGACACCCGGTTCGTGGACCTGCAACGCGACGCCACCGTCGCCGACGTGCTGCGCGCGACCGGCGCCGGGCTGCGATCGGTGGAACACGTCAAGCGTTACACCACCATCGGCACCGCCCACGACCAAGGTCGGACCTCCGGGGTCATCGCCTCCGGGATCGTCGCCGACGCCCTCGGTGTCGACATCGCCGGCCTGGGGACCACCACTTTCCGCCCCCCGTACGCCCCGGTGCTGTTCGCGGCGCTGGCCGGCCGGGACCGCGGAGACCTGTTCGACCCGATCCGCACCACCGCGATCCACCCGTGGCACGCAGCCAACGGGGCCGAATTCGAGGACGTCGGGCAGTGGAAACGACCCTGGTACTACCCGCAGCTCGGGGAGGACATGCACGCCGCGGTCCGCCGCGAATGCCGCGCAGCGCGCACCGGGGTCGGCATCATGGACGGCTCCACCCTGGGCAAGATCGACGTGCAGGGTCCGGACGCCGGATGGTTCCTGGACATGCTTTACACCAACCTGATGAGCACCTTGAAGGTCGGATTCATCCGGTACGGGGTGATGTGTGGCCCCGACGGCATGGTCATCGACGATGGCACCGTCATCCGGGTGGACGAGAAGCGCTTCCTGGTCACTACCACCACCGGCAACGCCGCGAAGATCTTGGATTGGATGCAGGAATGGCTGCAGACCGAGTGGCGGCACCTGCGCGTCACCGCGACCTCGGTGACCGAGCACTGGGTCACCATCCCGCTGGTCGGACCCCGCTCCCGGGATGTGCTCGCGGCGGTCACCGCCGACCTGGATGTGTCCAATGACGCGTTCGGGTTCATGACCTGGCGCGACACCCGCATCGCCGGTGCGCCGGTGCGGATCTGCCGGATCAGCTTCTCCGGCGAGCTGGCCTACGAGGTCAACGTCCGGGCCTGGGAGGGCCTCGAGGTGTGGCGGGCGCTGATCGCCGCCGGTGAACCCTTCGGCATCACCCCCTACGGCACCGAAACGATGCACGTGCTCCGCGCCGAAAAAGGGTTCCCCATCATCGGGCAGGAAACCGACGGAACCGTCAGCCCGCAGGACCTCGGGATGTCCTGGGCGGTGTCCAAGAAGAAGGTCGACTTCCTCGGCAAACGGTCCTTCGAACGGCCGGAGAACCAGCGTCCCGACCGCAAGCAACTCGTCGGTATCCTCCCGGACGACCCCACCGTGGTGCTCCCCGAGGGCGCCCAGATCGTCGAGGCCAGCACCGTCACCAGCCCGGTGACCGCACCGGTGCCGATGCTCGGGCACGTCACCTCCAGCTACCACAGCGAAGCATTGGGCCGCGGCTTCGCGCTCGCTATGATCCGCTCGGGTCGGGACCGGGTCGGGCAGCACCTGCACGCCTACGCCGGCAACGGCCTCATCCCGGTCACTGTGACCGAATCCGTGCTCTACGACAAGGAAGGTGCCCGCCGTGACGGCTGACCTGAGCATCCGACCCGACTTCACCATTCGGCGCAGTCCGCTGCAGGACTGGGCGCGAAACCTCACCGCCCTGGCCCCGGCCGTCACCCTCACCGAGCAGCCGTACCTGACGCACAGCACCGTCTGGGTCGACCCGACATCGGATGCCGGGCGGGCAATCTCCACGGGGCTCGGCGTAGAGCTGCCCACCGATGGCGGCACCTTCACCTCGGGCAACACCGAGTTCGGCGCCGTCCAGGTGCTGTGGATGGGCCCCGACGAGTTCCTGATCATCAGCCCGGAACGCACCGAGATCGTCGTCCAGGCCGCGATCCACCGCTGGCTGGGAGGCAGCTGGGCGGCGGTCGTGGATGTGTCCGCGCAACGCACCACGATCAGCCTGTCCGGCCGGCACGCCCGCGACGTCCTGGCCCACGGCTGCTCCGCCGACCTGCATCCACGGGTCGCCCCGACCGGCACGTGCATGGCCACCCTGCTCGCTCAGACCGGCGTCATCCTGCAGGTCCTGGACGCCGATGCCGGCGACTTCCAGCTGCTGGTCCGGTCCTCCTTCGCCGGTTACTTCGCCGCCTGGGTCGCCGACGCCGCCGCCGAATACGCCGATCCTGCTCAGCTCGCGGAATCGCTGTGACCATCAGCGTTTTCGACCTGTTCAAGATCGGGATCGGGCCGTCCAGCTCGCACACCGTGGGGCCGATGAAGGCCGCCGGAATGTTCGTGCAGGGCCTGGCCGATGCCGGGACCGCGTCCGTGGTCGCCGGGCTGCGGGTCGAGCTATTCGGGTCGCTCGGCGCGACCGGGCACGGGCACGGCAGTGTCGGCGCGGTCGTCCTCGGGCTCCTCGGCCACGCCCCGGATCAGGTCGACCCGGCAGCAGTCCAGGACCAGATCCAGGCCGTCCGGGACACCGGGAAACTGGATTTGCCCGGCGGCGGGCCGGTCGCGTTCTCGATCGATGACGACATCGTCCTGCACCGGCGGAAAAGGCTCGACTTCCACACCAACGGCATGCGGTTCCACGCCCTGGACAGCGCCGGAGCGCAGCTCTGGCTACAGGAGTATTTCTCCGTCGGCGGCGGCTTCGTCCTGGGTGCGGACGAAACCGGAGCGGCAGCCGTCGTTGTCGACCCCACCCCGGTGCCGTACCCGTTCGTGACCGGCGCGCAGCTCCTCGCGCACGTCACCGCGACCGGGCTGCCGATCAGCGCAATCATGCTCGCCAACGAAGCGGTCCGGCGACCCGAACAGGAGACCAGGGATGGGCTGCTGCGGATCTGGCAGGTCATGCAGGACTGCGTCATCCGCGGCTGCCGGACCGGCGGCGTGCTGCCCGGCGGGCTCAAGGTCCGGCGCCGGGCCGCGGCGCTGCACCAGCAGTTGCTGGCCGGGGAGAACCTCGCCGACCCGCTACGGGCCATGGAATGGATCACCCTGTGGGCGCTCGCGGTCAACGAGGAGAACGCGGCCGGCGGCCGGGTCGTCACCGCACCCACCAACGGTGCCGCCGGGATCATCCCCGCCGTCCTGCACTACTACACCAGGTTCGTACCCGGCGCCGACGACGACGGGGTGATCCGGTTCCTGCTCACCGCCGCCGCGATCGGGATCCTGTTCAAAGAAGGCGCCTCCATCTCCGGCGCCGAGGTCGGCTGCCAGGGTGAAGTCGGTTCCGCCTGCGCCATGGCCTCCGCCGGGCTCGCCGAGGTCCTCGGCGGCACCCCCCAACAGGTCGAGAACGCCGCCGAGATCGGCATCGAACACAACCTCGGCCTGACCTGCGACCCCGTCGGTGGGCTCGTGCAGATCCCCTGCATCGAACGGAACGCGGTCGCCTCCGTCAAGGCCATCACCGCAGCCCGGATGGCTAACGCCGGCGACGGGCAACACCACGTCTCCCTGGACAAGGCGATCAGAACAATGCGCGAGACCGGCGCCGACATGAGCGTCAAGTACAAGGAAACCGCCCGCGGCGGTCTCGCGCTCAACGTCATTGCCCTCAACGTCGTCGAATGCTGAACCCACCATGACCGGATCCTTCGTCCTCACCCTGAGCTGCCCGGAACAACCCGGCATCGTGCACGCGGTCACCGCCGTGCTGAACGACAACGGCTGCGACATCACCGAACACCAACAGTTCGACGACCCGATGAATGGGAAACTGTTCCTGCGCACCGCCTTCAGCGCCCCCAGCACCAGCGCGGCGGGCGCATTGCGCACCGGGTTCGCCGCGGCCGCCGACGCTTTCGGCATGACCTGGCAGCTCGACGACACCACCCACAGCACCCGCATCCTGATCATGGTGTCGCGGTTCGACCACTGCCTGACCGATCTGCTCTACCGGTGGCGCACCGGATCCCTAGGCGGGCAGGTCGCCGCCGTCGTGTCCAACCACCGGGACCTGGCCCACCTCGCCGACACCGCCGATGTCCCATTCATCCACATCCCCGTCACCGCCGCCGGCAAACCGGCCGCCGAACAACGGCTGCTCCAGGTGATCGACGAGCAGCAGATCGGCCTGGTCGTTCTCGCCCGCTACATGCAGGTCCTGTCCGACCCACTGTGCCGGACCCTGCGCGGCCGGGCGATCAACATCCACCATTCCTTCCTGCCCAGCTTCGCCGGCGCCAAGCCGTACCACCAGGCCCACGAACGGGGCGTGAAATATGTCGGCGCGACCGCGCATTACGTCACTGCGGAACTCGACGAAGGTCCGATCATCGAGCAGGAACTCACCCGCGTCGACCACCGGCGCACCCCCGAGGACCTGATCGCCGTCGGCCGGGACGCCGAGCGACTTGCCCTCGCGCGGGCAGTCACCTGGCACTGTGAACACCGCATCCTGCTCAATGGCAACCGCACCATCGTGTTCAACTGACGGTGAGATCGCTGCGTCAGCACCATCGGCTCGCACCACTCACACCGGTCCGACCGTCGCCGATGGCCTTCTTCGACGGCATGCTGACGACCGACCTGATCGAGACCGCAGACCTCACCGCCGACCCCGGCGTGCTGGACCGCGGCGGGTGGTGGGCCGTGCTGATCACGTTCGAAGGCGAGATGACCGGCTACCGGTTCCGCACAGTGACCCGGACCCCCCTCCCGCCGCCGGCAACCCCGCACCGCATCAAGGAATGCTCCGGTTGGACGCCGGGCCGCAATCGGAATGGGTAGTGACGGCCTCTCCCGAACTCTTCCTGTCCCGCCACGGCGATGTCCTCACCTCATCGCCGATCAAGGGCACCACCGGCCCCGGGGAGCCGTTCCTTGACAAGGATTACCCGGAGAACATCATGATCACCGACCTGGTCCGCAACGACCTGGGCCGGATCAGCCGACCAGGCACAGTCACCGTTACCGAACTAGTCCAACGCCAGGAACATCCAGGACTTGCTCACCTGGTCTCCACGGTGCAAGCCCAGATACCCGAACACCATCGGGTGGGGCGAGATCCTCGCCGCCACGCTGCCACCCGGATCCGTCACCCGAGCACCGAAAATCCGCGCCCAACAGGTGATCTCAGATCTGGAACAGCACCCACGCGGGCCCTACTGCGGCGCCATCGGGTAGGTGGACGCCGACACCGATCACGCCCAACTCGCGGTCGGCATCCGCACATTCTTCACCGGTCATGACCCGCGGCATCCGGCACCTGCACTTCGGCACCGGCGCCGGAATCACCTCTGCATCAGAACCAGCAACCGAATGGGCCGAAACCGAACTCAAAGCCGCGCGGCTCATCGCGCTGACCGACCAGCAGCGCTGACCGGCGGCCGCACCTTCCGGTCTGGAAGGTCTGCGTGCGATCAGGCATCCATCCGGAAGCCGACCTTCATTCTGACCTGGTAGTGACCTATCCGGTCATCCGCGATATGACCGCGGATCTCGCTCACCTCGAACCAGTCGAGCCCGCGCAAGGTCGTTGACGCCCGGGCGATACCAGCCTCGATCGCGGCATCCACACCATCCGGCGACGTTCCAACGATCTCCGTCACACCGTACACATGAGCGCTCATGGCTTCTCCCTTCGAGTTGGTCGAGAAATGCAGATCCACCACCCGCTGATTCAACCACTCGCATCAGGTCCCCGCTCCAAGACGGCTGCGCTTCCTGGCCCATTGGCGAACGCCTGATCATCGAGCAGAACGGCCACAACCGCATCATCATGGCCAGGAAGCCGCCTTGGCTGACTGCGCTACTCCACCCCTGTGATGCCTGCGCCACCATCGCGCCGACGATGAGCGCGACCAGGCCGAGCAGCGAACCCCAGCCGTGCCCGCCGAGGCGGCTCGGTGAACCCGACATGCTGCAAAGAACTCGGGGTCTTGGGCCGCACGCCCTGCGACGGGGCCATCCATGCCGCTGGTACCGCCTGCCGCGCTGCCGATTCCGACAGTCGCAACGCCGTGCTCCTGACGCTCGAACCGCTTTCCGGGGTTCTGTCGACCTTGGGCGGTCGAGGTCGGATTTGCCCTACGTTGGGGCCCCCCGGACCGGGTGTGACCCGGAACGGGGGGCGGGCAAGCGCCGGACCTGCGGGAGCACGGTCCCGATGGGCGGCCGCGTGGCTTATGTGGGCGTTTCGCCCGGACTCTTCAAACGGCCGGTGTGGAACCCGACGACCGTCAGCCAGAGATGAAACAGGCCAAGGGTTCGTCCAGAAGGCGCTCGGTCAGCTTCGGGCACCCGAGCCGATCTGCGCCCTGCAACAGCGCTCATCTCAACCCCTCCGACTATTTCGAGGTCTGGCCGGGAACGCGCCCCGGGTGCGCCGGCCGGGTGTGGGGAACTCGCGTCGCGCGATGTGCTTCCCGGTATCTTTTTAACGGCCGCTTTCCTCTAAACTATGGAGTATGCAGGCCAAAGTCAACCGCAGGCCCCGATCCGCGTCGGTGCGGCATGCAATCGCGTGGTTGTTGTCCCGGCCGTCACGAAACGACTTGAACGCCAGGAGGTTTCCCCGATGGTCAACAGCAAATCCGCGGTCCAAGTGCGACGCATCTACGACGAACCGCGCACCGATGACGGCACCCGTGTTCTCGTGGACCGGCTGTGGCCCCGCGGAATATCCAAAGCCCGCGCGCGATTGGACGAATGGTGTCGAACGGTGGCCCCGTCGAACGACCTGCGGATCTGGTATCACCACGAGCCGGAACGTTTCGACGAGTTCAGCCGCCGCTATCGTGAAGAGCTCGCCATTCCCGAACGTGCTGCGGCTATCGTCCACCTTCGTGATCTCGCAAGCCACGGTCCGGTGACATTGCTGACCGCGACCAAGGCCCCCAACCTCAGCGAGGCCGCGGTACTGGCGACCCTGCTGGCATCCGCAGACACGCAGTAACAAGGCCCGGCCGGCGCCAGGGGGGCCGGCGATCCGGGCCGGCCCGCGCGTGGAGAATCCGGCAACTGGGTCACAGGTTCACTTCCCGGCCGAGCGCGGCGACCACACCCCTATCAAGTGTTATGGGTCCGGGTTGGTTGCCAGGGGAACAGCTTCGTCGGGTCGCAGGCGTGAACTCAGGCCACGGCGGGCGTCAGGCCTCGGGTCGGGGATGTGGCGGACAACGACGACCGGGCAGGGTGCGTGCGCGATGACGTGTTCGCTGACCGATCCGGTCAGCAGGCCAACGAGGGCGCCGTGTCCGCGGGAGCCCACGACGAGCAGGTCCGCGCGGACCGCAGCGCCCACCAGGACGTCCTGCGCCCGGCCAGGTGTCACTCTGCGGCTGACCGGAACAGTGCCGTCAAAGGCTTCCTGAAGGGCGCTGGCCAGGGTGGAATTCGCGTTGTCCGCTCTGTCGCACTCGACGGCGCCGAATTCCATGCCCGTGGTGCTGGGCATTACCCAACTCGTGATGGCCTCCAGGCTTGCTCCGGTGAGTGCCGCCTGCCGGGCCGCCCACCGGAGGGCATCGATGGAGGCGGGAGAACCGTCGACACCAACGACGATCCTGCCGTAGCAACGCGAGCCCAGTTGCGCGTGTCGCCGGCTCGCAACGGCGAGCGGTCGGTAACTTCTTGCCCCTGGAATGGTGCCGAGAATACTTAGGCTCATGATTTCCTCCGGCTGGATAGGTGAATGGAGCGGGGTCTGTCACGGTTCCTCCCCGATCTGAAGGTGAGGCTGGACTCGCTGTCCTGCAGGGGTTTCCAGTTTCGGTTCGGATGTGCTTCGGTGCGCAGCCGATCGATCATGTGGGGGTGGTGGAGTTCGAAGGCAGGTCGTTCGGAACGGATTCTGGGCAGCGAAAGGAAGTTGTGCCGCGGCGGTGGGGAACTGGTCGCCCATTCCAGGGAGTTGCCATACCCCCACGGATCGTCGGCGGTGGTGATCTCGCCGTGTCGGTAGGAACGGAGCACGTTCCAGACGAAGGGCAGCGTCGATGCGCCCAGGATGAAAGAGCCGACGGTGGAGATCGTGTTGATGGTGGTGAACCCGTCGGTGGGCAGGTAGTCGGCGTAGCGGCGGGGCATGCCCATGTTGCCCAGCCAGTGCTGGATCAGGAAAGTGGTGTGGAACCCGATGAAGGTGAGCCAGAAGTGCCATTTGCCCAGGCCCTCGTCCAGGAACCGGCCGGTCATCTTCGGGAACCAGAAGTAGATCCCGGAGTAGGTGGCGAAGACGATCGTGCCGAATAGTACGTAGTGAAAGTGCGCCACGACGAAGTAGCTGTCGGTGACGTGAAAGTTCAGGCCCGGGGAGGCCAGCATGACGCCGGTCAACCCGCCGAACAGGAAGGTCACCAGGAAGCCGCAGGCGAACAGCATCGGTGACTCGAAGGTGATCTGGCCCCGCCACATGGTGCCGATCCAGTTGAAGAACTTGATCCCAGTCGGGACGGCGATGAGGAAGGTCATCATCGAGAAGAACGGCAACAGAACCGAGCCGGTAGCGAACATGTGATGGGCCCAGACCGCGGTCGACAGCCCTGCGATGCTCACCGTCGCGAAGACCATGCCGCGGTAACCGAAGACCGGTTTGCGGGAGAACACGGGAATGACCTCGGTGATGATGCCGAAGAACGGGATTGCGACGATGTAGACCTCTGGGTGCCCGAAGAACCAGAACAGGTGCTGGTAGAGGATTGCCCCGCCGTTGGCCGGATCAAAGACGTGTGAGCCGA
Organism: Mycobacteriales bacterium; assembly: GCA_038245175.1. Taxonomy (GTDB): domain Bacteria; phylum Actinomycetota; class Actinomycetes; order Mycobacteriales; family Nakamurellaceae; genus Nakamurella. Next base: position 19,547 of record JBBRSR010000024.1, on the reverse strand, counting down.
AGTGCCGATCCGCGGCCAGCCCGAACAGCGCGGCGGTCAGTACCGGGAACGCGATCAGCACCAGGATCGAGGTGACCAGGACGTTCCAGGTGAAGATGGGTAACCGCCACATGGTCATCCCGGGGCAGCGCAGGCAGAGGACCGTGGTGATCATGTTGACCGCGCCGAGGATGGTACCCAGCCCGGACAGCGCCACCCCCATGATCCATAGGTCCCCGCCCACCTGCGGTGAGTTCGCGATGTTGGACAGTGGGACGTAAGCGGTCCAGCCGAAAGCCGGCGCACCTCCCGGGGTGACAAATCCGGAGAGCGCGATGAGTGCGCCGAAAAGGAACAGCCAGTACGAGAGTGCGTTCAGCCGTGGAAACGCGACATCGGGTGCGCCGATCTGCAGAGGTAGCACGTAGTTGGCGAAACCGAACACGATCGGGGTCGCGTAAAACAGCAACATCAGGGTGCCGTGCATGGTGAACAACTGGTTGTACTGATCGGTGGACAGGAACTGCAAACCCGGCCGGGCCAACTCCGCCCGCATGATCAGCGCCATCACCCCGCCGACCATGAAGAAGCCGAATGACGTGACGATGTACATAATGCCCAGCACCTTGGGGTCAGTGGTGCGTAGGAGGCCCAAGAAAACACCGCCCCGACGGTGCCGGGCCCGCTGAGAAGAAGGTGCCAGCGCCGGGTGTGGTGCGACAGCGGTCATCCCAACCTCCTCCACGCGCCGGCGCGAGCCGGCGAGGCAGTCGCGGCGGCCCTAACCTGGCCGGATAGAACCCGGTGAATGGAGTGGTCGCCCTCCTGTTTTTAAGGACTACATTCCTCTAAACTAGGGAAGGCCAGATGCGAAGTCAACTCACCGATTGGGGCGGGTGTCGTGACCTATGTGATCGCCGAGCCGTGCATCGATGTGATTGACCGGGCGTGCGTGGAAGAGTGTCCGGTGGACTGCATCTACGAAGGGGATCGGGCGTTGTATATCCAGCCGGACGAATGCGTGGACTGCGGGGCCTGCGTGCCGGTATGCCCGGTCGAAGCGATCAGCTACGAGGATGACGTGCCGGCCCGGTGGGTCGGCTTCATCGACGACAACGCCCGGTTCTTCGCCGAGGCGCTACCCGGCAGGCGTGCGCCTCTCAGCTCCCCCGGCGGAGCGGGCAAGATCGGGCGCGTAGGGGTGGATACCGCCCTCGTCGCCGGCTACCCGGCCGCGAGCCGATGACCGATCAGCCCGACGACTACGACCGGACATCAGCAGACGCCGGCGCATCGAGAACCCGGCGTCGGCTGCTCAAGTTGCTCCGCCGCAGCGAGATGCCGCTGGACGTCTACGATCTGGCCACCGCGACCGGGCTGCACATCACCACCGTGCGGTTCCATCTCGATGTCCTGGCGCGAGCCGGTCTCATCACCGTCCAGAAACTGCCGCGAGCCACCCCGGGCAGACCCCGGACCGTCTATGTCATTCGAATCGAAGAAACCACCGTCGACGCCTACCAGCCGCTCGCCGCCGTGCTCGCCGCGAACCTGGGACCCACCACTGGCATCCGTCGCCGTCGCGCCGAGAAGGCGGGCCGCGAGTGGGCCACCACCCTCGTCCCGGTCGGCGACCCACCCCCCGACCAGGACAGCGTCGCGCAGAAAGTGTTGACCCTGTTCGACCAGCTGAGATTCGATCCGGAGCTGCGTGAACCCGCGGTGGACACCGGGGTACAGGACATTCGGTTGCGCGGCTGCCCCTACCGGGACCTCGCCCGCACCCACCCCGAAGTGGTCTGCGCCATGCACCTAGGGCTTCTCCAGGGCGCGCTGACCCAACTCGGCGGCCCACCGACAACCGCGCAACTGCTGCCGTTGGTCAAACCGAGGCTCTGCATCGTACGGCTGACTCCCAACCCCCCGACGACGACAACCCCGCCCCCGCCACCGACAGTGCGCGCACTCGGGCCCGAGGACTGACCACGACACCGACACCGGCTCATCATCGGGGCGGCAGTGTCGTGCAGCGCGGCGAGGATCACCCCCGCAGTCACCACCGCCCAGAATCCGCACGTCCACCTATCAGCGAACTGTGATCGACGGCATGACCAGTGCAGCGCTGGCGGGTAGCCCTACAGCGGCAGCGATGTCGGACAATCCAAGCAGTGTGGTGGCCGCCACCGCTCGCGGGTCCGCGCTGTTCGTCGGGCGTCCCAGCCGGGCGAGCGGCGAGACACGAACGGCGCGACGCACCGGAGCGTTTGCGGGTAGTCCCGCTCGCTCGCGAGCTATCCGAACGGCGTCACGGAGGCCGCCGATCTCGTCGACGAGGCCGATGCCGAGCGCGTCGCGGCCCGTCCACACCCGACCCCGCGCGATGCCCTCGATCTCAGCGATCGACCGGCCGCGGCCATCCGCCACCTTGGCCACGAAGTCGTCGTAGATCGCGTCGATGGTGGCCGCCAGCCGCTCGCGTTCGTCGTCGGCGAAGCCACGCCGGGTCGAGAACATCAACGACCGGGCACCGTGTGACACTGTCCCCGTTGTCAGACCTAGCCGATCGAGCAGTGCTCGCACCACGATTTTCCCACCGATCACGCCGATGGAGCCGGTGAGCGTCGAGGGCAGCGCGACGATCACGTCAGCCGGGCAGGCGATGAAGTAGCCGCCGGACGCCGCCGCCGCACCCATCGACACCACCACCGGCTTGCCGGCCTCCCGAACCCGGCAGACCTCACGCCAAATCGTGTCGGACGCGACCGCCGAGCCACCGGGCGAGTCGATCCGCAGCACGACCGCGCGGACCTGCTCGTCGTGCACCGCGGCCCGCAGCGCGGCACTGACCGTATCGCTACCGACCTGCCGTCCCATCGGACCGCGGCGGGTGCGCCCTGACACCATCGCGCCCCGCACCTCGATGAGGGCTACGTGATGCTTTCGGCCACCCGGAAGACGGGGGCGAAGACGTGGTCGCCACTGATCGGCAAACAGCAACTCCGCACCCGCACCCACCCGCGAGTGCATCGCGGCGTATACCTGATCCCGGTAGCCCAGCTGGTCGACCAGACCGGCGTCGCGGGCCTCGGCTGCGGTGCGGGGCCCGGTGTCGGCGAGTTCGCGGACGCGTTCCTCATCCATCCGGCGCGCGACGGCGATCGCGGCAACGGCTTCCCCGAAAATCGACTCCGTGAGGCGGTCAAGCGCGGCCCGATGGGCCTCGGTGAACTCGGCGCGCATGAAGGTGTCGGCGGCGTTCTTGAACTCGTGACGCTGCTCGAGCTGCGGTTCGATGCCCAAGCGGTCGAGCGCGCCGCGGACGAACGTCTGCTCGACGCCCACTCCCAGCAGCCCGAGCCCGCCACCGGGCTGCAGCCAGATCTCATCGAATCCGGTCGCCATGACGTAGGCCGCCATCTCGCCGGACCCTTCACCGAAACTCTCCGCCCAGGCCACCGTCGGCTTGCCGCTCGCCGCGAAGGCGCGGACACCGATGCGTAGCTCCTGCATCACGGTCCACGGCATCGCCGACCCGACTTTGGCAATCAGGCCGACAACACGTCGGTCGGCAGCGGCCTCGTGCAGCGCGCGCAGCGTCGGACGAAGCTGATAGCGGCCGCGGCCGCGTAGCCGAGCGAGCAGTCCATCCCCGTCCGACTCTGCGGGACCGACGGTGAGATCCAGTTCTAGCAACAAGGACGGTCGGTGACCAGGCAGCAGTGGCATGCCACCCACGGTAGGGCGCGCGGACTGCGCCCGGTGCAGCCGCACCACGATCGGCTGGAGAGAATCTTCGGCGACCTGAACTCGACCTGGCGGCAAATCCGCCAACAGGCTTGACCGATACTCGGCGCAGCCCGGCGAAAGGACAGTCGCCCAGATTCGGCCAGCAAGCCCGGCCACTGGTGACGATTGATAACGGTTCGTCTATCGGGTGGCGAAAGAGCTGGTGGATTCGTTCGCTGCGGTGCGGGTCAGCAGGCGCCCCCGCATCCGGTGCAGGTGCGCATGAGCGCCTGATGATGCTTGCTCGGTGGTGAGATCGGTACCGGGCGGGACGGTGTGGCGGTGTCGGACATCGGTTCTCCTTGCGGTGGTGGGGATGGGACGGATCGGTGGTGCGCGCAATGCCAACCTCGAACTGACTGCGATCAGTGCTGATACTCGCTGGGGCGCAACAACATCGCGCCAGCCATGAAGGGCAGCATCAGGAGGTGACCGCCGATCATCAGGGTGTCCGCGGAGATCGCGCCGGCCCAGTAGGGCACCAGCAGCACGACGAACGGCAGGTACATCGAGGCGGACATCTGGGTGATGCTGATCCAGGAATGACGCCGGATCCGCATCCAGGCGGCCATGCCGACGATCATCGCTCATCCACCCATGCGGTTTCTGACCGTCGGCGGATCCCGGCCGTGCTCGGACGATCAGTGGGAGGCGGGTTCTGCGGTGGGGACCTGGTTGCTGTGGTGAGCCTTTCCCGCGTGCAGGTTCAGCGCGCTGACCACGAGCGGGAAATGGCTGAAGGCCTGCGGGGTGTTGCCCAGCTGGCGATGGCTCTGGGGATCCCACTCCTCCGACAGCAGGCCGACATCATTGCGCAACGCCAGCAACCGAACGAACAGCGCCTCGGCGTCGCTCGCTCGGCCGGCGCCGTGCAATGCATCGACGAGCCAGAAAGAGCAGGCCAGGAAGAGCCCCTCACCGCCGGTCAGGCCGTCACCGGAGTCCCCGGTCTGGTAACGCTTGACGAAACCGTCCTCGGTCAGATCCTGCTGGATCGCGGAGATCGTGCCCAGGACCCTGGGGTCGGTTCCGGGCAGGAAACCGACTCTGGGGATCATCAGCACGCTCGCGTCCAGCGCCGTGGATCCGTAGGCCTGCACGAAGGTGTTCTTGTCCGCGTCGAATCCGTGCTCCAGCACATCGGCGTGGATGGTGTCGCGTAGCTGCTCCCACCGCTTCACCGGGCCGTCGAGGTGATGGGTGCTGACTGCCCGGCTCATCCGGTCGGCCGCGACCCAGGCCATCACCTTGGAATGGGTGAAGTGCTGCCGGGCGCCGCGCATCTCCCACAGCCCGTTGTCCGGGTGATGCCAGTTGCCCTCCAGGTGGTTCATCAGGGCGACCTGCACGTCCCAGGCGTCGTCCTTGACGGTGATCCCGGCGTCCCGGGCGAGGCCGAGCCCGTCGAGGGTTTCGCCCCAGACGTCCAGTTGGAGTTGGTCGGAAGCGGCATTTCCGGTGCGCACCGGCCGGGAATTCTCGTATCCGGCCAGCCAGGGAAGTTCGGCTTCGGGCAGCCTGCGGGTGCCGTCGATCCCGTACATGATCTGCAGGGCGTCGGGATTGCCGGCGATGGCCCGCAGCAGCCATTCGCGCCACGCCTTGGCCTCGTCGAGATAGCCGGCGGCCAGCAGAGCCTGCAGGGTATAGGTGGAATCGCGCAGCCAGCAATAGCGGTAGTCCCAGTTGCGTGCTCCGCCGATCTGCTCGGGCAGCGAGGTGGTCGGGGCGGCGACGATCCCGCCGGTCGGCTGGTAGGTCATGGCCTTGAGCGTCAGCAGGGAACGCTTGATCGCGTTCCGGTGCGGGCCGGCGATCGGCGTGCCCCGCGAGGACCAATCGGACCAGAATGTCATGGTGTCGGCCAGTGCCCGCTCGGCGTCGACAGGCTTCGGGGCGGGTAGGTGGCTTGGACTCCAGGTCAGCACGAACGGGACACGGTCACCGGGCCGGACGGTGAAGTCGGACCAGCTGGACCAGTTCTCGCCGCTGGTGCGGATGGGGGTGCGGAGGCGCACCGCGTCGGGCCCGGCGATAGCCTCCATCCGGTCGTGGTGGTGCCGAACCCATGGCACCACCCGTCCGTAGTCGAACCGCAGCCGCAACTGCGACCTCATCGCCACGGCGCCGCTGACCCCTTCGATAATGCGCACGACGTCCGGCGCGTGCCCCCGGGGGGGCATGAAGTCCAGCACCTTCACACTGCCCTCGCCGGTGGTCCACGTCGTTTCCAGCACCAGCGTGTCCTGGACGTAGCGGCGAGCCGAACATCTGCCGCCCGCCGCGGGCGCGACCGTCCAGTGGCCTGCATCGGGGGTATCGACGAGTGCTGCGAAACAGGCTGCGGAATCAAAGCGAGGCAGGCATAGCCAGTCGATGGATCCGGTGGTGCTGACCAGCGCCGCGGTCTGCAGATCACCCAGCAAGGCATAGTCCTCGATACGGCTCACGCGCGCTCTCCGGCGTGGTCGACAAGGGCTGACGACGATTCGGTGCCGGAGATCCCCCGAGTGGAAACACCGACCAGGGCATAGTTGCCTGTGCCGAGACCAGCCTTGGATTCCCAGTTGTCCCGCTCGCGGGGGAGGTAGTCGGCGCGTTCCAGTACCAGGACTTTGTTGCCGGTAGCGGCCAGGGCGGTGGGTGTGGTCCCGCTGTCAATGACGATGACGTCGCAGTGATCCGAACCCGACGGTGCCGGTCCGGCTGGTGCGATGGTCACAGGCCGACACTGCCCTGCATGATGCCCCCGTCGATGACGACCGTGGTGGCCGTCATGTAGCCGGCCTTGCCGGAGGCCAGGAAGACGACCACGTCAGCGATCTCACCAGGCAGCGCCATCCGGCCGAGCGGAATCGCGGCGTCCAACGATTTCAGCTTGGCCGGGTCGTTCTCGGTGGTGGCGTTGATCGGTGTGGTGACTGCTCCCGGTGCGATGTTGACGACACGGATGCCATGCGGCCCCAGTTCCACTCCGGCGGTCCGGGTCAGCATTCTGGTGCCCCCCTTGGAAACGCAGTAAGCGATGTTTCCGGGCATCGGCCAGTCCTCGTGGACGGAGGAGATGTTCACGACAAGGCCGCCGGTTTCCTGTGCCAGGAATTGTCGGGCGGCCAACTGGGTGCCGAAGAACGCGCTCTTGAGGTTGACGGCGATGACCTTGTCGAAGTCAGCCTCGGTGGTCTCCAGTAGGGACGTCCTGGTCTCGATGCCGGCATTGTTGACCAGCACGTCCAGCCGGCCATAAGTCTGCACCGCCTTGTCGATCATGGTGCGAAGGTCCGCGACCCTGCTGACATCGGCCCGTACGCCAACGGCTCGGCCGCCGGCTTCCGCTACCTTTCCGATCAGAGTGGCGACCTCGTCGGGATGCACCACATAGTCGATCACCAGGTTGGCTCCCTCGACGGCCGCGGCCAGCACGATCGCCTCGCCGATCCCGCTGTTGCCGCCGGTGACCACCATCGACTTTCCTTGAAGGGACATCGCATCCTCCCGAACGTGATCCGGTGCCAACACTACCGACGGTTGCTGGAAAGCAGCCCAGGCGAAGCCCCGACCGGCAGCACCACACCACCTGTCGGCATCCTCTGATGTGTCGCCCGGCCACCACTCGACGGCACGTGTGCGACTGCCGGGTTCGGGGCGGCCACCGGGGGACGGCGGCTGGCCTTCACCGATAATTGGATCGCCACGGCGAACAGGAGTGCGGCGAAGAGTATTCCGGAGGTTCTGGCTGGGATTCGGACAGCCAGCGCAACGGCGGGGATGGCGGAGGCCGCAGCGGCGATGCCGACGATCAGAGAGGCCCGGACGTCGACGATTCCGCCCTTGCGGTTTGCCGCGCTGCCGACCGCGCTCGTCGGAATTGTCACGAGCAAGGAGGTTCCTTTTGCGACCAGGTCACCGATCGCGAACAACGACACCATCAGTGGAACTGCGATGATGCCGCCGCCGATACCGAAAAGCCCTGACGAGATACCCATCGCCAAGCCCAGGGCCACGTAGCCGGCTGCGACGGCGACGTCCAGGCTCACATGGTGGCCGCGCTCGGGGGTGACGAGCAACAACCTGACGGCCACGGCCAGGATGAAGACGATGAACATCCACCTGAGCCAGCGCAGCGGGATGCGTTTGAGCAGGGCGCTTCCGATGATGGCACCGACGATTGCGCCGACCGCGATGAATGAACCGGCTACGAGGTCGATCTCGCCGTTCAGCAGATAGGTGATTGACCCGACGACCGCGGTCGGGATGATGGCCAGCAGAGAAGTTGCCGAGGCAACGCGCTGGTTCATCCGCGCTCGTGACACCAACAGGGGGACCATCAGGATGCCGCCGCCGATCGCGAACAGCCCGGACAGCACGCCGCCAAGGATGCCGATGCCGGTGAGGGTGACGAGCGTTGGCCTCTCGGACGGTGAGGTTGTCGGGTGGGGGTCAGGCGAGTAGGTCATGGGAGATCTCCCAGAGTCGTTGCGCGTTGGCCTGATCCAGTGCGTAGGGCGCCACGCCCGTGTAGTCGGGTCCGCGGTGGGTGACCAGCGGCGCTTCGGCAACGTCTTCGAAGTAGCGGCCGCCGATTCCCTCGAGCATTGGTGAGGTGGCAGCGAACACTGTGGTCGCGGCGCATTGCTCGGCGGTCTTCTGTCGATCGATCGGTGTCCGCAGTCCTCCGGTGTGGCGCTGCAGGTTGGTCGCGATCGCGCCTGGCATCACGGCGTTGGCGGTGATGCCGTCTCGGTTCCATTGCGCGGTGGCCGCCACGGCGAACAGCGCAGTGGCCGTTTTCGACTGGCCGTAGGCGATCAGCGGATCGTAGGGCACGAAGTGAAAATGCAGGTCGTCAAAGATCATCGGTGAGAACAGGTGCCCACTGGATGAGAGAGAGACGATCCTGGCTGCGCCAGCTCTGGCCAGGTACGGGTGGAGACCTCGGGCCACTGCGAAATGTCCGAGATAGTTGGTCGCGAACTGCAGCTCCCAGCCCTGCGCCGTCCGCTCCAGGGTGGGAACCGCCATGATTCCGGCGTTGTTGACCAGGATGTCCAACGGGGCTGTCCAACCCGCAACGAAGTCGCTGATCGACCCCTGGTCCGCCAGATCCAGCCGGCGAGCGTGAACCCGGGGGTTTCCGGTGCTGTTGCGGATGCCCTGGAGCACCGCACCGGCGCGATCCGGGTCACGGACCGCGACGGTGACCTCGGCGCCGATCGCGGCGAAGGCACGAGTGGTCTCGATACCGATTCCGGCGGCCCCCCCGGTGACGATGACCTGCTTGCCGGAGAGGTCGATGTTGCGGGTGACATCTGCTGCAGTGGAGTGGAATCCGAATCCGGTGATGATCTCGGACATGGTGGGTGTTCCCTTCTGATCTGGAAATATCGAGACTTCGATCGGACGTGTCATCAACGAATGGGCTGCAGGTCGAGAGTGGCGATGGCCGGCGACTGCGCTCCGGTCGCCCTCGGCAGCAGTTCCCGGTGGGCCAACGCGATCAGCGTCCGGCCGACGATCGCACCGGTGAAGGCGGTGAGCGCTGCCAGCGCGACGGCGCCCCCGGCCTGGGCGACCGCCGGCGCGGCGGCCCGGAGCCAATGAATGGTCGCCATGGCCACCGCAGCCCAACTGAAGGTGAAGGCCCAGGTACTGGGCATGAACGGCAGACGGCGGTACAGCGGAATCAGCCGAATCTGCGCCAAGACCATCAACAGGCCGTAGCCGCCGAGGCCGGCGGAGACGACATCGATCTGGCCGTTGTGCATCGAGAACCAGGCCAGACTGGCAACAGCGGCCGGTGCTACCTGGATGGCGAGGGTCGGTATGAGTGCCGTCGGTAGAGCCGGTCGGAACAGCAGCCGGTTGAGGATGATCGAGCCCAGGAACAACCAGGACAGGACTCCCAGACCGAACATCACCTCGGCGAGTTGGCGCTGGCCGACCTGCATGGCAGCGGTCGAGCCGATCAGTGCGCCGGCCACGGTCGGCAGGAAGTAGCCCGGGTGGAAGGAGTCCGGATCCATGGGGGTGGCCATCCAGTGGCCGGTGAACAATGAGCCCTGCAGCACCGTCAGCCCAAGGAAGACGTCCACCAGCAATCGCCCGGTCGCCGGCTGGAGGGGATAGATGCCCTGGGCCGCCAACAGCATCGGGGCGATGACGATCAGTGATGCAAACGGCGCCGCCACCGGATCGTTGACGTCGGCCAGGAACCGGGCCGGTCGCGCTGCTGTCCAGCGGCCGTAGGCGACCACGAGGGCCAGCCATGTCAACGCCGAAAGGGCAAGCACGATACGGCCGACCCAGACAAGGAGTTCGCCGTCCTGCCCATAGGTGATCCAGGTTCCGCCGAGCCCGGCAAGGCCAAGCGGAATCGCGAACAGATTGAGCGGCAGTCGGGTGGCCATGGTGTCTCCATCAGGTGACGGGCTGTGGTGTCCTCGTGAGCCTGTCCTGCGCCGCCCGGTCGAAAAAGGGGCAATCGCAGAACGCTGTGATCGGCCAGCACGATCAATCCGCCCCCGTTGATTCGGTTGCGGCCCGATTACACTTCGTCCGTGGAGATACGCCAACTCGAGGCCTTCGCAGCCGTCGCGGCGGAACTGCACTTCGGGCGGGCAGCGGACAGCCTGCACATGGGGCAACCCACCCTGAGTGAGTTGATCCAACGCTTGGAGCGGGAACTGGGCACCGCACTGTTCACCCGAACCACCCGCAGGGTCGCCCTGACCAGCGCCGGTACGGAACTCCTACTTCGCGCCAAAGTCATCCTCGATGACGTCGCCGCAGCTGCTGCCGCGGTCCGCCGGGTCGCCGACGGCGCTGCCGGAACGGTCCGGGTGGGGATCACGCCGCCCGCGGCACCGACGCTGGTCCGCTACCTGTCGACGTCCTTCCAGGCACAGCATCCGGGCGTGGCGGTGGACGTGCAGCGCATGTGGCTGCCCACTCTGGCCACTGCGGTGGCCGACGGCACGATCGATGTGGCCGTCACCTGCGGACTGGTCCCCAGTGGCGATGGCGTGCTCAGTCAGGTCTTCTGTGCCGAACCACTGTTGATCGGACTGCGGGCCGGGCATCGACTGGCCGACGCCGATCCCCTCCGGCTGGCAGATCTGGCTCATGACGCTCTTGGCGCCACCAGTGCCGCACTCTTTCCGGCCTGGGCACTGGCTCAGCAACAGGCATTGACGTCGGCGCGGGTGGTCCCGCCCACCGTGCCGTTGGAGGCCACCGACCTGAACGCCGCCCAGTGGACCGAGCAGAGCGGCGTCGACTGGATCCTGCTGATCGCGTCACTGAGTCACGGCCACACCAAGACGGTCCTTCGTGAGCCAGAACCCCGGCAACTGGTCCCCTTCACCTTGCAGTGGGAGCCGGATCGAGCCCAAACTGCGGCTGTGGCCAAGTTCGTCGAACACGCGCTCACTGTCGCACCACCGCCGGGCTGGTCTACCCAGCCAGGTCACAGGAAGCACCAAGAGCCCGGCTGATCTGCACGCTGTCCGATCTCGACCGCATGGCCTGTCGGCGTCCACCACGGTGGTCGCCGCCGGTGAATCATGTCTGGTTCCAGGTCGGCGAACGCGGCCATCATGGTGCAGAAGCACGCTTCATCCGATGAGCAGTGGAAGGCCAAGGTCTGCTGCATCGAGAGTGACGAGATCGCGATTGCGTTCGGTCCACCAACCTGAGGCGAGGTCTTGCTGAGGGCTTGGCGCGGCCCGCTGCTCGACTTCCGGCCCGATCCTGGATCAGATCGACATTCCACGGCGGACACTCTCCTAGAGGTACGCCTCGGGCCGTCGCCAGTACGCCTCGAAGAAGCCATCGACGCAGTCCCACGGGATCACACCGGCTCGATGCGGGCGCCGATGATGCGAGCCCGCTCGCCCAGCGAAGGACGGCCGGGAAGAAGATCAGCCAGTTCGGGCAGGTAGTCGCGAGTCAGCCAGAACTGACTCAGATCGCTGAGTCGTTTGTCCCCCACCACCACGCGCCGGGCCACCCGCCGCATCTGTCGCAGCCCGGCGACCGGGTCCGGCCAGTGATGAATTGTGGTGACAGCCACGGCTGCGTCCGGTGGGCGCTGCGCCCGCATCGGTGTGGGGTCCGTTTCACCCGAAGGGGCATCGTCGCGACGTTGGACGCACCCGGGGCGCGGCCGGCGCCGGGTCAGACGCTGTCGGCCAGGTTGAGCAGATAGCGTGCCATCCGGATGCGGGATGTCAGGAGTTGCCGCAGTTCGGGGCTGTCCGGTTCGTGCAGCATTTCCAAGGGCACCGCGGTGAAAAGGCTCCTGACCAGCAGCGACAGCACGAAACCTCGTTCTATCTCCTCGCTGGTGGCGTTCAGGCCGGTGCTCCGCAGTCCGTCGATGTAGGCGGGCAGGATCGCCTCGTGCACACGCCGCATGTCGGCCGGCTCCATGAGATCCGAATGCACGAGCCCGACAAGCAGTTGGCCCAGATCGAAGCCCACGCAGTGCGGTGAATTGAAGCCGAAGTCGATCACCACGAACTGGTCCGGATCCCCGACGGGCACGAGCAGATTCTGCGGGCTGGCATCGCCGTGCACATACGTCTGCGGCAACGAGTCCAGGACATCCAACCATCCATCGACCTCGTGCATGGCCGACCGAATGTCGTCTCGAAGGTGGCGTTCACCGGTTGCGTCCAACGCGTACACCAGTGCTGAATGCGCCCAGATAGCGTCGTCCGCCAGCATGCCCCCGACACCCATCTTGACCCGGCCGAAGGCCAGCATGCGCAGCCCAGAACCGGGGGTGAGATTCTCCGGCGGCAGACCGAAGACCACATCGGTCCCCGGGGGACGGCGCCCGGCCAGCACGCCGAGCAAGCGGGCAGCATGAGCGAATTGCCGGGTCGACCAGCATTCGCTCGACACCTCGACGTCCTCCATCCAGATCGCGGCGCGGTCGTCGTCGATTTCCACGATGTCGTAGACGGCGGGGAGCCGCAGCCCAGCCGGGAGCAGGTCGGGCAGCCGGGACCGGTAGGCCTCGATCTCGATGCGCCACGGGAACCTTGCCACCCAGTCGGCGCGGTGGCTCTCCGGAATCAGGTGCAGCATCGGCCATACCCGAGCGCTCTGTAGCTGCTTGACGAAGATCGACCAGCGCCGCTCCTCGGCTCCGACCATCGCCGTGCCCGAACACCGCATCAACGCCCCCGTCGCGATGGACCCATAGGGATACACCACGGTAGCAACGCGCACCGACGTCAGGGTGGGCGCTTCGACGCCGAGACATCGACCCACTATGACTTCGAGATGGTCCCGGGTGACCTCGGCGTATGCGAGGTCCGACAGCGTCGTGTGCACGTCTACAGCCATGAGACCGCCCAAGTAGTAAAGTAGCTTTGCAAACGATAGTAAGGTGGCTTTATGACCGACGTCAAGTCCGTTTATGACCGCACCCTGCAGCTCGATGACTTCGAGCCGAAACACTTCGGCTACCTGCTCGAACGGGTCACCCGGCGGATGCGGCACGATCTCGCCGGGCTGCCCGGCGCGGCCCGCTTCCGCGAGGAGCATCAACCGCTGACACCCTCCTACTTTCGGTTGTTGTCCCTCATTCCCGCTGACGGTGCACGGATCAGCGACCTCGCCACGCCGGCCGCCATGACAAAACAAGCGCTGGGCCAATTCATCGATGTGCTGCTCCTGCACGGTTACGTCGAACAGAACACGTCCGACACCGACCGCAGGGTCCGCATCGTGCGCCGCACCAGTAAGGGAGATGCCGTTGCCGACCAGGCCAACAAGCTCTATGAACAACTCGACCAGCAGTGGGAACCCGTGCTCGGAACGGACGGGCTCCGCACCCTGAAAGAACTGCTCGCGCAACTCGCGATCGGCTGGGACACCTGACCCGTGCCGCCGGCGGACAAGCGCCTCAGCTCCGACGATCTCGCGGGTGTGGAGGTCCACGATCGGCTGGTATCGCAACGTCAAGTCGCCGCCCGGAATCGCGGTGGCCAGGTCGGCGGCGCGCTTCAGTCGCTCCGCACCACGGAGTGCATCGCCGCCGGGTAAATCTGGATGTTCCCCCGGCCCATCGCCTTGGCGGCGTACATCGCGGTGTCCGCGTCCCGGAGCAGCATGTCGCCCCCTGACCGCGTTCGCCGAATCGCAGGCCGACACCGGCCCCGGCCCACGCCATGTGGTCCCCGAGAGCGACCGGTTCCTGCAGCGTGGTGAGCACCCGCTGGCCAAGTCGCCGCGCGTCGGCCGCGACCGCATTCGGGATCAGGACGGCGAATTCGTCGCCACCGAATCTGGCCCCCGGGGTCACTCTTGCGGACAGCGAGGTTGAGCCGTCGGGCGACTTCGACCAACGTCGCATCGCCCGCCGCGTGCCCCAGGCTGTCGTTGATCACCTTGAATTCGTCCGGTTGGCCAATCCGGTCAACGGATCGTTCAGGGCTACTCGTCGAAGTGCCTCCTGATCCTTGGTCTGGTCGGTAATGCGTTCGGCAACCCGCAGCTCCGTGTCCTGATACACGGCCTCTAATTCTTCGGCCAACAGGCGCTGGATGCGGGCGGCATCATTCGCTTGGACTGGAATCCGGGCACGGCGGTCAGCGCATCGCTGGCCAGTCAGGCGATGGCCGCTGTCGAGGGACTGTGCGGGGACGCAGCCCACCCGATGTCGGTGGATGTGTCCGGTGTCGGTTCCCTGGATCGCGCGGCCCGGGCGGTGTTCGCTCAACCGTCCACACCCAGCAGGATTGCCCTTCTCGGCATCTCGCAGGTCGATCGAGTGCTCGCCAATGCCGTCCTGGCCTCACCCTGATCTCGGCAAGACGTTGTCGGCGAGCCCGCCAGCGAGCCGCAGCATTAACAGCTCCAGAGTGACCTCGACAGATGATGGCGGCCCGATGAGTTCGTCTCCGCTCGGCGGTCTAATCCTGGGTGGGGTTGACTCAAGCCGCGATCCGATCGAAAGGACATGAACATGAGAAGACTGATCGTGAACACCTTCTTGAGCCTCGACGGGGTCATGCAGGCCCCTGGCGGACCTGGCGAGGACGACAGCAATGGCTTCGCGCACGGCGGCTGGTCGGTGAACTATTGGGACGATCTGATGGGTCAGCTGATGGGCGAGGCGATGAGCTCGCCGTTCGACCTCATCCTCGGACGCAAGACCTACGACATCTTCGCCGCTCATTGGCCGCACGCCTCCGACGATGACGGCGCCAAGCCGTTGAACGAAGCAACCAAGTACGTCGCGTCGCGGAGCCAGCCGACGCTGGAGTGGAGCAACTCGGCGCTGATCGCCGGAGACGTGGCCGAGGGCATCGCGGCGCTCAAGCAGGGAGCCGGGCCAGAGCTGCAGGTGCATGGCAGCGGGAACCTGATCCAGACGCTTCTGCGGCACAACCTTGTCGACGAGTTCCGGCTGTGGGTCTTCCCTGTCGTCATCGGCTCGGGCAAGCGACTGTTCGCCGAGGGCGCCATCCCGGTCGGGTTGACGCTCGTCGACAGCAAGGTGTCCACCACTGGAGTCCTGATCGGTAGGTACGAGCCCGCCGGCGACATTGTCGCGGGATCCTTCGCGCTAGAGTGACCGCGCTCGCATCACCGTTCGGGTCGCTGACCACCCGAGCCCTGGTGGCGCCGGCCGTTCGGCGTTGTCCGTAGGGTGCCAGGGGTGACTCCCGTCGAGGCGTTTCTGATCCTGCTGGCCGGCGTCGGAGCCGGCACGATCAACACGATCGTCGGGTCCGGCACGCTGATCACCTTTCCAGCGCTGCTGGCGTTCGGGATTCCGCCCGTGGTTGCCACGATGAGCAACGGCATCGGTCTGGTACCCGGCAATGTGTCGGGGACCTGGGGCTATCGGCGGGAATTGGCCGGCCAGTGGCCGCGGTTGCGGTGGCAGATTCCGGCCTCGGTCGTCGGTGCCGTCATCGGCGCGTGGCTGCTGCTGGTGCTGCCGGAGGATTCGTTCAAGGCAATCGTGCCGGTGCTGCTGGTGATCGCTTTGGTGCTGGTGATCACCCAGACCCGCATCCAGCGGTGGGTGCGCATGCGGGCGGCCAAGGCCGGAAAGTCAGAGACCCACCTGAGCACCGGGCGGCGGTCGCTGCTGGTCGCCGGCACTTTCGGCACCGGAATCTATGGCGGCTACTTCTCCGCGGCGCAGGGGATCCTGCTGATCGGGATCATGGGCGCGCTGCTGCCCGATGACGTGCAGCGGCTCAACGCCGCGAAGAACCTGCTCACCCTGCTGGTCAACCTGGTCTCCGGGTTGGCGTTCACCCTGGTCGCCTTCGATCGGGTCAACTGGGCGGCGGCCGGCTTGATCGCCGTCGGGTCGCTGATCGGCGGCTTCATCGGTGCGGGCATCGGCCGGCGATTGTCGCCGATCGTGCTGAGGTCGCTGATCGTCGTGCTCGGCATTTTCGCGATCTACCGGATCGTTTCCAGTTGAACCCGGGACGAAGTTGGTACGTGGCAGGCTGGGTATTCGGGGATCGATGAATCCAGTGAGGAAAGGGACCGTGCGATGAGGAAACCAGTAATGATCGGGCTCGGCGTCCTGTTGCTGATCATGGGCGTGATCTTCGGTTTACAGGGTGTCGGCACGCTGGGCGGCTCGCCCATGACCGGCAAGACGTTGTGGGCCGTTGTGGGGCCGATTATCGCGGTGAGCGGCCTGGTTTTGGTGTTGATCGGGCTTCGGAAACCTGCTCCACCTCGGTAATAGTCGAATCCTGGTTGGACTACCGACCAGGATTCGACTATTTGTTCTGGAAGTCGGCCGCCGCCGCGAGGAACACGTCGTTTTCGGCAGGTGAGCCGATGGTGATCCGAACGCCGCCGTTGTCCGGGTGGTTGAACGGTCGGACGATGACTTTCGCCGCCTCGCAGTGCGCCGCGAACTCCGCCGACCGGTCCCGCAGCGGCAGCCAGACGAAATTCGCTTGCGAGACCGGCACCGCAAACTCCAACGCCAGCAACGCGTCTCGGACCCTTTCGCGCTCGAGGACGACCTGCCGGCAGCGGTCGAGCAGTTCGTCGGCCGAATCCAGCGAGGCGATCGCGGCGGCCTGGGCCAGGCTGTTCACTGCGAACGGGATCGCGACCTTGCGGATCGCGGCGGCGATTTCGGGTGCCGCGACGGCATATCCGACGCGCAGGCCGGCCAGGCCGTAGGCCTTGGACATGGTCCGCAGGACCACCACGTTGTCCCGTCCGGTGGCCATCTCGATGCCGTCGGGCACCGAGGGATCATCGACGAACTCCCGGTAGGCCTCGTCCAGCACGACCAGCACGGAGTCGGGAACGATGTTGAGGAACGCTTCGAGTTCGGTGCGGGGCAGTGCGGTCCCGGACGGGTTGTTGGGACTGCAGATGAAGATCAGCCGGGTCTTGTCGGTGATGGCGGCGGCGATCGCGGCCAGGTCGACGGCCTCGTTGCGCAGTCCCACCTGCACCGATGTCGCGCCGACCACCTGCGTCAGGATGGGGTAGGCCTCGAAGGAGCGCCAGGGGTAGAGCACCTCGTCGCCCTCGGTGCAGGTGGCCTGGATCAGTTGCTCGCAGAGTGCCACCGATCCGCAGCCGACGGCGATCCGCTCGACGTCGACGCCGAACCGGTCCGCCAACCGGGACGTCAATGCGACGACGCCCAGGTCCGGGTAGCGATTCATCCCGGAGGCGGCCTCGGTGATTGCGGCGACCACGCTGGCCAGCGGTGGGAACGACATCTCGTTGGAAGCGAGCTTGATCGCGCCGGGAACGGTGCGGCCCGGGGTGTAGGCGGGAAGCGCGGCCAGGGCGGCGCGGGTCTGGGCAGTCATCGGGCGATCCTCTTTCAGCTCCGTTCGACCCTATCGCGCGATGTCGAAGCTTCTGCTGGAATAGCACCATGTCAGCAGCGCAGCAGGTCGTGATCAACTCGGTTCCGGTCACCGTGGTGGCTCCGGATTCCGATCCCATCGGCGGAGTGATCGTGGTTCAGGAGGCCTTCGGGGTCACCGAACACATCATCGACATCTGTCGTCGATTGGCGACTGCGGGATTCGTCGCAGCCGCGCCGCACCTGTACCACCGGCAGGGGGATCCGGTGTTCGGCGGAGATCAGCTCAAGGACGCGATGCCGGCGCTGCGGGCGTTGATCGGCCCGGACATCGTGCAGGACCTGGCCGCGGCGCGGGAGGCGCTGGTCGAGGAGGGCGCCGAGCGGGTGGGCATCGTCGGGTTCTGCATGGGCGGCAGCATCGCGCTGTGGGCGTCATCGTTTGAATCGATCGCGGCCGCGGTCAGCTTCTACGGCAGCGGTCTAGCCGATTCGCGCTGGCCAGGGGTGCCATCCGGCCTGGAAACCGCGGCGTCGATCAGTGCGCCCTGGCTCGGTGTCTACGGCGATCAGGATACGTCGATTCCAGTGGATGACGTCGAGAAGATGCGCGAAGCTGTGCGGGCGGCCGATGTCGACACCCAGATCGTCCGGTATCCCGAGGCTGGTCATGCGTTCAACAACGACTCCCGCGCGCAGATGTATCGGCCCGAAGCGGCCGCCGATGCCTGGCACCGGACCCTGCTGTGGTTCGAGACCTACCTGAGCTGACCGGCGAGTGGAACGCCGACGCGGGCGTGCGCCGTCCGTAGGGTGAGGGGCATGCGAGGGGCGGCCAGGGGCTGGGTGGGTGGACTGGCGTTGCTGGCTGTCGTGGCGGGGTGTGGGTCGGCGGCGGGTCCATCGGCTGGTTCGAGCTCGGCGGCGGTGTCGATTTCGACGGATTCCGGGTCCAAGCTGCGGGTGACGGTGCCCGCGCTGGGATCCGCGTCGGTGGCGGGTTCAGTGCCGGCGGCTTCGGAGGTGGCTGTTTCGACGGTGGCATCGAGTGGGTCGTCGGCGGCGGTGAGTTCGGTGGCTGGGGTGGTGCCGGCGGCGTCGGAGGATGCGACGTCCTGGGCGGTGGCCCAAGCCTCGGCGACGGGTTCACCGGCTGGCGGTTCGGCGGTCCCGGTGGAACTGGTCGACTGCGCTGGTTGCGCCGTGATCGCGACCAGGGCGGATGTGACAACCGGTTTCTCCGCGGCGCTGATCACTCGCGATGGCCGGGCGAACTTGTTGTCGCTGGACAGCTCGGGGGCGGTCCGCGGCATCATCAACGTCATCTACGGATCGTCGTTTCCGGCGCCGGAGGGCGGGGTGCTGGCGTGCGGGACCGGTTCGCGATGCGTGGTGGTCGGCGCGCTGCCAGCCGGCCGGGCGATCCTATCCGCATTCGAACTGACGGAGAGTGGTGCCTGGCGGGACCTGTCCGGTGACGGCGGGTTCGTGTCCGCGACGGCGAAGGGTTATCCGGTGGTGCTCCAAGACTCGCTCGGCGTGGCGATCCAAGACAGTAATGGCACGTCAACGGTCTGGATGGTGCTGTCCTGGACCGGGCAGTTCTACACCGTTCTGGGCTGCGCTCCGGATGCCGCGGTTGCCGACCTGACCGCGTTGTCGTCCAACATCTGCCTGTCCTGAGTCGTTTTGCTCTTCCGGGATGCCGCCGGGTAACCTAGCTGCGGCGGCGTCTTCGGGCGGTGCTGGAGGAAGCGTGCCAGAGCGGCCGAATGGGACTCACTGCTAATGAGTTGTGCCTTAACAGGTACCGGAGGTTCAAATCCTCTCGCTTCCGCGCCTGGTAAGTTGCTCTAGGCAGTTGGCGGTGCGGGCTCCGGCCCGAGCAGTAAGAACTGAATACGCGCCTGTAGCTCAACGGATAGAGCATCTGACTACGGATCAGAAGGTTGGG
>JBBRSR010000023.1:0-57429 GCA_038245175.1 Mycobacteriales bacterium | reverse complement strand
TGCCGGCCACAGCAGGGGAAGTGGGAGGCGGCGCTGGCTTGTCGTGGCCGCGGCCGGACTGCTTCACCGTGGCCGAAACCTCGATGCCGGGCAATCTTCATTGACATGCGGACGACCTTGAGTGGCAAAGGACACTGTGACTGTCCGTTGCGATTAAAGTTGTCCGAGGATCTAAGGATCTAAGGATCTAAGGATCTAAGGATCTAAGGATCTAAGGATCTACACCGGGCCCGGGCGAAGTCCCGGAACGGGCGTAGACTCTTGCGCACCATGAGCGGCCTTTTGGGGGCCACTCATAGCCAACCAGGTGCTCCGGTCAGCTCATGACGGATTCTGGGGCACCGTTGGCGTTGCCGGCATGATCCACCCGGTGTAGCCGGTCGTTAGAACGCCGTACTGAGAAATGGCATTTGGACTTCCGGCGTGGTAAGTGCCAATCGCTTGCCAGTTGCCTATTGAAATTGCGACGTGCCAGAGCTGGGGATTTGAGTTTGCCCAGAACACCATGGCACCTCGTGGAGGTCTCGTGACACCTTCCGATTCAAGATGAACAGCACTACGCTGATGCACGAGATACCAGTTCCATACGTCGCCCGGATAGGTATTCGCATTTGTTGGCGCCGCAGGGACGGTTCCGGCACTCCGCCACGCGTCGTAGGCGAACGTTGTGCACATCAAGTACCAAGTCGATGGTTGCGGAGCGGGTCCATCACCTGGCAGCGGCGCAGTCTGCCCTAGGTGACCGATGGCGAAGCTCGAGCTTTGCAGCCAATTTATACCGTTGCAGGATCGAGTGTTCGGAGTCTGGTTAGCAACCTGAGCCGACCAGAAGTAGCCTTCCTGCCCGTTGTCAAGGAAGGAGTAAAACCAGTGCATACCCCGATCCTCAATCCAGCAAATCATTTTGAGGGGCGTGCCCTGAGGTACATGAGCGAGCGGATGATTCTGGCAAAGGTCCTGCGTACTGGTGCACCAGAACAGATCTGCGGAACTCGTCCAGATCGTTGGGCGAGTTGCTGCATAGGCTGGCGAAGCCACCGTTACGGAAACCAACACCAATATCAACGCGGTGAGTACTCCCAAGGCCGCAGTGACTCTACGTGACAGAATATGCGCAATACGCATAACTGCCTCCTTGATATCACGCTGACAAGACCCGCCCACACTGTGATTTGCCATCGGTTTTCTCCTGCTGTCGGGTAGGGAAGGCACTTTGCAGCTTATGCGCTAAGCATCCGGGATAGAGGCAGGCTGGACGCCGCCCAGTATTGGTCTGTACGTGGTCCGCCAGCGGACCATCGACATCGGGGACACTCGACGCTACCGCCGGCTGACACGAACGCTGCTGAGGCTGCAGGCTGGTCCCTGGGCGGTCGAAATGCCGATGTGGACCGACGGTCCTGTAGCGGACGTCGCAACCGAGCTGACGTGTTACAGGCGCTGCTCCGCGCCGCACCAGTGGAGGCTGGACTGCGGCCACACGTCGGGCACGCTGAGGAACTCCAGACGCTGTGGTATTGCATCCTGACCGGGCGTAGTCGTCTCACAGGGTCGACTTTGATCCAGAGTTTGGACTCTGAGCTGGCCATGGCCGTCGAGCTGCCGCATCTAGCTCCGCGATCCGCCACCCAAGGGGCGTCGGCAGCCGCTCCATAGGTGCCGCCACGCGAGGCTCCTGGTGCGGAATGTGCGACGACCCGAGGTCCCGGTACATCGCAGCCTCCGGCGGCGTCGTAATCCCGTGCCCCCCGGTGTGGAAATGAAACCGATGGCGCATCGCCACCCCGGGGAGAGGCGAGCCAGAGGTGTTCGTGTCCGACAGTTCACCGATCAGGGCCGAAGGCCGCTGGGTCGCCGCTGTAGCTGCCGAAAATGGCCGCGCACGGCGGGCATCCGAGCGTTGGGCCGCCTCATCGGGAACGGCAGCGGTGTAGATGAAGCCAAGTTTTTGTCCGGTGGTCGTGGTCATCGTGGTGCTGAACGGGGCGTCGAATTGCGTCTAGACGGGTTCCATCCGGCTGTCTGTGCGCCGCGGCGCTCGTCACCTAGCGGGCGCGGAATCAGCTTCGAGCATGTCGACAAGCTTGTACAGAGGAACACCTGCCTGATCGACAATCCAGTTCGGTCCCCAGACCTCACCGCGAGGCGGCAACTGTGTAGCGAGATCGATGATCCTCGAGATCAACTCCGTCGGGCTCCGTGGCACACCGTCAACCTTCCAGGTGACCGGCTTCAGCGCGTCTTGGCGCCATTCGACCGCTCGCCGGCCGGAGTCCTCGCTGAGCCAGAGTTCAATTGCGTCACGATCTTGGTTGACGTTCTTGGGGACCACGATGCCCAACGGGTCGCCGTCCTTGAAATGTCCGGATTCCACGAGTCGCTGTGGAATGGATGCCCGACGAGCTCTCCCGTCACGTGCGGCCGCCTGCGTTACCGCCCCTGACCGTGGCTTCATCATGAACGACTCGGCCTTCGGCACCGGTAACAACTGCGACCGCGTCAGTACCAACTGGCCGCCCGCTATCCGGTAGAGACGGACCTGGACGAGGCGGATATCAATCCCGTTCTCGAACAGGAACATCGCTGTGTTCGTGACCTGCGGAACGAAGTCGCCGGCCACGAGGATGATCGCGGGCGGACCCAAGGTTTCGTCGCTGATCTCCGGCGCCCATTCCCGCAGCTCCAGCAGCGGGTCTTCCACGTCGCGACCCTGCTTGCGCTGGTACTTGGCGAAGACGGTCCCCACTTCATCGAGGCTGAACCGACTCATCATCGCGGCATAGTTCAGGGCCTGCATCGTCACAGCGCTCTGGGCTCGATCGCGCTTCAGCTCGGCGATCACCAGACGCCCGCTTCGGTCGATTGCGAGCACATCCAGCCGGTCATAAATCGGAGTCCCCTCGGATGACTCAAACCCGTCGTACTCGGACGACACGACCAACAGATCCCCACCCAGGATCTCCGGATTGGCCAAGATCCACTCCTGCAGATGATCACGTTCCTTCAGACCCGCGTCGGCGAAACTGATGGCCTGCGCACCGACAGCTTTGGCGTCTTCGACAGTGAATACCAGCTCCTGATCCATGTAGACCAGGCTAGGGCGTGTCCCGCGGATGTTGGGAGCCGGCTCGGACAAACTCTGATTTGTGCAGTACCGTCATGATTTGAGTGATGAGCAGTGGGCCCGGTTGGAGCCGTTGCTCCCGGATCGAACGCCGGCCAGGGGTAGTCGTTGGATGGATCACCGGCTGGTCGTCGACGGGGTGTTGTGGCGGACCAGAGCCGTCGCCGCGTGGCGCGAACTGCCGGCGTGTTACGGCAATTGGAAAACGGTGTACAACCGACATCGCCGCTGGTCAGGGGATGGTACGTGGCCTGTGGTGTTGTCGTCGTTGCGGACCGACTGCGACAAGACCGAGACCGATGAGTGGGTTGTCGGGGTGGACGCGACCGTGATCCGGGCGCGTCACCACGCCGCTGGCGCCGGCACGAACCACCCAAGGACATCCCCGTCGACGTGCTGGCCGCGGTCGTGTTGGAGGCCCCGATCCGGGTCCCGAAGAACACAGGGGGAACCCCCGAATTACACGAATTGCGGTGATCAGCCCGGGGAGGCGCCCGATCGGGAGGGGTTGGGCCGTAGCCGCGGCGGGGTGCCAACGAAGATCCATGTCGCGGCCGATTCGCAGTGCCGGCCGGTCGGCAGGGTCGTCTCGGCCGGGCAGCGGCACGACTCGCTCGCATTCGCCGCGGTGATGGCTGATATTCAGATCCTTCGCAGCTGTGGTGCTCGATCGCGCACCCCGGATCGGGTGCTGGCGGACAAGGCGTACTCCAGTAGCAGGATCCGAAAGGGTTACGGCGCAGGGGCATCAAGACGACCATCCCGGAACCGGTCAACCAGGTGAAGGGTCGTCTGGCGAAGGCTTCGCACGGTGGTCGGCCACCGAAATTCGACACCGGAGTTCGTCTACCGCGGCACCGTCGACGGTGCCAGCATCGGAATCTGGCTCAGAGACCCACCGAAACCGATTCCCGGGACACGGCCTAGTCCGCAACTCGCAACCTTCACCCGGACAGGACAACTACTACCGGCCGAACGCTCCGCGCCCCGGCCGACCCCCAAAATTCACACACGCCTCTGGCATCTCGTTCCGGGTTATCGTTACACGATAAGAACAGGACCTCTTTGTGACTCGTGAGGCGAACAGAAGATGACACGAACCGAGGTCCAACGACCGGCGCAGGTGGCATGTTTGGCCTGCGGCGCCGAAGTCGCTGTACCCCAGCGGGGCCGGGTTCCGCGCTGGTGTTCCTCCGCATGCCGGCACCGCGCCTGGGCCACCCGGACTGCCGCGGACGCCGGCTTAGTGGCCAAGGAAGTCGTCGAGCGGGAGACGATCACGAACGTCATTCACCACGAGTGGGACTGGAAACCCGCGCTGCCATCTCTGATGCATCGAAGGGCCGTTGAACTCCGCAGGGTCAAACGGGACCTCCCCTCGGCGAAGGAGCTTGACGCGATGGAAGCCTCGGCGGAGCTACTTCTGGACGTGATCCGGTGGGCACGTGTGGAAGGCAAGTTCACCGAAAACTGACGCCGCCAGCCATGACGGCACAATCCCCCGGCCCCCCCGCACCGGGCAGTAACTCCCACCGACCGCGCCCCTGACATCAATAGCGCCATTGATGACATCGGCGGCGAGGAATTGGGGGGTTCATGGCTAGACGACTGGGTGATGCGGCGAGCGAGATCGGCCGACGAAGAATCCCGCAACTCGTGGCGGTTCCCGATCTCGGCGACAGCAGAACGCCGCCGGTGGGAAACCCGGAGGTTCCCGACCGGCTACCGGTGAACGTCATCGCGCCGCACCCGCTGAACCCTCGCGGCCGAGTGACCGGCGGTGTGGACGAACTTGCCGCGTCGATGGTGCAGCTCGGTCTGATCGAGCCGGTCGTGGTTGCTTCCCGCGAGGTCTTCCTGGCTGCCCGACCGTCGCTGGCCGACCAGCTGCCGGACGACGCCGAGTGGGTGTTGATCGCCGGGGAACGGCGCGTCGCCGCGGCGGTCCTGGCAGGGCTCAGCCACGTGAAAGCCATCTCCGGGGGCCGGTTCATGCAGGAAGGTATCGACCTGCAAACCATGGTCGCGGAGAACGTCGAACGCGTGGGCCTGACCGTCCTGCAGGAGGCCAGCGCCTACGCCTCGATGATCGCCGACGGGCTGTCGCAGCGGACCGTTGCTCGAGCGGTCAGCCGCAACCAGTCCCACGTGGCCCGGCGGCTGCGGCTGCTGCGGCTCCCCCAGGATGCGCAATCCGCGATCGAGCAGGGTGAGCTGGCGATCAGCGACGCCCTGGAACTGGCCAACGCCGACAACGGCAACGGCAATGCCGACGACGAGCTGATCGCGGCGGCCTGGCTGCACAAGAAGCAGCGCACCTGGCTGAAGATCAGCTTCGCCATCGAGGAAGCTATCCGCGAACGCACGGCCAGCCAGGTCCGGGCGCAGGCCCAGCTGCAAGCCCGAACCGACGGCATTCCCCTGATCGAAGAAGCCGAACTTCCCGCCGGCAAACCACGCCAACTCCGCGAGGACGCGGCCATCGAAACGGCCCGCCAGGACGGCACCTTGACCGCCGTCGCGACGAAAACCGGCCTGCAGTACGTCGACTCCGTCGACCTCAAAGCCGCGGCCACTCCGCCGACCGACCGGGCCGCCGAACGGGCAGCACAGCAGAAAGGAGTAACGAAGGTCCGAAACGCCGCCCGGAAAGCCCGCCGGGAAGCCGCTGGCCGCGCGGTCAGGACACCGCCGAAGGTGACCGAACTGCTGGACGCGGTCATCGACTACGCGATCGAGACGTCCAATTTCGACGCCCGAAAGGCCGCCGCCAGTCTCCTGGGATTCGAGGGCGACGCCTACGCGTGGATTGCCAGCCTCACCGACCAAGCCAGCCGCCGACGCGCCGCCTGGTCCCTGACCATCACCCACCAGGAAGTGCGCATCTCTCCGGAATGGCGCACGTGGGGACCGCAAGACGCCACGTATCTCCAACTGCTGACCGCCCACGGCTACGACATCACCAACGCCGACCGAGAAGCCACCCCACTCAAATCCGTGACGGATGGCTACAACGGGCACGCCGGCGATGAGTAACACCGACGGGAGTGCCCCGCGGATCGCGATCGCCACCACTAGCGGCAGCAGCGGTAAGACCACGACCGCCGTCACCATCGCCGCGATCCTGGCCGAGCACGGCCTGCGGTCACTGCTCGTGGACACCGACTGGCAGATGGACGCCTCCCGCTGGGCCGGCATCGACGAGTTCGAACTCGGTGACCGACCCACCCTGCTCGACGTCCTCCGCGATCGCCGACAGATCCACCAGGCGATCACCACATCCACACTGGACGGCGTCGACCTGCTGCCCGCCTCCCCGCTGCTGGAACAGGCCAGAATCCTGCTGGCCGGCGAACACAACATCGAAGCCCGACTCCGCCGCGCCCTGGACGACGTCGACGGCTACGACGCGATCATCATCGACTGCCGGGCCGGCACCGAACTACCCACGATCAGCGGCCTGGTCGCCGCCGACCACGTCATCGCCGCCACCTGGGCCGGCCTCAAGGAACTCCGCAACACCCTTACCCTGCAGGAACGAATAACCCGGCTCGGCGACGACTACGAGAAGCCGATCCGGCTGGCCGGGATCCTGCCCTGCAATGTCCAAGCCTCCGGCGGCGCATACCGCGACGCACTCGACCTCTACCACGAAGAGCTCGGCGACCTGATCCTGCCGCCGGTGCGCCATTCGGTCATGGTCACCGAAGCCCACGCCCAGCGCCTCCCGCTGACCGCCAAGCGACGCTGGCGGGCGGTCGCCGATGACTACCGCACCGTCGTCGACACACTCACTTACCGAGGAATACTCCCCGCCCGCCGAACGCGGGCGACCGCATGAGCCCGCCCACCTACGACCGGACCACGATCCGGATGGACCCCGACACCCTCGACCGGGTACGCCACTACGCCTACTGGAACCGCACCACCATCCAGGCCGTCCTCACGACCGCCCTCAACACCGCCATGAACGAGGCTGAATCACGCAACGGCGGGCCCTTCCCGGCGCTGCCCGGCGGGATGACCCAGCTACCTGTGGGCCGTCCGCTGCGGCAAGGGCCGTAGGCAAGCTCAATCTCATGCAACGCACCCACGACGTCGTGGGTGCTGGGTGAATGATCGTCTGACCCTTGGATCCCGGACCGCTCGAGACTTCGCAAACCCTACAGCGGCCATCGACTTCTACTTGGTGTCGGTCGACGATAGCGACCGACAAGACTCGTAAGTGGCTGCGGGCTTGCTTTGGCTAGCCGAACCCGAGTACCGCGCGTGCCATGGGAGGTGTTTACAGCAAACTACAAAATGGCGCGCTTCATTTACGATATTGTACTGCCTGACCGAAGGTAGAGTCAGAGAGGCCTTGCCGAAAGAGATCGGCCCGAACTGTGGAAATGGTGGCAACCTTGATGCTCGCAGAGGCCCCAACGACTGCTCCTTGGTGGGGCGTCCCAACGATCGCAGGTTCCTTCCTGATAATCGGTGGCGCATTGAGCTTTCTATCTACGTATTTCAGTGATCGCCGGCGCGCGCGACAGGAATTGGAACGACTGGCGCTGGCAGAAGGTGCACATAGACAGCAAGATGTGCGCGCGGCCGCGGCCTCTCTGCTGGTCGAGACTAGGAACGTCTACGAAGCATTCAAATCGAACTTCGTTGTCGATGATGCTGGATTAGCGAACAGGATAGTGGGTCCAACCATAGGCCTTGAGCGAACGGATCAGGCGTATTGGACACTCATTTTCATAGCGCCACAGCAAATTGAGAAGGCAGCGCACGACCTATTCGATGCTACAAAGCTATTCCGAAGATACATAAGAGGAACATACGAGCTGGAACCCTTCACCCAGCAGGGTTGGCATGACGCTAAATCTCGATACTTCGCATCCCGTAAGGCCTTTATTTATGCTGTCAAGAGCGTCGGCGAGGTAAAACAAGACTGATCGGTGCATGGGTGTGAACCATCAGATCGCGCTCACCAATCAATTGCTGCTGATAGCCTTTCCGCTATCGCAACCGCGTCCAACCCCAAGGCTTGGATATCGCCGCGTTCGACAAGCCTGCTCGACCGGTATGCGAGGCCGCGAACTGACGCCGGCTTTGGTAGGCGCGTGGTTTTGACTTTCGCGCAGTAGCACCACCACGACCGCGGCTCCGGGGGTTACTGAACTGCCTCCGACGCCAGAGGTGAGTGTGACCATGGGGATGACGCGGATGGCGTCGGTGGACTACTTGATTCGGCATGTCGCCCGCGGTGACGGTCGGCAGGCAGATCCGAGCTCGCCGCTGACCAGGTATTACACCGCGCAGGGTTACCCACCCGGGCGGTGGCTCGGCTCCGGCCTGGCCGGGCTGGCCGGCGACGTGATGGTCGCCGGTGCAGAGGTCACCGAGGCCCAGATGCGCGCCCTGTTCGAACACGCTCAGGACCCCACATCGGGCGCCCGGCTGGGCTCGCAGACCCCACCGAAGTACCGCACCCGCGCCGAGCGGATCGCGCACCGCATCGCTGCCCTACCCGGGACCATTCCGCCGGCCGATCGGGCGAAGATCATCGACGCCATTCACCTCGAGGAAAGGCAGCGCCCCGTACACCGCGCGGTGGCCGGTTTCGACCTGACCTTCTCGGTGCCTAAGTCCGTCTCCGCCCTGTGGGCCGTGGCCGACCACGGCGTCCAGGCCAAGCTGTACGAGGCGCACCACGCCGCGCTGAGGGCGGTGCTGACGTTGATTGAGGACGAAGCCGCATTCACCCGCTCCGGCACCGACGGCGTCATCCAACTCCGCACCAGGGGCTTGATCGCCGCCGCCCACGATCACTGGGACTCCCGCGACGGGGACCCGCAATTGCACACCCACGTCACCGTGCCCAACCGGGTCCAGGGCGAGGACGGCATCTGGCGGACCCTCGACTCCCGCGCCATGTACCGGGCGACCGTCGCGTACTCCGAGACCTACCGGGTGTTCCTGGCCGATGAGGTCACCGCCCGGACCGGCCTCACCTGGGATCTGCGGGAACGCGGCCGGGGCCGCCGCCCAGCACGCGAACTCGCCCGGGTACCCGAAGCGCTGATCACCGAGTTCTCCGGCCGCACCGCCACCATCGACCCACTCGTCGACGCCGCCGTCGACACCTACGTGGCCAGCCACGGGCGTCGACCGAACTCTGCCGTACTGGCCAAGATCCGGCAGAGCATCACCCTGGACACCCGCACCGCCAAACACGCCATCAACCTGGCCGAGGCCACCATCGCCTGGCGGGAGCGAGCCGCCACCATCCTCCGGCGCGACCCCGGCCTCTGGGCGCGCACCCTCACCCAACCAGCCGCAGTCGGACCGGTCCTGCTCCGCGTCGACGACATCCCGCCGGTCGACATCGCCGCACTCGGTGCCAGCGTCGTACACCAGGTGTCCTCGGCCCGATCGACCTGGACCCGGTGGAACCTGACCGCCGAAGCCATGCGCCAGATCGGCCAACAGGGCTGGCAGATGGTCGACACCGACGAGCGAACAGCCCTGCGAGACCTGATCGTGACCGACGCCGAAGCCCTATCGGTATCGATCAGCCCACCCGAACTCGCCCACGTCCCCGACCCGCTGCGCCACCCGGACGGCACCTCCCGATTCGCCGCGCCCCGACACTTCACGTCCCGGCATGTCCTGGCCGCCGAAGACCACCTGCTCGCCCTGGCCGGCACCATCACCGGCCCCGCCGTCGCCCCCGACCGAGCCCACAACGTCGCCGAGCAGCACCTGCCCGGCAAGACCTACGCCCTCGCGGTCGACGATCAGGCGCCGGCCGCGATCACCATCGCCACCTCCGGCCGGGTCGTCGACGTCCTCATCGGCCCGGCCGGCACCGGCAAAACCACCTCCATGGCCGGGGTCCGGGCGATCTGGGAATCCACCTACGGGCCGGGATCCGTGCTCGGTTTAGCCCCGTCGGCGAAAGCGGCGCAGGTCCTGGGCGCTGACCTCGGCGTCATCACCGACAACACCGCCCAATGGATCGCCCAGCAACAAATCCAGCGGCAACGCGCGGCCCTGCTCGACGGGATGCGCAACGCCCGCGCCGAGCAAGCGGCGACAGGCCGCTCGACGGCCCGGCTTGACACCTCGATCGCCACGGCCCAGGCCCTGCACGACCGGTGGCGGCTGCAACCCGGTCAGCTGCTGATCGTCGACGAAGCCGGAATGGCCGGCACCTTCGCCCTCGACACGCTGGCCACCCAGGCGGCCGAGTCCGGGGCGAAACTCCTCCTCGTCGGTGACCCGCATCAGCTCTCCGCCATCGAAACCGGCGGCGCCTTCGGACTTCTCACCGCCCAGCGGCCTGATACCCCGACCCTGACCGAGGTTCGCCGGTTCACCAACCCGGACGGCACCCGCCGACGGTGGGAGGAACGCGCAGCCGCCGGCCTGCGGGTCGGCGATGAAACAGTCCTGGCCACCTATGGCGACCAGGCCCGCATCATCAGCGGTGACAGCGAGGACATGCTCACCGCCGCCTACGCCGCCTGGCAAGCCGACACCGCGACCGGCGCCCAATCGCTGCTGATCGCCGCGGACAACAACACTGTGCACACCCTGAACGAGCGCGCCCGCACCGATCTGGTCGCCGCCGGCACGGTCGACGACCGCACCACCACACCGCTGCTCGATGGGCTCCGCGTCGGTCGCGGCGACCGGGTCGTGACCCGCGAGATCGACCGGTTCCTGGCCGACGGGACCGGGGCCGGCGACACTGGCCGTACCGGTCGGCGCACGGACGGCTTCGTCCGCAACGGTCAGCAATGGCACGTCGCGCAGGTCAACCGCGACGGGTCGATCATCGTGCAACTCCTAGACAGCGGCAATCACGCCTCCGCCGCCCGAGTCTGCCTACCCGCCGAATACGTGTCCCAGCACGTTGACCTGGCCTACGCCACCACCTGCCACCGCGCCCAGGGCATGACCGTCGACTCCGCCTACACCGTCGTCACCGCCGGCATGACCCGCGAAACCCTCTACGTCGCGATGACCCGCGGACGATCCACCAACCAGATGATGGTCAGCCTCGACCCACCCCTCGTCGGCGACGTCCACTCACACCAACACGACGAAGACTGGACCGAAGCCGAAGTCCTGCACGCCATCCTGTCCCAAACCGGAGCGCAAGCCTCCGCGCACGAAGCGATCGCCACCGAACTGGACACCGCTGGCTCCATCGCCCAACTCGCCGCCGAATACGAATCCATCGCCGCGATCGCCCACGAAGATCGACTCGCCGCCCTGCTCGACGGATGCGTCGGTACCGCCACCACCACCCGGCTGCTGACCGACCCCGACTTCGCCGAGCTCAACCGCGCGGTACGAGCCGCCACCGTCGCCGGCACCGACATCGCCAACCAGCTCCGCGACCTCGTGCCTGCGGCTCTCCCGGCGGGAGCGGCCGACCTGACCGACCGGGTCCGGAACTGGACCACCGCGGTCACCGCAGGTCAACCACGAGTCCCACGGCACTTCATCGCCGGTGTCGTTGCGCACAGCGAGAACGGCATCACCGATCCATCGATGCGGCGTGCCCTCTCCGAACGCGCCCAGCTCATCGAGGCCCGCGCCGACACCGTCCTGGACCTGGCCATCGAGAACCACGCCCGCTGGCTGGCCGACATGCCACCCGCGCCGCCTCCCGGCGATCCGGCCCAGGCAGCTTGGCGGCAGACCGCCAGACAGGTCGCCGCCTACCGCGACCGGTGGAAGGTCACCACCACCACCGCGATGGGGCTGCAACCAGGGACCGGTAGCGGCCACTCCCGGCAAGGCGACTACCGCCGCATCAACGCTGTCCTCCAGTCAGCCCGGGCGGCCAACTCAACGGCCAAGACCACTGCGTGGATCGACACCGTGACCGCGCGGCGTGGTCGGGATCGGTAGCTCGACCTTAATTTGCGCCCGGCTCGCTCCACATCGAGGTGGGAGCCGGGCACGCTCACCCATTCGGCACCTGAGCTCGCTTGCCCGGCGTGGGAGGGGTTCGACACGTGGCACGTCAACGCGGCGAACAGATCAGCTTCGACCTGTTCGACCTGTTGCTGGAGATCGAATCCGCGACCACGCAGCTCACGCACCCCCAGCCCACCGACAACAGCACCGGTGAGCAGGTGTCGACCCCGGTCCCGCACCCCACCGCTGCGCAAACCAACGAGATCGTCTCCCGCGCCGGGCGCCAGGCTACCGCACGCAAACCCGACGAGGCGGCCCAGCCGCCGGAGTCGCCAGCCGACGACCTGCCCGGTGATGCCATGGCATCACCCCGACCTGACTCCCGCATCGAAAACCCGATCGCCACCGACTACATCCCAGCCCGCGACCCCATCGTGCCCCGGGCACCCAAGGACCGCGCAAGGGCCAACATCGCCGCGATCCGCACCCTGACCGACCTCGAAAGACAACAACGCCCGGCAACGCCGGCCGAGCAAGACACGCTGGCCCGCTGGTCGGGTTGGGGCGCGGTCCCGCACATGTTCGACGCCCCCCACGCCCATGTCGGCACCTGGTGGCGGCAGGTTTACGACCGGCAGATCCCCGGCGCGTTGAAGGTCGCGGCCGCCGCGCTCGCCGAAACCGGAGCCTACCTCGACCAGGTCGCCGCCGGCCTCACCGACCTCCACAACGTCAACGCCGCCGGTGTTCCCGCGCTCGCCGACCACCTACGCGACGCACTGAGGCCGTTACGCCCCGCAGCCGACTCCCCGGCCGTGGATGCGTGGCAGATCCTGGACAACGCTGTGGCGGCCGTGGCCACCGCCGCCGACTGGCAGTCGCTGCGGGAAGAACTCGCCGGCCTGATCAGCCCAACGCAATGGGACCAGGCCAGAACGTCGACCGTCAACGCGCACTACACCGACCCGGCAGTGGTCCGCCAAATGTGGCTGGCCATCACCGATCTCGGCGGTCCAGGCCCCCGGGTCCTGGAGCCCGGCTGCGGATCGGGCACGTTCATCGGGCACGCACCGGCCGGCACCCAGATGATCGGCGTCGAACTCGACACGATCACCGCCGGCGTCGCCGGCGCGCTGTACCCGTCGGCGACGATCCACGCCGAAGGCTTCGAAGTCGAAGGGTGGCAAGCCGACTCGGTCACTTCGGTGATCGGCAACGTCCCGTTCGGCGCGTTCAAGGTCTACGACGCCGAGTACAACCCGTCCGGCCAGTCCATCCACAACCACTTCATCATCAAATCCCTGGCCCTGACCGCCCCCGGTGGGCTGGTCGCCGTCGTGACCAGCTCATACACCATGGACAGCCTGAGCACCGCCGCCCGCCGCGAGATGCACGCCTACGGCGACCTTCTCGGTGCGGTCCGCCTCCCGTCCGGCGCCTTCCAAGCCGTCGCCGGCACCGATGTGGTCTGCGACGTCCTGCTGTTTCGTCGCCGCAAGCCCGATGAAGCCCCATCTCCGTTGGCCCAGTGGGAAACCGCGATCGACGTGCCCACCCGCAACGGCCCCACCGTGATCAACACCTACTTCGCGCATCACCCGCACCGCGTGCTGGGTGATCTGCAGCTCGGATCCGGGCAGCACGGCAGAACCGAACTCAAGGTCGTCGCCCGGGTCGGGAGCAGCCTCGAACACCATCTCGCCGCCCAACTCCGCGACATCGTCACCGACGCCACGGAGCTGAACCTGACCTTCGCCGTCGATCCGACCGTGCCGCTGCCCGACCCGAAGGTCGCCGCCGCCACCCACCAGGCGGACAGCATCAGCCGCCCCGGCACGATCCGCGCCGCGGACAACGCCACCGGCTTCGAACAGCTCAGCCCGCACACCCGCACCTGGCGGCCGTTCACCATCAAAGCCACCAAAGACCAGGCCGCAGCGGCACGGGTCGAAGCGCGCCGGCTGCTCGACATGCGCACCGCCGCCGAACATCTCATCGGTCTGCAAACGGTGACCACCGACCCGAGCACCGTGGCCGACGCCCGCAGTCGGCTGGCCCAGCAGTACCAGCAGTATCTGGCCGCATACGGGCCGATCAACCGCTACACCCCGGTCAGCACGTCGCGCTGGACCAACATCGCCAGCCTGGACGACTCCGAGATCGACCCGGAATGGGACACCCGCGAGCAGCCCGGCAGGGCCATAACCTCCGATCAGCCCGACGCCACACCCGACCCGGTCATCCAGGTCCGCCGGGTCGTCGTCGATCACCGACGCCCGCCCGCGGTGGTGGCACTGCGGTCCGACCCAGGGTTCGCCGCGGTCCTGGCGCTGGAACTGTTCGACGACGAGATGATGACGTCTAAACCGGCGCCGATCCTCACCGAAGATGTGCTGACTCCGAAGCAGCGGCCGCACACCGCGGCCAGCGCCGCCGAAGCCCTGGCGATCAGCATGGCCGAAACCGGCACCGTCGACCTGCACCGGGTGGCCGAACTTCTCGAGGATGGGATCTCACCCGCGGTTGCCCGACAACGCTTGGGACAGCTCGTCTTCGACGACCCGGCCACCGACACGTTGGTGCCGGCCGGCCGCTACCTCGCCGGTGATACCCGCAGCAAACTCGACCTCGCGCGGCACGCTGCCGCCGGCGATGACCGGTACACCGTCAACGTCGCTGCGCTCCGCGCTGTTGTCCCTACCGACTTGACCCCCGGCGACATCGACGCCCGCCCAGGGGTCACCTGGGTCCCCGGAACCGACTACCGGACCTTCGTGTCCGAGGTCCTGGACATCGACGGTGTCGCGATCAACTGGGAACCGCTGCTGGGCCGCTGGCAGGTACACAAGCCCAAGGGCGGCATCTACTCCATCGCCGCGACCCGGACCTGGGGAACCGGCGACAAGGACGGCCTGGAACTGCTGGTCTCGCTGATGGACAACTCCCCCATCACGATCATGCGGACCGTTTACGACTCCAATGGCAACGAACGTCAAGTACCCGACGAAGTCGCCACCGAAGCGGTCAACGACAAGCGCGATCAACTGGCCAACCGTTTCAACGCCTGGCTCTGGGAAGACGGCGACCGCGCCGACCGGCTGCTCAACATCTACAACCGCACCTTCAATTCCTATGTCGACGCCGCCTACGACGGTAGCGGACTCACTTTCCCGGGCCTGGGCAATCACTTCACGCCCCGCTCCACCCAGGTCAACGCCGTCGCGCGGATCCTGAGCCAACGGACCGTCCTGCTCGACCACGTCGTCGGCGCCGGCAAGACCGGCACCATGATCATGGCCGCGATGGAACTGCGCCGGATGGGCAAAGCCCGGCAACCGTGGATCGTCGTCCCCAACCACATCGTCACCCAGGTCGCCCGGGAAGCCAAGCAGTGGTACCCGGCCGCGCAGATCATGTCCGGCACCTCCTCGACCGACGCCGCCGGTCGGCGCGAGTTCGCGGCGCTCACCGCGACCGGCGACTACGACATCGTCATAGTCCCGGAGTCGCTGTTCACGCTGCTGCCGGTGTCCGCACGGACCCAAGGCGACTACATCCAATCCCGCCTCGACGTCCTGGAAGACGCCATCCGCGAGATAAAAGCCGACAGCGGGAAAGAAGCCACCGTCAAGGAACTCACCAAGGCCACCACCCGACTCAAGACCCGCCTCACCGCCGCCCGCGCCGACGGCAAGGCCGGCTCGGACCGCGGAATCAAGTTCGAGCAGACCGGCTGCGACTACCTATTCGTTGACGAGGCCCACCACTACAAGAACAAAATGGTCATCTCCGGCACCAAGGACCTGGCGCGCACCGACGAACCGCAACGGGCCACCGACCTGGACATGAAGCTGCGATACCTGCGCGCAGCCAAACCCGACCAGCCGTTCGCCACGTTCGCCACCGGCACCCCGATCGCGAACAGCCCACGCGAGATGTGGGTGATGTTCGACTATCTCGCCCCGGAACTGCTGCAAGCCGCCGGCCTGGAAACCTTCGATGCGTGGGCCGGGAATCACCTGCGACCGCAGACCCGGCTGGAGATGAAGCCCACCGGCTCCGGCTTCGCCCCCCGAACCCGGATCACCTCATTCACCAACGTCCCTGACCTGACCCGCATGTGGCGTCAAGTCGCCGACCAGGTCACCCGCGACGACCTGAACATCCCGCTGCCGCAGCTCAAGACCGGCACCCGGATCAATCAGTCCCGGCCACGTACCCCCGAACAAGCCGACTACGCCCTGCACCTGGAAGCCCGGGCGTTACGGGCGAAAGGCCGCCGCCCCGAAAAAGGCGCCGACAACATCCTGCGGATCGCCGGCGACGGTCGCAAAGCCGCCCTCGATCAACGCCTGGTCGCCCTACCACCGCCCGACGACGGCGGCCGACCCCGGCAGATCGCCACCGAAATCCTCCGGATCCACCACTACACCCAGCACCGAACCTACGTCGACGACAACAACGTTCCGCAGCCCCGGCCCGGCGCCCTGCAAAGCGTGTTCTGCGACCAAAGCACCCCGAAACCCGGCCGGTGGAACATGTACGCGGCGATCAAAGCCGAACTGATCGACGCCGGCATGCCGGCAGACAAGATCGCGTTCATCCACGACGCCCGCAGCGACACCGAACGCGCCGAACTGTTCGCCAAATGCCGGGACGGCCGCGTCCACGTCATCATCGGCTCCACCCACAAAATGGGCACCGGCGCGAACATTCAGCAGCGGATGGCCGGCCTGCACCACGTTGACCCGCCCTGGCGACCCGCTGACCTGGAACAACGCGAAGGCCGCGAACTCCGCCAAGGCAACCAGAACATCGCTTACGGGCCGGTGGAAATCCTCACCTACGTCACCGAAGGCACCTTCGACGCGTTCTCCTGGGACACTGTCGCGCGCAAGGCCCGCACCATCGCCCAGGTCAAATCCGGGGGCACCGCCAGGCACATCGAAGCCGACGACGCCGACACCATGTCCTACGACGAAATCGCCGCGGTCAGCTCCGGCAACCCGCTCATCAAGGAACGATTCGGCGTCCAAGCCCACGTTGCGCGCCTCGAACGACTCGAACGCGCACACCTGCAGCAACAGCGGGACAACCAGCACGCCGCCACCTGCGCCGAAGCAACATTGGCCCAGTTGATCACTGATCTGGACCGGCTCACCCGTGCCCGCGCCCAGGTTAGCGCCACCAGCGGTGACCAGTTCTCGATGCTGCTCGGCGCCACCCGGCACCCCGAGCGCGTCACAGCCGGCAAAGCCCTGACTGACATCATCGGCCCGCTGTTTCCGCGCACCGGGATCCTGCCCGACCTGGACCAGCAGGTCGGCACGATCGGTGGCCTGGCCGTGCACGCCGTCGCCGCCCGCGGCGACACCAAACTCGGCTTCACCTTCCCCGACCTGCACACCGACAGCGCCGGATCCCGGCCCGCCGCCACCGCTGCCCTGACGGACCTCTACAACGCCGAACGCCCCGGGCTCGGCGTGATCCGCCAACTCGAGCGGCAGCTGACCACCCTGGACTCCACTGTGCAGGCGATCAACGACCGGATCGCCGCCTCCCCCGAGGCGATTCGGCAACTCACCGCGCTCGCCGCGCAGCCGTTCAGCCACGCCGACGAGCTGCGCACCAAACGGGACCGGCTCCGCTGGCTGAACAGGGAACTCAAACACGCCGACCAACCCGTCGTGCTGCCCGAAGACGAACAACCGCTGGACTGGCTCACCCAGCACCCGGAGGCCGACCAGATCATCTGGGGCCCCACCCTCACCCGGCTGATCCCCGGTGGCGCGACCACCGCCGCACAGCTGCGGGTCGGCGACATCATCGCCCCCACCACCAAGACATCCGGCCTGTCGGTCATCGCTCGACTCGGCCGGGGCAACCCGGTCGACATCTACACCCACCCTCTGGGCGCTAACCCGGACCGGATCAGCAGCCAAAGCCGGCGGGAAACCACCACCGTCGGCGTCGTCGGCCGCCGCACGAACGCCCTGACCGAGTTCGAGCAACTGGTCGTCGTCGCACCACCGACTGACCGACTCATCGACCCAGCCGACATCGACGCCGGGCACCTCATCACCGTTCAGGGGTGAGCCGCGGCCACCGCCCATTCAGCGGTCCTTCGGCAACCGCAGCGGCTGTTCACCGGCACCGCGCTGACCACAGCCAGGGACGCCGCGCTCAACACCTGGACACCGCTGTACAAGATCACCGTCGACATCGCCGGTACACCCACCACCGTTCACACCGAAGGGGCGACGAAAGCGCTTCAGCACCAGCAGGTTTCAGTACCACCGCAACCCACCGACCCGCCCACCCCCACCGACCAGAAGGCGCTCACCATGACAACACCGCAGCCCGCCGCGGCACCTCCACTCACCGGTGAACAGGTCCCCCCGCACCGGGCCGACCTGGCCCGCACCGAAGAAATACGGCACATCGCTACCATCATCGCCGAATACGAGAATCTCAGCGCCGAGGCCGCCGAAGCGATCGCCACCCAGATACTTGGCCCAGCACCAAGCCCACCGAATCTGGACGGGATCGAACGTGCCGACCTCGGGATCGAACCCAGCGAATGGGTCGGACCGGGAGCAGACGACTGGATCCAACCCGGACCCGACGGGCAGGAGCAACCCCCTGCAGGTCAGATCATCCCAGCCACAGCCACAGCCACGACCGACCTGGACCGGGCACAGGTACTTCTCGACGCGATCCGCCTCACCCGAGTGGACCTCGATGATGCCATGGCATCACCAGAGGGTGATCCGGCGAAGATGACGGCCGACGAAGCGGAAACCTCCCTCGGCCAACTGCACACCGAACTCGCGGAAATCCTTGACGCCAACCCCCACCGCGACTTCGGTCCCGTCCGCCGCGCTCAAGGGTTCTACCTGACGCCGCCAAAAGCCGGGGAGGCCGCGGTCCTGGAGCCTACTGACTATGTCGTCATCGACAACCCGGACGACCCCCTCGGGCCGCCCCTGTACGAAGGGCTCGCCGCCGAAGCCAACCGCGCCCTCGAACCGGGGACCTACATCGCTCAAACTGATAGCGACACGGTGCCGCTGACCGTGACTGAACAGCCTGCATCTGTCGACGCATCAGAACGACCAATCCCGGGCCGGCCCAGCGGCACCATCACGCGGAGCTCGCAGCTCATCACCGGCGGCGCCGACGGCGAAGCCGTCCTCCACGCCATCGCCGACGACCTGGCACGCACATCCACGACCAACACGCCCGCCCCGGCCCCGGCCGGGCCGCTCATGCATCACGGGCCAGCCGGGACCACCATCACGGGCACCACCAAGACCAACACGGTGATGCGCGCCGCGCTCAAGGACGTCGGGTTCAAATGGTCGTCCCGCCAAGGGTTTTGGTACCTGCCCAGGAACTGGAAGCCCGGCACCCGCGACCAGGCCGTCAAAGACCTCCGCGGGCAACTCGCGTTGAGCGGTCAAGTCCTGCCCACGACAAGCAACGACCACGACAGGTGCACCGAGTCCGCCACAGGTGCACCGAACCGAGCAGCCGCCCCGGCCGAGCACAGCCGCGAATCATCCTTCGCTTGGGACGACCGGTGCCCCACCCCGGTGACCGGCCGATCCCGGTGACCCACACGAACACGGGCAACACCATGACTACCGCCACCGTCAAGACACCGGTGCCCATGTCCTGCGGTCACACCGTCGGCATGGACCTGTCCCGGATGAAACCGTTCGACAAGAAGGACGCCATTAAACGATGGCGGGCCGGCGGATTGTGCTTCTCCTGCGACCCGGCCAAACAGGCCGCCTGGCAGAAGGAAACCGCCAAACGCGACGCCGAGCGAACCGCGGCCGCCGCCAAGCAGCGAGTCCAGCTACTCGCCGACGCCCGGTCCAGCGAAACTCGTTGGGCGCTGATCCCGCTCACTGGATTCAGCCCCAAGCAAACCGACTACGCCACCGTGGTCCGGATCGCGATGATCACCGCCGCGTGGGAATCGACCGAACTCGACGAGACCGAATTCGGCGCCCACGTCACCGAACTGGCAGCCCAGGTCGACTCCGCCCGGTGGTGGCTCGACCACAAGGACACCGCCCCAACCGACCTGGCCGCACTGCTCGCGGAGGCGCTGAACGACGACACGGCCAGCGGGGTCGGCAACGAGAACCCGTACTGAGCCTCACCGCGACGACGACCGACGCCGCACCGTAACCAGTTCGACCCGGCGAGCGGTCTCAGCGACCGGGTCGCCGCGCTGTGCGTGCAGCGCGCATGGAGGCGATCAGCCCCAGTGACGCCGCCCGCAGATCCAGCCGCCGCCACTCCTTCGACGCGTCGCGCACATCATGCAGATGCCGATGATGCCGGCGGCATACAGCGGTCAGATCCGTGTGCTCTTCGGCTCCCGGCGCGGTGTAACGGAGGTGATGAAGGTCGAGCCCTTCCTCGCGGTCGCACACCGCGCATCGCGCCGGCCGACCAGTGCGCTGCTGCTCTTCGGTGAACCACCGATCCCGCCGAGCCCACCACACCGCTGACGTGATGTACGCGTCGTAGCGGACCCGATGCGCAGGCCGCGTCGCGGCCCATTCCGATCCCGCCCTGGCCTGCCGCATCAGTGCGACGGCCGCACCCCAACCTCAGGCCCGGTCGTCGCGCTGACGAATCCGCCAGGACTCATTCTCGATCCGGGCGGCGGCGTGCAACGCTTCCTCAGCGGGGAGAACCGTGACATACCAACGGATCACATCCTCGTTGAGGACCCACCACGCCTCGTCGGTGAACTCGTAGGCGGGGATGGCCACCTTCGCCTGGTCCTCCTCCCACCGCTGGCAATATCCCACCACCGCCGCGTCAAACGTCGACCACAAATGCGGATGAGTCGTGGGCGTCGTCGTCTTGTCCGGCGTGAAATTCGCTGGATCGTGCTCGCCGCCTACCCAGGAGTTCGACTTACGGATCGGTATCACCGGGCTCTCCGTTCGTTGGGGTGAGTGTGCACCCTGACCGCGCTGCTGAAGCCATCTGGCCGTGAAGTCCCGCTGATTAACTCTCCCACCTCGGCTCCCACAACAGGGCGTCAGCCCGATCAGTGCGCGAACCCGGACCGAGGCCATGAAAACAGCCAGCAGCGAGCCAGCCGGCGATCCGGAAACGCCCACCGGCACCGACGATGGTGTCGGCGGGTATGACGACGATGAAGCTCCACCGATCCCCCGGATCATCGCCTGGGAGGACCTGACCGCAGTCGAGTATCAAGACGCCATCACCGAACTCGACGCCTGGGTACGCCAGTTCGTCGACATCTACCGCCTCGGCGCCACCTACATCACACCGTGCTGGTTCAACCACCGCGATATGGTGCACACCCTTTCCCACCTGCACACCGGGTGGCTCCTCACCCGGCACCCGCAAGCCGGCACCGGCCTCCTCGGACTCGAATGGGACCGTTGGCGGGAAGTCACACTGCCGTGGCTCAGATCAATGACGAACGCAACGTCCGGCTGCGCAACCGGCCAACACAAGACGCCCAGCACAATCCCCTGGCTTGCCGAGGCCAAACACCGCGACAACCTCGCCATCCATATAACCGCCGAAACCAGCACCCGAAGCGCAGCAGAACTGGCCCAGGCCACAGCCGCTGCGGCCGAAATCGTCCTACGGCAAGCCGAAGACCGCGCACCCACCGCCGCCTCCGTGCTGGACGAGGTGTGCCCACCACCGGCCGAGCCCACCCAAGCCGACATTGACATCACCGCCGAACGATTGCGGGCCGAACTCAAAGCAGCCGCCCAACGAGCCGCCAGCGCAGCGACCGCCGCCGCCGGCGCCCACCTCAATCGAGACCATCGGCACCGCGCAGCCCGCGACCTCGACAACCGGCGCACCGAACTCGCCACGGCCATCACGGAAGACGCCGATCCAACCGAGTGGGCCAACGCAGTCGAACTCGCCGAACCCGCCCAGCATCTAGTCGCTGCCGCAGCCCTGCGCCGGACCAACCTGGCCGCCGGCGACCAGGAAGCCCGCGACATCGCCCGGCGTTCCCGACATCCCAACCTCAACGTCCTCTTCGGCGGGGTCGCCCAAGACCCCACCACCTAACGACCCACCCGAGAACTCAATGACCAGAACGGCCGCTCCGCACTGCGACTGGAGAGTGCCTGCGGCACCTGAACATTCACGCTGCCGCGTGTTTGGTTTGGCCCGCTCCAGGCTATCGGCGTCGCCGCTCACCGCACCCACCCATCCGGGCCGACCCTCCCGCCTACGGCCTGCCCTCCAGATCAACACCGGATCGGTGAGCACTCACGCGGCTTGTGCCGAACGACGCCTCGGCGTCCAAACCAAAACAGTTTGGCGGGAACAGCAAGGGCCACAACGCCTACCGGGGAGGCAATCTGATGCAAGCCGACACTCAGGGACTCCAGATGAACCAGACACTGACCACCCACGACCTGTTCTGCAACATCACAGACGCAACGGCCCTCCGGGACTATCGAACCCCGCGACATAGCAGTTGCCCGCCCCTGCCGGCTGGAAGCTCGCATCACTGGCGAGCCAACAGCTTCGACAATCTCAACGTCCCGATCATGGGCCACGACATCGCGCTGCTCGAGCTCGAGCTGAACTGTCTACATCACCAGGACGGCTGCAGCCACTGCCAATGTGTCGCCGACCGCTACGCCAAAGCCGTCTGCTTCACCTGCCACTGGGAATCCACCGTGACCTCCTCAGCACAAACCGAGAACCTGTGGCGCCTGCCGACCAGCGACCCCATCCACGAAGCCCACGACCACGCCTGCCCCGGCTGGCGCCGACTGCCCGCCCTGCCAACGATGCGCGGCGACGCCGACTTCCAGCAGAAGACCCAATGGCGAAACCAGGTCAGCGCCCACTACCCCAAGAGCTGGCACCAGGTAGGCGCACCGGTCATCACCATCCGCACCGCGGGCGGCACCCGCTCCGTGCCAGGACGCAGCCCGTGGGGCGGCTACGACATCGCGGCAACGCCGACCAACGGCCGAGCCTGAATCCGCCTTCCAGTCAGCAGTGAGCAACCGAAAGGAACCCCGATGAAACGCATGACGACCAATCCACCAGCGCCCGGCAGTCGAGTGACGCTGGATCCCGAAGCCTGGGAATGGCGCGACGCCGACCGCCTGGTCGGCATCGTCCAAGCGACCGGCACACCCGCGGTACCCGGCATCGACGCCGACACCCAGGCGAACCTCCCACTCACGGTGAGCGCACCCGACCCCAGGATGGCCGCCGTGGTCTGGTACCCGGGCGAACACGCCCGCTGGGAATACCACGACGACCTCCACGAGAACCCCCGCGCAATCACCCTCTAGCCAACCGCCCTGCGCAGCAGCGCAGATCCGACATTGAAGGAATACGAAATGACCAACTACGTGGACCCGATCGAGCAAGCGCTCAGCACCGATCAGGTTGCCTACCACCAACCGGAAGGCACCTCCGAACTGTCCCAGGCGATCGGCAGCATCGGCCAAATCCTGTACCGCCTCGGAGGCCTGACCTCCCGTATCAAGGCCGGCACCACCCACCTGCCCGACCAGGAGAACGGCCTCCGCACCGACACCATGGCTGGCCTGCTCGACCCGGACCAAACGAAAGCCGAAGCAGTTGAGGCCCTCTCAGAACTGACCAACGCGATCGCCACCGCCGACGCAGCCAATCAGCGCGCGCTCAACAAACTCGCACGTCTCTACATCGATCAGCCGCCATCAGTAACACCTGTTCGGCCGGTGCCTACGCCGCAACATCAAAACGCCAGTTCGGCCCTGCGTGGTTCGTAGGAACAGACCGCCGAGATTCAAAAGATATAGTCCACGAACGCAGACAGCAGGTAGGCGGGCACGCGCACTGTTTATGGGCGGTCCCTACAATGGGCATCAGTTCTGACGAGTCATAGCCCTAACAATGCGCTTCAGCTTCAGACGAGTAGGCTATTTTGCCGATCGACTTACTATCTATATCCGCCGGAGGCTCGCTGCATCCGGGAAATCCAAAGAATGGACGCACCGACGTGAGTACCCGAAGCGCTGATAAGCTTGTCGAAGTATCGGGCGCGACCTGGACAAGGCGCAATTGGCGGTGCTTTCGCAATCTGGAGGGCAAGCGAATGAACGTTTCCCGCGCGTGAGATCGCGCTACATTTGCGCAAATCTCGGACTTCCGCCCTACTTGTAGGGGCCCAGAATCGGAGATACCATCAAAATAGGGCCATCCTTAGGTCATTGACTGAAGAATCTCCAATCTAAGTGTTCACCTAACCTCCCGATGTGTCGAGCCAGGTGCACCGAGAGGCGATCTGCAGGACTCTCGTGCCGAAACACTACGGAATGAATGAGGCCAGCGCCTCGGAGCGATACTGGTCGTGGCCGTAGATCAGTCTGGTAGACACCGAAAGCGTGATCGTTCGCAGTTTGCGTAGCCTATCAGCGAGCCAGCGGTAGGGACCTACACGCGACCAGGCCAGCGACTGCAGGCCAGGTCTTGGATGGGATTGGCGCGCATGACCCCAGCACTGCGGCATCCCCCGATGGGCGTTGCCAGCAGCCGGCGACGAGGAGCTATACTCCTCCTATCATGGTCAGCACCCCTAGCATCCGCGTCG
Organism: Mycobacteriales bacterium; assembly: GCA_038245175.1. GTDB lineage: Bacteria > Actinomycetota > Actinomycetes > Mycobacteriales > Nakamurellaceae > Nakamurella. The sequence continues at coordinate 32,752 of JBBRSR010000023.1, read as the reverse complement.
CGGCGAGCGACCTTAAGGAGTACGAGCCCGTTCGTCTTGGTCCGATGGTTGGTCAGTACCGATCTGCCCTACGGCGCATGGTAGGGCTCCGCCAGTCCGAGATACTTTCGGTCCTCGATTTCGAGGTAGCTAGAGTCCCCTCCACCAGCAACGACACCGCGGCCCATGTCCTACGTGTGGCGTTGCTTGTTCTCCGCGACTACGTCCTCGCAGGTCAATATCCCGTGGTCAAGGGCGAACGATGCTACCTGGCGGATGTGACCAATTCAGCCTCGCTATCTGACGCCCAACAGCGCGCCGTCCTGAGCGCGAGATATCGTTCCACCCGCGCACAGGCATTCAGCGACCGCGGTCAGGCTAAGTGGTTGGAGTCAGCCGCAACATATGTTCGGGACTCGGCGTACACGCCTCACGAACCAGTCGCTGCCCTTCAGATGGCCCCCCCACGAATCGCGTTGTTAAACGCGCAGAACGTAGATTCCGCGTCCAACGTACGCACGCTGTGGAGAGCAGTTAGGGCAACCTGGTCCATGGGAGTTGAATCCTCCGCACCGGGAAGGGAGGTTTCTGTAGTAGCGATTGACGATAGATGGCCCAACGTGCCGCTTGGAATCGTGCAGCTGAGAAATGTCGTTCCCGGAATTCGAGCCAGGGACGAATGGCTCGGGACATCGGTTGGAAGATTTGAACCGTCAAAAGGCGGGAGTGGATTCCTAGGCCAGTTGGGCGACAATATCGATGATGCCCGCGATAGGAGCCAACAAACTCATGACGTCTTAGAGCGTCTTCTCGCGCACGTGCAACGTGAGGGGCTAGGAAGACTCGTTGACAACCAGGACGCCGCTATGTTGGGCGATTTGTCACGATCACATCGAGTCCTATTTGATCAAACTCGCGCCGATGGTCATAAGGGTCTAGACAACCTGCACCTGAGGATTGTAAAGCGCGCCCAAACAGCGCAGGATCTGATACGCGGTATGCGCGTCCTCCGAGCAATCAGCCATGGCGATATCGACCCCCGAGCCCTTTTGCCCAAAGACCGCCAGGATCTCGATGCCGGGCTCACCAAGCTTTGGCACTACCACATGGGTTTTGTCGCCATAGAACTGTCGATCTGCGGCGCTGCACCCCCGTTTGGTCCGATGCGGGTCGGGAAACTCATGGCCGCTGTGGCCGGCTCTGGAGCATTGGTGGATATGTGGGGTAGCAATAGACCGCTTGGACAAATATCCTCAGTAATCTATGATCAGGATGTTCGGCATGCAGTTCCAAATCCTGGGCCACTCGTTGTGTTCACTTCCGGTCTATTTCCTGGACACAGCGCTCAGTATAATCGCGTGCGAAGCGGGGCAAACAGGTGGCGCAAGATCGGCGAGACCACGGGGTTTGGTAGCTCTCACATTTCACACCAAACCACCGAGGCTATGCGAAATTTGAATTCCGCCATCGATGGTTACACCCACATTTCAAGGACCTTCGGTGAGGGTTCGAGTGCACGCTTCAGGTCAATCGGTCGAGCGCTTGCCTACGCTGGCCTCCCAGACCTGTTGAAGCACGAAACCAAGCGGCCGCTCTACGCGCTGCCCCTAGTGCAAGATCCCCAAGCGGTGCTGTTCGGTTGGGAAAATGCCTCCCCATCCCCTCTACCAAGCGCGAACGACGTGGCAGCCGAGTGGTGGCACAGATGGGTTGAGCCCCAAGCTTCGGACCTGCTCGCCCGAGCTCAAGCCCAGCCCGCTCTTGACGTTCAGCTCTTCGATATAGTCGGCGAAGTACGTCGAATCGACCGACGTCAGATCGACGACCAGCTAGCCTCGGTTGACGACTTAACGTCAGCACGCTAAGTAATCTGAGGGGGGATGGGCGTGGCTGAGCGGCCCGAAGCCAGCAAGATCGAGATTCGAGAGTTGTTCGAGCGAGGTACTGTCTACGCCGACAGGTGGACAAGCGAAGTAAGATCTGTCCTTGATGTCCCGGATAGTCCGTTGACGGACGCGGTGACATCTGCGCTCAACGAGCGCAGATCCGTGGTCATAGCTGGCAACGCAGGAGATGGTAAGTCACACCTGGCACAGTGCGCGCTCGATCGTCTCGCGACTCGCACTTGCTTCGAAGTCACTTTTGACACTCCCGCTCCTGATCCGGTCCCGCGAGATTCCATCATCTTCATACGAGATGCAAGCAGTCTCTCGGACCAAACGGTACTCGCGACCGTCCAAGCCTCACGCTCGGCGGGAGCAACCCTTCTCATGACAATAAACGAAGGACCACTGAGTTCTCTTGCGGCCTCGGCACCCCGTTCGTTCTTCTCGCATGTCAGGGATGTCCTACATCAGCGGTCCGTGGGAGAAGACGAGAATCAGATCGACGATTGCCTGGTGATCAATCTAGCGGGACGGCAACTACCACGATCTGAGTTTGTGCTTGGAGTTTTGGACCGCCTACTTCCATCAGTAACTCCGTGTGCAACCTGCGGCAAATCGTCTACAACCTGCCCACGAGTGGTGGGCGCCAAGATGCTTCGTAGCTCAAAGCGGGCACGCCGACATATCGGCGATCTGTTGCGGCTGCTGAGTGATGGGGGTAGGCACCTTTCGGCGCGAGAAATCTGGGTCTATGTTATTGACCTATTCTTTGGATGGGTCTGTCCACCTGGGGCAGACGACGTGGAGAACCTCGCTGGATACTTCTGGATGCGCATATTTGATGGCGAGAATGGGGTTGCAAGCGACATTTCTCGGCAATTTGATCCGGTTACGGTACCAATGGCACGGGAGGATGTACATATATGGCAGGGCCGTTTCGATAATATCAAGTCCGACGTCGGCTACCCAGGATCTGCACCGTCATCTCTCTCGCGCGACTCGGAGGAACACGGACTTCGCGCCTTTAAGAGTGCTAAGCGATGCTTCTTCTTTTTTGGCAAAGAATTGGACGTCGACCAGATCTTGGCTAAACGATCACTGGCACCTAGATATGGCACCATGATTCAGAGGGCAATGAAAGAGCCGCGGCCGGTAATTCGAGAGCTAGTTGGACTAATCAACAACTACAGACTCGGCCTCGACACCGAGAATGATTTATGGATCACGCGACACCACGGTTTGGCAGCTCACCGACGGCCATCCGCGCTAGCCGCTACCGGCAAGTTGCCAATTGACAAACTCAAGCTCCAAGTACCATACGGGCGAGAGTCCGCGCTATACACAAGGTCAGGTTTTTTCCCGACAAGACTCTATCTGGCTTGGCTCTCTTCAGACCAGTACCTTCAGATTGACTTCTCCACGTGGGAGCGCTTGACGGAACAACGCGTTCTGACTGTAGACCGAAGCCAAGAGACACTGGACTTCGCGCTCGACCTGTTCCTGTCGCAGGCGGATATAGCCGCCACAGATGATCCGGAAATACACGTGTTCGACCACCGTCGTCGAGAAGAGACGGTGCTAAGAATCCGACCAGAAGAGCGAAAGATAGAGGTCATAAGTTGACACTCGCCGCACCGATCGAATTGGACTATTGGTTCGACACTGCAATCACTCGATTCTTGGTCATTCGTCCTACGTCGAACTCGCCACAGCCAGTTCACGTCCTCAATGGCTTCTTCTACACGGCACTTGAAGGTCAGCGCGCCTCCAAGGCTGCTGTCGACTTCGTCGCCACGAAGACAGGCGGCGGGTGGGGAATGAGCACGCAGGAGTTGCGAACCAAAAGCCCGCTGTCACTTCCAGCCAACGACGTTAAACTCGACCGCGCTCGACGGGCTGTGCGCTCCCTTGTCGCCGCAGATGGCGCAGTTTACAAGGGCTACGCTAGTTTCCAGCTAGCAGATCTCGGCCTGGTTACTTCGGATACAACTCACTTTCTCCTTGGTGAGCTTGCAGCAAGATTGGCTCAGAGAGATCCACGAGGTGCCTCGCTTCTGAAAGAACTAGTCGACAGGCTTGCCAAGCCACAGCCGAACCCGATTTGGGCGATCGAGCGTTTGCTTGCGGAACCGCGCACACTCGAGAGCATTACGGTAGCGCCCGCACGACTCGGCCGCTGGTGGGGCCACGATCCCAGGTGCTCTGATTTCCGCGATAGTTCGAGTGCGCTCGTCGTTCGCGCACTCGAACTTAGTGTGCAATCTCGCGACTCTCTGCTAGGACTGCAGGTACTAGCCTCGGTGGCCACTCTAGTCGGTTTGCTAGCGTTCGCCCAGGTGCCGGGTATCCTATCTGGCGGCGGACTCGAACCCCTGTTATGCGAAGCCGGCGAGCCTGGGGCCCGGTTATCTGTAAGGGCATCGTCGGCCGATGCCTTCAACGCCGTGGACATTCGCTTTCGTGAATTCCTATTCAACGAACTCCTGAACGAGATTAGGGGCCGATTCCATTCAAATCCGCCTGACGGAGTCGCCGCCGTCAAATATCTGCGGGAATGCAAGCCCAAGAAGTTGAGCGGAGGCACAGAGCTAACCGACCAGATTCGAGAGATCTTCTACACTTGGCGTAAAGACTACCCTCCTGATGTGGCCATGGCTCGAACTCTTGAAGAGGCTCTCACCAGTGCAATGGGTAACAAGGCACGGGACTGGTTCGCCGCAGTCGGCCGGCACTGTGGCCTAGTCGGGCCACGGCGCGGAAACTTACCGCGGCTCCGTGTAGAAGTTACGCTCGCACCGGCGTTGGTTTTGGCTGGCATAGAGGACGATGACGATCGCGTAGTGCCAATGGCTGAGTGGTGCGAACGCCTCGCTGCGCGGTTCGGACTAGCCTTCGGTCCAAATGCTAGGACCCGAAGCATGACTCATCGCGCCGCAGAGGATGAGTTAGAGGCGAATCAAGCGGATCTGGCAAGTCTGCTTTCCTCGCTTGGCCTCGCGAGGCGATACAGCGATGGCGTGACCGAGGTACTCAACCCACTTAAGATTTGGTCCCAGGCATGAGAGATCTTCTGGCCGACGCTGTCGCCGAGTCAATTCTCGCAAAGCTCCGCTCGGGTGCTGGCTTCGTTCGTGTACCTGAGGCGTTCTCGCCAATGCCTATTTCCAGGATCTTAAGCCAGTTGACACAGTACGTTGGCGTTCGGGTCGGTGTATTCGTCGATGACTGGCCCGAACAGTCGGTCGCAGGCTTGACTGTGACAACCGACGTTGCGACAGTTATTGACTGGCGCAACGATGCCAAGGTCTCGGATTCGATTGTAATAATTGGCAATCTTGAGCGCGATCGCGCAGCTGGCCTCGCAGACATTGGCTGTGTACCACTCGAGTTTATCAAAAAGCAACTATTTGCGGGGGCAATCAAAGAACTGAAAGACAACACAATCTCCCAGCCAGCTCAGAGACTCGTCCGCACGCTCTCCGAGTGGAAATCGCTTACGGATCTACGTTCATGCGCCGACTATTGTCAGGCTATTGTGCCTGCCGATGCCACCACAGTAATGCGAGTACGAAGTCAGCTGTGGCGGGTTAGCCTTTTGCCGGATGATTACGATCAGGACATCGATGGCAAACGGCTCCACGCAAACCTGCAACTCGTTGATCAATTGCGACGAATGGATGCGAGTACTCGTCAGCGTCTAATCAGATATGCAGGATCCTCTGAAGATGGATCCGTGCGGCAGGACTATACTCCACTGCGATTGTTTGCTTCCACCGGCGACAGCGCCCACCTTTCTACGCTCACGTTTTCTGCGGTTCAAGGAGCAGTCAAAGCAAGTGCAACCAAATTAAGGAAGAAAGACGACAATGATGCCGCTGACGCCGCGCATCTTACTCTTGCCGCTTTCGCTTCCGGTCAGTTTGACGAGCAGGGATTTCTCTCGCAGGTAATCGATGCTTCGTCTGAGGACTCGCCGATTTCAGTCGGCGAGACAAGAATAGCCGACTGGTCCTACGACTCGCTTGAAGCGATCGAGTTACTACTCGCCGACACCACAGACACTTTCGGATACGCCAGCCAGTCTGGTTCGATTGAACAGCTTCCTGACGACGCGCTGTTTCCCGAACCGGGAAGCGGCAAGGTCGAATGGAGGAATCTAGTCTCAATCTCCATAAAGTTGCGCAAATTGGAGACAGAGCGCGCTGGCCGCGCGGATTGCGTATGCGCAGATTCGGTAGACCGAATTGTCGAACTGCGCGAGCAACTTGATCAATATCGCAGATCGATTGTAACTGAAGGCACCCGTTTGTTCATGGCGTCCCCAACCGTTCGTGCCATCGCGTTGGAACTGGTGAAGTCCTGGGTGACTCTTTGGACCGATCTAGAGCAATTGCGGGTTTCTTTGGTTCCCGGTGATCGTGTCCACGTCCGCAGGCTAGCTGAACTGCTAGTAACATGTGACTTGCGCGTAACTATCCATCGCGGCGACGTGAACGCGTACGTGATGCCTCTACATCCGTTGGTGTTGGAACCTCGCATTCGAGCTGCTGAGTTGTTTCTTTCGGGAGGAGCCGACGCGACCCCGATGTTCGATCTGATTGTTGGGTCACTTGACCCAGCCGTGCCGTCAATTTCAGTACTTAGGGACGGCTCTCCTGTGTCGCTCGGATACGCGGGTCAATACAAGGGTGCGCTTCACTATGCGAAGAAGCCCAGGCAAGTCGACTCAACTGACGTGCTGCAGACGTTGAAGCAACTCATCCAACGCTTTATGAATGTTCATCCGTATTCGAAGCTGAGCTTGGCAGTTGGAATGGTAAATCCCCCTCCCAAAACGGCAAAGGCGTTGCTAAGGTGGCTCGCGGCCGGCGTTGGGGAACGCGTCAGCCTAACCGCCTTCACGACTTCGTCTGATGAGGACGACTTACGGGTGGCGTTGGATGAGGCCCGTGAGGAACTGATAAACTCGGAAATAGCTGCGAGAAGTTTCGATTTTGACGTGTTAGCCCTCAGAGATGTCACCGAACTTCCCGCTCACTTGAACGAGTCTGAACTCGTGCCTCACTTGCTCTTCATGTTTGATATGGCTGATATCGAGCAGAGTTCCCAGGGGGCGAATTTTGCTACACCCCCGCTTGGAAGTCTGATCTCCGAGTGGGACTTTGATACTGATCCTTTAGAAGACTCGCGCCCCATCATTCGCCCCCGCAGCGGTTCAGGTTTGCTAACTACGTTTCTAGAGGCTCAAGCAGGGCTGTTTGAGATGTCGTTACCGACCCAACAGCGTTCGCCGCTCTTGTCGCTAGAGGTGTCTGCTGCTCTTGCTAAACTTGCCGAGTTGAGCACCTGGATAATCTTGTGTGAAGGCGTCTCGTCTTTGGTTCCTCCTCACGAGATTGGAGATCTACAACTCGTTGGTCGCCTCCTCGCTGGCACCCACATTGCGTTTGTATATTCGGCGCACATCCTGCTATTGGTTGAACCCGTGCTTGCATATCTGCAACAGAGCACTTGGATCGCACCCGATGAGGAGTCTGCAATACGATTTCTACTGGGGACTGTACGGATGGCCCTTCCGGAAGGCCTACTTGGGTTCTTTAAGTCTCAGGGAGTACTGTCTCGCGAGTCCGTTCTTGGACGGCTAGGTTTGGCCGCTGCAGTGGCATACTTGACCGAAGAGGATCCCTCTCAACTTCTCGTGAGTCTAGACACGGACGGTGCGAGGAAATGGCTTGGGTTGAGAGAGGGGTCAGCCGAACGAGCAGACCTTGTCGCACTAAAAGCTACGGAAACCGGTTGGTCTATCCAGCCGATCGAGGTCAAGGCTCGGTCGGACGCTGAGCCGTGGGGAACCGCAGGACCGGCATCCGTCAGGGAGGCACTCGGTCAAGTTCGCGTGATGGAACAGCTGCTTCGTCAAATATTTGAACTCGAAGTTGCGGAGCCCTTTACCCCCTCGCGCAGAGAGATATTGAAGCGGCAGGTGTTTCTTGAGGCCTTGCAGCAGTGGGAGGCGATGCGGTTGTCAACTGAGGGGCGCTATCGCGATCGTCTGACTGAGTTGAATCGCGTGTTCAATTTGGAGACAGAGATCGAGATCGCGCCGCGGCTATTTCTTGTATCCTCAACTCAATCGGCGGGCGTTGATGAGCGCGAGGTAGACGACGATGCTGGGTCGGTGCCAGTGATTGCACTTGGGGTACCGTGGTTGCGGCGCGCGCTGCAGGAGCGGCCTGGATCTGGAGTTGACATACCGATTGAATTGCTCGATGAATTGGGCCTTGAAGTTAGTGAGGGAGATCCTGCAAACGAATTAGCAGCGGTGCGATCTGCATCGATAGCTTCTCTAAAAAGTTCGGAACCTACTGAGTCGACCGCGCTAGTTGGCTCAGTCCAAGAGAATACCGTAGAAACCTCCGGCGCACGCTTGATCGGAAGTATGGAGAGCATTCAAACTTACGCAGATCAGCTGAGGGATGCTTTCATCGCTCGACAAGTTCCCTTTATCAGTATTTCTGTCGAAGAGACTATCCAAGGCCCGTCGTTCATACGTGTGCCGTTCACCGTGAGACCGGGCTCCAAACTCGCCTCCGTTCAGGGCCAGGAAAGTGACCTCGCGCGAGATCTTGGCGTACAGGCGGTACGCATCACTAACTGGCGAGGCCGTCCAGGGTACGCGGTCGCGGAGTTGCCCCGTCGCAACCGTGTCATTCCTGACGTCTCTTCCCTGGTAAGGACGGCTGGCTCCGTCGAGTACCCCGAACTGGCCCTTGGTGCCAGGGAGGATTTTACGCCTGAGTGGGCCGCACTTGACAAACTTCCACATCTACTAGTCGCGGGAACGACGGGCAGCGGCAAGAGTGTGTTTCTTCGAAGTCTGTTATGGCAATTGACGCACATGTATGGAGAGCGCGATCTTGATATTGTTCTGATAGACGCAAAGGGGCTGGCTGACTATCTAGATTTTGCGGACGCGCCGCAGTTTCGCTCGGCCACTGACTTTCACAGTGGTGTCCCGGGAGCACTAGAACTGCTTACCGACATTGTCGAGAACCGATTGCCCGCGCGTTCGCAGATATTTACCGACTACGCACGGCAAGCGCTCAAGCGGCCCGTACCCGTGCAGGTTACCAATCTAAGGCAGCTTCTGGCAGATTCAAGGGTCAGTGAGATTTCCACTGACTTGAGGCCTCTTGTTGTAGTTGTCGATGAGTTTGCGGAGTTGCTCATGGCTTCATCTGATAGGAAACGGTTTGAAACACTGATCACCCGGTTCGTTCAGGTGGCGCGGGCGGTTGGCGGCCACTGCATTGCGGCCACGCAGCGGCCCTCGACTGATGTCGTGACAGGGCTTATGAAGAGCAACTTTGCGCGAGTCGCGCTTCGCGTCCAGCAGTCGGTGGATTCACGAGTTATCTTGGACGAAAATGGCGCTGAGAACTTGCTCGGACGCGGCGATCTTTTGTTCAAGTCCCAGGACTCAGGACTCATTCGTCTGCAGGGTTTCTCGGCGATAGGTCCATACGCACCCGGTGTGAGATAGCTCGAACCGGTAAGCAAGCTGCGACTCCTTCCAAAATGCGCAGTTTCCTACAAGTCATCCAGAATTCAGAGATCCGTTTAATTGACCGGCGCTTCAGCGATCGCACCAATTGTCGCCTGCCAGCGCGATGGGACCACCGTTTTGACAATTGGGTCCTGGTAGTCGTTGCAACACCCAGCGTCTGAAGGAGTTCCAGATGGACGAGAAATCGACACGGCAAGGACGCTCAGGTCCGGAGCCGCTGAACGCGACCTCTACCATCAGTTGATGGCACAGGGGATGGGTAACCTGAGTTGGCTCACGGAATCGGACATTTGCTGGCGGTGGCCAGTACCCGGCGTTCTGGCGCGGTCGCCACCTGGTTGGTTGCTGGTCATTCGGCGGCTCGGCGACTGCGCGTGCGGAGCGTTCGCCCCAATGGCCTTGTCCGCGGTGAATGCTGCAACACGGGATCTGGGAGGACGAAGTTGTCTATCGGGACGTCCGCAACGACCGGGATCATGGCCGCGGCTAGTTCGCCGACCAGCCCCCCTGGGTGGGTCCATTGCGACGCGACCTATTGGAGCTACCTGGGTGATCTGGGCTGAGCAGGCTAACTACTTGTTCCAGGTGCCTTTGCCGTCCGCCGGCCCGAATCGACCAGTTGCTGATTGTCGAGAACTCGACGATGTGCTTGAGGGCTCGCCGGTTTCGAAGATCGATGGGGCCTCGGCATCATCGTCTCGGAACGACAGCGGGACATACGCTTCAGCTGACTTACTGATTGGTGTCTTCTGTGATGCCAGCAGATTTCGGTTCGGTCGAAGTGCCGGCGGGGGAGGCTCGACGTCCAACTGGCCGACAACTGCGTCCACCGCAACCAGCGCGGCCACAATCGGCTCCGGAGGGTGATGCCATGGCATCACCCCGAAGGCATCGTGGAGTCGATCGCTGGCGGTCACGGTGATCGTGGTCTGGAGCGTTTCGGCGTGTGATCGCAGTCTGTCTGCTGGCGGGCCGCGGAAGTACGGGGTCATCTGGACGAGCGCGGGACGGTGGCCCTTGAACAGGACCAGGGCTTGGCCTTCGTCCAATCCGCGGATCTCGCCGGGGCTCAAGACGGCTTTCGTCCGCACCTGTGAGGACACGTTCCCGCCGGCGTCGTTGTGCGACGTCGCCCAGGTTTCCTCGTCGCGGTCATCGGTCAGCGACGACAGGTCGCGAAGGGTGTACGCGTCGGTCAGGCCGCCGAGCACGACCTTGATGGTGGAGGCACCCCAGATCGCGGATGCTGCTTCCCGGCCCCATCCTTTCTCGAGCTGCGCCAGGGACTGGATGACGGCGAACGTGACGATCCCGGAGCCGCCGTAGCCGCTGATGTATTTGTCCAGTACTGGCAGCGGTGAGAAGTTGGCGATTTCGTCGAGCATCAGCGTCAGCGGCGGTTCACAGCGTCCGCCCGGTGACATGTCGCCGATCATCTTCGCTGCCCTGGTCATCTCTGCCACAAGGCACTGCAGCATCCGCGACGCCGGGTCATTCTCGCTGGCCACCAGGTACAGCGTTCCCGACTGGCGTAGGAACGCGACGAGGTCGAGTTGTTCGCCGGCGGGTACATCGAATTTCGTCCGGGTCGCAGCGTCGTCGAGCCCGGAGAATGCGGTGGCCACGCCGGACCAGACGTTGTCACGGAGCCGGTCATCGGCGGTGATGATGCTTTCCAGACCATCGAACCAACCCGGCTGCGCGTCGGGATGGGTGCTCAGGATCTCCGCGGCGGCGCTGGCATAGCCGGGGTTCTTCGTCCATCGCCATAGTTCGTCCATGCCGCGCTGGCCGAGCGCGGCCGCGTGGAGCAGGTACTGCACGATCTCGGCTGATTTGGTCTCCCAGTACGACTGATCCTGAACCCCCGCGGAGGTGCCGGCGACGAGTACCTTCGCTCGGGCGATCGCTGTTCTGCCGTTCTCGCAGCCGTAGATCGGCGACCATCCGCACGATTCCGGCAACGCATCCAGGGAACCGTCCGGCGCGATCACCTGGACCGGGCCGACCTTTGCCCGCTCGGTCATCGTCGGGGTGAGGACGTCGGGTCGGATCGAGGTCACCACCAACGCTCCCGGCGCCGCGAGAATTCTGGGCACCACAACGTACGTCGTCTTGCCGGCCCCCGACGGTCCGAGCAACACCACCGCATCCCGGACCGACGTCCAGACCTCCTGCTTGTGCATGGTCCCCCACGCCCAGCCGACATCCTCTGGCCGCAGGGTGCGCTCAGCAGCCAACACGGGCCGCAGCGACAATGCGCGATCCATCAGCGCCGCGGCGCCCATGACATCGCGGATGTCCGCGCGGGTCGCCATACCCGGCCGGAGGGACAACCGCTTCGGGCTTCGTCGACGGCGGACGTGCTCGCCGTGCGCCCAGATCCACAACCAGATCACCGCAGCTAGCAGCGCGACGGTGAGAATCCCGGTGATCGGCCAGTACACGACCGCGGAGGGCATCGGCGTCTGCCATGCCCGGCCAGGCACTTTCGCGTACCAGAGCGCGAGGACGCCCGCGGTGAACCTGCCGCGGGCGAATCCGTGGCCAGACAGCACGCTGACCGCCTGGCCACCGACCCAGAGTCCGGTCAGGGTTGTCAGCGACAAGGTTCCGATGGTTGCCCACCCCGCGATGCGGCCGTTGCCCAGTGGCCTGCGCGTGAAATCCTTGTCCACGGCGGGCATTACAGGCTCCGCCCGTCGCGCTCTGCGCTGCCGGCCGCAGGACCTGACGTGAGCGTGCAGGCCGGCGACGCCAGGATCACGTCCCGTTGGCAGGCGAACTCCAGGGTGATGGTGTGTCTGCGTCCCCGGCGATCTTCGACGATGACCATGGGGTCGCCCTCCGAATCGACCGCTGTGGCAACGACTAATCCGGTCCAGACCTCCGCGGAGCCGTCCCCGTGGGTACCGAGGTTGGTCTCAAGTCGGTCGCCGACAGCGCGCTCGCTGAGGAAGCGTTCAGTCTTGGGTCGATGAACGTCGCGTTGCCGAGCCTGGTCTGCGAATCGTGCCGCTTCGAAGATCGCGCGGGATCGGGAGAACGCCATTGACATACGAATACCCCTGATCTGAATAGCTGATCGACGCGGCAGCGTCGCTATCAAACCAGGGGCGCACGGGCGTGCAGGTTACTTCCTGACCGCCGAAATGATGCCGGATATTGCCGCGGTGTTGTTCGCCCGGGTGATCGCCTTGGAATGCGCCCGGTTCCAGTCCGCTTGGTCGGCTTGGGCGTTGAACCGGTCCTGCGCCCGATCGTGTGCCAGTTGCCATGCCGTGTCTCGCGGGCCGTATTGGTCCTGAGCGGAGATGGTGTATTCCGGCCGGCCGTTCGCATGGGCGATCATGTCGTGTTCGCGGATGATCCGCCAGTACAACGCCCGGACCAATCTGTCATAGGCCGCCTGCGCCTCGTCTGGAGCCCGCATATCCGCGCCGACGCGTCGTGATAGTCGAACGATCGGGCGGATCAGGACGACCCAGAAGAACAGGAGCGCCGCCAGCGCGGTCCAAATGCTCGACATCACATCACCTCATCTTTGACTGGTCCGACCCGACCATTTCGGTTGTGCTCAGACGTTACTCACGGGGTCCGACAATGACCCCCTTCCTGCTCAGCCGGCGCTGTCGCCGACAGCGTTGACCAGCCAACCGGCGCTCAAGAGAATCAGTTGACAGTTCCTTTGCAGGCCGGTCATGGTGTGCCAGATCTGATCATTGGTCAGGACGGAGACGCTGTAGGTGACCACCACGATTGCCTGATTGATGGAATCCGCCGGCCCGCTCGGCGTTTGCGTGTGCGCGTTGACTCCGGGCAATGTCTGGGTTCCCGTGATCGTCGCCGTGGAGCTGACCACCTGAATCCCGGAAGCCGGCGGCGCCTGCTGGGCCTCGGCGGCCTGGGTGAGTTCGGCGTAGAAATTCGGGGTCGACAAGTCCTTCACCCGGGGCACCCATGAGGCAGCGCCGTCGGCGTGATCCTGGGTCGCGTAGGCGACGATCCACCCCGCGGCGACCTGCTCGGCTGTCCGGTGCCCGTCGGGCGCCGGCCCCGCCAGGGTCACGCCGAGCGGCTCCGCCGGAGTCGCTATCGGGCTGGACGCTTCCGAGGGTTGGGCGGATCTCGGCGATCCGCTGGGCGTTGCCGTTGAGACAGCGGCAACGGTCACCGCGCTGCCGGACACAGGCGCGCTCGAACTGCACGCCGGCAGCGCGAGCGCAACCACACCCGCCACCAGCAACGAAACGGCATTGACCTTCATTGCTGCCTACCTCAGGTCCAATAGCGATGCAGGACGGAGTCGAAGTCCGTGCGGCGCAGCGGCACGATGTGGATCGGGATCCCGACGTCCGAGGCTTCGAGAATGTACTTCTGCCCGCCGATCACGCCGAGGTAGATCGCGACGTGCCCGGGGAAGCCGATGATGTCGCCGACGACACCCTGCGACCACGGCACCGATGTGCCGGCATTGCGTTGGCTGGCCGAGTTGCCGGGGATGCTGAAACCGGCCTGCCCGAGGACGTATCCGGTCAGGCCAGAACAGTCGAACCCGGTGTCTGATCCGCAGGAGTTCTTGGATCCGCCGCCCCGGCCGCAGCCGTTGTCCGGGCCTGCGCCACCACCGCCGCCCCACACATAGGGCAAGCCGAGCTGCGCGAACCCCGCAGCGAGGCCGCCGGCTACGGCGGCGTTGGGCGCCTGAATTGTCTTGCCCCGCAGGGCCTCAACGACGAAGCGATTGTTCGGGATGGTCACCGCTACGCCGCTGACCGCCACTGAGGTGCCGCCGGGGCCGGCCAATGCGTCGACGTTCGTACCGGCGGCGCCGATGCCGAAGTAGGAGCCGAACATGCGAAAGAAGTTCCGGTTGCCGTAGGCGCTGCAGCTGTTCCCGGTACCGGGGTAGCCGGCGAGCGCTGCCGCGTTCGGTTGGTAGGGCGTGTAGTTGTACAGCGACGCCGTGGCGGTGTTCGCGATCGTCACCGGCGCCCCGCCGCAGCCGGACTCGGCCACGTTCCACAGGATGTTCTCCGTTTGCCCGGCGCGGTAGTGGTACCGGTCCGGGTCGAGCCGATATCTGGCCCATTGTTTGGCCATGCCGTATCCCTGGTTGAAGAATCCGGCATGAGCTGGGTCGCAGTTCGCGGTGCCGCCGGGGCCGGTGTCCGGGCAGTGCCAACCCCACGCCGCGGTGTAGGCGGCCGTCGTCGTGTCCGGCCGGGACAGCAGCTGCGACTCCTTCTGCAGCGTCACCAGCATCACCTGCGGGTTGATCCCGCACGCGGTGGAGACCTTGCCGATGATCGTCGCGGCGTCCTCGGCGACTCCCCCGGGGTAGGCGGCGCAGTACTTGTCGGCTGGCTGCGATTCGGTCGTCGTCCGCAGGTTCTTCAAACACGCGGCCCCCGCGCATCCCCGGCCTTGCTCGGTGATGAACTCGCGGATCGCATCGACGGTCATCGCGTGCGTGTCGTAGAAGACCTGATCGGAGATGATGTTCCCGGCGTCGAAAACGCCGCCGATCAGGCCGCCGGCGGCCGACCGATCGGACATCAGACTGGCCGTGTCGCCCGGCGCCCGGCCGGTGAACAGGGCGCTGGCGATCACCACCAGGGACGCGAACACCATGACCGGCACGCCGAGCGCGGCGATGAAGAGTTTGCGCACTACGACACCTGCCGGTCTGCACCGCGATTCACCGGCGTCATCGCAGCTGCGGCAACGGCGATCACGGACGCGGGTGATGCCATGGCATCACCTTGGGTGCCTGGGCTTACGCCGCCCATAGCTGATCAGCGGTCTTCCCCGCCAAGGAACGGTAGGAGTCCATCAGCGCCTGGTCGGTGTTGATCACGTCGTGCTCGCTCCACACCGAACCGTTCCGCAACCGGACCGGTGGGCCCAGGATGTGATCCACCACATACGGTTTGCCCTCGACGACCCACACCGCGCGGCCGCGGCCCAACCGGAGCACCTCGGCCTGGGCCATGTCGGACAGGTCCACCATGGCGCCGGCCGCCCGGATCGTGTCGGCCCGCTGCTTGTAAATCACCTTGGTCGCGCAGTTCGCCATCAGATCCCGAAACGCTTGCTGGGCCGCCGGATCGGCGCCTTCGCCGTCGGTCAATCGGTGGGTGATCGCCAGCGTCGATGCACCAGTCTTGCGGGAAACCCGTTGCGCGGCATCAATTCGGGCGATCAGCTTGGGGAACCGGGCTTGTCGCCACAACTCGTCGTAGGCCAGGATCCACTGCTGCACCCGGTGCGCGAAGGACAGCTCCATCACGGACTGGGTGCACGCCATCACCAGCGCCAACGACGCATCCGACGTCTGCACCGCCGAGATGTCGACGACGGTCGCCGGGGAGCGGGGATCGATCTGGTTGTCCGGGTCCGTGGAGTCCACCAATCCTTGCAGCGAACCAGCAGTCAGCTTCCGCAGCGCCAGGCCGATGTCCCGGATCGTGTGCCGCAGCTCATCTTTCGACATGTGCAATACCTGCGCCATCTGAGCGGTCGGGTCGAGCAGCAGGTCGACGATCAGCGCCAGATGGATCGGGGCCAGCCGGGCTACATCACCGGACACTGCGTGATGATTGGTGGCGTGCATCAACGCCACCTCGATCGCGGTGGTCTCGACTGGGGTCAGCACCCGGGTTCCGCGGAACAGGGTTTCGATCAACGCCTCGAGCAGTGTTTCCCAGTGGGTTCGCACGGTCAGCCACCACGCCGCTTCGTCGATGCCATCAGGCCGCGGTGGCATCGCCAAGGCGTTGAGACGGTTCGGCATCCCAGGCCCGAGGCGCATCACCTTCCCGCCCACCGCCTCCGCCACGGGCACCCATTCGCCGCGGATGTCGGCCGGGACGACGAAGGGACGACCAAAGGCGGTGTGCCGCATCGCGAAACATTTCGCCAGCGCCGACTTCCCGGACCCGATCACCCCGGAGATGAAGATCCCGGAATCACCTACCAACCCGAGGCGGCGCAGTTCCCACGGGTCGTAGCACCACGCACCACCGGACCAGGCGTCCCGGCCGAGCATCGGACCGCGGGCCGGCAACGCGGCGCCCGGGATCCATGGGTAGAGCCCGCGGACCGCGGCGGAGGACTCCAGATGGGCCGGCGCCATCGTTTCCCAGGGCACCCTGCCACCGAAGCGGCCACCGGCGCCGGCACCGAGCGTGGCCAACCGGGCCGGCAGTAACGGCTCGTCCGGTCGGGCCTTACGGATCCCGGCCGCGGCCATCAGCGCCTTGACCTCTGCCGGTGTCGCGGCGTCCTGATAGGGCACCACCGAACGGGTCTCCGGCATGTCCAGACGGAAACCCTTACGGCGCATCGCCATCAGCGCAACCCCCGCCCAAAAGGTAGGGCCGCCATCGCGAATGCCTGATCCGTTTCGACGTACCACCGGGCCGCTTCCATGTTGCATTCGTTCATCGCGGACTCCATCAGTTCGCTGCCCGCCTCGAGTTCCTGCCTCGTCCGGCAGGTCAGCGACACCATCGTCGCCAGCCGGTGCACCGAGTAGCCCTCAACCAGGTCGACCTCGCGGCGGTCGACGTCGGCTTCCTCGCGTTGTGCGGCCCGCTTACGGCGCCGGCCGATCTTGTCGTCCATCTTCCGCGACGCGTCCAGCGACGAGGACTGGTTCTCCACGGTGCGCTGTGCCCGGCGGTGCGGCAACGGCTCCAACAGAATCGAGATCGAGTGCCGCAGCGGCACATTGAGTACCAGCGGTTGCAGGAACCCCACCGGCACCCCGTTGGCCGACCGCGGGTACTCGGTGATCCACCACGTCCGCGAGAAGTGATCGTTGTGCACCACATAGGAGTTCGCGCGCTGCAGGTAGAACGGCTCCGCCGCCACCGGGGCGACCCCGGACGGCAGCCCGGCATCCCCACCGACCACGTCGCCGGTGCCACCACCGCGTCGGGCCACCGGTGCGTCAGCGGCCGGGTCGAACGCGGACCGCACCACCGCAGCGACCCCGCGGGGCGGCAACCAACCCAGCACCTGCACACCGCACGCGGCCAGGTCGGTGCCCAACTTCGCGACCAACCGGTACACCAGGGCGGCGGCGCCCTGGTCGCCGCCGCCATCGGCCTTCCACGCCGACCGCACCTTCGCCGGCTTGATCCGCAACACCACGTAGGACTCGTGCCTGACCCCGCGGCCGGCCTCGCTGCTGACCAACGCCTCATACGAGGCGTTGACGAATTCGTTGCCATGACCCGCACGCACCCGGGCTTCCCGGCGGACCGCGTCACCCTGATCGGGGATCACCCGCTGCAGCAGCTGCAACGTCACCAACGGCGAATCGGGGCGGGCCAACCCGTCGATCATCCGCTGAAACGCCAGCGCATACGAGTTCGCTGTCTCGGTGTCCAGCAGCGGGTACGTCTCCCCGGTCACCTGCAACACCGCCAGATACGTACCGTCCCGGCGGTCCTTCACGATCCCGACGGGTTCACCGGTCGACTCGACCTCGAACGCCAGAAACTGCAGCCGCGACAGCACACCCGGCAGCACCGGACCAGCCCGCTTGGCCGCTTCCGCCGCGGCGTCGGGCACACGCGGTTTCATCGGCCGGAACGGTCCGCCCCGGTACACATGCTGACCGGTCGCCCGGACAACCCCGTCGGCGAGGATCGCGGGTAGGACTTCGGCCAGCGGGCGGCCGTTCACCCGGCCGAAGCCGACCACCAACAGCAGACCGGCGGCCAGGATCCACCACGGCCAGAGTCCACCGCTGGACCGGACCGCCCCGATCAGGCTGAAACCTGCCCCGGTGAGCACCACCAGCTGCGCCCACGTACGACCCCACAAGACTCCGGGGTCGCGGCGCTTGGAGAACATCACGCGTAGTTCACTCTGAGTTGTCATCACTCGGTCCCCCGTTGTCAGGTCCTGCCCAGGTGTCGCGCCCGTCCGCACCGCCGATCGATCGCGGGACCGGCCGCGGGGCCACCCGTCCGCCACCCGGTGCTGGACCAAGCGTCGGGTTGGTAGTCCAGAGACCTGCCTGCGATCCGCGATCTGCGCTGCGAGCACCGGTGCGGGGAGGTGTTGGCGGCGACGAACCAGCGCCAGTATTGGGAGGAGGCCCGGCCGAGCCCATCGCCGGCGGCGCCGGGTTCGGCTCACTCACGTCGCCGATCATCCCGGTGCCCGAACCGCCGTCGGCGTGCCGACTTTCGGCGCCGCTCGTGCCGCTCGAGGTGGGGCCACCAGCTGGGGCGGCGGCGCTGGGCTCAGCCCCGCTGGTCTGCGACCATGCGGTGCCCCCGACGCCAGCACCCGAGCCGTCCGGGTGGACGGCCCCCGGGTTCGGTGTGGTCCCGGCGGGTCCTGCACCGCCGGCCGGCATCGGCAGTGTCAGTGCCGCGGTTTCGGTACCGGCCGCAGCATCGGTAAGCCCGCTTGGGTCGTCCGGGCCACCGGCAGCCGCGTCCGGCTGCGCCGAGGGGTGTTTCAACCCGCTCCCGACCCCGCCGCCAGCGGCGGCGGGCGCACCCGAGCCGTTCCGTCCTGCCCCGATCTCGGCGCCAGCTTCTGCGCGCTGCGCGGTACCGCGGTTCAAGTCCGTCCTACTGGATCCAGGCGCAGTCGATGCCCCCGAGCTGCCTCGGCCACTCGTCGCGATCCGCCCACCGGCGATGGCTATGCCCATCGCGGCGGCCATGGCCTTGCCCACCCCGAGCGGTCCGCCCTCGCCGAGCGCGAACAATCTCGGCAGGAAGATGAACGCCACCACGGTGGTCAGCAGCACCATGACCCCGCCGAGGACGGCGAAGAACCCGGTGCCGCTGGCAATGGTGGCATCACCGGCCCGGAAGACCAGCATCGTCATGGGTTTGGCCAGCAACAACGTCCACAGCAGGCCGATACCCATGCCGACCCATTTGCGGGTCGACTTCGGGCCGGCCATCCCCGCCGTCTGCAGCAACACGATCGCGATCGCCAACGGAATCCATTGATTCGACGCCCAGATGATCGCATTGACGATGTACCCGAGCATCGTGCCGATGAACCCCAACGCGCCGATACCGAGCAGACCGACTGGGTGCTCGGCCGTGATGAGCGCGGTGAACGCCGCGTTCTGGTTCGCCGAGAATCCCGCCGCGACGGGGCTGCCAGCGCCGGAGGTGCCGCCGGCCAGCGCCGTGGTGATCCAGTCGCGGACGAAGATCACGCTGGTGATCAAAAATCCGCCGACACCCATCGCGAACCCCCAGGACACCAACCCCAGCAACGACGGGACGATGTCGCCCGGTTTGAGTCGGATGATCGCAGTGGCCAGCGCGATCAGGAAAAACAGCACCAGCAGCGCCGCGGCCACCCCGGCAATCCGGTTGAACAGGCTCGACCACGCGACGGTTTGCATGTCCGGCACGTTGGACTCGGCGATGGCCTGCGGGATGTAGGTCAGCGCGCTGATCATGCCGTCACCGCCGTACGCGGCCATGCACTTGCCGAAGTTGTCGGCGCATTTGATCGTTTCGAGCAACGCGCCGATCGCGGCCGGTGCACCCAACGTGATTCCCGCGACAATCAGGATCAGGTTCCGCAGCCCGAGGGTGGACAGCAAGCCCGAACCCATCGAGATCGCCAGCGCGCCGAACCCGCCTGCCTCCGCCGCAGCGGCCACCGCCATACCCACCGCCGCCGTGCACACCACCACGCAGGCCACGACCACTGCCGCCACGACTCCGAAGATCGCGAACATCGACCCCACCACCGCGCCGGTCCGCAACATGCCCGCTGACCAGGCCAGGAACTGTTCACTGCCCTCGGTGGCGGTACTGACCCAATTGGCCACATCGATGTTGAGTTTCATGGTGTTCGCGTTGAACCGTTGACAATCCGCCGCGGCCGGCCGCCCAGCCGCCGGGCAATGCAAGAACATCGCGGAGATACACATCGGGTTCTCCGGCTGCGTGCAATACCCCGCGAAATTCAGCGGCGAATACGTGTTGTTGTCATACGTGGTGTGCATGACTTCCATCGTTTGCGCGCCCGACAGAATCCCGGCCGGAGCCTCGGGCAAACCCGCCTCCGCCCCGGACCTGGCCGGAGTCGCCGCCAGCTCAGCAATGAAGGCGTCGATCGAGCCCTGATCCGGTTCCGGGTAGAACGTGAACCCCCACGGGGACTCCGGCGATCCCTGCCCGAACGGCGCCAGCTCCTGGGCGCAGGAGCTGACCGGCAGCGGATTCGGGATGTACGGCTTCGGCTCGGTAGCCGCCGGGGCGTCGATGGTGGCCGACAATTGCTCACCGGCGAACGCCGCCCGGAACGCCATGTTCGCGCTGCCCGGGGCTTTCACTCCCGGCCACGGCGTCGTGGTGTAGTCCATTGCCTTGCCCGAGAGGTCGGCGACCGCGCTGATCACCGAACCCCATTGACGCATGATGTCGGTGACGTACAACCCGACATCGCCGCCGCGATCAGCGCAACCCGGACCGCCCGCGGCTACCGCTGCGTCCGCCGGTGAGTAACCGAGGCCCTCCTGGTCGATCACCGACCGGCTGACCCCGAAATATCGGGCGTTGAAGTCCGGGGTCCCAGGGGTGAACCGCACCAATGCCGCCGGGATCTTCGCCAGCGCTTCCGCCGGCAGCGCAAGGGGAATCGGCACGGCCGAACCGGTCTCCACCGTCGCCGGTATCGGTTGGGCCGCAGCCGTTCCGGTGGATATCAGCAGCGTCACCAGGCACACGCTGACCGCCAGGATCAGCGGTCGGCTGCGGCGGGCTGTCATCGGATGGCGCCGCTACCAACGAAGGTTGATGGCGCCAACCACGGGCGGTCGAACTGGGTGTGCGGGTAGTTGGCTTTCAGATCCGCGGTGACGTCGACCGCGGACACGTCCCAGATGAACCAGTCGCCCGCCGCGGGGACGGCCACCCCGTTTCCTGTGGTCGCCGGCCTGATCTGCCACAGCATGGAGACTTGAAACTCGGTTCCCTGCAAGACCACAGCGCCAGCGGACGTGCGGGTCTCATCCCACCGGAAACTCACCGTGACCGATTGGTCGTTGTTGCCAAGGGTGACGATCGGCTCGGCCGGGACCCGCCCGGTGATGGCTACCCCGGCGGTCACGACCGGGGCGAAGTCATACTTCGCCCGTTGCCCCGGCGCGATCGGACCCCCGGTCTCGGTGTTCAGCGAATTCAAGAACAGATCCGCAGCCTCGGTGGTGCTGGTCGCCGCCGTCGCGGGCGTCAGCGGCAGCCGAACCCGAGACATGCTGTTCGGCGGGATATCTGAGCGCAGACGCACACCCCCGATCAGTGCGTTGATCGCCGCTGTCCGGGCACCTATCTCGTCCTGCGTGTAGCCGAACGGGATCCCGCGGTCAGTCAGGCTGAACGGTCCATGCCACGACGGCGCGCTCGTTACCTCCGTTGCCCCGGGAGCTGCCGCCGGCTCAGTGGCGCGGCCGATGAAGAACCCGGTCGCGAGGAGCGCCACAACCGCGATTGCCGCGAGCACGGCGAGCAGCACCCGCCGGCTTCGCGTGGGTGAAGACAGGTCAACCATTAGCAATTCCCCCTTGGCCGGTCGGCTCAGCTGCTGAACTTCTGGTAGGTCAGGTTCACCGCGTCGGTGGTCAACGCGACCATTCCGCCGATCAGGACGCCGCCGATGATGCCACCCATACCGATCGCCTTCGCCCCGTGAAACCCTAACCGCGGCCCGAGAGCGACCATCAGCAATCCCAGCAGGATCGCCAGCACACACGCGCCCAGTGTGTAGGCCGCGAGGTAGTCGGCGAACGACCACAACCCGCTCATCCCGGGGGCGTTCATGTCAGGGTGCAGATCCGGGATCAGGCTCACGCCGGGTGCCACACCGCTGGTCGCCGGGGCCGGCGGCGTCGTCGCGGATGGTTCCTCCACGGCCTGCAGCAGCTTGGTCAGGACGAACCGGGGACTACTCATTGTGCTGCTCCTTCGTGGTGTTTCTGGGTGCTTGGGCCATGGCGGCAGCAAGCAGCTCCGTGGTCGAACTGGTGTGGGACGCGCTCACCTGGACTCCGCGGTCGACCAGTCTGCGGTCGAACCGGAGAGGGATAGCGCCGGCCACGACATCCGCTGCGGCTGCCAAGGCCTGCGCTGTGCGGGCCGAATGCCGACAACCTACCGCCGCGATCACCGCACGTTGCTGACAATCAACGACGCCCCGCTGGTGGACCTGCCGCAAATACCCTGTGGTAGAACGGATCTCGTCGACATCGCTACGGCATACCAGCACCAGCAAGTTCGGCACGATGGTTGTCAACAGGCCCTCGAACCGAGCCTGACCGAGAGCACCACCGTCGACGACGACCATCGGCCAAGCCGAGGCGGCGACGCTCACAACCGAGCCGACCAAAGATGGGTCCGGGATCGCCGCAGACGGGCCGGCGGACTGAACCAGAACCGACCTTCCCTCGCGTCTAGCGCGGACCGTCGTGAAATCCGCGCCCACCCGAGCCCGACAGGTGGTCTCAAAGTCCGCCCACGTCGGCGCCCCGGCCAGCCCGGCCGGACTGACCCTGTTCGGCAAGCCAGGCACGAACTGCGTCGTGGTGTCCACCAGAACTCCATCGATCCCGCGGCCGGACCAGGTCGACCACACCAAGGCCGCCAGCGTGGAGACGCCGGCCCCGCCGAACAAGCTCCCGACGAGGGCCGTCTTGCCCGGCAGACCTTCGAGACCCCGTCGAAGCAGGTCGGCAACCGCGGCCTTCTGCGCTTTACCGCGAAAGCCGAACAGGTCCCCGACCGGGGACGTTGGTGCCAGGACTTGCGGCGGCTCGAACCGGGGGACGTGCTCCTGGACGGCGCGGATTCGTTGCAGGTGCGAGCCGACCGAGACCGGTGACCCACCCCAACCCGTTCGCGTGGGCCGCGGGGCTCCGGTGGTGGTCACGGCAGGACTCGCGGCGGATTGAAGTCATCAGCACCAGCACACTGGAAATTGTGGACGGGCGCCCAGCAGTCGGCACCGCCGAAGGCGTCGAGCACGGGCTGGTGAACCAGCTGGACAGCAGAAGACTTCATACCGAGCATTGGCACGATCCGGATGCCACTTAACGACGAGTAGCCGTCCAGTCACAGCGGCCCATGTTCAGGCGAAGGCGAGGGCGACCGCAGTCGGGATACGGACGAGTGCCGTCGGCACCCACAACAAATCGAGATGCATTGGCCCACTGACCTTTTGGCGGCTCGACCACGGTCGAAGTGTAGCGACGGCGACCCGGCAAGGGCCCGATGAACCCGGCACATCCGGTCAAGTGAACTCTTCCGCCGCTTCGCTCCCCCAGAGTCCATCCGCTCCGCCCCGACCCGACGACCCGGAACCCCCGCTCCGCCGACCTGGCGGTCAGCCCGATCCGCTCGCCGCCAAACACTTCGTGTTCGAGCCGCCAAAAAACGATGTGGGAACGAAAGACCAGATCGACGCTCGAAACGTCCGGTAATTCGACGCAGGAGAAGTCCCACGACCGAGTAGACCGCACCACGATTCACCGCTCACGCCGGCACCGGCTGAGTCCCAACCCAGAAGGGCAACCATCATGTCCAGTTTCATCGCCATCGAAGGCAACCCCGCCAGCCAGATCGAGTTCTTCATCTCCGAGAAGGGCACACCCACCGCACGTTTCACCCTCATGGTCAACGACCGCTACAAGGACCGCGACCAGGAATGGGTCTCCGGACCCGGCGTCGCCTACGACGTCATCGTCTTCCGCCACACCGCCGAGAACCTGGCCAACAGCGACATCACCACCAAAGACGTCCTGGTCGTCACCGGCGAACTCACCATCCAAGGATGGACCGACCGAGACGGAAACGACCGCATCGGCCGCCGCATCCTCGCCTCCACTGTGAGCGCCAGCTTCGCACGCCACACCATCACGACCACCAAGGTCGAACGCGTGACAGCGGCAAACGGATCGGTCGGTGGAGAAGCCGAAGATCTGGCAGCATCGGCGGTCTGACTGACCAGCAACCAGCGACTCTCCGGTCTGACACACGTGGTTTCGTCGAGAGGGCCAAGAATATCCCCAGCTCTTCGGCACCGTCACTGGGAAAATGTGCGGGACTCCTCTGCGTGCACAAGCCCCCGATGTTCGGACACTGAGCAAACGGGAACTCATGGAAGCCGGCGGCCGCAAGGAAATTGCCGTGATGGTCCCTTCATAATTTGACGAGGTACCTCCCTCATCGGCTTGCGCGAGGTGCAGCCCTGCACGCTATCGTGCGCAAATGGTCAAGGCGAGGCTGACAGCGCCCCAGAGGGAACTTGAGATCATGGCCGTTCTGTTCACCGGCGACCCGGGCGTGCGCAAAGATGAATCGGGCTACTTCCTTCAAGCCTCGGACATCGACAGCGCAGATCAAGACGGCCGCGAGCCAGTACTTGTAGCGGAGACAATTCTCAGTCGACTCATTGGCACGGCCAAAACCCTTGTCAGCACCTTTGCAGAGGTCACAATCTCGGGGTGGGAGGGCTACCAGCCGAAAGCCCGCCTCGCGATAACCGGAATCTGGGGCATGACTTGGGACCCGATCAATCACGGTTTGGATGTTGAGTGGGCTCAGTCCGCTCTGGCGCTTGCCGATTCCGACTCCTCGCTGCGGGTGGCTCGGGTCCTCAGGTTGATGAGCAGCCTGGCTAGGGATGCGAGCTGGTTCGACATGTACAAGATTTTCGAGTTGGTTCGGGAGGATGTCGGCAGGAAGGCTGTTATAGAGCTATTCGGTGGCGATCGTGCCCTGTCCGACTTCACTGAGTCCGCAACTCGGTACGAGATCAGCGGGGATCGTGCCCGGCATGCCGTTTACCCCGGTAGCCCTTCCGGGCGCTCGATGGCCGTCGGGGACGCTCGCATCAAAATTCGGGATGTCGTCCGAAAGTGGCTGGCGGGTAGGGCAACTGCCTACTAGCGCGAAGTTCCCCTGTTGACTTGAGTGGGCACGCTCGGGGTGGGGTGTCCACGCAAGCGTCGGCGAGCATCAGCGGGAAACTCCTGCAGGGAGCATACTGGCATACCCTAGACAGGTATGCACCTCGTTCGGGGAACTGCGGGTTTACCCATACGGCGCCGCCAACCCGCCTACCCTTGGGGTTACCCGACTGCTCTGCGTGTCGCCCATGGTTGTGACTGTGTCGGCTGGAGCAGCTGGTTCGCCTGGCTGGACAGACGATGGGGCTGGTGGGGTTGTGGGAGCAGTGCTGTCGGCAACTTCAGCCGGTGCTGCTTCGCTGGCTACTGGCTCAACCTCGGCTGGCGCGACTGCTGTATGCACTGACGCAGCCTGTGCGGCCGGCTGGACGGATCGCGTAGATTTATGCGCCATGTCGTAGACGCTGGCAGTTGTGAAGCCTCCGACCGTGCCAACGACTAGCTAGCTAGACCAACGGCTGGTGCTATTCCTATTTTTGTGCTGACTTGCATGTTGACTTGCTCCGGTTAGGTTATGAACCCAATTATCTGCCAAGTCTTGGTGTAATACAAGATCGTTATCCACATGCAGTGTTCAAGAGAGCGAACTACAGTTGCCCGTTCTGCCACTTATCCAGGAATATGCGCCACTCTGTCATAGCATTCTCGGCAAGCTCGAGAACTTCGATCGACTTTTTGGACTCCGGCTTGTCGCGCTCCCAATAGGCCACTGTGACAGTCATGGGGCTATGCGCCGGGCGGTCGATGAGATCGATGCGGGCGTAACCGCCCGTCTTCCGCATAAGGTGCTTGTATGAGTTGGTGTAATCTGCGCAGATCTTCAAGTGAAGTGAGCTATCAAAATGAGCCTTCACCTGCCTATCGGTAATTTTCGGTTCGACGGTTAGATCTTCGAAAAGCCAGTCAAATAGGTGAAAGATACCAACAAACATTGCGTCGACTGCATCCTTGAGATCATCTCGGTCAGTCACAGAACCAGCCGCACACATCTTGCCTACGCGTTCGATACGCCTCAGAGATTGTGCCCAGAGATCTGCGACCGTTGGATGCTCCGGGTGGGGCTGCCTGAACGATACAGTGTCGAGCTTGGTCAGACATTCCCAAGCCTCTTCGTCGGTCCAAGTTTTGCCATCGTCACGACCACAGCTCGGGCAAGGATCACCCCACCCAACGTCAGTCAGGTCTGCTTTGCAATGAACACACACACTCTTGTCTTCCATGTGCGAAGAGTATCTGAATGAAAAGGGGCTCCTGACCAGTACCTGACCAGTCAATGCATTGCCTGACCAGTCAATGCCGTTCACTTATGCTGCGGGGATATTGAAGACATAAATCTCAGGCCGGCCATCGTGGGTGATGTTTGTTTCGTGGTCGTGTTTTTTCTGTTTGGTGACGAGGGTGATTCGGCGGGCGCCTCGGGGGCAGGTTTGGGGCAGGTTCGATAACGGCGCGTTGGCAATGGGCGTTCCTGGTTTTCAGCGATCGTTTCCTGTTTCGCTTTCCGGAGTGTTGAGGGGGGAAAACGCCGCCTGGTTGAGAACCTGGCGGCGGATGACGTTGATGGTTCTGGTAAATGAATATCGGTCGGGGTCGGCGCCGAGGTCGTCGGCGGCTTCGGTGATGAACGCCCGCACCGCGTAGTGGGTGATCAGCAGCGCCCAGACCTCCTGTTTAACCAGGTCCGGGGTGCGGGACCGCAACACCCGCCCGGGATGCATCTGGTGGGTTTCGATCTCGTCGAAATTCAGTTCGTGTTCCCACCGCTGGGCGTACAACCCGGCGAGCTGCGCGGCTGGCGCCAGGTTGTGGTCGGTGATGCTGGTGATCAGCCGGATCGTTTCGCTCTCACCGCGGTTGGTGATCATGTATTCGATGACCCGGATCTCGATGCGGTGCCCATCGGCCAGACCCGGCCGGCCACCCGCTTTGACTGCTCCTTTGACATCGGCGGGGACGAGTTCGGACCGGAACGAGCCGTCGGGGAGGTAGCCCAGCATCGGGAGTTTCAGGTTGTTCGAGATCCGCCACAACAACTGTGCGCCGTTGACCAGCGAGTCCTTCCAGAACTTGTAGGAATAGAAACCCCGATCGGCGAGCACCAGCATCCCGGCGGTGAACTGGCCGGTCATCCTCGCCGCGAGCGTCCGCTCGCCGACCTTCCAGCTGTCGGACTCGGCCCACACCGACGCGTGGGTGCCGCATTCGGTCAACGACACGATCCGCACCTGCGGGAACGCGCCCGCCCGCACGGTTCCGGGATTCCGGCGGTGGAACTCCGCCTGGTTCACCGGGGTGTCCGCGGTGTCCAGCACCACCCCGTCGATGGCCATGACCCGGAGTCCGGAGTAGAACGCCCCCGGCGTCGAGACCGTCGCCAACGGCACGCACACCCGGCGGAACAACTCCGCCAGCGGCTCGCTACCGAGCCGGATCCGCGCCTTCGAGATCGCCGACGGCACCGGCACTTTCCACTCATCTCGCCAGATCCGCAGACCCTTCAACCCGTTCGTCAACTTCCGGACGACCTCCTCGTACCCGTCGGAGGTGAACAAACACAACGCCAGCACCAGATACACCACGACCCGGGCCGGCAACAACCGGGAACGGGCCTCCCGCGACCCCGTCTTCGCGATCACCTCATCCACCAGATCCCGGTGAATCAACCGGGTCAGCACACCCAAACCAATGACATCGGTCAACCGGGAATGCGACGGAATACCATCGGGATCATCTTCCACGCCGACAACTTAAACCACCAAAACGAATACCGCAACAACCGCCCTACAATGGCCACCACGGTCAAGAAAATGCCTGACCATCAAATCACCAGGCGCTCAACGACGAATTCACTACAACATTCCTAGGGAATTCCATAAGTGAACGGCATTGCCTGACCAGTTACTTCTGAACTATCAGATAATAGGTGACCGTCGAAAGCGCCACTGCCACAATAAAAGCCAGTGTCTTCAGACACCCGCTGACCACTGGGTGCTCAGTAAATTCACTGACCGACACCGTCAGGGCGCCGAACGTAACAAAGGCACCGAAGATGGGTCCGAGAACAATAAATGCGTAGCAGACGACGCTGATGATTTGGGGTAATGTGTCTTGAGACTCGGTTGGAAACCACTGGTGTATTACCGCCTGTTGAGCTGTCAAAGGAAGTGCGACAGTAGCAATGCCAACCACAAATGCCACTAATGCAGGGCCAGACGGATTGCCGCGAGATGACCTGAGAGGACCGCCATAGTAATCGAATGGACTCGTTCCTCCGCTACTGACGACGCTACTTCTTGCCGCAACTGTAGCGGTCTGTCGTTCCCTAGTAAGATAGGCAAGCGCAGATGAAAGCCCACTTATGTACAGGGTTCCCGCCACCGCTGTCAACGTAAAGAGCAGAAAATCCTCGGTATCTCGACCGGCCTGCTGCAATTTGTATGCGCCCAGCCCACACCCAATACTTAACACTACTTGAACAGCCACGCCAGCAGCCTTCACAATTCTTCCCTTGCGACACGAAGTTTTCCCGACCCAGCGCAGATGGTAGCACGGCCCGTGCCCGGCCAGTCGCGTGCTTGCGATTCCTGGCTATGTCTAGCTATTCAGGTGGGCATGTCGGCGTGTGATCTTGAGAATTGAGAGTTGTTGCGGGACAATTGGTTTTTTGGAACGCGCCGCGACGGACCGGCATGGAGGAGGAGATGGAAACCGCTACGCCGAATGAGTGGCGATCCCGGTGGCCCCGAGTCATTCGTTGGCGTTCTGCGAGGGCACAGCGACTCATGGATTGTTGCTATAGTTGGCCTCGACCACGGCACCTCGGCGCCGTGGTGCAGCAGCCCTTCCATCATCGCCGCGACCTCGGAATACGAGCAGGACTTGAGCTAGCTGTAGACGCACAGCCGGCTCTTCTCGACGTGCCAGTAGATCATCACGCCCGGGCCCCGGTAGCGGACGTGCCATTCGGTCATCAGGTTCGACTCCCAGGAGCCGAACCTCTTCCAGTCCCCCGCTCATGGTGATCTGGCCGATCGCTACCGACTACCACGGCCTCTAGTCCGGTGCCTCACCGCCGAACCGGCGCGACTTGGGGTTGCAGATCGGGCAGCGAACCACGCGGTCGGAGGGATCGATGATCGTCCGCTGGGCCGGGCTCGGGCCATCGCAGAGGCCGCACCACTCGGGCCAGATAGACACCGAAGCAGTCGGCTCCGGAGGCTCCTCAGCCAGGTCGCGGAGCCAGGCCACGAGAGCGCCGCCGGGATTGTGCGCGCCGGCCCAGGAACGGCCCTTGACCAGCGCGGTGAGCATGGCGGGTTGCCAGCCGGCCATGGCCAGCGCGGCGCAGGCCCGACGCGCGGCGATCACCGAGACCGATCGCCGCAGCGGCGGCGGGAGCGCGGCGATGACGGCATCCGCGAGGTCCTGGACCTCGAGCCGCCAAGCATCTGTTCGTGGACCAGGACCTTCCGGGGGTCCAGGTCGGATCACGTCGGGCCGGTCGGCAGCAGGGGAGGATTCCGGGGATTCGGCCACCACCACCAGCGGCGCGTCAGCGGCGCCTTCAGCCGTTGCTTGGTGGTGGTTGTTTTCTTGGTTGTTTTTATTGTTCCTATAGGTGGGGGCAGTTTTCTGCCTGGGGGGTAGGCAGTTTTCTGCCCTCTGGGGCCGGATCGGTGTACAGGAGGCAGTTTTCTGCCTCCTGTCCTGACCTGCGGAAATGGAGTTATCCACAATCGGGGTTTCACTGGGGGCAGTTTTCTGCCTCCAGTCCTGACCTGCGGAAACACTGCTTACTGGCAAAGACACCGCGCCCGGGGCATCGTCGCGTGGCATCCACTCCAGGACATACGTGCTGGTCGCCTGCCCGCCCCGGTGGTCGCGGCGGCGCTCGACAGTCAGCCAGCCGTGGGCGGTCAGTTCGGCTAACGCTTCGGAGACTGTGCGCAGGGCGCGGTTCAGCTTCTGCGCCAACTCGCGGCGGCTCGGGCTGACCTCGACGTCGGCATCCCGATACGTGTAGCCCTCCAGGATCACCCACAGCCGAAAGGCCACCGGCGAGATGCGATCGTCCTCGGTCAGGGCCTTCGGAACCTGGCTGAACGCCGGCCGACCATTCGCCCGGATCCGCAGCGGCTCACCGGCCGGTGGGGACGCCGCCACACCCGGCGGGGCAGCATCGGCGCTCATCCTGTGCCACCCACCCCGCCGGCTTTCGCCGGCAGCGTCGCGGACAGCTCCGCGTCGTCGTTGTCGTCGCAGGCGGGGAGGTCCTGCCAGCCGGCGTCGATTTCGTTGGTGTCCGGATCGGCCTGGATCGACACACCTTTGCCGTTGCTGTAGACCAGCTCGCCACCCGCCAGAGTTGCCTTCGACAACGGCTGGCGCGGCTGACGGCTTCGTCGCGGCAGCCGCGGCCCGGGCGGCAGTGACCGGGCGCCGGCGACGTAGAGCTGGTACTGGGAGCACTCACCGTCTTGGCACTCCTCGAGGTGATCACCGCATACGTCGCATTCCGGGATCTGCTCTCGCGGTTTCTTGCGGCTGCCGAACTGCTCGACTGGTAGGCGTCCTGAACCGACAGCAGGACGCCACTCCTCACTCACGACGCCACCGACCCGAACTCGGCCGTTTTGCGCCAGACCCGCCCGGATCGGGCCGGCGAACCGGCAACTGCCGATCTGACCAGCCGTTGCACCTCGGTGGAGTCCTGGACCGCCGCGGCGCCGCCGGTGCGGTAGGTGACCGCGGGCGATGGCCACGCGGCTTGGATGCGCCGGGACGGAGCCGATCCGGCGACGAGGATCTCCAGTGCCGACCAGGTCCCGGCGGGCACCCCGGTCGGGTGCTTGCCCAGGGCGGACCGGCCGCGCCGCTTTGAATGGACTGCCACTTCGGCCGCGGCGACCAGGGCGTCGGTCGGCGGGATCGGCCACGCCCACCCGGCCCGCAGCAGCATCGCGCCCAGGACTTGCATCCACTCCGGCACCGGCACGGTTTCCGCGCCGGAGTGGGGAGCCTCCGACAGGATGTCGGACGGTGGCAGCTCGGTGACCACCATCTGCCTGGCCAGGCCGCACAGCCCGGCCGTCCGCGGCGTGCCGATCCCGGTCTGCGCTGCCGCCGCGTGGGAGGCGACCTTGCGGCGGGTCTGCGCGCGCAGGATGACGATCGGGTCGGTGGTGTCGCCGGAGTTGACCCAGTGTGCCAGCGCCTCCCAGACCTCCGATACCGCGGCTTCGCCGAGATCACCGGCTCGGCCGCGCCAGCGGGCCTCTTCGCGGCGGACCGATGCGCGGATGAGCTGCACCACCTCGGTCCCGGCCGCGGAGTCCCAGCCGCGGCGATCGGCGCGAATCGTCTGCAGCAGAACCTTCAGTGCGGCACCCGATGGGCTTATATGCAGCGGGATCGATCCATGAGACTGTAGAACAGTCGATTCAGCTGGTAGTTGATCGGCGGTTTGGGCCCCTCGCGCTCCCTGCCTCCAAGTAGAAGGCGCGAGGGGCTCCCGCGATTGCTCACCTATCACGAGGCCACCGACCCCCCGCGCCGATGCGCCACCCTCGCCGGTGTTGTCAACGCATCCAGATCGACGACATTGAACCGCAATCGACCCGATGGAAGCGTCACCGCCGGCAGTTCACCCAAATCCACGTACCGCCGCAAGGTCTGCGTACTCAGACCCACCCGTCGGGCCGCTTCGCCAATTGGGACCAGCTCGCTATGTTGCGTCATCCCTGAATGATGCCTAAGGTCGCGAGCTGCGTCAAACGCAACTTGCATGTTCCTACGAGAAATCTTCCAGAAAGGGGGTTACAGTAGACGACATGAACGCTCCAGCGACGACTCGGCATGCTCAACCCGGCTGGATTCCGCAGGCGGGGAGTTTCGCCGCCCGGCTGGCCCTGCTCCGCCACCAGATGGGCTGGAGCAACGTCAAGGAAGCGGCCCTAGCCTGCGGGCTCCCGATCGAGTCCTGGCGCAGCTGGGAGAAGGACGGCCGACAGCCCCGCAACCTGCTCCGGGTGGTCAGCACGATCAGCACGGTCAGCGGGGTCGACTACTACTGGCTACTGGACGGGTCAGTGATGCCGAACGCGACGACCGGCCTGAGCGCGTGGGATATCCGGACCTCGACCCGGAGTGCAAGAATCCCCCGCCGACCGGAGTCGGTGGAGGATAGTGAGTGCGCCTGGAGAGATTCGAACTCCCAA
This sequence comes from Mycobacteriales bacterium, assembly GCA_038245175.1. GTDB lineage: Bacteria > Actinomycetota > Actinomycetes > Mycobacteriales > Nakamurellaceae > Nakamurella. The sequence continues at coordinate 136 of JBBRSR010000023.1, read as the reverse complement.
CCTTCTGATCCGTAGTCAGATGCTCTATCCGTTGAGCTACAGGCGCGTATTCAGTTCTTACTGCTCGGGCCGGAGCCCGCACCGCCAACTGCCTAGAGCAACTTACCAGGCGCGGAAGCGAGAGGATTTGAACCTC
>JBBRSR010000022.1:0-66841 GCA_038245175.1 Mycobacteriales bacterium | reverse complement strand
TGGGACATCAAACAGTAACTGGGCCCGTCACATTGGCACGTTCGCATGATCAATGGGGTCAAGTAGAGGCTTAGCGGACTACGCACGTAGAAGTCCTCACAAAACAACGTTGGACGCGGGTTCGATTCCCGCCACCTCCACAGCGACAGCAGCGCCCCCGGGATCCGTGCCCGGGGGCGCTGCTGTTTGGTGGATCCGGCCGATGACCCGGCGATCCGAGAACCGCGCGCGGTCAGTAGTCTGCCGTCCGTGCACAAGAACCTGGCCGCCGACGAAGCCGCCCACGTTCCCGTCGTCTCCACCGGTCGGCTGCCGGCGGCCGGGCTGGTTCAGGAACTGCTCGACGAGGCGTACGAGCGCTACCGATCCGTCGATGACGGCGCCGTCGCCGACTACATTCCGGCGCTTGCCGGCGCCTCCCGCGAGCTGTTCGGGCTCAGCATCGTCGGTGTCACCGGCGCCGCCTTCTCGGCCGGGGACGCCGACCACGGGTTCTCCATCCAGAGCGTGTCCAAGCCGTTCGTATTCGCCTTGGTCTGTCAGGCGATCGGGCACGACGCGGTCCGCGAGAAGATCGGCGTCAACAACACCGGGCTGCCCTTCAACTCGGTGATGGCGATCGAGTTGAACGACGGCCACCCGATGAACCCGATGGTGAACGCCGGCGCGATCGCCACCACTAGCCTGGTGCCGGGGGAGACGGCGCTGAGCAAATGGGCCGTCATTCAGGACGGGCTTTCCCGATTCGCCGGCCGCCGGCTCGAGCTCGATCACGAGGTCTACCAGTCCGAGAAGGCGACCAACCAGCGGAACGAGGGGATGGCCCGGCTGCTGCAGAGCTACGACCGGATGTATTTCGATCCGATCGAAGCAACCGACGTCTACACGAAGCAGTGCTCGTTGACCGTCACGGTCACCGATCTGGCGGTGATGAGCGCGACGTTGGCCGACGGTGGGGTCAACCCGCTGACCAGGGAACGCGTCGTCGACGCCGACGTCTGTAAGCGGGTCACCGCGGTGTTGGCCACCGCCGGCCTGTACGAACGGTCGGGGGAGTGGATGTACGCGGTCGGGCTGCCAGCCAAGAGCGGGGTCAGCGGGGCGATCATGACCATCGCACCTGGCAAGGGCGGCATGGCCACCTTCGCGCCGCCGCTGGACCGGGCCGGCAACAGCGTCCGCGGTCAGCTCGCCACGAAATTCCTGTCGGACCTGTTGGGGCTCAACCTGTTCGCCTCGGCGCCTGAGCAGGCCTAGGCCAGCGCGGTGAGCACCTGATCCAGGGTGTCGACGAACAGGTCGGCGTGCTCGCGCTGCCAGACCAGCGGCGGCCGCACCTTCAGCACACCGCCGCGCGGCCCGGTCGACCCGGCCAGCACGCCCCGGTCGCGGAGCCCCTCGAGGACATCCTTGGCGAACGCGCGGGCGTCGCCGGTCGGCGGAATCAGGTCCACGCCGGCGATCAGGCCGAATCCGCGGACCTCACCGATGACCGGGTGGGTGGCTCGCAACCGACCGAGGTTCCCGCGCAGGTAGTCACCCACGTCGACCGCGTTGGCCGGGATATCGCCGTCCGTCAGCACATCGAGCACCGCCAGGCCGGCCGCGGCGGCCACGGCGTTACCGGCGAAGGTGGAGAAGTATTCATACCGCCGGGCGAGCGCATCGGCGATCTCCCGCCTGGTGATCAGCGCACCGATCGGATAGCCGGCGCCCATCGGTTTGCCGAGGGTGACGACGTCCGGGGTGATCCCGAAGGCCTTGAAGCGCCACAGCGCCGGCCCGGTACGACCGAAGCCGGCCTGCACCTCGTCGGCCACGAACAGCGCCCCGTGGGTGTGCGCCGAGTCCAGCAGCCCGGTCATGAAGGCCGGCGTGGCCCCCCGGATGCCCTCGGTGGTGAACATCGTGTCGACCAGCACCATTGCCGGCCGCCTGCCCTGCGCAGCGAGATCATCGGCGGCACGGGTGATCCGGCCGACTGCCCGGTCGTGCGTCAGACGCTCCGCCGGCCCGGTCGGGGCTTCGAAAGTGGCGACATCGGTGGGTCGGTAGCCCTCGGGCCATTCGTTGGACGACAGATCGGCCATCTGCTTGGACGTGCCGTGATAGGCGTGCTCGGCGACGATCGCGGCGTCGCCGCCGGTGTATTCGATGGCCATCCGCCAGGCCAACTCATTGGCCTCCGTTCCCGAGGTGGTGAATAGGCAGGTGTCCAACCCGCCCGGCATGGTGGCGACCAGTCGCTCGGCCAGTTCGACGACATTCGGGTGCAGGTAACGGGAGTGCGTGTTCAGCACCGCAAGCTGACGGGTGATCGCCTGGGTCACCACCGGGTGGCTGTGGCCGACGACGGCGACGTTGTTGTAACCGTCCAGATAGCGGCGGCCCTCGGCGTCGAAAAGCCAGACCCCTTCGCCCCGAACGATCTCCAGGGCCTGCCGGTAGAACAGCGGGGACAGTGAGCCAGCCATGACGGTCTGCCGGCGGGTCCAGAGCCGTGGGGGTCGAGCATCTTCGCGGCTGGTTGGCGCCCCGGCCGTCCCGCTCAACCGAGCGAACCGGTGCCGAAGTTCGAGTGCCGGAATGTCGGCAAGTTCGCGCAGCAGCGCCCAGCTGGTCCGGTCGTACTGGTTGATGTAGGCCGAGTTCCCCGGATGCGCAGGACTTCTCGTTGCCGAGATAGCGAGCGTCGCGGTCAGCCGGGCGAGCACCAGCTCGCCGAGCAGGGCGGCCTCCGCGGGCAGTAGCAACCGGTGCCGTTGGTAGCCGTTCAGAAATGCCGCCGCCAGCTGCCAGGTGTCCGGGCTCGCATCGGCTGCGGTGTTGCGCAGCAGTGAGGTCAGCGAGGCCACCAGATCGCAGACGAATGCGGTGTGGTGCATGTCGCCGAAATCGATCAGCCCGGTGATCGACGCGTCCGGCCCGGCAAGCACATTCGTCAGCGTGACGTCGGCGTGGTGGACGCCCGCCGGCAGCGCGGCCGTGGCCTTGAGCGCGCCGGCCACCCGGGCTGCCGTTTGCCGGAGCAGGTAACTGCCCGCGTCCTGCCCCCGTGGGGCCTCGTCGACAACGGTTGCCAGCCGGCGGATGTCCCAGTCCAGCTCGCGGCCGGCAGCCGGATGGAAGAAGCCTTGCAGGCCGACCTGGGTCCGCGCGCAGAGCTGCCCGAGACTCCCCGCGAACGCGACGCTCATCGGCAAGCCCTCCGCGTGCTGCCCGGGCACCACGGTGATCACCCGCACCAGATGGCTGCGCCCGGCGCCGTCGACCAGCGTGCTGAGCGGCCGGCCGCCGGTGGTGGCGATGACCTGCGGGATCGGCAGGTCCGGTGTGGTGCGGGAAAGGTGTTGCATCGCAGCCAGTTCCATCGCGAGGACGGCCGGATCCTCCTGGGCGTTGGAGATCTTGAGCACCAGTGGGCGGCCGGCAGCCAGCACCAGGGTGTTCTGGTCCCGCTCGCTGGGCAGCGATCGGACACTCTCGCAGGCCAGCCCGAACTGCTCTCGGAGCAACGTGATGATCCGGTGCTCGGCGAAGGCGGGCGCCGGCGCTTGGAAGATCGTGGTCGATTCAACCCGCGATGCGCGCACGGTGCTCTTGGTCATGCACCGTCGCCCCTGGCGCGTGACGAGGCACGGACGTGCGGTCGCTCGCCCTGGATGCCGAGCAGGCTGAGGATCTCGACCGGCTGGTCGCCTTGAGGCCCGAACCAGTGCGGGTTGTGGGTGTCGAACTCGGCGACTTCACCTGGCCCCAAGGTGATGTCGTGGCCGGCCAGAATCAGCCGCAGCTGTCCGGACAGCACGACGAGCCACTCGTGGCCCTCGTGCGAGCGCAGTTCGGGCTCGTGGTGCTCCGGCGGGATGATCACTTTCCAGGCTTGGAGCCCGCCCGGTTGCGGCGTCAGCGGGACGATGGTCCGGCCGTTGCGGCGGCGCGGGGTGAACCGGACTCGAGGGTCGCCGACCTCGGGTGCGCCGACGAGTTCGTCCAGCGGAATGCGATGCGCCTGGGCGATCGGCAGCAGCAACTCCAGGCTGGGCTTGCGCTGGCCGGTCTCCAGGCGCGACAGGGTGCTCTTTGAGATCCCGGTCGCCGCAGCCAGTTCGGTCAAGGTGACCCCGCGCAGGGCGCGTGCGCGCTGGAGGCGTGGCCCGACTTCGGCCAGGGCCGTGCTGATCGACCGCTCCATCCGATCAGTCCACTCCTCGTTCCCGGAAATGGCAACAAACGTTGGCCATCTCCCGGCCCGTGTCGCACTGTTCGAAGCGGAGGCGATGGTCCTCATGATGCGGGTAGCAGCGGAACGGAGTTTTAGATGACGGACGTCGGTTCACGACCGGACAGGGCGGTGACGGCGAAACCGGGCGCCGGGCGCGCGGCGCGGTGGGCGCTCGCCGGCCTCTCGCTGTCGATGCTGGTGACCGCACTCGGCACCAGCATCACCAATGTCGCGTTGCCGACGCTCGCGCACACGTTCAACGCATCCTTCCAGCAGGTGCAATGGATCGTGATTGGCTACCTGTTGGCCATCACCAGCGTCATCGTCAGCGTCGGCCGCCTCGGCGACCTGGTCGGCCGAACGCGGTTGCTGTTGGCCGGAATCTGCCTGTTCACCGCTGCATCGGTGGTCTGTGCTGCCGCGCCCGCACTGTGGCTGCTGATTGCGGCCCGGGCGGCGCAGGGCCTCGGAGCCGCCATCATGATGGCCCTGTCAGTGGCATTGGTCGGCGAAACAGTGCCAGCGGGAAGAACAGGTCGCGCCATGGGCCTGCTCGGAACCATGTCCGCCATCGGCACCGCCCTGGGACCATCCTTGGGCGGCGTCCTGATCGCCGGCCTCGGTTGGCGGGTGATCTTTCTGGTGAACGTGCCGCTGGGCATCGTCACCTACCTGCTCGCCCGTCGCCACCTGCCAGTGGATCGCCGGACGCGAACTGCGAATCGGCGCGACTTCGACATCGTCGGCACCTTCGTACTCGCCATGACGCTGGCCTGCTACGCGCTGGCGATGACGATCGGGCGCGGCAGTTTCGGCCCGCTCAACCTCGCCCTGCTGCTGGGCAGCGCAGTCGGGGTCGGTCTGTTCGTGCTCACCGAAACACGGGCGAGAGTGCCGTTGATCCGGCTGGCGATGTTCCGCGATCCGGTACTGAGCGCGAGCCTGTCGATGAACGCCCTCGTCACCACGGTGATGATGACCACCCTGGTCGTCGGGCCCTTCTACCTCTCCCGTGCACTTGGCCTCACTACCGCGCTGGTGGGGTTGGCGATGACAGCCGGTCCGCTGGTCGCAGCGTTGACCGGGGTGCCGGCCGGTCGCCTCGTGGACCGTTTCGGTGCCCAACGCATCACTGTTGTCGGGCTCGCCGCGGCCACCACCGGCGCGCTCCTACTGTCCCGGGTACCGGCGAGCGTCGGCGTCGTCGGCTATGTCGTCCCGCTGGCCGTGATCACCGGTGGATATGGCCTGTTCCAAGCAGCGAACAGCACCGCAGTGATGAAGGACGTTCACCCCGATCAACGCGGCACCACCTCCGGGATGCTCAACCTGTCCCGCAACCTTGGCCTCATCACCGGCGCCTCCGTGATGGGCGGCGTGTTCACTCTTGCATCGGGAGCGGTCGACATCACCACGGCGACCCCTGCGGCCGTCGCCGCCGGTATGCGGATTGCTTTTGCCGTCGCGGCGATCCTGATCGCGCTGGCCCTCGGTGTGGCACTGGGCAGCGGTCTCATCGCGGGCCGCCGGACTCGGGTCGGTTCGCACGTCGGCTAGGCTCAGTCGGTTGTTCCACATCATTTCAGGGAAAGCCGGTCCAAGTCCGGCGCTGTCCCGCAACCGTGGATCGAGCCCGCCTGGCGAGCCCGATAAGTCGGAGTGCCTGAGGGGTTGTGCGCAAGCTCCAGAACTGTCGAGGACTGCAGGTCGGAGCTCGAACCGCTTCGACGTCGGTCCGCGTCGGTGCTGAGCCGCGCGAGCGCCCGGCACCGTTGACCTTGCGCCAAGTGGTCCGGGCTCGCCCGCAGCCCGGATCGAAAGGCCGCCGCGAATGTCCCTGCTCCGCCGCACCTGCGCCGTTCTCGGCGCCGCCCTGCTGATCGCGACGGTCGGCGCGTTGCCGGCCGCAGCTGCCGACCCTGCGTCGGTCACCGGTACCGCCTGTGGCGTGGGTGTGGGGGTGACCGTGGTGGTCGACTTCACGCCGACGACGGACGCGGTTCAACTCGGCTGCGCCCACGGCGCTCAAACGTCAATCTGGGCCGCTCTGTCGGCCGCCGGGTTCACTGCGACCGCCGAGGTCACCGGCTTCGGCAACTACCTCTGCGCGATCAACGGGGTCGCCGCCAACCCGGTGAACTGCCAGGCGTTCCCGGGCGCGTACTGGGCAGGCTTCCTGAACACCAGCGACGGCAACCCCGGGGGGCCCCTCCGGCAGAGCTGGACGGCGGCCAACGTGGGCCTCGACGGTGGGCCGTTGGCCGTCGGGTCGGTCGTCGGGTATATCCAGAACACCGACGGCTCCTTTCCCGGAGCATCCCCGCGGTTCAACCTGGAATCCCTGCCGCACGACAACACTCCCGTCGACCCGCCGAGATATGGACCGGCCGCGGGGAGTGGCGCCGCCGGGGCGGCCTGGATCGGTCGCCAGCTACAGGCGGGGAACGGTCTGCTCAACGGCAGTGTCGGGCTGACGGTGGACGCCATCTACACGCTGGCGGCGGCGGGCATCGGCGGCGACCAGATCGCCGCCTCCGCTCAGTTGGTGCTCGACTCCGGCGCGTCCTACATCGGCGGCGGCACCGAAACTGCCGCCAAGTTCGGCCAGATCGCCAAGGTGGCCCTGGCCCTGCAGATCGCCGGACTGGACGCCTCAGACTTTCCGGACGGCGCCGGGGGCACCCGTGATCTGCTCGCTGAACTCCGCGCAACGCTGAAGCCGGACGGCTCGTTCGGCACCGGCGACGTCGCCTTTCTGCATGCCTACGCCTTGCTCGCGCTGGCCCGCACCGCCGGCGGGGTTCCCGCCTCGGCCGTCAGCTGGCTCGAGGCGCAGCAGTGCACCGACGCGGCTGGCGCGGGGTTCGGTTCCTACGGCTACGGTGGCTGCGATCAGGCCGACCCGGACGCCACCGCGATGGCAATCCAGGCCTTGCTCACCGCCGGGGTGGATCCGGGCGTCGACCGGGTGGCCAACGCACGCGCCTGGTTGATCGGTCGGCAGGCCGCCGACGGCGGCATCGCTGACAACACCAACTCCACCGGCCTCGGCGGGCAGGCGTTGCGCGCCCTGGGCGCCACCGACGCGGCCGCCGCCGCGGGCAACTTCATCGGCGGCCTGCAGGTCACCTGCGATCTTGTCAATGCCGCCGGCAGTGCGCTGACCAGCGATAATGTCGGTGCCATTGGGTGGAAGCCCGGCTCGCTGACCGATGCCACCGAGTTCGGTATCGATAGCGGGAATCTGGGTCAGTGGCAGGTCGCCTCGGTCCAGGCGGTGTTCGGCCTGGGAGGGCCGCCGCTCGGTTCGCTGACGGCGGCCGGCGCCGCCGCGGAGTTGCCGGCCGCGGTCGATTGCACACCGCCCGATCCGTCGCCGCCGAGCACCGCCGTGCTCAGTACCGGAATCAGCACCCAAGTCAGCGCCAGAGCCGTCGCCGCTACTAGCGGCGTCACCACCAGGACCAGCGCCCCGCCGACGCTGTCGTCGACCGGCGTCAGCGACCGGACCGTCCCCGAACTGCTGTTCGCGCTGACGATGGTGGTGACCGGCACGGTGCTCGTCGTGGCCGCACGAGCGGGCCGTCGGCGTCCCGCGGGCGGCCGACACCGGTGATAGCCGGCTGGCGACGACCCGTCCGGGCGGGATTGGCGACGCTGATCCTGCTGGGTAGCACCGTGCTCGGTGGACCCGGAGTCGCAGCCGGCGTCGCCCTGGCCGCTGCCCGCAGCGGTGTCTGCGGAGCCGGTGACGCCGGTTCGGTCACCGTGGTCGTGGACTTCGCCGGGCTTGGCGGGGGAGTCAGCGTCAGCTGTGCGAACGGCCTGTCGGCCCGATCGCGGGGATCCGACGCGCTCGCCGCGGCCGGCATCTCCTGGTCATCGCCGACCTCGCAGGCGGCGTTCGTCTGCCGGTTGGCCGGACGCCCCACGCAGTCCGAAACCCTGCGCATCGCCGGCAATTCCGCCTACCAGGAGTCCTGCGTCAACACCCCGCCGACCGATGCCTACTGGTCGTACTGGAAGTCCGCGGGCGACGGCTCCTGGAGCTACAGCGACTCCGGGTTCACCGCGAGCAGGGTGCAGATCGGCGGCTTCGAAGGCTGGTCGTTCTCATCGGGTCCCCGGGTCGCGCCGGCGTTCGACCCGGTGGCCCCGGCACCGGCACCGGCACCTGCTCCAGCGCCACAACCAGTATCCGAACCGACGCCGGCCCCTGCCGCTGCCCCGATTCCCGGCGCGCAGACCAGCAGCAGGACCCCCACCACCGCGCCGAGGACCAGTGCGCCCGCGCCGAATCCGGCAGCGGCCGCGGTGCCCGGCGCGGCCAATCCGGGCGCCGGAACGGCCGGCGACGCGACGTCGGCTGCATCGGCACCGGCTCCATCGGCACCGGTTCCCTCGGCGCCGGTTCCCTCGGCACCGGCTCCGCCGACGGCATCGACAACCGCTGGGGCGATCTCGAGTGCGCCGTCGTCCGGGAGCGACACCGGCATCCGTCCCGCTGGGAGCGCGGGCGAATCGGCGGCGGCCGCCCCCGGCGACTCGTCGGGTGGGCCGGCATTGGCGGTCGTCGGAGTGGTGCTGATCGGCGGGTTGGCTGGTGCCGCAGTCGTGCTGGCCAAACGCCGTCGCCGCGCCGATGAGTAGCCGGCCGGCAGAACAGGTCGAGCGGGTGCCGACCGCAGCCCCTTCCCGGCTGCCGCGCAGCCTGCATCCCGGCGCCTGGTGGCTGTGGGCGTTGGCGCTGGCGGTCGCGGCCGGCCGAACCACCAACCCGCTGCTGCTGGGCATGATCATCGCGGTGGCCGCACTCGTGGTCGCGGCCCGCCGATCGAGCGCCCCCTGGGCGGTCGGTTTTCGATGGTATCTGCTGATGGGCGCGCTCGTGGTCGCGTTGCGCGTCGTCTTCCGGATGTTGACCGCGGGGGACGGCCCGACCGTGTTGTTCACGCTTCCCCGATTCGAACTGCCGTCCTTCGCCGCGGGGATCAGCCTGCTCGGGCCGGTATCGGCCGAAGCGATCCTGGCCGGCTTCTACGACGGGCTCCGACTCGCCACGCTGATCGTCTGCGTCGGCGCCGCCAACTCACTGGCGAACCCCAAGCGGCTGTTGGCCGCGGTGCCGTCGGCACTGTACGAGGTGGGCACCGTACTGGTGATCAGCGTGTCGGTGTTTCCGCAGCTCGTCGAGTCCGTCCAGCGGGTGCGCCGAGCGAGGTCGCTCCGGTGCAGCCCGAGCCGCGGACGCCATGCACTGCGCGGGATCATCATTCCCGTACTGGCCGACGCCCTCGACCGGTCGCTGCTGCTGGCGGCGGCGATGGATTCCCGCGGCTACGGGAGGCGGACCGACATCGATCAGCGGGCCCGTCGCGTCACCTCGGCGCTGCTCTTGGCGGGCCTGATCGGGATCGGGGTCGGCGCGTACGGCCTGATGGACGCGCACAGTCCGGCCTACCTGGGCGGTCCGCTGATGTTCGCCGGGATCGCCGTCGGCGCGGCGGGTTTCGCCTGGTCCGGGCGGCGGGTACGCCGGTCGAGGTACCGGCCCGATCACTGGCGCGCGGTCGATGGGTTGGTCGCCGCGTGTGGCGCAGTCGGTTCCGCGACGTTCTTCGTGGCCGACGTCGTCGAGCTGTACCCGAGCGCGAATCCGCTGGCCTGGCCGACGCTGCCGCTGTTGCCGGTGATCGGCCTGTTGATCGCGGCCGCTCCGGCGGTGCTCGCGCCGCCGCCGGGGGGCCGGCCATGATCGACCTGACCGACGTCACGTTCAGCTACGGCACCAGTCCGGTGCTGGCCAACGTCAACCTGCACATCCCGGAAGGTGAGCTGGTACTGGTTGCCGGACCGACCGGTTCCGGCAAGTCCACGCTGCTGGGGCTGCTCAACGGGTTGGTGCCGCACTTCTCCGGTGGCACGTTGCGGGGGCGCGTCACCGTCGGCGGCCTGAGCACCGCCGAGCACCCGCCCCGCGAGTTCGCCGCCGGCGTCGGCGTGGTCGGCCAGGATCCGCTGGCCGGCTTCGTCACCGACACGGTCGAGGAGGAACTCGCGTACGGCATGGAGCAGCTCGCGGTGCCGGCGGCCGTCATGCGCAAGCGGGTGGAGGAGACCCTTGACCTGCTCGGCATCGCCGAACTGCGCGATCGCGGGTTGCGAACGTTGTCCGGTGGACAACAGCAGCGGGTTGCCATCGGTTCGGTGCTGGCCGCCGGACCGCGGGTGCTGGTGCTCGACGAGCCGACATCGGCGCTCGACCCGACCAGCGCCGAGGACGTGATCGCCGCTGTGGTCCGGCTGGTACACGACCTGGGTATCACGGTGCTGATGGCCGAGCACCGGATGGAGCGGGTCGCCCAGTACGCCGACCGGCTGGTGATCGTGCGCGGCGACGGCACGGTGGAATCGGGGGATCCGGTCACCCTGATGGCGACCTCGCCGATCGTCCCGCCGGTGGTCGAGTTGGGCCGGCTCGCCGACTGGTCGCCGCTGGCGCTGTCGATCCGTGACGCCCGGCGGCTGGCTGGTCCGTTGCGCGACCGGCTCGCCGGTTCGGCGCCGGTGCGGCGGCCTGTCTCGACGGCGCAACCACTCGTCCGGGCTTGCGGCCTGACCGTCCGGTACGGCTCGGTGATTGCCGTTCGGGAGGTCGATCTACTGCTTCGACCAGCGGAAACGACAGTTGTGATGGGTCGCAACGGCTCCGGCAAGTCAAGCCTGTTGTGGGCATTGACCGGAGCGCTCAAACGCTCCGGCGGGACGGTCGACGTCCGCGGCGAGGACCCGGCCGGCCTCACCGGAGGCTCGTCCCGCCGGCTGCTGACCCTGGTCCCGCAGACCGCCGCCGACCTGCTGTACCTGAACACGGTGGCCGCCGAATGCGCGGCGGCGGATGCCGAATCGCAGGCGATACCGGGCACCTGTCGGACACTGGCCGGGCGGATCGCCGGGCCGTTGGCCGGTGAAGCCAACCCGCGCGACCTGTCCGAGGGTCAACGGCTCGGCCTCGTGCTCGCCATCCAGCTGACCGGCGCGCCCGCGGTCATCCTGCTGGACGAACCGACCAGGGGCCTGGACTACCGGGCCAAGGCCAGACTCGCGGCTGTTCTGTCGGAGCTCAGCGACGAGGGAAAGGCGTTGCTGATCGCCACCCACGACGTCGAGTTCGCCGCTCAGCTGGCCGACCGGGTGCTGGTGATGGCGCAGGGCGAGATCGTCGTCGACGGTCCGGCGCTGGAGGTCCTCGCGGCCTCGCCGTCGCTGGCTCCGCAGGTGGCGAAGGTGCTGTTTCCCGAGCCATGGCTCACGGTGGATCAGGTCGCCCGGGCGCTGTCGGACACGGTGCGGCGCGGGCGTCCGTGCTGACCCGGGCCTGGCCGTTGGGCCTGCGTTCGGCGGCGGTGCTGACCGTCGCCTCGTTGGCCGGGCTGGTGATGTTCGCCTGGCCGCTGCTGGTCACGACGGCCCCGACGAGCACGGCCCAACAGACGCAGGCCCCGTTCATCTTCATCGCGGTGCTGCCGCTGCTGGTCTTGCTGGTGTTGGCGCAGCTGTCCGACGGTGGTCTCGATTCGAAGTCGCTGGCGATGCTCGGTGTGCTCTCGGCCGTCAATGCCGCGCTGCGACCATTGGGCGCGGGCACCTCCGGCATCGAGCTGGTGTTCTTTCTACTGATCCTGGCCGGCTGGGTGTTCGGACCGGGTTTCGGTTTCGTCCTCGGTTGCACATCGTTGTTCGCCTCGGCCCTGTTGACCGCCGGGGTCGGCCCGTGGCTGCCGTTCCAGATGCTGGCCGCGGCCTGGATCGGGATGCTCGCCGGCCTGCTGCCGGGGCGTGGCCGGCTGGCCGGGCGTCGGGAGATCGCCGTCCTGGTGGTCTACGCCGTGCTGGCGTCCTACGTCTTCGGCCTGCTGATGAACCTCTCGTTCTGGCCGTTCGCGGTCGGCGGGACCTTCGGCGACACGACGGGCCTGGGCTACCTGCCCGGCGCGCCACTGGCCGAGAATCTGCACCGATTCGTGGTGTTCACGCTGATCACATCGACGGCAGGATGGGACACCGGCAGGGCGATCACCAGCGCGCTGGCGATCGCCCTGCTCGGCCCTTCAGTATTGGTGGTGCTGCGGCGGTCGGCCCGCAAGGCTCATTTCGAAGTTCTCAGGCCGGCGGGCTCGAGGCCAACAGCGAACCGACCGGATTCGGCAGGCGGACCCGCGCAGTGATTTCCTCCGGCCACGGCATCCCAGGCCGGATCACCCACTCCGCCGGGCTGACCTCCACCATCACCACCGATCGCCACTCCGGTGTCGTCGCCCGGGGTGCTCACATAGCCGACGGTCTCACCGTCGGTCACCCGTTGGCAGAGCTCCCAGCTACTCGGAATCACGGCACCACGATGCCATCGCCGAATCCGCCAGTTACCTGGTTTTCGGCCCCCGGGTTGCAGCCGAGCCGGAACAAGCTCGATGCAGCAGACTGATCCGATGACGGCTGAGGGGCGGCAGCGGCCGGTGCGGCAGGGCCATCGGGTGGCGATCATCGGCGACATCGGCGGCCACCTGGATCAGCTGCATGCGGCGCTCGTCGAGTTGGGCGCCGACCCCAAGACCCATACCCTGCCGGCCGGCCTGGCCGTGGTGCAGGTGGGTGACCTGATTCATCGTGGTCCGGACTCGGCCGGAGTGGTCGACCTGGTCGACGAAATAATCCGTCGGCAACCGGCGCAATGGGCTCAGCTGCTCGGCAACCACGAGGCCCAATACCTGACCAAGCAACCGCGATTTCAGTGGCCGGAGGTCCTGGAGCCCCCGGCCGTGCGCACCATCCGACGATGGTGGCGGAAGGGTCAGATGCGGATTGCCGCAGCGATCAGCTCGCCCGAAGGGGAGTGGCTGGCCACCCACGCGGGCCTGACCGAGGGCTTCTGGAATCGAGTGCTGGACCAGCCGAGCAACGCCGTCTACGCCGCCCGCGCGCTGAACGGACTGATCCGGACGAGTAGCGCCGCGGCGCTGTTGCACGGCGGCCGGATGATCGATGGAGCGATCGACCTGGGCGCCGGCCCGATCTGGGCCGAGGCAGGGGCCGAACTGGTGACCTCCTGGCTGGATCATCCGACGGGTCTGCCGTTCAACCAGGTACACGGACATTCCACGCTGGTCCACTGGGACGAACAGGCCTGGCTGGCCCCTCGACGGGTGGCCGAACTAGCGTTCATCGACTTCACCAAGCGGCACAGCAGTGTCCCGATCGGCGGCTACCGGGTGGTCGGTCTGGACCCCGGATTCGGCTACCGCAGCGCGAAGCCCTGGGCCCCGCTGGTGCTGGAGGAAGCTGAGCTGATCCAGTAGGAGAGTCACCCGGACGGATCTCGGTCGCCGGCTGCCGCGTGGGCGAGCCTGCGCCGCCGCCGGACGATCACCAGGGACACCCCGACGACCACGACGACGGCGAAGACGTACCAGCCGGCGTTCCCCGCGATCCCGCCCAGCCCTTGGATATCGACGGCATCGATCGATTGCCAGCGGCTGACCGGCAGCGCGATGAAGGCCGCCCGGCCGATCGCATTCGCCACCGGAATCGGTCCCTGACAGCGATCCGCGGCCTCGTTGCCTCGGCATCCGGCCGTGGAGTCTCCCGAGTCGCTTCGGTGGTCGCCCATCATCCAGAGCGAGTCCGCCGGGACGAGTTGCGGCTCGAAGCATCGCTGAGATTTGAGCGCGCTCACGCAATCGAGGCTGCCGGCGGTGAACAGGAAGTCCTCGTAGATGTACGGCTCGAACAGCGGCTTGCCGTCGACCTCGACCCGGCCGTCGCCATCACAGCACATGACGGTCTGCCCGGCGGTGGCGATGACCCTCTTGACGAAATCCTTTTCATTCGGCGGCGCAATGCCGATCACCGAGCCGACGCTCTGCCCGAACCGGCCGAGCCAGGTGGTCGGTCCGGCGATCCGAGCTTCGGCCGCCCAGGTCGGCGGCCCGGCAAAGACGACCACTTCGCCGGGCTTCGGTTCGGTGAAGTCGTACACGACCTTGTTGACCAGTATCCGGTCGCCGCCGCTGGCCGCGCCGTGCAGCGTCTGATCCATCGATGCCGACGGAATGTAGTAGACCTTCACCAGAAACGTCTGAATGAGAAATGTCATCGTCAGCGCGACGACCAGCAGAATCGGCAGTTCTATCCAGAACGGCCAGGTCTTGGCCCGCCGCTGTGCGGTTGATTGATTCGTCCCTGACTCCGTGCCCAACTGATCCCCCAGCGTCTGTCCGCCACCCTCACCTATCAGCAAACCACGCCGGCGGCGAGGGGTGAATTTCCTATCCCGGGTGCCGGGCGTGGCCTTCGCGCTGATCAGCGATCCTGCTGGTCAGGTTGTCGCTCTTGCTCAGCAGTTGTGGGCGGCTCAGCCGGACGAATCTGCTTCGGTTTTGTTTTGGGGCGCCGCTTGACCGGGCCAGAGGCGATCGAGGTGCCCGATGAATCGGCCTCACCCGGGTTGAGCTGCGCACTGAGCGCGTCGATCTCCTGCCGGATCTTCTCCAGCTCACCGCGCAGGTAGTCACGAGTCGCAATCTCATTGATGGCCACCCTGAGAGCGGCGATCTCCCGGGCCAGATACTCGGTGCCCGCTCTGGTCTGCAGCGCCCGGTTCCGGTCTTCCTCGACGGTGATCCGGTCCCGGTCGTCCTGGCGGTTCTGGGCGAGCAGGATTAACGGTGCGGCATAGGCGGCCTGAGTCGAAAAGGCCAGGTTCAGCAGGATGAACGGGTACGGATCCCAGTGGTGGATCAGCGCGGTCAGGTTCAGCGTGATCCAGATCAGCACCAGCAGGGTCTGCCAGAACAGGAACTTTCCGGTGCCCAGGAAACGAGCGAGCCGTTCCGAGAAACGGCCGAACGAATCTGGGTCGAACTCGACCTTGAACCGTCGACCCGCGGTGCGCGGCTGGTCCAGTCGGCGACCGTGGCGCGACTCAGCCATCGATAGCCTCGTCGTTGCCCACGCCGTCATGCGCGCCGATCACGTCGGCCGACTCGAAATCCGCCGCCTCATCGCGCCAGTTGTCGGGCAACAGGTGGTCGAGCAGGTCATCCACCGATACCGCACCCAGCAGGTGTTGCTCGTCATCGACAACGGGCGCGCAGACCAGATTGTAGGCCGCCAGGAACCTGGTGACCTCGGAGATCTTCGCGTTCGGCGACAGCCGTGCCATGTCGGTGTCCAGGACGCCGGCCACCAGGTCGAACGGCGATTCCCGGAGCAGTCGCTGGGTGTGCACGCAGCCCAGGTAGCGCCCGGTCGGGGTGGCCTGCGGCGCCCGGCAGACGAACACCATCGACGCCAGCGCCGGCGTCAGGTTGGGCGCCCGGACCCGGGCCAGCGCCTCGGCGACGGTGGCGTCCGGTGTCAGGACCACCGGTTCCGGGGTCATCAGGCCGCCGGCGGTGTTGTACAGGTACTGCATGAGCCGCTTGACCGGCGCGGACTCGGCCGGTTCCATCAACTCGAGCAGCCGCTCGGAGACGCCCTTGGGCAGTTCGCCGAGCAGGTCGGCGGCGTCGTCGGGGTCCATCGCCTCCAGGATGTCCGCGGCCCGCGCCTCGTCCAGATGGGTCAGCACGTCCTGCTGGTCCTCGTCGGACAGTTCTTCGATGACATCGGCGAGGCGCTCGTCGTCGAGGGCATCGGCGATCTCGTGGCGGCGAGCGCCGCTCAGGTCGCGAAAGACGCTGGCGGCATCTGCCGGCCGCATGCTCTCCAGGCTGTTCAACAGCTGCTGGGTGCCCGGGGCGGTGCCGGTCAGGTTGTAGAGGTCGACACCTCGCACATCGGTCCAGCCGATGATCTGCACAGTCGCCCGGCGGCCCATGAAGGCTGTGCGCGGCCGGACGGCGAGTCGGTTGACGAGCCAGTCGCGGGTCCTGGTCTGTTCCATGCCGGCGTCGACGATCGATACGGCGGCCTGTGACGTGGCAATGGTGACCCTGGTGCCGATCAGTTGGCTGAGCAGCAGGACCTCGGTGGGCCGCTGCTCGAAGCGCCGCAAGGAGACCGAACCCGTGGCCAGCGCGATGGCCTGCGATTCGATGGTGGTCACTCGCAGCATCGGCACGAAGATCGGCCGCCGGTTGGGCAGTTCGACCACTATGCCGAGCACCCGCGGAGGCTGGCGATCAAGCCGCATCGACGCCACGACGTCCCTGACCTTACCGATCGACTCACCGCCTGGGCCGTACACGGGCAGCCCGTCGAGTTGCGCGACGAAGACCTTCATGTTGGCGACCACGTGCTCAGCCTAGGAGGGCCGGCGAGCGGTATCGACCAGTGAGGTGCCGTTTCGGACCGTCGAAGAGGCGTCGGTCCACATCTGCGCACCGTAAGGTGACACGGTTGCCCGTCTATCTGTCTTTGAGGAACCTATGCGCATTCGGCCCTTTCTCGCCGTCATTTCGCTGTTTGTGCTCGCCGCGTGCGGCACCACCACCGTCGAGGGGGCGGTGAATACCAGCCCGACCGGCCCGATCTACGGTCCCACCACCCCTGCGGCCACCACGGCCGGCACCGCGACGCCGGCGGATCAGATGCCAGTTGCCACGGGTGGTTTCGGTGTTGAGCCGACGCTGACCTTCCCGGCAAGCCCGCCGCCGCCGCATGTGCAGCAGCAGATACTGGTTCAGGGCACCGGCGCCGTGGTGGCCAAGGGTGAGTACCTGGTCGTGAACTACATCGGCCAGGTGTGGGGAAGCACCACCCAGTTCGACAATTCGTTCAAGCGAGGCACGCCCCTCGTCTTCCAGATCGGCGTCAAGGCGGGCATCAGCGGCTGGGACACGGGCCTGGTCGGCCAGAAGGTCGGCACCCGGATCCTGCTGACGCTGTCCCCGTCCGACGGTTATGGCAGTGGGGGCAAGGCTCCCGACATCCTGGGCACCGACACTATGGTCTTTGTGATCGACATCATGAACAGCCTGGGTGTCAACAGCTTCGGTCAGGCCGACGCGGCCGTCCAGGCACCCCCCGCGGATGCTCCGCTGGTGGCGGGCGCTCCCGGGGTCAAGCCGACCGTGACCGTTCCGGCCGGCACCCCCGAACCCACCGCGGTCAAGCTGGATGTGCTGGCCCTCGGTACGGGTGCCCCGCTCGTCGAGGGTGACGTCTACCTGCAGTACGTCGTCTACGACTGGACGGGTGCCGCGCAGGGGGCCACCTGGGAGAACGGTGGGCCGCAAAAGGTCGCGCTGAGCGCAGAGAAGCTGCCCACCCTGGCGGCGCTGATCGGGGTGCCGGTAGGCAGCCGGGTGATGCTCCGGGTGCCTGCGGCTGAATCGGCGCCGGCGGCGGTGTTCGTGATGGATGTGCTGTTCCAGTAGCGCGAGACCGGTCGGGATCGAACCGTCGCGCTCGAGCAACTAGTGGAAGGCCGGCACGATCAGGTAGATGCCGTACAGCACGACGGCGGTCGCCGCCGCGAGGCACAGGTAACCCAGGGCACGCAGTCCCTGGCTGGGCGAGCCGACTACGGCCCGCTGATCGGCGGCGCTGAACGCAGCGACTCCGGCGGCGAAGATACCGACCACCAGGATCGTCGCGATCAGCGAGGCAATCGTGACCAATCCCAGCGCGGACCAGTTGATCTTCACGACGCGGCCCGGTTGGTTGAGTCAGCGCTATGCGCGGTCAACAACACGACCTCGGGGAGTTCGTTCACGTTGTGATGGCCGACCATCGACCGGCGGGAGACCGCCCAGATCGCTCCCGAACCGGCCAGCAACACGACCAGCACGCTCACCACCCCCAGGGTGCCCGCGGTCGCCGCCGCGGCGGCCACCCCGCCGACCACAGCGGCGCAGGGCAGGGTCAGCAACCAGGCGAAAGCCATCCGTCGTGCGGTGGCCCAGCGGACGGGGGCGCGCCGGCCCACGCCGGAGCCGAGCACCGACCCCGAGCAGACGTGGGTGGTGGACAGGCCGAATCCCAGGTGGGAGGAAGCCAGGATGGTTGCGGTGGAGGCGGCGTTGGCGGCGAAGCCCTGAGCGGGTTCGATGTCGACCAGACCGCGGCCGAGGGTGCGCATGATCCGCCAGCCGCCGGAATAGGTGCCGAGCCCGATGGCCAGCCCGGCCGTCAGCACGACCCACCATTGCGGTCCGGTGCCGGCTGCCTGGAAGTTGCCGGTGATCAGCACCAGGGTGATGACGCCCATCGTCTTCTGACCGTCGGAGGTGCCGTGGGCCAGTGCGACCAATGACCCGGTGATGGCCTGACCGTGCCGAAAATTGCTGCGCGTCTTCTTGTTCTGGGCGATGCGGGTGATCCGGTAGGCCAGCGCGGTAGCCAGGCCGGCGGCCAGGCCCGCCACCACCGGCGCGATCACCGCCGGCAGCAGAATCTTGGAGATCAGCACCGAGAAGTTCACCCCGCTGAACCCGGCGCCGACGATCACGGCACCGATCAGGCCACCGAAGAGGGCGTGGGACGAACTCGAGGGCAAGCCCAGCAGCCAGGTGACAAGATTCCACAGGATGGCGCCCACCAGACCGCCGAAGACCATCGCCGGGGTCACCAATTGCTCATTGACCAGGCCGCCGGAGATGGTCTTCGCCACCTCGGTCGACAAAAATGCGCCGACGATGTTCAATACGGCCGCCAGCAGCACGGCGGTGCGCGGCTTCAGTGCTCCCGTCGCGATCGAGGTCGCCATCGCATTGGCGCTGTCGTGGAAGCCGTTCGTGAAATCAAACGCGATCGCGGTGATGACGACGACAACCACAATGAACAAGGTCGGCATCATCGGTGTTGCCTGTTCAGACGTAGGAGCGGGCGGGCTGATGGAATCATCAGAAGTTCATCGAGAATTGGCTGAAAGTTCAACTTCTCAAAATCCTACCGTCAAGAAGTGATATGCGTCATCAGGGCTGGAGGTACTACCGAAGTGGCGACAAATATGCACTGGCGCTGGTTACGGTGAACTGATGAAGCATTCATCCGACCTCCCGGATATTGCGGCCGACCCGCCGGGGCATCAACGTCGGCGTGTGCGTCTGAACCCTGCGGTCATGGGCCGGCTGGCTCTTGCGGCGCGGCTGGTACTGGCCGCTGTCCTGGCGTGGTCGGGAGTGGCCAAGGCCGCCGATCCCACCACCACCACGGTTGCGGTCCGAGCATATTCCCTGTTTCCGGACTCCTGGGTGTCGCCGGTGGCGACCGTGCTGCCGTTCGTCGAGATCGCACTGGCGCTGCTGCTGGTGCTGGGATTGGCGATCAGGCTCAGCGGCGTGCTGTCCGCGGTTTTGCTGGCTGGGTTCATCATCGGGGTGATCTCGGCCGCGGCCCGTGGCCTGACCATCGATTGTGGGTGCTTCGGTGGTGGCGGCCAGGTCGCCGATGGGCAGACGCAGTACCTGTCGGAAATCCTGCGTGACCTGGGCCTTATTGTGCTGGCCGGATTGTTGATCTATTGGCCGCGCAGCCCATTGTCGATCGATGCGCTGGTGGCCCGCTCTCAGGGCCGGCAGGCATAGTGGTTCGGACGGGTATGCGCCAAGCGGGCGTTCGCCAGAAGGAGTTCACACGGTGGCGACGAATGGTCGTGGCAACAAGGGCCGGCAGCAGGGAAAGCCGAAGCCGACAGGCAAACCGAAACCCGTCTCGACTGCGACCGGTCCACCGCCGGAGCGCACCGCGGTAGGTGCGGGGCCGGCGGGCAGCGCCATCCGGCGCCAATCTGTGGCCACCGATCGCCCGGCCGAGACCAACCGGACCCAGATCATCATCATCGGGTGCGCGGTTGTCGTCATGGCGTTCGTCGTCGTGCTCGGGCTGGTCTGGAACCGATCGAACACCGAGGTGAAGAACGACGGCTACGGCAATTCGAAGTCGTCGGTGGCCACCCTGGACAGCGGCGTCATCACGATCAGCAACGGTGCACCGACGCTGGCCATCGACGTCTACGAGGACCCGATCTGCCCGGCCTGCGGAAACTTCGAGCGGCAGTATGGCCAGCAGATCGCCCAGGCCGTCGACGAGGGAAAGCTGACGGTGCATTACCACCTGCTGACCTTCCTGGACAGCGGCTCGGCGTCGAAGGACTACTCGACCCGGGCGGCGGCGGCGTTGATGTGCGCCGCGTCCAACCTGGGATCCACCCCGGGAGCGTTCGCGGCGCTGCATTCGTCGTTGTTCTCCGAGGCTGTCCAACCCGCCGAAGGTGGGTCCGCCGACCTGACGAATGATCAGTTGCTCGCCCAAGTGCGGACGGCCGCGACCGCGGTGAACGTGGCCACCGACGCCGCCGCGGTCACCGCGACCGCGACCTGCATCACCGATGGCACCGAGCTGCCGACGGTCGCGTCGAGCTTCGCCACCAGCACGGCCACCCTGACCGCGCTGACCGGTGGTGTGCAGTCGCCGGTCGTCGTGCACAACGGAGCGGTCGTGGGCGTTGACAGTGGGAGTTGGCTCACTGACCTGCTCGCTGGGTAGGTGCCAGGTGCACAGTCAGTGGGAGTTGGCTCACTGACCTGCTCGCTGGGTAATCGCCGGCCGGACCCGCGGTTCGACCTCGATTAGGAACTCGCAGGCCCCGCTTGCTAATCTTCTCCAGCAGCTTGGGGCTGTGGCGCAGCTGGTAGCGCACCACACTGGCAGTGTGGGGGTCAGGGGTTCGAGTCCCCTCAGCTCCACTTGGCGCGCAAGGGATTTCGCCTTTGCGCGCATCGCCAATGTTGCTCTGGTTGCCAACTCTGGCCAAGGGGGTCAGCGGATTCGAACCCGTTCGGCTGAGTGAGGACGAGGTCGGCTGCGTTTTCCCAGTCGGATCCGGCGCACGGACAGTGTGCCGCGGATCAGGTTGTCACGCCACTGCCGGGCCAGCGCTTCCGACCGGCGCAGTGCCAGAGCGAGGGCCGACGCCGAGCGGTCCGGAGTTCTGCCAGAAGTGTGCGACGGCAACAAGCGCATCTTCCTGGTTGACGGTCAACCCGTCGGTGCCGTCATGCGCTTCCCGGTCGTCGGCGACGTCCGGACCGGAAACCTCAGCGCGGCAGGCTCATTGACGACCCGTGATCGGGCGATTTGTGCGCGTTTGGCGCCGCTGCTTCGCGCGCACGGAATACGGATGGCCGGCCTCGACGCCGTCGGCCGATACCTGATCGAAGTGAACGTCACCAGTCCCGGTGCACTGCGCCAACCGGCGGCCTACTCGGCTGGTCATGGTGTGCAGACCTTTTGGACGCCGTCCTGTCCACCCCAACCGTGTCGCAAGGGGCGAGCCTGGAGATCGCGCCCGGCGCCGAGACGTGTCGCGAACCCGCTTCACCCCCATTTACGACTGGTCCCAGTTGACGGACGAGAAGCGCTTTGCCCGTGCGCGGGCGACCACCGTGAGGAAGCTTCAGGCCTCGCTCGAGCGGCTCGCCGCAGTGGTCGGGAGAATGATCCGCCCGCACCGGCCTGTGGGCCCTCACAGCCAGGAATTGCGGATGAGCGGCACCACTAGGCAAACGGCGTCTACGCGACCCGCAATCGGCGGCAGTTCAGTGCCGCGGTGCGGACGGAGCGAAACGCCGCAGCCTGGTCACCGCGAGAAGGGGTGGCCCGCCGGCCCGGCGCTGCCGAAGCGCCGCGTGGATCAGCCGCAGTAGTTCCAGTTCACCACTGCATCGCCAGCACTCCCGCACATGGGCCCGAACGCGTGCTTCCAGGGCCGGGTCGAGTTCCCGGTCCAGGTAGGGTCCGAGGCGGGGGTTCAGCAGCAGGTGGCGCACGGGATGCATGCCAGTGGAACCCGTTGCGGACCCGGCTGATTCCGCGGCGACGGCAGCGACGAGCGATGGAATCCCGCCGAAGGCCTGAAGGGTTGCATGGTGGTGATCGGCAGACCGAGCGGGAAGCAGTACAGCGCCTTCGACGAATACGTCGTTCCGCAGATCGAGGTGCTCTACCGGGTGGCGCTGGCGATGACCGGTCAGCCGGCGGACGCCGAGGACCTGGTACAGGACACCCTGGTGCGCGCGTTCCGGGCGATCGATGGTTTCGACGGCGCTCACCCGCGGGCGTGGCTGCTGACGATCCTGCGGAACACACACATCAACCGTGGCCGTCGGCGCCGCCCGGTCCTGTTCACCGACGGGGAGCAGGCGGAAAGGTCACTGGAACTGGTCGGTCCCTCGGCCCCCGCGGCCGAGGACGTGGTGGTCGGGGAACTGTTCGAGGCGGTGGTCGCCGATGCGTTGGCGGCGCTGCCGGACAAGCATCGGGCCGTCGTGACGTTGGTCGACATCGAGGGGCTGAGCTACCAGCAGGCCGCGGATGCCCTGGGGGTGCCGCGGGGCACCGTGATGAGCAGGCTGCACCGGGCCAGGGCCCGTATCCGCGGCCGACTCATGACGGCCGGTTTCCTGCCCGACGGGAGGGCGATGTGAAGATGCTGATCGGCCGGTTGACCCGGTCGGAGTGTTCTCGGGTGGCCACGGTGCTGCAAAGCTACCTGGATGGAGAGGTCGACCCACCGACCGCAGCGATGGTGACGGCCCACCTGGAATTCTGCCGCCGCTGCGGCCTCGAGGCGCGCACCTACCGCGCGATCAAGACGGCCATCGCGGCCACTGGGCCGGCCGACGTCGACCAGGCCGCCATCGGGCGATTGCGGACATTCGCGGCCGGCCTGGACGGCCCCGAAGACCTTGGTGACCACTGATTGAGTTCACCGCGGTGTCGGTGTCCGCGGCTATCGTGATTCGCAGCCGGTCAGCCGGTCTCGAGAAGTGTTCATGCGGCTGTGCTTCGCCGCGCGGAAGGGGAGTGATCGGGGATGAGTGTTCGCCCGCCGGTCGTGGTGTTCGACGTCAACGAGACCCTGTCCGATATGGAGCCGCTGGGTCGCCGGTTCGCGGAGGTCGGTGCTCCGCCGGCGCTGCTGCGGGTGTGGTTCGCAGGGCTGCTGCGGGACGGGTTCGCGTTGGCCGCGGTGGGCGCCGCCGAGCCTTTCGCGGTGCTGGCCGCGGAGGGTTTGCGCACGGTGCTGGCCGAGGTGCCGCTGGACCGGGGGATGGACGAAGCCGTTGACCATGTGCTGGCCGGGTTCGCCGGGCTGGGGGTTCACCCGGACGTGCCGGGCGGGATCCGGGCTCTCCGCAGCGCGGGCTGCCGGCTGGTCACCTTGTCCAATGGTGGCACCCAGGTCGCTGACCGGTTACTGACCGACGCCGGTCTCCGCGGCGAATTCGAAAGGCTGCTCTCGGTCGAGGATGCCGGCATTTGGAAGCCGGCCCCCGCCGCGTACACCTACGCGGCGCACGTGTGCGGGGTGGATCCCGCGGACATGATGCTTGTCGCGGTGCACCCGTGGGACATCGACGGTGCCCGCCGGGCCGGCCTGCAAGCCGCCTGGGTGAACCGCTCGGGGACGCCGTACCCGGGCTATTTCACCCAACCGTCGGTGACCGTGTCGGATCTGGGCGACCTGGCCCGCAAGATCGGGGCCTGAACGCGTCGCCCACCTGGCACGGGAACCGCCAGGTAGCTGATCCGTTCATGACCGAGCGGGCCAGCGGCCGCTAGAGTCCCGAGTACCCCGATGATCGCGAGGAGCGCGGTGACGCAGCCCGACGACATGATGGTCCGGATCGGAAAGGGCATCGAGCTCAGTCAAGCCGGCCACCGCGACCAGGCCCGGCGGCTGTTCGCGGAGCTGTGGGAGCAGATCGGGCCACAGGGGGACGCCTTCCACCGCTGCGGGTTGGCGCACAGCATGGCCGATGTGCAGGACGACCCGCACGAGGAACTTATCTGGGACTTGCGGGCTTTGCAGGCCGCGGACATGGTGAGCGACGAACGAGCAGCCCAGGCCGGCGTCAGCTGCCCTGTCGCGGGCTTCTACCCCTCGCTGCATCTCAACCTCGGGGAGGTCTACCGCACACTCGGCAACCTGCAGGCCGCCCGCCGGCATCTCGACCGTGGCCGAGCGGCGGCCGGGGCGTTAGGACCGGATGGCTACGGCGCCATGATCAGGCGAGGACTCCAGGGTCTTGAGGAGCGGCTTGATCACGCCTGACGGTGCCAGCTGCAGACGGGTTCGGTGCATTGTCGGCGTGGAGCGCCGCAGTGGCCGTGCTACTCACGCCTTGTTGACCGCTACCGGTTGTCGTTGGCCAGGTCGTTGGCGAATTCGTCCGGCTCGTCGACTTTCGGGGCGGAGTTGGTGGCTGCCTCGCGGCGCACGTCATGGGTCTGCGCATGCTTGCCCTCGGGACCACCGATGTCCGAATACGGCTCCCGACCGTCGCCGGTGCTGTGATCGTCGCTCTTGGCCATCTGGAACTCCCCGCTTGCCCGGCCGGAGCGGCCGGAGGTTTCTACCTGCCTGTCGAATCTCAGGGTAGCCGCTGCCGCGAGCGGCGCATCACCGTACTGTCGTGGAACGCGAGGCCCCGCCCCGCCCATCGGTGCCCCGAATGGGTTACCGGTCAACCACTTTCACCGTCCACCGCGGTCGTTGTCAGTGCACGGGCTGCGCCGATGCGTCTCAGGGGTAGGGCATAGTCCGCGGTCGCGAGCCAGTTGGTCATGGCGCGGGCCAGAGGCTGGGTTGACCCTCCTCATGCATGCGGTTCTGCTGGCGGGAATCGGCGGCGGGTCCTTCACCAGGACGCGTATCTCGCGTGGGACGGAACGAACCTGGGTCGGCTCTAGGCAGGATCGTCAGCGCCTCGAACGCGATCAATGCCGCGCGGATCAGCGGCAGGACGCCGGCAGCGTCGCTGATGATCGCTGTCGCGCCGAGGGACGCCTGAGCATACGGTGGCGGTGTGGAGGCGGACGGCGGAGGTGCCCTGACGTGGCGTCCGTTGGGGTCCGCCGATCTGCCGCTGCTCGGCGAGTGGCTGCGGGAGCCACAGGTCGCGCGCTGGTGGAACCACGACGCGACTGCCGCGGGGGTCGACCGCGATTTCGGGCCGAGCGTGCGCGGCGAGGAGCCCGGAGAGGACCTTGTCGTGCTGCTCGACGGTAGCCCGATTGGGCTGATCCAGCGTTCGGTGATTGCCGACTACCCGGCGGACCTGGCCGAGTTCGCGACACTCGTCGAGGTGCCCGACGGCGCCGTTGAGCTCGACTATCTGATTGCCGATCCCGTTCTCCGTGGTCGCGGGCTCGGCGCTCGGATGATCGCCCAGGCGGTCAAGGACACCTGGCAGTCCCGTCCCGCCACGCCAGCCGTGCTGGTCGCCGTGGTAGCCGCCAACGCAGCATCGTGGCGCGCGTTGGAGAAGGCTGGCCTGCAGCGGATCGCGGAAGGCGCGATGTCGCCGGACAACCCGGTGGACGATCCCTTGCACTTCATCTACCGCGTCGACCGCCCATGAGCCTGACCCGCCTCCGCTCGGCCTGCGGCACGGTTGCGTAGCCGATCGTCCGGCGGCACTACGGCGTCAGGTGCTCCGCAGCGCCGTGAGCAGGGTTCGCTCGTCCTCATCGGACAGTCCGGCTTGACGCACTCGGCCGCGATCTCTGGTTCGCTCCCACTCGAGCGTGTCGGCCAGGGTCTGGTCCAGGGGTCGGGTGGTCAGCCCGGCGCGTCGTGCCTGACCGCTGTCGCGTGCGTTGAAGCCCAGCCAGCCGGGGTCGGCGAGCCACAGGGGGAGTGAGCGTTCGCCCATCCACTCGTGCACGCCGTGGGCCAACAGCCAGTGCTGGTCGGCGGCCACGACCGGTCCGGTGTGGTCGGCGACGCTCCGCGCGATGTCGAGATGGCTGGCCAGCGGCAAAGTCGGGCCGGTGGCGTTGAAGATTCCGGCGATGCTGCGGCTACTCGCCTCGACCAGCCAGCCGGCCAGGTCGCGCACATCGATTACCTGGGTCGGCAGGTCGGGGGCGTCAGGGACCAGCACGGCGCCGTCCGGGGTGGCTGGATACGCGAACCGCAGCGGCCAGTAGCCGCTCCGGTCATAGACGTCTCCTGGGCCGCCGATGAGCCCGACCCGGGCGATCAGCGACCGGTCCGGTCCGAAGGATCGCAGCACGTGCTGTTCGCAGGCGACCTTGGCCTGGCCGTAGACCGCCATGCCGGGCATCACGTCGCCTTCCAACGCCGACAGCAGACCACCGTTTTCGTCCTGACCGGCCCTGCTGTGGTCGGCGTAAACGTTGGTCGACGAGACGAAGCCAAATAAGTCGGTGCGGTTGGCAAGTGCCGCCACAGCGCTGCGGATCTGCCCGGGCTGGCGCGACACGTCGATCACGACGTCCCACCGCTCGCCCGCGACCTGCTCGTAGGCACCGGGGTCGGTGCGGTCACCAGGCACGAACGCGGCGCCGGCCGGCACCTGGCCGGCGGCTCCGCGGGCCAGGCAGGTCACCTGGTGCCCGAACTGCAACGCGTTCCTCGCGACGTGCCCACCCAGCCACGCCGTCCCGCCCAGCACCAGTAGCCGCACACTGGCAGCAGACAGCAGTCCGGCACGCCCGCACAACCCGACTTCGCTCAGAGCTAACCCGAAACGAGTGATCTGTCGGCGGCCAGGACGACTCCGGCCGCTTGCGGCAGATCGATGGCGAGGGGGGCACCGAGCCGCACCGAGGTCGTCACCGGGGTGTAGACGGTCACCAGAAAACCGCCGGTCAGCTGGACATCCACGGCCAGGTGAGTGCCCGCGAACCGGGCCGCGACCGCCACCCCGACCATCGTGTCGTCATCGCCGGATGGGCTTGTCAGGCTGATCGTTTCCGGCCGGATGACCAGCACGGCGGGGCCGTCGGGCAGGGTCGTCGGCCGGCGCAGTCCGGTGGCGGCGGCGGTGAACTGGCCGTCCCGGACGGTGCCGGGAAGTTCGTTGGTGACGCCGAAGAACCGGGCCGCGGCCAGCGATGGTGGTGCGGCGTAGAACATCTCGGGGTCGCCCTGACCCGCCAGGTGTCCGTCGAGCAGCAGGGCGATGGTGTCGGCGACCTCGACGGCCTCAGTCTGGTCGTGGGTCACGAACACCGTGGTCACCCCGGATTCGGTGTGCAGATCCTTGACCAGCCGGCGCATCTCGGCCCGCAGGGTGGCGTCGAGTTGGGAGAACGGTTCGTCCAGTAACAGCGCCCGCGGTTCCAGTACCAGCGCGCGGGCCAGGGCGACCCGCTGTTCCTGGCCGCCGGACAGTTCGCCGACGCGCCGCCGGGCCAAGGCGGTCAGTTGCACCCGGTCGAGGATCGCGGCGACCCGCTCCCGGGTCTGCGAGCGGTCCAGCCGCCGCATCCGCAGCCCGAATGCGACGTTCTGCTCCACGTTCAGGTGCGGGAACAACAGGGGCTTCTGGAACACCAGGCCGGCCGGGCGGTGTTCGGCGGGCACACCGAGTTGGGACCTGCCGTCGAAGCGGATGTCCCCGGTGTCGGGGTGCAGAAGGCCGGCGATCATCGCCAGCGTGGTGCTCTTCCCGCAGCCCGACGGGCCGAGCAGCGCGGTGAACGACCCGGCCGGTATGTCGGTGGTCAGGTCGCGCACGGCGGGGGTGTCGCCGAACGACTTCCGCACCCCGGCCAGGGTGATCGCCGCGCCGGTCACAGCCGGCCGAATCCGACCGCGCCGGCCGATCGGCCGGACAGCAACCTGGCGGCGGCCAGCACCAAGAGCAGCGGCGGCACGATCACCAGCATCGCGAGGGCGGCCGCCGCAGTGGTGTCGGAGGAGCCGATCGCGGCGAACAGCAGCAGGGGCAACGTTTTCACCTGCCCGCCGCCGACGAGCAGGGTCAGCACGTACTCGCTCCAGGAGATCAGGAACGTCATCAGTGCGGCGACGGCGATCGCTTGGCGGAGCAGCGGCACGGTGACGAACAACTGCACCCGCAGCGGTCCGGCGCCGAGCGATCGCGCCTGCCGCTCGTAGTCGATGTCCAGGTTCGCGAACGCCGCGCCCAGGATGACCGCGGCGTACGGGACTGTCGGCATCAGCTGCACCAGGATCACCCCCACCACGGTGTCGGACAGGTGGTAGCGGACGAAGAACACCTGGATGCCGAGGGTGACCGCCAGCCCGGGCACGATCACCGGGGCGAGCAGCAGGAACTGCACCACGCGGCGGCCGCGGAAACGGTACAACCCGATCGCCCGGCCGGCCGGGAAGCCGATCAGGCAGGCCAGGACCGCGACGGCCGCGGCGATGCCCGCCGACGTGCCCAGGCCCCGCAGGGTGTCCGACCGAGGGTCGACCAGCAACTGCATCCCGCGCAGGCTCAGCTGTTGCGGGAGCAGCGCGGGATAGCGCCACTGCCCGGCGAGCGACCAGACCAGCAGCGGCACCAGCGGCAACAGCGCCGCGACCAGCAACAGGCCGACCAGCAGCCGTCGTCCCATCCGCACCGGGAGCACCCACCGCGCACCTGGTCCGGTGGTTGCTTCAATGGGGGCGCCCTGCGCAGTCACCCGTCGCGTCGTGGTGGTCGGCGGTTTGGCGGTCACAGCGACCTGCGGGACAGGCGTCCGGCGATGAACAGGTAGGCCGCGACCATCATGCCGCTCAGGACCGTGATCAGCACCGCGACGGCCATGGCTGTCGGCCGGGTGGTCAGGTCGGTGGCGTTGTAGTACTGAAGCGCCACCACCGGCAGGGTCGCGGGGAAGGGCCGGCCGAGCAGGTAGGGCACCTCATAGGATCCGGCGGTGAAGGCGAACACCAGCACCGCCCCACCGGTCACTGCCGGTGCGATCAGCGGCAGTGTGACATGCAGCAGCCGCTGCCACGGCCGGGCTCCCAGGCTGCGTGCGGCGTTCTCCAGGTCCTCGACGCCGCGGCCGAGCGCGGCCAGCGCGATGACCGTCAGGAACGGGGTTTCCTTCCACACGTACGCGGCGATGATCGCCCACCCGAACCGGTCACCGGTCGCAGCTGGAAACGCTGCTGGGATGTCGGTGGCCCCGACCGCGTAGCTGACCCTGGACAGCAGCCCACCCTGCGACAGCAGCAGCAGCATGCACAGCGCCCCCACCAGGTGCGGGACCGCGAGGTTGGCCTGGACGATCCCGCTCACCGCGTTCCGGGACCGACCCAGGCGGCGGATCAGCAACGCGGCGGACACCCCGAGTAAGGCCGACAGCACCGTCGGGATGATCGCGACCCTGGCAGTCAGCAGCAGGGATGCCCGGACCGCCGGGTCCGTGAGCAGGTCCTGGTAGGCGTCCAGAGAAAGCCGCCAGTGGGGGAGGAACGGTTGGTAGCCCAGGCTTTGGCCGACCGCCTGGGTGATGCCGGTGAGAAAGAAGACGGCGACGACCAGCATGGCAGGCGCCAGCAACACGGCGATCCGGATGCCGCGCGGCACCGTCGGCCGGTGTCGCGACGATGGCGACCGGTGTCGCGACGATGGCGACCGGGCGAGCCGGGCCGGCGCGCTGGGATCAGCGGGCGGGGGACGGGTATCCAGGTGCGGCTGGTTCATTGCCGTTGCAGGACGTTGGTGGTCCAGTCCTGCTCGATCCGGGTGAGGTAGTGAGCGGCAAGCTCCGGTTGCACGTTCTCGGTCAGCGCCGCCAGGGGCAGCACCGACGGGTGGACCGGCACGGCGGCGAACTGCGCCTGCACCTGCGGGCTGGTCTTGGCCAGGTCGATTCCCGGATAGATGCCTTTGCTCTTGAAGAGTTCCAACTGGGTTTGCGGATCCTGCAGCACGTTCGCCAGTACCTTCGCCCCGGCCTGGTGGGCCGCGTTGGCGGGGATCGCGACGAAGCTGCGGTTGCCGAGGTTCCCGCCGGCCAGCACGGCCTGCCGGGTGCTGGCCGGGTACAGGCCCTTGTCTACCTGGTCGCCGACGGAGCCCGGACCATAGGTGAAGAACGCGCTGATCTCGCCGTCGCTGTAGAGCTTCTCCACTGCGCTCTGGGACTGCGGGTAGGTGGCCCCGCCGCGCCACAGGGACCTGGCGATGTCGTTGAGCCTTGGCCACAGCTTCGCGATGGCGGACGTGTAGGTGTTCTCATCGAACGGTCCGGCCAGGGCGTCCGGGCCGCCGATGGTGTCATACAGGATGGTCCGAACCGCCATTGAACCGGTGAAGTCCGGGGGTGCCGGATAGGTGAATTGGCCGGGGTTCGCCCGGACCCAGTCGAACAGCGCGCCCATCGACGCCACGTCCGAGGTGCCGAGTTTGGCGCTGTCGTAGACCAGGGCGGAGTCGGCCTGCTGCCACACGGCCTCACAGCCGTTGACGTCGATCCCGAAATCGGCGGCGACCGCCGGATCGGTGAAATCGACGAATGCGGAGTTGGGCAGGGTCTTGTCCCACCCGCAGGACCACAGATTGGCCTGCACCCCGGTGGCGAAGTTCTCCCCGTTGACCCAGATCGCGTCCACCGACCCGTCGGTGGTGCGGCCGGCCTGCACCTCGCCGAGGACCTTGCTGACCGCGTCGACGGTGTCGGTGATCTTCACCTGGTTGAGGGTGACGCCCGCCCTGCCGAGCTGATCAGCGACGTAGCCGGTGACGAAGGCGTTGAGGGTGTCATCGCCGCCGTACATGTACCAGTTCACCGTCTGCCCGTCCGCCTGCGCCAGCACCGCGTCCCAGCTGGCGGAACCGACCGCAGCAGGGGCGGCCGCGGAGGTCGTCGAGGAGTTGGCGGTGCTGCACGCGGTCACGGTCAGGGCCAGCGCCGCGGCCAGGGCGGCCAGGCGGCTGGGCTGGTTCGGGCGCATCAGGCTTCCTGCCTGGTGGTGGCCGGGCGGGCCCGCGTCAGTTGGTTCGGGGCAGGGTGGTCGGGTGCCGCCGGGTCGGTGGCGGGTCGGCGCAGGATCCGCACGCCGACGGCGACGCGTTGGGCCGCGGTGATCGCCACGGCGACGGTGAAGACCCACGCGATCAGCGCGGCGTGGCCGGGGAACACGCAGAACAACACGTAGACGATGACGGTTTCGGTGCCCTCGGCGAGGCCGCCGACGAACCGCAGCGACCGTTCGTCACCCAGTTCTCCGCCGCGGCGTTCGATCAGCGATGACAACGCCAGGAACGCGGTCCCGGACACGTAGTAGGCGGTCAGCAGCGCCAACGCCGCGACCCGGGCGTCCGGCACGGCGACCGCGACGGCCAGGACGAAACCGGCGTAGATGCTGAAGTCGGCGACGATGTCCAGGAAGCCGCCCAGGTCCGTTGCGCCGCGGCGGCGGGCGACCGGGCCGTCCAACCCGTCCAGCAGCCGGTTTGCCAGCCACAGCACCAGCCCGAGCGTCCACTGCCCGAACCCGACCGCTACGCAGGCGCCGACCCCGGCGACCCACCCGGCGCCGGTGAGCGCCAGCGGCCGCACCCCGGCCCCGGCCAATCGAACACCGACGGCGTCCAGGGCAGGGGAGAGCAGCCGGCGGACGCGCCGGTCAAGCATCGACGCCGGCCCGGTCGGTGCGGGCGGGGCCCCGGGCGTGCCGGATCCGGTTGCTCATCACCGGGGCCAGCGGGAGGAGTGTGCGGAGCGCGACGTTCTCCTGCGGGTCCAGCACGCCGTGTTGCACACAGGCCGGGACGAGTTCACCGGTTTCGGGGTGCGCCATCGCATAGGAGCAGGCCTGCAGCCGCTCCTGAGTTGCCCGCAGCCGCGGATCGGTCAGCTCTTCGCCGCGCTGCATAGCGGCCCAGGCCGGCGCCACGGCGTCGGCGTCCATGAAGGAATGCATCACGAAGCTGACCGGCCGCACCCGCCGGGTCAGCAGGCTGCGCAGGCCCACGGTCCGCAGCGTGCGGGCAGTCCAGCCGGCGAACACCACCGCGACCGAGGGGTGCCGGGTGATCACCCGGGCAAGTTTGCCTACCAGCAGGGGGATCGGCGTCCCGGAGAAGTTCACCCCGCCCAGATGCCGGTAGAACACATCCCGGACGTGCAGGTCGAGAGGGCTCTCATCGTCCAGGATCGGGTACCACCGGTCGCCGACATAGAACCCGTAGGCGGTGCGGTTGCACCGTTCGTCGCCGTGCTGGAAGACCCGGAACGGCAACCTGGTCCCGGCGCCGGCCTCGATCTGTGCCCACACCGTGTCAGCGCTGATGTCCCGGTAGCCGTCGTGCCAGCGCCGGTCGTCGCCGACGAACGCCGCGGGTTGGAACGAGAACATTCCGAACCCGTAGGCGTGACAGTCCCTAACGACAGCGGCTAGCTGATCGACGTTGCGGGGTGTCACGGTCATGTTGTGCGCCAGGAAGTACCGCACCCCATGGTCCTTCTTGAGCCGGGCGAACATATCCGCGAACCGCTTGCGGTAAGGGTTCAGCGACGCCTCATCCGGAGGTCGTTCGATACCGCGGCGCCCGAACATCAGCATGTCGAAATGTCCGGCGAAGGACAGCCGGGCCAGCCGTGGCGTGCCGTCCGGGCCCAAGGCCAGGGCCCGCAGGTACTCGTCGTCGAAGTCGCCATGCGTCATGCTCATCGGTTCCCGGCCGTGCTCCCGCATGATCTGCAGCGTCGCCGCGTGATCCTCCGGCGGCAGCAGGCTCACCTCGCCGCCGATCAGTTGCGCGTGCGCCCGCGGGCCGCGGATCCGGTGCAGCAGCGCCATCTGCTCGCGCACCTCCGAGCGGGTGTGCTCGCCGCTGATCGCGACCCGGTTCGCGTCCCGGGAGTGGTAGCACGGCGTGCAGGCCAGGTTGCATTTCGGGAACACCCCGTGGGTGCCCTCGCACCCCACCGCGTGTCGGCCCAGGGTCTGCGCCGGAGTCCGGGCGCCGGCGGGGAGTTCGGCCCAACGGCGGTCCAACGCGGCCCGGGTTTCCGGGTGAACCGGTCGGGTCGACTCCGCCAGGCGTCGCACCCAGCTCGGCATCCTCACGTGTTGTCCAGCACGCGGACCGGGCCCCAGAAGGCGACCCGGTTCTTGATCCTGCGGGCCAGCGGCGACGGGTGCCGGTAGGTCCAAGCCGCGTCCGGGCCGGTGATCCCGCCGACCTCGACGGTGTAGTAGCTGGCCACACCCTTCCATGGGCACAGGGACTTGGTGCGAGATGCGCGCAGCACCTCCGGCCGCACCGAGTCCAGCGGGAAGTAGTGGTTTCCCTCCACCACCACCGTGTCGTCGCTGGTCGCGATCACCTGTCCGTTGAACATCGCCTGCATTGCGACTCTCCTGTCCCCGTTCCCCGTGTGGCCGGCGGTACCGGCCGCACTGTGCCTTCTGCCAACCGGAACACGGTGGCCAGCCGGTTCACTTCCCGATCCGGCGAATCTGACCCTCAGCGTTTCTTCCAGCGGTCATCGCCGGGACAATCATCTGAAGCGCGGTGACGACCAGTGTGCCCGAAAGGCCGCCGGGCGGAGTCTGTCGGCGAGGTGGTGATGGGAACACCGCGGCCGGTCGACCGTGTTTCATCAACGCCTGACAGTTCATTCCCCAGCGGAGCTGCCGGGCCGTCACGATCGGAGCGCACAGTGATCCTCCCGGCCAAATACACCGTCGCGACGCGGTTCTACGACGTCCTGTCGCTGGAGTGGCCGGTGTACCGGGCGGGCCGGGTCGCGGCGATCGGCGCGATGGGGCTGCGCTCGGGCATGCGGGTACTCGACCTGGGCTGTGGCACCGGCCTGAACCACCCTCTGCTGCAAGACGCAGTGGGCCCCACCGGGACGGTGATCGGAGTGGACTCCAGCCGGCAGATGCTTGCCCAGGCGCGGCGCCAGGCGAATCGGCACGGGTGGCGCAACGTGGAGCTGGTGCGGGCTGACATGACCACGGTCGATGGGCTGGCCGACGTGGATGCGGTGATCGCCACCTACACGCTGTCGGTGGTCCTCGGCTGGCAGCACGCGTGGGAGCTGGCACTGTCGACTACCCGCCCGGGCGGGCGGATGGCCGTGGTCGACATGCAGCTACCCATCGGGCGTGCGCGGATGGCCGCCCCGCTCGCACGGCTGGCCTGCGCGGCCGGCGGCGCGGACATCCACGCCCACCCGTGGACGGCGCTGGAGCGGGACTGCACCGATTTCACGGCGGTGAGCCTGCGCGGCGGGCACGTGCAGGTCCGCGTTGGCACCAGGCCGTGACGCTCAGCTCGCCGGTGGCCTGCCGCGGAGTCAGGTCGACCGGCCGCGGCGTAGGCGGCGCAGCACTGCCGTGAGGCGTCGCGCCATCGGCGAAGCCAAGGTGTCGCGGACGTCGGCGATCGCGGCGTTCCAGGGACCGTCGCCGTAGGTGGGGTAGGGGTGGATGGTGCCGGCGAGGTCGGTGGTCCTCAGGTGTTTGCGGATGGCCAGGGTGAGCTCGGCCAGGGTTTCCCCGGCCCGTGGTCCGACGACGGTGGCGCCCTCGATCCGGGAGCGTTTGCCCAGGGTCAGCCGGGCGAACCCGTCCGTCCGGCCGTCCACCACCGCCCGGTCGACCCGCTCGTTCCCGCGGGTCACGGTCAAGGGGGCGGGGTCTTCGTCGTCCGCCCAGGTGGGGCGGCCGACGGCGGCGACCTCCGGGTCCGTGAAGGTGACCCGGGGTACGCGGTGAGGTCGACGGTCCGGCGCAGACCCAGGACCGCGTTGGTCGCGGCGAGGCTGCCGAACACGCCGGCGGTGTGGGTGAACGGGGGCAGCGCGGTCACGTCACCGGCCGCCCAGATCCGCGGGTTGCTGGTCCGCAGGTGATCATCGACCCGCACGAAGCCCCGGTCGTCCAGGACCACCCCAGCAGCGCCCAGGTCGAGCCCGGCGGTGTTCGGCCGGCGGCCGACCGCAACCAGCAGCTGGTCGAAGCCCATCGTGCTGGTCCCCGCCGGCCCGTCCAGGGTGATAGTCCCGGCCTGGTCGGCCCCGCCGGACACCCCGACCAGGGTGTGCCCGGCCAGCACCCGAATCCCGTCCCGGTCGAATGCGTCCCGGACCAGGCGTGCGGCGTCGGGGTCCTCCCGGGCCAGGATCCGCGGCAGCGCCTCGATCAGCGTGACCCGGGACCCCAATCGGGCGAAGGCCTGCCCGAGTTCGCAGCCGATGCTGCCGGCGCCCAGCACCACCAACCGGTCCGGCAGTTCCGGCAGGTTCCACACCGATGTGCTGGTCAGCGGCGTCGCCTCCCGCAAACCCGGCACCGGCGGCACCGCCGGACCCGCGCCGGTGGTGATGATCGCCCGCCGGAATTGCAGCCGCCGACCGTTCACGTCCAGGGTGTCGGGCCCGGTGAACCTCGCCGAGCCGGTGAGCACCTGCACCCCGCCGGCCCGCATCGCCGCTGCGGAGTCCTCCGGCGCGATCGCGGCGATCGCGCCCTGGACATGCGCCATGACTGCGCCGAAGTCAACCACCGGGTCCCCGACGGCGACCCCGAACCCGGCGGCCCGGCGGGTGCCGCTGACCTGACGCGCGGCCGCGATCAACGCCTTGCTGGGCACGCACCCCGTCCACAGGCAATCGCCGCCCAGCGCTGCCCGTTCCACCAGAGCGACCCTGGCCCCAAGCCCGGCCGCGGTCCGGGACGCCACGATCCCGGCGGTCCCGCCGCCGACCACGATCAGGTCCCACTGCGTACCGGTTCGGCTCATTCTTGGTCTCCCATTCAACTGTGCTGCACACGGTCCGCCGCGTGGTCTGTTTCTGGCAACCCGGTCCGACCTGCCTCGACTTCCACTACGTCCGGAATCCGGACGACCTCGACGGGGTTCCATCACTACGCACTCCCGACTCGGGCGTGATGAGAGTGCTACCAGGGAGTCACCGATGACCAGACGACAACGAGTGACCTTCAGTTCCGCGACCGGAATCCCACTCGCCGGGTGGCTCGACCTCCCCGACGACGACCCGACCACGGTCGCCCTGTTCGCGCACTGTTTCACCTGCGGCAAGGACAGTCACGCCGCCACCCGGATCTCCCGCGGCCTCACCGGCCGAGGCATTGCCGTGCTCCGCTTCGACTTCACCGGGCTCGGCGAGTCCGCCGGGGAATTCGCCGACACCACCTTCTGCTCGTCGATCGAGGACCTGGTCGCGGCCGCCGACTACCTCCGAAAGAATGGGGGCGCACCGCGGTTGCTGGTCGGGCACTCCCTCGGCGGCGCTGCCGTGCTCGCCGCCGCCGAACGGATCCCCGAGGTCACCGCCGTCGTCACCATCGGTGCGCCCAGCGACCCGTCGCACATCGCACACCTGCTGGCCGACACCGCTTCGGAGATCCACGCCCGCGGCGAGGCCGATGTGCGGATCGGCGGGCGCTCATTCAGGGTCGGTCGGGAGTTCTTGAGCGACATCGCCGAACAGCCGCAGGCCCGCCGGATCGCCCACCTGGGGGCCGCGCTGCTGGTCCTGCATTCCCCGCAGGACACTGTCGTCGGGGTGGACAACGCCCGCCGGATCTACCAGGCCGCACGGCACCCGAAGTCGTTCATCTCCCTGGACGGGGCCGACCATCTGCTCGCCGACCCCGCCGACTCCGGGTACGCCGCCGAGGTGATCGCTGCGTGGGCCGCCAGGTACCTGCCCAAGGACGCCGCGGTCACCGTTCAACCGGCTGTCGTCGGTCCGGTCCGTGACGACTCGGTCCCGGACGGGGCGGTAGACGTGGCCTGGGCCGGCGGCGGCCGCTATCGGCAGGCGGTCCGGACCAGCACCCACGACTGGATCATTGACGAACCCGTCTCCGTCGGCGGGAACGACGCCGGCCCCAACCCGTATGACCAGCTCCTCGCCGCGCTCGGCGCCTGCACCTCCATCACCCTGCGGATGTACGCGGACCGGAAAGGCTGGCCACTGCAGCACGTCTCGGTCCGACTGCAGCATGACCGAATCCACGCCAAGGATTGCGCGGACTGCGCCACCAGCACCGGGACCTTGACCCGGATCCGACGGGACATCCGCCTCGACGGGCCGCTCACGGCTGACCAGCGACAGGCGCTGATGTCGATCGCCGACCGGTGCCCGGTACACCAGGTGCTCCGATCCGAGACGGTGATCGACACCCACGACGTCGACTCGCCCGCCGCACCGAACCCTGCCTGACAGCCCTCACGAGCCGGCAATTGGAGCGCCGGACGGCCTGGGGAAGTGTGTGCGCGGCGACTGACTGGAGGCGACGGTCTGCCTAGTGTTGGACAATATTCAGTGGCAAGAAAGATGGCCGCACCCGACATCAAGAGTTCAGGCAGGATCGCCCGGATTGCCTCCACCGCCGTAGGCGCCCGGCCGACGGGAGAAGACGACCCCGGTGGCGGCCGAGCCGAACTGGCAGACTGCACCTGGTCGAGTAGGCGGCTTCGCGGTCGATGGACGCACCAAGGACTGGAGGGCCGATGCCGAGCGCCAATGAGATCCGGGACGCCCAGCGACCCGGATGGGCCGACTATGTTTCGGTGCGTGGCTCCCGGATATGTCAGTGCCCTGTACCGGGCAGCGGGACTGATCGCCGTGGCCGAGTGGGACGTGGGCATTGAGCTGGTGACGACGTCGCCCGCGCAGTATTGGGAAATGGTCAGCGAACACGTCTCTCCGGCAGTGATGGCGCTCGACCAGGTCGACGAAGCGACCCGGGAGCGGATCGCGGCAACGGTCGTCGCCAACGTGAGCGCGTATGAAAGGGACGGCAAGGTCCGGACTCCGGGCGTGGCCCGCTGCATCGTGGGCACACGGGAGAAACCGGGCGACACCCGCTCAAGCGTGAATCGGAAGGCGGCCCCTGCCCAGTTTAGTTTCAATTAGTCAGTATCTGAGTGTAAGCTGCAGATATGGTTTCGGCGGGTTGGCCGGCGATCGGTTGGGAACCCCGCATCTGGGAATCCAGGATCTCGCCGGATCTGGTGCCCAGGCGGGCACGGGAACGTCATGCCGGTCTGTATCGGGCCGCTGTCGTTCCCGGTATCGCCGACCGGGTACCCGATCTGCCCAACGATGTCGCAGCACTCGCCGAGGATGCCGCCGTCGAGATAGCGCGCTTCGACGCCGAGCTCGGGGCGGAGATGGCGCCATTCGGATCCGTGCTGTTGCGCTCGGAGTCGGCGTCCTCATCCCAGATCGAGAACCTCAGCTCAGGTGCGAAGTCCATCGCGTTGGCCGAGCTCGGCAGTAGGGACCAGCGGAACGCGACAGCGATCATCGGCAACGTGGCGGCGATGGTGGCCGCGCTGAATCTCGCTGATCGGCTGGATGCGGATGCCATCCTGGCAATGCACCAGGCGCTCCTGGTGGCAGCGGAACCGGACATCGCCCGGCAATGGCGGGACCAGCAGGTCTGGATCGGCGGCGACTCGTTCGGTCCGCACGGGGCGACGTTCGTGCCGCCGCACCACGACCGCGTCCCGGCATTGATGTCCGACCTCGTGGAGTTCACCCGGCGCACAGATCTGCCGATGCTGAGCCACGCCGCGATAGCGCACGCTCAGTTCGAGACCATCCACCCGTTCCCCGACGGAAACGGGCGCACCGGTCGCGCGCTGATCCACGCGATGCTGCGAGGGCACGGGCTGACCAGAAATGTCACCGTGCCCGTGTCGGCCGGGCTGCTGACAGATACCAGTGGGTATTTCGACGCGCTGACCGCCTACCGCGCGGGGGAGCCCGCCGCGATCATCGAGAAACTGGCCGACGCGTCCTCCTTGGCCATTGCGAACGGGCGCCAACTGGTTCTGGAGCTACGGTCCATCCGTCATGGATGGGAAGACAAGATCCGGACCCGACGCGGGGCGAGCGCCTGGCAGCTGGCCGACCTCCTCATCCGGCAACCGGTGATTGATGCGGCAACGGTCGCGCGGGAGCTTCACATCACTGCGCAGAACGCCCAGCGGGCGGTCGCACCGCTCGTTGAAGCCGGCATCCTCACAGAGCTCACCGGCTTCGCCCGGAACCGCATGTGGCAGTCGGGTGAGGTGCTGCTCGCGCTGGACGATTTCGCTGCGCGGGCGGGCAGGCGAGGCGGCTGATTCGACGTTTGCCGGGCGGGCCCACGAGGCAACTCGGGGCTATCGTTCGGCTGTGGGCGACGTCGTCATCATCGGGGCCGGGGCAGCCGGCCTCGCGGTCGCAGCCACCCTGCGCGAGCGAAACGTGCCGTGCGTCGTCCTCGAACGATCCGCGGATGTCGGCGCGGCCTGGCAATCCCGGTATGACGCCCTCCACCTGCACACCGTGCGCTGGCTGTCCGGGATACCGGGGTCCAGGATCCCCCGCAGCTACGGGCGCTGGGTGGCCCGCGACGATTTTGTCAGGTACCTGCGGGACTACGCTCGCCGCGCCGGTGTCCAACCCGAATTCGGGGTCGCCGTTCAGCGGATCGATCAGGTCAGCAGGGGCTGGCGGATTCAGACATCCAGCGGCCCGCGAACCGCCGCAGCGGTGGTGGTGGCGACCGGCTTCAGTCGGGTACCGTACCTGCCGGACTGGCCCGGTCGCGCCGAGTTCACCGGATCCTTCATCCATTCGACCGACTACCGCACCCCGGCCGGCTACCGCGGCAAACACGTGCTGGTCGTCGGCGCCGGGAACTCGGCGTCCGAGATCGCGCACGATATAGCCACCGCCGGCGCCCGGGTCAGTCTGGCCGTTCGGACGCCGCCGAACATCGTCCGCCGGTCGACTCTCGGCGTGCCGAGTCAGCTGCTGGGAATCGCCCTCGCACGCGTCCCGGAGCGACTGATGAACCCGCTCTCCGGAGTGTTGCGCCGACTGTCCGTGCCCGACCTGAGCGATGACGGCCTGCCGGCGCCGTCCGGGGACGGCTTCACCCAGTTTCTCCGGACCCGGACGGTGCCGATCCTCGATCACGGTTTCGTCAGCGACATTCGTGCCGGGCGGATCCGCATCGTGTCCGCGGTTGACCACTTCGACGGCGCCGAGGTCCACCTTGCCAACGGCTCGTCGCTGATCCCGGAGGCGGTGATCAGCGCCACCGGTTTCCGGCCCGGACTCGACGAGATGGTCGGCCACCTGGGCGTTCTGGATGATCGCGGAATGCCGACCGTGCACGGCGCCCGCACCGCATCGGGACTGCCCGGACTGCATTTCGTCGGGATCACCGTCGAACTGGCCGGCTTGCTCCGGCAGATCGGCCGGGAAGCCAGAGCTGTCGGGCGGGCGCTGGCGTCGTAGGACGACTACTTGAAGCGGAAGTGGACGAAGACGCGTCCGAAATTGTTCGAATCCTTCTCGACGCGGTGGTAGAGCGCCTTGATCTCCTTCTGATCCAGAAAGCGCAGCACGTGTTTCTTCAGCTGGCCCGAACCCTTGCCGGGAATGATCTCCACCAGCGGCGCCTTCTTGGCGATCGCCTCGTCGATGATCGCGCGCAGCGCGGCATCGATGTCGGTACCACGGTTGTAGATGTCGTGCAGGTCGAGCTTGAGCTTCATGTCCGCTCGAGGACCACCACCGGAATCTTTCGGCTGGTCCTCTCCTCGACGCTGGCACCCGGGTGGGCGACCAGGTTGTGGTACCAGTCCGGGTTGCTGTCCGCGCCGGCCTTGGAGGCGAAAACGGCCCACCCCGAATCGACGCTGTAGTACATCATCGGATGGATCCGCTCCACTCCGGACTTCGCTCCATGGCTGTGCAGCAACAGCAACGGCGCACCCGCGAATGGGCCGCCGACGCGACCCTCGTTCGCCCGGAATTCTTCGATGATTGCCGTGTTCCAGTCGCTCATGTGCCCCACCTTCGGCTTCGGATTACAGAGTGTCCCGCGATTTCACCGCGCGACCACGGTCCGGTCACACGCTGAGCCGATCCTCCTCCGCCGTCGCGCCGGTTGTCGAGATGCCGCCGCGCTTACTGCACCGCGGCTTCCTGCACCGCGGCTTACTGCACCGCGGCTTCGGGCTCGGACGAACAGGCCAACCACAGCTCGACCTCCACAGCGAGACCATGGTCGCCAGCGCGGTGAGAATGAAACCACCCGCCGCTTCGGCTCACCCGGCCGACTGCCCTAGATACAACTTCATCCCGAGATGGCTTGCCGTGAAGCCGAGGCGTTCGTAGAACCGGCGGGCGTCCACCCGCTCCCGGTTACTGGTCAGCTCGACCCGGGCACACCCGCGGCGACGGGCGTCATCGATGATCCAGCCGATCAATTCGCCGCCCAGACCCTGGCCGCGACGACCCGACGCGACCCGAACCGACTCGATCTGGCAGACCAGCCCCGCGCCGTACATCATCCTGCGCAGCCAGCTGACCTGCGCCGTTGCCACGACCTCGCCGTCCAGCTCGCCGACCAGCACGGTCGAGTGCTCGGCGCTGACGATGTCCGCGAGCGCACTGGCGTAAGGGGCGAGGTCGGCATATTCCTCGGCAACCTGCCGGATGGCATCCTCATCGAGCAGCGCGAGGATGGCTCTCAGGTCGGCGGGCCGGGCGTTCCGAATCAGCATCTGCCGCTCCCTGGGATCGTTTGGCAAGGACAAGTTCAAGTGAGGGACGAGGACAAGGTCGATGACCTACCTGACAATGCAGCATGCGGCTGCCGCGGAGATCGAGGTCAAGAAGTCGCGCTTTCTGGCAGTGATCGACCGGGCGCCG
The DNA here is from genome assembly GCA_038245175.1 of Mycobacteriales bacterium. Classification (GTDB taxonomy): domain Bacteria; phylum Actinomycetota; class Actinomycetes; order Mycobacteriales; family Nakamurellaceae; genus Nakamurella. The sequence goes on along the minus strand of JBBRSR010000022.1, from coordinate 25,176 downwards.
ACCGAATCGGACGCGGCGGCTGTTCTCGCCGCGCAGCGCAGACTCCATCACGCCGCGCGTCATCACTGTTCGGCGTTCATTGTCGGCTGCGGCTCGGTCGTCGGCTCGACGGACCCGATCGAACGCGCCGACGACGACGGCGAACCAGCGGGCACGGCGGGCACGCCGATGCTCGACGTGCTGCGCGGGCGCGGGCTGGGGGACGTCGTCGCGGTGGTCACCCGATACTTCGGCGGCACGCTGCTCGGGGCCGGCGGCCTGGTTCGGGCCTACTCGGACGCGGTGACCGCAGCGCTGGAAGCGGCGGTGCTGATCCGCCGCCGACCGGCGCTGCTCTGGGCGGTCATCGTGGACCACGGGCCGGCGGCGCAGCTCGAGTCTGGGATCCGGGCCAAGGGTTTCGGCATCGAACGGGTCGAGTACGCCGAGCGGGCGGAGGTCACCGTCATCGTCGACGCCGACCGGGAGCAGGCCTTCATCGAGCTGATCGCCGTCGCCACCAGCGGCGTTGCCCGGCCTCGGTTGGTCGGGCGCACCTGGGTCGATGAGGTACTCGGCTGAGGACGACCGACCACACCGATCGGATCAGCGACACTCGGGCTACCCCGGCGGGTGTCCCCGCGGCGATCGGACTAAGCTTCGAGGAGTTGCGGCCTTTCGTGACGCCAGTACGCCGACAAGCTGGAGGACAGTCAGTGACCGCCGTCGCTCCCCGCCCTGTTGTGAGCCGACCGATACCGATCCATCGGCGGCCGCGCGGGTCCGTATTCCTGAGCTTGCTCAGGACCACCGATCACAAAACCCTCGGGTTGATGTACATCGTCACCACGATGTTCTTCTTCATGGTCGGTGGCGTGCTGGCCCTGCTGATGCGCGCCGAATTGGCGCGGCCGGGTCTGCAGTTCTTCTCCAACGATCAGTACAACCAACTGTTCACCATGCACGGCACGGTCATGCTGTTGTTCTACGCGACACCGATCGTGTTCGGATTTGCGAACTTCGTGATGCCGTTGCAGATCGGCGCGCCCGACGTGGCGTTCCCGCGATTGAACGCCTTCTCCTACTGGCTGTTCTTGTTCGGCGCCTGCACCGCCCTGCTGGGTTTCGTCACCCCAGGTGGAGCCGCTGCCTTCGGCTGGACCGCCTACGTTCCGCTGTCGAACATCACCAACTCGCCCGGCGTCGGTGGCGACCTGTGGATCATGGGCCTGGCCGTCGGTGGCCTCGGTACCATCCTCGGCGCGGTCAACATGATCACCACGGTCCTCTGCCTACGCGCACCGGGCATGACGATGTGGCGGATGCCGGTGTTCACCTGGACCATCCTGGTCACCTCGATCCTGGTGCTGATCGCGTTCCCGGTGCTGACCGCGGCACTGTTCGGCCTCGCCGCGGACCGGCATTTCGGGTCCCATGTCTTCGATCCCGCCAACGGCGGCGCCATCCTGTTCCAACACCTTTTCTGGTTCTTCGGGCACCCCGAGGTCTACATCCTGGCCTTGCCCTTCTTCGGCATCGTCTCGGAGATCATTCCGGTGTTCAGTCGCAAGCCGGTTTTCGGCTACCGCGGTCTGGTGTTCGCGACGATCTCCATCGCGGCCCTGTCCATCGCGGTCTGGGCACACCACATGTTCGCCACCGGATCCGTGCTGCTGCCGTTCTTCTCGATGATGACGTTCCTCATCGCGGTGCCCACCGGGCTCAAGTTCTTCAACTGGATCGGCACCATGTGGCGGGGGCAACTCACGTTTGAGACCCCGATGCTCTTCGTCGCCGGATTCCTGGTCACCTTCCTGTTCGGCGGGCTGACCGGTGTCATGCTGGCCGCGCCGGCACTGGACTTCCACGTGTCGGACACCTACTTCGTGGTGGCGCACTTCCACTACGTCCTGTTCGGCGTCATCGTGTTCGCCACGTTCGGCGGGATCTACTTCTGGTTCCCGAAGATGACCGGCCGGTTCCTGGACGAGGGCCTGGGCAAATGGCACTTCTGGCTCACCTTCATCGGGTTCCACCTCACCTTCCTGATCCAGCACTGGCTCGGCAACATGGGAATGCCCCGCCGCTACGCCGACTACCTGCCCACCGACGGGTTCACCGTCCTGAACACCATTTCCACGGTGGGCTCGTTCATCCTGGGCGCGGCGACGCTGCCCTTCGTCTGGAACGTGTTCAAGTCCTTCCGGCACGGCGAGATCACCACCGCCGATGACCCGTGGGGTTACGGCAACTCGCTGGAATGGGCCACCAGCTCGCCGCCGCCGCGGCACAACTTCCTGTCCCTGCCGCGGATCCGTTCCGAACGCCCGGCCTTCGAATTGCATCACCCGCACATGCTCGAGCGGATGCGCAGCGAGGCTCATCCGCACCGGGGGTGGAAGGGTCTGGAGCACGCCGAGTCGAGCAATCAGCTGAAGATCCCCGAGCAGCCCGAGCAGCACTGAGCCCCGACCAGCACTGAGCTTTGTAATCGACGAACGGTCTTGTCGCAGACATCGGTGTTGATGACGGTCTCCGGGCGCGACCGTCCCGGGGTGACCGGCGCGTTGTTCACCGAACTCAGCCGGCACCGGGTGGACGTGCTGGACGTCGAGCAGGTCGTCGTCCGCGGACAGCTCACGCTCGGCGTGCTGGTCGCCACCCCGGGCGACTCGGATCAGTTGAGAGCCGACGTCGAACGAGCGATGACCACGGTCGGCATGCGGATCAGCGTGGTGGTCGGTGATCCGGCCGAAACCGCCCGCGCCGAGGCCACCCATGTGCTGTTGGTGATGGGTCGGCCGCTGCAGGCCACCGCCGTTGCCGCGCTGGCCGGCCGGCTGGGCGAGATCGACGTCAACATCGAAGCGATCAAACGGGTTGCCGACTATCCGGTGACCGGACTCGAATTGTCGGTGTCCGCCGCGGACGACACAGAGCTGCGCCGGGTCGTCGCCGAGGTCGGGGTGGCCTGGGCGATCGACATCGCCGTTCAACGTTCTGGCCTGGCCCGCCGTTCCAAACGGCTGATTGTCTTCGATGTGGATTCCACGTTGATCACCGGCGAAGTGATCGAGATCCTCGCCGACCACACTGGTCGCCGAGCCGAAGTGGAGAAGATCACCGAACTGGCGATGCGCGGCGAACTCGATTTCGCGCAGTCGCTCCACCAGCGCGTGGCCATGCTCGCCGGGCTGGATGCCGCGGTGCTCGACGAGGTGGGTCGCAGCCTGCAGCTCACCCCCGGCGCGCGGACCACCATTCGCACCCTGAAGCGATTGGGCTTCCGCTGCGGGATCGTGTCCGGCGGATTCACCCAGGTCGCCGCGCACCTGGTCAAGGAGCTGTCACTGGACTTCGTCGCCGCCAACACGCTGGAGATCGTCGACGGGCGGCTGACCGGACGAGTGATCGGTGAAGTCGTCGATCGGCAGGGCAAGGCCCGCGCCTTGGCCCGCTTCGCGATGGAGTCGGGTGTCGCGATGAACCAGACGGTCGCCGTCGGCGACGGCGCCAACGACATCGACATGCTGTCCGCGGCCGGTCTGGGTATCGCCTTCAACGCCAAACCGATCGTCGCCGAATTCGCCGACACCACGCTGAACCAGCCGTTCCTGGATCCGGTGCTGTTCATCCTGGGCATCACCCGAGCCGAGGTCGAGGCCGCCGATGCCGCCGACGGCACGCTGAGCCGGGTGCCGCTGGCGGTCGACTAGTGGGCGCCACGGGCGAACCGGCGGCGGTACTGGCTCCGCTGGCCGCGCGGTACGGCCGCTGGCTCGGGATGGATGCGGATCAGGTGCTGGCTGATCGGGACGAGGCAGCCGAGGATATTCGGTCGATGCCGCTGATCCTGCGGATGGAGCGCGCCGACCCGCCGGTCTGGTCGGCGGCCCTGACCCTGTCCTGCCGGGCGGCCACGGCGTTGTGTCTGGATGAGCGGTCGGCGGTCGAGGGGCCCTGGCACAGCGCGATCGAGCAGTATTGCACCGCCCACATTCGCAAGGTCACCAGGCGGGCTCGCGGCGCGCAGTGGGACGCGGTGGGCGACCTGGCCGGGATCACCCTGACCCTGGGCGGCACCCAGGTTCGCGCCCTGCTGCCCGGACCCGTCGATGAGCTGGACAAGCGGGTCTCGCGTTTGCAGGTGGGCGGCACCGACGTCCCGGTTGACCTGCCGGTCGCCGACGAAATCCGGGTGGAGTCGGCCGGCACGTTGGCGCTCTGGATACCGGCGCACATCGCGATGACAGCGGGGAAGATGATGGCCCAGACCGGACACGCCGGGATGATCAGCGCCGCGCTGCTGTCCGTCGGCGATTCCGGCGCGCTGACCCGTTGGCTGGCCGCCGGTCTGCCGGTATCGCTGCAGCGGCTGAGCGAGTGGGCCTGGTCCGGCGCGCTGGTCGCGGCGGGAGATGCAGAGCGCGGCTGGGGGCAGCGACTGGTCGCCGTTCGAGACGCGGGCTTCACCGAGATCGAACCGGGGACGGTCACGGTGATCGCCGACGCCAGCGGTCTGTAGGCGATCCGTGCCGCCCGCGGAGATCGAATCGGGTTGCGGTCCAACCCCTCGGACTGAGACGCTCTCGAGGTGATCCCGCTCGACTCGCTGTTGCCGTTCCTGCTGGCCACCGTGCTCATCACGCTGAGCCCCGGGCCGGCATTCGCGCTGATCATCCGGCACTCCGCGGTGCACGGCGCCAGGGAGTCGGTGCCCGTCCTGGTGGGTATCGAGCTGGGCATCCTGGCCTGGGTGCTGCTGGCCGGTCTGGGGGTGGCGGCGCTGGTCGCGGCCAGCCCGGCGGCGTTCACGGTGCTCAAGATCGTCGGCGCGGTGGTGCTGTTCGGCCTGGGTGTGCAGGCCTGGCGGGGTAGTTTCCGCGTGGTGGACGGGCCGGCGCCGACTGCGGAGGCGCCGCCTGGCCGGTGGTCGGGGTTCGGCACGGGTCTGCTGACCAACCTCGCGAACCCGAAGGCGATGGTCTTCTGTCTGGCCTTCTTCCCACAGTTCATTCCGGTGGGCGCTCCGGTCTTCGCCACCACGCTGATTCTCGCGGCCATCATGATCGCCATCGACTCGGTGTGGTTCTTCGGGCTGGCGGTCATGGCCGCCAGGGCCCGCGGCTATTTCGCCCGTCCCCCTGTCCGCAAGGGGCTGGACCGGGTGGCCGGCACGGTGTTCATCGGGCTGGCCGCGCGGATGGCGACGCTGGCCCGTTGAGCCACCAGGTCAGACGAGGTGCACCCCGGCGGTCTTCATCTCGGCGACCGCGGCGTCGGTGTCGCCGGGACGCAGCTCCACGAAGCGGGTCAGCGCCAACGGCACGGTGACTTCGTAGCCGAGGGCGACGCCGTCGATGGCGGTCGCCTTGACGCACCAGTCCCCGGCGAGGCCCACCACGATGATGGACATCACGCCGTTCTCATCCAAAATCGTGGACAGCTCGGTGCCGCGCACCGATCCGGTGTCCAGGTTCTTCACCGAGAATCCGGAGTAGCCGTCCTCCGGCCCGGACCCCTTGCGGACCACCGGGCCGACCACCGGCAGCCCATCGACCAGAGCTGCCCCCGCCGAATCGATCACACAGTGCACCGGCCAGATCCCGCCGTCCTTGGCGAAGTGGGGAGTCGAGGCCGGATGCCAGTCCTGGGTGTAGACGACGGTCGCGCCCGCCGCCTGCGCTGCGGCCACTTCGTCGGCGATGCCGGCAACGGTGTCCTCGCCGCCGCGGACATACAGCGACCCCGCAGGGTCGGCGAAATCCCTCTGGAGATCGACGACCACCAGGGCGGTGGCCGGTGAATAGGTCTGGGTCATCGGGCGGATCTTCCTACGTGGGTCGGGCTGCGTGGGTCGGGCTGCGTGGGTCGGGCTGCGTGGGTCGGGCTGCAGGTGTCGGGCCGTAGGTATCGGGCGGTAGGAGTCGGGCAGGGTCAGGGTGCAAGCACCGTGGTTGGAATCGCCGCATCCCCGCGGGACAGCTTGAGCCCCGACCAGGGTAGCGATACGAGCGCCCTGGCCAAGCGCCCGCGAGACTGGTCAAGGGTCGGCAGTCCGTTCACCGGCCGGCCGGCCCGGAACAACGGCTGCGGCAACGGCAGATCGAATTCGGCGACCTCGGGGACCGGACCGTCGACGAGGTACACGACCTCCTCGGTGGCCGTTCCGGTGTCCCGGTGCCGGCGCAGCGCGGACTTGTGCCCGCCGTAGGACTTCTTGTTCTCACTCCGTTTGGCGACCGGCCGGCCGTCGACCTCGACCAATTTGTAGACCATGCTGGCCGTCGGCGCCCCCGATCCGGTAACCAGCGACGTGCCGACGCCGTAGACATCGACGGGCTCGGACCGCAACGCGGCGATCGCGTATTCGTCCAGGTCGCCGGACAGCACCACCCTGGCCTTCTTCGCGCCGAGCGAGTCGAGTTGGTGTCGTGCGGACCGCGCCAACACGCCCAGGTCGCCGGAGTCGATTCGGATGGCGCCCAGCTCGGGACCGGCCACCCGGATCGCCGTCGCGATGCCCTTGGTGATGTCGTAGGTGTCTACCAGCAGAGTGGTGCCGACGCCGAGCGAGGCGATCTGCGAGGCGAACGCGGCCTCCTCGGTGTCGTGCAGCAGGGTGAACGAGTGGGCGGCCGTCCCGCGGGTGGGAATACCGTAGCGGCGGCCCGCCTCGAGGTTGGAGGTCGCGGTGAAGCCGGCCAGATACGCTGCCCGGGCGGCGGCCACCGCTGCCTCCTCGTGGGTGCGCCGCGATCCCATCTCGATGATCGGGCGGCCGTCGGCCGCTGTCACCATCCGGGCGGCCGCGGCCGCGATCGCGCAGTCGTGATTCAGGATGGACAACACCAGGGTCTCCAGAATCCCGGCCGCGGCGAACGTCCCGCGCACCGTCAGGATCGGTGACCCGGGGAAGAAGAGCTCACCCTCGGGGTAGGCGTCGATGTCACCGTCGAACCGATAGCCGGCCAGGTACTCCAGCGTCGGCTCGTCGAGTACCCCGCGCAGGCCCGCCAGTTCGACCTCGCCGAACCGGAATTCTGTCACCGCTTCGACGATCCGGCCGATCCCGGCGACGACGCCGTACCGGCGCCCGTCCGGCAGTCGCCGGGTGAAGGCCTCGAAGGTGCAGCGCCGGCCCGCGGTGCCATCGCGGAGCGCCGCCTGCAGCATCGTCAGTTCGTAGTGGTCGGTCATCAGGGCGGTGGATGAGGACCCGGCCGTAGGTGGCGTCATAGGACCGAAGCCTACGAGGCTGCGGTGTGTGCGACCTGCCAAGGCCAACAGAACAGTGACGTGCGCAATGAAGTGGAACAATGAGGTCATGAGCGCGCCCACCACCGAGACCGTCCAGCTGGCGGATGAGGTGGTCAAGACCCAGGCTCCGTGGGTGACGATTGTTTGGAACGACCCGGTGAATCTGATGTCCTACGTCACCTTCGTCTTCATGAAGTTGCTCGGCCACCCGAAACCGAAGGCCGAGAAACTGATGAGCGACGTGCACTATAAGGGGCAGGCCGCCGTCTCCAGCGGCACCCGGGAGCAGATGGAAGTCGACGTCGCCAAGCTCCAGGGCGCCGGCCTCTGGGCCACCCTGCAACAGGACGTCTGACGTGGCCGGTTTCCGCCGCCGCCACGGCAAGCTTGTCGTCGCGCTGCATGCGGGGGAGGTCGCCTTGCTGGCCGATGTGACCGATCAGATCCGTGACCTGCTGGCCTATCGCAGGGCCGAGTGGCCCAGCGACCCGCTGGAGGCGATCACCGGAATCCAGGCCGCTTCGAGCACCCCGCCGGATGACCCCGCGCTGGCCCGGCTACTGCCCAGCTTCCACCGGGATGATCCGGAGCTCGCCGCCGGAATGCGGATTCTCTACGAACCGGCACTGATCACCGCCAAAGATCACGCCGCGGTGGCCCTGCTCGACTCGCTGCCGCCGGGCGGCGGCACCGTCCGGCTGTCCGAGGAGACCGCTCAGGAATGGGCTGCCGCGCTCAACGATGTCCGGCTCGCGTTGGGTGTTCGGCTGGGCATCGTCGAGGACGACGTGGAGCCGGATCTGGACGCCACCGACCTCGGCGACGCGGGCCCGATGATGTACGACGCCTATCGCTGGCTCTCGGCCCTGCAGGATTCGCTGGTCACGGCGCTGATGCGCTAGGGCCGCTGATGGACCGGGCCCGTGGCGAGCTCGGGTCGGATTCGGGGTATTTCCCTGATGCCTGCGTGGCGCGAATCGGTAGCCTGGTAGCTATGACGTTCCCCGCACCGAGGCCATCGACCAAGCCGGTCAAGCAGAACCGCGAACTGGTCCCGGATCGCTGGCAGACGGCGCTGATCGTGCCCGGCGTGCTGGTCGCGGTGATGTATGTGGTTCAGCTCCTCAACTCGTTTCCGGCGCTGAATCTGAACAGTCTGGGCGGGATCCATCCGCGTGCGTTGAGCGGGTTGGTGGGCGTGATCACCTCGCCGCTGCTGCACGGCAGCTGGACGCATCTGCTGAGCAACACCATCCCGTTGATCGTCTTCGGTTTCCTGTTGATGGTGAACGGCGCCAAGCAGTTCATCGCGGTGACGGTGCTGGTCTGGCTGGTCAGCGGCCTGGGAGCGTGGTTGACCGGCGCGTCGGGGAGCGTCATCATCGGCGCTTCCGGCATCGTGTTCGGCTGGTTGGCCTACCTGGTCGTGCGCGGCGCCTTCACCCGGAATGTCTGGCAGATCGTGCTGGGTCTGGTCCTGCTGGCGATCTGGGGCGGCGTGTTCTGGGGCTTGATTCCCGGAACCACCGGCGTCTCCTGGCAGTCACACGTGTTCGGCGCCGTCGGCGGCCTGCTGGCCGCGTTCCTGGTGGCCGCGGCCGACGGTCCGCGCCGGCGCAAGCCGGCACTGAACGGCGCCGGCCTGAAGTAGCGTGGGCGCCGTGAACAGCGCGCCCATTGGCATATTCGATTCCGGCATGGGTGGCCTGACGGTTGCCAGGGCGATCCTGGATCAGCTCCCCGCCGAGCAGCTCCGGTATGTGGGGGACACGGCGAACGGGCCGTACGGGCCTCTGCCGATCGCCACCGTGCGTAAATACGCTCTCCAGATCGCCGACCGCCTGGTCGATGACGGGGTGAAGATGCTGGTGATCGCCTGTAACACCGCCTCCGCGGCCTGCCTGGCCGATGCCCGGGAGCGCTATGACGTGCCGGTCGTCGAGGTCATCCGGCCGGCCGTCCGCCGGGCGATCGGGGCCACCCGGACCGGCCAGGTGGGCGTGATCGGGACGGCCGCGACCATCGGATCCGGCGCCTATCAGGACGCGTTCGCAGTCGCCCCCGGGGTGACGGTGCATCCGGTTGCGTGCCCGTCGTTCGTGGATTTCGTCGAGCGGGGGATCACCTCAGGCCGGCAGATCCTGGGATTGGCGGAGTCGTATCTGGCGCCGCTGCAGCAGCGGGAGATCGACACCCTGGTGCTGGGCTGCACCCACTACCCGCTGCTCGCGGGGGTGTTGTCGCTGGTCATGGGAGATTCGGTGACGCTGGTGTCCAGCGCCGACGAGACCGCCAAGGATGTCTACCGGTTGCTGACCGAGCTGGATCTACTGGCGCCCGGTGATCATCCGGCGCATCCGCACCAGTTCCTGGCGACCGGCGACCCGGCGCCGTTCACCCGGTTGGGCCGCCGATTCCTGGGACCGGAGATCGGCGCGGTGAGCCAGCTCTGAGGTCGGGAGCGAGCTGTGCACGCCGTCCGGACCGATAACCTGGGGCGCATGGCGAGATTAGACGGCAGACAAGACAATCAGCTCCGCCCGGTGGCGTTCACCCGGGGCTACCAGTTGCACCCGGCAGGTTCGGTGCTGGTCGAGTTCGGCGGGACGAAGGTGCTGTGCGCGGCCTCGGTGACCCGCGGGGTGCCGCGCTGGCGGAAGGGCTCGGGCCTGGGCTGGCTGACCGCGGAGTACGCGATGTTGCCGTCGGCCACCCATGAACGCACTGATCGGGAGTCCGTCCGGGGCCGGATCGGTGGCCGAACCCATGAGATCAGCCGGTTGATCGGCCGGTCCTTGCGGGCCTGCATCGATCTGGCGGCACTCGGGGAGAACACCATCTCCATCGACTGTGACGTACTGCAGGCCGACGGTGGTACCCGGACAGCGGCGATCACCGGCTCCTATGTGGCGTTGGCCGACGCGGTGAGCTGGCTCCGGGCGGCGGGGGCGCTGGCCGATCCCCAGCCGCTGTCCTGCCAGATCGCCGCGGTGTCGGTCGGCGTGGTCGGCGGCAAGGTGCGGCTGGACCTGCCCTACGAGGAGGACTCGCGGGCGGAGGTCGACATGAACGTGGTGGCCACCGACGCCGGCACCATCGTCGAGGTTCAGGGCACCGGTGAGGGCGCGACGTTCTCCCGCAACACCCTGAACACGATGATCGACATGGCGTTGGCTGGGATCGACACCCTGGCGGCGCGGCAGCGGGAGGCCTTGGCCCTGCCGTACCCGAAGCCGCTGCCAACCCGGGCGGCCGGCGGGAAGGGATGAGCCGGGTTCTGCTGGCCACCCGGAATCGGGCCAAACTCGCCGAGCTGCAGCGAATCCTCGGCGAGACGGTCACCGTTCTGGGCTTGGCCGATGTGCCGGAATTTCCCGAGGAACCCGAGACCGGCGCGTCGTTCGAGGAGAACGCGCGGGACAAGGCGGTGCAGGCGGCGCGCGAGACCGGCGAGATCGCCTTGGCCGATGACTCCGGATTCTGCGTGGACGCGCTCAACGGGATGCCCGGCATTCTGTCGGCCCGCTGGGCGGGCATCCACGGCGACGACTCACGCAACAACGAGCTGCTGCTGGCGCAGCTCCGTGATGTCCCCGATGGGCGACGTGGGGCGGCCTTCGTCTGCGCGCTGGCCCTGGCGCAGCCGTCCGGCGAGCTCGCGGTGGTGCGCGGCGAATGGCGGGGAACCGTCCTGCGGGCGGGCCGCGGCACGAACGGGTTCGGCTACGACCCGCTGTTCCGGCCCGATGACGCCGGCGGGCTGGCGTCCGCGGAGTTGGCCCCCGAGGTCAAGGATGCGATTTCCCACCGGGGGCTGGCCACGGCGCGGATGTTGCCGACGCTGCGGCGAGTGCTGGGTCGGTAGCGCGCTCCAAGGCGACTAGGTTTGAGGGAGAGGCGCCCGCGGAAGCGACGCAATCTGCGAGAGGACGCCGAAGAGATGACAGAGTCGCAAACAGAGTCGTTAGCAGGGTCCGTAACAACTGGGGAGAATTTCGAAGTGAGTGATCAGGACGGCACCAATAGTGCGCTGGACAGCAACGATGGTAGCGAAGGCACCAACGAGCAGCTGACCGCCGGGGATTCCCTGGAGAGCCGTGGCCTGGCCGATCCGCTCGACGAGGGTTACTCGCCCCCCGACTACGAGCCACGAACCAAGATCCCCACGGAGGCCGAAGAGGCCGAGGGTCTGAGCCTGGATGAGCTGCTGGCCGCCGAGGAACCCGACGTCGACGTGCTGGCGGCCTCGAGGGACAGCAGCGAGGTGGAAGCACTCGAGCTCGGTGATGAGCGGGCCGGTCGGCTGGTCGACTTCGGCGATAACGGCTATGGGGACACCGAGAAGGATCTGATTGCCGAGGACGAGGGTTTCGCCGGTGGCGCCGCCAGCGCCGAGGAAGCCGCCATGCACATCTTCGACCCGGACGGCGCCGACAGCTTCTGACTCGCCGGACGATGAGCTGCGCGGCGAGTCAGTCCGCGTCAAAGGCCTGCGCTTCGCCGGTGACCGTCACCTGCACCTGCACACCCGGCTGTAACCCGGCCGGATCCCCAGCACTGCGGCAGCTGATGGTCAGCGCGGGATGCACGGCCAGCCGGACCGTGGCCACAGTGTCGTGTCCTCGGTAGGAGACGCCGATGATGTCGCCGTAGATCGAGTCGCCGTGGCTCGAGTCGCCGTGGCTCGAGTCGGGGTGGCTCGAGTCGCCGATCGGCGTCAGCCGCAATTGTTCCGGCCGCATCATCAGGGTGGTTGGACCATCCCGGGTTTCGCCGCTCACCGGCACCGTCCCCAGCGCCGACGATGCCCGCCCCGAGGTCACCGTCGCCGGCACCAGTACGGCGTCGCCGAGGAACTGGGCGGTCCACTGGTCGGCGGGATTGTTGTACAGATCCCGGGGACGGCCGGCCTGCCGCACCCGGCCGTCCCGCAGCACGACGACCTGGTCGGCGAAGGACAGGGCCTCCTCCTGGTCATGGGTGACCAACACCGTGGTCACCTTCTCCGCAGCCAGTGCGGCGGCCATCAGGTCGCGGGTGTCCGCGCGCAGGCTCGCATCCAGCGCCGCGAACGGTTCGTCCAGCAACATCAGGCTGGGTCGGCGGGCCAGCGCCCTGGCAAGGGCGACTCGTTGCTGCTGACCTCCGGACAGCTGATGTGGATACCGGGTCAGCTGATCGGCGTCCAGGCTGACCAGTTCCAGCAGTTCGGCGAGCCTGGTCTTGGCTCGCCGTTCGGCGCGATGCAGCGCGAACTGAATGTTGCCGGCCACGGTGAGGTGCGGGAACAGGGCACCTTCCTGCGCGACGTAGCCGATCGACCGATGTTCCGGCCGCGTCGATACGCCGGCCCCGCTGACCAGTTGGTCGCTGATCCAGACAGTGCCGGCGTCCGGCTGTTCGAATCCGCCGACGATCCGCAGCAGGGTGGTCTTGCCGCAGCCGGAGGGCCCGAGCAGTGCGGTGGTGCTGCCGCTGTCGACGTCGAAGCTGACCTCGTTCAGGGCCCGGACCTGGCCGAAGGACTTGCCGACGCTGCGGACCGACAGTTCGGTCATCGACCCGACACCCGTCGGGACTGCTGCAGCAGCAGGTAGGTGACGGGAGCGGACACCACGATCATCAGGGCCGCGTACGGGGCCGCGGCGACGTAGTCGATGCTGCCGGTCAGGCTCCAGAACCGGGTCGCCAGCGTTCGCAGACCGGTGGGTCCGAGCATCAACGTCGCGGTGAGCTCGGTGGTGGTGGCCAGGAAGACCAGGGCTGCGGCGACTGCGATGCCCGGCGCCGCCAGCGGCACCGTTACTCGCCAGAGCGTGCTCGATCGGGACCGGCCCAGGGCTCGGGAGGCCTCCTCGAGCTCGACTCGCGACTGCGCCAGCCCGGCCCGCAGCGGGACGAGCGCCCGCGGCAGCAGCAGCACCACATAGGCCACCAGCAGCGTGACGAACGTCTGGTAGACGGGCTTCACGTAGTGCACCGTGACCGTGACCAACGCCAGCGCGACGACGAGCGACGGTACGGCGGCCGACAGATAGCTGACCCGCTCAGTCACACCGCTCAGTATCCCGCGGTGCCGAACGGCCAGATACGCGGCCGGAAAGGCCAGCACGGTGGTGATCAGCGCCGCGGTGGCCGCCAATTGCACGGTCGCCACGGCGGCCGAGAAGACCCCACTGGTCCACGCCGCACGGCCACCCAAGCCCAGCCAATACACCACACTGGACAACGGAACCCCCAGCGCAGCCACGATGACGGCCACCAGCCCGGCCGATGCCGGTACCGACCCCCACCCCAGCCGGAGTCGGGTATGCGGCCGCGGACTGCCCGAACCGGTCCGCGAAACTCGGCGCCGGGTGAGCGCGAACTCACCGGTCACCAGCACCAGGCAGCACAGCACGAGAACAACGGCCAGCATGTTGCCGGCGGCGCTGGCGAAGGTGGACTGGTACTGCTCGTAGATGGCCGTGGTGAAGGTCGAGAACCGCAACGACTGGAACGCGCCGAACTCGGCGAAGGTGTGCAGACCGACGAGTAGTGATCCGCCGAGCAGGGCCGGCCTGAGCTGCGGAAGCGTCACCGTCAGGAACGCCCGGGTCGGCGATTGTCCGAGCGACCTAGCCTGTTCCTCCCAGGCGGGATCGGTACCTCGAAGGGCAGCCGTGACGGGCAGGTAGACCAGCGGAAAATACGCCAGGCTCACGATCAACGTCGCCCCGCTGAGCCCGTCGATCCCGGGAACCACGGATACCCATCCGTAACTGGTGACGAAGGCCGGCACGGCCAGGGGCGCCACCAACAGCGGCCCCCAGAACCTGGCACAGGGGAGCAGGGTGCGCTCCACCAGAAAGGCGCAGGCGGTGCCGACGACCGCACACACCGCCATGGTCGACACGACGAGCAGTCCGGTGTTGCGCAGCAGTGCGCCCACTCGCGGACGAAAGATCAAGGCGATGGCCCGTCTCGGTCCTGCGTCGATCACCGAGAACAGCACGAACCCGACCGGCACCAGGGATATCAGGGCAACCGCGGCGGCGATCAACACGAAAGCGGGTGGGGCGCCGCGGAAGCGGCTCGTTACCCTGTGTCGAATACCGAGGGTCCTGGCAGGTGGCAGCGGCGATGTCACGGGCTGGTGAACACTCAGAGCAGACCGACCTGCGTCATCAGATCGGACACCGCGACGCTGTTCAGCTTGGCCGGATCGACCACGGGCGGGTCGAGGGAGGACAGTGGCTTCAACCCGGAGTTGGTCTTGGATGCGGTGTCCAGCAGCGGATATTCGAACACCGTGTTCGCGACGATCTGTTGACCGGCCTTGCTGGCGACGAACTTGACGAAGCTCTGCGCCAGGGCCTGCTGGGGGCTGGACGTGAGGACACCGGCCCCGGAAACGCTGACAAATGCTCCGGGATCCTGGTTTCCGAAGAAGTGCAGCGCCGTGTTGGCGCTGTTCTCCTTGGTCTTGCCCTGATCGCCGTACCAGTAGTAGTGGTAGATCACGCCGCCGTCGATCTCCCCGGCGTTGACGGCCTTCATCACAGTGGTGTTGCCCTTGTAGGCGGTGAAGTTGTCGTTCATCCCGGTCAGCCAGGCCTCGGTCGCGGCAGCGCCCTTCATCTCGTACATGGCGCTGACGATGGCCTGAAAATCGGCGCCGCTGGGCGAGGCGGCCCAGCGGCCCTGCCACGCCGGTTCGGCCAGGTCCATCAGCGAAGCCGGTAGCTGATCTTCGGTAATCTTGGACGTGTTGTAGAGGAACACCGTTGATCGGGCGGCCACCCCGATCCACTTGCCGGTACTGGGCGAGAACTGGGACGGAATTTGGGACAACGTGTCGGCATCGATCGATGCGAGCAGTCCCGCGCCCTCGACCACGTTCATGCCGGGCGAGTTCTCGGTGATGAAGACATCGGCAGGCGAGTCCGCGCCCTCGGCCACGAGCTGGTTGGCCATCTCCAGGTCGCTGCCGTTGCGCAGCTGGACCTTGACGCCACCGTTCAGCGTGCTGAATTCATCCGCCCAGGCCTGAGTGAGGTTCTCGTGCTGGGCGTTGTAGATCACCAGTGCTTCGGGATCCAACGGCTCCTCGACCGGCTCCGAGTCGTCGGCCCCGGCTCCGGATGAGGCCGCCGAAGCTCCCGCCGACGTGCCGGCGGCCGTCGCGGTGGCGGTGGTGGCCGAACTGCAGGCGGTCAGTGCCGCCACCGCAATCGCGATGCCGGCAACAGTGAGGGTCGATCGTCTGGTCATCGGGCTGCTTCCTGGTGGCCGCGTGGAAATGGGACTGTCGGCATCTAGGGGTTAGATAGCCTAGCCTAACCTAACATCGACCGATCGGTCCATCGCCAGTGGGCGGCACCAGGAGTGATTCACTCCGGGCCGGCAGCCAGCTTCGACGGCCACCAGATCTTCCGGCCGATGTCGTGGGCCAGCGCCGGAACAAGTATCGTCCGGACGATCAGGGTGTCGAGCAGCACGCCGAACGCGACGGCGAAGCCCAGTTCGGCCAGGAACACCAGCGGCAGGACCCCGAGGACGGCGAAGGTCGCCGCCAGCACGACTCCTGCCGAGGTGATCACCCCGCCGGTGACCGCCAGCCCGCGCAGTACGCCCTGCCGGGTGCCGAATTTGAGGGCTTCCTCCCGCACCCGGGTCATCAGGAAGATGTTGTAGTCGATACCGAGTGCGACCAGGAAAACGAACGCGAACAGCGGGAATGACTGATCGGCGCCGGCGAACTGGAAGACGTGCGTGAACAGCCAGCCGCAGACGCCCAGCGTGGCGCCGAAGGACAGCACCACCGTGGTGATGAGCAGCAACGGTGCGAGCAGAGCGCGCAGCAGCAGCGCGAGCACCGCGAAGATGACCAACAGCACGATCGGGATGATCAGATTGCGGTCGTGTACCGAGGCGTTCTGTACGTCCAGGTTGGCTGCGCTGGTGCCGCCGACCAGCGCGTCGGCGCCGGGTACGGCGTGCAGGGTGGTCCGGAGCAGGGCGATCGTGTCGTAGGCGGCCCGCGAGTCGTATGAATCGGTCAGGGTCGCGGTGATGATGATCCGGTTGTCGATCGGAGCAACCTGCAGCGCGGCCGGCGGGCACCCGATGGCGCCGGCCGGTGCGCCGCCCGTCGCGTCACCACCCGGTGCGCCGCCGGCCGCGGCGGCGCTGCGCAGGGCAGCGACCTTGGCGTAGTCGATCTGGACGCACACCGACCCGGGCTTGGTGGAGACGCCCGGTACGGCGGAAGCCGCGGTGATCACCGCATCTGCGGCGTCGGCGTTGGCAGCGATGACCGCGGGGGCGCCGACGCCCTTGTCGAACTTCGCGTCATAAAGGTTCTGGCCCAGCACCGCATCCGGCTTGCTGGTGAACGTCTGGGCGGCCGACAGACCGTTGGTCTTGAGTCCGCTGATCCCGAACAGGCACAGCAGCAGCAGCACGGTGGCGCCGATCCACGCGGGCCGGTGGTGGGTACCGATGAATCGGGCGATACGTCCCCAGATGCCGTCGGTGCCTGGTTCAGGGGCCGGCGTCTTGGTGGTGGGGCGGCGGGGCCAGAAAACCCAGCGGCCGGCCAGCGCCAGGGACACCGGCAGGAACGTCATCATCACCAGCAGCGTGCAGCCGATGCCGATCGCCGACACCGGGCCGAGGCTCTTGTTGGAGTTGAGTTGGGAGAAGCTCAGGCAGAGCAGGCCGATGATGACGGTCGCCCCGGAGGCGAAGATCGCCGGCGCCGACTCTTTCCACGCCTTGATCATCGCGTCCGAGCGGCTCTCGTAGTTGTGCAGCTCCTCCCGATATCGCGAGATCAAGAGCAACGCGTAGTCGGTTCCGGCGCCCAGGACCAGCACCGACAGGATGCCCTGACTCTGCCCGGTCAGCGTGAGCACATCGTTCTTGGCCAGGTAGTAGATGACCATCGATGACAAGCCGAGCGACAGCACGGCCGACAACAGCGGGAAGAACCACAGCACCGGTGACCGGTACACCAGCAGCAGGATCAGCACGACGATGCCGCCGGCGGTGATCAGCAGGGTGCCGTCCAGCCCGGAGAAGGCGTCGATCAGGGCGACCAGCAGCCCGCCGGGTCCGGCCGGATAGACCTGGAGGCCGTCCGGCACCCCGACCCTCGCCGCGGCGATCACCGCGTTCTCGACGGTGACCAACTCGTCGCCGTTGACGGCCACCCCGTTCTGATTGGCGATCAGCGGAACATAGATCGAGGCGGCTGTGCCATCGGCGGCGAAAGTCGGTGCCGCGATGGCTTCGGCGTCGACGCCGTCGACCGCGGAGACAGCGGCGAACGATGCGGCAATGGCGGTCTTGTCCGCCTCTGTCAGCCCCGAGTCACGGTGAAACACCAGGAATCCCGGAATGGACTGGGATTGATTGAACTTCGCCGCCTCGGCGCCTGCCTCGGTGGATTCGGCCGACGCGGGGAGATAGGAGGAGTTGTCATTCTTCTGGACCTCGCCCAGTTTGCCCTGGTAGGAGCCACCGAAGCCGCCGGCCAGGAAGGCCACGACGGCTACCGCGATGATCGCGAAGAACGGAATGCCGCGCGGCAGCCGCCGCCGGCCCTGCGTTCTGGGGTCCCTGGGCGGGTCGCTGGGCGGGTCGACCGCCGAATCGACGCCGGACCGGGGATCCTGTGCTTCGTCGACACTCGTCATGGCGTCTCCTTCGTCGGCCCAACCCAACGGGCTGGATCTCTCATTCAATGAATTACTTGGTCTCAAGTTACCGTGTATCCAGAGGAGGCGGCTCACTATGACCAATTTTTTCCCGGCCGATAACGGGCGGGCGCGGCTGGTCTGGGCGATCGTGGATGCGCTTCGCCGCTACGGCACCGATTCGGCCCGACTGGGTCAGGCCTTTTCGGCACTGCACGGACTACAGCATGCCGACCTGCAGGCTTTGGTGGCGATCATGAGCGCCGAGGGCAGCGGGAGCCCACTGACGCCCGGCCTGCTCCGTCAGCGGCTGGGGCTGTCTTCCGGCGGAACCAGTTACGTCATCGACCGACTGGAGGGTGCCGGTCACGTGCGCCGAACTCGGGACAACCCGCGGGACAACCGGGTTGTTCACCTGCGCTACACCGAGCAGGGGATGGAAACCGGGGTGGCGTTCTTCGGCCCGCTCGGGCGTCGCACCACCGAGGTGCTGGATCGATTCGATGACGCCGAGCTAGCCGTGATCCACCGCTTCGTCATCGCCAACGCGCAGACGCTGCACGCTCATCTCGCGGAGCTGGAGACCGCACCGGACAGTGCGGTAGCGGACAGTGCGGTATCGGACTGACAGCCAGCCGACTGACGCGTCGAGTTGAGGTTCGAGTACGCACCTCAAGTCGCCGCACTCAACGCCAGCGACCACACATCTGGGCGGCATCTCCCAGCGAACAGAGACGAGCACCGTGCGCTACTGCTTCCGGCTACAGGTACGGACCGATCGGCTCGCCGAATACACCCGGCGGCACAGCGAGGTCTGGCCGGACATGTTGCAGGCGTTGCGCGATGCTGGCTGGCGCAACTATTCGCTCTTCCTGGGCGAGGACGGACTCCTCATCGGCTATGTCGAGGCCGACGATCTGGCCGCCGCGCAGCGGGCCATGGAGCTGACGCAGGTGAACGCCCGCTGGCAGTCCGAGATGGCGGAGTTCTTCAGTGGAATCCATGGGCGACCGGCCGATCGATCGATGACCCTGCTCGCGGAGGTATTCCATCTCCCCGAGTAGCGCGGCATAGCAGCCCCGAACGGGCAACCGTGACTAACTGGGCCGGTCGGTGGCCAGCTGAACGTGAATACCGTATTGCCTGATCTTGCGATAGATCGTGGCGCGGGACATGCCGACCTCCTGGGCGGCCCGCTCCTTGTTGAAGTCGTTGGCCAACAGACTGGCCACGATCGCGTCCCGCTCGAGGTTCTCCAGCGGGGTGAGCTGCCGCCTGGCGCCCGCCCGACATTTGGCCGGCAGGTCCTCGACGGTGATGGTGCCCGACCGCCGCAGCCGCACCACCTGATGCAGGACCTCGCTCAACTCGGCCACATTGCCCAGCCACGGCAGTTTCATCAGCTGCCGCATCGCCTCCGGCGAACAGGTCAGACCCTGCGCCGGACCGGCCATCCGGTTCAGCAGGTGCGGGACGAGCAGATGAAGGTCGTCGAGCCGATGTCGCAGTGCAGGCACCTGGAGCGTGTGCGGGAAGTGCGGGAGTAGCTGCGCCTCGACCTCGGTGCCGGTCCGATCCGCGGACATGGTGATCGCGACCCATGGATAGCTCGGCTGATCGGCGTGGGCCGATGCTTCGGCCAATAGATCGGCGACGCCGGTCACGCCCGCCGGGTCGAGGCGGTCGACGTTCTGCAGGATCACCGCCCCGCCTTCTTCGGACAGCGCTTCGCTGACCGTGTCGAGCCATTTCTCGATGTCGGTGGGCTCGGGTACGTCGAACACCGCAATCCGGCCCGTGGGGTGATGGCGGCGGTGGACGGCGCGGGCGAGCGCCAGCTTGCCGACCCCGGGTTCACCCTCGAGGGCGACCCATTCCCGGTTGCCGTACCAGTCGTTGATCGACCGGCCACAGCGCAGCCAGCCCGCCGATGCGCCGACCAGACCGGGCATGTTGAGGAGCTGGGTGTGGCCGCTAGGTATCTCCCGTTCCGGTGGAACCGAGGTCGAACTGAACTGGACCCGCAGCACCCCGCCGACCAGGCGCTCCGCCAGGAATGCGGGCTGATAGTGCATCCGTGACATCAGGCCGCTGGGCAATTCGGCGACCAGCGTGGTCGGCCGGGCCAAGCCCCGCAGATCCGCCGCGCGGGCGAGCAGTCCGGCCTGGTCGGCCGAGTTCAGACTCTGCCGCGCTTGGTCGTTCATCATCACCAGCTCGTCGCTGATCGCGATCACACGTCGGGCTGCCCCGGCTGGAGGACTTCTGCTGGATCGCCACCCAGGAGCCCAACGTGTACGGTGGCCTCGCCGTGGCGATGCCCTTCATGTACAGCCGGCCGCGCTACTTCGCCCAGATTCTCGGCGAGCTGCTGTACTGGATCGGCTCCGACCGGATCACCTTTGCCAGCGACTATGCGATCTGGCAGCCGAAGTGGCTGATCGAGATGTTCGTCGACTTCCAGATTCCGGCGGACATGCAGTCCGAGTACGGCGTGCTGACCACGGACATCAAGAAGAAGATCCTGGGCCTGAATGCGGCCAAGCTCTACGACTTCGAGGTGCCCGCAGAATGCCAACTGCCGGCCTCCACACCGGCCGACCAGGCAATCGGATCGGCCCCGGTCCCGGTGGCGGTATGACCACTTTGGAGATTCACCGCCCGGATCTGGCCCCGACGTCGGCGTCGGAGCTGCGCGAACGCATCTGGGCGGCGCTGGGCACGGTTCGGGATCCGGAGCTGGACGAGTCCATCACCGACCTGACGTTTGTCAGCGAAGTCGGTGTGCTCAAGGGCGATGTCGCGGTGACTCTCCGGCTGCCGACCTACTTCTGTGCCCCCAATTTCGCCTACCTGATGGTGGCCGACGCGCATGACGCGGTGGCCGCGATCCCCGGTGTCCCGGTGTGAACAGCGTTCGGATCGAGCTGCTCGATCACTTCGCGTCCGCCGAGATCAACGCCGGGGTAGCCGAGCGAGCCGGATTCGATGGCGCCTTTCCGGGCCAGGCGGTCGACGACCTCGCTGAACTGCGTCTGACGTTCCAGCGGAAGGCCTACCTGGCCAGCATGGAGCGGGCTTGCCGGGTGCTGCTGGATCGCGGGTGGGAAGTGGCGGAGCTGTTCTCGGCTCAGCTGTTCGACCTGCCCGCCGGCCAGGAGCGGACATCGTTGGCGCATCGGCGGGCTGACCTCGGCATGCCCACCCGTCTGCACGAGTACCTGCTGACCGACGAACACGGGGAGCGGATCCCCGAGGCGGCCGTCGCGCTCAAGCTGCGATTCGCCAAGGCGGTCCGGGTGAGCATCGAAGGCAACGGGCACCTGTGCAGGGGATTGCTCAAGGTGCGATACGGCACCGAGAACGAGCCGGGCACGCTGTCCGGTGTCACCGATGACGGAGCGGATCAGCTCGCGGTCACCGGCGGTGCCCGGCACCACCTGGCGCTGTCGGACGTCACCGGGGGTTCGGAATGAAGGCCGTCCAGCTCGAGGCCTACGGCAGCACGCCCGTGCTGCACGAGGTGCCGGACCCGCAGATCAAGGGCCCGTTGGATGTCATCGTGCGGATCGGCGGCGCCGGCGTCTGCCGAACGGACCTGCACGTGATCGAAGGGCAGTGGGAGCAGAAGACCGGGGTCGGCCTGCCGTACACGATCGGCCACGAGAACGCCGGCTGGGTGCACGCTGTCGGCGACGCGGTGAGCCACCTGAAGGTCGGCGATCCGGTCATTCTGCATCCGCTGGTCACCTGCGGGCTGTGCCGGCATTGCCGGGCCGGCGACGACGTGCATTGTGCGAACTCGGCTTTCCCCGGAATCGACTGCGACGGCGGCTACGCGCAGTACCTGCTGACCAACGCGCGAGCGGTGGTCAAGCTGGACGCCTCGCTGGAGCCGGCGGATGTCGCCGCGCTCGCCGATGCCGGCCTGACCGCGTATCACGCGGTGGCCAAGGCGGCCCGGCAGCTGCGGCCGGGGGACAAGGTCGTGGTGATCGGTGCCGGCGGGCTCGGTCATATCGGCGTTCAGGTCATGTTGGCGTTGTCGGCCGCGGAGATCATCGTCGTCGACCGGTCGGCCGAAGCGCTCGCACTGGTCACCGAAATGGGCGTTCAGCACACGGTTCTCGGCGACGGCACCCAGGTTTAGGCGGTGCTGGATCTCACCGGTGGACAGGGCGCGGAGGCGATCATCGACTTCGTCGGTGAGGGCGGGGCGATCGAGGACGGGGTAGCGATGCTGCGCCGTGCCGGTAGCTATTACGTGGTCGGCTACGGCGGGAATCTGGTGATCCCGACGATCGACATCATCTCCACGGAGATCAATTTCGTCGGGAACCTGGTGGGGTCGTACAACGACCTCGTCGAACTGATGGTGCTCGCGGCGGCCGGCAAGGTGAAGCTCCACACCCAGAAGTACGCGCTCACCGACTTCGCGACGGCGCTGGATGACCTGGACCACGGAAGGGTTCGTGGCCGCGCCATCCTCGTTCCTTAGTGTGATTTTCGTTCGATCCCCGCGACGTGAAGTTCATTCGAAAGGTTGTGCAGCAATGGCAAAGGATCTGCGTTTCAACGTCGAAGCCAGAAGGCTCCTCGAATCCGGTGTGAATGCCCTCGCGGACGCGGTGAAGGTGACACTCGGCCCCAAAGGGCGCAACGCCATCATCGAGAAGCTCACCGGCGCACCGACAATCACCAATGACGGGGTGACGATCGCCAAGGAGATCCAGCTTCGGGATCCGTTCGCCAACATGGGTGCGCAGCTGGTCAAAGAGGTGGCGATGAAGACCAACGGGGTGGCCGGGGACGGCACCACGACCGCCACCGTGCTGGCCCAGGCACTGGTCCGGGAAGGGCTTCGCGCCGTTGATGCGGGCGCCAATCCGATGCAGCTGCGCCGCGGGATCGAAGAGGCCGTCGAGGCGATCGTGGCCACACTGACCAGTCGGGCGAGCGAGGTCGGTGGGATCGACGACCTCGCTCACGTGGCCAGCCTGTCGGCGAGCGACGACAGGGCGATCGGCGACGTCATCGCCGCCGCGATGGACCGGGTCGGCACCTCGGGCGTGGTGACCGTCGAGGAGTCCACCGCGCTCGGGCTGAACCTGACCTTCATCGACGGCGTCGAGTTCGACCACGGCTACATCTCGCCGTACATGGTCACCGATCGGGACCGGATGGAAGCGGTCTTCGAGAATCCGTTCGTGCTGCTGACGAACCAGAAGATCTCACAGGTGCAGGATTTGATGCCGGTACTGGAACAGGTGGGCAAATCCAAGCGCGGGCTGGTCATCCTGGCCGAGGTTGTCGACGGGCCGGCATTAAACATGCTGGTGACCAACAACGTGCACAACACCTTCCCCTCGGTGGTCGTTCGGGCGCCCGGATTCGGGCATCGCCGGATCGCCGAGCTCGAGGACCTGGCGGCCCTGATGGGCGGCAAGGTGGTGAGCCCGGAATCGGGACTGACCTTGCACCAGGTCAAGGTCGGTGACCTCGGCGTGTGTCACAAGATCGTGGTCACCGAGAATGGCACGACGATCATCGGTGGCGCCGGCGAGGCCAGTGAGATCGAGGCCCGGCTCGGACATCTGCGCCGCGAACTGGAGCGAACCGAGAATGAGCACGACCAGGACAACTTGGCCCTGCGGATCGCCCGGCTGTCGGGACGGGTTGCGGTGATCCATGTCGGTGCGGCCACCGGGGTGGAACTTCGCGAGAAGCAGCACCGGGTCGAGGACGCACTGTCCGCGACGCGCGCCGCGATGGAAGAAGGCATCGTGGCCGGCGGCGGCTCGTCGCTGGTGCACGCCCGGTCCGCCCTGGATGGTCTCAATCTGACCGGAGATGCGTTGCAGGGCAGCGAGATCGTCCGGCGCGCATTGGATGAGCCGCTGCGTTGGATCGCGATCAACGCCGGTTACTCCGGTGACGAGGTGGTGCAGATCGTCAGCGAACTGCCGATCGGTCACGGATTCAACGCGATGACCGGCGAATTCGGCGACATGTTCGAGTTCGGTGTCATCGACCCGCTGAAGGTGACCCGGTCGGCGTTGCAGAGCGCCGCATCGATCGCTGCGCTGCTGATCACCACCGAAACCGCCATCGTGGAAGAGGTTCTGGTCAATCCGGGAGCGATCATGGCTCCTGGGTTCGGTGACCTGGCCGAGGGCATGGTTCGGCCCTCCAACATCTACTGAACCAGGTTCGACGAGGATCGGACCTGACTATGTCCCCGGTTGCGCTGTCCATTGACGATGGAGCCCGGGCTCCACCTGAACAGCCTGGGTACCTCTCGTGTCGCGGCGAGAGGTACCCTGCTGTGCCCACTACGGCAGGTCAGTGCTCGGTTGAGAAGGCTTATCTTCCAGGAGGTTTGAGATGATCGAGGTTCCGGCGATGCCGAACGACGCCGCCGCCGAGAACTCGTCCGCGGCATCGGAACCGCCGTCGCCCGAGACGCGAGTCGGCCTTGCGCAGTTGTCGATTGCGGACATTCCCAGCCTGGAAATTCTCATCATGGACGAGATCGCGAATTGGATCTTCTCGC
Organism: Mycobacteriales bacterium; assembly: GCA_038245175.1. Classification (GTDB taxonomy): domain Bacteria; phylum Actinomycetota; class Actinomycetes; order Mycobacteriales; family Nakamurellaceae; genus Nakamurella. Next base: position 702 of record JBBRSR010000022.1, on the reverse strand, counting down.
CGGAGAACCCGGGGAAGGATTACATCGGCGAGCACGGGGGAGCGGTGGTCACCGCAGTGCTGAACGCCGCGCAGGGGGCGTCGCAGTTCCACCCGGACACGGTGCCCGAGGAGACGGTGCCGATCGCCGCCATGCGGTCCCGGTTGCTCTCCGGAGTGCAGGAGATCGCCGGAACGCCGGCCGCGCTGAGCATGTTCGTGATCACCTTGATGCCCGCGGTGATCAGTGAGCTGGAACGGCGATCGGGCGATCCTGCCAGCCAGTTCTACTGGATCTACTGCTATGCCCTATTGGTCCTGGCCGGTGGCAGGGGGGGCAAGCTGGACCAGGAGCTGATGCCAGGCATCATCGCATCGTTCGACGGCTGGAACGACCTGATGACCCAGGGCTACACGCTGCCGTGGCGGGCAGCCTGAGTCCAGGCCGGTGGGTCACATGGCGCTGGCGAGGAGTTCGGTGAGCGCGTGTTCGAGCCAGCTGGGTGGTTGGAAGACGTAGTCGGTCCAGGGCAGCGATCGTGGTGGTGGGGGTGGGCTGTTCGGGTAGTGGTGTCCGGTGGGTGTGGTGATGATGATGCTGCCGTCGGGGTTCGGTGTGCTGGTCCAGCCCGCGGCTTCTTTCGTCAAATTGCATGACTGACAGAGCCCCTGACCGTTGTTGATCCGGGTGGGCCCGCCCTGGGCGGCGGGGGGGAAGAGTCGG
>JBBRSR010000021.1:0-67971 GCA_038245175.1 Mycobacteriales bacterium | reverse complement strand
GCGGCCAGCGTCTATGAACACAACGAACGGCGCCAACTCACCCGGTTCATCGATGAACTGGGCAATGCCACGGTGTCGTCGTGGGATGAATTCGACCATCTACTGACCCGGACCGACCCGCTAGGTCGAACGACCCAGTTCGTTTGGGATGATGCCGGGCGGCTGGTCGAGACCGGGTACGCCGACGGCACCAGCCGATCGATTTCGCGGAATGCCAACGGCGACCCAGTGCGGTTGGTCGAGCCGGCCGGCGCCGCATGGGTGCGCGAATTCGATGGCCGCGGCAACCCGGTCTACGAACGGGATCCGCTGGGCGGCGTGACTAGACACACGTATTCGGGCACGGGGGCACCGGCGACAGATCAGCGCCCGCTGGGCGGGGTGCGCAGGTACCTGTCCAATGCCGCGGGTTTGCCGGTCGAGGTCATTGATGAGCTCGGAGCTGTCAGCGCCCTGTCCTACGACCTGTTCGGCAGGCTGGTCACGTTCGTCGATTCGCTGGGAACCGAATTCACCCAGGGGTGGACGGTGGAAGGAAATCTGGCGTTCAGCACCGAACCCGATGGCGCAGTGGAGCGTTCGGTGTGGGATGCCGAGGGAAATCTCATCGAGTCCGTCAATTTCGATGGCAGCACGACCTCACTGGAATTCGGTCTGTTCGACGTACCGGTCGCTCGGACCGGCTCCGATGGCGCCCGGTATGCACTCGAATACGACACCGAACTCAGGCTCCGGAAGGTCGTCGATCCGACCGGCCGGGCATGGTCCTACGAGTATGACGCCGCCGGCCGTCTCGTCTCGGAGTCCGATTTCCACGACAGCCAGGTGCGCTATGTAGTGGATGCCTGCGGCCAGCTTGTCGGCGTCACCGATTCGCTCGGTCAGGAAGCCGTCTGTGCCTACAACGCGGTCGGCGATCTGGTCGGGCGGTCGACCCCGGAGGGCACCACCACCTACTCCTACGACCTGAACAGTCGACTCGTCGCAGCCGCCGGGCCGGGGGTGCACCTGGCCTTCGAGCGTGATGCGCTAGGTCAGGTGGTGGCCGACACGTGCAATGGCCGCCGGGTGGAGTCGGCCTAGGATGCCGATCAGCACAAGATCTCCCGCACCACGCCGGCGGGCCTGCAGAGTCAATGGCGCCATGATGCGGCCGGGCAACCGCTCGCGCTCACCGTGGCCGGTCAGGCTGTCGGGTTCCGCCGCGACCCGGCGGGCCGGGAAACCGGTCGTGTCTTCTCTGCCGGTGCATCGCTGGATCGGGTGTTCGACGGGTCGAATTGCCTTGGCTCGCTCGTGATGAACCACCCGGCTCAAGCAGACCACGCCGAGATCGGGTCGAGGTCGGTGGCCAGGTCCTTCGAGTACCGGGCAGGGGGCTCCCTGGTCCGGATCACCGACGACCTGCGGGGGGCCTCGCGCAGATTCTCGCTGGACGGTGCCGGACGGGTGACACACGTCGCGGCGCCCACTTGGACGGAGTCCTACGGCTACGACGCACTGGGTCGGATCGGCGCGGCCGGGACGCAGCGCGGTGCGATCGCCGCGGCGGTGCCAGCCGGCGCCGCGACCCACCCGTCGCCCACCGCCGCGACGGACCCGATTGCCTCGGCCGGCACTCGGGAATATGCCGGAACCCGGGTGATCCGGGCCGGCACTGTTCACTACGGATACGACGGGCTGGGCAGGGTCGTCACGCGAAGTCAGCGGCGACTCTCGACCAAGCCACTTGTCTGGCAGTTCTCGTACGACTTCGATGCCAGACTGGTCGCAGCGAGCTCGTCCAGCGGTGAGAACTGGACTTATTCCTACGATCCGATGGGCCGACGGGTCTCCAAACAGCGCCTCGACGCCACCGGGGGGATCGTCGAGCAGACCCTGTTCAGCTGGGAAGGTGAGCGCTTGGCGGAGGAGGTTCGGATCGGCTCCTCGGCCACCGAACCTGCGGTATCGACCTGGGAGAACCTGCCGGGTACGTATACCCCGATCGCGCAGATCGCCAGCACCGGTCCGGGGGCAGGGCCGAGCGGGCTGAGCCCCGATCGGGATGATCTGGACACTCGGTTCTTCGCGATTGTGACGGATCTGATCGGAACCCCCACCGAGATGGTCACCGCGGATGGAGTCGACGTCGTCTGGTCGAATGCGCAACGGAGCCTGTGGGGACTCGAATTGTTCAGGTCGCCATCGTTCAGGTCGGGGGATCCGGATCGGGTGAATTGCCCATTGCGATTCCCCGGACAATATGAGGACACCGAAACCGGCCTCAGCTACAACCGTCACCGCTACTACGATCCGATCTGCGGTCGTTATCTGACCGCCGACCCGCTGGGACTCGAACCCGCGCTGGACCCACAGGGGTACGTGCTCAATCCCAACGACTGGTCCGACCCGCTGGGCCTCACCCCTTGCCCGAACAAGCGCGGACCGAAGCCGTTCGGCGAGGGTCCCCACAATCAGAAGATCAAGGAAATTGCCGACTGGGTGACCGACGGCGATGTCGTTGCGGGCGGCCAGCGGCTGGGCCTACCCGAGGAGGTCGTACCGACTCCGTTGGGGACGAAGTCCGCCCGTCGACCCGACATCACGGTCAGGCGACCCGATGGCAGCCGGTACGGCATCAATGTCGGTCGCCAGGAAAGGCGCACCGGGCTCCCGGTCAAGCGTTAACGCCAGGCCATCAATGATCTGGAGGGTGCGAGTGTGCCGATGCAATTTGTGCCCTACAACTGAAGGTAAGCAGGTATGTCAGCTCTTCGTCTTCAATATCATGTGGCGCCGGACGAGTTCGCCGGGTTGGTCGGCGAGTGCGTCAGCGGGCTGACCACGTATGTTGCGGTGGAAACCTTCGGCGCCGAGTTTTTGGTGACCGTGCTGCCCGATGGCGCGGCCGGCCTGGTGGATTTTGATCGGTCGAAGATGAACCGGGTCAGAATCTCCCTGTCGCCGATCGAAGGTCCCTTCGATTCGACCGTGAAGTTCGGCGAGGCAAACCCGGGAAGTTTGGTCATGGACCCACCAGAGGTCATCCCGGATCCCTTTGGTTCACCGCAGCAGGGGTTGCGGGAGTCCATGTTCTGGGCCCGCTCCGATGACGCGGCGGAGATGAGGAACTGGCGGGCGGTACGTCGGCGGCTTGAAAAGTCCCTGCACCGGGGAGCCGACGTGGTCAGTGCGCAAGGTTTGGGCCGCGCGCCGGTGAAATCACACCGGTTCACGGATGGGGCGTATGCCCTGTATCGGGAGGGCCTGCTCATGCTGGCCATCGGCGGCTCGACCCGGTATGAGCTCTGGCCGCCGTCCGAGGCTGGACCCTGAGCAGGTCCCGGATCGGGGAACAAGGTCGGTGGGGTCGGGTAAGCTGCGGCGTGTACCCAGGGGGTCCGGGTATCAACAGGTCCGGGGTACCGAGGGTCCGATGCGGGGTGATGGCATGTCGATGGCTGTTCGTGCGGTGGTGCTCGCGGTGACGGTCGGTGCCGTCCTGGCTGGGTGTTCATCCAGTCCCGCGTCGAGTTCCACTTCCGCGCCTACCCAGGCTTCGGTGTCACCATCAACTGCGCTGTCGTCGCCGTCCGGCGCGACGACGGACATTTCGACACCCGGCGGCCCGTCTGCCGCATCGAGCACTTCCGAGGCGGCTTCGACCAGTGGGTCAGGCGCTGAGCTGCGCTGGCCGGCTAATTTCACGCCGGATCAGCAGGTCGCCGCGCAGGCCGCGCTCGATGCCTACGCCGGGCTGAAGCGGACCCTCGATGCCATGTACGCGAATCCGGCCGCTCCCGATTGGTCGGCCGAGCTGACCAAGTTCCTCGCCGCAGACCAAACATCCCGCTACCTCGACTACGCCAACTTGATGGCCGGCGACAACACTCATCAGGTGGGACAGACCTTGATCGATTCTCGGGTGACCGAGGCGACGGCTGACACGATGAAGGTTCAATCTTGTACGGACAGTCGAGCCGTCGACATCCTCGACGCCAGCGGTGTCTCGGTCAAGGATCCGGCGCTGGGCATCGCACCTGCACTTCAGATGGCGACGGTGAAACTGGATCCGACCACCGGGCACTGGACCGTCAGCGAGCTGATCAACCCGAATCCGGTCCAGCGATGCTGAGGCGACGTCTGCTCACCGTCCTGTTGACGCTGCTGGTGATGACGAGCGCACTGGCCCACAGCACCGCTGGGGCTGGTGGCCCAGCCCACTGCCAGCCGGATCAACCGGAGTGTTCGGCAGGAGTGCAGATTCCGCCCGTGGCGCCCGGTCCAGGCACCACTCCGGTGGGCGGCAACGGGCAGCCCTCGACCCCGTTGCCATGCACGGATCAGTACAAGGTGTTGGATCCACAGCCGCCGGCCGGGTATTCCTGGTGGCAGGGCAAGTCCCCGGCCGACTACGTCATGCTGATGAGCCTGTGCCCGAAAGCGGCCGTCGGACCGGACGGAATGTGGTATAACTACGTCCCGGTTCTGAAGGCTCAGGCCCCCCCGCCGCCGTCCCCGGCGGTACTGGCTCAGTCGGCCCTGGTGACCATCCACTTCCCGGCCCCGGTTCAGCATTTCGGCCCCAATCCGGATCGGATCGCGGTCAATTTGCCGGTCTGGCTGTCGATGACGGACCCGGGTGCGATCGCCGGGACGGCGTCGGCCGGCGGGGTCAGCGTGCAACTGTCCGGGCGCGTGAGTTCGGTGACCTGGTCGGTCAATGAGCCGGGCGCCACCCCGGTGACCTGCACCGGTGTGGGGTCGGCGCCGGCGGCCGGCGCCGACTTGTCGAAGCCGCCGTGCGGTTTCACCTTCCAGTTGCGGTCACTGCCGGGTCGGACCGGCGGCGCCGGCACGTGGACGGTGACGGCCACCGCCGCGTGGACGGTGACCTGGACGTCCAGCACCGGCGCATCGGGCACCCTGAGTTCGCAGTCCACCTCCGACAGCACTGTCTACGTCGGCGAATACAGCACCGTCATCCTCCCGGGGGGTTGAGCAGCCCGCGATGAAGACTCCCCTGAAACGCTCCACCGGCGCCGAACCCGGCGTCCCTGATGTCCAAGCAACACCGTCCAGCGGGATGACCGGCTCAGTCGTCCCACCCAGGGGTCCGGGTCCGATCGCACCGGCGCCGACGTTGGCGATGCCCAAGCGGCGTCGTCGGCCGGCCCTGATCGCCGTGGGCATCATCCTGGTGATCCTGGGCTCATTGGGGTCGTACTACCTGACCCAACGCTCGGCCGAGCGGATCGCCGTCGTCGGTATCGCCCGCGATGTCGCGTGGGGCCAGCCGGTTGCCGCCGCCGACCTGGTCCAGGTGCAGATCGTGCAGGACCCGAGTCTCACCCCGGTCCTGTGGTCGAACGTGTCGAGCGTGATCGGCCAGGTTGCCGCCGGTGATCTGCGCGCGGGGACCCTGCTCACCGCGAAGTCGGTCACCGAACTGGACATCCCCGGTGCCGGCAACGCCCTGGTCGGAGTGGCAGTGGGCCCGGGACAACTTCCGGTCACACCGCTGCGTCCGCGGGATCGGGTGCTGCTGGTCGCCACCCCGGAAGCCGGGGCAGCCGCAGCCACGGCGGGCGCCGCAGCAGTCGCGTCCGTGCCGGCTGTCGTCTACGCGATCGGCGACCCCGAAACGAACGGGAAGCGGACAGTGGACGTCATCGTGCCGCTGGCCGTGGTCAACCAGATCGCGGCCGAGTCCGCCTCCGGGCGGATCGCCATCGTGTTGGTCCCGCAGAAGTGACGTCGCGATGCTGATCGCGCTGGTCGCTGCGAAGGGTGCGCCGGGTACCACCACCACCGCACTGGCGCTGGCCAAGTCCTGGCCGCGGCCGGTCTTGCTGGCCGACCTCGATCCTCGAGGGGGCGACATCGTCTGGAGCTACGGCCAGGGCAGGGACACCGACGGGCGCGGGCTGCTGAGCCTGCATGTCGCCGCCCGGCACCAGAGCATGTCCGGTGCGATCTGGTCACAGGTGATCGGGTTGGGTGAGAACTGCTGGCTGCTGCCCGGCATCAACGAACCACGGCACGCCGGAACCATGGACTGGGCCGGGCTCGCGCGGGCGTTCAACAGCCTCGATGGTGTCGACGTCATCGCCGACTGCGGGGCCGTGCCGGGGGTCAAACCGCCCACCGAAGTGCTGAGTGCGTCCGACCTCGTCGGTCTGGTCATCCGGCCCACCCTGCCCGGCATTCACGCGGCGCAGAATGCTGCTGCACTGGTCAGGGCCGACTTGACGACCAGTGGACTCGGTGGTGACCGCCTGATGTCCATCGTGGTCGGGCCGGGTCGTCCGTATTCGATGACAGAGGTCACCGACGCCATGCAGACAGCCGCGCCGGTGGTCGGCTCGATGCGCTGGGATCCGTCCGGCGCCATGGTGCTGGCCGGACTCAAAGCCACGCCGCGCAAATTCAACACGTCGCCGCTGCTGACCGGAGCCGCGAAATTGGCGCTGGACCTCGGCGGTGCGGCCATCGATCACCACCATTCGGCGCGCCCGACCGGTCGTTCTGCTACGCCGCCCAGCACACCCTTTCAGCCGATTCCGCATCAACCGTGGCCGGACCAGGGGCAGTGGGCCGCAGCGCAACAATGGCCCGCGCAGCAAGCGCCGGCACCGCAGTACCCGCAGGCACCGCAGTACCCGCAGGCACCGGCGGCCCCGCAGTACCCCGCGGGCCCGCAGTACGCCCCCGCCTCGGCCCACAATGGTGAACGCCGATGAGCACGGACCAGACCTGGGCCAGCATCGATCTGTCCAAACCGCCGGGTCAGGACGATCTCTATCCGCCGCCGGCCGATCCGTTTCCGGAACCGTCTCGAGCGGTCAACGGCCGGCGCGACCGACCGGCCGCCCAGGCTGTTGCGCAACAGCCGACCCCTGAGCTGATCGAAGTGGATTTCTCGATCGTTCGACAGCTGCAGACTTCGGTCAATCAGCAACTCGACGAATACGCCCGAACCCAGCCCAAGAGCCTGTCCCGGGAGGCGCAACGGCAGCTGGCGATGCAGTTGATCTCGGCCGAGATCGAACAGATGACGTTCGCCTCGGCCCGCTCGGGCAGTCAGCTGATGTCCGGGTCGCAGGAGACTGCCACCCGGGATGCGGTACTGGCGGCGATGTTCGGCCTCGGCCGGATCGAGGCGTTGCTGACCGATCCCAACGTCGAAGACATCTACATCAAGGGCACCGACCAGGTTCGGCTGAAATACAGCGATGGCCGTCTGGAACTGCGACCGCCGGTTGCCGACTCGGCCGACGACCTCTTGGACCAACTCCGGTCCATCGCCACCCATCATGGACAAAACGAACGGTCCGTCACCTCGACCAAGCCCTGGCTGGACCTTCGGCTGCCCGACGGCTCCCGGTTGGCCGCCGTCTGGGGGGTCACCCCGGAACCGCATGTGACGATCCGCCGGCATCGGTACACCGACATCGACCTGGCGGCGCTGGTCCGGCTCGGCACGGTGTCCGAATCGATGGCCGCCTTCCTGCAGGCCGCGGTGACGGCCAGGCGCTCGATCCTGGTGGTCGGTCCGCAGTCGGCCGGGAAGACCACCCTGCTGCGGGCGCTTGCCCAGTGCCTGCCACCGGAGGAACGGTTCGCCACCATCGAGAGCGAATACGAACTGCTGTTGCACGAGATCCCCGAACGCTTCCCCAATCTGCTGCCCTACGAGGCCCGTCCGGGGATGGGCGAGATCGGCGCCGACGGCCGGCCGGCCGGTGAGGTCGCGCTGGCCGACATCTTCCCGACCTCACTGCGCCATTCATTGCAGCGAATCATCGTCGGCGAGGTCCGCGGCGCCGAGGTGATCCCGATGCTGATGGCCATGTCCCGCGGTTACAAGGGATCGATGTGCACCTTTCATGCCAACAACACCCGGGACACCTTCCAGGCCCTGGCCGCAACGATGGCGAGCTACGCCGCGAACTGGAATCGTGATGCGGCGATGCAGCAGGTTTCCTCGGCGATCGACCTGATCATCTTCATCGACCGGGAGGACACGGTGACCGGTCCCACCCGGTTCGTCGCCGAGATCCTGGAAGTCGGTGACGTCGGGGAGAACGGGCTGCCACAGTCAACCCTCATCTACGGGCCGCTGGCCGAGCTGGCCGATACCGACCCGCGCGGATTCCCGCAGCACCTGCCGGCGGACCCGCTCTGGGCGCGGCGCGCCGGTTTGGACCTGGGCTGGCTCAATCCGGCCAACGGGCACTGGGCCCGGCAGTTCCCGGGTCGGCTACTCAGATGAACACCTTCGGTCTCCTGACGGCGGTGGGTGGCGGCATCGCGGTCGTCGGCCTGCTCGCAGTGATCGCCGGGATCTACGGGCAACTGCCCTCGGAGTCCCCGTTCCGATCACGGATCACCCGGGTTCGCGTCGCCGGTGCGCGCAGCGCGAACCGTCGGCGGCTGAGTAAATACGGCTTGGCGGTCATGGTCGGTCTGCTGATCTGGCTGATCTCGGGCTGGCCGGTCGGTGGGCTGCTGGTCGGATTCGCCGTCATCGGGCTGCCGTACTTCTTCGCCGCGGGCCGGATCGCCGCCCGCCGGATCGATCGGTTGGAAGCGTTGGAGGAATGGGTTCGCCGGCTGGCCGATTCGATGAGCGCCGGTTCCGCCCCGGTCCAGACGATCGTCCGGTCCGCGCTGCACGCTCCGGTACCGATCCAGGCCGAGGTCACCCAGCTGGCTTCGCGACTGTCCACGCCTCGATTGGATCGGAATCAGGCTCTGCGGTCCTTCGCCGACGACATCGACGACTCGCTGGGCGACATGATCGTGCTGGCCTTGGAGATCGCGGTGTCCTCGCGGGCCAGCCAGCGAGTGCCGGACGTGCTGCGAGCGATGGCCTCCGAGGTCGCCGATGAGGTCAAAGCGCGTCGCAAGGTCGAGACGGATCGGGCCGAGCCGCGAAACGAGGCGCGGACCATCGTGATCATCCAGCTGCTCTTCGTGGTCGGCGTGACGGTGGCGACGAGCTACGCGAACATCTACGGCACCGCCACCGGGCAGGCGGTGCTCGCGGTACTCGGACTCGTGGTGGTCGGCGCCCTGGTGATGCTCCGACGGTTGTCGCTGGGCGACCAACCCCCGCGCATCCTGGCCGAGAGTCGGGATCGCCGATGAATCCCCTCCTCATCGCCACCCTGGCCGCCGGCGCCGCGGTAGGTCTGGGCGTCTGGGCCGTGCTCGGTCTGTTGGTTCCGCAGCGGGTGGATCTGCTCGATGCGTTGAATCGGGAGCGCGGCCTGGCGAAGCTCACTTCCCCGGTGCGGGTGCAGCACCCGGATCAGGAAGTGTCCCGGCTGGCCGCCGCGCAGCTGGCACTGGAGACCCGGCTCAGTAAGCTGTCGATCGCCACCCCGGACTCCGATCTGCGGGTGATCGAGATGAGTCGAGGGAATTTCCTGCTGATCCGGCTGGGAGTGGTCTTCGGCGGGCTGCTGGTGATCCCGATCTATACGCTGCTGTTCGTGGCCTTCGGATACGGGGTCGCACCGGCGATTCCGGCCGTGATCGGCCTCGTCGCCGCCGGCGTGGGCTGGGCGCTGGTCGGCAGGATCGTGCACGGCCGGGCGGAGGAGCGTCGACGGGAGATGCGCTACGCCCTGGTCTCCTATCTGACGCTGCTGGCCCTGCACCGGGCGGCCGGCGAGGGCATGGCCTCCGCCCTCGAACTTGCCGCGGCGTCCTCGCCCACCTGGACCTTCCGCCGAATCGACCAGCGGGTGGCATCATCGCTGCGAACCGGCGGCGCGGCCTGGGATGGTCTGGCAAACCTGGCCACCGAGCTTGGCATCGAAGAACTGGCGGACCTGTCCAGCATCGCCGACAACGCCGGCACGCAGGGGGCCGGGGTCTATTCGACGTTGCTGGCCCGCGCGCAGGCGCTGCGAAACGAACTCCAGTCGCAGGAGGAGGCAGCGGCCTCGATCGCCTCAGCCCGGATGGTGGTGCCCAAAGCCATGCTCGGGATCGTCACGTTGATATTCCTGCTGTATCCAGCGGTCATCCGCATTGCCGGATGAAGATTTCTATTCCGTTCAGTCAGTTACCTAGTCAAGGGGGAACCCAGAGAATGATCCAGATCGAAATGCTGTACCTCACGGTCACCGCGCTGCTGCGCGAACGGGTCGGCGTGCTGCGCAAGGACACGGAGCGGGGTGCGGGTGGCAACACCCTGGAAATCCTGCTGTTGGCCATCGGCGGCGTCATCGTGGCCGGCGTCGTCGTCCTGGCCGTCAAGGCTGCCGTGGATTCCAAGACGGCCAAACTCACCACCCCCTAGCGGTGCTGGAGTGCGGGATCGGCTGATGAGCAGCAGGTGGGACAGTGAACGCGGGAGCGGCGGCGGGTCGCTCGCGTGGATCATCGTCATGCCCGCGGCACTCTTGCTGATCTTCGGCGGCATCCAATTCGCCTACTATTCGTATGGAAAGAATCTGGCCGTCGCCGCGGCTCAGGCGGGTGTGCGGGCGGCTACCGCCTATCCCGCCGACGCCGAACGGGGTCGCGTTGCGGCCCAGTCCTTCCTGGACAACCAGGCCAAGGGCAGCGTCGACGGAGGGCAGATCGCCATCGTCATCACCCCGACCCAGGTCACGGTCACCATCAGCGGAAAGGGATCCTCGATCATTCCCGGCTTCGACGTCACTGTCACCGGGCTGGCCTCCGGGCCCGTCGAGCGGCTCGGATGACGTCCCGGATGAGCAACGGCGCGCTTTCATCGGCTCCGAGCCGCCCGCTGTGGCAGCGGCTCGTGGACCGCTTACGCGGTCAGCGGGAGCGAGGTGCGGGCGGTGAATCGTTGGAGCTGATCATCATTGCGCCGGTCATCGTCATCCTGTTGCTGATCGGCATCGCCGCCGCCCGCTCGACCGTCGGATCCGGCCGGGTCGAACAGGCGGCCGCGGCAGGGGCCCGGGCGGCCTCGTTGACCCGCGACGCCGCCGCTGCCCAGTCGGCGGCGAATTCGATCGCCGCCGCATCGTTGGCCGGCTCCGGTGTGACCTGCCAGCACCTGTCCGTCTCGGTCGACACGTCGGGGTTCCGCGCTCGGGCCGGACAGCCTGCCTCGGTCAGCGTCGAGGTCGCCTGCACCGTCTCGTGGTCCGATCTCACCATTCCGGGGTGGCCGGGTTCCAAGAGGGTGACCGGCAGGGCGGCGTCACCGCTGGACACGTACCGGGAGCGACCGTGAGCGCGGGCGGCGACCGGATCCGGGCGCGCTGGCGAAGGCTGACGGCGGACTCCGAACGCGGCAGCGGCGGCGGAATGTCGCTGGTCATGCTGATCTCCGCAGTGGCGCTACTGGTCGTGATCGGCCTGGTGGTCGACGGCGGCGGCAAGGCCCAGGCGATGGACCGCGCCTCGCGGATCGCCTCGGAAGCGGCCCGGGCGGGTCTGCAGGCAGCAGTGCCCGGCAACGCGGTCAGCACCGCCGGCGTCTTGCGGGCGGTGGATCAGTACCTGGGGGCCGAGGGTGTCACCGGGCGCGGCTCGGTGACCGGCAACCTGGTACGGGTCACCGTGACCATCACCGAACCCACCATCTTTCTGTCCCTGATCGGGGTTGACGAGTTCACTGTCAGTGCCGATGGCAGTGCCGAGATTCTCTTCAATTGAGTCACAACTTTCGGAGCCGTCAATGAACATCGTCCGCAGACTGGCCGCGGCGATCGCGCTTGTCGGCATCCTGGTCGGGGCTCCGGTCCTGCTGTGGTTCCTCGGGCGTGGCCTGCTGCCCGACGACGTGCCGAGCATTGCCCAGGCCTGGGCCTCGCTGCAGGGCCGGGACACCGGCGCGCTGTTCCTGGGCGCCTTGGTCGTGGTGGGATTTCTCACCTGGCTGGTCTTCGCGATCTGTGTGCTGGCCGAGGTCATCAGCACCGTTGCGCATCGGCCGTCGTTCAACCTCCCCGGATTGCGGCTGCCCCAGGCAGTGGCGGCAGGGCTGATCGGGCTGATTTTGGCCGGCACCATGTCCGTCAGCGCCGGCCACACCGGGTCGGCTTCGGCGTCGAGCCTGCCGCCGCTGCCACGGTCGTCGCTATCCCAATCGGCAGCATTTCAGGGTTTTTCCAGCGGCAATCCGGCGAATGCCGCCGCCGGGCCGCTGGTGGACCACTACGCGCCGATCGGCGCTGCCGAGCCGGCCGGGCCGCCGGGCGCACCGTCAACGGAGCTGAAGAAGGCCAGTGCCGCTCCCCAGGAGGTCATCTGGGTGGTGCACAAGGGTGACACTCTGTGGTCGATCTCCGAGCAGGCGCTGGGCGACCCCTTGCGGTTCGGCGTGGTCGCCGACGCCAATATCGGGCGCGTCCAATCGGACGGCAAGATATTCAGCTCCGGCGACTGGTTGGAAATCGGCTGGCAGGTGGTCCTGCCGGGCGAGGCCGTGGTTCCGATGGATCGGCAGCCCGCCCCGCAGCCGGCCCGGGCCGCCACCTCGGTGATCGCGGCGCAGGGCGACACGCTGTGGCAGATCGCGCACGACCAGCTCGGTGATCCGCTGCGGTATCCAGAGTTGGCTGCGGCCAATCAGATAGTCGACCCGAACCTGATCTTCGTCGGCCAGACCATCCTGATTCCGGGCAGTCCCGCCGCACCGGCCAGCGTTTCGGACGGCGGAACCAACCGGGCGCCGAGCGCACAGCCGGTCGCCTCGCCTCCTGGTTCGCCGCCGATCGATGCGCCGTCGACCGCTCAGGTACCGGCCGCGGTCGCGGATCCGGTGCGCAGCGACGGCCAGGACCGCCGCGTGTCACCTGTTGCACCGGCTCCGGCTGCCGACACGGCGACGAGTTGGAAATCCGCGGAACCCGCCGAACAGGTGAACGATGGCGCCGCCTTGATGACCTTCGCCGGACTCGGCGCGGTCGCCGCGGCAGCTCTCTGGGCCGCCTTGGCGGTGGCCAGCCGGCGCCGCGTTGCGGGAAGTAGCGACGAGACCTCTGTGGTGGTCGACGCGCTCGCCGCGGCGGGCGGCGACGAGCTCGACATCGCGTGGCTGGATCTGGCCCTGCGGGGCCTGGCCGCCGAGTTGGCCCAGCAGGGCCGGAGCTGGCCGGATGTGCTGGCCGCGGAGCTGAGCCTGGAAGGACTGACCCTCACGTTGTCCGCGCCGGCCGCCGCGCCGGCACCGTTCGCCGGGCGGGGCGCCACCTGGTTCCTGCCGTCGGCAGCCGATCTGGGCAGGTCGGCTCCGCAGATCAGGAATTGGCCGGCGCCGCTGCCGGCGCTGGCCTCGATCGGGTCCAGTCACACCGGCAGCGTGCTGCTCGATCTGGAACGGATCGGTGCGCTCCAGCTCCTGGGCGACCGCCGATCGCGGGGCGCCATGCTCAACCACCTGGCCGTGGAGCTGGCCTGCAGTGGATGGTGTGACTCGGCATCGGCGCTGCTGGTGGGCTGGGGAACCGACGTGGTCAGGCTCAGCCCGGAGCGGCTGACCCACCGCTCCGATCTTGCTGCGGTGGTTCGTGAGCTACGTGTTCGGCTGGTGGAGACGGGCGCGACATTGACCGCCATGGGGGTTTCGGTGATCGACGGCCGGGTCCGGGATCCGTCGGTACGGTTGTGGGCGCCACAGGTCGTGCTGGTCGACGCGGACTCGTTCGACGCCGCCGACGTGGCGGACCTGCGACAGCTGATGGCGGAGTTGTCCCAGTCCGGTCGGACGACCACCGCGATCGTGCTCTCCGGCGGCGCCGACGGCGAGGGCAATCGGGTGTTCGTCGGCCCGGACGATTCCGCGATCATCCAGGGATTGCCCGGATTGCCCGATGGCGCCCGATTGAGTGCGGTGGCCATCAGCGATCACGAAGTCGCCGGGCTGCTGGCCATTGCTGATCTGCCGGCCGAGCGGGCGAGTTGGCTGCAGACCCGCACTCGGCCGAATGCGGTCACCGGGCAGACGCCCGCGCCGGTCCCCGCGCAGGCGCCGGACGCCGAAATGTATTGGACGGCCTCGGCTGGTGGCGGTCAGTGATCCGGCCGGCGGCCGGCGCTGTCGCCGGCGCGGTGCTGGCAGTGCTCATGGTTCCGTTGGCCGCCCGGCTCACTCACCGACCAGCACCGCGGTCGGCCTGGTTTCCAACGGCGGCAATCTCGATCGGGGCGCTCGTCGGCCTGGCCACCGCCCGATCGACCGGTTCGACCGTGGCCGGCGATGCGCCAACCGCGCTGGTGGTCCTCGGCTTCGGGATTCTGGGGCTCCTGGCGATCACCGCCATGCTGGTCGACCTGGCCGAGAACCGGTTGCCGGATGTGTTGACCTATCCGTTGGCGGCTGCGGGTGTGCTGATCCTCGGCCTGCTCGATCTCCTGGGTGCCGACGGCCGGCTGGTCCGGGCCCTGGCCGGAGGAGCCGTCTGGGGCGGCTGGATGCTGATCGGCGCGCTGGCCGCGCCGCGGGGCTTCGGGCTCGGCGATGTCAAACTCGCCTGCGGGCTCGGCATCTGGCTCGGCTGGGCGTCGTGGGCGACGTTGGCGGTGGGCGTCCTGGTCGGCCAGCTGCTGATCACGGTGAGCCTGTCGGCCGGCTGGCTGGCGGCGCGCCGGTGGGGACCCGCCACCCGAAATGGTGACGTTCCACTCGGGCCGGCGCTGGTGCTCGGGGCGGCGGTCGCCCTGCTGGTCCTGGCCGGCTGAAGGCGGACCGGGGACACAGGGTCGGCGAAAGGGTCGGAGAAATATGGACCGTTGGTCTTGACGAATGCCCGGTCAAGGATCACGCTTTGTCACTAAGGCGCCGAGCGTCCGCATCACCTGGCTGTACCAGGCCCCCGTCTGTGCGCGGCCTGCGGTCAGGGTGGACAGTTGCGTGCCTGAGGGCTATGCTTGAACTTTGCGCTGCCCGCTTTGTGCTGCCCTCATTCAGCCCCGACCCCTTCGCCACCTCGCGTTGGGACCTCTGTGTGTCATTGACCTGACGCCCAGGTGCCCCGTGATCAGGTGAAACGTCCCGGCCGAGAACGGCAGCAGCGGCCGGGCAACGCAGAAGTTATCGACGGCGTAGGTCCTTGGAAGGACGAATCTTGGCAGTCAGTAGCACGTCCAACAGCACGTTTTCCAGTCCGTTGCAGGCGCATCCCGGGGCACCGAAGCGAGTTTCTTTCGCCAAGCTCCGCGAGACGCTCGAGGTCCCGAACCTCCTGGCCCTGCAGACCGAATCGTTCGACTGGCTCGTCGGTGGCCAAGCCTGGAAGTCCCGGCAGGAAGATCCAAGCACGCCCAGCGGACTCGACGAGATTCTGGCCGAGATTTCACCGATCGAGGATTTCTCCGGTGAACTCTCGCTGTCCTTCTCCGACCCGCGTTTCGACGAGGTCAAGGCCACCGAGGAGGAGTGCCGCGACAAGGACATGACGTACTCGGCGCCGCTGTTCGTGACGGCTGAGTTCATCAACGGCGAGACCGGCGAGATCAAGTCGCAGACCGTCTTCATGGGCGATTTCCCGATGATGACCTCCAAGGGCACCTTCATCATCAACGGCACCGAGCGTGTCGTGGTGTCCCAGCTGGTCCGTTCGCCCGGCGTCTACTTCGACAAGACGATGGACAAGCTCGCCGGCAAGGAGGTGTTCGCCGTCAAGGTGATCCCCAGCCGTGGAGCCTGGCTCGAATTCGACATCGACAAGCGCGACACCATCGGTGTCCGCATCGATCGCAAGCGCCGCCAGCCGGTCACCGTGCTGCTGAAGGCCCTTGGCTGGGATACTGAGCGCATCCGTGACCGCTTCAACTGGTCGCCGGTGCTGCTGGGCACCCTGGAGAAGGACCACATCGCCGGCACCGACGAGGCGCTGCTCGACATCTACCGCAAGCTGCGCCCGGGCGAGCCGCCGACCCGCGAGTCCGCGCAGGCCCTGCTGGAGAACCTGTTCTTCAAGGACAAGCGCTACGACCTCGCGAAGGTCGGCCGCTACAAGGTCAACAAGAAGCTCGGCCAGCGCACGGCGACCTCGGTCGGCATCCTGACCGAGGACGACCTGGTCGCGACCGTCGAGTACCTGCTGCGCCTGCACCAGGGCGACGAGGTCTGGAGCCCGAACGGTGAGGAGCGGGCGGTTGAGGTCGACGACATCGACCACTTCGGCAACCGTCGCCTGCGCACCGTCGGCGAACTGATCCAGAACCAGATCCGGGTCGGCCTGTCTCGGATGGAGCGGGTTGTCCGCGAGCGGATGACCACCCAGGACCGCGAGGCGATCACCCCGCAGACCCTGATCAACATCCGGCCGGTCGTCGCCTCCATCAAGGAGTTCTTCGGTACCAGCCAGCTGTCCCAGTTCATGGACCAGACCAACCCGCTGGCCGGCCTGACCCACAAGCGCCGACTGTCCGCCCTCGGGCCGGGCGGTCTGTCGCGTGAACGGGCCAGCCTCGAGGTTCGCGACGTGCACCCGTCCCACTACGGCCGGATGTGCCCGATCGAGACTCCGGAAGGTCCGAACATCGGCCTGATCGGGTCGCTGTCGACCTTCGCCCGGGTCAACCCGTTCGGCTTCATCGAGACCCCGTACCGCAGGGTCGAAAACGGCCGGGTCACCGACAACGCCGAGTACCTGACCGCCGATGAGGAAGATCGCTTCGTCATCGCCCAGGCCAACGCCAAGATCGACGGCAACGGCACCTTCACCGAGGCGCGGGTGCTCGTTCGCCGGCGCGGCGGCGAGGTCGACCAGGTGCTCCCGTCCGAGGTCCAGTACATGGACGTCTCGCCGCGCCAGGTGGTCTCGGTGGCCACCGCGATGATCCCATTCCTGGAGCACGACGAGGCCAACCGCGCGCTGATGGGCGCCAACATGCAGCGCCAGTCGGTGCCGCTGTTGCGCTCGGAGGCCCCGCTGGTCGGTACCGGCATGGAGCTGCGCGCCGCTGTCGACGCCGGTGACTGTGTGGTGGCCGAGAAGGCCGGAGTGGTCGAAGAGGTCACCGCCGACTACGTCTCGGTGATGGCCGACGACGGCCAGCATCGCACCTACCGGCTGCACAAGTTCCGCCGCTCCAACCAGGGCACCAGCTTCAACCAGAAGCCGGTCGTCGACGAGGGTCAGCGGGTCGAAATCGGGCAGGTACTGGCCGACGGCCCGTGCACCGATGACGGTGAAATGGCATTGGGGAAGAACCTGCTCGTGGCATTCATGCCGTGGGAAGGTCATAACTTCGAGGACGCCATCATCCTGAGCCAGCGCATCGTCCAGGACGACGTGCTCACCTCGATCCACATCGAAGAGCACGAGATCGACGCCCGCGACACCAAGCTCGGCCCGGAGGAGATCACTCGGGACATCCCGAACGTCTCCGAGGAAGTGCTGGCGGACCTGGACGAAAGAGGCATCATCCGCGTCGGCGCCGAGGTCCAGGACGGCGACGTGCTGGTCGGCAAGGTCACGCCCAAGGGTGAGACCGAGCTGACCCCGGAGGAGCGACTGCTGCGCGCCATCTTCGGCGAGAAGGCCCGCGAAGTTCGCGACACCTCGCTCAAAGTTCCGCACGGCGAGACCGGCAAGGTCATCGGCATTCGCGTCTTCAGCCGCGATGACGACGCCGCCGAGCTGCCGCCGGGGGTCAACGAACTGGTCCGCGTCTACGTGGCCCAGAAGCGCAAGATCCAGGACGGCGACAAGCTCGCCGGCCGGCACGGCAACAAGGGTGTCATCGGCAAGATCCTGCCCGTCGAGGACATGCCGTTCCTCGAGGACGGGACGCCGGTCGACATCGTGCTCAACCCGCACGGTGTGCCCCGACGGATGAACGTCGGGCAGATTCTGGAGACTCACCTCGGGTGGGTCGCCGCGCAGGGCTGGAAGATCGATGGCTCGCCCAGCTGGGCCGGCGCCCTCGGTGACGACGCGCGCGAGGCGGCTCCCTTCACCCGCACCGCGTCGCCGGTGTTCGACGGTGCCAGCGAGGACGAGATCGCCGGTCTGCTGGACTCGACGATTCCGACCCGCGACGGAGACCGGCTCGTGAAGACCGACGGAAAGGCCACCCTGATCGACGGCCGGACCGGAGAACCCTTCCCGTACCCGGTGGCCGTCGGCTACATGTACATCATCAAGCTGCTGCACCTGGTGGACGACAAGATCCACGCCCGTTCCACGGGTCCCTACTCGATGATCACCCAGCAGCCGCTGGGTGGTAAGGCGCAGTTCGGCGGACAGCGTTTCGGTGAGATGGAGTGCTGGGCCATGCAGGCCTATGGCGCTGCGTACACCCTGCAGGAGCTGCTCACCATCAAGAGCGATGACATCGTCGGCCGCGTCAAGGTCTACGAGGCCATCGTGAAGGGCGAGAACATCCCTGAACCGGGGATCCCCGAGTCGTTCAAGGTGCTCCTCAAGGAGCTCCAGGCCCTGTGCCTGAACGTCGAGGTGCTCTCCAGCGATGGTCAGACCATCGAAATGCGGGACAGCGACGACGACGACCTCGAGCGGGCTGCGGCCAATCTCGGGATCAACCTGTCGCGCAATGAATCCGCTTCGGTGGACGAAATCATCAACTAATCGTCAGCTTTC
This sequence comes from Mycobacteriales bacterium, assembly GCA_038245175.1. Classification (GTDB taxonomy): domain Bacteria; phylum Actinomycetota; class Actinomycetes; order Mycobacteriales; family Nakamurellaceae; genus Nakamurella. The sequence goes on along the minus strand of JBBRSR010000021.1, from coordinate 49,438 downwards.
CGCAGGTGGCGGCGGGTCAGCCGGCAACGGCCGGCCACCACCGCAGCGGAAGACAAGAGCTCGACGGCCCCCGGGTCGGCCGACCTGACATAGGTCAACCGGCTCACCTCGTTTCAAGAGACAGGGAAATAAAACTAGTGCTGGACGTCAACTTCTTCGATGAGTTGCGTATTGGCCTCGCTGCTGCCGAGGACATCCGCGCCTGGTCGCACGGCGAAGTCAAGAAGCCCGAGACGATCAACTACCGGACGCTCAAGCCGGAAAAGGACGGACTCTTCTGCGAGAAGATCTTCGGCCCGACCCGCGACTGGGAATGCGCCTGCGGTAAATACAAGCGCGTCCGCTTTAAGGGCATCGTCTGCGAGCGTTGCGGCGTCGAGGTCACCCGCGCCAAGGTCCGCCGCGAGCGGATGGGCCACATCGAGCTCGCCGCCCCGGTGACCCACATCTGGTACTTCAAGGGTGTTCCGTCGCGTCTTGGCTACCTGCTTGACCTTGCGCCGAAGGATCTCGAGAAGATCATCTACTTCGCCGCGTACCTGATCACGTCGGTGAACACCGAGATGCGGCACAACGACCTGCCCACCATCGAGGCCGAGATGGGCGTCGAGCGCAAGCAGATCGAGAACGACCGCGACGCCGACCTGGACACCCGCGCCAAGAAGCTCGAGGGCGATCTGGCCGAGCTCGAGGCCGAGGGTGCCAAGTCCGACGTCCGCCGCAAGGTCCGTGAGGGCGGCGAGCGCGAACAGCGGCACATCCGGGACGCCGCACAGCGCCAGCTGGACCGGCTCGACGAGGTGCTGACCACCTTCAAGAAGCTCACCCCGCGTGAGCTGATCATCGATGAGGTGCTCTACCGCGAGCTGCACGACCGCTTCGGTGAGTACTTCGCCGGCGGCATGGGCGCCGAGTCGCTGCAGACGATCATCCGCGACTTCGACATCGACGCGGAAGCCCAGTCACTGCGCGACACCATCAAGAACGGTAAGGGACAGCGCAAGATCCGGGCCATCAAGCGGCTCCGGGTTGTCGCGGCGTTCCAGAACACCACGAACTCGCCGCTGGGCATGGTGCTGGATGCCGTTCCGGTCATCCCGCCGGATCTGCGCCCGATGGTGCAGCTCGACGGTGGCCGCTTCGCCACCTCCGATCTGAACGACCTCTACCGCCGGGTGATCAACCGGAACAACCGGTTGAAGCGGCTGCTCGACCTCGGCGCGCCCGAGATCATCGTGAACAACGAGAAGCGGATGCTGCAGGAGGCCGTCGACGCACTGTTCGACAACGGCCGCCGTGGCCGTCCGGTGACCGGACCGGGCAACCGCCCGCTCAAGTCGCTGTCCGATCTGCTCAAGGGCAAGCAGGGCCGGTTCCGGCAGAACCTGCTCGGCAAGCGCGTCGACTACTCCGGCCGCTCGGTCATCGTGGTCGGCCCGCAGCTCAAGCTGCACCAGTGCGGTCTGCCCAAGCTGATGGCGCTCGAGCTGTTCAAGCCGTTCGTGATGAAGCGCCTGGTCGATCTGAACCACGCGCAGAACATCAAGTCCGCCAAGCGGATGGTGGAACGCCAGCGGCCGCAGGTCTGGGATGTCCTGGAAGAGGTCATCTCCCAGCACCCGGTGTTGCTGAACCGCGCACCGACCCTGCACCGGCTGGGCATCCAGGCCTTCGAGCCGATGCTGGTCGAGGGCAAGGCGATCCAGCTGCACCCGCTCGTCTGCGCGGCGTTCAACGCCGACTTCGACGGTGACCAGATGGCCGTCCACCTGCCGCTGTCGGCCGAGGCACAGGCCGAGGCCCGGGTGCTGATGCTCTCGAGCAACAACATCCTTTCGCCCGCGTCCGGCAAGCCGTTGGCGATGCCGTCGCTGGACCTCGTCACCGGTCTGTACTTCCTGTGTGGCTGGGACCCGGAAGCGGTCGGCGCGCACCACGTGCTCGACGGTGAACTGGATGAAGCGTCCGGTCAGTCGAAGACCTTCTCGTCGCCGGCCGAGGCCACCATGGCGCTGGACGCCAAGGTGATTTCCGTCCGCACGCCGATCAACATCCGGCTGACGAACGTGATCCCACCGGTCGGTACCGAACTGCCGGAGGATTGGCAGAAGGGCGACCCGTGGATCGCGCACACCACACTCGGCCGGGTGTTCTTCAACGAGTTGCTGCCGGCGGACTACCCGTTCGTCAACGAGGAAATGCCCAAGAAGCGGCAGGCTGTGATCGTCAATGATCTGGCCGAGCACTACCCGATGTCGCTGGTCGCCCGCACGCTGGACGCCCTGAAGGACACCGGCTTCCACTGGGCCACCCGGTCGGGCATGACCATCGCCATCGGCGACGTCATCATTCCCCCGGAGAAGGCCGAGATCCTGGCCAAGTTCGACATCCAGGCCGAGAAGGTGGAAGCGGCCTACCAGCGCGGCAACCTCTCGCACCCGGAGCGCAATGAGGACCTGGTTCGGATCTGGGAGTTGGCGACCAAGGAGATCGAGGCCGCCATCCCGAAGGCGTACCCGAAGGACAACCCGGTTTACACACTGGTTGCCGCAGGGGCTGCCGGTAACTGGATCCAGGTTCGATCGCTCGCCGGCATGAAGGGCGTCGTGGCGAACTCGCGCGGCGTCGAGATTCCGCGGCCGATCCGTTCCTCCTTCCGCGAAGGCCTGTCGGTGTTGGAGTACTTCATCAACACCCACTCGGCCCGTAAGGGTCTGGCCGACACCGCGCTGCGTACGGCGGAGTCGGGCTACCTGACCCGTCGTCTGGTCGACGTGTCGCAGGACGTCATCGTCCGGGACACCGACTGCGGCACCGAGCGCGGCGCCGAACTGCCGATCGCGCACCGTGGCGTCGGTGGGGTGCTGGTCAAGGACGAGTTCACCGAGACCTCGGTCGTCGCCCGGGTGCTCGCCGTCGATGCCGTCGATTCCGACGGCAATGTCGTCGTGCCACGGGGCACCGATATGCGCGATGAGCACGTCAACGCGGCGATCGCGGCCGGCATCGTGTCGGTCAAGGTCCGCTCCGTGCTGACCTGCGAGACGCTGATCGGTACCTGTGCGACCTGCTACGGCCGCTCGCTGGCCACCGGCAACCTGGTCGATGTGGGTGAGGCCGTCGGTATCGTGGCCGCTCAGTCCATCGGTGAGCCCGGCACCCAGCTGACCATGCGTACCTTCCACACCGGTGGTGCGTCGGGTTCGTCGGACATCACCCAGGGTCTGCCTCGGGTGCAGGAGCTGTTCGAGGCGCGTATCCCCAAGGGCCGCGCCCCGATCGCCGATGCCGCCGGCCGAATTCGGATCGACGACATCGACAAGTTCATCAAGATCACCATCGTTCCGGATGACGGCAGCGAAGAGGTCATCTACGACAAGCTGCCCAAGGCGCAGCGGTTGGCCACCACGGTCGTCGACGGCAGCGAGCGGTTGCTCTCTGACGGAGACCGGGTCGAGGTCGGGCAGCAGCTGATGGAGGGCAACGTCGACCCGCACGAGGTGCTGCGGGTGATGGGCCCCCGGGCCGTGCAGCTCCACCTGGTCCGCGAGGTCCAGGAGGTGTACCGCTCACAGGGTGTGTCGATCCATGACAAGCACATCGAGGTGATCATCCGGCAGATGCTGCGCCGGGTGACCGTCATCGACTCCGGCTCGACCGATTTCCTGCCAGGTGCAGTGGTCGAGCGTCGCGAGTTCGAGACTCAGAACCGGCGGATGCTGGCCGAGGGACTCGAAGCCGCGGCCGGCCGTCCGGCGCTGATGGGTATCACCAAGGCGTCGCTGGCCACCGATTCGTGGCTGTCGGCCGCTTCCTTCCAGGAAACGACGAAGGTGCTCACCGACGCCGCCATCAACGCCAAGAGCGACAAGCTCGTGGGGTTGAAGGAGAACGTGATCATCGGCAAGCTGATCCCGGCCGGTACCGGCATCAACCGGTACCGCAACCTCACGGTGCGCCCGACCGAAGAAGCTCGCGCAGCCGCTTACTCGCTGCCGAACTTCGATGACACGTACTACGGAAGCGAGACCTTCGGGGCGACCACCGGTGCCGCGGTGCCGCTGGACGACTACGACCTGGGTCGCGACTACCGGTAGTTGATTCCTCCTCGGCCCGAAGGCCGGCTCCGTCTCCGCTGATGCGGTGGGGGAGCCGGCCTTCGGTGTTGGTGGGTGGGTAGGCAGGTGTCAGCATCTTCTGGCGGTCGTCGGCGCATCCCTGGCGCAGTCCGCGGTCGAAGGCGCGGCGGATTCGGCCGGGAGTACGGTGCACAGATCGCGCAGAGGAGTAGCCACCATGACGAGCGGCCAGGTCAGTAAACCCGACGCAGTGCGGATCGCCGTGATCGGCGCCGGAGTGTGGGGCGAACAGCATGCACGGGTGTTCTCCCGACGCCCGGATACCCACCTGTGCGCGGTGGTCGGGCGCACCAGGGAACGCACCGAACGGCGGGCCGCGGCGTACGGCGCGACGCCGTACACCGACATCGACGTGATGCTCGAGCGGGAAAAGCCGGAGCTGGTGACGGTGTGCCTACCCAACGAGGAGCACTACGCGCCGACCCTGCACCTGCTCCAGCGCCGGGTACCGCTGCTCGTCGAGAAACCGTTGGTCTTCGATCTGGCGGAGGCCGACCGGTTGATCGCGGCGGCCGCCGAGGCGGACGTGTTCTTCGGCATCAACTTCAATCACCGCTACGCCGAGCCGGTGCAGCGGGCGCGAGCGGCGATCCTGGCCGGCGAGCTGGGCGAACTGGTCTTCGCCACCTGGCGTTTCGGTGGTGAGGCGAACATGGCGGCGTCCCCGCACGCCAACCTGATCGAGACCCAGTGCCACGGTCTGGACATGCTCGAGCATCTGTGCGGTCCGATCTCCTCGGTGATGGCCCAGATGACCGACAAGACCTACGGCGCCTACAGCACGCTGGCCGTTGCGCTCGAGTTCGCCGATGGTGCCGTCGGGACGCTGCTCGGCAGCTACGACTCGTCGTACGCCTACCCGGACTCACAGCGGATCGAGATCAACGGAACCGCGGGCCGGGCCGTCATCCATGACACGGTCGGCTCGCTCGAACTGTCGAGCGTGGGTGATGAGACGACCCGGCTGTGGCGCGCCGGCTACTTCAACGACGAAGCGCGCGGATTCGCCCTCACCTTCGACCGCCACGTCGATGCGGTCGTCGCCGCGGTGCGCGCGGGCGAACCCCCGCCGGTGCCGGCGACGGCCGGACGCCGAGCGCTCGCACTGGCCACCCACATCATCAAGTCGTTCGAGACGGGAACACGGGTCAGCACTGCCGGCTAGCGCGATGGTCAAGATAATGGTGCGGCACTTCCGCGAACGACGACCAGGCACAGCAGAGCCATCACCAGCGCCAGCGGGCCCATCAGGAACTGCTCCCACTTGCTCATCGACGCAAAGTTGCCCAGCGCGCTCGTGGCCAGCAGCGGTACCAGCGCCGCGGTTCCCCAGCGGACGGCTCGGGAGGGAGCCGACGGATCCCCGAATCCCGCCCGGCGGAGCACCAGGAGCGCGGCGAAAGTCAACGCAACGGCCGACACGGCGCTGCCGAACCGCAGCCCCGCTGGCAGCTCGGTGTGCGCACCTCCCCACGCGGCCTTGCCCAACGGGGCGCCGCAGGCCAGCGCGGTCTGCAAGGCGGCGATACCGGCAAACCCGGACGCCGCGGTCACCGCAGCTCTGCGCGACACGGATGTTGTCATGATCGATCTCCTGTCATTGTTTCTCAGCGGACTTGTCGTTGTTTTTCGGCAGACTGGCCTGCCCGACCGACGTCAGGCGGTCGCGCATCCGCAGTGCGCCGGCGGGGATGTCCGCCAAGTCCTGGCGCAGGTCGCGCAGCCAGTCCAGTTCGGTGACAACATGGCGAATTCCGTTCTCCAAGGTCGCTGTCGTCAGTAATCGGACCGGCCCCGGCGGTTCGGACGTCAGAACTGTCGCCGCGTCGGCGGCTATCGCGCGCAGGATGCCGAGCTGGTTCAGGGCCGCGACGATTCGGGCATCGATCATGCCCGCCGAATCGGTGGTGGACAGCCTGCCGGCAAAGAAGACCTTTACCAGAAATGGCTCTCGAACCGGCTGCGGAGCCAGCGGCGCACGAAGCCACTGGTCGAGCTCTGTCAGACCCGCCTGGGTGATGTGGTGCTCCTTGCGGTTCGGCCGCCCGTCCTGCTCGACGATCTCCACCTCAGCCAGACCATCGTCGACGAGCTGGGACAACGCACGGTAGATCTGGGCCTGATCGGCCGTCCAGAATTGCCGCACGCTGGCATCGAAGTACTTCTTGAGGTCGTATCCCGTCAGCGGACGGAGCGAGAGGAAACCGAGTACCGCATAGCGCAGCGACATGACCGGAGCATATAGGGGATAACCTATATATGACAAGTCCCATAGCGGCCTGCAATGCGGCGCCTGCGCGCCCGTCAGTGCGGCTACCTGCGCGATTGAGAGTTTCTGTGATAGCTGATAAGATCAACAGTCGGCCCGGGGCATGTATCGAACCGGGTCGTTGTTGTGTTCGGCTTGTGTTCGGCTTGTGTTTCGACGTGTGTGTTGGGCCTCTCTTTTCCAGCACAGTCCTGGTCTGAACGCGCCGGCTCCCTGATCACGGGCAGGCGCGCGAGACGGCAGGTGTCAGCCGGAACGATGTCACGCACAACGACAATCGAAGATCGCGTTGCCTGGCGTGTGTGAACTGTTCACGACGCGCCCGACATCGGAGGGCACCTGCCCGCCGACTTACTGACCAGCCAACGAGGAAAGAAGTACTCACTAGATGCCCACGATTCAACAGCTGGTCCGAAAGGGCCGGACGGACAAGGTCAGCAAGACCAAGACGCCCGCGCTCAAGGGCTCGCCGCAGCGCCGCGGTGTGTGCACTCGCGTTTACACCACCACCCCGAAGAAGCCGAACTCGGCTCTGCGCAAGGTCGCCCGTGTCCGGCTGACCAGCCACACCGAGGTAACCGCCTATATCCCGGGTGAGGGTCACAACCTTCAGGAGCACTCGATCGTGCTCGTTCGCGGTGGCCGGGTGAAGGATCTCCCCGGTGTCCGCTACAAGATCATCCGCGGTTCGCTCGATACCCAGGGCGTCAAGAAGCGCAAGCAGGCTCGCAGCCGCTACGGCGCCAAGAAGGAGAAGAGCTAATGCCTCGTAAGGGACCCGCTCCCCGTCGGCCATTGGTTGCCGACCCGGTTTACAACTCCCCGCTGGTGACCCAGCTGGTCAACAAGGTGCTGCTCGACGGCAAGCGGTCGGTGGCCCAGGCCATCGTCTACGGCGCCCTCGAAGGCTGCCGCGAGAAGACCCAGACCGACCCGGTGGTCACGCTCAAGCGAGCGCTGGACAACGTCAAGCCCACCCTGGAGGTGCGCAGCCGTCGAGTCGGTGGCGCCACCTATCAGGTCCCGGTCGAAGTGAAGGGCCCTCGGTCCACCACCTTGGCCCTGCGCTGGTTGGTCGGGTTCTCCAAGGCCCGTCGTGAGAAGACGATGACCGAGCGGCTGATGAACGAGCTGCTCGACGCATCGAACGGGCTGGGCGCCGCGGTCAAGCGCCGCGAGGACACCCACAAGATGGCCGAGTCGAACAAGGCCTTCGCGCACTACCGCTGGTAGCCGATGCTCGCCCCGCGCCGACCCAGGTCGGTGCGGCGGAGCCGGTTTCTGGGATTCGGCGGTGCAGGTCAGATTCAGGCCCGCACGCAATCCGTGCATTGACAGGACACACGAAGACGACGAGAAGAGAACTGCAAGTGGCAAGCAAGGCCCTTGACAAGGTCCGCAACATCGGGATCATGGCGCACATCGACGCGGGTAAGACCACAACGACGGAGCGCATCCTGTTCTACACCGGTGTCACCTACAAGATCGGTGAGGTTCACGACGGCGGCGCCGTCATGGACTGGATGGAGCAGGAGCAGGAGCGGGGAATCACCATCACCTCCGCTGCGACCACGACGTCGTGGAAAGACCACAAGATCAACATCATCGACACCCCCGGGCACGTCGACTTCACGGTCGAGGTGGAGCGTTCACTGCGCGTGCTCGACGGTGCCGTTGCGGTCTACGACGGCGTGGCCGGTGTGGAGCCGCAGACTGAGCAGGTCTGGCGGCAGGCGGAGAAGTACCACGTTCCGCGGATGTGTTTCGTCAACAAGCTCGACCGCACAGGTGCGAACTTCTTCCGGTGCGTCGAAATGATGATCGATCGGCTCAAGGCCACGCCCGCCGTGCTGCAGCTCCCGATCGGCACCGAGGGTGACTTCATCGGCGTTGTCGATCTGCTGCAGATGCGTGCCCTGACCTGGCGCGGCGAGACCGTCAAGGGTGAGGACTACACGGTCGAAGAGATTCCCGCCGACATGCTCGAGCAGGCCAAGCAGTACCGCGAGCAGCTCGTCGAGACCGTCTCCGAGAACGACGACGAGGCGATGGAGGCCTACCTCGCTGGCGAAGAGCTCACCCTGGATCAGCTGAACGCGGCTATCCGTCGTGGCACGATCGCCGGCAAGCTGAACCCGGTTGTCTGTGGTTCGGCGTTCAAGAACAAGGGTGTGCAGCCGATGCTGGACGCCGTTGTCGCCTACCTGCCCTCGCCGCTGGATATCGGTGCGACCCATGGTCTGCTGCTCGACGGCGTCACCGAGGCCATCCGGATGCCGGACGACAAGGAGCCCTTCGCCGGCCTCGCCTTCAAGGTCCAGACCGACCCGCACCTGGGCAAGCTGACCTTCGTCCGGATCTACTCCGGTCGGCTCGATGCCGGCACCCAGGTCACGAACGCGACCAAGGACCGCAAGGAGCGGATCGGCAAGATCTATCAGATGCACGCCAACAAGCGTGAAGAGATCAGCTCGGTCGGTGCCGGCGACATCGTTGCGGTGATGGGTCTGAAGCAGACCACCACAGGCGACACGCTGGCCGATCCGGCGCACCCGATCGTTCTCGAGTCGATGAGCTTTCCGGAGCCGGTCATCTCGGTGGCGATCGAGCCGAAGACGAAGAGCGACCAGGAGAAGCTGGGAACGGCCATCCAGAAGCTCGCCGAGGAGGACCCTACCTTCCGCGTCCGCAACGACGAGGAGACCGGTCAGACGGTCATCGCCGGCATGGGCGAGCTGCACCTGGACATCCTGGTGGAGCGCATGCGCCGCGAGTTCAACGTCGATGCCAACATCGGCAAGCCCCAGGTCGCTTACCGCGAGACGATCCGCGGCACCGTGGAGAAGTACTCGTACACGCACAAAAAGCAGACCGGTGGTTCCGGCCAGTTCGCCAAGATCCTGATCACTGTCGAGCCGCTCGACATGACCACGTCGAACGGCGCGACGTACGAGTTCGTCAACAGCGTCAGCGGCGGTCGGATCCCGCGGGAGTACATCCCGTCGGTCGACGCCGGTGCGCAGGACGCGCTGCAATACGGCATCCTGGCCGGCTACCCGATGCTCGGGGTGAAGTTGACCCTGGTCGACGGTGCCTACCACGACGTCGACTCTTCCGAAATGGCGTTCAAGATCGCTGGGTCGATCGCGATGAAGGAAGCTGCGCGACTGGCGAAGCCGGTGCTGCTGGAGCCGATGATGAGCGTCGAAGTTGTCACCCCGGAGGAGAACATGGGTGACGTCATCGGCGACCTGAACTCTCGTCGTGGACAGATTCAATCCATGAGCGAGCGCTCGGGTGCCCGCGTGATCACCGCGCTGGTTCCGCTGTCCGAGATGTTCGGCTACGTCGGTGACCTCCGGTCGCGGACTCAGGGCCGGGCGAACTACTCGATGGTCTTCGATTCCTATGCTGAGGTCCCGGCGAACGTGGCCAAGGAAATCATCGCCAAAGCCACTGGTGCGTGACCACATCCCACCCACCATCAGCTGAATTACCAGCGGTCCGGCCGTGAGATATTCGCTGAAGCGAATTGACGACGGCTCGGCCGCACTACGCTAGACCAGATGTGCCCGACGGCAACCGAGGGCATTTACCACCTTGTACAAGCCCTGCAGACGTCAAGAAGTCGCACGGCGTAACACAGATCAGTCCTGAGGAGGACAAGCAGTGGCGAAGGCAAAGTTCGATCGCAGTAAGCCGCACGTCAACATCGGCACCATCGGTCACGTCGACCATGGCAAGACGACCCTGACCGCGGCCATCACCAAGGTGCTTCACGACAAGTACCCCACCCTGAATCAGGCATACGCCTTCGATCAGATCGACAAGGCTCCCGAAGAGCGCCAGCGCGGTATCACCATCAACATCGCGCACGTCGAGTACTCGACTGAGAAGCGTCACTACGCTCACGTCGATGCTCCGGGTCACGCTGACTACATCAAGAACATGATCACCGGCGCGGCGCAGATGGACGGTGCGATCCTGGTCGTGGCGGCCACCGACGGCCCCATGCCGCAGACCAAGGAGCACGTGCTCCTGGCCCGCCAGGTTGGTGTTCCGTACATCCTGGTTGCCCTCAACAAGGCTGACATGGTCGACGACGAGGAGATTCTGGAGCTCGTCGAGCTCGAGGTCCGAGAGCTGCTCGCCGCACAGGAGTTCGATGAGGACGCACCGGTCATCCGTACCTCGGGCCTGAAGGCGCTGGAGGGCGACCCGAAGTGGGTTGCCACTATCGTCGAACTGATGGACGCCGTCGACGAGTCTGTTCCGGAGCCCGAGCGGGATGTCGAGAAGCCGTTCCTGATGCCGATCGAGGATGTCTTCACCATCACCGGCCGTGGCACCGTTGTGACCGGCAAGGTCGAGCGCGGCATGATCAACGTCAACGCGACCGTGGAAATCGTCGGCATCAAGCCGAAGTCGTTCACGACCACGGTGACCGGTATCGAAATGTTCCGCAAGCTGCTCGACACGGCGACCGCCGGCGACAACGCCGGTCTGCTGCTTCGTGGCACCAAGCGGGAAGATGTCGAGCGCGGCCAGGTTGTCGTCAAGCCCGGCTCGATCACCCCGCACACGGAGTTCGAGGCTCAGGTCTACATCCTGGGCAAGGACGAGGGCGGCCGCCACACCCCGTTCTTCAACAACTACCGTCCGCAGTTCTTCTTCCGCACCACCGATGTCACGGGCGTCGTCACGCTGCCCGAGGGCACCGAGATGGTCATGCCGGGAGACACCACCGAGATGATCGTGAAGCTGATCCAGCCGATCGCCATCGAGCCGGGACTGCGCTTCGCGATCCGCGAAGGTGGCCGTACCGTCGGCGCCGGCTCGGTCACGAAGATCACCAAGTAGTCTGCATCACCCGGGCGGCTGTCCGGTAGCGCGCTGTACCCGTGGCCCCGAGGCGAGTTCGCCTCGGGGCCACGGGTGTGTGTGTGCTTGCGTGAGTGGCGGATTTCGAGACCGCGGTGTGGGCGCTCGATTCACCGCCAACGACGGACCCCTGGCGCCACGCCAAACCCGCCGAGATCAAGATAATTGGCCCTCACCACCGGACGGATTTGATATCACTGCCGCTGATCAGGCATACTCGTCAGGTTGCCTGCTCGCAGGTGGATGTTTCGCGCCGACTGTCGGCCGGGCCTCAGGGCCAGGCGGCTGGTCGGACAGCCTCCGCCGCACAGGCCGCGTACGGCTTGAACTGGTACCACCGTGCTCCTTGCGAGCGCATCCGGTCCTGACATCCGTTGGCCACAGATGCTGTGGCTGACGCATGTGCGCTGCGGGCGACACGCCCGACCGCGTGGATCGGAGGACCCGGACATGTGAAGAGGGATGGTAGCGGTTCGCCGCTACATGACGCAGCGCGCGAGCGTTGCAAACGCGACGTGAGAGCGCCGCGACTGACAGACAAAAAGCAAGTACAACGAGAGGGACGGCAAGCGTGGCGGGACAGAAGATCCGCATCAGGCTCAAGGCCTATGACCACGAGGCGATTGACGCATCAGCGCGCAAGATCGTCGAGACCGTGACCCGTACGGGCGCGCGGGTGGTCGGCCCGGTGCCGTTGCCCACAGAGAAGAACGTGTACTGCGTCATTCGTTCGCCGCACAAGTACAAGGACTCGCGCGAGCACTTCGAGATGCGTACCCACAAGCGTCTGATCGACATCCTCGACCCGACGCCGAAGACCGTTGACGCGCTCATGCGCATCGATCTGCCGGCGTCCGTGGACGTCAACATCCAGTAGGAGTCTTACGACCCCTCGGGTGGTAAGTCCTGAGGAGAAAAGGTTTCAAGAACTATGGCAAAAATGATCAAGGGAATTCTGGGCCACAAGCTCGGGATGACCCAGGTCTTCGACGCGAACAACCGGGTTGTCCCGGTCACCGTCGTCGCTGCCGGCCCGGTTGTCGTCACCGCCGTCCGCACGGTGGACAAGGACGGCTACAGCGCCGTCCAGTTCGCGTTCGGCGCGATCGACCCGCGCAAGGTCAACCAGCCCGAGACAGGGCATTTCGCCAAGGCCGGTGTTACCCCGCGTCGTCACGTCGTCGAGCTTCGGACCGACGACGTTTCCGGCTACGAGGTCGGCCAGGAGTTGACCGCCGGTGAGCTCTTCGAGGCGGGTATCGAGGTCGATGTCACGGGTACGTCCCGCGGTAAGGGCACCGCCGGCGTGATGAAGCGGCACGGCTTCAAGGGCCTGGGCTCCGGTCACGGCGTGCACCGCAAGCACCGCTCGCCCGGATCGATCGGTGGTTGTTCCACCCCCGGCCGTGTGTTCAAGGGCATGCGGATGGCCGGCCGGATGGGTCACGACAAGGTGACCACCCAGAACCTGCTGATCCACGCCGTGGACGCGGACAAGAACCTGATCCTGATCAAGGGTGCTGTCCCCGGACCCAAGGGTGGACTGCTTCTCGTCAGGACCGCTGTCAAGAGCCTGGCCAAGACCGGAAAGGGCGCTGCCTGATGACCACTGTCTCGATCACCACCCCCGCCGGCAAGACCGACGGCTCGGTGGATCTGCCGGACAGCATCTTCGATGCCCAGGCCAGCATTCCGCTGATGCACCAGGTTGTCGTGGCCCAGCTGGCTGCCGCTCGTCAGGGCACCCACTCGACCAAGACACGCGCCGAGGTTTCCGGCGGCGGCAAGAAGCCGTATCGCCAGAAGGGCACCGGCCGAGCTCGCCAGGGTTCGACCCGCTCCCCGCAGTTCGTCGGCGGCGGCATCTCCCACGGCCCGCAGCCGCGTAACTACGACCAGCGGACCCCCAAGAAGATGAAGGCTGCCGCGTTGCGCGGCGCGTTGTCCGATCGGGCCCGCGGCGGCAATGTGCACATCCTGTCCAGCTTGGTCGAAGGCACCGCTCCGTCCACCAAGACGGCCAAGGCCGCCGTTGCAGCTGTTTCGACCGCCAAGAACATTCTGGTGGTGCTGTCCCGGACCGACGAGGCCGGCGCGCTGAGCCTGCGAAATCTGGCCCAGGTGCACCTGATCTTCGCCGATCAGCTCAACACTTACGATGTCCTGCTGTCCGATGACGTGGTCTTCACCAAGAGCGCTTTCGACGACTTCCTGAACTTCCACCAGGTCAACGGTGCGGCGGTGTCGGCGGAGGCCACCTCGGTGGACTTGGTCAAGCCGGCAACCGCCGCGGTCGACACCGCAGCTGACGGCACCGCAGACAACGACACGATCAACACCGATGAGGAGGACGCACAGTGAGCGACCACACCGATCCTCGCGACATCATCCTGCAGCCGGTCGTCTCCGAGAAGAGCTACGGCCTGCTCGAGACCGGCAAGTACACCTTTGTCGTTCACCCCGATTCGAACAAGACGCAGATCAAGATCGCCATCGAGCAGATCTTCGACGTCAAGGTCGTGTCGGTGAACACCCTGAACCGCACCGGCAAGCGCAAGCGGACCCGGGCCGGATTCGGGCAGCGCAAGTCGACCAAGCGCGCGATCGTCACGCTCTCCGCGGAGAGTAAGCCGATCGAGATCTTCACGGGCGCCTGAGGCGGATAGGACGTAACGAACCAACATGGCTATTCGTAAGTACAAGCCGACCACTCCCGGTCGTCGTGGTGCCTCGGTGAGCGATTTCGCCGAGATCACCCGCACGACCCCCGAGAAGTCACTCATCGCGCCGCTGCACAGCAAGGGCGGCCGCAATGTTCACGGGCGGGTCACCGCCCGTCACCAGGGCGGCGGGCACAAGCGTGCCTACCGGCTGATCGATTTCAGACGCGCGGACAAGGACGGTGTGCCGGCCAAGGTCGCGCACATCGAATACGACCCGAACCGCACGGCTCGGATCGCGCTGCTGCACTTCGCCGACGGGGAGAAGCGCTACATCATCGCCCCGAACAAGCTGGCTCAGGGCGCGGAGATCGAATGTGGTCCCGGCGCTGACATCAAGCCCGGCAACAACCTACCGCTGCGCAACATCCCGGTCGGCACGGTCATCCACGCCATCGAGCTGCGGCCCGGTGGCGGCGCGAAGATCGCCCGTTCGGCAGGTACCAGCGTGCAGCTGGTGGCCAAGGATGGTCCCTATGCACAGCTGCGGATGCCCTCGGGCGAGATCCGCAACGTCGACGCCCGCTGCCGCGCCAGCATCGGCGAGGTCGGCAACGCCGAACAGAGCAACATCAACTGGGGCAAGGCCGGCCGGATGCGCTGGAAGGGCAAGCGCCCCAGTGTCCGTGGTGTTGCGATGAACCCGGTCGATCACCCGCATGGTGGTGGCGAGGGTAAGACGTCCGGTGGACGTCACCCGGTCAATCCGGCCGGTAAGCCCGAAGGTCGTACCCGCAGGCCGAACAAGGCCAGCGACAAGCTGATCGTCCGCCGCCGGCGCAAGTCCGGCAAGAAGCGCTAGAGCCTGAGTAGGAAGGAAGAGAAAGATGCCTCGCAGCCTTAAGAAGGGCCCGTTCATCGACGACCACCTGCTCAAGAAGGTGGACAACGCGAACGACAAGGGCTCCAAAGCAGTTATCAAGACCTGGTCGCGCAGATCGACGATCATCCCCGACATGCTCGGACACACGATCGCCGTGCACGACGGCCGCAAGCATGTTCCCGTGTTCGTCAGCGAGAACATGGTCGGCCACAAGCTGGGCGAATTCGCTCCGACACGGACCTTCAAGGGTCACGTGAAGGAAGACCGCCGAGCTCGACGCGGCTGACCGCGCTGTATCCGAAATCCGAAATCCGAATCAAGCAAGCCAAGGGGATTAGCCCATGAATGCCAAGGCCACTAACGGAGCTGAGAAGCTTCCTGGTGCCCGGGCGCAGGCGCGGTACGTGCGCATGACGCCGATGAAGGTTCGGCGCGTCGTCGACCTCGTCCGCGGGCGCAGCGCTGCAGAAGCTCTGCAGATTCTGCGCTTCGCGCCGCAAGCCGCGAGCGAACCGGTGGCCAAGGTCATCGCGTCCGCCGTAGCCAATGCGGAGAACAACGAAGGCCTGGACCGCGACACGCTGTTCATCGAGACCGCGTACGTCGATGAGGGCCCGACCATGAAGCGGTTCCAACCGCGAGCTCAGGGTCGTGCCTTCCGGATCCGCAAGCGCACCTGTCACATCACGATCGAAGTTGTCTCCGTTGCTTCCAGCAGCACCGACGGCACCAACCGGGCCCGTAGAGGGCAAAGCTCGAAGGGTAGGACCTCCTAGTGGGTCAGAAGATCAACCCGCATGGGTTCCGACTCGGTATCACCACCGACTGGAGCTCACGCTGGTACGCCGACAAGGCTTACGCCGAGTATGTGGCCGAGGACGTCCAGATTCGCAAGTTGATGGCCAAGGG
The DNA here is from genome assembly GCA_038245175.1 of Mycobacteriales bacterium. Taxonomy (GTDB): domain Bacteria; phylum Actinomycetota; class Actinomycetes; order Mycobacteriales; family Nakamurellaceae; genus Nakamurella. The sequence continues at coordinate 33,697 of JBBRSR010000021.1, read as the reverse complement.
CATGGATCGCGCCGGCATATCCAAGGTGGAGATCGAGCGCACCCGTGACCGGGTCCGGGTCGACATCCACACGGCTCGTCCCGGCATCGTCATCGGTCGCCGCGGCGCGGAGGCCGACCGGATCCGCACCCAGCTGGAGAAGTTGACCGGCAAGCAGGTGCAGCTGAACATCCTCGAGGTTCGTAACCCCGAGTCCGATGCGCAGCTCGTCGCTCAGGGCGTGGCCGAGCAGCTCTCCAACCGCGTGAGTTTCCGCCGCGCAATGCGCAAGTCGATGCAGACCGCGCTCCGGTCGAGCACCGTCAAGGGCATTCGGGTCAAGTGCTCGGGTCGTCTGGGTGGGGCCGAAATGTCCCGGTCGGAGTTCTACCGCGAAGGCCGGGTGCCATTGCACACCTTGCGGGCGAACATCGACTACGGCTTCTTCGAGGCCAAGACCACCTTCGGTCGGATCGGCGTGAAGGTCTGGATCTACAAGGGCGACCTGCTCGGCACGCTCGGCGAGCAGAAGGCTGAGGCGGCTGCCGCCGCGCAGCGTTCCGCCGGCGCGGCTGCCGGCCGCGGCCGTCCGGATGACCGCGCCGAGCGTCCGGCTCGTCGCCGCTCGGGTGCCTCGGGAACCACCCCGACGTCCACCGATGCCGGTCGCGCCGCGGCCGATGGCTCCGCTGAGGAAGCCGTCGTCGCGCCGGTTACCGAAATCGCACCCGAAGCTGCGACCGAAACCACGGGGGTCTGAGCATGCTCATCCCACGCAAGGTCAAGCACCGCAAGCAGCACCGTCCGCACCGGACCGGAATGGCCAGCGGCGGCACCCACGTCACCTTCGGCGACTACGGCATCCAGGCCCTCGAGCCCGCCTACGTCACCAACCGGCAGATCGAGTCCGCTCGTATCGCGATGACGCGGCACATCAAGCGTGGCGGCAAGATCTGGATCAACATCTTCCCGGATCGTCCGCTGACCAAGAAGCCGGCCGAAGTCCGGATGGGTTCGGGTAAGGGCTCACCCGAGTGGTGGGTGGCCAACATCAAGCCAGGTCGTGTGTTGTTCGAAATGAGCTACCCGACCGAAGACATCGCCCGCGAGGCCATGCGCCGCGCGATCCACAAATTGCCCATGAAATGCCGAATCGTTACCCGTGAAGGCGGTGAATCCTGATGGTGGCCACCGCGAACGACATGCGTGAGCTGAACGCGGACGAGCTGTTGATCAAGCTCCGCGAGTCCAAGGAGGAGCTGTTCAACCTGCGGTTCCAGATGGCCACCGGCCAGATGGACAACAACCGTCGGCTGCGGACCGTGAAGCACGACATCGCGCGGATCTACACCGTCATGCGCGAGCGGGAACTGGGCCTCTCTGTTGGTCCGGACACCGTCGGCGTCGGTACCAGCTCCGAAGGAAAGGGCGGCTCCGCATGAGCGAGCAACTCGACAACACCGCACTCGACAACACCGCGGACGAGGCAACGGCCACGGCCGCTGTCGTCAAGGCCCGCAACGACCGCAAGACCCGTGAGGGAATGGTCGTCTCGGACAAGATGGACAAGACGATCGTGGTCGCGCTGGAGGACCGGGTCAAGCACCCGCGTTACTCCAAGGTCATCCGCCGCACGTCCAAAGTCAAGGCGCATGACGAGAACGGCATCGCCGGCGTCGGCGACCGCGTCCTGCTGATGGAGACCCGACCGCTGTCGGCCACCAAGCGGTGGCGGCTGGTCGAGATCCTCGAGAAGGCCAAGTAAGAGAACCTCCCGCGGCTCGATCGCCGCGGGAATGGGACCTGGGTGTCATCACCCGTTTCCCAGGGGAGCCGGTCGGTAATCGGCGCTCCAAATGACACGATCACATCGCATCGGCGGGCCGCCAGGTCCGCCAGGTGCACATCGCAAAGGTTGGGACTGACGTGATTCAGCAGGAGTCCAGACTCCGTGTGGCGGATAATACCGGCGCCAAGGAGATTCTGTGCATCCGCGTCCTCGGTGGCTCAGGCCGTCGTTATGCCGGTATCGGCGACATCATCGTCGCCACCGTCAAGGACGCGATCCCGGGCGCCGGGGTCAAGAAGGGTGACGTCGTCAAGGCGGTCATCGTGCGCACCGTGAAGGAACGCCGTCGTCAGGACGGTTCCTACATCAAATTCGACGAGAACGCCGCTGTGCTGATCAAGCCCGACGGCGATCCCCGGGGCACTCGTATCTTCGGGCCGGTCGGCCGCGAGCTGCGGGACAAGAAGTACATGAAGATCATTTCGTTGGCACCGGAGGTGCTGTAGCTATGGGCATGAAGGTGAAAAAGGGCGACACCGTCCTGGTCATTGCCGGCAAGGACAAGGGCGCCAAGGGCAAGGTCATCCAGGCCTACCCGGAGTCGAACCGCGTTCTGGTCGAAGGCATCAACCGGATCAAGAAGCACACCAAGGTGAGCAGCACTGAGCGAGGCGCCAAGTCGGGCGGCATCGTGACACAGGAAGCCGCGATCCACATCTCCAACGTGATGGTCGTGGACGGGGACGGCAAGCCGACCCGTGTCGGCAAGCGCACCGACGACGCGGGCCGCAACGTCCGAGTGTCGCGCCGCACCGGGAAGGACATCTGATGACCGCCGCAGTTCGTGTTGCACCCCGTTTGAAGCAGCGTTACGACGATGAGATCAAACCCGCCCTGCAGACGCAGTTCAGCTACGGCAACGTCATGCAGATCCCCGGCGTGGTCAAGGTCGTCGTCAACATGGGTGTCGGCGAGGCAGCCCGCGACTCCAAGCTGATCGAGGGCGCGGTTCGCGACCTCACGCTGATCACCGGCCAAAAGCCGGAGGTCAAGAAGGCCCGCAAGTCGATCGCTCAGTTCAAGCTGCGCGAGGGGATGCCGATCGGTACCAAGGTCACCCTGCGCAACGATCGCATGTGGGAATTCCTGGACCGGTTGCTGACCATCGCACTGCCCCGTATCCGTGACTTCCGTGGCCTGTCGGCCAAGCAGTTCGACGGCAACGGCAACTACACCTTCGGTCTCAACGAACAGTCCATGTTCCACGAGATCGACATCGATCGGATCGATCGTCCGCGCGGCATGGACATCACCGTTGTCACCACCGCCGCCACCGACGATGAAGGCCGCGCTTTGCTGAAGCTGCTGGGCTTCCCCTTCAAGGAGAACTGATATGGCGAAGACCTCACTGATCAACAAGGCCAAGAAGAAGCCGAAGTTCAAGGTCCGGGGCTACACCCGGTGCAACAAGTGCGGTCGCCCGCACTCGGTGTACCGCAAGTTCGGCCTGTGTCGGATCTGCCTGCGCGAAATGGCCCATGCCGGCGAACTGCCCGGCATCACCAAGTCGTCCTGGTAGTCAGCAACACCCGAGCGGCCCTCCCGGCCACTCGACCATCTCCTCCGGCCACCCGGCCGGCGTCTTCGCCCCAGGCCAACTCTGCGCAGCAGTGTGAGGAACCAGAGCGGGAAAGGCACCACCAGCTATGACAATGACTGATCCCATTGCGGACATGCTCTCGCGCATCCGCAACGCGAACTCGGCGTATCACGACGAGGTTTCGATGCCCTATTCGAAGTTGAAGGGCAACATCGCGGACATCCTGGTCAAGGAGGGCTACATCGGCTCCTGGACCACCGAGGATGCCACCGTCGGCAAGACGCTGAAGATCAAGCTGAAGTACGGCCCCAGCCGCGAGCGGTCGCTGGCCGGCATCAAGCGGGTCTCGAAGCCGGGTCTGCGGATCTATTCTCGGTCGACCGAGTTGCCCAAGGTTCTCGGCGGCCTCGGCATCGCCATCATCTCGACCTCGACCGGTCTGCTGACCGATCGTCAGGCCGCTCGGCAGAAGGTGGGCGGGGAAGTCCTCGCCTACGTCTGGTAGGGGAGGGAACTCATGTCTCGTATTGGAAGACTGCCGATCCCGGTTCCCGCCGGGGTCGACGTGTCCATCGACGGCTCGCAGGTGTCGGTCAAGGGCCCGAAGGGCAGCTTGAGCCACGTCGTCGTCGAGCCGATTTCGGTGAGCAGAGAAGACGACGGCACCCTGTCGGTCACCCGTCCCGACGACGAGCGCGATTCGCGCTCGCGGCACGGGCTGACCCGGACGCTGGTCAACAACATGGTCGTCGGTGTCACCACCGGGTACGTCAAGCCGATGGAAATCGTCGGCGTCGGCTACCGTGTCGCCGCCGAGGGCAAGAACCTGGTGTTCGCGCTCGGCTACTCGCACCCTGTTCCGGTGACCGCCCCCGAGGGCATCACCTTCGTGGTGGAGACCCCGACCAAGTTCCGTGTCGAGGGCATCGACAAGCAGCTAGTCGGTGAAGTCGCCGCCAACATTCGCAAGTTGCGTAGACCCGACCCGTATAAGGGCAAGGGTGTGCGGTACGCCGGCGAGGTCGTCCGGCGCAAGGTCGGAAAGACGGGTAAGTAAGCCATGGCCGCCAATACTGCTAACAAGGCTGTCGGCGTTCGCGCCGGCAAGAACATCTCCCAGGTGCGGGCCGCGGCACGCACCCGCCGCCACTTCCGGCTGCGCAAGAAGGTCGAGGGTTCGGCAGCGCGTCCGCGCCTCGTCGTCACCCGCAGCGCTCGGCACATCCTGGCCCAGGTGGTGGACGATTCGATCGGCCACACCCTGGCGTCGGCTTCCACGCTGGAAGCGGACCTGCGCGCCGTCGCCGGCGACAAGACCGCCAAGGCCAAGCGGGTCGGCGAGCTGCTCGCCGACCGGGCCAAGGCAGCCGGCGTGACCACCGTGGTCTTCGACCGCGGCGGCGACAAGTACCACGGCCGGATCGCGGCCCTGGCCGACGCTGCTCGCAGCGGCGGACTGGAGTTCTGATGAATACACATATGAACCTGATCGAGAGGGACATCTAATGCCCGGACCCGCACGGCGCGATAGCACCGCCGGAGGCGCCGGCGGCGCCGCCCGCGACGGCGACCGTCGCGATCGCCGCGACGGGGGTCGCCGCGACAACCGTCGTGACGCCCCGGTCGAGAAGAACCCGTTGCTCGAGCGCATCGTGGCCACCAACCGCGTGGCCAAGGTCGTCAAGGGTGGTAGGCGCTTCAGCTTTACCGCGCTCGTCGTCGTCGGCGACGGAAACGGCTCCGTCGGCGTCGGCTACGGCAAGGCCAAGGAGATCCCCGCGGCCATCGCCAAGGGTGTCGAAGAGGCCAAGAAGAGCATGTTCAAGGTGCCGCGGATCGGCTCCACCATTCCGCATCCCGTTCAGGGTGAGGCCGCGGCCGGCGTCGTTCTGATGCGTCCGGCCTCCCCGGGAACCGGCGTCATCGCCGGTGGCCCGGTGCGCGCCGTGCTGGAGTGCGCCGGTATCCACGACATCCTGTCGAAGTCGCTCGGCTCGGACAACCCGATCAACATCGTGCACGCCACGATCGCTGGTCTCAAGGCGCTGGTCCGTCCCGAAGAGGTCGCGGCCCGCCGTGGCCTGGACATCAAGGACGTCGCGCCGGCCGCCATGCTGCGGGCGATGGCCGAGTCCGGGCAGGCGGTCTGACATGGCTCAGCTCAAAGTGACCCAGAAGCGCTCCATCATCGGGGTCAAGCCGAATCAGCGGGAAACCGTCCGTTCGCTCGGCCTCAAGCGGATCCACCACACCGTTGTCGTCCCGGACAACGCCGTGAACCGCGGATACGTAAACACCGTCCGGCATCTGCTGGTCGTCGAGGAAGTCGGTGACGACGAATGAGCATCAAGATCCATCACCTGCGTCCGGCTCCCGGAGCCAAGACCGCCAAGACCCGCCTGGGCCGTGGCGAGGGCTCCAAGGGTAAGACCGCCGGTCGCGGTACCAAGGGAACCGGCGCCCGGAAGAACGTTCCGGCCGGCTTCGAAGGCGGCCAGATCCCGATTCATATGCGGCTGCCGAAGCTCAAGGGCTTCAAGAACCGTTTCCGGACCAGCTACCAGGTCGTCAATGTCGGCCAGCTCGCGACCCTGTTCCCGGCCGGCGGCGTCATCGGCGTCGACGATCTGGTCAAGGCCGGCGCAGTCCGCGACAGCCTGCTGGTCAAGGTCCTGGGCGACGGCGACATCTCCGGAGTGGCGCTGCAGGTGAGCGCGCACGCGTTCTCCGGCTCCGCGAAGGAGAAGCTCGCCGCGGCGGGTGGCAGCGCGACCGCGCTGTAGTTCAACGCACGGTAGTTCCATGCATGGGATTGGGTAGGATTTTTCTCGCTCAGCGGGAAGGATCCTACCCAATTTTGTTTTCAGCCGGCCAACTGTGCCACGACGGCGGAGAACAGTCGCGGTGAGGTGCTCGCGAGCGGCACCAGCGCCCCCCGTATCGGCCGCCGGCGCGAGGACCACAGCAGAGCCCCGGTGATCCATCGGTACCGGCGTGACGCCGCGACCCACAACTGCTCGTACTTCTCCGGTTGATCGGCGGCGATGCACCGCGCCGCGGCGCGTGATCCGGCGACGGCCAGCGCGATGCCTTCGCCGGTCAGCGCGTCGATGTAGCCTGCCGCGTCGCCGACCAACAACACCCGACCGGCCACGCGCCGCTTGGCGCCCTGCCGAAGGGGGCCGGCGCCCCGGACGCTGGTGACGCCCGAATCCCGCAGTCGTTCGACCAGTTCCGGGAAACCGGCGAGCTGTTCGGCATACGGGGCCTGGGTGCTGCTCAGGACCGCGACCCCCACCAGTTCAGGGCCGACCGGGGTCACGTAGGCCTCGGCGGTCGGCGACCAGTGCACCTCGACCAGGTCCGTCCAGGGCGCGACCGCGAAGTGCCGGCGCAGACCCCAGCGGGGGACGGAGCGCGGCCCGGGCGGCCGATCGAGGTCGAGTTGCCGCCGAATGGGCGAGTGCAGCCCGTCGGCCGCGATCAGATAGCGAGCCCGGACGTCGTTGACCGACACCCCACGCGCGTCCTGCTGAACCGTCCCGACCTTCTGCCGCAGCACCGGGATCTCCCGCTCGGCGGTCGCGGCCAGCAGCGCCTCGTTGAGTTCGGTGCGCCGGACGCCGGCGCCGAGCCCATGCCGGAAGCGAGCCTCGGCGGACCGCGATCCAGCCACATAGCGGATGCCGGCGATCGGATGTCCGCCTACGGCGACACCGAGCGTGTTCAGCGCGGCCACCGCCCCGGGCATCAGGCCCTCGCCGCAGGCCTTGTCCACCGGCGGCTCCCGCGAATCGAGCACGAGCACCCGTAGGCCCAGCCGTTCGGCGGACAGCGCGGCCGCCAGACCGGCGGGTCCGGCCCCGACGACCACCACATCCACCGCTGCGCTCACCGGGAAACCAAATCCGCCAGGGCCGTGTTCTCCCGACCAATCCGAACACGCAGCAAGAAAGCATTCAGCACGGTAAAGACCGCCGCGGTCAGCCAAGCGCTGTGCACGAGCGGCAGGGCTATGCCCTCGACCACGACCGCCACATAGTTGGGGTGCCGCAACCACCGATAGGGCCCACCGGTCACCCGCGCCAGACCGGGAACGATGACGATGCGGGTGTTCCACTGTGCGCCCAGGGTGGCGATGCACCACCAGCGCAGCCCCTGGGAAGCCACCACCACGGCGAGCATCGACCAGCCGAGAGCGGGGATGAACGGGCGGTGCAGCGTGAGCACCTCGACGACGCAGCCGACCAGCAGTCCGGTGTGCAACACCACCATGGCCGGGTAGTGCCCCGCCCCGACTTCCCGGCCACCCCGCTGCCGGCTCCAGGCGAGATTACGGGTGGACACGATCAGTTCGGCCACCCGCTCGAGGCCGAACATGCCGATCAGCGCCAGGTACGGGCCGGCTACCACGACAAGAGGACCAGTTCGGAACAGAAGCCCGGACCCATGGCCATCAGCAGACCGGGCGTGCCGGGCGTCGGTGACCGTTTGGTCAGCGTGTCGCTCAGTACATGCAGCACGGACGCCGACGACAGGTTTCCCACCTCGGCCAGCGAGCGCCAGGTCATTTCAAGGGCGTCGGCGGGCAGCCCCAGCTCGTCCTCGATGGCTTCGATCACCTTGGGACCGCCGGGATGCGATACCCACGCCCCGACATCGCCGACGCCGAGTTGGTGGTCGGCGAGGAAGGCTCGGACGTCATCGCCGAGGTATCGCTGGACCAGCACCGGGACCTGGGCGTCCAGCACGATGGTCAGGCCGGCGCTGCCGATGTCCCAGCCCATCGTTCGACCGGTGTCGGGATACAGATGGCTCCGGCTGTCCAGGACCCGCGGGCCGGTGATGTTCGCCCGCCGGGCGTACTCCGAACCGACGGCGACCACCGCCGCCGCACCATCGCCGAACAGTCCACTGGCCACCAGGTTGGCCATCGATCGATCGTTGCGCTGCACGGTCAGCGAGCACAACTCGACCGAGAGCAGCACGGCCACCTGATCCGGGTGGCCGATCAGGTAGTCGTGCAGCCGGGCGATGCCGGCCGCGCCGGCCACACATCCGAGGCCGAACAGGGGCATCCGCTTGATGTCGGGCCGGAAGCCGACTCTGGCACTGATCCGCGCATCGAGCGAGGGAACCGCCAACCCGGTGACGGTCGTGGAAATGATCACGTCGACCTCGCCCGGCGAGATTCCAGCCTGCTCCAGCGCCCCCTGGATCGCCTCGGCACCCAGCTCGTCGGCCGCCTCCAGGAAGGCATCGTTCGCCTCGGTGAAATCGCGGAGCTCCCAGTACCGGTTCAGTGGCAGTGCCAGATGACGGTTGCTCACCCTGCTGTTCGCGTGCAGCCGCCGCAGCACGTCAGCGTTGGCTCCCGGACCGAGGCAAACCTCGGCGAAGGCCTCGGTGAGGACCTCCTGCGGGTAGCAATCGGGCGGGACCACACCATGCACAGCGGCCAGGATGGTCATGTCCGCCAGACTACGGAACCCACGGACCGGGTGGACCGCTACCCGCGCCGGGGCCGGCCTGCAGCACCAGCGCCTACGATCACCAGCATGACGGGCGGCTCGGCGAATTCCATGCCCTCGGGGGCGGCCGCACCGCCGTCCGGGTCGCCGAACGTGCTCATCGGGCTGATCAGATCCTGTCACCCGATTCCGTCCGCCGCGGTGACGGGCATCGCCACCGGACTGGCCTGGCTGGCCGGCGCCGCCCCTGCAGCCGTGATCCTGGTGGCGCTCGCCGTCCTCACCGGGCAGCTGTCGATCGGCTGGTCCAACGATCGGATCGACGCCGCCCGCGATCGAGCAGTGCATCGCGCGGACAAACCGGTCGCCCTCGGTCTGATCAGCCGGCGGACCGTCGGTGCGGCGGCGGTGGCCGCGTTGATCACCACGATGGCGGCGTCGAGCGCCCTCGGGTGGCGGGCCGCCCTGGCGAACTTGCTGGTGGTGGCCTGCGGCTGGGCCTACAACCTGGGCGCCAAGGCCACCTGGTGGTCGTGGCTGCCTTATGCGATCGCGTTCGGCAGCCTGCCGGCGGTTGGCACCCTGGCGGCGCCGGGACATCCGCTACCGGCGGCGTGGGCGGTTGGCGCGGGGGCGCTGTTCGGCGTGTCCGCGCACCTGGCGAACGTGCTCCCCGACCTGGACGAGGACACAGCCACTGGCGTCCGGGGTCTGCCGCACCGGCTGGGGGCCAGGGCGACGGCTGTGATCGCACCCGTGCTGTTGCTCGTCTCGTCGCTGGTGGTGCTCTTCGGTGCCGGCGGGGCCATCCCGGCGTGGCGGTGGGCGGCCGCGGTCCTCCTGACGGTGGTCGCGGTCGGCGGGGCGGTGGCCGGCTTCCGGCAGCCGAAAGGCCGGGTGCTCTTCCTTGCCACCGTTCTCGTCGTGATCGCGGACGTCGCGTTGTTCGCCGTGTCCGGGCGATCGCTCAGTTGACCCGGATTTCGCCGCGCTGATCTGCGCGATCGATACCGCCGCAGGCTATCCATCGGCCGTGAAGTGAAGAGGAACCGGCCAAGTTGGGTTAGAGTTTGGGGTCGGCGCCGCGTCAGAAACCTGCGGCCGATGGACGCTGTTCAACGCTGGGCCTTCGAACTGGGTCGGCTGGGTTCAGCGCCGCCCCATCATCGCGGTTTCGATGGCGCCGTTCGCGGTGTTGTCCAGCCACGGTGTCAACTGAACGAATGCCAAACCGGGGATCGACTCCGGGGCGGACGGGCCCGGTAAGACGGGCCCGGTAATGCCAGGAGGATCATTGCTCACCGCGTTCGTGTCGGCGTTGAAGACGCCCGACCTGCGTAAGAAGATCCTGTTTTCGCTGGCCATGATCGGGATCTACCGGCTGGGGGCCACGATCCCGTCGCCGGGCGTGTCCTACGCCACGATCGATCGGTGCATCAGCGAGTCCTCCGGTGGCACCACCGACGTCTACACCTTGCTGAACCTGTTCTCCGGCGGGGCGCTCCTGCGGCTGAGCGTCTTCGCGCTGGGCATCATGCCCTACATCACGGCCAGCATCATCACCCAGTTGCTCACCGTGGTCATCCCGCGGTTCGAGCAGCTGAAGAAGCAGGGCCAGGCCGGCCAGGCCAAGATGACCCAATACACCCGGTACCTGACGATCGGACTGGGCGTTCTGCAGTCAACCGCCTTCATCGCGCTGGCGATGAACGGGTCGATGTTCCCGAACTGCACCGTCGGCAAGCAGCTGATTCCGGATCAGTCGCCGATGGCGCTGATCGTGCTGGTCGTCACCATGACCGCGGGAACCGCCGCGGTCATGTGGATGGGTGAGCTCATCACGGACCGTGGTATCGGCAACGGCATGTCACTGCTGATCTTCACCTCCATCGCCTCCCGCATCCCGCAGGAGGGCCAGAACATCCTGACCAACAACGGTGGTGTGGTCTTCACGATCTTCGTGGCGATCGCCCTGGGCGTCATCGCCGCGGTGGTGTTCGTCGAGCAGGGCCAACGCCGGCTGCCGGTGCAGTACGCCAAGCGGATGATCGGCCGCAAGCAGTACGGCGGCACGTCCACCTACCTTCCGCTGAAAGTGAACCAGGCGGGCGTCATCCCGGTCATCTTCGCTACCTCGTTGCTCTATATCCCGACCCTGTTGGTTCAGTTGGTCGGTAGCGGGATGTCCGTCGACTCGAGCGGTAACTATTCCGGCGGCTGGCAGCTCTGGATTCAGCAGTACGTCGTGAATCAGGGATCCTGGACGCACATCGCACTGTACTTCGGGCTGATCATCTTCTTCACCTACTTCTACGTGGGCATCACGTTCAACCCCACCGAACGTGCGGACGACCTCAGGAAGTACGGTGGCTTCATCCCAGGCATCCGCCCGGGTCGACCCACCGCGGAATATCTGCAGTACGTGCTGAGTCGGATCACCTTGCCGGGATCGCTGTACCTCGGGATCGTCGCGATCCTGCCGAACCTCTTCCTCGAGGTCACCGGTGGCGGCAACAACCAGAACTTCCCGTTCGGCGGTACCGCGGTGCTGATCATGGTCGGCGTCGGCCTGGACACCGTCAAGCAGATCGAAACCCAGCTCATGCAACGTAACTACGAAGGGTTCTTGCGCTGATGCGACTGCTCATCATCGGACCGCAGGGTGCCGGCAAGGGGACGCAGGCCGCGTTGCTTGCCGACAACCTGGGCGTTCGGCACGTGTCCACCGGCGACATCTTCCGGGCCAACGTCGGCCACGGAACCGAGCTCGGGCTGGCTGCGCAGGTATTCATGAACAAGGGAGAACTCGTTCCGGACGAGATCACCAGCGCGATGGTTGCCGACCGGCTGGCCGAGCCCGACATGGCGCCCGGCTTTCTGCTCGACGGCTTCCCGCGCAACCTGGCGCAGGCGCAGTGGCTGTCCGCGCTGCTGGCGGACCGCGGCACAGTGCTCGACAATGTGCTCGAGCTGACCGCGCCGGATGACGTCCTCACCGAACGGATGCTGGCCCGCGGCCGCGCCGATGACACCGTCGAGGCGATCGCCAGGCGGCTGGACATCTACCACAGCGAGACCAAGCCGCTGCTCGACTTCTATGCCGCACTGGTGGTCTCGGTCGATGGTGTCGGCGAGATCCAGGAAGTCCAGCGCCGCGTTCTCGCGGCCCTGGGCCGAGGCGATCTGGTCCGCGGGTCGTAAATGGCCGGGCGGCGCGGAATCGAACTGAAAACCCGCGGTGAACTGCAGGGCATGCGAGCATCGGGGCGGGTGTTGGCGCGCGCGTTGGCAGCGATGCACGCCGGTGTTGGTCCGGGGATGACCACGGCGGATGTCGATGCGATCGGCGCCGAAGTCATCGCTGCGGCGGGCGCGATCTCCAACTTCAAGGGCTACCACGGCTTCCCGGCAACGATCTGCGCCTCGGTCAACGAGGAGATCGTGCACGGTATTCCCGGCCCGCGGGTGCTGCAGGACGGTGACCTGCTGTCCATCGACTGCGGTTGCATTCTGGACGGCTGGCATTCGGACGCCGCGCTGTCGCTGCACGTCGGCGAGGCTCCGGAGATGGCCGAGGTCGACCTGATCGCCGCGGCCAACGATTCGATGTGGGCGGGGATCGCCGCGATCAGAGCGGGTGGCAAGCTCGGCGACGTCACGTCGGCGATCGAGACCTCGGTCCGCAAGAGTGCCGCACAGGACGGCCGTCGTTATGGCGAGGTGGCCGGCTACGGCGGACACGGTATCGGCACCGCCATGCACATGGACCCGTTCGTGCCGAACTTCGGACGGCAGGGCAAGGGCCTGCGGCTTGTCCCCGGCATGGCCCTGGCCATCGAGCCGATGCTGACGCTGGGCACGGGTTCGTCCCGCGAGTTGGCAGACCACTGGACGGTGATCTCCAAGGACGGCTCGCGGGCCGCCCATGTCGAGCATTCCGTCGCGATCCTCGACGAGGGTATCTGCGTGCTGACCGCCGTAGACGGCGGCGCCGCCGGGTTGGCTCCGTTCGGTGTGACGCCGATCTCGCTCGACTGACGGTCACGGCCCGTGAGTCAGGTCTGACTCGCTGCCGAAGGCGGATGGATCTGCGGGAACCCAACCGTCCCCGCAGACCTTGCGCCTTCGCATCCTTGAGCAATCCCTTACCCAGCTACCCTCGCCCGATCGCATCGGTGTGTCACTATTTCGGTCGTATCGTTCGGGGATTCGGGGGTTCGGCAGACGGATTCGGCATGGGAATCTGGATCGGGAATCTGCATGGGGAATCTGGGGACGTCGAGAGGAGGGCGGGAGCTCGTGTGCGCGCTGGTCGGTACGACGTTGCTCGCCCGCTGGGCCCGGCGCGCCGCCCGTAGGCAGCGTCCGGCCGGGGTGGCTGAGCAGTTCACGTACTACGACGCCGTGGTGCGGTCGGTCAACGAGGGCATGTTGCTGGTGGACCAGCTGGGCACCGTGGTGTCGGCCAACGCCGAGGCCCGGCGGCTGCTGGCGCCGGAATCCGCCGATGGCCCTATGCCCTCGCTGGAGCAGGTCGGACTGCCGCAGGCGGTCCGCCTTCTGCTGACCAGCACCGGCGAGGTACGTGACGAAGTGGCCGTCACCGAGGAGCGGGTGCTGCTGATCAGCCGCAGCCCGGTGCACATCGCCGGAATCTCGTTCGGCTCGGTGGTGACCCTGCGCGACCACACGGAGCTGGAGGTGCTGACCGGTCAGCTCCGGTCCAGCGAGGACTTCACCCAGGCGTTGCGGGCACAGGCGCACGAGTCCGCGAATCGATTGCACACCGTGGTGTCCCTGGTCGAGATGGGCGAGTACCAGGAAGCGGTGAACTTCGCGGTCGCCGAACTGGCGCTGTCGCAGATTCTGGCGGATCGGCTGGTCGAGGGCGTCGCCGATCCGGCGCTGGCCGCGCTGCTGCTGGGCAAGTCCGCCCAGGCGTCGCAGCGCGGCATCGATCTCGTCGTTCAGAAGGGCACCTACCTACCGACCGTCCAGGGTCGCTCGCACGAGATGGTGACCATTCTGGGCAATCTGATCGACAACGCGATGCATGCGCTGACCGATCAGCGGCCCGGCGGCGAGCGGACCATCCGGGTGATGGGGGTGTTCACCCCCAACGCGGCCGGTGTCGGTCAGGTCGAGATCAGGGTCGCCGATTCCGGGCCGGGGCTGCCACCCGAGCAGTGGTCACAGGTGTTCGCGGCCGGATGGACCACGAAATCGCGGGCCGGGGCGGCCGGCCCCCGCGGACTCGGCCTGGCCCTCGTCGGGCAGGCGGTACGTCGGCTCAGTGGCACGATCGAAGGTGGTCCGGGACCGGCGGGGGTCGGTGCGATGTTCACGGTGCGGTTTACGCTGCGAGCCGGCGGGCCCTCGCGAGCCAATGGTGGGGCGGAGTGAGCGAGCCTTGGCAAGGAATGAGCGACGACGTACAGGTTCTGGTGGTCGAGGACGAGCGGGTGGCCGCGCGGGCGCATGCCGTCTACACGAATCGGATCCACGGGTTCACGACGGCGGGGGTGGTCGGCAGCGGCGCCGCGTGCCTGCGCCGATTGGCCGAGGGCGGGATTGATCTGGTTCTGCTCGACCTGCACCTGCCCGACAGCAGCGGTCTGGATCTGCACCGCCGGATCCGCAGTGAGGCCTTCCCGGTGGACGTCATCGTGGTCAGTTCGGCGCGGGACGCCGAACTCGTCCGCGGCGCGGTCGCCTTCGGAGCGGTCCAGTACCTCATCAAACCGTTCACGTTCGCCGCCTTCAAGGACAAACTGCTGGCCTACGCCGACTTCCGCTACCAGATCAGCTCCCAAGTGGGTGATCTGGTGGATCAGGCCGCCGTCGACCGGGCGCTGTCCTCCCTCCGCGCGCCATCGGCCCGATCTTTGCCCAAGGGGATGAGCGGCGACACGCTGGATGCGATTCTGCTGGCGATCAGGGATCGGATCCTGGGCGCGGACCCGGCCGAAGTGGCCTCGCAAGCCGCTGTCGACCAGGCCGCGATCGGGCCGGCCCCTGACGGTGCCGAGCGCGCCCCGGACGCCGACGGCCTCTCGGCCTCCGCGGTAGCCGCCGTCATCGGTGCCTCCCGGATCACCGCCCGCCGCTATCTGGAGTATCTGGTCGACGAGGGAGTGCTGGCACGCAGCCTGCGATACGGCACGGTCGGTCGACCGGAGGCGCTGTATCGGCCCACCGTCAGTCGAGGGGGGTAGCCCAACGAGCGGGTGCGGCCGCGTTTGCCCGTTCGGCGCCTGCCAAGCGGCAGGGGCACCTCTCACTGCTGTTCGCACACGCTGCGACCTCGGCGCGCCGTGGTTGGCTGGGCAAACAGGCTCCAGCCAGACCGCCGACCGACCCCGGACCAGCGAAGTTGGCTTGATCAGCACTTTCGACGTATGATGACGAGTCGGCAAGCATGTCGTACACGTGCGTCCAGGTTCGTTCGCTCCGCTGGTGTGTGGCCAGCGGTCCCCGATCCTGGATGTCTTGCCAGGACAACCGAGTAAACCAGCCGGTTCATCCGAATTGGCTGGATTGTGCTGTGCGCACTGCCGGGTGGGTGTCTCAGTCGGGTGTGTCACAGGTGGTTAGTAACCGGGTTGCGCGCAATTTGCGCTCAACTCGGACCGAGAATGCAGCAGATTGCGGAGGATATGGCCAAGAAAGACGGTGCCATCGAGGTCGAGGGCCGGGTGGTGGAAGCGCTGCCGAACGCCTCGTTCCGCGTGGAATTGGAGAACGGCCACCGGGTCTTGGCACACATCAGCGGCAAGATGCGGCAGCACTACATCCGAATTCTCCCCGAGGATCGGGTGGTGGTGGAGCTTTCCACCTACGACCTGTCCCGAGGTCGGATCGTTTACCGCTACAAGTAGGGCGCTACCCAGAAGTTAGTTCCGCCTCGAAGGAAGAGAAATCCGATGAAGGTCCAGCCGAGCGTCAAGAAGATTTGTGACAAGTGCAAGGTGATCCGTCGCCACGGCAGAGTCATGGTCATCTGCGAAAACGTTCGTCACAAGCAGCGTCAGGGCTGATCCAGCTCTGATGTCACGCGGCCCAGCAGGGGCCGCACCCGCGTCCGGGTGATCCCGGTCGCTTTCCATCGCGATACCAGCCGCTCAGCAGCATCGAGCGGACACCCCCGGTCGGAGGCCGGGGCCCGCACAGCCGGGACGGTACGCGACCGACACCTTCGAACCGCACAGAGGAGTACCGCGCCGTATGGCACGTCTCGCCGGTGTAGATCTTCCCCGCGACAAGCGGATGGCGATCGCACTCACCTACATCTATGGAATCGGCCGCACCCGTGCGATCGAACTCCTGACTGCAACGGGAATCAGCCCCGACCTCCGCTCCAAGGATCTGACGGACGACGATGTGCTCGCGCTCCGCGAACACATCGAAGCCAACTTCCGGGTCGAGGGTGACCTGCGCCGCGAGGTGCAGGCCGACATCCGCCGGAAGATGGAGATCGGTTCCTACCAGGGCATCCGGCACCGCCGGCACCTGCCCGTGCACGGACAGCGGACCAAGACCAACGCTCGTACCCGTAAGGGTCCGAAGAAGACCATCGCCGGCAAGAAGAAGGCCAGGTAGTCACTATGCCCCCCAAGACTCGTCAGGGCGCCGGCGCCGTCAAGAAGGTCCGTCGCAAAGAGAAGAAGAACGTCGCTCACGGCCACGCGCACATCAAGAGCACGTTCAACAACACCATCGTTTCGATCACCGACCCCACCGGTGCGGTGATCTCCTGGGCATCTGCGGGCCACGTCGGCTTCAAGGGATCCCGAAAGTCCACCCCGTTCGCCGCTCAAATGGCGGCCGAGAGCGCCGCCCGCAAGGCGATCGAGCACGGCATGAAGAAGGTGGACGTATTCGTCAAGGGCCCGGGTTCGGGTCGCGAGACGGCTATTCGTTCACTGCAGGCGGCCGGTCTCGAGGTCGGAGCGATCTCCGATGTCACCCCGCAAGCGCACAACGGGACACGGCCGCCCAAGCGGCGCCGGGTCTGAGACGGGGAGAGAACTCAATCATGGCTCGTTATACCGGCCCTATCACCAAGAAGTCCCGTCGCCTGAAGGTCGACCTCGTCGGCGGCGACCAGGCGTTCGAGAAGCGCCCGTTCCCACCCGGCCAGCACGGCCGGGCCCGGACGAAGGAAAAGGAATACCTGACCCAACTCCAGGAGAAGCAGAAGGCCCGCTTCACCTATGGCGTCATGGAGAAGCAGTTCAGCCGCTACTACAAGGAGGCCGCAGGGCGCCCGGGTAAGACCGGCGAGACCCTGCTGCAGATCCTCGAGTCGCGTCTGGACAACGTCGTGTACCGAGCGGGCCTGGCCCGTACCCGACGCGGCGCTCGCCAGCTCGTCACCCACGGGCACTTCACCGTCAACGGTCACCGGGTCGACGTTCCGTCGTACCGGGTGTCCTCGTACGACATCATCGATGTGCGCAAGCAGTCGGTGGAGATCTTCCCGATCGAGCTGGCTCGCCAGACGTTCGGGGACCGGCCCACTCCGGCCTGGCTGAAGGTCGTTCCCGGCACGCTGCGGATCCTGATCCATCAGCTTCCGGTGCGCGCCCAGATCGATTCGCAGCTCACCGAGCAGCTGATCGTCGAGTATTACTCGAAGTAAGCCGTACCCGCTCCCGCGCAGCTCCGGCCGCGCGGGAGCGGCCACGGTGGCCGGGCGATGTCCGGCGGCCGTACCCATGTGTGGCGTCATATAGCGGATGTCACCGAATCACTGGAGGAAACAACTGTGCTGATTTCTCAGCGCCCGGCTCTGACCGAAGAGCCACTCACCGCAAGCCGTTCACGGTTCATCATCGAACCGTTGGAGCCAGGTTTCGGCTACACCCTGGGCAACTCGCTCCGGCGCACGCTGCTCTCGTCCATCCCCGGCGCCTCGGTGACCAGCATCCGGATCGACGGCGTGCTGCACGAGTTCACCACCGTTCCAGGTGTGAAGGAAGACGTCACCGAGTTGATCCTGAACCTCAAGGAACTCGTCGTCTCCTCCGAAGAGGACGAGCCCGTCACCATGTACCTGCGCAAGCAGGGCCCGGGTGAGGTCACCGCCGCCGACATCGCGCCGCCGGCCGGTGTCACAGTGCACAACCCGGATCTGCAGCTGGCCACCCTGACGAAGAAGGGCAAGCTCGAGATCGAGCTCGTCGTCGAGCGTGGCCGCGGGTACGTCCCGGCCGCCCCGAACAAGGTCGTCGGCGCCGAGATCGGCCGTATTCCGGTCGACTCCATCTACTCGCCGGTCTTGAAGGTCACGTACCGCGTCGAGGCAACTCGGGTCGAGCAGCGGACCGACTTCGACCGGCTGGTGTTGGACGTGGAGACCAAATCCTCCATCTCGCCGCGGGACGCACTGGCTTCGGCCGGTACCACCCTGGTGGAGCTGTTCGGCCTCGCTCGCGAGCTGAACGTGGATGCCGAGGGCATCGAAATCGGCCCGTCACCGGCAGAGGCCGATCACATCGCGGCGTTCTCGCTGCCGATCGAGGAAATGGACCTCACCGTCCGTTCCTACAACTGCCTCAAGCGTGAGGGCATCCATACCGTGGGTGAGCTGGTCTCGCGGACCGAGGCGGATCTGCTGGACATCCGCAACTTCGGCCAGAAGTCCATCGACGAGGTCAAGATCAAGCTTGCCGGCCTCGGCCTGGGCTTGAAGGACTCGCCGGCCGGCTTCGATCCGGCGGCCGCCGCACTGGCGTACGCCGAAGCCGACTGGTCCGAAGACGACGAGGAGACCGAAGCGGTCGCCGAGCCCGAGGTCGACTACGCGGAGACCGAACAGATCTGACAATGATTTCCGTTGTCACGCCGGGCGTTCCCCGCCCGGCGTGACTGCGCCGAATACGGCGTCGCGGATGCGGCGCCACCATCCATGATCGGATGGCGACCGGGAAGTTCCGGGCGCCGTCAGATCGCCCCCACCGCGGGATCACCTCCCGTGGCACGACTTGCAGGAGCATGTGATGCCCACCCCCACCAAGGGTCCCCGCCTCGGCGGGTCGCCGGCCCACGAGCGGTTGATCCTGGCCAACCTGGCCCAGTCTCTGTTCGAGCACGGCAAGATCACTACCACCGAGGCCAAGGCCAAGCGCCTACGGCCGCTGGCCGAGAAGCTGATCACCTCGGCGAAGCGCGGCACGCTGCACTCCCGCCGCGAGGTGATGAAGACGATCCGCGACAAGAACGTGGTGCACACGCTGTTCGCCGACATCGCCCCGACGATGGAGAATCGCCACGGCGGATACACCCGCATCGTCAAGGTGCTGCCGCGTAAGGGCGACAACGCGCCGATGGCGATCATCGAGATCATCACCGAGGAGACCGTTTCCTCGGCCGCCTCGCGGGTGAGTCGCCGCGCCGCGGGCACCTCCGATAACGCCAGCCGGCCCAAGGCGCCGAAGTCGGCGAAGGTTGCCGATGCCGTGGTGGCTGACGATGCCGTGGTCGCTGACGATGTCGAAGCTGACGATGTCGAAGCTGATGTGGTTGACGCTGATGTGGTTGACGCTGATGTAGTTGACGCTGATGTGGTTGACGCTGATGTGGTTGCTGAAGACGATGCAGACGTCGCCCCGGTCGCCGACGCGGACGATTCCGCCGGCAGCAAGTAACTCGGATCTGCGGTACCAGCCCGGTGCCCGGTGACTCTTCGGAGCTACCGGCACCGGGCTTTTCGGTCCACCGAAGGGTCGGCGACGATGAATTCACCTGCTGATGACGGGCCGGGGCACGATCCCGTCGTGGGCACCGACGCGCTGTTGCGACTCCGACTGGATCTGTCCTACGACGGCACCGCTTTCTCCGGCTGGGCCGAGCAGCCTGGGTTGCGTACGGTCGCGGGGGAGCTCGGCTGTGGGTTGGCCACGCTGTTTCGTGCGCCGGTACCGCTGGTGGTCGCCGGCCGCACGGACGCGGGCGTGCATGCCAGCGGTCAGGTAGCGCACATCGATGTCGTCGGCGACGCACTCAGGTCACTGGCCCCGCGGCGAACGGCCGGACACGGCACGGTCCCATGGCTTGCTCACGCGGAGTCCGGGGACTTCGCGGCGGGCCGGTACGGGTTGTTGCGTCGCTTGGCCGGCCTACTGCCGCCCGATGTCCGGGTTCAGGGCGTCCGGCTCGCGGCGGCCGGGTTCGACGCGCGGTTCTCCGCGCTGCGCCGGCACTATCGATACCGGATCGCTACGTCGACCTACGGGGCGGATCCGCTTCGTCGGTTCGACACGGTTGGCTGGCACCATCAACTGGATGCCGAGTCCATGGCGCAGGCCGGTGCCCGACTCCTCGGCCTGCATGACTTCGCTGCGTATTGCAAAGCCAGGGAGGGCGCGTCCACCATCAGGGACCTGCAGGACCTGCGGGTCCGCCGGTCGGCCGATGAACCGACGGTCCTGCTGATCGAGGTGACCGCCGACGCGTTCTGTCATTCGATGGTTCGCTCGCTGGTCGGCGCGTTGATCGCGGTGGGTGAGGGCCGAACGCCGGTGGATCGGCCGGGGCTGCTGCTGGCTCAGCGGCGTCGGACCAGTGACGTTCATGTCGCGCCCGCTCGCGGTCTCACCCTGGTCCGGGTGGACTACCCGAGCGCGGTCGAGATGGGACTCCGGGCGCAGGAAACGAGGGCGATGCGGGAGCTGCCCGCTCCGGACTCGCCGGGGGTGGTCTGATCAGGGCATCCAGCGGGCGCGGCGGAAGCCGGCGTCAGCCGATCGCCCGGAAAAGTTGCGCCTCGGTGGGTGTGGATACCAGGTTGACCAGCAGGGTGCCGGCCTTGGACAACACGACGACCTGCAAGGGACCCAGCGTGGACAGCTGACCGACCAGCGGCGGCGGCAGCCGGAGCAACCTGCCCAGAGCAGTCGCCTGCTGAACGTCCACCTGCTGCAGCACCAGCACGTCGGCGCCGGCCAGGATGTGCTGGGTCAGCGGGTGCAGACCGGACAGGAGGTGCAGCGAGGTGCGCCACGGCGCCGGCGCGATGCGCGCGTCCTGCGGCATCGAACTGGTGTCGTGAATGATCAGGACCGGAGAGGTCTCGGTGGCCTCGGGGGGCTCGAAGCGGTCCTCGCCGGTGACGGTCATCAGTCGCGTGGGGGCTCCCGAGCCGCGAGCAAGCTCCCCCCATGGACGCTGCCGCCAGGTGGACACCACGACGCTGGCGCCCAAGCCCAGCGACCGGAGGGCGATCGTGCGAGCCAGATTCAGCGAGCCGATCACGACAGCCCGGGTGGGCGCGGCCCGCAGCAGATCGAGCGCCGCGGCCAGGCCGCCTACGGTCTCGCCGATGATCAATCCACTGCCCCGAATATTGACGCCCATCGCGCGCAACGCCGTCGGCCCGGCATGGAAACGGGGGTAGTGGGCGCTCACGGCTCGGGCCTCGGGCCGCCCAGCGGCAGGCCGGCCAGCAATGCGTCGTGCTGGCAGCCGTGCGCATTGGTGAGCTCGATGCCGATCCGTTCAGCGGTGCGCCGTAGGTGCTGCTCGGCGGTGTTCAGATCCGCGGGCTCATTCGAGGTGGTGATTCGTACGGTTCCGGTAACCAGGGTGTGCTGGGGTGTTCCGGTCAGCGTGACCGAGGTGGACACCGCGAGGGCGCGGATATTGCCGAGCTGGTCGAGTGGATTGCCGGTGCTCGGTGACGTTCCCCAGCCTGACACCAGGAAGCTGCGGTGTATCAGCGGCCCTATGCTTACCTGGCTCCACCGCTCGGTCCACCGCGCCTCGTCAGTCAGGTCGGGCTGGTGCAGGCCGGCTACTGCGGCGATCGCGTTGACCGTCTCAGTGGCGTTCATGGTCTGCATCTGGAATCCGGCCTCGGCCAGCGCTGCGATCGCCCGGGCCGCTGTGGCGGCCAGCGCGCGGTGCGCACCCAGAACGCCGCCGCCGCGCGCGGCGATGGCCTGGGGGCAGGAGCCCGGATCCAATCGGAGAGCGATCAGTACGCGTCGGCGCGCAGCGGTCGGCAGGCCACCGAGTAGCTCAAGGTGCGAGATCCGTCCAGCGGAATTCTCCGGCAAGGCAGACGACCCAGGAGAGTTGTGCACAACGACCTGAATCGAGTCGAGGGCGATCCCGGCGACGTCGAGCAGCGGCAGCAGCGAATCGATCGGCAGGGTGTCCGCCTCACCGACCCTGGCCACGATCTGTTGGTCAGGCCGCACCGCGAGCACCACCGTCCAGCTCCCGCGCAGCCCGACCAGACCCACTGGAACATCATCGTGGGTATCTGTGGTGACCAGACTGAGCCCCGGAATGAGGGTAGCCAGGTGCGATGCTGGAGTAGTCAGGTCGGTCGTCCTGCCCGCGATGTCCACAACCATTCGGCCGGAGCGACGACGGAGGGCGAAGGCTGTGGCAATACCCAGCCAACCCAGCGCCGACCGCCCCCCGATCGGAATGGCCAACGCGACGGCGGTCAGCGAGCTACCGATCGCGAGGTAGTGATTCCTGGGCTGCCAGAACATGGCCAACAGAACGGCGGCGAGCGCCAGCTGCGCCCAGATGATCCAACTCAGCCACACTGGACCACCGGGCAGCACGCCGCCGGTAACCCGAATCGGTCGGGCCGGCCGGCCGGCTCTGGCCGCGGTATTTCCCCCAGTAATCACTGTGCTGTCCCACCCCCCGGCGGCTGTCACCTTGCGGTCACCAACGTGTAGAGCTTACGGCCAGCCACCGACATCGGCAGTGACAGTGGCGAGGTAACAACAGGCTGATCATCCGCGCCAGTACCGCACCCCGACCAGGTGGACCGCCGTCGAGGCCGGTGGAAGGATCGCCGGACTGTCGGTGCTGGGCGATATTCTGCAGCGCAGAAGGCGTCAGCTTCGTTCGGTGCGCCGGTGGGGCGCGGCGAAGGTAGGGGCAGCCGCGGCGCGCACGGTATCCGGGGGGACACATGGCGATTGAACCGGCGGGGAACACGCAGGTCAGGGCGTTCCGATTCGCCACCCGTCAGAGGGAATGGGCGCTGACGCAGGGTGATCCGCTTGTCCAGTCGGACCCTGGGCAACTGCCCCGCCGGTGGACAGTGGTGTCCTTCTTCCTGGCCCTGGTGCTGTGCGCGGGCTTCGCGGTGTTCGGATTGATCAAACCCGCGCCGAACTGGCGGGATTCGGCGCTGATTCTGGAAACGGACTCGGGGACGCTGTACGTCAACCGAAACGGCGTGCTCTACCCCGCCTTGAATCTGACGTCTGCGCTGCTGGCATCCGACAGCTCGTCGTCGGCCTCAAGCGCACCCGAGAGGACCCGGCCCACGCCGAAGAAAGTATTCGCTGTGGACATCGCGGACGCGCCACGGGGCGCCCTGCTCGGGATACCGGGCGCACCGACCCACCTGCCGGCCGCGGACCAGCTGGTGCCCGAGCTCTGGGGCGCGTGCGACGAGATAGCCGTCGACGATAACCGGGCGAAGTCCGAGGACCATGCCGTGATCACCTCGACGGTCACGGTCGGGCAGGCCACCCCGGGGACCGTACTGACCGGAACTCAGGCGTTGCTGGCGCGCAGCAGCTCGACCGATGCGGCCGGTGTGGTCTCCGAGGTGGACTTCCTCATCTGGAACGGTCATCGTTCGCGGATCGACCCAAGCAATCCGGTGATCGCCGAAGCGCTACAACTGGCCGGCGCGTCACCCCGCGCGCTGTCGGTCGGGCTGCTGAACGCGATCCCCGAACAAGCGCCGATAGTCGTCCCTGCGGTCACCGGCGAGGGCACCGCGACCAGCGGATTCAGCATCACTGCCGGGGCCTCTGGCGGTACCCGGAAACTTGCCGTCGGCGATGTGTTCAAGGTGGTCCGGGCCGGCGGAGTGACCTTTCACGTGGTGCATACCGACGGCGTCGAGCAGATCAGCGCGACCGTGGCCGACCTGCTGCGCTTTCAACGGTCGCTGAGCGCGGACATCCCCCCGGTACTGCCCAGCGTGCTCGCGGTGGCGCCCCCCGCCAAGCTCGAGCTGATCGATTCCACGGCTCTGCCGCCGGTCGTCCCCGAACTGATCACCACCGGGTCCGCACCGCTGGTGTGCGCCGGTTGGGACGGGTCCGGGACGCAGGGGCCACACTGGGCGGTTTCGGCCGGAACCGGCATACCGGCGACGGCGCCGATGGTCACGTTGGCCGGAACCAGCCCGCAGGCCGGCGTCGCCCGGGTGATGGTTCAGCCGGCGCACGGCGCCGTGGTCCGGGAGTACGTAGCCGGTCAACCGGCGGGACAGCAGACTCGGATGTACCTGATCAGCGACCTCGGCGTGGCCTACCCGGTGGCCGGCACCGAGGTCCTGGCCCGCCTCGGATTCCCGACAAGCGTGCCGCAGGCGCCCAAACAGGTCCTCGACCTGCTTCCCAGGGGTCCGGTCCTGGACATCGGAGAGGCCTCGCAGCTCTGGGATTCCTTCCCGGATTCGATGCTCGCCGGGTCGGCATCGGCCGTTAGCGGTGCACCACCCTCCAACGAACAGGCGCCGATCACCGAGTACACCGTCGTGCCGACGACGAACTGAATCCTCAGCGGCGGCGAATTCGCCCAGCGCGGCGGACCGCCAGGATCCCGCCAGCGGCCAGCACCAGACCGGCCAGCGCGATGCCCGACGCCAGCAAGGCGACGCTCCGTGGATGCCGGTCCGGGCGCGAAGGACGGACGAACTCGGGCAGCGCGAGCTGGGTGAGGGCGGAATTCGTCGACTGGGCGGGCATGACCGCGGACACCGCGGCCATCGCGTCGATCATGCCGTATCCCACCGAGTCAGTGCGATTACCGGCTGCTGGTGGATGCTGGGCCGTCGCGGTCAGCCGGGCGATGACCTGCGGCGCGGTCAGTTCAGGGTGGGCGGCGCGGACCAGGGCCACCACGCCGGAAACGTACGGTGCGGCGAAGCTGGTTCCGCTGATCGGCGACTGCGAACCGGCGCCGCCCTGCTGGTTGACCAGCCCGGCCGCCCCGACCGACGGATCGAGCGAGACGATGTCGGTGCCCGGCGCGGCGATATCCACCCAGGGACCGGCCAGCGAGAAGTCGGCCGCCGACCCGTCCCGCGCCAGCGCGCCGACGGTCAGCACGCTGTCGAACTTGGCTGGCACCGGGATGGTGAGCGGCGGCTGTCCGGGCAGGTTCTGGACCGTGCAGCTGTGCCCGAGATTTCCTGCGGCGGCCACGACCACGATGTCTGCGTCCGCTGCTTCGTCGATGGCCCTGGCCAATTCGTCGTCACCCTCGTTGCGCGGGCCCGCCGCGACGCAGCCGGTCTGCGAAATGTTGATCACCGAGGCATGCCCGGCGATCGCGTCGCGGATCGCCACGGCCAGGGTGGCGACGTCGCCCACCGGGCGCCTGCTCCGCTGTTTGTCGTCGGCGACCACGTCGTAGCGCGCGCTGGCCTGCCGGATGGACAGCACGAGCGCCTCCGGAGCGACGCCGGAGAATCCGCTGGCCTCGTCGGCCGCGCCGGCGATGAGTCCGGCGACAAGGGTGCCGTGCCCATCGCAATCGACGCGGGATTCCTCGGTCGGCACTACCAGGTCAACCCCGGAGATCACCCGGTCCCCCAGCCACGGATGCCGTGACACGCCCGTGTCGATCACCGCGACGGTGACCCCGGAACCGCGGGTGAACTGCCAAGCCCCGGTGAACGCCATCCGGCTCTGGGCGGCGGAAATACTGGTGATCTGGGTGCCGGCGCCGGGCGCCCGTGGTGCGACGCAGGTCACCTGCTGGACGATCGTGTCCTGGGCCAGGGCCAGGGCCGGCGGCGCGAGGCCGATGGACAGCATGGCGACGGCGGCCACGGCAGGGATCGCCGACCATCCAACGGGGTACCGACCCGGCGGCCTCATAGGTGCCGCAGGGCCTGATAGAGGTCCATCACGGCGAGTGCGACCGGCAGCAACGCGGTGATCAGCAGGGCCTCCAACAGGTCGACGAGACGCCGGGTCGTGGGAGGGAAACGCCGACTCGGGAGGATCACGCCGATCGCGATGGCAATGGCCGCGAGCAGTGCGCCGCCGATCGGCACCCAGATCGCCTGCCCGGCCGGTAGTAGCCGAGTAGACAGGGCCAGACAGATCAGTCCGGCGCTGAGTCCCGGTAGCAGGACGGCCAGCACCTGCGGAGTCTGAACCATCGAGCGTGACCGCAGGAGCAGCACCCCCAGGGCGGCAAAGGCCAGAATCCACGACCAGAGGCCATCGTGCAGGGCCAGCAGCACTGCGGAGGCGCCTATCACCACGGCACATCCGGTGTACAGCCCCGTCAGATAGGTCTGGGCGATGCCGCTGCGGCGGATGATCTCGTCGAAGTCGGGATCCACCTCATCGGTGAGGTCCGCCGCGCTGCTCGGCACCAGCGGGATCGGCAGCGCGGCGAACCGGGCCGCCAGCCGCGGCACGAACAGTAACAAGACGCAGGCCAGGAAGCTCAACCCGGCGGCGAAGGAAGCGCCCGGGACGGTAGCGAAACCCGCCACCCCGAACACGGCCGCACCCAGTGCGCCCACGGTCCCGGCCGCGGCGCAGACCGCACCGCCCGCACCCACCGCGACGGGCGCGAGAATTGCCGTCACCAGCAACGCCGTGGACGCGAGCAGATAGTTCGGCGCGACAAGATGTCCGGGCGGGTCAGTCGGGACCGCCCGTAGTCCGGCGACGACGGCCATCGGCAGCGCCGCGGATGCGAGCAGAATCGCCGTCGATAGATCGCCGCCGGCCCGGGACACGGCCGAGGCGATGGCGATCAGCAGTACCAGCGAGCCCACGGAGATGGGCACGGCAGTGCCCGCGGCAGGCAGCAGGAACAGCGAGAACGCTGCGATGAACAGTGCGACGCCGGCCACGATCACGCCCAGGTGGTGGGCCGGCCGCCGGTTCCAGCGACTCGACGACTCCGCCGAGGCCGCCGCGATCGCATCGACGATCTCGTCGTAGATCGGTGCCGGGAGCTTGTCCTTGCGCTGTCGCAGGTGCAACAGCTCCCCGTCCAGGACGTTTTGGGCGGCCAGGGATTTCGCCGAATCGAGTTCCGGCGCGCCGACTCGGCTCAGACACCAGCCGCCGTATGCGGCCCCGCTCGCACTGGCGGCGACCAAGGTGAGTTCGAGCAGGTTGGGCATCAGATCGGCGACGGCCACATCCGACGGCAGGGCCACGTCGACCCGAACGCGCGGCGCCAGAATGGTGATCCGCGAAAAGCTGGTCCTGCCTGACGTCTCCATCGATGTCCTTCGCCGACCCCGCGCACTGCTGCCGAGCCCGTAAATTGCCTTTTATCTATTCAAACAAGCGTGACCGTAGCTAAACCATCTTATACGATAGTCAATCACTGTATACTGCTAAAAACCATCGCAAACGGATGCCGATGTCATAGTCGGACAATCAGCGCGGCAGACGGTCATGGCGCAGTCCATGGGAGGGGTCCGGGTGAGCACCAGGCAGTTTCGACGGCTTGAGCGGCTGGCCGGTCCACGAATGCCGGACGGCGAGGTCAACCTCGAACCGCCGCCAGAGCTGAGCCGGCCGCTGCCCCGCAATGTGCTGGGCACACTGATGCCGGTGGTGCTGGTGGCCGGCCTGGTCGGGTTCATTGTGATCACCGGAGCCAACACGACCTCGATGTTGATGGGCGGCATGATGGCCATGTCGATGGTCGGCATGCTGGTCAACCAGGGCGGCCGTCCGGGGAAATCCCCCGCCGCAGTGGACGAGGAACGCAAGCACTATCAGCGCTACCTGGCCCAGATGCGGATCGTGGTCCGCGACGCCGCGGCCGCGCAGCGAGCTGCCCAGATCTGGGCCCACCCGGACCCGGAGGCGCTGATAGGGGTGGCGCGGAGCCGGCGCATGTGGGAGCGGCGCCGCACCGATCGCGACTATTGCCAGGTCCGGCTGGGTCGCGGAACGCAACGGCTGGCCACGCCCATGGTGCCGCCGCAGAGCGGTCGAGTCGAGGAGTGGGAGCCGGTCTCCGCGCTGGCCCTGCGCCGATTGGTTCGCGCCCATGCCCTGGTGGCAGACCTGCCGATCGCGGTGGATTTACGCGGCTTTCCAGCCGTTTCCATCGTCGGCGACGACGCCCGCCCGTTGGCGCGGGCGATGATCCTGCAGGCCTGCGCGTTTCACACGCCCGACGATCTGATCGTGGCGGTGGTGTCCTGCGGGGCAAATCGAGCCAGGTGGGAGTGGGTGAAGTGGTTGCCGCACGCCCAGCACCCGACCGAGTCCGATGCAGTGGGCCGGATCCGGATGATCGGTGACGGCCTGTTGCAGGTCGAGGACTGGTTGCGGGCTCAGTTGGCCGATCGCGCCCGGTTCAGCAAGACCGAGACGCGCCGTGTCGACGGACCGCACGTAATCATCGTCCTGGACGGCGCAATCCTGACCGGTGAAGAGCGGGTGATAGTAGGCGACGGGTTGTCGGGGGTGACCCTGATCGAGATCTGCGGGGCCGGCGGCACCCTGGCGGCCCGGCGTGGCCTGCGGCTCGAATCCAGTGGCGGACGTGTCGGGGCACTGACCCCGACCGCAGTCGAGTGGTGGGGCGAGGCCGATGTGGTCAGCGCCGAGCTGGCGGAGTCGATCGCGAGGGAGCTTGCGCCGTGGCGCGTCGGTGCGGATTCGGCCACCACGGATCAGCCGCTGGTCGGCGCGACGGGACTCATGGGGCTGCTCGGGCTGGGGGATGCGGCGACCTTCGATCTGGCGTCGGCCTGGCGGCCGCGTTCGATACGTGATCGGCTGCGGATCCCGATCGGGCTGAGCGCGGACGGCAGCCCGGTGGAATTGGACATCAAGGAGGCCGCTGACGGCGGGATGGGCCCGCACGGGTTGATCATCGGCGCCACCGGATCCGGCAAATCGGAGGTACTGCGCACCCTGGTGATGGGTTTGGCGGCGACGCACTCGTCGTCGGCGTTGAACTTCGTGCTGATCGACTTCAAGGGTGGAGCGACATTTCTGGGTCTGCAGGACCTGCCGCACGTCGCTGCGGTGATCACCAACCTGTCCGATGACCTGGCGATGGTCGACCGGATGCGCGATGCGCTCTCCGGCGAGATGAATCGGCGCCAGGAACTGCTCCGAAACGCCGGCAACTTCGCCTCCGTGAAGGACTACGAGAGGGCCAGGGAGAACGGCGGCAATCTGGAGCCGTTGCCGTCGTTGTTGATCGTCTGCGACGAGTTCACCGAACTGCTGGCCCAGAAATCGGATTTCGCGGAGCTCTTCGTGGCGATCGGCCGCCTCGGCCGGTCGCTGTCCATGCATCTGTTGCTGGCCTCGCAACGTCTGGAGGAGGGCAGGATGCGCGGACTGGACTCGCATCTGTCCTACCGGATCGGGCTCAAGACGTTCTCGGCGGCCGAATCCCGGGCCGTGCTGGATGTGCCGGATGCCTATGAGCTGCCGCCGGTGCCGGGCTCTGGATTCCTGAAATTCGACACCACCTCGATGATCCGTTTCAAGGCAGCCTACGTCTCGGGGGCCTACGCACCGGTCACGCTGGCCGCCGAGACGGTACTCGCAGCCGATCGGCGGCCGCGGATTTTCGGCTCCGAATACGTCCAGATACCGCTGCCGGACACGGACACGGACACGGACACGGACACAGACGGCGACCCAGGCACGGACGTTGGTGGCGTGGAGCGCTCCGTGCTGGACGTGATGGTGAAACGGCTGGTCGGCCGGGGTCCCCCGGCGCACGGAGTCTGGTTGCCACCGCTGACCGAGTCACCGACGGTGAACCAACTCTTGCCGCCGATCTCGACCAGCGACCGCGGTCTCGGGCCGGTGGGTTGGCAGGGCAACGGTCGCCTGCAGGTGCCGATCGCGGTTCTCGATCGACCGTACGAACAGCGCCGGGATCTGATGTGGGCCGACTTTGCCGGCGCCTCCGGTAACGGGGTGGTCGTCGGCGGACCGCAGTCCGGCAAGTCCACCCTGCTGAGCAGCATCATCACCGCGCTGGCGTTGACTCACACGCCGGACGAAGTGCAGTTCTACTGCGTGGATCTGGGCGGCGGCGCTCTCGCCGCGCTGGCCGATCTGCCGCACGTGGGCGACGTAGCCAGTCGTGGGGCCGTCGATGTGGTGCGCCGAATGGTCGCCGAGATGGTCACCGTGATGAAGGAGCGGGAGGCCGGTTTCCGCAAGCTGGGGATCGTGTCGATGGTGGCTTTCCGGGCGGCTGGGGCGGCCGGCCGATTGCCGGACGAAAAGTTCGGCGACGTCTTCCTGGTCATCGACGGCTGGGGCACGTTTCGCAGCGAGTTCGAGGAACTCGAAGCGCCTGTGGCCGCGCTCGCTCAGCAGGGTCTGTCCTATGGCGTGCATATCCTGCTCGCGGCGAACCGGTGGGCCGAGATCCGGCCGGCGATGAAGGACATGATGGGCTCCCGTTTCGAGCTTCGACTGGGCGACCCGGCGGAGTCCGAGATCGACCGCCGGTCGGCGGCCGGGGTGCCCGCTCGAATCCCCGGGCGGGGGCTCAGCTCGGAGAAGCTGCACTTTCTCACCGCACTGCCCCGGATCGACTCGATGTCCACCGCCGACGATCTGGCCCTGGGTATGGCCGCGATGGTCGCCGCGCACCGCGCCGCATGGTCCGGATCCGATGCGCCCAAGGTGCGCCTGCTGCCGACTTTCCTGCCGTACTCGGCGCTGCCGACCCCTGAACAGGACGGCCACCGCAAGGACCTCCCGGTCGGCATCAGCGAGGCCACCCTGCAGCCGGTTCACCTGGATTTCAATGCCGAGCCGCACTTCTTGGTGCTGGGCGATGCCGAATGTGGCAAGACCACCTTCCTGAGCACGCTGGCGCATCAGCTGATCAGCCGGAACACCCCGGGCCAGGCGAAGATCCTGTTGGTCGACTATCGACGGACGTTGCTGCAGGCCATCCCGCAGGAATACCTCGCCGGGTACGCCGCGGGGGCCGGCGTGCTCACAGCGATGATCGACGACGTCCGCACGCTGCTGCAGAGCCGGCTGCCCGGTCCCAATACCACCCCCGAGCAGTTGCGCAGCCGTTCCTGGTGGTCCGGCGCCGAGCTGTTCGTGCTGGTGGACGACTACGACCTGGTGGCCACACCGGCCGGCAATCCGCTGGCGCCGCTGGTCGAATTCCTGCCGCAGGCCCGCGACGTCGGGCTGCATCTGGTGATCTGTCGGCGCGCCGGCGGCGCCGGGAGAACGATGTACGAGCCGCTCATGCAGCGCATCCGCGAGCTGGCGGCGCCGGGCGTGCTGATGTCCGGGTCGCGGGACGAGGGCGTTCTGCTGGGCACCATGCGCCCATCGGCGATGCCGCCGGGCCGAGGCACCCTGGTCTCGCGCCGAATCGGCCAGCAGCTCATCCAGTTCGCCTCCCGCCACCAGGCCGAGCCCGCGGCACCGATCCGGCCGGTCCATCGTGACTTCCGGTCGCGTTGAATGTGTTGCCTACCGCGGCATTTCAGCCGGCCAATTGTGGTCATAAGGTAAACGGTCCAATGTGTGCCAGCCCAGTGACAGACGGCAAAACGCAGTCCTATGCTCGGGGGGAAGTCGGGGGGGCCGGCTCACTTCTCCATTGAAAGGTGCCGCAGAATGGGTCAATTCACAGCATCACCCGAAGTCATGCGGAAAGCCGTCGCGGACATCGTTGACGCCAAGAGCATCGTCGATGGGCACATCTGGAAGATTCAGGCCACATCCGAGGGGACTCTCAAGGCATGGGGCGGCACTGGTGGCGACGCGCTCCGCGCCCTGATGGTGAAGTACGACCAGCAGGCGAAGAAATTGCAGCGGGAAGTCGACATCTTTCAGCAGATGATCAACGATCAGGCCCGCGGATACTCGACCGTCGACGTCGATGCGTTGACCGTCATCAACAGTGCGGGCGGCGGAGTCAACTCCGGCTTCGCAATCTAGCCGTCTGACTTCCATTCAGACCTCCATTGTGACTTCCTTCAACAAAGGGCGGGAATCCCATGAGCTACGGCGACACGATCAACGTTGATTTTGGACATCTCGCGCAGGCGGAGGCGGACATGGCCGGGAGTCAGAAGGTGATCGGCGACCGGCTGAATGCCTTGAGCGCTAATCTCCGGCCGCTCTTCGCCTGCTGGACCGGTGACGGCGGCGAAATGTACACCCAACAGCAGAATCGGTTGCTGCAGGCGATGGGTGACCTCAATGGCGTGCTGAACCAGATCCACGTAGCAATCGGCACCGCCAATTCTCAGTACCAGGCCAACGAGCGCACAGTCGCCAACGCCTGGGGCGCCGTGTGACACCGTCAGTCACCTCAGCCATATCGGAATCCCTGGCTGCCCAGTGCATATTCATGTCGGTGCAAGGGGTGCGCTGCGGTGGGTCTGGTACGCGGAATCTGCACTCAGGTAGTGCGCGAAGGCTGGCGGATGTTTCCGCTGGGATGTTTTAGATGCGTCCTGGTGCAGGCTTAGGACGTCACCACGGTTGGTCGTCTGACTCTCGTTTCCGCCCGCCTTGAGTGCCCATTTCCGATCTGTCGGCGGCTCGATCGTGGTGGTCGTGCGTTGTGTGCCCCGGGGTCGGTGACGTGATAGGAGCTCGCGCGGCCGCTGATCCCAGTGCTGTCCCGATCTCCCCGGAGCACACGGCTTGCCATTCCCGTCTCGTTCAGGAGGAACAGCTTGCCCAGTGTGTCACCGAAAGCTGATGTTTGGTCCGGCCTGGAAGACCTCGTCGTCGGGGTCGACGAAGCGGATTTTTCCCAGCGGTAGTGGTTCGCTGCCGGAAGCCGAGTGTGCAGATTCTCGCGGCAGCCGGCGCGGCCGGTCGACCACCTCATGCCCATCTGAACATGCACTCGGCGGAACGCCTTTGAGAGCGTGAGTGTCGGCGGCCATGAAAAACTGCCCGTAGGCGGCCACGAAAGTGCCCGCTGGTGGCCATGGTCTCTGCCCACTGGTGGCCACGAAACTGCCCACCCGGGGTTTGTGTTTTTGATCTGACACACCTGTCGGTTGCTGGCCGCGTCCCGCGGTTGGGGTCCCTCCTGAAGTCGGCTTGGCGGTGCTGACGCGCCGTGCCGAGCCCCCAGGAGGAACCTGCCTTGAAGTCTGACGAGGAGATCATGGAAATTCTAGAAGGGTTCGACCTGACCGGGTCGTTCCGTGCTGCCGCGGAGTTGGCGGGGTGTTCCCACCACACGGTGGCCCGGCTGGTCGCCGAGCGGGAAGCCGCCGGGAACACGCCGCCCAGGTCGACGCGGCCGGCGTTGATCGATGAGTTCCTGCCCAAGGTCGAGGAATGGGTGGAGAAATCGAAAGGCAAGATCCGCGCCGACGCCGCGCACGAGAAACTGCTGGCGATGGGCTTCACCGGGTCGGCGCGGACATCCCGTCGGGCGGTCTCGCAGGTCAAGGCGAGTTACCGGATCGGTCGGGTGCGGGTGCACCGGCCGTGGGTGACCGAACCGGGCCTGTGGTTGCAGTACGACTTCGGTGACGGCCCGACCGTCGGCGGGGTGAAGACGGTGTTGTTCTGCGCTTGGTTGGCGTGGTCGAGGTTTAGGGTCGTGATCGCGTTACGGGACCGCACCATCCCGACGGTGTTCGCCGCGCTGGACGCGACGTTCCGGATCCTCGGGGGTGCCCCGACGTATGTGCTGACCGATAACGAGAAGTCCGTGACCGTCGAGCATGTCGCCCGGATCCCGGTCCGTGGACTTGTCAAGTTGTCTGTGTAAATAGCTGAGATTTTTAGAGGTGGGCTTCGATTCGTTCGGGGTAGACGAGGGCGAGTTGGGCGAGGGCTTGTTGCCAGTTGGTGGTGCTTTGGCCTTCGACGAGGTAGCCCTCGG
>JBBRSR010000020.1:0-69290 GCA_038245175.1 Mycobacteriales bacterium | reverse complement strand
GCTGCCCGACATCCACCGGGATCCCTTCGACCGGGTGCTGATAGCGCAAGCAACGGTGGAAGGAATGAGCTTGCTGACCGTGGACAGCGAGATCATCAAATACGGCGATCCCGTCATTGACATCCGCTAGCGGACACGCCATGAGACGCGCCGTCGGGAACGGTCATTCTCCGCCGGGACCTGCCGGGACCTGCCGGGCTGGTCGGGCCGCGGCGATCTCTGTGGTGAAGGGGTCGACGCCGAGCCTGCTCGTTTTCCTCCTCGCCTTATTCTTCGGTAGGAACAGGCCCGACTATGCGTCGTCCCTTGCCCCATGGCCTTCGCCCGGTCGTCTGGGATACCAGACAGTAAGAATGCCCAGCATCTAGCGGCCACCCGGGCCGAACAGGTCAGATAGCAGGCATGGAACTTGTCACGATCGGAATCGGCCCGCTGACCGCCGCGCAGGTGCTCGCCGTCGCCCGCCACGATGCCCAGGTACTCCTGGCCGATGCGGCCCGGGCCGAGATCGCCCGCTCCCGCGACATCGTCGACGCGCTGGCCGACGACCCGGTCGCGCACTACGGCGTGTCCACCGGCTTCGGCGCGCTGGCCACCAAGCACATCCCCGTCCGCCAGCGACAAGCCCTGCAGCGCGGCCTGATCCGCTCGCACGCAGCAGGGTCCGGCCCCGAGGTCGAGCGCGAGGTGATCCGGGCGCTGATGCTGCTCCGGCTGTCCACGCTGGCCACCGGACGCACCGGGATCCGTCCGGTCACCGCACAGACCTACGCCGATGTGCTGAATGCCGGCATCACTCCGGTGGTCCGTGAGTACGGCTCGCTGGGCTGCTCGGGGGATCTGGCCCCGCTGGCCCACTGCGCGCTGGCCGTCATCGGCGAAGGCGAGGTCCGCGACAAGACCGGGGCGCTGATGCCCGCCGCCACCGCGCTGGCCGCGGCCGGCATCACCCCGATCGAGCTCCGCGAAAAGGAGGGATTGGCGCTGATCAACGGCACCGACGGAATGCTCGGCATGTTGCTGATGGCCTGCGCGGACCTCCGCGATCTGGTGACCGTCGCCGACATCACCGCAGCGATGAGCGTCGAGGCCCAGCTCGGCACCGACGCCGTCTTCGCCGCCGACCTGCAGACGTTGCGTCCGCAGCTGGGCCAGGCCGACAGCGCCGCCAATCTCCGCGCCATCCTGGCCGGCTCGCCGATCGTGGCCAGCCACCGCGGCGACGGCTGCAGCCGCGTTCAAGACGCCTATTCGCTGCGCTGCACCCCGTCGGTGCACGGCGCCGTCCGGGACACGCTGGCGCACGGCGAGTTGATCGCGGGCCGCGAACTGGCCAGCGCGGTCGACAACCCAATCGTCACGCTGGACGGCCGCCTCGAGTCCAACGGCAACTTCCACGGCGCCCCGGTCGCCTACGTACTGGACTTCCTGGCCATCGTGATCGCCGACCTCGCCTCGATCAGCGAACGCCGCACGGACCGGATGCTCGACCCGGCCCGCAGCCACGGCCTGCCCGCCTTCCTGGCCCACGATCCGGGCGTCGACTCCGGTCACATGATCGCCCAGTACACCCAGGCGGCGATTGTCGCCGAACTCAAGCGGCTCGCCGTGCCCGCCTCGGTGGACTCGATCCCGTCCAGCGCCATGCAGGAGGATCACGTGTCGATGGGCTGGTCCGGCGCCCGCAAACTGCGCCGCGCGGTGGACGGCCTGACCCGGGTGCTGGCCATCGAACTGCTCACCGCGGCCAGGGCGCTGGACCTGCGCGCGCCACTGCAACCCGCCCCCGCAACCGGCGCGGTTATTGCCTCGCTGCGCGAGTTCGTCCAGGGGCCCGGCCCGGACCGCTATCTGGCCCCCGAGATCCAGTCCGCCGTCGATCACGTCGCCTCCGGACGAACCCTGCGGGCCGCACTCGCCGTCGTCGGCGACCTGCACTGACCCCACCGGGCCGCCCGGCCAACCACGCACCACACTCATACCGACCAACACCATCAGGAACAGGAAACGCCATGCAAGGCGCCCGCCCCGTCCGCGCTGCCCGCGGCACCACGCTCACCGCGAAGAGCTGGCAGACCGAAGCACCACTGCGCATGCTGCAGAACAACCTCGACCCGGAGAACGCCGAAAACCCGGACGACCTGGTCGTCTACGGCGGCACCGGCCGCGCCGCCCGATCCTGGCCGGCCTACGACGGCATCATCCGCAGCCTGACCAATCTGGCCGTCGACGAGACCCTGCTGGTCCAGTCCGGCAAACCGGTCGGCATCATGCGCACCCACGAATGGGCGCCGCGGGTGCTGATCGCCAACTCCAACCTGGTCGGCGATTGGCAGAACTGGCCGGAGTTCCGCCGGCTGGAGCAACTGGGACTGACCATGTACGGCCAGATGACGGCCGGTTCGTGGATCTACATCGGCACCCAGGGCATCCTGCAGGGCACCTACGAAACCTTCGCCGCGGTCGCCAACAAGCGCTTCAACGGCACCCTGGCCGGCACCATCACCGTCACCGGCGGGGCCGGCGGCATGGGCGGCGCCCAACCGCTGGCGGTCACCATGAACGGCGGCGTAGTGCTGGTCATCGACGTGCACGGCTGGCGGTTGCAGCGCCGGGTCGAGCACCGCTACCTGGACGAGGTGGCCAACAATCTGGACGATGCGATCGGCCGGATCGAGAAGGCGAAGCGGGAGCGCCGCGCCCTGTCGGTCGGCTTGGTCGGCAACTGCGCGACCGTACTCCCCGAGTTGCTCCGCCGGGGCGTCGACATCGACATCGTCACCGATCAGACCTCCGCCCACGATCCGCTGTCCTACCTGCCCGAAGGCATCGAGCCGGACGACTGGGCCGACTACGCCGCCAAGAAGCCCGAGGAATTCACCGACCGGGCCCAGGCGTCGATGGCCAAGCATGTCGAGGCCATGGTCGGCTTCCAGGACGCCGGCGCCGAAGTCTTCGACTACGGCAACTCGATCCGCGACGAGGCCCGCAAGGGCGGCTACGGCCGCGCCTTCGAATTCCCGGGTTTCGTCCCCGCCTACATCCGGCCGCTGTTCTGCGAGGGCAAGGGCCCGTTCCGCTGGGTCGCGCTGTCGGGCGATCCGAAGGACATCGCGGTCACCGATCAGGCCGTCATGGACCTGTTCCCGGACAACGATCACCTGCACCGCTGGATCCGGTCCGCGCAGGAGAAGGTCTCCTTCCAGGGGCTGCCGGCCCGGATCTGCTGGCTCGGCCAGGGCGAGCGCGACAAGGCGGGCCTGAAGTTCAACGAACTGGTCGCCGACGGCACGGTGTCCGCGCCGATCGTGATCGGCCGCGACCATCTGGACACCGGCAGCGTCGCCTCGCCGTACCGGGAAACCGAGTCGATGGCCGATGGGTCGGACGCGATCGCCGACTGGGCGCTGCTGAACGCGCTGGTCAACACCTGCAGCGGAGCCACCTGGGTGTCCATCCACCAGGGCGGCGGCGTCGGCATGGGCCGCTCGCTGCACGCCGGTCAGGTGACCGTCGCCGACGGCACCGAGTTGGCCGCCGCCAAACTAGAGCGGGTACTGACCAACGACCCCGCCATGGGCGTCATCCGGCACGTGGACGCCGGCTACGACATCGCCGACCGGACCGCAGCCGCCCAGGGCATCCGCATCCCGATGCGCGAGAGCTGATCCGGTGAGCGCACCGACCTTCGCCGGCATGTGGGCCGACCTGATCGACATCGGGCGCAATCCGGCCACCGGCGGCTACCGCCGCTACGCCTGGACCAGCATCGATGCGACCCTGCGCGAGTGGTTCGCCGGTGAGGCGCAGCGCCGCGGCCTGGACATCACCGAGGACCGCGCGGGCAACCAGTGGGCCTGGTGGGGCGACCCGGACGCCGACGGCCCCGGCATCGCCATCGGCAGCCATCTGGACTCCGTCCCGGACGGCGGCGCCTTCGACGGGCCGTTGGGCGTGGTGTCCGCCTTCGCCGCGATCGACGGCCTCCGCGCCCAGGGCCGGCAGCCGGCCCGGCCGATCGCGGTGGTCAACTTCGGCGATGAGGAGGGCGCCCGCTTCGGCATCGCCTGCGCCGGGTCACGCCTGATCACCGGACTGCTGGACGCCGACCGGGCGCGCGGGTTGACCGACGGCGACGGCATCCGGATGGCCGAGGCGATCGCCGCGACCGGCCGCCGCGCCGAGAGCGTCGGACCTGATCAGGAGACCCTGGGACGGATCGCCGCGTTCGTCGAACTCCACGTGGAACAGGGCATCGGGTTGGCCGACCTGAACCAGCCGGTCGCGATCGGCTGCAGTATTTGGCCGCACGGCCGCTGGCAGCTCGACCTGCCGGGCCAGGCCAATCACGCCGGCACCACCAGGCTGGCCGACCGGCAGGACCCGATGCTGCGGCTCGCCCAGGCGATCCTGCTGGCCAGGGCTGCTGCGACCCGGCACGGCGTCGTCGCCACCATCGGCAAGGTCGTCGTCGAACCGAACGGGGTGAACGCGATCCCGTCCCGGGTCCGCGCGTGGCTGGACTCCCGTGGCGCGAGCACCGAGGCTGTCCGCGCCGTGGTCGCCGACATCGCCGAGCAGGTCCACGCGGCCGGCGGCGTGGTGCTGCCCGAGTCCTGGACCCCGGAGACGGCGTTCGACGCCGGCCTGCGCGCTCGGCTGGCCGCTGTGCTGCCCGACGCTCCGGTGCTGGCCACCGGCGCCGGCCACGATGCCGGGGTACTGGCGGAGGCGGGGAAACCGACGGCGATGCTGTTCGTCCGCAACCCGACCGGCATCTCACACTCGCCGGCCGAGTTCGCCGAGCAGGATGATTGCCTGGCCGGGGTCGCCGCGCTGACCGCGGTAGTGGCGGACCTCGCGCGATGACCGAGCCGGCGTGAGCAGCTACTTCGCCCGCTGGGCCCACCTGCCGGGAGGCCTCGCGGAAAACGTCGGGATCGAGGTCCAGGATGGACGATTCGGCGCCGTGACCAGTGGCGCGACCCCGGGCCCTGCGGACATCGAGTTGGCCGGCGTGGTGCTGCCCGGCTTCGCGAACACCCACAGCCACGCGTTCCACCGGGCGCTCCGCGGCCGCACCCACGGCGACCGTGGGACGTTCTGGACCTGGCGGCAGGCGATGTACGCGGTCGCCGACCGGCTCACCCCGGACCGGTATTTCAACCTGGCCCTTGCGGTCTTCGCCGAGATGGCGCTGTCCGGGGTGACCTGCGTCGGCGAGTTCCACTACGTGCACCACCAGGTCGACGGCACCCCGTACGCCGACCCCAACGCGATGGGTCTGGCGGTGATCGGCGCGGCGAAAGCGGCCGGGATCCGGATCACGCTGCTCGACACCTGCTACCTCGCCGGTGGCCTCGCCGACGGCGCCCACCTGCCCCTGGAACCGCGGCAACGCCGTTTCGGCGATGGCGACGCGGCCGGCTGGGCGGCTCGTTTCGGCCTACTGACCGACACTGCGGGAGCCCGGATCGGGGCGGCCATCCACTCCGTGCGAGCGGTGCCGGCAGACCAGATTCCGACCGTCGTGGGCGCCGCGGCGGGCCGCCCACTCCACGTGCACCTGTCCGAACAACCCGCCGAGAACGAGCAGTGTCTGCAGGCCTACGGCCGCACCCCGACGGCGCTGCTGGACCGGCTCGGCGCGGTCGGCCCGAACACCACCGCAGTGCACGCCACCCACCTGAGCTCCTCGGACATCGACACCCTCGGCCGTCGGGGGTGTTCGGTGAGTTTCTGCCCGACCACCGAACGGGACCTGGCCGACGGCTTCGGCCCGGCGCGCGCGCTGGCCGCCGCCGGGGCCCGCCTCAGCCTGGGCAGCGACCAGAACGCCATCGTCGATCTCATCGAGGAGGCCAGGGCCCTGGAGATGCACGAACGCCTGACCAGCGGAAACCGTGGCCGATTCAGCCCGGTCGAGTTGCTGACCGCGCTCACCGGGCATACCGGCCTCGGCTGGCGCGATGCCGGCCGGATCGAGGTGGGCGCCCGCGCCGACCTCGTCGAGATCGACCCGCACTCGGTGCGCACCGCCGGCAGCGACCCCGGCCAGATCCTGCTCGCGGCCGGCGCACCCGACGTCCGCACCGTCATCGTCGACGGACGGGCCGTCGTCCAGGACGGCCGGCACCGGCTCGGCGACATCGGCGCGCTGCTCGGCGCCGCGATCGAGGAGCTCCGATGAGACAAGCCGATGAGACCAGTCGATGAGACACGGGGTGTGCAGATGACCAGTACCGTACTGACCAATATCGGGCAGCTGGTGACCAACGACCCCACCGTCGGCGACGGCTCCGAGCTCGGCCTGCTGACCGACGCCGCCATCATCGTGCAGCACGGGCTGATCAGCTGGATCGGCGCCGGCCGGACTGCGCCGGCCGCAGATCAACGTCGTGACCTGCACGGTTGCGCGGTGATTCCCGGCTTCGTCGACTCCCATACGCATCTGGTGTTCGCCGGGGACCGGTCCGCCGAGTTCGCCGCGCGGATGGCGGGGGAGCGGTACGACGGCGGCGGCATCGCCGCCACGGTCGCTGCCACCCGCGCCGCCACCGATGATGAACTGCGCGCCACGCTGGCCGACCGGGTCGCCGAGCTGCGGGCGCAGGGCAGCACGACGATCGAGATCAAGAGCGGCTACGGGCTCTCGATCCCGGACGAAGTGCGACTGCTGACCTTGGCCGCCGAGGTGACCGCGGAAACCACTTTCCTCGGCGCGCATGTCGTGCCGGCCGGCTGCGACCGCGCCGAGTACCTGGCTGCGGTGACCGGCCCGATGCTGGCCGCCTGCGCGCCGCTGGCCCGCTGGATCGACGTGTTCTGCGAACCGGCGAGCGCGCACGCCTTCGACGGCGACGAGGCCCGCACCGTGCT
The DNA here is from genome assembly GCA_038245175.1 of Mycobacteriales bacterium. Taxonomy (GTDB): domain Bacteria; phylum Actinomycetota; class Actinomycetes; order Mycobacteriales; family Nakamurellaceae; genus Nakamurella. The sequence continues at coordinate 62,411 of JBBRSR010000020.1, read as the reverse complement.
CGAAGCAGGCCGGGCCGCCGGCCTGCAAGTGCGGGTGCACGGCAACCAACTCGGCCCTGGACCGGGGGTGCAACTCGCGGTCGAGCTCGGCGCGGCCAGCGTGGACCACTGCACCTACCTGTCCGATGCCGATGTTGACGCCCTGGCCGGTTCCGACACCGTCGCCACGCTGCTCCCCGGCGTCGAATTCAGCACCCGCTCGCCCTACCCCGACGCCCGCCGGCTGCTCGCCGCCGGCGTCACCGTGGCCCTCGCCTCCGACTGCAACCCCGGGACCTGCTTCAGTTCGTCGATGCCGCTGGCCATCGCGCTCGCCGTCCGGGAGATGAATCTGACCCCCGCCCAGGCGCTGTGGGCGGCCACCGCTGGCAGCGCGCGCGCGCTCCGGCGCGCCGATATCGGCGTCCTGCGGCCGGGCAACCGCGCCGATCTGACCAGGCTCGATGCCCCGAACTACCTACATCTGGCCTACCGGCCCGGCGTCCCGATCGCGCACACCGTCGAGGAACCGGGCGCCCCGGCGGGCGGGTGAGCTTCCTCGCAACCGATGTTCGCGGTCGGCTGACCACCGGCGGTCGGTTCAACCCCTGGTAAATTCGAGCCTTCAGGGCCGGGCCTTCCGAAGCGCGGCACCCAACAAGCTTGGAGCCCCTCGCATGCTCACCCAGTGGGTGTCGATCGGCGTCGGCCTCATCCTGATCCTGTTCACCGCGCTCTATGTGGCCGCTGAGTTCAGTTTCATCACGGTCGACCGGGCCACCGTCACCCGTGAAGCCGCCGCGGGCGATCCCCAGTCGAAATCCCTGCTGACCGCCCTGCGCACGTTGTCCACCCAGCTGTCCGGCGCCCAGGTCGGCATCAGTTTGACCACCCTGGCGCTGGGTTTCGTCATGCAGCCGGCGCTGGCCGACCTGCTGTCAGTGCCGCTGGCAGCGATCGGCCTGGGCCCCACCGGTGTCCGGTCGATCGCCGTCGTGGTGGCGCTGATCATCGCCAACGTACTGTCCATGGTCTTCGGCGAACTGGTCCCGAAGAATCTGGCCATCGCCGAGCCGCTGGGCCTGGCGAAGGCCGTGGTCGGGCCGGCCCGGGTGTCCACCAACATCTTCCGGCCGCTCATCTGGCTGCTCAACGGCATCGCGAACGGCGTACTCAAGATGTTCGGGATCGAACCCCAGGAAGAACTCCGGTCCGCCCGCTCCGCCGAGGAGCTGTCCAGTCTGGTGATGCGATCGGCTGCGCAGGGCACCCTGGAGGATCGCACCGCCGGCCTGCTCGCCCGGTCGATCTCGTTCTCCGGCAAGACCGCCGACGACGTCCTGACGCCTCGGGTCCGGGTCCGCTTCATCAAGTCCACCGAGAGCGCTGAGGACATCATCATCGCCGCCGCGCAGACCGGGCACTCCCGATTCCCGGTGATCGGCGAGGACTCCGACGACGTGCTCGGCCTCGTCCACCTGAAGAAGGCCGTGTCCATTCCGCGGGAACAGCGCGCGACGGTGCCGGTGAACGCCCTGCTGTCCGAGGTGCCGGTGGTTCCGGGCACCATGCCGCTGGACTCGCTGCTGGAGCTGCTGCGGGACCGCGGATTGCAGATGGCAGTCGTCGCCGATGAGTACGGGGGCACCGCCGGTGTGCTGACTCTGGAAGACGTCGTCGAAGAGCTGGTCGGGGAAATCACCGACGAGCACGATTCGGCCGCCAAACGCGCGGAACGGCTGCCCGACGGAACCTGGTTGCTGCCCGGCACGCTGCGACCCGATGAGGTCAACGAGATCACCGGTGTTCAGCTGCCCGAATCGGGGGAGTACGAGACCATCGCGGGCCTGGTGATCGCGCGGCTCGGCCGGCTGGCCGGCGACGGTGACTTCACCGCCGTCGAAGCGACGATCAGGCACACCGCGGCGCTCGGCGCCCGCACACAGATCCGCTGGGTGCACGAGGCGGCCGCAGTTCTCGAGGAGACCGAGCAGGTCGACGGCGAGGATCCACCGGCAGCGGCCGCCCCCCGCGGCGCCGATCATCCCTCCCGCCAACTGTCGGAGACCATCGAACCCGACCAGGAGAACGACCTGCTCCGATCCGCTTGGGTACGGCTGGACGTGCACAAACGCACCGGTCACCGGATCGACGCCATCCAGCTGTCAGCCATCGGTTTCAGCCGGGACCACGCATGAGCAGGGAATGGTTTCTCGTGCTGATGGTCGTGCTGCTGCTGTTCGCCAGCGCCTTCTTCGTCGCCGCCGAGTTCGCGTTGATCTCCGCCCGGCGCAGCGTCATCGAGCCGGAAGCCCTGAACAATCACCGGGCCCGCGTGACGCTCAAGGCCATGGAGGAGGTCTCGCTGATGATGGCCTGTGCGCAGCTGGGCATCACGCTGTGCGCGGTCCTGCTCGGCGCCCTCGGCGAACCCGCCGTCGCCGCGCTGCTCGAACCGTTGTTTCACGCCGTCGGAGTACCCGATTCCTGGTTGCACCCGGTGTCGTTGACTGTCGCCCTGCTGATCGTGCTCAGCGCGCACGTTGCCCTCGGCGAGATGGTGCCGAAGAACATCGCCATCGCGAGCCCGGAACGGGTGGCCATCATGTTGGCGCCGAGCCTGCGGGTGATCGCGAAGATGCTCGGCCCGGTGCTGCGCGGGCTCAACCACGTCGCCAACGCCGTGGTCCGGCTGCTCGGCTACGAGCCACGGAACGAAGTCACCTCCGCGTTCACCCGGGAGGAGGTCGCCGGGCTGATCTCCCAGTCCTCCGAAGAAGGCCTGCTCGGTGTCGAGGAACACGAACGACTGACCAGCGCATTGGACTTCGACAACGCCACGCTGGCCAGGATCGTCGTCCCGGACCGCCAGGTGATCACCGTGCCGGCGGGGGTGACCCCCGCGGAGGTCGAGCTGGCCTGCGCCCGCTCCGGCTTCTCCCGGTTCCCGGTGCAGGCCCCCGACGGCCGCTACATCGGGTACCTGCACATCCGCGACGTGGTCAACATCGAGGAAGAAGCACGGGACCAGCCGGTGCCCGCCACCAAGGTCCGGCTGCTGCCGGTGCTGCCGCTGGACACCTCGATGCGATCGGCGCTGGACCAGATGCGCCGGGCCGGCGCTCACCTCGCGCAGATCAGCACGGCCGGCACCGGCACTCCGGTCCCCACCGAACGGGCCGGTGTGGTGATGTTGGAGGATGCCATCGAGCAGCTCATCGGCGAGGTCGCGGACTCCACGCGCAAGCACCGCGAACCGGCGGGCTCCGGTCAGCAGGCAGGCTCCCCGGACGGCGATGCACCGCGCGGCTGACGACTACGCATAGGGTTTGGGACATGCAGCGGCGGATCATGGGCATCGAAACCGAGTTCGGCATCACATGCACGTTCAAGGGTCAGCGGAGGCTGAGCCCGGACGAGGTGGCCCGGTACCTGTTCCGTCGGGTCGTGTCCTGGGGACGGTCGTCGAATGTTTTTCTGCGCAACGGTTCCCGGCTGTACCTGGACGTCGGATCGCACCCGGAATACGCGACCGCCGAGTGCGATGACCTGCCGACGCTGATCGCCCATGACAAGGCCGGCGAACGGATCCTGCACGATCTGGTCGTCGACGCCGAGGAACGGCTGGCCGAAGAGGGCGTCGGCGGTGACATCTATCTGTTCAAGAACAACACCGACTCCGCCGGCAACTCTTACGGCTGCCACGAAAACTTCCTGATCGCCCGGCAGGGCGAGTTCTCCCGGATCTCCGACGGCCTGATCCCCTTCCTGGTCACCCGGCAACTCATCGCCGGCGCCGGCAAGGTGCTGCAGACCCCCCGCGGCGCGACCTATTGCCTGTCCCAGCGGGCCGAGCACATCTGGGAGGGCGTGTCGTCGGCGACCACCCGATCACGCCCCATCATCAATACCCGCGACGAGCCGCACTCGGACGCCGAGCGGTTCCGCCGGCTGCACGTGATCGTCGGCGATTCCAACATGAGCGAGACGACCACACTGCTCAAGGTCGGATCGGCCGCCTTGGTGCTGGAGATGATCGAGGCCGGCGTACCGCTGCGCGATTTTACCTTCGAGAACCCGATCCGGGCGATTCGGGAGATCTCCAACGACCTCACGGGTCGCCGTCAGGTCAAGCTGGCCGCCGGCAGCCAGGTCAGCGCGCTCGAGGCGCAGACCGACTATTACACCCGCGCCGTCGACTTCGTGGCCAAGCGCGGCAGCGACCCGGTCACGGACCGTGTGCTGGAGCTGTGGGGACGCACCCTCCGCGCGGTCGAGACGGGCAACCTCTCGCTGATCGACACGGAGATCGACTGGGCGATCAAGAAGAAGCTGATCGACCGGTATTCCGAGCGGAACAACCTCGAACTGACCAGCCCACGGGTGGCCCAGATCGACCTGACGTACCACGACGTCCGACCGGGACGCGGGCTGTTCTCGCTGCTGACGGCGCGGGGCCAGGTGGCGACCGTGGTCACCGATGCGGAAATCACCAGGGCGATGACGGTGCCACCGCAGACCACCCGGGCCAAGCTGCGCGGCCGGTTCGTCGCCGCCGCACAGGACGCCGGCCGGGATTACACGGTCGACTGGGTGCACCTCAAACTCAACGATCAGGCGCAGCGCACCGTGCTGCTCAAGGACCCGTTCAAGTACATCGATGACCGCGTCGACAAATTGATCGAGTCGATCTGAGCGTGCCGTCGTCCAAGAGCCAGTCCAAGGCCGAACGCCTGCTCAACCTGGTGATCGCGCTGCTGAACTCCGAGCGGTTCCGCGATGTCAGCTGGATCCGGGACAAGGTGGACGGCTACGGGGACGTGGCCTCCGACGAGGCGTTCTTCCGGATGTTCGAGCGGGACAAGGGCGAACTCCGCGACCTGGGCATCCCCCTGCAGACCTCTGAAGCCGGCTCGTACCGGATCCCGCGGGGGGAGTTCGCGCTGCCCGAGATGGTCTTCACCGCGGGGGAGCAGGCCGCGCTGGCGCTCGCGGCTCGCCTGTGGGAGACCACCGTGCTGGGTGCGGCCGGTTCCGGGGGACTGCGCAAGCTGGTCGACGCCAGCGGCTCGCAGCCCGACCAGTCGCCGGCCAAACTGTCACTGCAACCCCGGGTGCGTACCTCTGATCCGGCGTTCGCGCCGCTGTACGCGGCAGTCCAGAGTCGCAGTGCGGTGACATTTGACTATCGCAAGAGTGACTCCACCGCCGTCGAAGCCCGGCGTCTGCAGCCCTGGGGATTGGTCAGCTGGCGGGGCCGCTGGTATGTCGTCGGCCACGACGTCGAGCGGGCGGGGCAACGCACGTTCAGACTCTCCCGGATCGCCGGACAGGTGCGGCCGATCGGCCGGGCGGGAGCGGTCACCGTTCCGACGGGGCTGGATCTGATGGCGATTGTCGCCGGTTCCGCCCCGGTCGCCGAGCACCGGACGGCGATCGTCCAATTGGCCGCTGGTGCCGGCGCCGGCCTGCGACGCCAGTCGGTCGCACCCGCCGCCCACCGTGCCGACGACGTCGGCTACCCGGCGCTGTCGGGCTTCGAGCGGCTGCAGATCCCGATGGATCATCTCTGGGACACCGCACGCGCGCTGGCCGCCCTCGGCCCGGACGCGCTGGCCGAGTCCCCGCCGGACCTGGTCGATGCGGTCGTCCGACTGCTCACCGAGGCCCAGCTGTCGGACAGCGGTGCGACAGTCGGCGACGCCTGATGGCCGGTGACTCCGCCACCGACCGGCTGGCCAGGGTGCTGGCCATGGTGCCCTACATCTCCCGCCGCCCGGGAGTGTCGCTGTCCGATCTGGCCCGCGAGTTCGGCGTCGACACCGCCCAGGTCTCCAAGGATCTGGATCTGCTGATGGTCTGTGGCCTGCCCGGCTATTTCCCGGACGACCTGATCGACGTGGTGCTCGACGAGGACGGCGGCACCGTGTCCATCGCGTTCGACGCCGGCCTGGAGCGGCCCGTCCGGCTTACCCACGACGAGGCCGTCGCGCTGACCGTGGCGCTCCGCGCGCTGGCCGGACTGCCCGGTCTGGTCGACGCCGACAGCGTGTACTCCGCGTTGGCCAAACTCGAACAGGTTGGTGCCCCGGACGGCGCCGGCGTCCAGGTGGCCGCCGCCGCACCCGCCGCCGCGCTCGGACTCGTCCGCGAGGCCTTGGACGGTGGCCGGCAACTCTGGATGCGCTACTACACCGCATCGCGGGACGCGGTCACCGAACGCACCGTCGATCCGATGCGGCTGCTGGTCACCGACGGCCAGTCCTACTTGGAGGCGTACTGCCACCTGGTTTCCGCGGTCCGGCACTTCCGGCTGGACCGGATCGAGGACATCCGGGTGCTCGACGAGGCTGCCCAGCAGCCGCCGGCCGTCGATGACGGGGTGCCGGAACAGATGTTCCATCCGGACCCGGCCATCGCGCCGGTCACCGTCCGGCTGAGTTCGTCGGCCCGCTGGATCGCCGAGTACTACCAGGTCGAAGAAGCCGCGCCGGCGCCGAACGGAGCCCTGCGGATCAGAATTCGACCCGCCGGCGACGACTGGCTGGTGCGTCTGGTGCTCTCGTTCGGCGGCGCCGCGGTGATCGAGGACCGCCCCGATCTGCAGGCCGAAGTGGTCCGTCGGGCGGCCGCCGGGCTGGCCCGCTATCAAGCCCTCCGCGGCAACACAGCTGCCGCGCATTCCCCGGCTGAGTAGGATTCGAAGGAGCCCGCCCGACAACTTGCCGTCCTTGACAACTCTGGAGTACGCCCGTGGCCTGGTTTCGCCGGAAGAGCCGGGACAAGGCCGCCGACGGCAGCATGTCGCTCATGGAGCACCTGTACGAGCTTCGAAAGCGGCTGTTCTGGGCGGTCATGTTCATCGTGGGCGGCACCATCATCGGGTTCATCTGGTTTTCGCACGGGATCGCGGCAATCGGGCTCAAACCACTCGGCGAGATTCTGCTGGCCCCGTACTGTTCGGCCAAGGGCGGCGCGGGCTGCCAGTTGCTGGCCACCAGCCCGTTCCAGGGGCTGCAGCTGCAGTTGAAGGCCGCCTTGATGGCAGGTCTGGTTTTCTCCTCGCCCGGCTGGCTCTATCAGATCTGGGCCTTCGTCACGCCCGCGCTGTATTCGAAGGAACGGCGCTACGCGATCACCTTCGTCTCGATGGCCGCGGTGCTGTTCTCGCTCGGCGCCGTACTGGCCTACCTGGTCATCGGTGAGGGCCTGCGGGTGCTGATGAATTTCGGCGCGGGCGAGATCAACTATCAGCTCGGCCCGTCCGAGTACTACTCCTTCCTGATGACATTGCTCATCGTCTTCGGGATCTCCTTCCTCTTGCCGTTGTTCCTGATCGCGCTCAACTTCATCGGTGTCGTCAAGGGTCGACAACTGGCCAAATGGCGGCGCTACGCGATCTTCGTCATGTTCGTCTTCGCCGCCCTGGTGGTGCCGGGCAACGACCCGATCACCATGTGCGCGCTGGCCCTGGCACTGGTCCTGCTGTACGAGGTGAGCGTGCAGATCGCCAAGTTGCACGACCGCCGCAAGGACAAGACCGACGCCCTCACCTCCTTCGCCGATCTCAAGGACGACGAAGCCTCACCGCTGCACTAACCGTCCGCGGCGGTCGGCGGGCCCGGCGCCCCCGGTCTGATTCCAAGATGTGCAACCCTGGACACGTGAGCAGCAGGCCGGGCGTCGAGATTCACGCGTCAGTTTCGGATTCGGCCGCAGACATGTCGGGCGCGGCTGCCGCTGCGGAACCATCGCCGGCCGAGAAATTCGCCGCCGCCCGCCGCCGTGCCACATACCCGGACCTGGTCGATTTCACGGCCGGTCTGTCGTTCGAGCTCGACCCGTTCCAGCGGGAGGCCTGTCAGGCTTTGGAGCAGGGTCAGGGCGTGCTGGTCTGCGCGCCCACCGGCGCCGGGAAGACCGTGGTCGGAGAGTTCGCCGTGCATCGCGCGCTGGCCCACGGCGGCAAGTGCTTCTACACCACCCCGATCAAGGCGCTGTCCAACCAGAAGTACGCCGATCTGGTCACCCGCTACGGCACCGCTTCGGTCGGCCTGCTGACCGGCGACACCTCGATCAACTCACATGCGCCGGTTGTCGTGATGACCACCGAGGTGCTGCGTAACATGCTCTACGCCGATTCGCCCGACCTCGACGGACTCACCTCGGTGGTGATGGACGAGATCCATTACCTGGCCGACAAGTTCCGCGGCGCGGTCTGGGAGGAGGTCATCCTGCACACCGACGGCAACGTCCAGCTCGTCGGGCTGTCGGCGACCGTGAGCAACGCCGAGGAGTTCGGCGACTGGCTCAAGGAGGTCCGCGGGCACACCACGATCGTCGTCGACGAGCATCGCCCGGTCCCGCTGTGGCAGCACATGATGGTCGGCCGGCGGCTCTACGATCTGTTCGCCGTCGCGGTCGGCGACGACGACGGACCACAGGCCGCCAGCCGGATCGACCCGGCGCTGGCTCGCGCCGCGACGGAGGCCGAAGCCCGTTCGGACAGGTTCCGCGGTGGCAGCGGCAGCACCGACGGATTCCGCGGCAAACGATCCGGCCACGAACCCCGGCGCCAGCAGTTCCGGCCGGTGTCGCGAGCCGATGTGATCGACAAGCTGGACGGCAACGGACTGCTCCCGGCGATCACCTTCATCTTCTCCCGGGCCGGCTGCGATGCCGCGGTGGAGCAGTGCATGCGGGCCGGGCTGCGGCTGACCACCGACAGCCAGCGGGCTGAAATCCGGCGAATCGTCGACCGCCGGACGGCCGATCTGCCCGAGGCAGATCTGGCGGTACTGAAGTTCTGGGACTGGCGTGAGGCGCTGGAGCGTGGGCTGGCCGCTCATCACGCCGGCATGCTGCCGGCCTTCAAGGAGACGGTCGAGGAACTCTTCGTCGCCGGCCTGGTCAAGGCGGTGTTCGCGACCGAGACGCTGGCGCTCGGGATCAACATGCCCGCCCGGACCGTCGTGCTCGAGAAGCTGGTCAAGTACAACGGTGAGGGTCACGTCGATCTCACCGCCGGCGAATACACCCAGCTCACCGGCCGCGCCGGCCGCCGCGGCATCGACGTCGAGGGTCACGCGGTCGTGTTGTGGGCACCCGGCGTGGATCCGCGGGCGGTCGGCGGATTGGCCTCGAAGCGGCTCTATCCGCTCAATTCCTCGTTCCGGCCGAGCTACAACATGGCGGTCAACCTGGTCGACCGGATGGGCCCGGCGCGGGCCCGTGATCTGCTCGAACAGTCCTTCGCCCAATTCCAGGCCAATTCGACCGTGGTCGGGATGGCCCGCCAGGTGCGGCGGAACAGCACGGCGATCGAGTCTTACACGGAGTCGATGCAGTGCCACGAAGGCGACATCGCGGAGTACTTCGACCTGATCACGGCGCTGTCCGGCGCCGAGCGCGACCAGGCCCGGGGAGGCGCGACCCGACGGCGCAACCAAACCCAGGCCGACCTCGCCGAGCTCAAACGCGGTGATGTGATCGCGATCCCGGGTGGCCGACGGGCCGGCCTGGCGGTGATCCTCGACCCCGGCGTGGACTCCGACGGCAGCGCGCGCCCGTTGGTGATCACCGAGAGCAAGTGGTCCGGCAGACTCACCGCGGCGGACTTTCAAGGACCGGTCCCGGCGCTGGGCCGGCTGCGGCTCAGCAAACAGATCGACCATCGATCTCCGCAGATCCGCCGGCAGATCGCGTCCACCATCCTGGCCCAGGGACTGGCGGTGCCACGCCGCGGTCCCCGCCGCGACTCGTCCGATGACGCCGAGATCGTGCTGTTGCGGGCTGCTGTCCGCAGACATCCGGTGCACGGCTGCGCCGATCGCGACGCTCACCTGCAGTGGGCCAGGCGACGCGCCAATCTGATCAGCGAGAACGAGGCGCTCTCCAGCCAGGTCAGCGGTGCGCGCGATTCGCTGGGCAAGGCGTTGGAACGCATTCTCGGGCTGCTCCGCGAGCTCGGCTATGTCGAGAAAGACATTCTCACGCCGACCGGCCGGATGCTGTCCAGGATCTGGTCGGAGTGCGATCTGATTGTCGCCGAATGCGTACGCGAAGGAATCTGGGATCGGCTGACCTCCGCCGAGTTGGCCGCGGTCGTCTCGGTGCTGGTGTTCGAGGCTCGACGGGACCTGGCGGGCGCGCCGCGACTGCCCACTGCGGCGTCGGCTCAGGCCGCGGCGGCAACCGTCAAGACCTGGGCTCGGATTGCCGGCATGGAGCGGCATCGATCGCTGCCGGTGACCCGCGAACCGGATCTCGGCTTCGCCGCGGCGGTCGCCGCCTGGGCCGACGGGGCGACCCTGACCGAAACCCTGAAGGTGGCCGCGTCCGGCGGCAACGAACTGTCCGCCGGTGACTTCGTTCGCTGGTGCCGACAGACGATCGACCTGCTTGACCAGCTCCAGTCTGTGCTCGACGGTCCGCTGGCCGACACTGCAGCGGAGGCAGTCCGCGAACTTCGCCGCGGGGTGGTCGCCCTCGGCGGCAACTGACCGCACGCACCCTGACGGCAGGCAACCAACAGGGCAACTGACACCGGGCAGTTTGGCAGCGCGCCGATTTCCGGCCAATCGTCGGAATTTCCCCCGGTTACGCACGGATGTTCGCGTGGCCGTGATTGGATCAACCCAGCGTCGCCACGACTGACGGCGATTCGTTGTCGGCACAAGGTGAGGGAGTCGCTGATGAGCACGCCTAATGAGCCGGGCCAGCCCGGTAACCCATACAATCCGGCCCAGTGGCCCCCACCGCCACCGCCTGCTCCCTGGGGCGAGCAGGCCGATCAGGCCAACCCGCAATCCGGTGCGCAGCCGGCGGCGCCGGCCGCACCCGACTACGGACAGCCACCGGCACCGGCGTATGGGCAATCCGGAACACCGACCTCCGGGGCCCAGCCCGTGCCTGGCTACAGCCCAAGTACCGGTTCGCAGCCCGCCTACGGGCAGCCCGCCAACCCTGGCACCGGGGGACAGCCGGCCTACGGACAACAGCCGTATGGCCAGCCCGCCGCCTACGATCCGGCGAGCTACGGACAGACGACCGCCCAGCCCGCGGTGGGGCAGCAGCCGGGTTACGGTCAGCCGCCGGCGTATGGACAGCCGGCCGGTGGCTATGACGCATCCACCGGTCAGCAGCCCGCCTACGGGCAACCGCCGTACGGCCAGCCCAGCGGCTACGGCCAGCAGGCGCCCGGCTACGGGCAACCGCCGTACGGCCAGCCCACCGGCTACGGCCAGCAGGCTCCGGCCTACGGCCAGCCAGGTCAGTACGGCCAGCCTTCCGCGTATGGCCAGCCGGGTCAGCCCGGCCAGCCGTATGGTGGGCAGCCAGGTGCCTATGGTCAGCCGGCGGCACCGACCCCGGCCAAGAAGAGCAGTACGGGGATCATCGTCGCCGCCGTGCTGGCCGTGGTCATCGCACTCGCCGCGGTCGCCGCGTTCGTCTACCCGGGCTTCCTGAACAAGACCATCTTCGACAACACCGCCGTGGCCAAGGGCGTACTCACCGTCTTGACCAGCCCCAGCCCGACTGGGTATGGCCTGGAGAAGGTCAATAACGCGGTCTGCAAGGGCGAGAACGCCATCACCAAGGGCACCACGTTCGATTGCACCGTCGAGGTTGACGGCGCCGCCAAGACGGTCACCATCACCGTCATCGGCGATGAGAAGAACAGTGCCGAAAAGGGCCACTACACCGTAGGCCTGCCCCGCTAGCTCAGCGCGAGCGGCAGGACGCCAGCGGCACCAAATAGTCGAATCCTGGTTGGACTACCAACCAGGATTCGACTATTTCTTTGTTCGTGGATCAGCGCAGCGAGCGAATCGTTTCGTACAACCGGCTGACCGGACCTTCGACTCCATATTCGGCGACCAGTTCGGCGAGCCGAGTCGGATCGACGGCCTCCAGTGGCAGCAGGTGGTCGCCGGCGGGATCGACGGTGACCGGCGCATCGACCGCGACCTGGACGACGACCATGGCGACCCGCAGATAGTCCGCGGCCGGTTCGAGCTTTCGTCGGTGGGCGGCGGTCAGCGCGGACCTGGGATCGGCCACCGCGGCGGCCAGCTCCGCGAGTCCACCGAACTGGTTGATCATGGCCGCCGCAGTCTTGTCGCCGACGCCCGGCACCCCGGGCAGCCCGTCGGACGGATCACCACGGAGGGCTGCGAAGTCGGCGTAGCGCCCGACCGGAATTCCGTACTTTGTCGACACCTGTTGCGCACCAAGCACTTCTGCCTTGCTCATGCCGGCGCCGATGTACCGCACCCGGACCCACGGCGGATCGTCGGTGGCCACCTGGAATAGATCGCGGTCTCCGGTCACCACCTCGACCTCACCATCGCGCCTGGCTGCCAAGGTGCCGATCACATCGTCGGCCTCGAAGCCCGGCGCCCCCGCCAGCCCGATGCCCATCGCGGTCAGGATCTCGAGCAGCACCGGAACCTGCGGGCTGAGGTCCTCGGGCACCACCTCGGGCACCAGCCCGCCCGGCATCAGTGCGCCGCTTGTCTGCGGGACAGCCACGACGGGCGGCCCCAGTACGCGATGGGTCTTGTAGGACGGAATCGCGGCGACCCGGAAGGCCGGCCGCCAATCCAGGTCCAGGCACGCGAGGATCCGTTCAGGTTGCCCGTCCTCCACGACTTTGCGGATGATCTCCAGCGACCCGCGGATCGCATTGTTCGGTGTGCCGTCCGGAGCGGTGATCGACGAGGGAACCGCGAAGAACGCGCGGAAATAGATACCGGCCAGGTCCAGGAGCTGCAGCATGCATTGAACCGTATATCGGGCGGGGCACGGGCTGGCGGAGCGCGCCATTAGGCTGACGCCATGGCCACTGTCTCGCTGCCCCACGCCGATCGACTGCGCCGGTTGCAGGTCGAGATAAGCGTGGGCGGGGTCGACCTCGCCGTGCTGACCCCCGGGCCTGACCTGGCCTATCTGCTGGGGCATTCGGTGCACTCGCACGAGCGGCTGAGCGTGCTGATTCTGCCGGCCGCGGGGGAGGCGGTGCTGCTGGTTCCCGAACTCGAACGGCTCGGCTGGCGGGGATCGCCGGCCGAGTCGACGGTCCGGATCCTGACCTGGACCGACGGCCAGGACCCACACGCGATGGTCGCGGAGCTGGTGTCGATAGAGGTGCGACTCGTTGCCGTCGGAGATCACATGCCCGCCGCGCATGCCTTGCGGATCCGGTCGGCGTTCGCCGGGGTGGAGCTGAGTCTTGCCGGTACCGCGATCGCCGAACTTCGGATGCGCAAGACCGATGACGAGATCGAGGCGCTGGCCGCTGCCGGGGCCGCGATCGACCGCGTGCAGAACCGGATCGGCGAATGGCTCCGGGCCGGTCGGACCGAGAATGCGGTGGCCGCAGACATCGCCGCGGCGATGGTGGCCGAGGGCCACGAGCGACCGGATTTCGTGATTGTCGGTTCCGGTCCCAACGGGGCAAGCCCGCACCACGAGGCTTCCGAGCGGGTGATCGCGCCGGGGGATGTCGTGGTCATCGACATCGGCGGACCGACCAGGGAGGGCTACTTCTCCGACTGCACGCGCACCTACCAGGTCGCCGGCACTCCCGATCCGGAATTCGAGAGGGTCTATGACATCGTGCAACGGGCGCAGCAAGCTGGTGTGAGCGCAGTTCGGCCCGGGGCGACCGCAGAGTCGATCGACCGGGCGTCCAGAGCCGTGATCGAGGAATCCGGCTACGGTCAGTACTTCATCACCCGAACCGGCCACGGGATCGGGCTCGAGGTGCACGAAGAGCCGTATCTGGTTGCCGGAAACCGTCGCCTGCTGGAGCCGGGCATGACCTTCTCGGTGGAGCCCGGTATCTATCTGCCAGGGCGATTCGGTGTCCGCATCGAGGACATCGTCGCGGTGACGGAGTCGAGCGGGATCCGGCTGAACCACTGTTCCCGGGAGCTGATCGTCGTTGGCTGACCGCAGTTGCGGCGCACCCCACCCCTGCAGCCCACCGGAAGGAGCTGAGGATGCTCGAGGAAATTGACGCCCGGATCGCCAACGAATTGGCCGCTGACGGTCGATGTTCCTACACGGACCTGGCGGAGCGGGTCGGATTGTCGGTGTCGGCGGTCCACCAGCGGGTCCGGCGGCTGGAACAGCGCGGTGTCATCCGGGGCTATGCGGCGCGGATCGGCGGCGAGGAAATTGGCCTGCCGCTGACCGCCTTCGTCTCGCTCACCCCGATCGATCCTGCCGCCGCGGACGACTATCCGCAGCGGCTCTCGCATCTGCGGCAGATCGAGGCCTGCTATTCCGTTGCGGGAGTGGAGTCCTACATCGTCAAGGTGCGGGTGGTCTCGCCCGGGGCACTGGAATCGCTGCTCGGTGAGATCCGGTCAGCCGCCAACGTGTCTACCCGGACAACCGTGGTGCTGTCCACACCGTTCGAGGACCGGCCCCCGGTCGTCGGCTCCGCCCCGGAGGCCTGACCATTCGCTCCGCTATCGGCCAGATCAGCGTCGTCGGCCACCGATACCCGGCAATGCCACTGGAGCCACGATGAGCAGGCGCAACGACAGGTTCCGGGCGATGTACGCCGGCGGCCGCGGCAATGCCACGGCCCGGCGGTATTCCCGATTCTGGATCGGCGCGATCCGTGCCGGGCTGATGCCCCGCCGCTGGGTCGTCCTTGAGGTGCCAGGGCGGAGGACCGGTCGACCGACCCGGTTTCCACTGGGCATGGCAGACGTCGGCGCCGACTGGTACCTGGTCTCGATGCTCGGCCACGAGTGCAACTGGGTACGCAACGTTCGGGCCGCCGACGGTCTGGCGACCATCCGCCGCCTGAGGGCCGTCCGTTGCCGACTCGTCGCGATTCCGCCCGCCGATCGCGCACCGATCATCAAGCGCTACCTGGAGGTTGCCCCCGGTGGGCGCCCCCACATCCCGGTCGACCAGAACGCACCGCTCGAAGAATTCGAGGAGGTCGCCGACAGGTTTCCCGCTTTCCGGGTCGTGCCACTCGGCTGAGTCACCCGACTCCGATCATCGGCTCTGGTCAGGGCGGCGTCGACACCGAAGTACACCTGCCAATGCGGGGGCACTTCAGCCGGCAGGAACAGCGAACCGTCCATCACACCGGCGACCGCGGTGCGTCCACGGTTCGGGGGGTCGTGGGCGCGTGGCGTCGGGGTCGGCAAAAGCCGGGTACTGCGACAGTTTCTCAGCTGGCCACGATCGGCTTCGCGTAGGTCCGGAAGACCACCTCGACGGCCAGCGCACCGACGAGCCCGACGCCCAGCGACCACCAGGCCAGGTCGGCGGGCAGATCGAACTGGAAGAATGTCCGCCCGGCCGGCAGCATGAACGCCGCCGCCACGATCAGCCCCATCGCGCCGATCAGCGCCGCCTTCCACGCCGCGAACGGCCGGGACAGGCACACCAGGATCCACATGAACACCACCACCAGGGCCAGCGTGGCGGCCGTCCCGGTCTCCCGTCCGCCGCCGTACGTACCGTGCGCTATCAGGTAGGCGGAGATCACCGCGAGCCCACCGATCACCCCGGCCGGCACCGCGAACCGCAGCACCCGAGGCAGAAATCCGGGAATGTAGCGACGCTTGTTGGGGCCGAGCGCCAGGAAGAACGCAGGAATCCCGATCGTCACGGTGGACACGAGAGTCAGGTGCCGGGGGAGGAAGGGGAACGGCAGGAAGAAGATCGCCGCGGACACGATCGCGAACAGGCTCATCACGTTCTTGGCCACGAACAGGTTGGCCACCCGCTCGACGTTGCCGATCACCCGGCGCCCTTCGGCGAGCACGGTGGGCAGATGCGCGAACTTGCCGTCCAGCAGCACCAACTGGGCGACCGCCTTCGTCGCCTGCGCGCCGTTGCCCATCGCCACCCCGATATCGGCATCCTTCAAGGCCAGCGCGTCGTTGACGCCGTCACCAGTCATCGCGACGACATGCCCGTTGGCCTGCAACGCCTGCACCAGGGCGCGCTTCTGCTGCGGCGAGACCCGGCCGAACACGGTCGCGCTTTCGGCGATGTCCCGCAGCTCTGCGGCCTCGTCGCTGATGTTGCGGGCGTCCACCGGAGCGTCCACAGTCAGCCCGACCCGGCGGGCGATCGCGGCGACGGTCTCCGGATTGTCGCCGGAGATGATCTTGATCGCGACGCCCTGATCAGCGAAGAACTTGAGAGTGTCGGCGCAGTCCGGTCGGACCTGCTCGCCCAGCACCACCAGCGCCATCCAGACCAGCCCTGGCGGCAGCTCCTGCCCGGACAGCGGCGAGTCTGTGTGCGCCAGGATGAGCACCCGGCGCCCGGTTTCGGCGATCTCCTTGACCTGCGGCCGAATCGCCGCGGCCGGTGCCTCGTCGGCGACGTCCAGCAACACGTCCGGCGCGCCGAACACCCAGCTGCCCCTGCCCGCGAAACTGGCCGCAGACCACTTGCGGGCGGAGTTGAAAGCGATAGTCTCGGTGCGTTCCCAGTGGCGTGGCGACGGAATCCGGGCCGCGATGGCTACCAGGGTGCCGTTGGCGTTCGGGTCATCGGCCAGCGCCCCCAGTGCGGCGAACACCTGGTCGTCGTCCGGAGCGGGCAACAGATGCCGGATCTCCTCGTAGACGATGTCGCCCACGGTCAACGTTCCCGTCTTGTCCAGGCAGACCACGTCGACCCGGGCCAGGCCCTCGACCGCCGGCAGCTCCTGGACCAGTACCTGCTGGCGGGTCAACGACACCGCCGCAAGGAGGAACGCCACCGAGGTCAGCAGCACCAGACCCTCCGGAACCAGCCCGACCAGGCCTGCCGAGGACCGGATGATCACCTGCTGCCAGCCCTGGTCGCCGATCGTCCGCCACTGCGACCAGATCTGCAGCGGCAGCGCCACCACGATCACCCAGGTGATGTACTTGAGCAGGGTATTGATCGAGTCCTGGATCTCCGAGCGGGTCTTCTTGAACTTGCGGGCCTCGGCAGCGATCTTGTTGGCGTAGGCCTGCGGCCCGACCGCCGCGGCGTGGAAGCGGCCGGAGCCGGCCACCACCACCGTGCCGGACAGCACCTCGTCGCCGACGGATTTGGTCACCGCGTCGGACTCGCCGGTCAGATTGGACTCGTCGATCTCCAGCCCGGCGCTCACCACCAGTACGCCGTCGGCCGGCACCTGGTCGCCGGTCCGCAGCTCGATCAGGTCGTCCAGCACCACCTCGCCGGTGGGCACGGTCGAAACTTCACCGTCCCGGACGACGTTGGTGGTCGGGGAGTTCAGCAGCGCGAGACGGTCCAGCTTCCGCTTGGCCGCGACCTCCTGGACGATGCCGATCCCGGAGTTGACGATCAGCGCCACGCCGAACAGTCCGTCGATCGGGCTACCGGCGACCAGGATCAGGACGAACAGCGCCCCGAGGATCGCATTGAACCGGGTCAGCACATTGGTCTTGACGATTTCCCAGACCGTCCGAGTCGACGTCCGGTCGGTTGCGTTGACCAGGCCACGCTCGACCCGCTCGACCACCTGTGTCCGGGTCAGCCCGGCTTCCGTGCGCGGATGGTCGATTTCTTCGGTGTCTGCGGTGGTAGTACTCACCCTGACATCGTCCCAGAAGGCGAGACGGGCGACCCGCTTCGACCCTGGCACCGAAATGTCGAACAGCTGCGTGTGCTGGACTGAGCAGGATGACTACTACATTGCTGCGCGGCGGCCGCATTCATAATCCGGTCGAGCCGAGCGCCGACTGCATCGCGATCACCGACGGGATCGTCAGTTGGATCGGGCCAACCCACGGCGTCGAGCAGGCCGGCCGGATCGACGAAACGGTCGACCTCGACGGCCTGTTCGTGGCGCCCGCGTTCATCGATGCGCACGTGCACTGCACCGATGCGGGACTCGCGCTGATCGGGCTGGACCTGACGGGGGTGGCATCCTTGAGCGAGTGCCTGCGGCTGATTCGGCAGTTCGCCGGCAGCCATCCCGGGCGGGTGATCTGGGGGCACGGCTGGGAGGAGACCCGCTGGCCGGAGCGCCGGCCGCCGAGCCGCGCCGAGGTCGATCAGGCGGTCGGCGATCGGCCGGCCTACTTCTCCCGGGTCGACGTACATTCCGCGCTGGTGTCCAGCGCCCTGACCGCTGGGCTGGATCGCGCGGAGGCCGGATTCTCGCCGGACCAGCCGCTCACCCGGACATCCCATCACCAGGCCAGACAGATCGCGCGTAGCCTGCTCACTCCCGCGGAACGGGCGGCTGCGCAACGGGCATTCCTGAATCAGGCCGCCGAAAACGGCACCGTTGAGGTGCACGAGTGTGCCTACTCCGATTCCGCGGCGCTAGTCGATCTGGCCGGTCTGTTGGCGTTGACCGATCCACCGGTGGCCATCCGCGCCTATCTCGGGGTGGCGGTGACCGATCCCGCCGAAGCCCGCGACTGGCTGGTTCGTACCGGCGCCCACGCCCTGGGCGGCGACCTTTCGGTGGACGGCGCGATCGGTTCGCACACTGCGGCGCTGAGCGCCGACTACTCGGACGCAGCCACCCGCGGTGCCCGGTACCTGAGTACCGAGGTGATCACCGCGCACCTGCTGGCCTGCGTGCGCGCCGGCATCCAACCCGGCTTTCACGCCATCGGTGACGATGCGGTGAGCGGGGTCGGCGAGGCGCTGCGCCGCGCCGCCGCCGAACTTGGACCGATGGGCACCGTGCAGCTGGCCGGCGTCACCCCGCGGATCGAGCACGCCGAGATGCCGACCGCCGAGGCGATCGCCGCCTTCGCCGCGACCGGCACCGTGGCCAGCGTTCAGCCGCTGTTCGACGCCCTGTGGGGCGGTCCGGATTCGCTGTACACGGCGCGGCTGGGCACCGCTCGCGCGCGGGAGATGAATCCGTTCGCCAAGCTGGCCGCGGCCGGCATCACCCTGGCGCTGGGCTCGGACGCGCCGGTCACCGCGGCTGATCCGTGGTCCGCGGTCCAGGCCGCCGTGCAACACCGGACGCCGGGCTTCGGGCTGTCGCCGCGCGGAGCGTTCACCGCGCACACCCGCGGTGCCCATCGCGCGGCCGGTCGGGTCGAGGGCGGCGTAGGCACGCTGACCATCGGCGCCCCGGCCGATCTGGCCATCTGGCAGGCGGGAAAGCTGGTCCGGCCGGAGGCGGCTGAGCTGGCGCAGCGCTGGTCCACCGATCCGCGTTCCCGGGTGCCGTTGCTGCCCGATCTCACGCCCGGGGTGCGGCTGCCGACCTGCATGGCTACCGTTTCCGCTGGTCGAGTCACCTTCGACACGGGTTTGCTCAGCGCCACCAGGCTCGGCGCGAAGCGAGCGAGCGGAGCCGAGGCGGTCCGCTGAGGACTGGTTCGGCCCCGGAGCGGGATCGCTCAACTACGCTGGCCGGGTGGCATCTCCCACGGTCAGCCCGCCGGGCACCGTTCCTTCGTCGTCGGGCGAACCCACGCCGCACCGGCCTCCGGCGCGGCTCAGGGACACTGTGATCGGCCGGAAGTGGATGGCTCGCGGACGCTCCTTGCGCGGCTCCGGTGGCCTGCGGATTTTGGCGGCATCGGCCGGTGGCTACGCCGTCTTCCTGGCCGCCGCGCCGCGCACATCGTGGTGGACCGCCATTATCGGGCTAGCCCTGATCGGCGGCAGCCTGCACGGCTGTCGGGTCAAGCCGGCGCTCGGCCTGTCGTTCCTGGCCGGCGCCACCTTCTACCTGCCGCTGCTCACCTGGTCGAACATTTACGTCGGATCGGTGCCGTGGTTGGGCTTGTCGGTGCTGGAAGCTTCGCTGGTGATGCCCGCCGGGACATTGATCGCAGTGGCGAGCCGACGGCTGCCAGGCTGGCCGTTCTTCGCCGCCGCCGCCTGGGTCTTCGGCGAGGCCCTGCGGGCCCGGTTCCCGTTCGGCGGGTTTCCGTGGGGAGGCATCGCATTCACTCAGCCCGATGGCCCGCTACTGCCCGCGGCGTCGCTGGTCGGGTCGGCCGGTTTGGCGTTCCTGACCGCGTTGGCCGGCTTCGGGTTGGCGGAATCGGGGCGGCGTATCTGGGTGCACCGGCACGAACTGTCCCGAGCCGCGGTGCGGCGCAGCGTGCTGATCGGACCGGTCATCGCCCTGCTGGTGCCCTGTGCGATCGGCGGGATCGGCCGGACCACCGAGCATTCCACCGCTGCCGATCCGACCGAGACGGTCGCCATCGTCCAGGGCAACGTGCCGCGGGCCGGGCTCGACTTCAACTCCCAACGCCGCGCGGTGCTGGACAACCACGCCGCCCGGACCCATGAACTGGCCGCAGCGGTTCGCGCCGGAACCGCTGTCCAACCGAGCCTGGTGATCTGGCCGGAGAATTCCTCGGACATCGATCCGTACGACAATCCCGACGCCGCGCAGGTGATCAACGGCGCGGCTGCCGACATCGGGGTGCCGATTCTGGTCGGCGCCGTGGTCGGCGCCGGCCCCGCCGGTGCCTACAACATGGGTATCGTCTGGGATCCCGTCACCGGCCCGGGCCAGACCTACATCAAACGGCACCCGGTTCCCTTCGCGGAGTACATGCCGTGGCGGCCGTTCTTCCGGTTTTTCTCCGACAAGGTCGACTTACTCAGGACCGAGTTCCTGCCCGGCGACCGCGCCGGAAATCTGGACGTTGCGGGGGTGAACGTCGGCGATCTGATCTGCTTCGAGATCGTGGAGGACTCCTTGGTCCGCGACGTCGTCAACGGCGGCGCGCAGGTGCTGGTGGTGCAGACCAACAATGCGACCTTCGGCTACTCCAACGAGACGTGGCAGCAGCAGGCGATGAGCCGGGTCCGCGCCGTCGAGCACGGTCGACAGGTTCTCGTGGTCGCCACCAGCGGGGTTTCCGCGGTGATCCGCGCCGACGGGTCCGTCGAGTCCAGGATCGGACTGTTCACCCCTGGATATCTCACGCCGACCGTGTCCTTGGCCACAGCAACTACTCCGGGCACGGTGCTGGGCGGCCCAGTTGAGTGGATTCTGACCGCGCTGACCCCGCTTGCGCTGCTCGGGGCATTACTCTGGCGACGCCGCCGCACCTTGGAACCGATGGAGGAACCCTCGCTGTGACCAGTCCCGAGCCGACCAGCCCCGACTCGCTTTCCAGGGTGCTCGTCATCATCCCGACCTACAACGAGATCGAGAACCTGCCGCTGATCCTGGACCGGCTGCACACGGCGGTGCCCACCGCAGACGTGCTGGTCGTCGACGATTCCAGCCCCGACGGCACCGGCGAACTGGCCGATCAGCGCGCCGCCACGGACGAACGCGTGCACGTCCTGCACCGCAGCGAAAAGGCCGGTCTGGGAGCGGCCTACATCGCCGGGTTCGGCTGGGGCCTGAACGCCGGATACGGCGTCCTGGTGGAGATGGATGCCGACGGCTCCCACCCACCGGAGCGGCTGCCCAGGATGCTCGAGGCGATCACCATCGCCGACCTGGTGATCGGCTCGCGATACGTGGCCGGCGGATCCGTGGTCAACTGGCCCAAGCGACGCGAATTCCTCTCCAAGTCCGCCAACCTCTACGCGCGGCTCGCGCTCGGCGTCGGGATCAGCGATATGACGGCCGGCTACCGGGCCTACCGCGCCGAGGTGCTCCGGGCGATTCCGCTGGATCAGATTGAATCGCAGGGCTACTGCTTCCAGATCGACCTCGGCTGGCGAACCGTTCAGCTCGGTTACCGACTCATCGAGATCCCCATCGTTTTCACCGAACGTGCCATCGGCGTGTCCAAGATGAGCGGCAACATCATCTTCGAAGCGCTGACCAAGGTCACCACCTGGGGCATCAAGCAACGCTGGCGTCAGCTCAGAGGCAAGGCCGCGCCGCAGGGTTGACCACTCAGGTCAGGGTGCGCCGACTGCGCAATTCGGTCAGCCGCTCGTTCAGAATCTCCTCGAGTTCCGCCACGGAGCGCCGCTCGAGCAACATGTCCCAATGGGTGCGGGGGGGCTTGACGTTCTTCAACTCCGGAACCGAGCCGTCCACCAGCTTGGACTCCATACCGTGCATCCGGCAGTCCCAGGACGAGGGCACCTCGGCGTCGTCGGCCAGCGGCACAGCGAAGTCGTGGTCCCGCGGGCAGTGATAGGTCGCCGTGCGCCGGGGCGCCAGGTCGTGGTTGCGGTCGGCCTCATAGCTGGTGGCTCCGAGGCGGCTTCCGCGCAGTACGCGATCGGCCATGGCGTGTCCTTCCTAAATGCTGTGCACAGTACAGCGGCAATCCCGGGGCAACCCGGGCGTTATTGATCCCTTGGCTCATTCGGTTCTGAACCCATCGGGTAGAACGAAGGAGTTGAGCGGTTCGTTCCCGGACGATGATGGCCGGGCAACCAGCTACCAGTTTACCGCTTGGTCAGGCTCCGGACGTCGGCGACGGTCGCAACTCACCGCTGCGATGGTGCATCCGGCACAGAACCTGATACCGGACCGGGAACTGCACCCCCGACGCGTCGGCGTCATCATCGATCTGAGTATCGGCGACGACGACGGTCGCACCGTCGCGGACGATGTGCCCGTGAACGACCCTGGCGTTGAACCGGCCCGGGCGCCCGCACCAGCAGAGCACCTCTACCTGCAGCGGCAGCACCTCGTCCGCCAATTCGAACCAGCGCGCCGAACCCGGAAACAGCGTGCCGCGGAAGTCGGTGGCGATGCCGAATGCGTAGACGTCGACCTGAACCTCATCCGCGAGTTGGGCGAGCTGCTCGACCTGGGCCGGGGTGAAGAACTGGGCCTCGTCGACGATCACATAGTCCACCCGCTGACCCACTGACCAGCGAGAACGGACGAACGCGCCGAGATCAAGGTCATCGCTCACCTCCACGGCCGGCCGCGCAAAGCCCATTCGGGACGAAATCTGGCCCGGCCGCGTCCGGTCCAGCTTGATCAGCAGGAGACCGTGCCGGCCCTGCCGGGAGTGGTTGTGGTCCATCTGCAGGGCGAGGGTGGACTTGCCGCAATCCATCGGGCCGTAGAAATACTTGACCACCCCACGCGCCGTCAGGCCACGCCGGGACCCAGCGGCCGGCACCTCGGACAACGCGCTGCTCAGCTCATCGGTGTCGGTCGAGATGTCTGGAACGGAGTTCGGCACGGTGGGTACGTTACGTGCCGCGCACTGCCGCGGTGTCGCCCGATCGGCAGGCTGGCGCCTTGACGAAGTTGCGATGGCAGCCCATGCTTAACCAATCGGGCAATTAACAGATTGGTTAAGCATGGTCACTGATCAGCTCAGCATCATTTTCGGGGCGCTGGCCGATCCGACGCGTCGGGCGATCCTGTCTCGGCTCTCGGAGGGTGATGCGACCGTCAATAAACTGGCCGAACCGTTTTCGATCAGTCTCCCGGCGATCTCCCGGCACCTCAAGGTGCTGCACAACGCCGGGTTGATCACCCGGAGTCGGCAGGCACAGTGGCGTTCGAGCAGCTTGCAGGCCGAGCCGCTACGCGAGGTCACCGCGTGGATGGAGCCGTATCGCCAGTTCTGGGATGTCAAGCAACCATGAGTAACTCGACCAACGAGCTGGTGGTTGGTCACCCCGATCTTGGACGCTCCCCGCTCGACGCCACGTTCACCGAAGTGATCGAGAACGAGTTCGTGGTGGGCTTCGAGGATTTCGTCGGTGTGCCCGGCACCAGGAGCCGACTCGTATGACCATGCGCATCGAGTTCCACGATGAGGGCGCCAAGACCCGGCTGGTCATCATCCAGGCCCGTACACCGACGAGATGTGCCGTTCGCCCAGGCCGGGTGGGAGAGTTCGTTTCACCAAGCTCGACACTCGTGGCCGCCTGACCGTTTCAGGGTTGCGCCGAATCGAACAGCGGGAGTAGCCGGTGACGCTGGGCGCGGCCGTTGGGTCATTTGCGCTGTTGGCCGCGCTGCTGACAGTCATTCCCGGGCTCGACACGGCGATGGTGCTGCGGGCGGCGATCACGCTGGGCCGCAAGTACGCGTTCGCGACCGCCCTCGGGATCAACACCGGCGCATTGATCTGGGGTGCGGGAGCAGCCGTCGGGGTTTCCGCTCTGCTCACCGCATCGCGCGTGGCCTACGGGGTGGTTCGGATCGCGGGCGCGGCGTACATGATCTGGTTGGGTGCCCGGCTGTTGTGGTCGGCCTTTCGAGATCGGGGCGCCGGGCCGGCCGATTCGACGCCGGCCGACCCCGCCCCGCGCCTCGAGAGCGTGACCATGTGGCGCTGCTGGCGGCAGGGACTGCTGACGAATCTGCTCAACCCCAAGATCGGCGCGTTCTACGTCGCGGTCCTGCCGCAGTTCATCCCCGCAGAGTCGCCCCACTTGGCGGTCGGTGTGCTGCTCGCGCTGGTCCACGACCTGGAGGGAATGATCTGGTTCACCGCGATCATTCTCGGTGTGCACTCGCTCCGGGGTTGGCTGGCCCGCCGGTCGGTGCAACGCGCCGTCGACGCCATGACCGGCACGGCCCTCGTCGGGTTCGGCCTGAAACTGGGCTGGACATAAGCCCTGGGGCGTCCAACCCGCCATCCGGCCCTCGCCCCGCTCGAGCGTGCGGGCAGGGTGACCACGCGCCTGGTGCCCTCGTCCGCCGGCCCCGCGCGCACGTACTACGGGTGGACCGCGGGTGGACGCGTGGCACTCGCGGAGGCGACAGCGCAGTGGCTGTCCATCATCGAGATCGTGACCACCACACTGGCCAACCCAATCCCCACCCAACCCGGCCGGCTACTGGGATTCAAACGTCAAGTCCAAACCATGATCGGGATGATAGGTCCAGCTGACATTGCAATTCTTGCCCTGTGCGGTTTGCGTGCCATCCAAGGCCCGTGTGGATTCCATCCGAGCAATGACTGCTGACGAGAAGCCTAGTTTCTGCAACATTGGGCTTAACGAAGTGTCGAGGTTGATCAGCTGCGATCCAAAAAGTACTACGTGAGCAGAGCCAGAGTCGCCGGTCGCATTGGGGAAGTACTCCGAGGCAATAGCCAGCATCTCAGGCACTTCGGCTTGCGATGCGGCAACTACTGCGGCCGCCGCGTTGACCGATGAAAGCTCTGATTGCGCGGTGATCCACAGAACGGTGGTGGTGACCAGCGCTGTCACGAGAACCCCTAGGAGGACGAAGATTCCGACCTTCCGTCTCGCCGGGGGCGGATACCAAGCAGTCTGGGGTGTGGCCACCGGTGGTCGGGCGTTGTCAGGCCGACTGGGCTCGGGCGCTCGGGGGAGTGTCGTGCCAAGGTAGCCGGTGTCGATCAGTTGGTCTTGCTGTGGAGAAATCATCAGGTCTTGCATGACAGTGGAGCCTTTCATCGGTGATGCGGGTACTACACCTAGCATGCGCTGAGCGGATTGTCCTGCCTAGCTGTTAGGCTAGATGTGCCGGAAGAGACATCACCTGTGTTGATGTAAGCGCGCGTTCGGGTGGAATTCGTGGTATCAGCCACCCAAAGTGATCGTTGGACACCTCTTTAGTGGTCCGGCCGGTTTCCACCTGGTTCTAGTGTCGACAATTGCTGGACACCACGTTCGTGTTCACCACCCCGGTCAGCGCGAGGCGCTACGGGCCGGGCAAAGGGGTGATTTTGATCCAGCCCTTGTTGCCGAACTGCACCCGGTTGATCGGGCTGCCGGTCTTGCTGAACAGGGCGATGATCGCCAGTTGGTCGGCAACGGTCGGCTCGTGGACGTAGTGGATCTGGATCTCGCTGCCGGCCGGGATATTGGTCTTGTCGCCGACAGCCTCCGTGTAATGCCGGGGGGCGACTGACCGGGGGTCGAGGTTCGCCTTGAACTCGGTCTGCACACCGCTGGTCTGCGACGAGTCGAGCCAATCCCAGGCGTCCGGGACGGTACCGCCGATCTTGTTCAGCGGCACGTTCTTGAACACCCCGCCGAAGAATGCGATCTTCCCGGCCGCGCCCCGAGGCAGGAACAGCCATTCGGCCATGGCGCCGTATTTGTTGTTGCGCGGTCCAGGCAGGGGCTGGCCGCTGGCGTCGTTCTCGATGATTCCCGAGGCGCTGCAATAGGTGTCGAACTTCGAGAGCACGTTGCGCTTGTCGTCGAAAGCCATGCCGTTGTATTCTCGGGTCTTGGCGCGCTCCAGCATCTGCTCGAGGTTGGCGTGTGCACGCCACTGGGCATTGGTCCGAGCTGGGTACTCCGCCTGGATGCGGGCGTAGATCCCCCTCCATTGGGCCGAGGCCGGGTCGACGCCGGCGTTTTCCTGAGTGATCTGGGTCCTGCGTTTGGCTACCTTGGCCGTGCCCAACATAATCCGCAACGCCCTGGCCGGCATCACCATCAGCTGCGCGATGAGCGCCGGGCGATCCGCCTCGGCGGTGCTGTCCAGCAAGTTCTCGGCGCGCCGGTAGGCCCCGAGCATCTCCTTCGAGGTCCCGTTGCCGCCGAACTTCAGTTTGGACCGGATAGCGAGCGCGAGCTTCGGACCATAGAGGCCGGCGAAGTCGCGCAGCTCGCCATTGCTCCCGATCGCGACGATGGCGTCGGCCGCCGGGTTTCCGGTGAGGGTGGCGAACTCCGGATGAGCCATCATCCGCAGGAATGGGCCCTCACCGACCTGCTCGCTCCCGCCGCCGCGAATGTCATTCAGGATCGATTCGACGGAAGTCTTTCCGGTGAACAGCCGGCTCAGGTTGGCCAGACCGGCCGCGCCGAACTCGCTCGTGGCGGCGTCGTTCAGCGCATCGTTGCCGGCCAGCGTCAGCTCAGTCGGCGGCGACGTCTGCTGTGAGGTGCCGGCCGGACCGAACAGCGCGACTTCTCCGGTCGGCAACGACAGCTTCTGCAACTCCGTGCCGGCCGGGCCGTCCACCAGAGCGGCGTCGCGGTCCTTCACGAACGTGTCCAGGACCGGCTCGCCCGCCTCCGAGACCGCGATCACCCCAGGAGCTCTCGGCGCGAATGCCGGCTGCTGACCGGGCACGGCCAGCCCTGCGGCCAACCCCAGCATCGCCATTCGCAGCTCGACCTCGGCTACCTCCGCCGAGTAAATCGCCAACGCGTCAACCTTGGCCTGGGAGTCCGGAACTTGATGCAGCAGCGCCACCTCCTCGTTGCGCACGGTCTCGATCTGCCCGGGGACCGACAGGATCTCGGGTTCGGTAGCGGTGCCCTCCCGGACCTTGGTCAGCAACGCGGCCAGGTCCACATTCCGTTGATCCGCGGCAGCCAGATCGGTCGCGGCGATGCCTAAGGGCGGTTGCCGTTCACTCAGCTTGGCGATCAGCCGCCCGGACAGCGCGCCGAGGACCAGCTGGACGATCTGGTCGAGCGCCGCGCGCTCCCGCTGCTCACCGCTGGCCCAGTCGCCGGATGTCACCAGCCGCTGGACCTCGCCGAACCCGAACATCGACACCTGCTCGACCGTGCCGGCCAGCGCCTTGAAGCCGGCCGGCCAGACCGTCCGCAACCGGCCGAACTTCGCCGCGACGCCGATGGTGATCAGCTTGGCCGCACCCAGCGACAGCGCGTTCCAGAGCATGTCCTGCCAGAACGGACTGTTCACCGCGCCGGGCCCGAAGACCAGCTCGTTGCCGTATCTGGTGACCGCGGTCAGCACGAACACGTTGACCGCGACCGAGCCGAGACTCGTCCAGGTGACAAGCCCGGCAATCGTCGCGTCACCGGCAAAAGCGCCGATCACCGACCCGGCGAAGGCGCCCGCGTACCCCGCCGTGAGCCCGGCGGCGGTAGCGATCACCGCGACCAGCAAGACCTCCTCCGCGGTCTTGGCGATCTGCAGCGTGGTGAGCGCGGTGGTGATGTCGCTCTGCAGCACGATGTCGTCGGTGAGCAGCCGCAGGGTGCTGAGGGCAGCTGCCTGACCGGTCGTGGCCGGGTCACCGAAACACGCGTGGAGCGTGCCGAGCACCGGCGCCAACAGGTCCCGGGCGTGCTGCAATCGACCCCGGAGCGCCACCGCGGGCTGCAGCAGCAGCGACTCGCCAAACGTGCTGAGCTGCTCGTCGAGGGTGAGTGCGGTCAGCGTCACCATGATCAGCTGCAGTCGACGGCTGAGCGCATTGATCGCCGGCCCGGCACTGTGATCGCTGTTCTGCCAGTACACCAGAGCCTGGGTGTGATCGTCGGTCAGCAGTTTCAGCAGAATCCACTCGGTGGATCCCGGTGCCAGCGACGCGATGCCCACGTCGTTCAGCGGACCGGTGCCGGAGGTGGGGTGCCCGCTGGCGGCCTTCATCGCGAGCAACTGGTCGCGAAGAGTGCCGACCTGGACGATCTGCTGCCAGACCCCGTCCGGCCCGACATACAACTCGACGACCCTTTTTGGCAGCTTGGCAGCTTGGGCATCGGCGTCGGCGAGCACGTGCTCGACCCCGAAACCGCCGGCCGACCACGCCCGCCGCAGCGCATTCGCATAGCTGCCGCGCGCCTTGACGGCGTCTCGGCTGATCCGCTGTGCCACCCCGGGTAGCCAACGAGCGGGATCTTCCATGTCGGTGAGACCGGAGATCGGCGGAGCGACCAGGAAGGCCAGGTTCAGCGTTCGGTCAACCGCTTCGTTGAGGTCACGCCAGTACTCGGGACCGCGTTGAACGTCATCGAACTGCTCGTTGACGACGGCGTTGACGTCATCGAGCAGGTCCTGCAGGCCCGAATACGTGGTCCCGATGGACTCGAGAACACTTGCCAGGACGGCTATTCGGGTAGCCAGCGACAGCGTCTGCGGGCTGGCGGCCCGCCCGCCGCCAGGCTTGGCCGTCTTGGCGGCGCCCGTCGCCGCGAGCACCGTGGTGAGCGCGTGCTGCGAAACGACGACTGCCATCAGCATTCCTCTCGGCCCCCCAATCCTGACGCATGGGCCAATTCGGGGAAAGGGGCATTTTCCGGTTGACGCTGCGTGACAGCCGGGTGGAAACTGCACAGGAGCCTGCTCGGCTCCCGCGCGGTCAGTGAGGGGACCCGATGGGTCTGTCGGTGCAGGTCGACCCACGGCTTTCAGCGCTGCTGCGCGCCATTGGCCTGCTCGACGGTGACGGCGGCATGCGGGCGTCGTGGTTCGAGCATCCGCTCGAAGCGATCAAGCACTGCTTGGACAACCCCGCGCAGCGCGCCGCAGTGTTCGAGCTGCTCGACTCCGCGCTGCCCCCGTCGTCCGGCCGGTTCGTGCCGTCGGGGGTCAACTGGCACCCCATGCTCGAGGACAACGCCTACGGCAATGTGTTTCTCACCGTGGCCGGGGACACCATCGGAGTCGCCGCGGTGGTCGGCACCGATCCGGCCGTGCTGCCGTCGGTCCAGCTGTCGCTGTCATTGCCGCTGGTCAATACCGGTGGCGCCACGGTGCAGGCCACCGTCGGACCACTGGAGGTACTGGTCGCCGCCAGCCTCGACCCGACTGGCAGTCCGGCCGCCGTGGCGCTGCGGCTGCGGATCGAGACCAACGGCCACCTCCACCTCGGGGTGCAACTCACCGACGGCACCACCACCCCGGCCACCACCGTCGAGTTCGACCCGACCATGCTCGACTCGCGGGCGGTCGCCGCGATCCAGCTGCTGATCGACGCGGTGCTGGCACACGAACTCAGCATCGATCCACATGTCCACCGGTTGGTGCGGCACCTGCCCGGGATGTTGGGGCTCGGCGACGCGGCCCTGACACCGCTGCCGCTCACCCAGCCGGCGCTGCTGCGCGGCTGGCTCGTCGGCATCGCCACCTCCCCGGCGGCACTCAACCGCTGGTTCCTGCACCTGGCGGGAGCGCTCGGCGCCGGAGATCTCGGCCAGGACGACCCCGCCATCGGCGGCGCCGGCGTCAGCGGAAACCCATGGCGCGCAACAGTATTGATGCTGCCGGGCGGGTTCGAGTTCCAGCTCACGCTGGGCGCTGGCGGCAGCGTCACCGCACCGACGCTGGAGGTCGGAGTCGCTCTCGCGGTGCCCGCCGGGCCGGGCACGATCAACGGTTGGGCCACCCTGGCGGCAATCCCGCTCACCGCGTCGGCACCCGCCACCGTGCTGCCCGCGGCTGCGGTGCAGGTCAGCGTCCCGGTCAGCGGCGGGTTCGTGGACGGCGGTTTCAGCTTCGACGGGGTCGCCGTGAAACCGCTGCTGCGGCTGGCGAACGTCGTCGTCGGCGGCCAGCCACACACCATGGACCTGTCGGACGCACACGCCATCGCGGCCGGAGCGACGACGCTGGTGGTGGATGCGCTCGAGGAGCTGATCGGCGACGCCGGGACCGGCCGCGCTGTGCTGGCGTTACTCGGCCTGGTGCCACCGTCGGGGGACCTGAGCTCACCGCACACGCTGGACCCGACAGCGTTCACCGGCAATCTGCTGCGCGCGGTCGCCGAAGTGCACCGACTGGCACTGGACGACGCTGCGCACCCGTGGTCGCACGTCTTCGGCGAGCTCACCGGGCTGCTCGGGCTGGCCGTCACCGGTGACGGCACCCGCCAGCGGCCGTGGTCGGCACGGCTGGCCGGCGACGACGGCTTCGCCGTCGCGCTCGTGGCGTGGGACGACCGTTCTGCCGACACTCCCGCGCACACTCACCTACTGCGACTCGGCCTCGCCGCGACCTACACCGCGGCCGGCTGGGAGGTGGCCTGGGCGACCGACTTGGCTGCGTTCGACCTGGTCCCGGGCGTGGATACGGCCACCCGGTTCGTCGGCACGCACCACCTCCGGCTGTCGGTGACAGCGCTGCCCGACATCGACGACGTCCTCGGCATCGCGATCTGGGCGGACCGGGTCGACCTGGATCTCGGCTGGCGTCCCGGCGCGCTACCGGACGTTCGGGTCGTGGTCGCCGGCCTCGCGGTGTCCGCCGGCGAAGACATGGTCGGACCGATCGACCTGGTGCTACCGCCGCGGACCTTCGATCTGACGCTGCCTGATCTCGGCCTGGGCATCGCGCCGGGGGAGCTGGCCGGATTGGCCCGACTCCTCCTCGGCCGGGCCTGGGCGCTGTGGGGCGACGACACGACGACGCACGTGCTGGCCGGTCTGTTCGGGTTGCACCACGACCTTGCCGGACTGCCGTTCGACTGGGCGGCGCTGCCCGAGCTGAGTGAACTGCTGGCCGATCCGCTGGCGGCGCTGACCCGCTACGCACGGGCGGTCTTGACCGGGGTCTCGTCGGACGGGTCACGGCTGGCGCCGGCCGCCTTGCGCTGGGTCGGTGCGTTACTGGCGGGGGCGCTGCCCGAGACCGCCGACGCGGACCTGCCCGCTGCCTGGGCTCTGGCGGCCGGCGGCACCCGGGCCGACCCGTGGCGGCTGCCGCTGGGGGGCACCCTCGACGCGGATCTGCTGATCTGGCTGGAGTCCGGTACCGGGTCAGGTTCAGTGGCCGCACCGGGCGTCGGTGCCCCGCGGCTGGACACCGAACTCGTCGCGGTTCCCGACCTGGCCGACTGGCTGACCAGCGGCGATGGCCTGCTGACCTATGCCTCGCAGACCGCCGTCCCGTCGACCTGGTCGCTGGGCAATCCTGCGGCCGTCTGGCACGGCGATCTCGCTGCGGATCCAGGCGTCATCGACCAGGTGCACTCGCAGCTGAACGCCTGGTCCGGCGCACCCGCCCTGCTCGTCGGCGATGTCGACTGGGCGCCGCTGCTCCGCGCGACGGATCCGGGCCACCACCCGGACGCGTTCGTCGATCTGCGCGGCAACCCGGGAGCGAGCCTGGACGGGCTGACCGCCGCCGCACGCTGTTTTCCCGTGCAGTTGGACGGCTACGACCTCGACGGCCTGGTGGGTCAGCTCGACCGGGTCGCCGCGCGGGTCCGCGCGCTCACGGGATCGACCCAACTCGTGCTGCTCGGCTACGGGCCGCTGGGGGTGACGGCGCGGGTTGCCGCGGCTCGCACTCCGGCCGGTGTCCGCGGCGTGATCACCCTGGCGGCCCCACATGCCGGGTCCGACCTCGCTCCGCTGAGCGACGTCGGACTCGCCGAGGCCGTCCGGGTTGCGGATCTCCTGCTCGCCGAGAGTGCCACCGCTGCGGGCACTGTCGTGCGGAATCTGCGGACGATTCTGGATGGCGGGCCCGCTGCCGGCGGATTGCTGCCGGACCCGGCGGTGTTCGCGGCGAGTACCTTCGCAGGGATTCCTGCGGGCACCGTCGACACCGTCGCGGGGCTGGCGATCGGGTCACGGCTCACGGTCGACCTGATCGCCGCGATTCGCGCAGTGCCGCCCCCGGCCACCGGCGCCGCACAACCGATCAGCCATGTCGCGGTCGGTGTCGCCCTCCGGCTGCCTGCCCCCGCCCCGGGGGACGGCCAGCCGGCCGTCGATCTGGAGCTTTGCGCGGACCTCTGCCGGATCCCCGTCATCGACCAGCCTCCGGTGGCCGGGGCGTCGCAGGTGTCGCTGATCGGCACCATCCAGCGGCCCGGCGGCTGGCTCGTCGGGGACCCGGGGGCGCGCAACGATGCGACGAGCCGCGCGGTACTGCGGGCCAGGTCCGCGCAGCTCGGCGTGGTCCTGACGGCCGACGGCAGCGGCGGCATGACGAGCACCCCGGTGGTCCGGCTGTACGAAGCCGGACTGCGGGGCAACACTGCGGCCGTCCTCGACGTGCCGGAGGTGCTCGCCGCGCTCGCCGTCCGCCCCGGACGGATTCAGCTGCCGGTCCTGGACGGCCCGGCCGGCGCGTTCCTGGTTGACTGTCTCCGAGCACTCGGCCTCACCGCGGCCGGCGCCGGCGGGCACGACGATCTGCTGGTCAGCGCGGCGCAGGCCGCACTCGCGGCTCCCGCCGTCGCTCTCGGCTCCCGACTCACCGCACTGCTCGCCGTCCTGGCGCCCGCGGTAGGCGCCACGTCCGACGGGACGGGCTGGAGGCTGCAGCTGCGCGGTGGCCAGATCCAGCTGACACTCGCCACCGGACCGTGGTCATTGCGGCTCGCCGCGACTCCGGTAGCCGGCGGCGCGGTCCTGGACGGGCTGACCCTGGACCTCACCCGAACGCTGCCCGGCCTGGCCGGCACCGGCACCGGCGCGCTGGCCATCGGGCCGTTCCGACTGGCTTGGGACGGCACGTTGACGGTCGCCGTCCCGCCATGGCTGGACTCGATCCAGCTCTACCCGCGGGTCGTCGGCGATCCCGTCACGGTCGGCGCCCAGCTCGCTGCCGCACTCCCGCGGTCGCTGCTCTCGGCGGCGTTGGCCGCACTGGTGTCGCCCGTCGTGGGTGATGCCGTGCGGGTGCTGCCGCTCGATCAGCTACTCCTGGACCCGGCGGGTTTCCTGCGCCGTACGTTGGCCAACCCTGCCGGCACCGGATTCGACCCGGCCGCGTTGGACGGTCTGCTGACCGCGGTGTCAGTGGCGCTCGGCGGCGACGACGCCGGCGGCCTGCCGCTGCCCGGCGGGCTCCGGCTGGACGTCGTCAGCCCGCTCGGTCTGAAACTCGCCGGCTCATTCACGCTGGCCGGCACCACCCTGGATGTTGCCGTCACACTGACCCTGCCGAACGGCCCGAACACCGCGGTGACGATCAGCGGGCAACTCGGCCTGACGGTCAACCTGCCGGCCGTCGGGGCCACCGCCTGGCCCAGCCTGCACATCGATATCGGCGCCGCGGCAACGGGTCTCACCCTGGGGGTGACGCCGTCCGGGCTGTCGCGGATCGAGCTCGTGCCGCGCTTCGACGGGCTGTCGGCGCTCTCCACCGGTGCGGCGCTGCTGCTGCCGCAGATCCTGCAGAGCCTGGTCACCGAACTCGGGCCCAGTCCGGTGCTCGCCGCAGTGCTGGACGTCGCCACCGCACTCGGTATCTACGGCAATGACCCGCAGGGCTTCACCGCGCCCGCGCGCAGCGCCAAGCTGGCGTCGATGTTGCAACCGGGCTGGCTCGCGGCGCAACTGGCGGATGCGCCGACGCTGGTCGCGAGTATCGCCGCCATGTTCGGTCCTGGCCTGCTGCCGGTGCCACTCGGATCGGTCAGTACGGACGGTACGACGGTTCTCTGGTCGACCCATCTGGGTACCGGAACAATCAGCGCCGGGCTGGGCTGGAGCTCCGCCGGCAACCCCGTCGTCGCCCTGACGTTGAGCGCGATCGACGTCGGGCCAGCGGTTCTCGACACCATCACGCTCGGCTTCGACGGCGACTTCCTGATCGATGTGCTGGCCCACCTGGACATCGAAGGGGTGCTCAAGCCGCTGAATGTGGCTGTCCAGCTCGCGGTTGCGAACGGCCGGTTCGCGGCGCGCATCCTGCCCCTGGGACCAGGCACGGCGGCAGATCTGTCGCTGCAGCTCGCGCCGGCCATCGCGATCACCGCGACCCCGCAGGCCGCGATCGACCTCGTGCTGCAGTGGGGTCTGCCGCTGGTGTCCGAGGTGCTGCTCCGGGTGTTCGACGGGGCGGCGCCCGGCGCGTCGGGTACGCCCGTCCTGGAGCGCCACTTCTGGAAGGACGGCCCGACCGCCCGCAGCATCCTGGACGGCGCCGGGCTGGTGCCACTGGCGAGCCCACCCCGGCTGGCCCACCCGCTGCCCGACCCGGTGGTCGCGGTCCTGGGAGCGATTCAAGCAGCAGCAACAGGTTTCGAGATCACGGTCGGGTTCGAGGGCGGCCTGAAGCTCAGCCTGGTGACCGACCCGATCACTCACCGCACCGGTATCCGGTTGCACGGACATCAGGACATCCACACCGAGGACGTCACCGTCAGCATCAAGTTCGGCGAGGCGACGTGGCTCACCGACCCGGCCGCGGGCATCACGGTGTGGCTGGTCGAGCGCGGTCCCGCCAATCTGCCACAGCTCACGGCCGAGATCGATGCGATCGGCATCGGCGTCGTCGTTTCCGGCAGCACCGCCAAGGGTCCGCTGGTCAAGGGTGCGGTCGTCATCGGCGGCGCGGGCGGTTTGCTGTTCTTCCACGCCAACTTCCTGGACACCGCTCGTAGTCCCGCCCTGCTGGTCAGCGGTCTCGGCGCCGGGCTCGGTGTCGAGCAGGCGTTCATCTCCATCGGAGCCGGCGACGCCGACAGCTTCCTGGCCACAGTGCTTCCAGCAGAACTGAAGTCGCCGTTCGACCTGGCCCTGGTGTATCGCAACGGGACGCTCAGCATCGAAGGCACCTCGCCGCTGTCCACCGGGCGGATCGAGATCATCGTGCCGATGGATCTCGATCTGGTGATCCTGCGGATCACCGAACTGCTGCTCGGCATGTCGATCGCCCCCGGCAGCGTCAGCCTGGAGGCGGCCCTTTCCGGCAACGCCACGCTCGGCCCGCTCTATGCGTTCGTCAAGCGCGTCGGCATCATCGCCACCCTGGGTGGTCCCAACCGTGGGCTGCGGTTGCGGGTGCCCGACAGCGTCGGCCTGTCCATCGACACCTCGACGCTCCGGCTCGGCGGATTCCTGGAGGTCGACGAGCCGCACGGCCGCTACATCGGCGGCATCGAGATCTCGGTGCTCGGAAAGTTCTCGATCTCGGCGATCGGCATCATCACCACCAAGCCGACGTTCTCGCTGCTGTTCATCGTGACCATGGAACTGCCGGTGCCGATCGCCATCGGATACGGCTTCTTCTTCGCCGGGGCCGGCGGCCTGCTCGGCATCAACCGCAGCGTCGACCTCGACCGGCTGCGACAGGGACTGCGAGCCGGCACCGCGGACAGCATCCTGTTCCCCAAGGACGTCGTACGACGCGCCGAGGCGATCGTCACCGACCTGGAGGCCGTGTTCCCCGTCGCACCCGGGCAGTTCCTGATCGGCCCGATGGTGCTGATCACCTGGAGCACCCCGCCGCTGATCAGTATCAAGGTCGGGCTGATCCTGGAAATCGGCACGCCGATCAGGATCGCCATTCTGGGAGTCCTTCGAGCGGCCCTGCCGAGCGCGGACGAGGCCATCATCGATATCAAAGTGGCGTTTCTCGGGGCCATCGATATCGGCGCCAGTCTGCTGTCTTTCGACGCCTCCATCTACGACTCGTTCATCGGGATCAGCGACTTCAAGCTCAGCTTGGAGGGCGACATAGCAGTACGACTGTCGTGGGGCGCACACCCGGATTTCGTGATGTCCGTCGGCGGCTTCCACCCCTCTTACACGCCGAACGCCAGCCTGAAACTGCCTGCCATGCGCCGGTTGTCGCTGTCGCTGTTGAAAGACAACCCACGGATCACGCTGAGCACCTACTTCGCGGTGACAGCGAACTCGGTGCAGTTCGGCGCCAAACTGGAGTTCTTCCTCGACATCGGTGCATTTTCCGTCGAAGGCTATTTCGGGTTCGATGTGCTGTTCCAGTTCTCGCCCTTCGCGTTCGACGCGCGGGTGTATGCGAAGCTGGCGGTCAAAGCCGGCGGCTCGGTGGTGCTCGGCATCAACGTCGATTTCCAACTCAAAGGGCCGACCCCGTGGATCGTCCGCGGTACGGCCTCGTTCACGATCCTGTTCTTCACCATCAGCGTCGAGTTCGAAAAGCGATTCGGACCGGAGCTCACCGACAGCGCCCCGAACGTCGCGGTGCTACCGGCGCTGACCGACCAGCTCAAACGCGTCGCCAACTGGGTGGGCACGCTCAGCGGGACAGCGTCGGAGCTGGTCAGCCTGTTGCCGCTGAAGCCGATCGGCGACGCCGTCGTGATCGACGGCGCGGGCTCGGTCACCGTCGGCCAGCGGGTGCTGCCACTGAACTACGAGTTCACCCGGTTCGGCACCGCAGTGCCCAGCGACGTCTCGAAAGTCTGGATCGCCGAGTTGCGGCTGGGCGGCGATGTGGCACGGACCGTGGATGTCACCGAACCCTTCAGCCCAGCGGCGTTCCGGGTCCTGTCGGATGCCGACAAACTCCGGGTGCCCGCGTTCGAACAGCAACCGGCAGGTGTCCGAGCAACTGCCGGCGCCGCGTTGCACACCGACTACGTGGTGTGGCGCCCCGCCACCTACGACCTGATCGTTGTCGACGAAGCCGACGCCGAGACACGCACCCCAGGCCATGGCGGCAACAAGGGCGATTTCGAGGCGCAAGCAGCAGCAGGCGCGGCCAGTCGCAGCTCCGCCGGCCGGGATCGGCGGAACGGCACGCAGAGTGTGCTGGGCGTAGGGGCGCCCGCCGATCGCTACGGCGTGACGGCCACGGCCGACCTGCGGCCGCTGACCGCGGCGGGGGCGGTGGCGACACCGGGCACCGATGCCTTCGGGCACCTGGTTTACCCTGCCGGGGTGCTGCTGACCAGGACCGACGCGCAGGAGCGGATGCGCGCGTTGCACACCGCCGGACAGCTCGTGCAGGTCATCCCCGAGGCGCAGCTGGTGCCGTCATGACGCAACCAGGGCAGTACACGTTCGTGCCGTGGTTCCGGCAGGGTGCCGCCGCGTCGATCACCGTCCCGGACGACCCGGACGCAGCCGTCCCGATCGGCCGGGCGTCCATCCCCGCCGACCTCACACTCGGGGTGATCGCCGTCGACGGGTCGACCATCGCCCCCGCCGCGCTCAGCCGGACCGTCGAACTCGTCGGACCGGGCGACGTCCGCAGCCTGCGATCCAACGCGGTGCTGCGCAGCTACCCGCCGGACGGGACCACGGACGCCACGGCCAATGAACTCGCCTACGTCGAGTTCTACGAGGAGGACCTGCCCTGGCGCTACACCCCGGCGGCACCGGCCAGACCGGTGGTCAATGGTGTCGCGGTGCCGCAGCTGCGGCCGTGGCTCGCGCTGTTCGTGCTGGCCGAGGGCGAGTTCGAGTTGGCACCGCTGGCCGATCAGCGCGGCGCCGCCGCTGCGGTGACGCTGCTCGCCGGCACCCCGGTTCCGCCCTATCAGGAGGCCTGGGCGTGGGCCCATGCGCAGCTGTCGGCGAAGG
This sequence comes from Mycobacteriales bacterium, assembly GCA_038245175.1. Classification (GTDB taxonomy): domain Bacteria; phylum Actinomycetota; class Actinomycetes; order Mycobacteriales; family Nakamurellaceae; genus Nakamurella. The sequence continues at coordinate 24,626 of JBBRSR010000020.1, read as the reverse complement.
CCAGCAGCGCGGGCGCCGGTCAGGCGGTCGCCGACAACCCGGACGCCGCGCTGTCGAGGCTGCTGTCGCCGCGGCGACTCCGCGCAGGCACCGCGTATACCGCGATGGTGGTACCGGCGTTCGAGACCGGCCGCCGCGCGGGCCTCGGCATCGATACGGCCAATGTGCCGGCGCTCAAGCCGTCCTGGGGCGTCGGTGAACCGAGCCGGCGATTCCCCGTCTATCACTCCTGGCGCTTCACCACCGGCACCAACAGCACCTTCGAAGCCATCGTCCGCGGCCTCACCGGACGTGATGTGGGCGACGCCTTCGGCAAACGCACGGTTGACATGACCGCCGTCGGTGCGGGACTCGACACCGTGCCGCTGGACGACACGATGGAGATCGAGGGCGCGCTGCGGCCGCCGACTTTCGGCCGGGTGAAGTTCCCGGACTACCCCGGCAGCACCGCGGTCAACGAACTCCAGAAGATCCTCGACCTCGGCGTCGAGCGGCTGCGGCCTGGCGCCATCGTGCCGGACCCCGGTGTGCTGCCCCCGGTCTATGCCCGACAACACGCCGGCGTGGTCACGCTGAGCGAGGTCGGCGCCGACCCGACCGCCGAGACGGCCTGGGTGCGAGAGCTGAACCTGGACCCGCGCGAACGCGCGGTGGCCGGCATCGGCACCCAGGTGATCCGGGACCGGCAGGACGACCTGATGCAGCGCGCCTGGCAGCAGGTCGGGCAGCTCAGGGACGCCAACCAGCGGCTGCGGGAAGCTCAACTGGCGGTAGCAGCCAGTGCCGCCGTCTTTGCCAAACACATCGAGGGCACCGGCGATGACCAGGCCTTACTCCTCACCGCGGCCGCCCATCGCGGAGTGCTCGCGCCGCGTGCGGCGGGTACAGCGCCGGCGTCGGTGCGGGCCGCCGTGCGGCAGAGCGCGGTTCCGTCGGTCACTCAGGAGTCGGTCTTCACGACCGTCACCAGGCCCGGCAGACGGTTCGTCAGGGCGGTCACCGGGGACAGGGCGGTTGCCGGATTTCAGGACGGTGAACTGCTCTACCGGATGAACTCCAGCGCCGCCACGGCGGCTCCGCCGGTGCCCAAGCCCGCCGCCAGCGTGAGCGTCAGCGACGTACTCGCGGCGGCCGCGACGGCAGCCACCAGGATGGCGGCGAAGCTGCTCGAACCGAAGCGGGTGTTCTGGGACCTGCTGGTGCAGGCGGTCAGCGGCTATCAGCAGCCCGACGGCACCCTGGCCGTGCCGTCGGTCAGCACCCTGAACGGTGACCTCAGCAGCCTGCTGATCAGCTGGGACACCAACCATCCTGGGCACAGTGCCGTGGTGGCCGCCGTCGGCGCGCTGAACGCCGTGATCAGCCGGGTCGATCCGGACGGGCCGCACGCCGTCACGGTGACGCTGCCCGCCGCGTCATTTGCCCCCACCTTCGGTACGACGATCGCCAGCAAGGGCGGCTCTGGTGTCACGATCGTGACCGACACGCCACCCGCGAAAGGGAAGGACTCGAGGTTCGCCGACAGCGGCGGCGCCGGCGGCTATGTCACCGACACCGGCAGCCTCGGCAGCGACCTGACCGCCAGACTCGGTCGGGTCGACCCGCCGCCGCCGGCCCTGTCGTCCGTCGGCATAGTCAGCAGCACAGTGCTGCAGGCAATGGATCCGGACACCGCACTGCCCACCAGGGTCATCGCCGCGCTGCCGGGGCTGCGCGACCGGCTCGCTGCGCAGGCTCAGATCCGGGCCCGGCGGCTCGCCCCGGTGTTGGCCTACCCGACCTTTCCGGACCCGATGTTCGAGGAACTACGCCGGATCGACCGCAACCTGGTACTGCCCAATGCCGGCGACCTGCCCGCTGAGACGATCACCCTGATGCAGACCAATGCCCGGTTCATCGAGGCCTACCTCGCCGGGCTGAACACGGAAATGGGCCGCGAGCTGCTCTGGCGCGAGTACCCGACCGACCAGCGTGGCAGCTACTTCCGGGTGTTCTGGGATCGCCGCGACGCACTCGCCGGGCTGGCCCCGCACGACGTCGACGAGCTGACCAGCTGGATCAAACCGCTGGGCGACAACACGCTCACCGGCTCAACGCCCCTCGTGCTGGTGCTGCGCAGCAAGCTGTTGCGCAAGTTCCCGAACGTCGTGGTCTACGCGCAGCGGGCGACCACGGCGACCGGTCCGCGAACCCTGGACGCGAGCGCGGCACCGCTGTTTCCGCTGTTCACTGCCACCCTCGAGCCGGATATCGCGCTCTACGGCTTCAACCTCGACCCGGTCGCGGCCCGTGGGACGGCGCCCGATCCGGGCTGGTTCTTCGTCCTCAAGGAACGCCCGGGGCAGACCCGGTTCGGCCTGGACGCGACGCAGCCTGCCGGCTTCCAGACCTGGGACGATCTGTGGTGGGGCCAGCTGACCGCCTCGGCCGACCACGTCGCCGTGTCCGCGAACGGTGCGCTGCAACCGTCGACCACCTCGCCCGGGGTGTGGGGAGCAACCGCCGCGGATATGGCCGCCATCCTGTTCCGCAGCCCGGTGATGTTCGCCAGGCACGCCTCGGATCTGCTGAAATGACGACATTCGGCGGCCGGTCGTGACGAGTCTCGGAGATCGCCTTTTCGGCGACGACATCGGCAACAACAAGGCTCTCGTCGAGCAGGTACGGACGGCAGTCGCCGCGCGCAGCGCCGCCATCCCGGTCCTGCTGATCCCGGTGCGGATCGAGACCCGCTTCACCCGCACCGACGTGCCGGTCGGAAACACCATGGGCCCGTCCCACCTGCTCCGGCTGGCCCAGGTGGCCCTGGTGACGGCCCGATCCCTGACGAACCGTCAGTACGCGACGACCCTGCCGAAATCCACCGTCGAACGGCGCGGCTACAAGCGCGGCGTCGAAGACCCGCTGATCGGCGATGCCGACACCGATCTGGACACGCTGACCTTTACGCTCGCCGCCGCCGATGTCCAGTTGCGACTGGCCGATCCGGCTGATCTCGCCGCCACGACGCTGGTGGCGACGACGCTGGCCAACGTTGCTGCGGCCATCGGCACCGGCGCTGCCGCGTTGAGCGGGCTGCGGTCGCCATTCCACCGAGACCGGCTGGTCGGGCGGCTCCCCGCAGTGGGTGACCAGCTCGGGAAGCTAGTGACGGCCGTCACCACCCAGGCCGTCCCGGCCGGCGCATTGATCGGATCGCTGGTCGGCGCGACCCGACTGGGTATTCCGCACAGCCGACTCGTCGACTCCGGCATCGCGTATGCCGCCCTGGATACCGAACTCGGCCAGCTTGAACAGGTCGCCGCCACCCTGACGCAGAACGCGGCCGACCCTGTCGCGGTTCAGCGCGCCTACCGCGACGCCGCCGTCGGTGACCGGCTCCAGCACGCATTGGAGCACATCGCGACGATTGCGGCTCTACCCACCGCCTGGCAGCAGCAGCTCGCCGGTCGAGTCGGGCGGCTGCAGACGTCACTGGCCACGGCGTTGCAGCTGGTTCAGCTCAATCCAGTCGACCACCGGGACCTGCTCGACCGGCTGCCGATCGCTGTCGGCGCCGTCCGGACCGACACAGCTGTCGGCACGCCCGCCCCAGGCGCTCCGTCCACCCAGACCGTGGACGAGCTGCGGGTGCGGATCTTCCCCGACGAATTCGCGGTGCACACCCACGAAGCCGGACTCACCGCCGCCGAGGCGGCCGCCGGCGCCGCATACTGGCAGGCCACCGCCAATGCCGGCGGTGACGATATCGCGCGACGGGCCGCCTGGCGCATCGTCGCGGCCAGGCATGGTCCGGCGCGTGGCGCCTGGGTCGTCCGCCAAACATCGACAGCCGGCATCGGCAGCGCCTTGCTCACCGGTGCGTTGACCAGCTTGGACGTCATCCGTAAACGACTGGACGAGGCCAGCGCCAACCCGGTTGCGCGCGCCGGAACGGTCCGGAAGGCGATGGAGGCCGCAGTCACCGCGGCCAACCAACTCGGTCCGCTGCCCACAGCGGCGCTCGCCCGGCTGCACGAACTCGTCGCCGTCATCGACGGCAAGCTGAACTGGTTGCAGCTGGCCGGGCCCGGCGTTGACAGTGTCGCCGCAGCAACACGTTTCGCAGATCTGCGGGCGATCATCGACGCCGTACCGGTGGCCGACCCGCCCGCCACCCCGGTGTCGCCCGCCACCAGAGACAGCGCCTGGACCGCGCAGCCGAAGGCGATCGGATTGCCGGAGCGGTTCGTCGTGGTCACCGTCGCCGGCGGCGCCGTCGGGCACATCGTGGCCGGCGCCGCGGTCGACCCGGCCGGTGTGGCCGTCGGCCCGGACCCGGCAGCCGTGAACGATCCGCCGTTCACGGTCAACCCGGACGGCAGTACCACCGTCGGCGCGTCGATGCGCTGGTTGGTCGATTATGCCGCCGCTGCCAGCGCTGGACTGGCCGTGACCGTCCGGATCACCGCGGCGGAGGCGCAGGCGGGCTTCGATCGGGTCTACGTCATCGGGCTCACCGGCGGTGATCCGACCACGGACCAGCAACACCTGCAAGCCCTACTGGACAATCATCACTACACCGCCCGGGGGCTGGCGCTGCTGGCCACCGGCACCCCCACCAACAGTACCGAACGTGCGGCCACACCGTTCAGTAGCGCCGAGAATGCAGACCGAGCTTTCGATCTCGAACTCGGTCCGGCGAAAGTCGGCTCCGGGGGAGCCAACCCGACCGACGGTTGGCGACTTGCCCACGCGCTGGGCATCTCTCCCGGCACCCTTGACCACATCGAACGCGCCGATGCAACCGACATCACCGAGGCCCAGCTGGCCACCGCTGCGCTCTGGCCGGGCACCGCCGGTTACGCCGTGGAGGAACTCCTGGGATCGGTGATCGGTGTCGATGCCCAGGATCGGCTCCGCTCCTTCGCCACCGGCGCGGTGATCGGGCGGGGGTCACTACCGGCGATCCGGGTCGGGCCGCAGCCCTACGGGGTGCTCGCGACCACCGCGTACACCCGGTTCGTGCCGGACGGCGGCGCCACGCTGCCGGCGTCTGCGGTGTCCGACGCCGATCGGCAGCTGCGCTTCGACATCCTGCTCCGCGATGTGTTGTTGCTGATGCACCAGGACTGGACCGCCGCGCGCCGGGCACATGTGCCGCACGCATTCTCCGGGGGAGTCACCGACCCGCAAAACCACCTGCTGGCGATGCTGGGCTTGGACGCCACCTCGGTGTCCTACGGCCAACGATTCGCGGTGAACGCCGGCAAGCGCGGTACGGGGGTCGGCCCGATCCATCTCAACGACCCGCTGTCGCTGACCTCTGGGCCGTTTGCGTTGCTGAACCGCTTTGTCAGTGTGCTGTCGGAAGCCAACAGAATCCCCGTCGGCCCACTGATCGTGAAGGGTGCGGTGGCGCTCGCCTACCAGGGCATCTATGACGCCCTGGACGCGTCGCGTGGTTTCGAGGTGCGGTATCTCGACCAGGCGATCGCGCTCCCCGAGGGAATCGTCACGAACGACGTCGGGGCCAGGATCACCGCACTGTTGCAGCAAGACCTGGAGGACCTCGGGCGCGATGCGGCAACTCCGGCCAGTGACCAGCCGCTACTGGTGCTGTTGCTCCGCCAGGCCCTGCTGGTGCAGGCGCGGGACACCGCGGCTCGCATCCTCGAGCGCGAGGGGGTGATCGCGCCGGGGTTGCGGCCGCGGATCGGCGGCGGCGACCTGTTCGCCATCTCCCGAATCGGCTTCCGCAAGAACGTCACCAGGTGGAGCTTCCTGCTGATGCAGTTGTCAGTGCTGCACGAAGCACTGGGAGGTCAGCTCGTGCCGGCGGGAGGCGCGCTCTACGGATACCTCAACCAACAGTCCAAGCGGATGGATGACCTGCTGGCGGGCCGCGCCGGCAACGCGCTGGCGCAGGGATATGCCGGGTTGGCGGCGCATCAGGGGGACCTGAACGCGCTGGCTGCGCACGCCGGCACCGTGTCGAGCCTGGCCGCGCTGCCGTCGGATCGACTAGCCGAGATCACCCGGGAGCACCTGGACATCTGCTCGCATCGGCTGGACGCCTGGATTCTCGGCCTCGCGAATCGCCGTCTGCTGACGATGCGGGCCGTCACACCGACCGGGGTGCACCTGGGGGCGTTCGGCTGGGTGGAGGACCTGCTGCCGGGTGGCCAGCTCACCGTCGCGACCGACGTACCAGCTGTGCTGACTACCAACGCGTCCACCGTCATCCGGTCCGACCCGGCCAACCAGGGCTTCGTCCATGCGCCGTCGCTGCCCCACGCGGCTGCCGCCGCGATCCTGCGGTCCGGCTACCTGGCGCACGGCGCCGCCAGCCGGATGGCGGTGAATGTGTCATCCCGCCGGGTGCGGGCCGCGTTGGCCCTGCTGGACGGTATCGGCGCCGGCAACGACTTGGGCGCACTGCTCGGCTACCAGTTCGAGCGCGACCTGCACGATGCCTACGACATCGACGGCATCGCGTTGGACGACCTGATCGTGCCGCTCCGACGGCGATTCCCCAGCGTCGTCCCGCTGGACGCGACCGCCACTACCGCCGACGAGGATCTGCGGGCCGTTGTCGACGGATATGCGCTGCTCACGCTCGTGCAGGACTGGATGCGGCTGCATGCAGGTCCGGCTGCCGGAACCCTGCTGTCCGCGCTGCAAAGCGGCGGTTATGCCGCCTACCCCTATGGCCTGGCCGGGGTGATCCCGGACCTGTCCGAGGCAGACCGACTGAACGCCATGCTCGCCGCGATCGACCGGCTCGCCGACACCGTCGACGCGCTCGGCGATCTCGTGGTCACCGAAGGCGTCTATCAGATCGTCCAGGGTAACCAGCCGCGCGCGGCGGCGGCGCTGTCGGCGCTCGGCACCGGACGGATGCCCCCGGTCCCGGAGGTCATCGACACTCCGGTGGCCGGCGCTCGGGTGACGCACCGGGTACTCGTGCAGCTGCCGGTGGACCGCGGGCTGCCCACCGGCTGGGCTGTGCCGTCGGCGCGGTCGGCTGCTGAGCCCACGTTGAACTATTGGCTCGGCGACCTGCTCGGGCCGGCCGGGATGACCTGGGCGCAGGTCGTCGACGAGCACGGCGCCCCGGTCGGCGAAGTCACGCTGGCGGCGCTGCCACTGCAACCGATCGACCTGCTGGCGATACTGCATCACGGCCTGGAGGATGCCCGCACAGAACTCTCGGTGCGGATTCTGGACACGCTGCGGCCGCTGGACGTGCGTGAGGGCGAACCGGCGCCGCCGATGACACTCAGTCTTGAGCGCGACCCGGCATGGCCGGCGGACGTGCGGAGCCTCGCCGAGACCGCCGCCCTGCTGGAGACCATCGGCACGGCCGTCACCCACGGCCGCGCGGCCACCTCCGCCGACTACGTCCTGGTCGATACCGTCGTCGGCGTCGGCGCGCCGCTGGACCTCGCGGAGCTCGGACAGCGCGCCGCAGCCGCTGCCGCGGCTCTGCAGGCCGTCGGGGTGCAGCTGTTGCGGGTGCTGAGCGACGGAGCCGACTCAGACCCTGCCCTGCTGGTGGGTGATGTGTCGCAGTACGTCACCCACCATGCGCCGACCTACCGCGGTGCCGCGGCGGCGGGTGACCACCTTGCGCGTTTGGATGCATTGTGGTTGCGGCGCAACGAGTTTCGATCGGCACTCCTGGCTGCCCTGGGATTCGACATTCCCGGCGTCCGACTGCCGGCGGTGTGGGCGACTCGCGATCAGGTCGCGTCGGAACTCCTGGAGGCAGCCGAAGGGGCCCTGGTCGAGGTCGCCGGGCGGCTGGGCACCGTCGCTGGGCACCTCGCCGCGACGGACGCGAACACCGCCGCCGGGCTGCGCCGTACGCTGGCCGCGCTGTTCACCGAGTCGCTGCCGGTGTTTCCGCGGTTCACGCTGTCCAACGCCGCGGAATTGACGGCTGGTCTGGCGGCGCCCGCCGGCAGCGAACTGGCGGTGCAGGGGTGGCTGCCCGGGGTGATGGCCGTCCGCGAGCCGGTCGCCGCGTTCGGTACGGCGGTGAGCCTGGCCGGAGCGTTCGGCAGCGATGTCCCGGAGGGTGTCGCCGTGCAGCTGCCGATGCGGAGCGGCGAACCGTGGCTCGGCGAGGCCGGCCCGACTGCGCCGGGCGATCGGCTGTCGCTGGTGATCTACCGACCGGACGAGCTGGTGCTCGACGGGTCAGCAGGGGTGGGGCTGCTGGTCGATGAGTGGACCGAAACGCTGCCCGCCGCCGAACTCACCACGGGCGTGTCGTTCCACTACGACCAGCCGGACTCCCAGCCACCGCAGACGTTGCTGCTGGTGGTGCCGCCGGCCGTTCGCCCTGGCTGGCTGTGGGAGGATCTGGTGCAGACCTTGCACGACACCCTGGAGTTGGCCAAGAACCGGGCCGTCGAACCGGTCCATCTCCAGGACAGTGTCTACGGTCCGCTACTGCCGGCCCTGATCGGCGACATCCCGCCGTTCGGCCCCACCGGTGGGTTGTCCGATCACCGGATCGTTCTCGACTTCGGCGCCATGCAGTCCGGGGGTGCGTGATGGGCGGTAGTTGCGAACCGTTGCGGGTCTGGTCGCGGCTTGAGCCGCGCCCGCGGCAGACCGAGCTGGACCGGCCGCTCGAGGCGCGCATCCACGACCCGCTGTGGATGCTGACCCGCCAGTGGCAGTTCGGCGAGTTCCGCGGCGCGGACACCGGATCGGCGATCTCTGCCGCACTGGCCCGCCGGACCTCACCGATCACGCAGGTTCGCGTCGGCGACCCGGCCGTCGCCACCAACGAGGCCTATGACGCCGGCCGGCCACTGGAGTCGCGGGTGGAACGGCTGACGATCCCGTTCCCGCCGGCCGTGAGGGCTTCGGCTGGCCGACACCTGTTGGCACTGCTGGTGTCTCGGCTCCCTGATGCCGCTAGGGCCCACGGGTATGCCGGCCCGCTCAGGGCCGCGTTTCCGCTGGTCGTCGCCCCGGTAGCCGGCGAGGTGGCGGCGGCCCGGGCTGCCGAGCACCGACTGGGAGACCGGGTTGCCGCCGCGTTGGCCGGCCGGGCGCTCGACGGTGTCGCGCTGGCCGAGTCGCTGCCGACAGCGCCGACAGCGGCCGATCTACCGGCGGCGGTGGCAGCGTCGCTCAACCCGCTCGACGTCGTCGAGTTCCTGGCCGTTGCCCGCGATTTTCGAGCCTGGTTCGCGGCGACGTACGCGCAGCCCGGATTGACGGAGACTGCTGGCTGGGACGGCGCGAAGCTCGAGTACTCGTACGCGGCAAGCGTGCCTCGCGACGGCGGTACCGAACTGCGGCTCTCGGGTGCGACCGCGCCGTCCGGCCGGATGGACTGGTTCTGCTTCGACACCGACGCCGTGGTTGCCGGCTCGTCCGCTGCGCCGACCTGGGAGGTGACGGGGGCGATACCCAGTCCCGTGACGTTCGCCGGGATGCCGAACGCGCGGTGGTGGCAGATCGAGGACCAGGCAGTGAGTCTGGCGCACCTGCAGGCCGACTCGACCGACCTGACAAAGCTCATCGTCACGGAGTTCGCCTTACTGTTCGGCAACGACTGGCTGAGCGTGCCCTACCAGCAGCGGTTGGGCACGCTGGCCGAGATCGCCGGCATCGTCGTCACCGATGTCTTCGGTGAGCGCACCCTCGTCAAGTCGGCCACCGGCTCAGCCGGCAACGACTGGTCAGCGTGGGACCTGTTCAGCCTGTCGGCGCGACGCACCGACCTTGCCGGCGGACCGCTGGCATCGCACCTGTTCCTGCCGCCGGCACTGCCGTCCTCGCTGGCGGGGCCGGCGTTGGAGGAGGTCACCTTCCTGCGCGATGAGATGGCGAACATGGTCTGGGCCGTCGAGACTCGCATCCCGGACGGGCTGGGCGGTGGTCGCGACGCCGCGGAGGCAGCGCGACGGTTGACCGCGCGGTTGGGCAGCGGCATCCCGGACGCCGGACCTGGCCTTCGGTATCAGCTCAGCACCGTGGTGCCGGAGAACTGGATCCCGTTCCTGCCAGTGCACGCGCCGCTGGATACGCACGGCATCCGGCTGCAGCGAGGCTGGATGCCGCGACTGGTTCCGCCTGGTCGGGTTCGACCGCTGACCGACATCCTCCGGGAGGGTATTTCCGGCGATTCGGTGACGGACTACTTCGTCAACGAAGAGGAAGTGCCACGGGCGGGGGTTCGGGTGCGCACCTCGATGTCCCGGGCGCGCTGGTATGACGGCTCCACCGTGGTCTGGAACTCGCGGCAGGTGTTGAGTGGCCGCGGCGAGGGCTCCAGCGGGCTGCGGTTCGACCTGCTCTCGGATGAAGGCTCCGAGTAGCCGTCGACCCGTACTGGGCTAGGCTGATCACACTCATGACTACCAGAAGGTAGATCCGCTCTTTAACCGGGTTGGCAAGTTGAAAATCACTGTCCATGGGGAGTCCTCCCGGGCGGCAAGGTCTTGAAGTGTCGGGTGGATTCCCGCTGCGTCGAGTCTCGAGTCTCTCGGGGGGCACTTGATCCTCCTGCTGACCGGGCTGGCCGGCTCCGGTAAGACGGCGCTGCTGCGAGCACTGGCTGCCGCCGGCGAACAAGTCCTCGATCTGGAAGCGTTGGCCAGCCACCGGGGGTCGGCATTCGGCGGGATGGGGCTGGGGCCGCAGCCGTCGCACGCCCAATTCCAGCGGGCTGTGCGGGCGGTCGTTGCATTCGCTGATCCCCGGCTTCCCCTGTGGGTGGAGGACGAAGGCGACTACATCGGCTCGGTCGGGCTGCCCGCGCAGCTGGTTGCCGCGATGCGTACGGCCCCGCGCGTCGAGCTGATCGCCGACGTTGTCGCTCGACGACAACGGATCGTCGCCACCTACCGCGGCTGCCCGCTCGAAGAGTGGCTGCTGGCGGTTGACCGTGTCGCACCGCGAATGGGGCGGTCCGCTTCGCAGGTCCGGGCCGCGCTGCTGGCCGGCGACGTGGTCGCCGCCGTCGACCTGCTGCTCACTTACTACGACCGGGGTTACGCGAACCGCAGTCGCCCGCTCACCGGCCCGGTGCTGGGCACCATCGACACGGGCGGCTGACCGACGCGGTGCCCGGCTACGCCGTCCAGGACCCACGCTCGGTCAGCACCTGGCGTAGCAGATCGGGTCGGTCGGTGATGATGGCGTCCACGCCCATCTCGAGCAGGCGGGTCATCTCGGCCGGATCGTCGATGGTCCACACATGAACCTCCAGGCCGCGCTGGTGTGCGGTTCTGACGAAGGATCGGGTGACCACGGTGATCCCACTGGACCGCGTCGGAACCTGCGCCGCGACCGCGGTGGTCGGGCGGATCGGCGCCGGCAGATACTTTGACCGGGCGACCAGCGCGGCGACCTCGCGCGGGCCCAGCGACGAAGCCACCGTCGGTCCGAGGGCCTGCCGCAACGACCGGAGCCGCGCATCGGAGAAGGAGGCGACGCAGACCCGATCTCCCGCTCCAGATGCCTTCAGCAATTCGACGAGCGGGCCAACGGTCGCCGGGCTCTTTGCGTCGAGGTTGAAGCGGGCGTCCGGGAAGTCGGCAAACAGATCCGCCAGCAGCGGGATCGGTTCGCGGCCGCCGATCTTCACGTTCTTGAGCGAATCCCAGGTCATCGATTCGACCCGGCCCTGACCATCGGTGACCCGGTCCAGGAAGTGGTCGTGGAAGGCCAGCAATTTGCCGTCGGCAGTGGCGTGGACATCGGTTTCCAGGTACCGGTAGCCCTCGGCGAGGGCCCGCTCAAAGGCCAGCGCGGTGTTTTCCAGGCCGTCCAGATCACCGACATGCCAGCCACGATGGGCGAAGGCTCGTGGCGTGGGGCCCGAGAGGTATCCCGTCATACAGTCAGTGTCGCTCAGCCGGCGCTGCGTGTGTCACCACCCCGGCTGGGCGTGTTCACGCCCTACGGTGGGGGAGTGCGAAAGACCGCCCCGACCCGATGCGAATGGTGCGGCCGCGAACTGCCCCTGCAGGAGGGCCTGGGTCGTCGGCGCCGATACTGCGGTCAGGCCTGCCGACAGCGGGCGTACGAGAGCCGGCATGCCCTGAGTCGCGGCCAGCTCCCGGTCGACGCGGTCGTCCTCACCTCCGCCGAGGCTGCCGACCTGGCTGATCGACTATACCAAATGCGTTGTGCTGCAGAGGATGTCGCGACCGCTGTGGCCGAACGCGCGCGGCCGGCCGAGCTATCCGCGCTGGTCGGGCAGATGATGGCCAGCGCCAGGGCGGCCGAGCGATTGCGCTGACGGCGCACTTGGCTCGGGCACCGTGCAGGTTCCTGGCGAGAGGATTAGCATGGAAATTGGTCGGGCATCGGCAGGTTCCCCAGGCTCCACAGATTTCCTGCCGATACGGAATACCGTGGCATCGCTGCCAGCAGGAGCCGTACCGTGCACTCGCCTTGAGGCGACTCGATGTCCGACCACCTCCGTCGGCTCGGTGTGCCGAACTTCTGCGGTGGCACACTGAAATTGTGGATGATCTGACGGACGAACGCACGCCGGCCGTCTATCAATTCGTCGAACGCGGCGATGTTCGTCTGGCCTATCGGGACCTGGGTGATCGGGATTGGCGGGGGCGCTGTCTGACGCCGCCGCTACAGTTTGACTACCCCGGTCCTCCCACCGCCGGCTCGGACCCAGCCAAAGGAGCACGCGATGTCCTGCCAATTCCGCATCGTCTGGATCGTCAACATCTCCCAGCCGCAGAGCTGAGCGGTCCGAGCCGTGCCGAAGTCAGCCGCGAACCTCGTCGATGACGCTGTCCAGACCTACGCCGCGAGACAGCCCGAGACACTCCGCGCGACAGAGGGTTTCGTTGCTCTGGTGACCAGGCTGCTCGATGACGCCGGGATCAACTATCTCAGTGTCGGTGGCCGGGCCAAGAGCGTGGCGTCGTTCGCGGTCAAGGCGCGGCGCACGGTCGGCGGCGAACCGGTTTTCCCGAACCCACTGGACGACATCATCGACCAGATCGGTGTTCGCGTCATCACCTACCTGCGCGGCGATGTCACTGCGGTCGCCGACTTGCTCAGCGACCAGCTGCTGATCCTGGACGACCGCGACATGGGGGAGCAGACGGCCAGTGAGGGTCGCTTCGGCTACTCGAGCCGGCACCTCCTGGTGCGGCTGGACGCAGAGCGGAGTGTGCCGGCCGGGCATGAGCTGCTTGCCGGGCGGAGCGCCCAGGTGCAGATACGGACGGTGCTACAGCACGCCTGGGCGGAGTTCGAGCACGCCATCCGCTACAAGGGGACCATCCCGGCCGAGCACGCGCCCGATCTGGACCGGCGGTTCACCCTGGCCGCGGGGCTCCTCGAGCTCGCCGACCGTGAGTTTTCGATGATCCACGACCGCCTGCAGACCACGGTTCACGGCCAGCTCCCGGAGCTGGACGAGAACGATCCGCGGATCAGCTCGCAGGACCTCGCGACCTTTCTGGCGGCTCAGTTTTCCGACGCGGGCTGGTCTCGCGGCGACCACTACGACTGGGTGTCCGGGCTGTTGCTCGAACTCGGCATCACTTCGCTGGACGAGCTGGCGGGCCTGCTCACATCGGTCGACACCCAGGCGATCAACAGTCGGATGGGATATCGATATCCGGCGGGCGCCGTCCGACGGCTCGATGATGCTCTGCTGGCGGTGTTCGGCACCCGATATATCAGCCTGCACGGAAATGCTCATCGAGTTCCGTTGCTGCGCGATCGATGGGAGAAGCTGCGTTCGCCGAACGCCGAGTAGCCCGATCGCCGGCTCAGCCGGTCAACGTTTTGCCCATGTGCACCGAATTCTCGACATAGCCGAGCGACCGGTACAGGGTGCGAGCGATGACGTTGCCGCCGAAGACGTTCAGCTCGATCTTCGCCGCACCCCGGTCCTTGGCCCAGGTCTCGGCGAAGCGCATGAGCTGCCGACCCCAACCGTGGCCGCGAGCAGCAGCGTCGACCTCGATGTCATAGATCCAGACGGATGCGCCCGAGTCTCGCTCGGACAACCACAGGATGCCGATCCGCTCGTCGGTGTCTGCGTTCCGCGCGGTGAACAGGAAGTGCCCCGGTCCGGGCTTCCCGTCGGGGAAGAACTCCCCGTACTGCCGGTCGGCGGTACGGGTGGCGTCGGCGACGTCCTCGCCGCCGAATTCCACCCGCTGATCGACGTAGGCGGCGTGCTGCGTCCGCAGGAAATCGGGCCGTTCGCTGTCCGACATGTCGGCTACCCGTAACCCACTCATCGCGAGGCCGGCGCCAGTGTCGCGTCGATGACCTTGGTCAGCGTCTGATGCAGGTGGGTCAGTTCGGCGACGCTCATGTTCAGCCGCTTGGCCACCGCCGGCGGGATCAGTTCGGCCCGTGATCGCAGAGCCGCACCCTGCTCGGTCAGGGTGACCGCCAGCTGCCGCTCGTCGCTGGGATCGCGCTGGCGGCGGACCAGACCGGCGATTTCCAGTCGCTTGAGCAGCGGGGACAGCGTGCCCGGGTCGAGCTGGAGCAGCCGGCTCAGCTCGGTGACCGAGAGCTGAGCCCGCTCCCAGAGCGCGAGCATCACCAGATACTGCGGGTGGGTGAGACCCATCGGTTCGAGCAGGGGCTTGTAGATCGACACCACGTTCCGGGCGGCCACGACCAAGGCGAAGCACACCTGTCGCTCAAGCGCGAGTGGATCCGCCTGCTGGATCAAGTCAGTCACATTCCCACCAATTGTTAGTACGCCAATGCTTGGCGCACACGTGAATCCTACTGCCCAGAAACTGCTTGGTGCACCAAGGATTGGTGTACAGTGTACCCATGACACAGAACATCTCGGGAATCTCATGACGCGGCTGGGCACGATCGGGTTGCTGACCTTGGGGCTGCTGCTCGGCGCGCCGGCGGCCGCTTTCGCGGACACCGTCGGCAGCTCGCGGGATGGCACCACCGATCCGAAAATGCTGATCTTCATGGTGCTCGGCGTACTCGCGCTGATCGCCGTGTCGTCGTTGGGCCCGTTGGCGCGCATGTCCGAGCGCCGGGCCGAGCTCAAGGGCGAACACGGGGCAGCACAGAAGGTCGATGCGCTGAAGGTCGATCCGCAGGGCTGAGGTTTCACCGGCTCGCTTGTTATCGCCGCGCCCGATGCTTCGCATTGCGAGTGCATATTCACCGACCGGCGGCGGGGCGCTGCGCAGGGGTCTGGCGGTCGGAATCTGCACTTGTGCTGTGTGCGGTGACGGCCGACGTTCCCGGCAATGGCCTCTCGCTCTGCACGGTCCAAATGCTTCCGCGGTAACGCTTTTCGGCGCCGCCGCCGAGTGTGCGGATTCGTCCTGCCACCGGTCGTGCACGTGGCCGCTTCATGCCTGCGTGAAGATGCACTCGCCGCTGAGCTACCTGGTGCTTGCCCAGAGATCGCCGAGCCGTCAACACTTGGTCGAAAAGTCTTGTCTACGGCGAAGGATGGTCGACGATGACACCACGTGTCCAGGAATACGAGAAAATACTGAGTCTGGCGTCCGACCATGCGCTGAGATGGCTCGCGACGGTCGGGGAGCGGCCGATCGGGCCTGTCTCCACGGTGACCGATCTGCTCGCGACCTTTGGCGGGCCGCTACCCGAGACGGGCAGCGAACCAACGGATGTCGTGCAGCAGTTGGTGATCGGTGCGGAGCCGGGACTGTTGGCGATCGGGTCCGGCCGATTCTTCGGATGGGTGATGGGCGGCACGCTGCCCGTGGCCATGGCCGCCGACTGGCTGGTCAGCGCATGGGACCAGAACGGCGGCATGCGGCAGGCGACCCCGGCCGTCAGCGTGCTCGAGGAAACCGCCGGGAGTTGGCTGCTGGACCTGCTCGGTCTGCCGGCCGGCGCCGACGTCGGCTTCGTCACCGGCGCGACGATGAGCAACTTCACCTGCCTGGCGGCCGCGCGCTACGCGGTGCTCGCCGCGGCCGGCTGGGATGTGCACGGCGACGGGCTCAGCGGTGCACCGAAAGTGCACGTGCTGGTTGGGGCTGAGCGCCATGACACGGTTGATCTGGCGCTGCGCTACCTCGGGTTGGGCCGGCCGATCGAGGTGGCCGCCGACGATCAGGGTCGGATCCGGGTGGACGAACTGTCCGCCGCGCTTCACCGGATCCCGGATGGCGAGCCGATCGTGGTGTGTCTGCAGGCGGGCAACGTCCATTCCGGCGCCTTCGATCCGTTCCGGCCGGCTATCGACCTGGCGCATGCCCGCGGCGCGTGGGTGCACGTGGACGGCGCCTTCGGCCTGTGGGCGGCGGCCGCACCCGCGTTGTGCCATCTCACCGACGGGGTCGCCGGAGCGGACTCCTGGACCACGGACGCGCACAAGACGCTCAATGTCCCGTACGACTGTGGCGTGGCCATCGTGGCGGACCCGTCAGCCATGCGGGCCGCCTTCGGGGTGCACGCCAGTTACCTGATGAATGCCGACACCGGCCCGAGCAACCCGTACGAGAAGGTGCCCGAACTGTCCCGGCGGGCTCGGGGCGTCCCGGTCTGGGCCGTGCTGCGATCGCTCGGTCGCGACGGCGTCGCCGAACTGGTCGACCGACTGGCCTGCCGGGCCCGCCAACTGGCCGCCGGCGTCGCCCAGATCCCCGGCGTCGTCGTGCTCAATGATGTTGTCTACACCCAGGTGTGTCTTGGATTCGACTCCGACGACAAGGCCCGCGCCGTCACCGCTCGACTCACCGGGGACGGCACCGCCTGGATGTCCGGGTCGCGATGGCGGGGCCGGGACGTGCTGCGAATTTCGGTCAGCAACTGGTCGACCGACGAACAAGACGTCGACCGGTCCGTCGAGGCACTCCGCCGTGCACTTGGCGAGGGCTGATTACGTCACCGTGACGTAACGCTTAGGGTTGCTGGGAACGAAACAGGCTGCGAGGCAAGATCTTTAAGATGCCGATAATGAACATTATGTAAAGTCGAAATGCCGCACGGCACGGGGTTCGGCTCGCGCAGGTTGCCCGGTTGTTGCCCGGGCGGGTTGAAAATGGCTGGCCCACAGGCAGTGACGCGGGCAAGATTCGCGGAGTCGGGCTCGCCATCCGCTCGACCACGCCCGATCCGCCGGAGGGAACCGCTGTGACCGTCACCGCAGCCAAATCGGCCGAGTCCGAGTCCGCACCTGAGGTTCGCACGGCGGCCGGGGTGTTGATGGGCAGCCGAGAGGTGGGTCTGGCCGTCTTCCGCGGCGTCGCTTACGCCGAGCCGCCGGTCGGTGCGCTCCGATTCGCCGCACCGCTGCCGGTGCGCGGCTGGTCGGGCGTTCGGGCGGCCGTCTCCTATGGGCCGACTCCGCCGCAGCCCAGCCTGTTCGGGATCAGCGGGTCAGCGCGGGTGCCGGCGGGCGACGACTGGCTTTCGGTCAACGTCTGGTCGCCCGATCCAACCCCCGGGGCCCGCCTGCCGGTGCTGGTATGGATCCCCGGCGGCGGCTACGTGATCGGCGCGTCCAGCCTCCCGGAGTACGACGGTGGACGGCTGGCCGCCGGCGGCGTCGTCGTCGTGACCCTCAACTATCGGCTGGGCCTGGAGGGATTCGGGCAGATCGATGGCGCCCCGGCCAACCGGGGTCTGCTCGACCAGGTCGCCGCGCTGCAGTGGGTTCACGACAACATCCGGGCCTTCGGCGGCGACCCGGACCGGGTGACGGTCTTCGGCGAGTCGGCGGGTGGCGGATCGGTCGCCGCCCTGTTGGCCATGCCGCGAGCGGCCGGGCTCTTCCGCCGGGCCGTCGCGCAGAGCGTGCCGGGCACGTTCTTCTCACCGGAACTCGCCGCCGACATCGCCGCCGCCTGCGCCGCCGAACTGGGCGTGCGACCTACGGCGGCCGAGCTGTCCACCGTGCACCCCTCCCTTCTGCCTGCCGCGGGCCAGGCCGTCTCCGCGAAGATCGACCGGTGGAAGGACCGTTGGGGCCCGATCGCCTACCGGCCGATCCCGTTCGCACCCGTCGTCGACGGCGACGTCCTGCCGGCCACCCCCTGGGAGGCGTTGGCCAACGGTGCGGGCCGGGATGTCGACCTGCTCATCGGCCACACCCGCGACGAGCACCGGCTGTTCAGCCTGATCGACGGCGTGCTGGGCCAGGTGACCGAGGAACAAGCCGAGACTGCGCTGCGCGCCCTCGCCCCCGGGCCGGACGGTGCCCGCCGCTACCGCGAGGCATTCCCGGCCGCCGGCCCGGAGGAGCTGTACGAACTGGTCAACGCCGATTGGCTGTTCCGGATGCCAACGCTGCACCTCGCCCAGGCGCACGCCGCCGGCGGCGGCCGGACCCACGTCTACGAGCTGACCTGGACCGCCCCGGGCATGGGCGGCGCCCTCGGCGCCTGCCACGGCCTCGACATACCGCTCGTCTTTGGCAACCTGAGCAGTGGCCAGCCCGCGGTGCTGATCGGCGAGCCCCCCTCAGCGGAGGCACAGGCGCTTTCGGCATGGATCCGCGCCGCGTGGACGGCGTTCGCCGCAGACGGCGACCCCGGCTGGCCCGCCTACGACGACGAACAGCGGCTCGCCCAACTCCTCGACACCCGACCAGCCGTCACCGCTTACCCGGAGGAAACCTCCCGGCTGCTGTGGCAGCAGCACACCTTTCGGGCACTCCCGCTGATCGCCGGCCGTGGCTGAAGCCACGCCTGACCCGGGCGGTGGTGGCGCGCAGTGTCGGTGCGCTCCTGAACAATCAGGCTGTGGCGATTTCTGCAGCACCGGCTGCATCCGAGGGCCAGGGTTGGCGTGATGCCCTGCGTGGATACCTGCCCGGTGATGATCGGCCGCCGCCGGACGGGGCCACCGCCGACCCCACTCCCCTGGCCCTGCAGTTCGAGCTCCGCGAGTTGGTGCCGCGCAGCAGCACCCGCTGGAACGGGCCGGTATCGAAGTCGGTCAGGCCCATCCCCGGTGCATTGCGGCAAGACCATCGGCTGGCTGTGCGGCCGGTCGCCCGGACGAGCAGGGGTTGGGCGCAGCAGGGCATCACCTGGACCAACATTCAGCATCTGGTCAACCGGCAGAACCTCGACATCGATCAGCACCGTTGGTTCTGCGAAGTCGGGGCGCTGCACCGAGCGCTCGGGGTCACCGCGCCGGGCCGGGATCCCGACTGGATCTACCTCGACGAGTTCGCCAACCCGGTGCTGTGGACGCTCCTGGACCAGGCACCCCAGCTTGCTATCAATCTCGTCGGTGCCGGAGCAAACGCCATCGTGAGACGCGCCATCGAAGCCACCCTCACCCTTGACGCCACCCACACTCGAACTGGCATTGAGCTGGCGCCGCGCCTCACGCTGGACGACCAAGCAGCAGCTGTGACCCACGCAAGGCCCATCGGCAGCCACGGCATATACCTGGTCGACCCGGCCACCCCACGTCACATTGTCATAGCCCGCACACGCGAACCGCTGACCAGCGATCACCTGACGATCATCCGGACCAGCACCACCGGCGTCCCGGACGGGGACATCCCTGAATTCTTTGCCGACTATCTACCTGACCTGCAGGAACGTATCGACGTGACGAGTTCTGACGCTTCCGTCACACTGCCACCGCCGACGCCACCCATCCTGGTCGCCAGTGTCACCCATGCCGCGAAGCACACCCTCACCGTCACCTGGCATTGGCAGGGCGGACATCGTTCCACGCCGACGCCGGCGCTCGACCAACTGCTCCCTGCCGGTCTGCTGCCCGACCAATGGCTTCCTGCCGGACCACTCCCGCGCGAAGTCCCGCTCTGCGCCACGCTGACAGGCATCGACGCCGCCGAGTTTGCGGCACACACCCTCAGGACACTTCGCAACCTGCCCGGCGTCCGAGTCGAAACTCACGGCGTAGCGCCGCATTATCGTGAGCTCACCGGCACACCGCAGCTCGTGGTGACCACCATCCCGTCGGAGCAGAACGACTGGTTCGACCTCGGCGTCACGGTCACCGTCGACGGGAAAACCATCCCGTTCCTGCCACTGTTCAAAGCCCTCGCGAAGGGCCGGCGCACGCTGCTGTTGGTCGACGGTTCGTACTTGTCGCTGCTGCACCCGGCGTTGCGGGCGCTGTCGGACCTGATCGAGGAATCCCGGAACCTCGACGGCTGGAATCCGGTCCCGTCCCTGAGTCGCCATCAGATAGGCCTCTGGTCCGACTTCGAGGACCTCGCCGAAGAATCAACGCCGGCCGTCGAATGGCGTGCGCTGCTGGCCGACACCAGGAGCGACACCCCGCGGCCGATCACCCCGCCCGCCGGCCTCCATGCAACCCTGCGCCCCTACCAACAGGATGGGTTCAACTGGCTCGCCTACCTGTGGCGGCACCAACTGGGCGGCGTGCTGGCCGACGACATGGGCCTCGGCAAAACGGTGCAGTGCCTCGCGCTCATCCAGCACGCCCTCGACACGGCCGACCGCCGCAAGCCCTTCCTCGTTGTTGCGCCGACGTCCGTCATGACCAACTGGGTCACCGAGGCCAACCGGTTCACTCCCGACTTGGTCATCCGGCAGGTCACCACCACCGAGAGCGCCGGCAGGACCGCAATCGCCGATGCCATCCGAGGCGCCGACATCGTCATCACCAGTTACGCCCTGCTCCGCCTGAACTTCGACGCCTACCAAGCCGTCGCGCAGTCCACCGGGTGGGCAGCTCTCGTGCTGGACGAGGCGCAGTTCGTCAAGAATCCGACGTCGAAAGTCCATGCGGCTGCGCTCGACCTGGCCGTGCGGTTCAAACTTGCCGTCACTGGTACCCCCTTGGAGAATTCGCTCACCGATCTGCAAGCCCTTTTCGCCATCGTCGCCCCGGGCCTGTTGGCCTCGGCACGGCGGTTCCAACGGGACTACGTGCGGCCAATCCAGGAACCGCACTCCGGAATTACCAGCGGCGTCGGCGCCGGCAGCGCCGAGGTCGTCAATGCGGCTACCCGGGTGGAGCGCATCGGCAAACTACGCCGCCGTATTCGCCCATTCCTGTTGCGCCGCACCAAGGAACTCGTCGCAGCCGACCTGCCGGCCAAGCAGGAGCAGATCCTGCGCATCGACCTGGCGCCCGATCACCGTGACCTGTACCAGCTGTTCCTGCAGCGCGAACGGCAGCAGCTGTTCACGCTGCTCGCCGAAGAAGATGACCGCAACAAGTACATCGTTCTGCGCTCTCTGACTCTTTTGCGTCTACTGGCGCTGGACGCGTCGCTGATCGGCGACGAATACGCCGAGTTCCCGTCGGCCAAACTCGACGCGCTCGTCGAATTGCTCGACGACGTGATCGTCGAAGGCCACCGCGCCCTCGTCTTCAGCCAGTTCACTTCTTATCTGACCAAGGTCTCGAGTCGGCTCGACAAGTCCGGCATCGAGTACTCCTACCTCGACGGCAGCACCGTGGACCGCGGCGCCGTCATCGACAAATTCAAGAGCGGGAGCGCGCCGGTATTCCTGATCAGCCTGAAAGCCGGCGGGTTCGGACTCAACCTCACCGAAGCCGACTATGTCTTCCTGCTCGACCCCTGGTGGAATCCCGCCCGCGAGGACCAGGCCATCGACCGCACCCATCGCATCGGGCAGGAAAAGCCGGTCATGGTCTACCGGCTCGTCGCCGCCGACACCATCGAGGAGAAGGTGCTCGCCCTGCAGCAGCGCAAGGCCGACCTCTTCGATCTCGTCATCGGCGACGACGCCCTGTTCAGCAACTCCTTGACCAACGAAGACATCCGGGAGCTGCTGACCTGAGTTCAGATCTGCACGACCGACACGAGCGAGCTGTGATATCGAGCCTCTTTCCAGGTGCCGTCGACCAGCTTCCAGATGATCGTGGCGATGACGCTGAATCGCAGCTTCTGCTCGGGGGTGACCAGGGTCTGGTCGAAATCGACGACGCTGTAACCCATGTCGTCACTGAGGCTGGACTCGTACCCGGTGATGTCGGACCAGGTGGCAGCGGACATGTCGTCGAGTGTGACGAACAAGCCGGTGAACCAGGCCTCCCACCCCGCCCGATCACGAATGATCTGCGATCCCCCTGTGGTGTTGATGTCCACAATGCCGAAGTCGTCATCACAGATCGCGGAGAGCCGTCCGTACTCATGATCTCTCACGCAATCCAGCAGCTCTTTGGTCAGCGCGTAGAACGCTCTGTTCTCCATGGGGATGTTCTGGATGATCGACGTGTCCTCGATGGTGGCGGACTTGTCCATGAACGCTCGATTCTCCTAGTGGTGAGAGTGCTGGTACTGGCACTTGATTGGTGCCGGCGAGCGGTAACGATCAGGCCGCGATCGGCTGTTGGGAATTCTTGCTTGTCGACACGGTGTGGTCGAAGTCGTACGCCGAGTCGTCCAGTCTGCTCTTCACCCGGGCAACCTGGAAGATGAGCAGGCCGAAAGCCGCCTTCGCCAGTATGTCGGCGATGCTGTAGCCCACTTGGCGTAGAACGAAACCATCTGCGCCGCCGAAGAAGTCGCCACCCAGCACGGGGAACATATAGGCGATCGGGTAGACGCACCACAGGACAACCAGGGTCACCGGCAACAGTTTGGTCAGGCTCCTGACCTCGACGGGCTGACGATCCAGCGAGCGGGACAGTTCGACGAACAATACGTAGATCAGGTACAGGAAGGGAAGCGTGGCCACGATCCCCCAGATAATCCGGCTTCCGTTGCTGGTCGCGATCTCGCCCGGGTACCCGAGGATGATCATGAGTGCCGCCGCCGGGACGAGCTTGATGAGCAACGAGCGCTGCGCCACGCGCGCAAGTGCCATCACGGCCACGGTTTCGACGAGCAATAGCGGCACGGTGAGCAGCCAGTCGACATATCGATAGGCCTCATTGAAGACGACGTTGGACAGCGCGTGGTCTGCCAGGACCGTCTGTCCCGGCGGATAGCTCTCCTTGAAGTTCGCGAAGATCCGGAAGTAGTGGTAGGCCGCGATACCGCAGACAATGGCCGAAACGACCACCGCGTTTCGATACCGAGGGGCTACTCGCCGCTGCGAAATCACCAGGTACAACCCGGTGAAAACCATTGCGGCGATCACCAGCGAAAACAAGTTGTAGACGAGGTCGTACTGGCCTGCCGTGAGGGACAAGATGTTCACTGCGGACCCATCGTTGGTCATGACTACTCCCTGCTGCGGGCGGCGTCTTTGCCGCTTCGAGGTGCTCCCCGATGATTCGGCGAGTCACTGTCCGGTATACCGCGCCGCCGAGCTCTCCGCAAACTTGTGCAAGTTATCTAAATCACCCGCTCACCGAGCGGGAGTACCGGCCCGGTCCCGCCAAGCCTGCGACAGCAGCGCGATCGCTTCGGCAAGACTCCCGCAGACCGTGGCCGATGACGTGTCCAACCCATCCCAGCCAGCCCCACCGACGAGCAGGGTCAACCGGCGGTGCGCGGCTCGCACTGACGCCAACAGTGGTGCTACGTCAGAATCTTTCACGCTCATCCAGATCAAGGCGGCGGGTGCACGGGTCAGTCGGGCCGTGGAGGCCAAGGCCGGCATCGGGGTGCGTGGCCCCAGGAATCGAACCGGCACACCGCGCTCAGCCAGCCCAGCACGCGCGGCGTGCAAGGCAAGGACATGATCTTCATGAGGCGCACCTGCAAGCACGACCGGGGCTTCTTGTAGAAGATTCGGCAGGGTCATGGTGTAGCGCAACAGGGCCGCGGTGACCGCCTGGGTCAGCAGGTGTTCAACCTCGATGCCGGAGCCGGTGCGTTGCCAGTGCTCGCCCACAGCCACGAGGACCGGCCGGACATACTCGTCCCAGGTCGCCAGTGTCCCCCTGCGCTGCAACGACTCCAGAATCGCCTCCGTCACTCGCATCTCGTCCAGCCGCGTTGCGGCCCTGGCCAAGCCGCGAACCTCACGCCCGGCGCCTGGGACCGCAAGGACGGCGCCGCCGGGGCCACCGCGGCGAGGAGGGGGTCGATGTATTTCAGACGTCGGAGACATCACTGCGGCCGCCGCGACGGCCGGGCTGGTGCCGGACACCACAGCTTCCTGCATGCGCAACAATCGATCGAGATCCTCGACGGTGTAGCGACGGTGACCGCCTTCGGTGCGGGCGGAGGCGGTCAATCCGTAGCGTTGACCCCACATCCGGACGGTCGACGGGGCAACGCCGAGGCGGGCCGCGACCTCCCCCACCGACATGTCAGCCACCGCCCCATGATGACACGGGTTCAGTTTTCCTCTTGTCTGGCGTTCTTACGGTCAGTCTCGATGGCGCACGACGTTGACGATGTTGCCATCTGGCGCGCGGACCAGGAAGCGGCGCACGCCCCAGGGTTCTGTCGTCATCGGGTGGACGATCGCGTAGCCGAGTTTCCGAGCTTGTTCGTAAGCACCGTCGACGTCGTCCGTCAGGACAGAAATGACCGAATCCTCTGGCGAGGTCGCGTCCCGGGTCACGAGTTGGACGTTCGCGCCGGTGTCGGGGCAGGTGTAGCGCGCCACCCACCCCATGTTGAACTCCTCGGTGCTCAGCCCGAGGTATGATCGGCCTAGGGATTTCGGACAGCGGCCCCTCCTAAACTGGGGGGACTACTGAGAGCGAGATCGAAGTTGTCCGTTTCTTCGTCTAGGCGGCGGTTCAGTCAGGAATTCAAGGATGAGCTGGCCCGGGAGGTCGTCGAT
>JBBRSR010000019.1:0-78663 GCA_038245175.1 Mycobacteriales bacterium | reverse complement strand
TCGCCTTGATCCCCAAACCCTCCGACCGATGCAGCCGGCGGACTTCTGCCCAATCTTCCATCCTGATCACTCCCTCACTCTGCCGAGGGGGGTCAAATTTCAATCAGCAGTAAGGGGTCAGTATTGGCTCAGCGTCGACACGTCGGCCGGTCCGTTACTGGATGTCCAGTGCCGGCCGGCGTCGCATAGTCTGGCGACCATGTCATCCGCTGCGTCCGCTACTTGCTCATACTGCGGTGAAGTCGCCCAGATACCCCCGCTGACCTGGGTTTTCGAGATGGACCGGCGTCGTGGCGGCGGATGGATCTGCGACAAATGCGCGCGGTCCAACCTACGGGCCATCGAAGCAAAGCTTGACCAGGAGTGGTGGTAGGCGGCTACCGGGCAGCCTATTTGCGCATTCTGGCCGCTAGCTGGCGGCCGAATCCTCGTCATCGGCGGCGAACCCGGGCTGCCACCGTTCGACGATCGCCCGGAACGGCGCGTGCGAGTCGAGTTGGCACAACACACCGATCGAGCCGAGGGTGACCCGTTGGATCATCAGATACGACGGCGGCAGATTCAGCCGCCGGGCCATTTTCAATTCCACGCTGGAGAAGTCCGACATCCGCGCGCCCAATTGCTGCATCCATTCACGGGTGAAATGAAATGTCTCATATCGCAACGGCTCAAGGTAAGGCACCAGATAGTTCATCAATACTGTGGGATCCGGGTCGAACCCGTCCGGGACGAAGCCTTCGGCGCGAAGTCCGGCGACCACCTCGTCGGCATTGCCGGCGATGCTGAGCCGGGCCAGTGTGCCGATGATCCGCTGCCCACCCTCGGGCATCTTGGAGACGGAGCCGAAATCGATCACGCCGAGCCGGCCGTCCGGACGGACGAGGTAGTTGCCGGGGTGCGGATCGGTGTGCAGCAGGTGCGCTCGCTCGGGTGCCGAGAAATGGAACACCGCCATGATGCGGCCCATCTCGTCGCGTTCCTGTCGACTGCCTTCGGCGATCACCTTGGCCAACGGCTTGCCGTCCACCCATTCGGAGACGATGAGGGCCGGCGCGCTGGCCACCACCTTGCCGATCGCAATCTCCGGGTCCTCGGCATAGGCGAGGGCGAACGCTCGCTGGTTCGCCGCCTCGGCCGCGTAGTCGACCTCCTCGAGCACCCGGAGCCGCAATTCGGCCAACAGCGGTTTGATCTGGATCCCCGGCACCAGCGGGCCGATCAATCTGCCGATCCGGCTCAGCTGATTCAGGTCCGCGGTCAGTGCTTCGGCCGCCCCCGGGTATTGGAGCTTGACCGCGACCTCACGTCCGTCCCGCCAGATGGCCCGGTGCACCTGCCCGATGCTGGCGGCGGCCGCCGCGCCGTCATCGAAATCGCGGAAGTATTTCGACCAGCCGGAGCCGAGTTGCTCGACCATCAGTCCGCGGACGGACGCCGGGTCCATCGGAGGCGCGCTGCTCTGCAGTTTGGTCAGTGCGTCGCGATACGGGGCGGCCGCCTCCTCCGGCAGTGCGGCCTCAAAAACGCTCAGTGCCTGCCCGAACTTCATGGCGCCGCCCTTGAGCGTGCCAAGGACCTCAAAGAGCTGCTCCGCCGTCTTTCGCTGCACGTCGGCGCTGACGTCTTCCTTCGTCTTGCCCATCAACCGCTGGCCGAAACCCAGGGTGGCCCGCCCGGCGGCGGAGATGGGCAGGCTGGCGAGCTTGGCGCTTCGGTTCAAAGAACCGGTGGGGATGTCGGACACGCCTCCATTGTGTCCTGAGCCGCCGGGCGGCGGGACCGAATTACTCTGCAGGCCCGTTCAGTCCAGGTCAGACCGGGTGGATTGGTCCCGGGCTGTCCGGCGCGGCGGGTATCCGCGGCAATAGCACGCCGGATGCGGCGACCAACTCCGTCGGCGGACCACCCAATCCGACACCTTCAGTATCAGGGTCCCATCGACCGCGGCCGGCATCGTCTGGCCGTCCAGGAACTGCAGGACCTGCGCGCCCGCGGCGGCCGCGAGCGCGGTGGCCAGCACGGCCGGCGGGACCGCGGTGGTGCGATGCATCGCCAAGGCAACCTTCGGCCACCCGGGGTCGGCGTCGGTTCGATAGAGATCGGCGCAGTACAGGCATGAACTGCGGCCGGGCAGCACCAGTGGCCCCACCACCCCGGAGACCTCGGACGCCCGCACGGACAGATGCGGAACCCGCCTGCTGATCAGGTCGCGGGCCGTTGCCTGGTCGGCCGGACCGTCGGTGGCCAGCACGACGAGACTGGGCGGCAGGTAGCCGGCCGGGGGGTGGACCAGGACGTCCGGCGAGACCCGGCGGACGACCGCCGCAACCGCATCACGGTCGAACGGTCGGGGCAGGTCCGCGGAATGGGCGTGCCCGGGATCGGGCAACCGAGGCCGTCCACGCCGCCGAACGGATCGAGGTTCTGGGTCGGACCGGACTTCGGAGCCTGCCGAGTGGCCGGCGAACAGGTCCAGCCAGGGCAATCCGGCCGGCGCCACGTCGGTCGGCCGCAGCGCCCGGTGCGGGTCGATGTGCACGTGCCCGACTCCGGCCGTGGCAAGCACGGCACCGATGGAGTCGGCCACCCGGCCACACCCGATAATGACGATGACCGCCTCCCGGCGCTGGCGCATTGCGGTAGCGGCTCGCACCGGCCCCAAGGTCGACGCCAACGCGATACGTTCGGGTTGGGCTCCCGAGGACTCGGCGCCATCGACCGCGGTGGTCGCCTCGCCGGTAGTGGTCAGGAAGCCCAGGCCGAGCAGTTCGGTGAGGATCGGGCTCCAGCTGTCCACCTCGATCTGGTGCAGCTGGGCCATCCGATTGATCAGCGCCGTCGTGCTTCGCTCGCCGTTGAGCGACTCCAACAACTCGATCGTCCCTGGCGGTGCCCGGTGCACGAGTATGCGCCGCGGGGGTTCGAGGCCGATCTGGATCGTCGTGGCGTCGCGTTGAATCAGGCACAACCCGGTGGACAGGACGAGATTGTGCGTCGAGTCCAGTACGTCGGTTCCTGGCATCCGCCACCCCCAGGGGGCAGCGTGTCACGGTACTGGTGCCGCGAATCGAGTTATCCACAATCCCGCGGCGCCTGGCCCGGTGCGAGCCGGCTGTTGGGTCAGGCCTTACCCATGATCCGGTTCATCTTCGTGCCGCAGACCGGGCAGATCCCTTTGGCCATCCGGCGACCGTTGGTCTCGGAAACTTCGCCTTCGAAATCGCGCTTCTCTTTGCACTTCACGCAGTAACCGTTGTATGTGTCAGCCATGATGCTTCCCCTCTCGGATCACTCCAGCGGGTCATCCCCGCCGGAGCTGTTGCCGAGCTCTCGTGCCCGGAATCTTCGATCACGCTACCGCCCGACACCGGGAAGGTGACGCATCTCGGATGGCGGCGGCGGTGTCGGGTGTTGGGGAAACACCTGGCGGGTAGCCGAAGCTCTAGCCGGCCGGCTTGTCGGGATCGGCTGCTTCGCCGGTGGTGGGCGGCAGATCCTCGAAGTCGGCAACGCTCAGATCGGACACGTCGAAGCTGGCCAGCAGCTCGTTGAACTGCTTGTCCCGGGCGACGAACTCGTCCGGTGCTTCCAGGTCGGCCCCGGTCGGCAACAGATCGAAGTCCGACCACAGCGAATCCCGGCCGGCAATTCCCCTGGACTCGCCGAGATCACGCCACAGCTGAGCCGCGGCGCGCGAGCGCCGGGGGCGCAGCTCCAGTCCGATCAGGCTGGCGAAGGTCTGCTCGGCCGGGCCACCGCCGGCCCGCCGCCGACGCAACGTCTCGCTCAGCGCCGACGCGCTGGGCAGCCGGTCGCCAACCGCGCCGGCGACAACGGTGTCGACCCACCCTTCGACCAATGCCAGCAAGGTTTCCAGTCGCTGCGCAACGGCGGCCTGGGCGGGTGAGGCCTGTGGGGTGAACATGCCCTGGCCCATCAAGGTCTGCTGCAGCGCCGCCATGTCCGTCGGGTCGAACGACGCGGCCAGTTCCTCGGCCGCCGACATGTCGACGGTGATGGTGCTCGCGTACTCGGCGACCAACGAGATGACCCTGGCGCGCAGCCATGGAACGCTCGCGTAGAGCCGCTGATGGGCCGCCTCGCGAGCACAGAGGAAGAGCCGGACCTGGTCCTCGTCGATGCCGAGGCTGGTGCCGAATTCGGCGAGCGCCCGGGGCAGCACCGCCGCGGTGCCCTCCGGCCCCAGCGGGAGTCCGATGTCGGTGGAGGTCAGCACCTCACCAGCGAGTTGCGCCAGCGCCTGGCCGAGCTGGGTGCCGAAGGCCATCCCGCCGACCGACCCCAGCATGGCCATCATCGGACCGGCCTGGGCCTTCGCCTCTTCCGGCATCCCCTCCAGCAGCGCGCCGCTCATCCGGTCGGCGATCGGCGAGACCAACTGCTGCCACGTGGGCATCGTGGCCTCCACCCATTCCTTCGGCGTCCACGCCGTGACGGTCCGTGCGCCGGCCGGGAACGACGTGGCACCGTCGAGCCAGATCTCGGCGAGCGCAACAGCCTCCCGCACGGCGGTGATGTCGATCCCGGACACCGGGTGCGCGGCTGGCAGATTCTGGGTGGCCATCTTGCGGGCGAGGTCATAATTGACCGGGCCGGACGAGGGCTGCGCGGAGGACATCATCGCGCCCAGTTGCGACAACATGGCGCCGAGCTGGGACATGTCGAACGCCCCGGCTGGACCGTCATCCTTACGCTGCGGGTCGCCGGAATCATCACTCGGTATGCCGAAACCGAAAGGCGGATTGCTCATGGAGTCAACGTTACCTACCCGGATCGGTTCGCGGCAGTGGCGACGGGTGTGAAACTGCGCCCGCCGCGCCCGCCTACTCTTGAGCCTCATGTCGTGGTTTGCTTCGCTCAGCGTCCGGGGCCGAACGCTGCTGGTGGGTCTCGTGCTCACGGCAGCGCTGGTGGCGGCGGGTTCGACGATCCAGATCCCCTATGTGGCGATCGGACCGGGGCTCACCGTCAACACGCTTGGCAGCTATAATGACGCCGCGATTTTCACTTTCGGCGGAACCGACATCCCGGCCTCCGTCGATGAGAAGACGCCCGAGGGCAGCCATCTGAACATGCTGACAGTGTCGGTGACCGACGGAATGACGCTGTTCGGGGCGTTGGGGCTGTGGGCGTCCGGCAACTACTCACTGGTGCCGCGCGAGGAGCAGTTCCCGGCCGGTAAGACGGTCGAAGAGGTGCAGCAGGAGAACGCCAAGAGTTTCGAGGATTCCCAGTCGCTGTCCGAGATCGTTGCGCTGCGGTACCTGAAGTATCCGGAGGTCACCTATGTCGGCAGCATCCCCGAGGGTTCGCCGAGCGTGAACGTGCTGGATCCGCAGGACCAGATCGTCGCCCTGAACGATGAGCCGGTCAGCACCGTCGACACGCTCCGTACGGCGTTGTCGACCACGCTGCCCGGCGATATCGCGAAGGTGACGGTCAAACGCACCGCGGCCGACGGCAAGACCAGCGAGGTGGACGCCAAGGTGACGCTGACCGCGAACGCCCAGGTGGGCAGCTATGGGTTCCTCGGCATCAGCGCTGCGCAACGCCCGGTTGCCCCGTTCACCATCGCCAACTCACTGGCCACTTCCGGGATCGGCGGGCCGTCGGCGGGAATGATGTTCACCCTGGGCATCATCGATCGGTTGACCCCGGGGGATCTGGCCAGCGGTCACTTCATCGCCGGCACCGGCGAAATCGACGAGAGCGGCAAGGTCGGTCCGATCGGCGGGATCCTGCTGAAGATGATCAGCGCCCGCGACGCCGGGGCCACGTACTTTCTCGCGCCGGCGGACAACTGCGCGGAGGCGTTGACCCGTGTCCCGGCCGGTCTCACGGTGATCCGGGTGACCACCGTGACCGACGCGATGACCGCCCTGGACGAGATCAAGAACGGGCAGCCCACGACCGGGTGCTGACGGCAGCATCGCCGGCGATGTCAGGCGAAGGTCAGCCGCAGCGCCTGCACCAGATTCGGGGCCAGGTCGGCACCCCGCAAGGGGGTGTCCGAGTTCTCGCCGCGCAACCGCATCAGGCAGGCGGCGCCACCATCGCGCAGCACGGCGGCGGCCAGTCGGGCCTCGGTCCGTGCTGGATGCGTCGCTGCCTGCATGGCGGCCTCCGCGACGTCATCGGACAGCGCCTCCTGAGCGGACGGCGGCAGCACCACGATCTCCTGAATCAGGATGCAACCGGCCACCGCGGACGGCCAGGAGAGCTGGCTCAGCGCTTCGGCGAGCTCACCGGCCGGCAGCGAATCCTGGGCGATCGGCGTGTAGAACGACGAGGTGTCGAGCTGGTCGGCCATCTCGGGCTGGGCCTTGAGCAGGTCAGCGGTCTCGACCAGGGCGAACAGCTGGGGCGCCTGGTCCCAGCCGGCGGCGGCCACGAAATCTTCGGCCTCGGAAACGGCCATGGCAAGCAGCGGATCTTCGAGGAAGGCGGGGACTGTAGTCGGAGGGTCGTCGACGGATTGCGAATTCACCCCTCCATCGTCCCATGCGTCGCGGGTGGCGATGATGTGTGCTTTGCCGCATCGCGCCTTCGGTAACGCTTTGGCGTCGGTGCCGATCATCGCGTCGCTACCAGGAACTTTCGTTCGTCCTTCTACAGTTAGCTGAGCGGTACAGGGTTGCGGCCCGGAGTGTCACCCGCACCCTGGGCTGCGGTCCCAGCCCGCCTGACAGCGGGTCTGATGTCAACGACGTCTGGAGTTTGCCTGTGCAGCGGCCACCGATTTCCATGCCCACGATGTCCCGGCGGTCCCGCAGAGTTCTCATCGCGCTGATCAGCCTGGCCGTTCTGGCGGTCTTTTGGTTCAACTTCGTCAGTGTCTACGTCGACTTCCTGTGGTTCCGGGAGGTCGGGTATCAGCAGGTGTTCACCACTCAACTGCTGAGCCGGATCATCATCTTTCTGATCACCGGGATCCTCTCGGCAGGTGTCATCTTCACCTCGATCGTGCTGGCCTACCGGTCGCGGCCGGTCTTCGTGCCGACGGATGAAGCCGATCCACTCGCCCCTTATCGGATCATCATCTCCACCCGCCCGAAGCTGATTACGATCGGCATCTCGGGCCTGATCGGGCTGATCTGCGGGCTCTCCGCGCAGGGCAATTGGGATACGGTCCAACTCTGGCTCAACGGCACCAGTTTCGGGTACAACGACGCCCAATTCGACAACGACGTCGGCTTCTACGTGTTCACCCTGCCGATGATCGAACTCGTGCTGGGCTGGCTGTTCGTCATCATCGGCATCTGCTTCGTCGCGGTGCTGATCGTGCAGTACCTGTACAGCGGCATCCGGACGGCCGGCCAGGGACGACGGATCACCGCGGCGGCGAGCTTGCAGCTCTCGCTGCTGGTCGGAGCGTTCGTCCTGGTCAAGGCCGTGCAGTACTGGTATGACCGGTACATCTTGCTGTTCAGCAACCGTGGTGGGGTATTCACCGGCGCCTCGTACACCGACGTCAACGCCGTGCTGCCGGCCAAGTTGATCCTGATGTGCATCGCAGCCATCTGCGCGATCGGCTTCTTCGTCGGCGCCTTCGTCCGATCGGTCAAATTGCCCGCGATCGCGTTGTCGCTGCTGGTGCTCTCCGGGGTGCTGATCGGCGGCGCCTGGCCGTTGCTGCTGCAGAACGTCCGGGTCACCCCGAACGCGATCACCCTGGAGAAGAACTTCATCCAGCGCAACATCAATGCCACCCGGGTCGCCTACGGGATCGACGACAAGCACGTGACCTACTCCAATTACACGGCGCCGACCAATGGCAATCCGGGTGATCTGCTCAAGGACAAGTCCAATGTGCCGAACGCCCGGCTGCTGGACCCCAATCTGCTCTCGCCGACTTTCATCCAGCTCGAGCAGCGGAAGAACTTCTACAGCTTTGCCAGCCAGCTCTCCGTCGATCGCTACACGATCTCCGGAAACACCGCCGACTACATCGTGGCCCTGCGTGAGCTGAACATCGCCGGCCTGGACGGCAACCAGCAGACCTGGATCAATGAGCACCTGGTCTTCACCCATGGCAACGGCTTCCTCGCCGCCGCCGCCAGTGACGTCTCCGGTGCCAACGATGTCGGCGGCGGTACCAGCGGTACCGGCTTCCCGAAATTCCAGGTTGCCGATGTCGAGGACAAGGGCTTCATCAGCATCGATCAGCCGCGGATCTACTTCGGACAGCTCGGCGCCGACTATTCGATCGTCGGGGCCGAGTCGGGCCAGGGCGCCCGGGAGTACGACACCGACGGTGCGAACTACACCTACACGGGCAGCGGCGGCGTCAAGATCGGCAACCTGTTCAAGCGGCTGGTATTCGCCACCCAGTACAGCGAGCCCAGTTTCCTGTTCTCGACCGAACTCAACGGTGGTTCCAAGATCATCTACAACCGCGACCCGTCGGATCGGGTCAAGAAAGTTGCCCCGTTCCTGACGATCGACACCAAGCCGTATCCGGCTGTGGTGGACGGCAAGATCGTCTGGATCGTCGACGGTTACACGACGGCCGCGAACTTCCCGTATGCACAGAACGTCAGCCTGCAATCGACCACGAACAACTCGCAGGTCGCCCAAGGGGCGACGGCGCAGGTGGACGAGCAGGTCTCTTATATACGCAACTCGGTCAAGGCCACTGTCGACGCCTATGACGGAACCGTGAAGCTGTACTCCGTGGACGACACCGACCCGGTGCTCAAGGCCTGGGAGGGTGTATTCCCCGGGCTGATCACGCCGAACGATCAGGTCACTCCGGACCTGCGGGCGCATTTCCGCTACCCACAGGACCTATTCGAGGTGCAGCGCTCGTTGCTGGCCAAGTACCAGGTGAGCGATGCCCAGGAGTTCTACCAGACCACGAGTTTCTGGCAGGTCCCCAACGACCCGACGGCCGATGGCACCGGTGCGGGCTTCTCCCAGCCGCCGTACTACCTGCAGGTGACGTTGCCCGGCCAGAACAAGTCAAGCTTCCAGCTGACCAGCGCCCTGACCGGCTTCAACCGGGACTTCATGGGTGGTTATCTGGCTGCGTCCTCGGATCCGGCCGACTACGGAAAGCTGACCGTGCTCCGGTTCCCGACCAATGCGACCACGCCGGGGCCGGCGCAGGTACAGCAGGTATTCCGAAATAACAAGGTCGTCGCCAACCAGGTAACGCTGCTCGGGCCGGCCAACGTGAAATACGGCAACCTGCTGACCCTGCCGCTGAACGGCGGCCTGCTCTACGTCGAGCCGGTGTACGTCCAGGTGCCGTCGGCGGCCGGCCGCGCCTATCCCCAGTTGAACCTGGTGCTCGTGTGGTACGGAAACCGGGTCGGTGTGGGCAGCAGCATCGAAGGGGCGCTGGCGACTGCGGCCGCCAGTACCCCGGTGGCCGTTCCGGACCCCAACACTCCGGGTGGGGGCACGAATACCTCGGGGGCCACCGGCACCGATCTCGGCTCGGCCGGCGGTGGCGGTGGGGGCGCGCCCAGCACCACCCAGACGTTGTCGCCCGATGCGGCAGGCGCATTGGCCCAGGTACAGCAGGCCCTGACCGATCTGGATTCGGCCAAGCAAACCGGTAGCTTCGCCGACATCGGCGCGGCGCAGGACCGGCTGAATGCGGCGGTGCAGAACTATCTGACCCTGTCCCTGCCCGCATCCGGCTCCGCAGCGGCGCCGACCACCACCGGCTAGAGCAAATGCCGGTCGGCTCAAGGGGTCGGCCTGTGGTGTGTCAACAGCCACAGCTCGACCCCTTGGGCAGGATTTGGAACCAGACGCAGCCGCACGCTATGGTGGTGTTACCGCAGCGCGGGGTGGAGCAGCTCGGTAGCTCGCTGGGCTCATAACCCAGAGGTCATAGGTTCAAATCCTATCCCCGCTACTACCAGAAAGGCCCCTGATCAGGCAAAATAGCCTGATCAGGGGCCTTTTTCAATCCTGAGCACCGGCCAGCCCTCCAGGAAACTCGGCGGCGACCACTGCGTCCGCCGCTGACCAGGAAGGATCATCACCCAAGCCATCAACCAACTCCGAAACAGCAGGAATCCACGTCACCTTCACCGGGCCAACAACGGCCGTGGTCACCTGACCTTCACTTCAGGTTGCCCGCGGCCCGAGACCTTGCAGACGCACACTTCACCCTCCGAACCGCCACCGGGCGGGCGCACCAGCCTGAGTCAGGTCGCACTTTGCCGCACAACCCCGCGGTATCAACGTTCCGCACTCGTGACAGGCTGGATTCTGGATCCAGGAGCGTGATCGCGACGCAGGTGCACCAGCGGGAAGGGTCGGCCTTGGCCGTCGATGTCTGATCGTCCGACCCCCGTGAAGCCCTTCGCGGCGTAGAACGCTCGCGCGGTGGGGTTCTGTTCGTTGACGTCGAGACGGAGCACACCAAAACCCGATGCGACGTCCTCGAGCAGCGCGGTTCCGACACCTTGGCGCTGGGCCGCGGGGTCGACGAAGAGCATGTGGATCTCCCCGGCATCCTGGGCGAGGAAGCCAAGCACCTGGTCTGTCTCGTCGAGCGCGACCCGTAGGTCTGCCATCTGCGTGAGGTAGTAGGCAACCATCGGCTCGTACCAGTTCACGTCGCTCGCAGTGAGAAAGGTGTGACTCATCTCGACCGACGCCCGCCACACCTCGAGGAGCCGAGCGTGGTCCTCGGTGCGTCCAGCGCGGATGTGCATGGTCATGCCGCCAGCGTGCCAGCGGCACCGTGGGGTGTCCACAAGCGCCCCGCCCCGGCTCGGTCATTCCCGCGCGCGCGAGCCGGTCAGGGCGAACCTGACCTGAGCGCAGCAGGTCCTGCAGACGCTGCCACGCATCAACCGGCGACGCTTCAACGGTGCGTTCCAGAACCTCGAGCAGAGCCAGCCCCGTGGCAGCCTTCGTCATGGCAGCCTCCTCTCGTCGACAAAACAATACGAGAACCTTCCTATGATCGAGGGAGCTCGCGACGCGGGCTCCAGCCATCTGGGCCACGAAATCGCCCGAACTGACCGGTCAGCCAGCGCCCGATCGCCGGGGGCGGGTCACGCGAGGTAGCTGCCCAGAGCCTGAGCAGGCCCAGGCTGCCTTCCTCGCGGATCGGCCCGTCGGCCCAGAACTGGTCGAAGAAGACGCCGTACTCGACGTGCGTGAACGGGGTGCCCTCGTTGATCGGCTCGAACTCCAGCGACGCCACCGACGTCGACATGTGGACCCCGTCGAGCCAGATGTCGTATGTGGTGACGATACGGACGTGCTCGACGATGTCGGTGTACCTCGCCTCGTACCGCGAGACCGGACCGCCGTGAAAGGTCCCCTCGTCGATGTCGCGTCCGCCGACGCGGAAGTCGAACGCCCACTCGCCGGACTCAACGGTGTCGCCGCCGCCGAACCAGTGCAGCTTCTGGTCCTCTTCGGCGAACGCGTCCCAGATGCGCTCGAGGGGAACAGGGTAGTCGCGGGTCAGGGTGAACCCGGCGGCGGGCGAGTCGCCGTTCGATCGTCGGCATTCAGCACGGCTTCGGCGTGATGCGCAAGGACTAGACCGGCGTCGGTGAGATGGACTCCGCGGCCGACTTTGATGATGAGCGGCACCCCGACCTTGGTTTCCAGTTTCGCCACTTGTTGGAGATCGCGCCGGGGGTGTAACCGAGTTCCTGCGCGACTGCGGTCATGGTTCCTCGGTGGGACAGTTCCAGGAATGCCTTGAGTGGCACCCGTCCCAACTCCTCCATACCGAGACCCTAACTGTCTGCGCGGCGAACCGGTTTAGCGTCCTTCTCGGATTGATCGGCCCTACTGGACCTCCTCCTTGGCACGGGCAATGGCGGCCGCGAGCACTTCCGCGAGGTGAACGGGTCGCCGCCCGTCCAGGTTCTGAGTCTGGGTGCGGCAGGAAAACCCGTCGGCAATGACCAACGGCGCGCCCTTGCCGGCTCGATCCGCGGCGCGAAGTGCGGGCAACAGGGTGTGTTCGGCGATCTTCACTGACACGCCATAGTGGCCCTTCTCCGCGCCGAAGTTCCCGGCAAGCCCACAGCACCCGGACAGCACCTGGGGGTCAATGCCGGCCTTGCGCATGAGCGCCTGATCCGCGGCGAACCCCATAACGGCATGCTGGTGACAGTGGGGTTGCACCACAGCGGGAACACAGCCAGGTGGTGGTGCAACTGCCGGGGGTTGCCAGTCCGGGCGGTATTTGGCCACCAGTTCGGCCAGGGTGAAGATCCTGCTGTGCAGGGCTTTTGCCCTCGCGTCGTCGGGCAGCAACCTGGATGCGTCTTCGCGGAGCAACGCAGTACAGCTGGGTTCCAGGCCGACGATCGGCACGTCGCGTTGTTGCTGGGGATCAATGGCCCTGGTGGCGTGCTCCAACGCGTCGATGCTGGCCCGCAGCTGCCGCTTCGCGCCGGCGAGCTGACCGGTGGACACCCAGGTGAGTCCGCAACACACCCGCCGGGAGGTGATTGACACCCCGAACCCGAGGTGTTCGAGCACGGTGACCGCTGCCCGCCCCACGGCGGGATCGAAATGATCAGTGAAGGAATCCACCCACAGAATGACCGGAGTGGGGGGTGTTGAGTGGGGCGCTCCGAGAGGCGGCGGTGTGCGCCGGCTGAACCAGGTCCGGAAGGTGGGAGTGGCGAACTCCGGCAAAGGCCGCCGCTGGTCGATGCCGCCGGCAGCACGTGCTACCCAGGCAACGCCAGGTGTCTTGAGCAGGGCGTTGATCAACCGTGGGCCCCGTGCGGCGAGGTTGGACCAACGGGGCAGCCAGCCCAGGATGTAATGGTTCATCGGGCGCCGCCGGCCGCGGTAGTGCCGGTCCAGGAACTCGGACTTGTAGGTGGCCATGTCAACCCCGGCGGGGCAGTCGACCGAGCATCCCTTGCAGGACAGGCACAGGTCGAGGGATTCCTTGACCTCGGTGGAATCCCACCCGCCGGCGACAAGGGTGCCATTGGCCATTTCCTGCAGCACCCGGGCCCGTCCCCGGGTGGAATCCTTCTCGTCGCCGGTGGCGAGGTACGACGGGCACATGACGCCACCGGAGTCCGCCCTGCACTTGCCGACGCCAACACAGCGGTGAATCGCGTTGGTGAAATCGTTGTCGTCGCTCGGGTACGTGAAGCCAGTACTGACCGGTCGGCAGCCAAGGGTGAGGTCGAGCACCGGACGGGTTTTCGGACTCGCGGTACTCGACCGGGCTTGGGGTACTCGCAGATCTGCGTCCAAGGGACGTGGCCGGACGATGATTCCTGGGTTGAGCTGGTCCTTCGGGTCGAAGGCGGCCTTGACCTGTTCAAATGCGTTGATGGCCGCGGCGGAGTACATCAGGGGCAGGAGTTCGCCGCGAGCACGGCCGTCGCCGTGTTCGCCGGACAACGATCCACCGTGCTGGGCGACCAAGGTGGCGGCATCGACGAGGAATTTGCGGGTGCGGGCGACGCCGTCGCTGCTGCTGAGTGGGAAATCGATCCGCACATGGATGCAACCGTCGCCGAAATGCCCGTACGCCAGGCCGTCCAAGCGGTAATGGTCGAGCAGGGATTGGAAGTCCCGCAGGTACGCCCCGAGGTTCGCCGGGGGAACAGCTGCGTCTTCCCATCCGGGCCAGGCGGGGCGTCCGTCCGGTGATCGGCCGGCAAGCCCGGCGCCATCCTCTCGGATCCGCCACAGCGCGCGGGCTTGCGCGGGGGTGGCGATGAGCGTGGTGTCCACGGCACCGGCCGCCAGTGCGGTGCCGATCAGGGCCGTGGCTTTGCTCTCGGCTTCGAAGGGGTCTTCGCCGCCCGTTTCGACGAAAAGCCAGCCGTCTCCGTCGGGAAGCCCCGCCACAGTGCGGCCTTTCGCCCGGATGACGTTCACCAGCCGCCGGTCCATACCCTCCATCGCCAGCGGCCGATGTTCGAGCAGCGCGATGGTGGCGTCCGCGGCGGCCGCCATATCCGGGAAGCCGAGGACGACCAAGCTGGTGGCTGGGGAGGCCTTCACGAGGCGAACGGTGGCGTTGATGATGGTCGCGAGGGTGCCTTCGGATCCGCTGAGCAACCGGGCGAGGCGTTGACCGTGGAACTGGCCCGCACCTGGATTGAATTCCGGGAGCAGATTCTCCAGCGAGTAACCGGAAACCTGCCGACCGAAGGTGCCGAACTGGGTGCGGATGGTGCCCAGGCTTCGGGCGGCGACCGCACGGAGTGCGGCTGTCAGGTCGGCAGGGGCGCTGTCGCTGTGAAATTTCCGACCGGCGCCGTCGATGACCAGCAGGCCCAGGACGTTGTCGCCGGTCCGCCCGTAGGCCAGTGCATGGGATCCGCACGCATCGTTGCCGATCATGCCGCCGATAGTGCAGCGGGCGTGGGTGGAGGGATCCGGGCCGAACCGCAGCCCGTGGGGCGCGGCAGCGCCTTGCAGATCGTCAAGGATCACCCCGGGCTGAACCAGGGCGGTTCGACCGTCCGGATCGATCTCCAGGATTCGGTTCAGGTGTTTTGCGAAATCCAGAATCACCCCGGTGCCGATGGCGTTGCCGGCAACGGAGGTGCCGGCGCCGCGGCTCGTCAACGGGACAGCCAGTTTCGCACACAAGGCGGTGACTGCCTGGACGTCGTCGCCGTCCCTCGGGTACACGACGGCTTGGGGGACTACCCGGTAGTTGGAGGCGTCCGAGGTGTACTCCGCCCGCCGTCGGGTCGATGCGTCGACCTCGTGCTTCCCGCCGGGACCCAGCGCGGCGGCCAATTGTGCGGCGAGGTCGGCCACCGGCAATTGGTGATCAGGGGGCGCCGCCGAGCGATGAATCACGTCGGAGGACTCGGCAGACATCGTCACAGACCGGCTCCATAGTTGAAGGTGGACGTGAACTTCGGGTTTGACGCCGCACGGCTGAACATCGGACGAACGGCCCTGGCAAAAGGAGGTGCCAGGTCCTCGCGGTCGGCGACAAGCCGGCCGGCCCGTTGACCTCCGCAGGCTCGGACAGCTCGAGTCGGCGCCCGCGGGCCGCGGAGAACAGGGCTATTCCGGCACCGATCGCCACCCAGATGCTGCGAGGATCTTCGCGTGATAGCCAGCGTTCCACAACGCGTAGGTATGTGCCACGGCGCCGACGACCGGGGAGATCAGATGATTGAAGACGTTGCGCCCACCGTCGGCGTTTCGGATGCCCAGGTCCTTCGAAACTGTTCGAGCGCCGGACGGTGTCGATCTGCACGTCGACAAGGGGACCGTGCTGGGGCTGCTCGGGCCGAACGAGGCGGGTAAGACGAGCACTGTCCGGGTGCTCACCATGCTGTTGAAGCCCGACCAGGGACGGGCCAGCGTCGCCGGCTTCGACGTGGTGACCGACCCCGCACAGGTCCGCCGACGGATCGGCCTGGCAATCTGGTGCTGGCCGGTCGGCCCTCGCACCTGCGACCGCGCACGGTGGCCCGGCGCGCCGACGAGCTACTCGAACAGTTCGGTCGCACGGACGCCGTACGCGGAACGCGCACCTGAAGCGTTGCTGTTCATTTGCGTCTTCGGCGGCGCGATCAACGTGCCCGGCGTGGACTACGTCAACTACCTGATGGCTGGGGTGTTCGTGCAGGCGGTGGTCTTCGGCGGCATCGCCACCGCCGTCGGTCTGACCGAGGATTTGGGATCCGGCGTCGTCGACCGGTTCCGGACGCTG
Organism: Mycobacteriales bacterium; assembly: GCA_038245175.1. Classification (GTDB taxonomy): domain Bacteria; phylum Actinomycetota; class Actinomycetes; order Mycobacteriales; family Nakamurellaceae; genus Nakamurella. The sequence goes on along the minus strand of JBBRSR010000019.1, from coordinate 62,993 downwards.
CCGATGGCGCGGTCCGCGATGCTCACCGGCCGGGTGCTCGCCGACGTCGTCCGCAATCGGATGTCCATCATCATCATCAAGCTGATGGTGGGCCTGGCCGTCGGGTTCCGCCCGGTCGATGTGACCGGTACGGTCGGCGCGATCTCGTTGTTGCTGCTTCTCGGTGTGGCTTTCAGCTGGTACCACGCAGTGGTCGGTTTGACGGTCAAGAATGCGGAGGACGCCCAGGCCGCCGGATTCCTGGTCGTTTTCCCGCTGACCTTCGCCAGTTCGGCTTTCGTGCCCACCGACTCCATGCCGAGTTGGCTGCAGACCTTCGCCGAGCACCAGCCGATCACCGCCGCGATCAACGCCATCCGGCCCCTGTTCCTGGGACTGCCGACCAGTGATGTCGTCCCAACCGCGCTGATCTGGATCGTCGGCATCACGGTGGTGATGGCCACCGCTGCGGTCGGCGTGCGCCGGATCATCGGATTGGCCGCGACGTGAACGCCGTCGCTGACGGCTATTGTCGGGTTGTCGGCGGTCTGGCTCGCCGACAGCGGACATGACGTCGGCTTGGTCATCACTGAAACCGACGAAGGGTTGCGTTACCTTGCTCGACGACTTGGACCGAGGCATTATTCAGATGCTTCAACGCAATGCCCGCATGCCCAACACCGAAATCGCTCGTGCCCTGACCGTTACCGAGACCACGATCCGTAACCGGGTCAGCCGACTGGTCGACGAAGAGCTGATCGAAATAGTTGCAGTCGTCACGCCCAAGGCTCAACAGGCCACGATCTCCGCCTTTCTGTCCATGACAGTGGCGCTGCGCGACGTCGACGACGTGATGGCCAAGCTTCGGGTCCGGCACGAGATCCGCTATCTCGCTCGGGTGCTCTCGTCCGAGCAGATTCTGGCCGAGGCCTTCTTCGCTGACAACGCGCATTTACTGCGATTCCACACCGAATTCCTGTCGACCCTGAAATCGGTGTCAACGGTGGAAACCAGGCTCGTCCTGCGCGTCGATAAAGCATCCTACGAATGGGAGATCTGACCCGGCTTGGGTGCCCGTCCCAGTGGCGGCTGCTCAGTTCGACCACGCAGAACTCGGTCCACTACCTGAGCAACGATCGCCGTGAGTAACGACTGTCCCAGCTCGGCCGACGCTTGCGACGGACGTCCGGTCACGCCATTGCGGGACAGTGCCGGGGCGGTGTAGCGAAAGACGAGATCTCCGGTTCGGTCGGGATCGTCGCTGGTCGGGCACCGGTCCAGATGCACAAGGTCAGGTTCAATCGCCATCATCAGCGAGGTTTCGGCGCGATTGGCGTGAATGTCTGCACCGTCGGCGGTGCATTCGGCCAGCACGTGGTCGCTGACCGACCACCATTCAATGACCCCGACCTGCAGATCGGGACGGTGGAGTCGCAAGTGGTCAGTGGCGACAGCGAGAGCCGCGGTGTTACCGAGGTGGGCATTGACGAACAGCAGCCGACGCAGGCCCGAGTACGCGGCCCATTCTGCGTACTGACGTACTACCGCGGCCAGCAACTCCGGCGTCAACGACAATGTTCCCGGAGTGAGGGTGCCGTGGCCGTAGCTGCAGCCGACAGCGATCGTCGGTAACACGATCGCACCGGTTTCGTGCGCGGCCGCATCACAGATGGCAGTGGCGACGATGGAATCGGTAGCGGTCGGCAAGTGCGGTCCGTGCTGCTCGGTGGCACCCACCGGTACCAGACCGACCTCGTGGGTCGCTGCCGACGAAGTGTCCAGATCACTGAGCTCGGGCCAGGCGAGGTCACCCCAGCGCCGAATCCCCAGACGGTTCACGCGAGAGGGGAGTCGTCGAAGGCACCGCGGCTGGACGCTTCTCCGATGAGATCCCCCGGTCGGTCCCACATCACCGGGAAATACCAATCCAACGACCGGACGCGCTCGTAGACCCGGCGCAGCGCTTCGACCGCGGACGGGTCGTAGTCGACCCGCAGGTCCACGACCGGCATGGGCGAAATGCCGTCGACGACAGACAGGACAGCCGACAGCTCCGGCAGTGACTCGCCGGTTTCCGAGTTACCCTGGCCGCCAGCCGCACGACCCGCTTCTATCGCCTTCAGCAGCCGCTCGGCGAGGTCGAGGTCACGCCCTTCCTCCATGGCCGTCGCCATAGCGTCGACGACCCGATCGCCGACCAACACGTTTCCGGAAGCGATCCAGTCGGCTCCGGTCTGATGACCGGCATAGGGGTAACAGGTGTCGCCCGTCTTGGCCCACACCTGGCCGGTGGCAGTGATCAGGCTCAATTGTCGCCACTCGAAGTTGGGATCGATTGCGCGAAGGTGCGGCTCGATCTCCTCCAGGGAACCACCATTCTCGAGGACGTCGAGCATGCCGTGGGCGAGTATGGGCGCGGCCGCGGCATGGGCCATCACGATGGCTCCGCCGGGGCGATAGCAGGGCAGCACACCGCGCGCCCATGGTGACACCCGGCCGGCGTTGATCGACGCGGTCGCCAAGGCACCGCCTATCTGACCGGTTCGATCGTCGCGGCCCAATACGGCAAAGGTCATCGGTGAATTCCTGTCTCGACAATGGTTTTGATGGTCAATGAGGGGATGCGGAGGTGGACGCTCACCAGTGGCGCTGCATCATCGGAGCGTGCTCCGCGGCGAAGGTCGAGAACGTCCGGGCCGGCCGGCCCAACAGTTGCGGCAGTGTCTCGGTGATTCTGCTGCCACCGCCTTCACGGTAGAAACCCCGGCCGTAGATGTCAGCGAATTCCGTCGCCAACCACTCCGGCATCCCGGATTTCGCCAACTCGATTGCGTACTGGTCCGGGCTGAGATCCACGTATTCGACCGCTGATCCGACTGCGACGCTCAGCTGGTCGGCCATATCGGCGAAACTGAGCGCCGCCGGACCGGTGAGCTCATAGGTCCTACCCTCGTGGCCGTCTTCAGTCAGGACCTTCACTATCACTTCCGCGATATCGCGGGTGTCGATCTTGGCGAATCTCGCGTCGCCGACGCAGGAATAGAACCGCCCCTCGTTCTTCAGGCTGGCCAGATCGAACAGCGTGTTTTGAAAGAATGAGTTGGATCGGATGTGGGTGAACGACATTCCGCTGGCCTCGACGTCCTGCTCACCCTTCCAGTGGTATCTCAGGCTCATCGAAGGCTGATCCGGCCCAGCCCCTATCGCCGAGAGCTTCACCACGTGGCTGACTCCAGCGGCGGCCGCCGCCGAAATGATCTCGGACTGCATCTTGTCCCAGCCGAGAGCGGTCGGCGGCACGAGGTAGACCTTGGCAACCCCGTCAAACCTTCCGGCAAGCGAAGCCGGCTGGGAGGTGTCGCCCGGCAGAATTTCGACACCGGCCAGCGCGGGCAGCTGAGCGGCCTGTCGAGGATCACGGGAAACGGCCCTGACGGGCAGACCTCTGGCGACCAGTCGGCGCGCCGTTTCGGAACCGGTGGGCCCGGTCGCACCGAGAACGAGGATCACGGAACCAGCTCCTCGAAGCCCTCGACGAGAGTGTTGTAAGGGATGCGATCGCGCCAGGGAATCCAGCTCATGGCCTGCTCGGGCCCGATCATCCGACCGATCGGACTGGCCACGCACAGGTCGTCCAGGTCTTCGCCGCCGATCAGGCACCGCACCACGAGATCAGCAACGGTCTGTCCGATGCCGGGAATGTCCAGATCCCAGGTGCCGTGATGGATTCCCTCCCGCACCAGTTGAACTGCCTTGGGCGTGCCGTTACGAGACACCATCTTCACGTCACCCAGCCGACCCGATTCCCGCAAGGCCGCAACCGCCCCGAGCATCGTCTCGTCGTTGTAGGGGATCATCCCGTCCAGTTCAGGGAAGTCCCGCAACAGGTTGGCGGCCTTCTCCTTGCCGCCCTCGGCGACGTCGCTGGTGTTCTTGTAGCGCTCGTCCTCGGGGTCGTTGACGAGAGTCAGCCCGACGGACTTCAGCCCGTGCACGAGGCCCAACATCAACTCGATGTCGTCGATCACCTCCGGCCCGCCGATCACGCCCACCAGAGCGGCCGGCGCCAGTAGCGTGGCCAGGTACTCGGCCATATAGACGCCGTGGTTGAAGTTGGGGTAGACGACGCAGGCATCCACGGCGAAGCGAGGGCGTTCCAGCGTGATGACGGGGACGCCGTGGTCGCGAGCGTATTCGGCGCCGGCGGCCGGCTCGGTAACGTCGATGACCCAGATGACGACAGCATCAACCCCGGCGTCGACGCCGGCGATGACCGCGTCGTTGGACGATCCTGGCCAGTCCGGATCGCGGAAGTCCGCGTAAATGACCCTTGTCTCGATGCCGTTTTCGGCCAGTCGGCTCTCGAGCCCGTGTCCCAGGGCGTCGACGCCGTCGTTGGAGCCGTACGCCATCGGGCTCACATAAAGAATCCGCATGATTTCTTCCTTCCTGTAGAAACGGTTCGACTAACCCAGTCCGACGATCAGCGGCTGCCAATCGATTCGGTCTTCCCACGGTCGCCAGGTGTCGATGTTGTCGCGGCTGATCAGGCGACCGACGGGGCTCATCACTCGTTCTCCCTCGGCAGCGTGGCCGGCCAGATTCCGCACTGCCAGTGACCCGGCCGCCCACCCGATTCCGGTGGCGTCCAGATCCCAGGTCGCGGTGCAGGCGCCGGCTCGTACCTGTTCCACCGCTGCCGGCGAGCCGTTGCGCGAGATGATCGGCAGCGTTCCGGTCCGGCCCGTTTCTTCCAGGACGCGCAGCGTGCCCAGCATCGTCTCGTCGTTGTACGGTGCCAACGCGGTGATTTCCGGGTGCTCGGCCAGCAGTCGGCGCCCAACCTCTTCGCCCCCAGCGGCAACGTCGATGAGGTTGCACCACTGCGGCAATGTGGCGTCGTTGACAACGGTGATGCCGGCCCGGCTGAACCCGTAGATCAGCCCGATGACTTCCTCGGCGTCATCGGGTGTGTCGGGCCCGCCGATGATGCCGACCCGGTCTGCCGGCTGCAGCCGCCCGGCCAACCACTGCGCCATGAAAAGACCCTGATTGAAGTTGGGGTAGACCACCGCGCCGTCGACCGGGAAGTCGGGCGGAACGAGGGAGAACACCCGCACTCCGGCCGACCGGGCGCGCTGCGCGGCGGCCGCCGGTTCAGCCGGGTCCAGCGCGTACATGATGATGGCGTCCACCCCCGCTTCGATGCCGGCATCGAACGCGGCCGCGGTGTCCTCGCCCAGCCCGGGTTCGCGGAAATCCGTGACCAGACAGCGCAACTCGCCGCCGCCGCTGCGGACAGCGGCTTCCACGCCGTGGCCGATGGCGTCGATTGCCGGGTTGCCGCCTTCCGGCAGCGGATTGACATACAGGATTCTCATGGACTTCCCTCGTCAGACGTTGAGTAGATAGCGCTCGAGTTCCCAGGCACTGACCACGCTGTGGTACTCGTCCCACTCGGTCCGCTTCATTTCCACGTAGTCGGAAACGAAGCCGGGGGCGAATACCTCGGCGACGAGTGGATCCACGGCGAACGCCTCGATCGCTTCCAGCAGGGTGCGGGGGAGGTGCCGCGCGGCGGTGGCGTCGAGGGGCTGCCAGGAGCTGGCGTCTTCGGTGATGGCCTCGCCCGGGTCCAGACCCAGCCGGATGCCCTCCAGCCCAGCGGCCAACGAAAAGGCCGTCGCCAGGTAGGAGTTGGACGTCATGTCGACCGAACGGTTCTCGATCGCCGGGCGGTTGTCGGGGAGCCGCAGCATGCAGGATCGGTTGTTGGTTCCATAGGCCGCCCACACCGGTGCCCATGACACCGTCCCGTCGGCGAGCTTAGGGACCAGGCGTTTGTAGGAGTTGACGGTTGGGCAGGTGAGCGCCGCGAGCGCCGGGGCATGGCGGAGAAGGCCCGCCGCGAACTGCATCGCGAGCGGCTCCCACTCCCGGCCCCCCGCCCCGGAGGTCATGAAGAGGTTCTGGCCGGTCTCCAGCGACTCGATGCTCATGTTCATGTGCGCGCCGGATCCCCACGCGGTGGCGGCCGGTTTCGGCATGAAGGTCACCACCCCGCCGACCTCCTCGGCGGACTGTCGTAGCAACAGGCGAAGGTAGGTCAGCCGGTCGCACATCGTCAGCGCGTCGGCGTGCGCGAAATCCAGCTCGTACTGTCCTTCCCCGCCCTCGTGGTCGAGGCTGAAGACGCCGAAATCAGAGGCCTCCATGTACTTCACCGCGGAGCCGAGGAATCCGAGCGAATCCAATGTGGACTGTAGGTCGTAGGCCGGCGTCGGATACAGGACGGAGGAGGAAACCAGTGGCACAAGGTCAGGCAGCGCATCCTTGCGGTAGACGTAGAACTCGGTTTCGACACCCAGGTTGAAGCGCAGACCCTGCTCGGCCGCCTGCGCGAGCACCCCCTTGAGAATCGACCGCGGGCAGTTCGAGAACGGCTCGCGCCCGCCGTACAGGAGGTCGGCATTGAAGAACGCGATGCGCTTGTCCCAGGGCAGCACCCGCAATGTGTCGACGTCGGGCATGCCGACGCATTCATCCTCACTGGGATTCATCGAGCCGAGCCCGCCGATACCGCGTGGGGTGTAGCGCTCTGAACCGGCCAACATGGCCGGAAGCAATCCGACCGGCACAAGTTTGCCTTTGGCGCGCCCGGTCACGTCGACCCAAGCCCCGAAAGCGAACTCCACCCCCTCCGACGCGAGCTCCTTCGCCAGCGTCTGGTGGTCGGCCTGCTGTCCAACTATTGTGTCCATGGCTCTTCTCTCGTCAGTTCCGGAATGTCCGGCCCGGGCGTGCGTGGAAATGTTCCTTGGTGGCGACTGGCGATCAGTGGGCGGCCCGTCCGGCAGTCGGTGAGGCGCCTCCACCAGTGACCCGATCCTGCGGAGTCCCCGGCGGTTCCGAGCCGGTCGAGGAGTCCGCCGGTGGAGTGGGTGGCCGCCGGCGCGCTGGTCGGCGCCAGCGCAGCGAGGTCAACTCGCGGCCACCGGTGAGACCGGCTGGCCGGACCAGCAGAACCCCGAGCAGGAGCAGCGCCAAGCCGACCTCGGCCAGCCCAGGCCGGGACGGGACCAGCCACGATCCGATGTGCACTCCGCGCTCGAACGCCCGCAGGATCTCGAGGGCGATCGAGATCACCAGCGTGCCCAGCACGGCACCGGACACGCTGGTGAGTCCGCCGACGACCAGCATGGCGATGGCGGTGAAGGTGAGTGGCAGGTAGAACGAATCGGGGTTGAGGGAGCCGAAGTATTGGGCGAACAACGAGCCGGCCACACCGACGATGAACGCGCTGCAGATGAACGCGACACCGCGCTCCCACCACACCCGGATACCGACTGCGCGAGCGGCGATCTCATCCTCCCGGGAGGCGGCCAGGCGCAGGCCGACCGGTGATTGTCGCAGGATGACCGCCACCACGACCGCGGCGCAGGCCCAGGCGAACAGCACCCACAGGCCGGGCGGGTCCGAGTCCAGGATGATGCCTGAGCTGCCCCGGGTGAAGGTCTTCCAGTTCTGGAAGACTGAATGAAAGGCGATCAGGATGGCCACGGTGGCCAGACTGGCGGTGAGACCCGACAGCCGAACCAGCGGGATACTGAGCACGCCAGCGACCAGGGTGGCCACCAGTCCCGACAGTAGGGCCGCCTGCCATCCCGACAGTTGGAGGTCAGCCAGCGTCTGAGGCAGGTTGGGCAGCTGGAACTTCTTCTGCTGCGCGGACATCGTGGTGATCGCGGTGGTGTAGGCGCCGATGCCCATGAACGCGACCTGGCCGAAGGAGAAGATGCCGGAATCGCCGATGAACACCTTCAGACCCACGACGAGAATGAGCATGATGAGTGCGGTCCCGGTGGATCGCTCGAGGCGCGGTCCGAAGCTGGCACCGCACAGCGTCGCCACGGCGACGATCGTGCAGAGCACGAGGCACAGCCCGAGCGGACTCCGAACAGCGGACGCCAGCCTGACCATGTCAGACCCTCGGAGTGAGCGCGGCGACGCGGAACAGACCGCCCGGACGGAGCGCCATCAGGGCGAAGACGCCGACAAAGAGAAACGCGTCACGATACGAAGCGAACTCGAACGGCAGGACCTGTTGAAGGAACGTGGTGGCGAGGCCCAGCAGGAATCCGCCGGCGACCGCACCCGGCAAGCTGCCCAGGCCACCCACCGCGGCTGCGGTGAAGCCGAACAGCACTGGCGTGAGGCCGATCCCCACCGAAACTCCGCCGGTCTGCCCGACGAGCAGGATCGCACCGACTCCGGCGAGTACGCCACTGATGGCGAATGCGGTGGCGATGACCCGGTTGCTACGCACACCGCACAGGCGGGCCATCTCGAAGTCCTCGGCCGCAGCCCGCATCTGCACGCCGACTCGGGTATGACTCATGAACAGGGCCAGCAGACCGAGCAGAACCACGGTGGTGGCGACCGTGATGACGTTCAGCCAGCCAATCGTGACCGATCCGTGCAGCAGTGTCTCGCGCAGGAGCGGAGCAATGTCCACCGACTTGGGTAGCGAGGTGAAGAACATCCGGGCCAGATTCTGGAGCAGGAAACTGAGCGCGAACGAGGTGATCAACAGAGTCGCCGGGTTGGCTCCCCGGATGGGGCGGAACGCGACCCGTTCCATGATCAGAGCGGTCACCGTCACGATCGCCAACACCAGCGCCAGCACCAGCGGCCAGGGCAGATCCTGCAGCAGATAGACCGCGTAGGCGCCGACCATGATGAGCTCGCCGTGGGCGAAGTTGACCAGTTGCATGATGCCGAAGATCAGCGCGATGCCCAGGGCGAAGAGCGCGTAGAAGCTCCCAGCGGTCAGCGAGTCCACGATGAACTGCAAGAATCCGCTCACTACACCTCCCTCGCGCCCAGGTAGATGGCTCCGAGCTCGTCCGGATGCAGCTCGCCCCGTTCGGCCTCGGCGACCACGGCCCCGTTGCGCAACACGTAGCAACGATCGGCGACCTCAACCGTCCGGGCGGCGTTCTGCTCGACCAGCAATACGGTGAGCCCGCTCTCGCGCAACTCGTGGATGGTGTCGAAGATGGTGTCGACGAGTACCGGTGAAAGCCCGAGGGAGGGCTCGTCGAGCAGTAGCAGGCGTGGCTTGCTCAGCAACGCCCGGGCAATGGCAAGCTGCTGCTGTTCACCGCCCGAGAGCTTCCCGGCATTCGATCGGTAGTAGCGGCGCAGCACCGGAAAGCGTTCGAGCTCACGCTCCACGTCCTGGTCCAGATCGGCACCGCGGGCTCGGGTGGTGGCGCCGATGGCGAGGTTCTCGGCCACCGTCAGCGTCGAGAAGATGTGCCGCCCTTCGGGAACCAGGGCGACGCCGCGCCGAACGATCTCCTCCGGTGCGCGGCCCGACAACGGCTCGTCATCGAGCGTGATGGATCCGGCGGACGGTTTGAGAGCACCGGCGATGGCAGCCAGTGTCGTCGTCTTGCCGGCCCCGTTCGGTCCCAGCAAGCCTACGATCTGCCCCTTCTCGACGTGGAGCGAGACGTCGCGGACTGCCCGGATGCGCCCGTAGTCCACGCCCAGATGCTCAACTCTCAGCATCGCCGCGCCGATGCCCTAAGTAGGCTTCAAGCACTCGCGGGTCGTGCGCGACCTCGCTGGGGCTGCCCAGGCTGAGCGTCTGGCCGTAGTTGAGCACATGCAGTCGGTCGCACAGCCGCATGATCAGCCGCATGTCGTGCTCGATCACCAGCAGCCCGCAGCCGTAGTCGGTGCGGATCGCCGTGAACACAGCCAGTAGGTCGTCGCTCTCGTGTTCGTTGAGTCCGGCGGCGGGCTCGTCCAGGAGTAGGATTTGTGGGCGCACGGCAAGCACGCGCGCGATGCCCAATCGACGTTCTTCGCCGTAGGCCAGCGAGCCGGCCAGAGTGTCTCCCCGACCGGTAAGACCGGTCAGGGCCAGGACCTCATTGGCCAGCTCGCCGGCCTGACGGCCGCGCGTTCCGGATGCGAAGACGGCGGCAGTGATGTTCTCACGGACGCTCAGCCCGCGGAACGGTCGCACGCTCTGGAATGTGCGCGCCACCCCTGATCGGGCTCGTCGGTCCGGCGACCATCGGGTAATCGGCTTTCCGTTCAGCCGGACCTCGCCGGAGGTGGGGCGTTGGAATCCGCTCAATGCGTTGACCAGGGTCGTCTTGCCTGCGCCGTTGGGTCCGATGAGGCCGACGATCTCGCCCTGGCTGACCTGCAGATCGACGTTGTTGACTGCGTGCACACCAGCGAACCGCACGTTGAGGCCGACGGCCTCAAGCAGGGCCGAACCCGCACCGGGCGAGCGGCGGGTAGCCGGCAGGGCGGCAGCTGACATCTCGCTTCTCCTTTCAGCACCAGCGCGGGCAGGCGGCGGCGAGCTAGCAGGCAGTGCGGGGCACTCCGGTCGCGGACTTGTATTCGACGAGGGCTGCCTTGCCGTTGGTCACCTGCATCACGGCCAGCGGCCGGTCGACGGGAGCGTGACACGTCGCCGTGTACGAAGTGGGGCCGACGATGAACGCCTGGTTCGTCATCGTCGAAATGGCTGCGGCCAGGGCCTGACCTTCAGTGGTGCCGGCCTTGGTGACCCCGTACTTCAGTGTTTCGATGATCTCGTAGCCGAACAATGCGTAGCTGGCCGAGCCCTCGAACTTGACGTCCTTCATGAAGTTGTTCACTGCTGCGCTCGGATCGTCGCCGGCCGACGATGCCAAGGCCACGTTGTAGAAGTCGCTGAGGTTCGGTATCGCCTCGGTCCAGAAGGTGCCGTCGAATCCCGACCCGCCCAAGATGGGCAGGGTGACGTCGCCGGTGCGGAGCTGGCGGATCGCGCTGGCCCCACCCGGCGGGTAGGAGCACATCACCACGAAGTCGGCCGAACTCGTGGCCCGGATTTTGCTGACCTGGTTGGCGACCGAGGGGTCGCTGTTCTTGAAGGTGTCCTTGCCGGCGATCGAATCTGGGCCGGCCACCGCCGTCCAGCTGGCGTCGAACTCGTCACAGAGTGACGTCGAGTAGGCGATGCTGGTGTCCTGGAGCAGGTACGGGTGCCGAAGTCCCTTCTCGTACGCGAACTGGGCCATGGTTGAGCCCTCGGTCGGGGTGCCCTGGTAGACGTTGAAGTGTAGGGATCCGAGTCCCTGGAAGGCGAATTCCGGCGCGCCGGCACCTCCGAACGACACCAAACCGGCTTTGGTCGCCGCGATTGCCGCGGGCGCTCCGAAGTCGTAGTCCGGCGTCGTCACGATCACATCGGCGCCCTTGTCTATGACCTCCTGCGCAGCGGATTGGATCTGCGCCGGGTCGGTTTTGGTATCGCCAGTGATGATCTGCAGCATCCGACCATTGATACCGCCGGCCGAGTTGATCTGATCGACGCCGTACTGCATGCCGGACAACTGGGGATTGTCATAGAGCTCGAATCCGCCTGATTTGGCGATCACCGCTCCGATGACGATCGGCTTGCTCGAGGCGGACGAGGAGCCGGATCCGGCGGGGCCGCTGCCTGTTCCCGAGCTGCCTGTTCCCGAGCTGCCTGTGCTCGAACTGCCGCAACCCACGACGGTCAGCGTGAGCAGTCCCACGGTTAAGGTGCCGGCGAGTCGTCGCATGTCAACCTCCGCTGTTAGTTGGCCCTGTGGCCAGAAGTCCGTCCGAGCAAGCCAGAGTTCGACTTACCGGGTAAACGTAGGCTGGTGGCGCGGAGTATCGCAATAGATGCGAGTTACAACTTCGATAACGGTTTGTTTCAACCGAAGCAGCGTCGATTCTCGATCTGGGCCATCGATCTGGACTCAGGTCGTTGAGCGCGTGGGCTACCGGTCGTACCGCGTCGCTGCCTGCCGGAAGATCGTTGACAAGCTGATCATCGGCTGCCATGATTCGACGACTTGGCCCCAGATGTAGCGGCATTTCGGCGCAACGGTCGCATTCGGGTGCGTAATTCGATCAGATGGGCGGACCGGATGGTTGAGGCGGTACAGCTCCGTGACGAGCTGATCGAGCGTGGAGTGAAGTACGTCTTCGGCTGGTACGTCGACATTCACGGGGTTCCGAAGAGCAAGTGCGTTCCGGTCGGCTCACTGGTGTCGATGACCAAAGGATCTGAGCTTTACACCGTCGGCGCACTGGAGGGCATGGGCGACCTTGGGCCGCACGAGGACGAATGCGCCGGCTTCCCGGACATGGAGCGGCTGGTGGTACTGCCCTGGGACAATCGCTTCGCGCTGGTGCCATCAGAACTCCATCTCAATGGACAGCCATATGCCCAGGATTCCCGCAACGTCCTGCTCCGCCAGGTGTCTGCCGCCGCTGAGCTCGGATACCTCGCGAACGTCGGAATCGAACCGGAGTTCTATGTACTGCGCCCCGGGGAGAACAGCTGGGAGCCACTGGTCGAGCAGGACAAAATACGCGGATCGACGCGCGGTTACGATCTCGAGACGACAATGCTGGCTGAGCCGTTCCTCGGGCCGATGGTGGAGCACATGAATGCCCTTGGGTGGGGTGTCTACTCCTTTGACCACGAGGGCGGCGACGGCCAGTACGAGTTCAATTTCGACTACACCGACGCGCTGTCGATGGCGGACCGAATGGTTCTGTTCCGGCTGATGGCCAAGCACGTGGCCCGCGACCTCGGCTGCATTGCGAGCTTCATGCCAAAACCGTTTCAGGACGATTTCGGTTCTGCCGCCCATATCAACATCAGCCTTGCCGACGCGCAGTCAAAGGCAAACCTGTTCGAACTCGGTGACGGATCGTCGAGCTATAGCGACACTGCCAGGCATTTTGTGGCTGGCGTACTGGAGCATGCCGGCGCTATCAACGCCGTCATCTGCCCCACCGTGAACTCCTACAAGAGGTTCGTCAGCAAAGGATTCATGGGCGAGATCTCCTGGGCGCCGGTGTACCGGGCCTGGGGCGAGAACAACCGCACGCTGATGTGCAGGATGCCGGTCAATCGGCATGCCCTTGAGGTCCGCACAGCCGACAGTTCAGTGAACTACCACCTGGGCATCGCCATGGTGCTGGCAGCAGGGCTCGACGGAATTGCCCGCCGATTGGATCCCGGGCCGCCGCTGAACCAGGACTCCTACACTATGAGCGCCGAGCAGCTCGCGGCGCTGGGCGGTCTGGCCCTGCCCGCGTCCCTCGATGAGGCACTGGACGCCTTCGAGAACGATGAACTTGCCCGTGAAACGTTCGGAACCGCCTTCCATGCAACGTATCTCGCGTACAAGCGCCAGGAAGCCCACCAGTTCAGCATGGTGGTCACCGACTGGGAAACCCGTACCTATCTGCAGCGGATCTGACAGATGGCAATCGCAACGAAACCCCCTCGCCAGCCCGAACCCGTTCTGGATGATCTCGATCGCGAGATTCTACGCATTCTCCAGGTCAACGGTCGGACCAGCAATACCGAAATCGCTCGTCGGACCGGTGTCACCGAGACGACGATCCGAAAGCGCATGACTGCCTTCTTTGAAGGTGATCTCATCGAGATCATCGCGATACCCACACCGCGGCTGGCCGGCTACAACACTTCGGCAATCATCGGCATCTCTGTGGTGCTCAGTAGCCTGAAAGCCGTTGCGCTTGAATTGAAGTCACGCCCCGAGGTCCGGTACTGCGGGATCTCGGCGGGACGGTACGACCTGATCATCGAGGCCTTTTTCATCGATCATGAACATGTCGTCAGTTTCTGCACCGATGTTCTCGGCACGACTCCGGGTATCACCGACGTGGAGACTTCGATCATCCTCAAGATCGAAAAATTCGCCTACGAATGGGACATAACTCTCTAGCTTGCGTTCACGTGTGGAAGGAATGCCTGCTGGCGGATGTATCAACCCATCTGGTCCGTAGCACGCGCCATCGCCTTGACTTACCGAGGCCATTGTCAGAGTGGGAGGCAACCATCATGAGCACAAAGCGGACTCCAGTAACCGGCCCAACGCTGGATCATCTCCTCGATGTCGCGCACGGCGACGGCTCCATAGGGATGAACATCGATCTGGGCGGTCACGACCCTGGATTTCCAGACTTCACCCCAGCTGAATACGAACGCCGCTGGTCTGCGCTGTCTCGTCTGATGGACGAACTCGACGTGGACGCCGTGGTGTTCTCACAGGAAGAAAACATTCGCTACCTGAGCGGGTACAACTCGGTGGTCTGGGAAGTGAGCAGATGGTTGCCGTGCCTCCTTCTCGCGACCAGAAATCCGGCGGACGCGGTCCTCATTGCGTCGGCGTTCGACCTCGGCGCCGCTCGGGGGTCGTCATGGGTGCCCACCATCGACGGGCACGCTGACCCATCCGAGATGCCGTCCAAGGTGGCTGGGCACCTCGCGCGTCTTGGTCTACGCGCTGGGCGGACCGGCGCCGAGACCGGCGACGGCGCCTTCGTCATGCTTCCGTGGCCGACCGCCAAGGCCCTGATGCTCGCGATCGGTGACGACCCGATCGATTTCACCCGAGCGATCAGCGCGCTGCGAATGGTCAAGAGTCCGTCAGAGCTGACGCGGATCCGCACCATCGTCACAGCCACGACCCAGGGCTACCGCGAAGCGATTCAGGCGGCGCACATCGGGATGACCGAGCGCGAGCTGGTGGCGACCGCCGCGGCTGCGATGTACCGCAACGGCGCGACCGCGGGAACCCGTCCGACCTATCTCAACTGTGTGGCCGGCCGGGCGCGGCACACCGTCCTGGACTCACCGGCTTCGGACTACCGCTTCGCCGACGGGGACATCGTCTTCCTGGACGGTGGCGGCGGCGCCGACGGCTATATGTCGGACATCATCCGGCTGATCGGGATCGGGAACGTCTCGGCTGAGTCCGAGGAATACGCCGCGCTCGCTCAGTCGGCGCTGGAAGTCATGATCGCCACGGTGCGACCGGGTGCCACCGCGAGCGAGCTGTTCCTGGCCGGCCGGGATGTGTTCGCTGCGGCGGGGTTCGGGGACTTCACCGGTGCCATGTCCGGTCACGGCATCGGAATGGACCTGTGGGAACGGCCGTTCCTGCGCGATCATGCCGGCGATCTGAGCGAGGAGGCGCATCTACGACCGGGCATGGTGATGTCAATGGAGCCGATGCTCTTCCCGGCCGATGCCGCTGGGCCGATGGGCATCTTCGTACTCGAAAACCAGGTCCTGGTCACCGATACCGGGGTCGAGGTGCTCTCCGGGGACCTCGATGCACGGCTATGGAAAGTCTGACACCGCACTACCCCCATCGCTCACCCTTCCGTCGATCCAGGAGAGAAGAAAGATGAAACGCAGCGCAGCAATTCTGATCAGCACTGTCGTGGGCTTGGCCCTGACAAGCTGCTCCAGCACCGCCAACACGGCTGCCAGCACCAGCAGCAGCTCCGCCGCCAGCAGTGCGGCGGCCACCGGCAGCACCGGCAGTGCGGCGAGCAACACGGTGTCGAGCGCGTCGGGCAAGAAGATCTACTACGGCATTCCTTCACCGTTGGCGACCGAGTCTGGTGAGCACAACATCAACCTCGGGATCACCTGCTACGCGGACAAGATCGGCGCCAAGGTGACCACCCTGGACAGCAATCTCGACGTCAACAAGCAGATCAGCGACTTCGACAACCTACTGGCCCAGCAGGCCAATGTGTTGCCGTTCCTGCCGCTCGACCCGGCCGCCTTCACCGCTCCGTTCCAGCGCGCCAAGGACGCCGGAGCGTCGGTCATCGAGTTGTACAACCCGAAGTCGACGGCTCCCGGATCGATCTACGAGGACAGCGCGACCGCCGGTGCGGACGCCGTCAAATACGTGACGGAGCACATGCCCGCCGGTGGCGGCAAGGCCATCCTGATCGGTGGACCGCCGATTCAGACGGTTACCGACCGGATCAACGGGTTCGCCGATCTCGCGGCAGCGGCCAACATTGCCGTCCTCGAGCAGTCGGACAATCTCAAGGACAACGTCAATGACGCGCGCACCTTGGCGGACACGCTGTTCACCAAGCACCCCGACGCCACCATCGTGTTCGCCTTCAACGACAACGCCGCGATCGGAGCCGGGCTTTCGGCCCAGTCGCGCGGCATGACCGGCATGCTGATCTTCGGCATCAACGGCACCCCGGAAGGCATCAAGGCCATCAAGGACGGCATCATCACCGCCACCTACGACGCCGATCAATGGGGAATGGGCTACGCGGCTGCTCAGATGGGCGAGACGCTGCAGAACGGCGGATCGGTCGAGCCCGACAAACTCGCGATGAAGCGTTGGGACATCACCAACGCCGACAAGTGGCTGCCCGCCGAAGACCGCTGCGCAGCGGTTGGATAGCCAATGAGCAAGACCGGATACGGAGAGTCCGAGGACCTAGACCTGGCGATGGGTCTGGATCCGCTCGGAACCAGCTCCGGTCGGGGCGGCCGACTGTCCAGGCTGGTGCGGGAAGCACCGGCCTGGACAGGGGTCACCACGCTGCTGGTCCTCATCATCATCGCCTTGGGGCTGACCAACGATCTGTTTCTGACGTTCACCAACCTGACGAATGTCGCCCGTGGGCTGGCGATCCCGCTGCTACTGGCAACTGGTGCGACCCTGTTGCTGACAACCGGCATGATCGACCTGTCGATCGGCTCGATGCTGGCACTGTGCACCATGGTCGCGGCGGGACTCTTCAGCCTCGACGTGCCGAGTTGGCTGGTGGTGGTGGGCACACTGATCGCCGGCACCCTGTTCGGCGCCATCAACGGACTCTTGGTGGCGAAGGTTGGCTTGTCGTTCTTCGTCGTCACCCTGGGCACGCTGTCGATCTACCGGTCAGCCGCGCAGTTGCCCACCGACGGGCTGTCGGTGTCACTGTCCGACGAGCCCGGCTTCGACTTGATCAGCTGGCTGGGTGACGGCAAGGTCGGCGTCGTAGCGGTACCGGTGGTAATCGCCGTCGGCGCGGTGCTGCTGTTTGCCGCGGTCATCCGATGGACCAACTTCGGCAGGCAGCTCTACGCCGTCGGCGGCAACGAGGCCGCGGCAAGGTTGTCGGGCATCCCGGTGGACCGGGTCAGGGTTGCCGTTTTCGCCGTCAACGGCCTGCTGGTCGGGGTCGCCTCGGTCATCTTCATGGGCCGCATCCAGGCCGGTTCGCCGCTCATCGGAGTGGGCATCGAACTGTCGGTGGTGGCTGCGGTGCTGCTCGGTGGCACTTCGTTCTCGGGCGGCCAGAGCTCGCTGTTCGGCACCACCATGGGCGTCCTGTTCATCGCGATCCTGCAGAACGGGCTCGATCTGATCGGGGTGCAAGCACTGTGGCAAGGCGTGATCACCGGTTCGGTGCTCATCCTCGCGGTGTGGATCGATCGAGTCCGGCGCCGGGGTGCCGGATGAGCCAACCGGACCGACCTCGCCCGGTTGTCCGGCTCGCCGACATCACGAAGCGGTTTGGTGGCGTCACTGCGCTCAGCGAGGTCAGCCTGACGATCGAGCCGGGTGAAGTGGTCGGTCTGGTCGGAGAGAACGGCTCCGGCAAGTCGACGTTGATCAAGGTGCTTGCCGGCATCGTGACTCCGGACCACGGAACGGTCGAGGTCGATGGCGCGCCACTGGCGGACGGTGATTTGGCCGGACGCGTTCACGCTGGTGTCGGGGTCGTGCTGCAGGAGGCTCAGGTCTGCCCGGAGCTGGAGGTCGCCGAGAACATCTCGCTCGGCCGGATGGCACCCAAACGCCGCCTGATCTCCTGGTCAAAAGTCAGGTCCGACGCGGCGAAAGTCGTTCGTGAGACGGGCTTGGCCCTGCCGATCCGGCGCAAGCTACGCACCCTTTCACAGGACGAGGCTCATCTGACCGACGTCGTTCGGCTCATCGCCCGTGGGTGCCACGTCCTGGTGTTCGACGAGACGACGGCGTCGCTGACCGCCGACTACGTCGGCCAACTCTTCGACGTCATCGAACGGGCCCGCGCACAGGGCACCGCGATTCTCATCGTCAGCCACCGGCTGAACGAGATCTTTGCGATCACCACCCGGGTGGTGGTTCTCCGTGACGGGCACGTCGTTGCCGACACCCCCACCGCAGTCACCGATGAAGCAACCGTGATCCGGAACATGGTCGGTCGGGAACTGTCCGGCCGGCAGCTTCGGGAAGCCGCCACCGTCGGTGATCCGCTGCTACGGGTCGAAAACCTCGTCGCCGGACGCATCACCGAGCCGCTGAGCCTTTCGGTCCGACCCGGCCAGGTGCTCGGAATCGGTGGCCTGGTCGGCAGTGGCCGGTCGACGGTGCTGGAAGCGATCTATGGTCTGGTGCCAAGGGCCGGCGATGTCACGGTAGGCGGTGTCCCGTTGCGGGCGAAGTCGGTCCGCGATTCCATCCGAGCCGGGATCGGGTTCGTGCCGGAGGACCGGCGAGCGGACGGCCTGGCGATGGACATGTCCGTCAGGGCAAACGCCGCCTTCGTCGCCTCGGCCCGAAAGCCGATGCTCTCCTGGGTGCGCCGACGCGACGAGGAGGCGCTGGTCAACTCCATGCGCGCCCAGCTCGGGTTGAAAGCGGCCAATGACAGCGAGCCGGTCCGCAACCTCTCCGGCGGCAACCAGCAGAAGATCGTGCTCGGCCGGTGGCTCGCCGACAGGCCGAAGGTGCTCCTGCTGGACGAGCCGACCCGCGGAATCGATGTCGGCGCCAAGTCCGAGATCTATCGGCTGATCGACCAGCTCGCTCAAGATGGTGTTGCCATCCTCATCGTCACCTCCGAACTCGAGGAGCTACTCGCACTGTCGGACGACATCGTCGTGTTGCGCGAGGGGCGCGTCAACGCCCGCCTCGCGAGGGGCGCCACCGAGGAGGATGTCGCGGTGGCGATGGCAGGTTCGACCCACTTCTAGCGGTCCAGATGGGCGAAGCCGGATGTGGGCCGGTGGAGCTGTTGGGTGGCTGGCCGAGTCGCCGCCCTGAGTGTTGAAATAGGTGTGGCCGCGCGGCGGCCGCGGTTGATCGACATGGAGGACTTCGTGCACGTCGGCGTCGACAGTTTCGTCTCAGCAGTGACCGACCCTGCGACCGGACGCTTGGTGGGTCCGCAAGAGCGGATCGAACACCTGCTGGAGGAGATCGCACTGGCGGACACGGCCGGCCTCTACTCGTTCGGGATCGGTGAGCACCACCGCGAGGTACTACGACTCGGCGCCGCCGGTGATCCTGGGTGCCGCGGCCGCTCGGACGTCGCGGATCCGGCTGGGGAGTGCGGTGACCGTGCTCAGTGCTGCCGACCCGGTACGGGTCTTCCAGCAGTTCGCGACCCTCGACCTGATCTCCAAGGGCCGTATCGACCTGGTTGTCGGTCGTGGCTCTTTCACCGAGGCATTCCCCTTGTTCGGCCTCGACCTAGCCGACTACGACACGCTTTTCGCCGAGAAGCTCGATCTGCTGCTGAAGATCCGCGATTCCGCGCACGTCACCTGGTCCGGCCAGCATCGGCCGCCGCTCACCGGGCAGGGCATCTACCCGCGGCCTGTGCAGAACCCGCTGCCGATCTGGGTCGGCGTTGGTGGCACGCCTGAGTCGTTCGTCCGGGCGGGCCTGCTCGGACTGCCGTTGATGGTGGCGATCATCGGTGGCGAACCGCGTCAGTTCGCCCCGCTTGTCGATCTCTACCGGCGGGCCGGCGCCCAGGCCGGACATGCACCGGAGGCGTTGCTGGTCGGGCTGCATGTCTTCGGTTTCGTTGGCGAAAGCGTGCAGGCGGCTGCCGACACGATCTACCCGGGATGGCACCAGATGTTCACCCAGGTCTCCCGTGAGCGTGGCTTCCGTGCCCCGAGCCGCGCCCAGTTCGACGCGACCAGCGGCCCCGACGGCGCGTTTTTCCTCGGTGATCCGGACACCATCGTCGCCAAGCTGCGTCGGGTGTCCGAACAGTTGGGCGGGGTCAACCGGGTCTCGTTGCAGATGACCAATCCGCGGCTCGCGCACGCTGACCTGCTGCGTGGCATCGAGTTGCTCGGCAAGGAAGTGGCGCCGCAGGTGGCCGACGTCTGATGCGGCTGGCCCATCTGTTCCGATTGGCGCCCGGATCGGACATGGCCGTCAGCATCATTCTTGGTTTCGCCGCGATCCGCCGGGGTGATATCAGCCAATGGACCCGACGACAGAGCGCCCTACTATCTGCTCGGTGAACAGCCTGGTGAGAGCGACCTGAGAGAAGGACTCATCGCCGTGCTCGCGCGATGGTGGTGCCCAGAGTTGCCGTCGCGAGTGCGACCACCGCGGCCGCGGTGAACGCAGCCGAGAACCCGGTGGCGCCGAGCATGCCGGTACCCGGGTTTCCCGCCGAGATGCCGATTGCGGTGAACGCGGCCGTGCCGAGCGCAGCGCCGATTTGGGTTGCCGAACCTGCGAGACCGGACGCGAGCCCAGTGTGCGACTCGGGCACGGCCGAGGCAATGACCATGGTGGTGGGGGTGAAGCTGAGGGCTACGCCGATAGCGACCAGCAGTAGCCCGGGCAGGACTGCTACGAGGTACCCCGCGGCTCGCGGGGCGTTGGCCAGCCACAGGTGGCCGGCGGCGAGGACGACGAGGCCGATGACGAGCGCGCGTTGCGGGCCGACGGCACGCAAGATTCGCGGCAGGAGCGCGAGCGAGAAGGAGAATCCGGCCAGCGACGTGGGGACCATGGCTAGTCCGGCCTGCTGCGGAGCCATGGCGAGCGCCTGCTGGAGGTAGAGGGCAAGGAGCACGAACGTGGAAGCCCGGGCTGCTCCACCAAAGACCGCGAGGGCGACGCCCGTGGACAGTGTTCGGGACCGGAAGAGGTCCGGCGGCACGAGTGGGTCGGCGGCACGGCGCTCGATGATCGCGAAGGCCGCCAGGAGAACGACGGAGCCGACAAGGCTGGCCACCACGGGAAGGGACGTCCAGCCGCGGTCAGCGCCGCCGAGGGCGCCGTAGACCAGGGCGACGACTGCACCGGTGATGGTGGCCGCCCCGAGCCCGTCGAATCGGCGTCGCGCACCGCGGGCACCTTCGTCGAGCACGGTTCGGGCCACGATCACCGCGGCGACTGACACGGGCACGGTGACGAAGAACACCGATGACCAGCCGAACGACCCGACGAGCAGTCCGCCAGCCATCACACCGGTGGCTCCGCCGAGCGCCGACGCAGCGCCCCAGATGCTCATGGCCCTGGCTCGCCGAGAGCCGGTGAAGGTCAACAGGAGAAGTGACATCGCGGCCGGGCTCAGCGCTGCGGCACCGACCCCTTGGACGAGGCGGCCCGCGACCAAGAGCCCTTGGTTGGCGGCGAACGCTGCGAACAGGGTGCCGGCGGTGAACAGCGCTGAGCCGGTGACGAACATGCGGCGGCGGCCGAACAGGTCTGCGGCACGTCCGGACAGCAGCAGCAGGCCGCCGAACGCCAGGACGTAGGCGTTGATGACCCAGGTGACCGAAGTGGGGTTGAGCCTCAGGTCGGCTTGGATGGAGGGCAGGGCCACGTTGACGATTGATGTGTCGAGCATGACGACGAACTGGGCGGAGACCAGCAGGCCGAGGGCGACCCGGCGGCGGCGGCGTTCGCCGAGGTCCGTGGCTCTGGTGCCCTGTCTGTGCGGCGAATGTGGGGGGCGGGTCCCGATGATGGTGGACATGACGGCTTCTTTCTGGCGGTGGGATGGCCTACCTGACAACCATGTCGCCGGCACCGGGAGCTCGCACCGGCGAAATGGCCGGGAAAGGCAGGGTGGCTACGCCGGTGGACCGGCGACGCCGACGCCGGGCCAGCGAGGTGGGTGCCAGCCCGGCGAGGACTGCGAGTGCGACGCCGGCGACGGCCAGCAGGACCGGCCGCCAGGACCGATGCTGGGTGCCGAGAGTGAGGCCGGTGGTCGGGTATCCGATCATCTTGGCGGTCGCGGTCGTGGTGGCGGCGTCGGTGTGATCGGCCAGGTTCTGCAGAGCCGCGCTGAATCCGCCCCCGCCGACAGATCCGTCCGGACCTGGGAGGCCCGCCAGTGGCTCGACGGAGAGTCGCTGCTGGTCGGCCCAGGCCCGCAGGGGTGGCTGCACGGCGTCGAGAGTTTCGGCGCCGGGTACCACGACCCGGGACAGGCTGGGCGCGTTGGTGAAGCTGGTGGTGAGTAGGACGAGGCCGTGTCGGGTGCGCACCGTGCCGCCCTCGGCGAGGGCGACGGTCCGGGCGGCCGCGGACTGGGTGTACACCTCGAAGGCTGCAGTGGCATCCAATTCGCCCACGCCGCTTTCCAGGGCGATGCCGATGGTCGGACGGAACCACGGCAGCACGTAGTTGAGTCCCACGGGCCAGTCGTGGATAGCGAAGTGATCCTCAGGAATGTCGGTCGCCCGGGTCGAGGTCCACCGCAACTCCGGGTGCAGGTTGGCCACTCGTTGAGCCTCAACGGGCCCGGCGAGCTCGGCGACCAGATGCAGGGCGGCCGGGACACCGGACGTTACGGCAGCCGTCGTGGTCACGGACCCGTCCTCGACGTACCGGCGGCCGCGCGTCCACTGCACGGCGGGGCGGCTGGCTTCGAGAGCGCCGATGCGGGACCAGTGGCTGGTGGCGTGCAGCCCGTCGAGCATCCCGGTGGCAGCAAGGACGAGAGACCCGCTGCACACGCCCAGCACCTTGGCCCCGTCGTCGTGCTGGCGGGTCACCCAGTCGCGCAAGGGGGCTTCCGGAGCGCCCGTCGGCTCGGTCAGCGCGGGCACGACCACCAGGTCGGGCGTCAGGGCGGGGTCTGCGTCGACGTCGGCGAACGTGTACGTCGGAAGGACCGCCGGCCCGCCTTCGAGGGGGGCTGGGGTGGCGACGTTGGCGACCACGTACGTAGTGAACGCAGGCGAGCTCGCGAAGATGTCATACGGCGCGAGGAGGTCGCTGGGGACGGTGCCGCTCGCGCCGACAACGAACGCGACCACGAGCCGACGACCGGGCCGGATGGCTGTGGGGTTCGCCGCCGAGACTGGCTCGGCGCACTGGAGCGATGCCGAGGATGCGCCCGTCGAGGAAGTGGGGAAGAGCTGGGAGGTGCTTGGACTGGTGACGGAAACCCCCGCGACGATAACGCCGGCCAGGGTGGCGAGTCCGAGGGTGAGCCCCAGGGTCGTGCCCAGGACACGGCGGAGCCAGGTCGTCTGGGAGGTTCCTACGTTGGTCGTCATTGCTTGGCGCCTTTCTGAGTGCCGGTGTCGGCTGGGTCCCGCCAGGCCGAGGGCGGTGAAACGGGCCCGGCGAACCAGGGCGACCTTCATGACTTCAGCCTGTGGGCAGCACCCCTGTGCGGCAAGGACGCGTTGTTGACGATCCCGGCCACGATCGAACCGGCCTAGGCTGCGCGGATGAGCACCGGATGAGCCGCCCACGCGTCGTCATCGTCACGTTCGCCGAGGCGCAGATCCTCGACGTCACGGGCCCCCTGGAGGTTTTCGCCAGCGCCCGCCGATTCCTGCCGTCCGCCCTTTACCGCACCGACGTCGTCACCACCACAGGTGGGCCTGTGCTCGCCAGCTGCGGTCTGGAGTTCACCTCTACTTCCATCGCCGACGTCGACACGCCCATCGACACGCTCGTAGTCGCCGGAGGTGCGGAAATGAAGGCGGCTGCCGCCGACCAGGAGTTGCTGCACCACGTTCGCCGGCTCGCCGGTGAGGCCCGACGGGTCACCTCGGTGTGCTCGGGTGCGTTCGTCCTCGCCGCGGCCGGCCTGCTACAGGGACGACGTGCCACCACCCACTGGGCCGAATGCGGGCTACTGCAGGACACCTACGCGGACGTCATCGTCGAGTCGGACTCGATCTACGTCCAGGATGGCAACGTGTGGACCTCGGCCGGGGTCACCGCCGGTATCGACCTCGCGCTCGCGCTGGTGGCCCAGGACCACGGCCATCAGGTGGCCGCGAGCGTGGCCCGCCACCTTGTGGTCTACCTGCAACGATCGGGTGGCCAGGCCCAGTTCTCGGCGCTCCTGGCAGCGCAAGGCGCTGACACCCAACCTGTCCGGGACCTGTTGTCGTGGCTCCGCGACCACCTCGAGGACGACCTCTCCGTGCCCGCCCTGGCCCGCCAGATCAATCTGTCCGAACGACATTTCACCCGAGTGTTCAAGGCAGAGCTCGGCATCACCGCGGCGGACCACGTCGAGACCCTTCGGCTCGAGTCGGCCTGCCGGTTGCTCGAGACCACTGGCAACTCGATCGAACAGATCGCGCGGAGCTGCGGCTTCGGCACCCCCGAGACCATGAACCGCACATTCCGCCGACGGCTCAACACCACGCCGGGGGAACACCGCGAACACTTCAGAACCTCAAGACGCCCCTGAGCCGCACTCGCACACCCGGCTGGTTCATCACGGTGAACGTCATCGGCTGCCGGTACCGGCGGGAAGTCTCCGGGAGATGTGGTCGGCGACGAACGCGGCGTCCGCGCCCACCCAACCCAGCAGCGCCGAACCCCGGGTGTGCTGCCAGGGCAGACCCACCGTGTAGAGGCCGGGCGACTCGGTGATGCCCCGGAGCTGCTGGAGCCGGCCCTGCGCATCGAAGGCACCGGGCACTTCGATCCAGGAGTGATCCGCCCGGTACCCGGTGGCCCACACCACCACGTCAACCTCGGCGGTCGCGCCGTCCTGGAAGGTCACGGTCCGGCCGGCCACCTGAGTCAGCCGCGGGTGGACCCGGATCCCGGGGCGTGTGGCGAGCTGCCGGGGACCGGCTCCGAACACCGGATCGCGGCCGGCCAGCCGGTGGCCGAGTAGCGATCCGGCGGTGACCCGGTCGATCCTGAGACCGCTGGCCCACCACCAGATGTCGCGGCCCAGCGGCCGTTGCGGCAGGACCGGGGAGGAGCTGCCGACCGACAGTTCGACTTCCCGGGTGGCGGACAGTTCCGCGGCGATCTGGCACCCGGAGTTCCCGCCACCGACGACGAGCACCCGACCGGGCGGCAGGGCACCGGGGTTGCGGTACCCGGAACTGTGCACCGTCGCGACACGCGGGTCGAGCCTCGCCGCGGCGGCGGGGATCGACGGCACCTGGAACGGCCCGGTGGCGACCACGACCTGGTGCGCCCGCACTACCTCGCCGCCGGCTTTCGCCAGGTAGCAACCGCTCTCGGCATCGCGGGTGAGCGCGGTGACCGCGGTGTTCAGCCGGACCGGCAGTTCCGATTGGGTGGCGTAGGCGGACAGATAGTTCGCAACGTCGTCCTTGCCGGGATAGCTGTCATGTGCGGCGGGGAACGGCAGGCCGGGCAGGTTGTCGTACTGGGCGGGGGTGAACAGCCGCAGTGATTCCCACCTGTGCCGCCACGACGCGCCGACTTCGGCGGCCCCGTCCACGATCAGGAACCGCACACCGCGCCGGCGAAGGTGATGACCCACCGCGAGCCCGGCCTGCCCGGCGCCGACCACCAGAACGTCCAGGATGTCCGCCGGCCCGGTCATCGGACCGACTCCGGCAGCGGTGCGGCGATCGGGTGGACGTGGAAGTTGAACATCATGCCGCTCTCGTGGTGCTCGGCGATGTGGCAGTGGGCCATCCACAGGCCGGGATTGGTGACGTCGAGCAGGATGTCGACGGTTTCACCGCGGCGGACCAGGACGGTGTCCTTCCACACCAGGTTCGGTTCGACGACGCCGTCGCGGGCCATGATCAGGAACCGCCCGGCACCGTGCACGTGAAACGGGTGGTGCATCGGGTGGTCGGAGTCCATCTCGTTGATCAGCCGGATCTTCACCTGATCGCCGACCCGGAAGTGCCAGTCGATGGCGTGGTTGCGGTCGCCGGTGCCCCGGTCGACGAGGATCCACCGCATGTTCGCCGGGGTGGTCATCCGGTTCACCTCCACCATGTCGTCCTCCCACTCGACGCCATCGCCGGCGGCCGGTGACTGACTTGCGTGATGGGGGATGGGGTGCCCATGCTGTTCGGCGTCTGGTGCGTGAAGACCGTTCCCGGCCAGGTCGTGACCGGTGAGGGGCGGGGTCCCCCGGTGCGCCGGCAGCAGTTTCATGCCGCAGTCGGGACAGCGGGCAGGTTCGGTGCTGGTCACCTCGGGGTGCATGGGGCAGGTGTAGAGCGAGGCCGGTTCCGGTCCGTCCAGGTCCATTTCGGCGACAAAGGCGATGGTCTTGTCCGGGTCGGCGGCCAGCTTCGCGGTGATGCGCCCGCGTTCGGCCACCATGTCCGCGTTGGTGCGCACGGTATCGAACTGATCCGCGAGGGAGGCGATTGCCGGGTCCGTGGCCACGGTGAATTCGGCAAGGGGGTAGACCCGGTCAGGGGTGTGGTGTTCCATCATCACCAGCCCGGCTTCGCCGAACCGCACGTCCACCACCACCCTTTCGGACGGCGACAACAGCACCGAACCGACGAACTCCTCCTGTTCGTAGCGACCGCTGTCGCCGCCGACCAGTTTCATTCGTGCCCCAGGGATGGCGACGTTGAAAACGCGGGTGTTCGCGGTGTTCACCAGGTAGAACCGGACCACCTCGCCGGCGGCGGCGCTCAACTTGAGGTTCGGGTCGCCGTTGACGAGCAGCACGTCCCCGAATCGTCCCATCGCGGTGTGGGTGGTGGTGGTTCTGCTGAAGGGCGCAACCGCGCCCTCGGTGAGGAGTATGTCGTCCAGGGTGACGGTGAGCTCGCGGTGCGCCGGCGGCCAGTAGTCGGGTTCCGTCGGTTCGACGACGATGGTGCCGTAGAGGCCCATTTCCTGCCCGTAGTCCTGGCGGATGTGCGGGTGGTACCAGTACACGCCCGGGTCGGGGAAGGAGATGCGGTAGCTGAAAGTGCCGCCCACCGGGATCGGGTCCTGCGTGTGGTGGGTGCCGTCGAAACGGTTCTCCAGGCGGAGCCCATGCCAATGCACGGTCGTCTCCAGGTCACCGTCATTGCCGGCGTTCACCACCAGTTCACAACCTTGGCGCACCTGCAGCGTCGGTCCGGGAATGGATCCGTTGTACGCCAGCATCCGAACGCGGCTGTCACCGATCTGCTTGCCGACGGGAGTGACGCGCAGATCGACGACGTCGCCGTCGGACAGCTCTATGGTCGGCGTCGAGGTGGCGTCCGGCAGGCCCGCGGCGCCGGTGGGAAAGGCATCATGGTCGTCGCGGTCGGACTCGCTGACGGCGGTACTGTTCGGTTCCTTGCTCATCTGGCTCTCCAGGGGCCGGGCCGCCCAGCGGCGGCGTTGACAGTGGTCGTGGCCTGCGGCTGACAGGCGATCGTGCGCACAGCCGCCAGGCTTGAGATGCCGGCGTGACCCGTTCCTGGCGGCCTTCGGCGGTGATGGTCCTCGCACTGGTCCAAGACCGGGATCATCGATCTGGCGTGGCAGCAAATTACGGGGTGGCCACCGGTGCGCCGGTGCGGATGGCGGTGACGACCGCGGTGATCGCGCGGACCGAGTCGGCGGACCCGGCGGTGTCGCTGAGGATTCCCACGTGGGTGGCGTCGGAAACCCAATGGATGCTGTTCGTGGACAGCGCGGCCAGCTGGTCCTGAGCGGCGGTCCAGCCCCTGGTGCCGTCGGCGTTCTCACGGCTGGTCACGACGGCCAGTGGCTTCGCGCCGAACGTCGTCAGGGCCTGCGCCTGCGTGAAGACGTCCGGGAGCTGGGAATGCTCGTCGCTCATGTTCCGGGCGCCGCGGGGGCTGTTCGCGAAGGCGTCGATCTGGGCGGTCGCCATCGGGCTCAGCGCGGTGAAGGTGGACGTCGGAACGAGCTGACCGGCGCCGAGGCGGTACAGCGTGGGCAGCACGGAGAGCACCCGGTGCATGGCGGCGTAGGTGCCGGAGAAGTCGGGCAACGCGGTGAACTGGTACGGGCTGGACGAGTCCAGCAGCACCATACCGGCGACCTGTTCCGGGTACCGGGCGGCGTAGGTCAGGGCGAAAGCGCCGCCGGAGGAGTGCCCGGCGAGCACGTACGGACCGGTCTCGCCGGCGACGGTCAGCAGGGTGTGCAGGTCGGTGACGACTTCCAGCCCCCCCTGCGGGTGCGGCGTATCGGTGCTCCAGCCCTGCCCGGCCCGGTCGTAGGCGCAGATCCGGGTGCTGTCGGCGACGCGGGCGGTGACGGCGGTCCACAGCGGTGAGGTCTCGCTGAGGCCGTTCTCGAGAACGACCGTGGGGCTGCCAGTGCCGGTGCAGCTCAGGTGCAGCTGGTGCCCGCCCACGTCGTACAGCGCGCCAGGCATCGTGGAGCCGGTCTCGTCACGGGTGACGGCGACGCTTTCGACGAGGGCGCCGACCGATGCGATGGCCAGGGCACCGACGACCGGGTACAGCAACCACCGGGATCGCCCGGGCACGGTGCGGCGCACCGCCCGCACCATCCAGCCGGCCAGCGCGAGAGCGACCGGCGGCCACACCCAGCCCAACGCCGTGAGCACCCCGTCGCCGGGCGTCGTGACTATCAGTGTGGCGCCGGTGGTCACCATCACGACTGCCGGTACCGCGGCCCAGCGTTGCGGCCTGCTGGTCAGCCGGGTGGTGAGCACCGCGAGCATCCCCCAGCCGGAGGCCAGCCCGATCAACGCAGTACCGGTGACGACGGACTCGGAGGCGCCGGCGACGACGACCAGGACCAGGACCAGGGTGGTCAGCAGACCGGTGAGCATCGCGACGGCGATCAGAACCGGGAGGCGGCGATGAATCGGCGCACGGTCGCTGGGCGCGCCCTCCCCCGGGGTGGGGTGACCGGTCAAGGGTTGGGTGGGTGTGGCGGTCTTCATGACGGGCTCGCTTCCTGGATGTGGGTCTGAGTGGGTGGATCAACTGACACGCTGAGCCTCGTCGTGGCGCCCGCAGATCGCCCCGGCGGAATGACCGGGTTTTTCGTCGCTGGCCCGGCCGAACGTGGCAGGGGACAGATCAGCCGTGGAACGGGGCGAGCTTGATGGCCAGGTCGAAAGCGCCGTACCGGCGCAGGAACGCGGCCCGACCGCGCGGCACCTGGGCGGATTCGGCGCGGAAAGCCGCGGTGAACTCGCGTTTGAACCCGAGCCGGGGGTGCGTGGAGGTGATCGCGTCGAGGACGTCCCGGGGCAGCTGCCAGGACCGCAGTCCGATCACGTCGAGCCCTGCACCGGCCGAGAGCAGGTAGGCGACCGGGCCGTGTGCCGGGGTCACCCCGGGACTGTGATGCAACGTGATCGCGGTCCGCATCGTGTCCGTGGCGGCGGTGGACAGGCCGACCTCCTCGGCCACCTCGCGGGCGGCGCGCGCGCTGGCCCGGGTGAAGTCGACCTGCGACACCGGCGTGGTGAGACCGATGTCGTGCAGCAGGGCCGCCGCGTACAGCAGTTCCCGGTCGACGTCAACGTTCGCCAACTCGCCCAGCGCTGCACCGAAGGCATAGGTCCGGTACGAGTGGTTGAGCACCGCCGGGCTCAGTCGGCGCCGGGCCAGGTCTTCGGCGGCGCGGGTCAGGGCCGAGTCCGGGGCTGGTCGGTGCCCTGGCGTGAGCGAGGTTCTGCGGCCGGAGTTGACCCGCAGCAGCATCGAGATTCGGCCGGCAGCGTTGAACGAGTGCGTGCCCGCGAGGGGCCGGAGCAGGCTTCGTCGCTCCCTGTTGGTGAGCAGTCCGCCGGTCCGCTCCACCCACCCGTGGGTGCCGAGATCGATTGTCGGGTCGGTTGGCGTGCTGAACATGAAATCCTCCAGTGGGATGCGGCGAGCGGATGCCTGGGTGCGGCGCCGCCTCCATCACAGTGCTGGACCCGGACGACGGTCGCCCCGGCGAATTCGCCGGGTTTTGCGGGCGGCAGCCTCCTGGCAGGCCGCGTATGGTCACCGTGTGCTGCACGGGAGAGATGCCGAGCGGGCGCGTCTGGCCACGCTCCTCGACGACGCGCGATCGGGCCGGGCCGGCACTCTGCTCGTGCATGGCGAGCCCGGAGTCGGGAAGTCCGCGCTGCTCCTAGACCTCGTCGCACACGCCGGCAACGACGTACTGGTCCTGCGTACGCAGGGGCTCGAGTCCGAGGCGCCGCTCGCGTTCGCCGCGCTGCACCGGCTGCTGCGCCCTGTCCTGCGCCTCATCGACCGGCTCCCGGCGCCGCAGGCCCGATCCCTGCGGGCCGTTTTCGGCCAGGACGAGGAGTCGACCGTTCAGCCGTTCCTGGTGGCGCTGGCGACGCTGTCGATGCTCACCGAGGCAGCCGAGGAACGGCCCGTCCTGTGTGTGGTCGACGACGCCCAGTGGCTCGACCAGGCGACCGCGGACGCTGTGCTGGTCGCCTCGCGGCGACTGGGTGCGGACCGTGTCGCCGTCGTGCTGGCCGCCCGCGACGGCGAGGGCCGCATGTTCGCACCCGACGACGTCGCCGCCATGGCGCTGACGCCGCTGACCGGCGCCGCGTCCAGGGCGGTGCTCACCGAGGCGTTGGGGACCACGGTGACCGACGAGGTTGCGGTCCGGCTGATGGCTCAGGCCGCCGGTAATCCGCTGGCACTGGTCGAGTTGCCGACCACACTCAGCGCGCAACAGCTGGCCGGCGCGGCACCGATGCCCACCCAGCCGCATCTCACCGCCGGCCTGGAACGTGTCTTCCTGGACCGGAGCCGCCGGCTGCCGCAGCCTGTGCAGACTCTGCTGCTGATCGCGGCCGCCGACGACTCGGGTCGGGTCGCGACGGTGCGCCGCGCCGCTGCCCTGCTGGACGTCGATCCCGGCGCCCTGGAGTCGGCTGAACGGTCCGGGCTGATCGTGGTCGACGGTGACGGTCTGCGGGTGCGGCACCCGCTGGTGCGGTCCGCGGTGTACCAGGCCGCGACGAGCTGGGAACGCCGCCAGGCCCATGCGGCGCTGGCCAGAGCCCTCGACGGCGGTGACGACCCCGACCGATACGCCTGGCACCGGGCGGCGGCCGTTGACAGCCCCGACCAGGCGGTCGCCGCCGATCTCAACGCGGTCGGTGCGCGTGCCGAGCGCCGCGGCGGGTACGCCGCCGCGGCCGACGCGTACGAGCGGGCCGCCGACCTGACCACGGGCGAGGCGGCTCGCTCCGCACGGGTGTTCGCCGCCGCACGCAACGCATGGGCCGCCGGCGAGACCCCACGCGCTCGCAGCCTCAGTCTGGTTGCCCGTGAGCACGCCGACGACCGGGTCCTGCGTGCCGATATCGACCGCCTGCGCGGACGGATCGAGGTCAACGTCGGATCCGCCATCGATGCGCACCGCCTGTTCACCGTCGCGGCCCACGCCGTGGCGGCAGACGACCCCACCCGCGCGCTCGAGTTGGCGGTCGCCGCGGCACTGACGCACACCTACGGCGCGGACAGCGGCAGCACGCTCGACGTGAGCACCGTCGCGACCGAAGCCGCTGACAGCGAAACTGCGCGCACCAGATGCCTCGGCCACCTGCTTCTCAGCCTCACCCAGGCTTCCGCGTTCGACTGGGCGGCCGGCCTCGCGTCCCTGCGCGCCGCACTGGGCGCCGGCACCGACGTGTCCGACCCCGATGTCCTGGCCCACCTCGGTAACGCCGCCCTGCACCTGGGAGACCACGAAGCCCACCTACGGTGCTTCACCCAGATGCTCGCCGGCGCCCGGGACGCCGGCGCCGGCATGCTCGTCCTGTACGCGCTGCCCCGGCTGGGGTTCAGCCAGCTGGTCACCGGCCAGTGGGGTGCGCTGCGCAGCTCCGCTGAGGAAGCGCTCGCGCTCAGCGTGAGCGCCGGGCAGCGTCCGCTCGGCGCGGTCCCGCTCGGCCAGCTGGCGCTGCTCGCGGCCGTCCAAGGCTGGGCCGCCGCCGACTACGACCCGCTGCTGGCCGATCTGGAAGCGGCGTCCCGGCAACCGCTCGGCGTCCTCGCCGACCCCGTCCACGACCTGATGCGCTGGGCGCAAGGCAGCCGCGCGGCGCAGGCCGGCGACACCCGGACCGCCTTGAGCCACTTCGGCAGCATCAGACTGAGCACGCTGGGCCGGCTCGCCGCCCTCGACCGCATCGAGGTGGCCGTCCGAGCCGGTGACCGGGAACAGGCCGCGGTGTGGATCGAGCAGTTGGCCCTCTTCGCGCAGGGCACCGCCTGGCCGTGGGCCCTGGCCGTCGTGGACCACGGGCGTGCGCTCCTTGCCGAACCTGTCGACGCGCCCGCGCTGTACGAGAGCGCGCTGGATCACCATGCTGGTGGCCACCCGTACAACCGTGCCAGGACCCACCTCGCCTACGGCGAGTGGCTGCGCCGTGCCCAGCGTCGCGTCGATGCGCGCCTGCACCTGCGGGTCGCGCTGGAGACATTCGCTGACCTGCGCGCGGAGCCGCTGGTCACCCGGGCGACCCAGGAGCTGCGGGCGTCCGGGGAGACCGCCCGCAAACGTGACCCGTCGACGCTGCTGAACCTCACCCCGATGGAACGACAGGTCGCAGACCTGGCCCGCCAGGGACTGTCGAACAAGGACATCGCCGCACAGTGCTGGGTGTCGCACCGGACCGTCGCCTTCCACCTGCGGAACATCTTCACCAAGGCCGGAGTCACCTCCCGCGGCGAACTCGCCCAGCTCACCCTCTCGTAGGGGCACACCTACCAAATGTGGGGCGCGGCGAGACAGTTGGTGTGGTTGGTGAGTTCGGACAGGCGTTGGATACCGATGGGTTCCTGAGTCTGCAGGGGTACCAGGGCGATCCGATTCGCGTGTCGGTCCAGGACGGCGCGGATCTCGGTGAGTTCGTGGGCTGCCCGCTGTCGGAGCAGGGGGGCTGTGGTGTGGGCCGCGGCGAGGCTGTTGTTGATCACCCAGGCCCAGGGTGTGATTCCGGCGCGTTGCAGGTCATCCTGCAGGCGGGCGGCCTCGAGCACGGGTGTGGTCTCGGGCAGGGTCACGATGATGACCTTCGTCCGGTCGGGGTCCTGCAGCTGCATCATCGGGGTGGTGACGCGCTGGCCCGGCACGGTGTGCCGGGTGACGTCACGGTGATAGGAACCGGTGGCGTCGAGCAGCAGCAAGGTGTGCCCGGTCGGGGCGGTGTCCATGACCACGAAGGCGGTCCTGGCCTCCCGGATCTTGCGGGAGAACGCCTGGAAAACCGCGATCTCCTCGGTGCAGGGGGAGCGGAGATCCTCCTCGAGCGCGGCCCGGCCTTGCGCGTCCAGGTCCTTGCCCTTGGTGGCCAGGATGTGCTCGCTGTAGGCGGCGGATTCGGCGTGCGGGTCGATGCGGCTGACCCGCAGAGTCGGCAGCGACCCGGCAAGAGTTTCGGTCAGGTGCGCCGCGGGGTCGGTGGTCGTGAGGTGGACCGGCAGGCCGCGTTCGGCCAGGGCGACGGCGACGGCGGCGGCGATGGTGGTCTTGCCGACACCGCCCTTGCCCATCATCATGACCAAACCGTGGCCGGTGTCGGCGATCTCGTCGACCAGGGCCGACAGACCGGGGAGGTCGACCGCGAAGTCGGCGCTGCCGGCGTCGGCGGCGTCGTCGGCGGCGTCGTCGTCGTCAAACAGGCGGTTCAGGGCGTCGATCCCGACGAGGTTGAACCCCTTGAGCGGGATCTGGTCGATCGGCAGGGCTGTCAGGGAGTCCGGCATCGCAGTCAGTGCGGCCTGCTCGCGGTTGCGCACGGCGGCGGCCAGCGGGTCTGCGCTGGCTTGCACCGGGAGGACGCCGTTGATCACCAGGTATTGCTGGTTCAGCCCGGTCGCGGCGAGTTCGACATGGGTTCGGGCGGCCTCGGTCAGCGAGCTGCTCTGGGGTCTGGCGACCAGGACGAGCCTGGTTCGGGTCGGATCGGACAGCGTGGTCACAGCGTCGGCGTATCGCCGGCGTTGCTTGTCCAGCCCGGCCAGCGGGCCCAGGCAGGAGGCGCCGGCCGGGTTGGTGTCGATGAACCCGCTCCAGGCGCCCGGGAGTTGCAGCAGGCGGATGGTGTGTCCGGTCGGGGCGGTGTCGAAGATGACGTGGTCGTAGGCGTCGGTGATCTTCGGATCGGTGAGCAGCCCGGTGAACTCGTCAAAGGCGGCGATCTCGGTGGTGCAGGCTCCGGACAGCTGTTCCTCGATGCTGGCGATGACGTCGTCGGGCAGTGTGCTGCGGACGGGTCCGACGATCCGTTCCCGGTAACCAATGGCAGCGGTCTGCGGGTCGATTTCCACGGCCCACAGGCCCTGGACTCCGGTTACCGCCGTGCTGACCGGGCCGATGGCTTGGTCGAAGACCTGGCCGATGTTGGACGCGGGATCGGTGCTGACCAGCAGCACGTGCTGGCCCTGTCGGGCCAATCGGACGGCGACGGCGCAGGACAACGATGTCTTGCCGACGCCGCCCTTGCCGGTGAAGAACACGAACGGGGGAATGTCTTCCAGGAGATGCGTGGCTGTCTGCTTGCTGTCGTTGTTCATGGTCAGCACGACCCGCCGCCGCCGCAGCAACCGGTGGCCAGCAGCGGCAGGGCTGCCGGCTCGGTGAGCCCGCACCAGCCGGCTATTTCGGCACGGCGGGGGTAACGCCCGGCCAGGGCGATCTGACCGTCGACCAGGGTCAGCGGCAGGGACTGCGGACCGGAGCGTTGCAGGAAGCCGGCAACGACCGGGTTCGTGGCGAATTCGATGGGCTGCTGGGCCAGGTTGTACCGCTGGATGGTTGCGCCCTGCTTCGTTGCGTAGCCGAACTCCGCGGAGAACGTGACCAGGTCCTGGTCCACGTCGGCGCCGCACACACCGCTGTCGCAACACAGGGCCGGATCGAACACTTCTACCGAGGTCATGATGAAACTCCTTTGGTCAGGCCGGGGGATCGATTCCGCCAGCCGGGATGCTCACTCGGATGTCAAGAACACCCGAGATGGCTTGCACCGCTTCCGGTACCAGCCGGTAATGCACATTCATGCCCACCCGCTTCTTGGTGACGAACCCGGCGGTGAGGAGCTGCTTGAGGTGGTGGCTCACCGTCGGCTCGGACAGGCCCACAGCCGGGGCGAGGTCACACGTGCACGCCTGTAACTCCGGTCGCGTCAGTAACAGCGAGACCATCTGGATGCGCACCGGGTCGCCCAGCGCCTTCAGTCGGACGGCCAACGCGACAGCGTCGGCGGTCGAAACCATGCCTGTGCTGGACAACGGATCGCAAGTGATCGGCGAGATGTCCTCAAGCAGGGGCAATGGTTTCGGCACAAGTCCAGCCTACCCACCTATTCGACATAAGTCGAAGATCGTGACACGGGGATCTCGACAGGGCCGCCGTCGTGGTCATTGGCGGCGGGCAGGCCGAACTGGCCGCCGGCTTCTGTCTGCGACGCGCCGGGCTGGACCAAGGGTTTCCCGCCCGCCGGGCAGGAACTACCTGGCCCGCTACAAGCACCCACCTCAACCCGCTACGGCTCACCAGCGAAGGCCGCCATATCGCCACCAGCGGGACCAGCGTCGGCCGAACCGCCCGGCACCTTTCGATGCCGGGCGGCCCGGTTTCATGCTGCTCTCGTTTCCTGAGCGGTACCCGTCGTCTCGACGGTTGTGCTCAGGACCCAGCTGGGACGTATCCGACCACGTCGATCAGTGCGTCGATCGGTGAGGCGGCGCTGTAGAGCGAGAGTTGCCCGTTGGCGCCGAGATTCACGATCGCGAAGTTCGCGACGTCGGTGATGGGACTGATGTAGTTCACGGTGCTGGCGTTCGGCAAGCCGGCGTCCGCCGGGTAGATCCGGAGGTTGCCCGCGCCGGTGGAGCCCGCGGTGTGCACGGCGGTGACGCTGACCAGGACGGCTTGGGCGTCCATCGGAACTCCGCCCTTACCAGCCACCTGAACCGAAACCGGCTGGTCGGCCGGCAGCGGTGTGGTTTCCCGACTGTCGAACACTCGAACCGGCGCAAACGTGACCACGTTGCTCGTCGAGGGGTAGAAGCCGAAGACGTCGGCGGCGAATCCGACAGTGGCGCCTGCGGAGTAGACGTTGATCTTGCCGTTGGCTGGGATGTTGACGACGGCAAACGCGGCCTTGTCGACGCCGGGGATGTAGTTGACGTTGCTGGCGTTGGGCACCGCTGCGCCGTCGGGGTAGACCCGCAGGTTTCCGTAGCTGTTCGGGTTGATGGCCGTGAGGTTGATTGCCACTGCTTTCGCGCCGTCGGGGATGCCGTTGGCGCCGATTCCGGTGACCTGGATGGTGATGTGTGCTCCGGAAGCGATCGACGTCATGCCGCCGGTGTTGAGGCCCATCCGGGTGTCGGCGATCCGGGTCGGCGGCAGCGACTCAAAGGCGGGACTCATGGGCAGGATCGCTGGGACCTGTTCGGCGACGTAGTAGCCCTCGACGTCGATGGCCACATCTACCGGTGAGTTGTCGCTGAACACCCGCAATCCGGAGATGCCGGCCGGGCATACGTTCGGCACGATGATCGCGTTGGCGATTGTCTTGCCGGCCTGATAATTGATCAGCGACGTGCGGGGCACGGTGGAGACCGTGGTCGCGGTGACGCTATCGCAGGCATCGGCCACCCGGAGGTTACCGGGGCCTGTGGGTCCGATGGCGGTCACGTTCAACACGTACGCGCTGGCGTTCAGCGGCAGCGCGGTCCGGGCGTAGTCGAAGTACGCCAGCGTGCTGGGTGGCAACTGGCCGATGCCCACTCCGCCCTGGCCGGTGCGGGTGTCGAAGATCCTGAACGGGGTGACCGGCACGTACCGGCCGGACCAGGTGATCGTGCCGACGCTGCTGATGCCGTTCGCGGTCGCGGTGATGGTCTGCTGGCCGCCCCTGCTGGACCGGACGAATACCGACGCGAAGGACGGGATTCCTGGATCGCTGTCGGGCCCGATACTGAACCCGTCATCGACCCGGGCGGTGACGGTGTTACCTGGCAGCGCGTTGCCGTTCTGGTCGACGAAACCGCCGACACCGGAGGAGGTGAAGGTGACGGTTTGGCCGAAGAGGCGGTTGTTGTTGCCGTCGGCGAGCATGGCGCCCACCGGGACCTTGCCCACGGACGGAGTGGTCGCTGTGGGGTCCGGGATGACCCCGGCGGTCAGCGAGTCGATGAATCCGTGCGCTGTGAAGGGCGGCAGGGTGTCGTTGACGCCCTGCCCGGAGTAACCGCCGCCGAAGCTGTCGAGAGTGAGGTTCACCTGACCGGCGGCGCCGTCGCGGACCCAGTACTGCGTGGACAGGTTCGCGCCCAGCGATACGCCGTTCTGGAACGCGAACACGATCACCTGGTCTTGGTGGTCAACGGTCGGGGAAACCGCATCGGTGTAGCCGAATGTGGGTCCGGCTCCGTCGATGGTGGTCTGGGTGGGACCGTTGACATCGGTGGTCACCTGCCAGACGTAGGTCACGTCACTCACGGGCGTCGCGACGGGGTTCACGGTGCTCGCAGAGAATGAAGCCGTTCCGCCGATCGTGCCGGTGCTGACGTAGGGATCGATGGTGACGATGTCGGCCGGCGCGATCCAGTCGACCGGAATCGACGAAGTGATCGTGCTGTCGCCGACGAGAGTGGCGGTGACGGTGACGACGTCGCCGATCAGCGGGATCGCGTCGCTCACGGTGGCGAGGATCTTGCCGTCGGCGCCGCTCTGCGCTTGGTTGGGTGCCACGCTGAAGCCGGCCACCTGGGATGCCGGGGTGGATGCGGCAGCGTCGACCGCGAGATTGATCCCATACCCGACCAGCGGGTTGTCATTGCCGTCCAGGAGCTGGAAGTAGACGGGCGCGGTCGTGGAGTTGGTGTACGCGATCGCCGGACTGCTCGCCGTCGGGGCAACCAGGCTGAGGTGGATGGGACCGACCGGGCGGCCGACCACGTTGATCGTCGCGGTGCCCGACGGAGCGATCCCGGGCGTGCGGTTCACGGTGGCCCGCAACGTGTCGGTGCCGATTGTGGTCTGGGTGGTGGATGGCGGGAGCGTGGTGTATGCGGCCGTGTAGATTCCCGGAGTCGCACTGGTCACCGCTATGATACCGACCGGCTGGCCCAGGTTCGGTCCGGTGGTGATGGTCGCGATCGGCATCGCCTCGGGATCGCCGACCAGATCGCCCTGCGCGTTGAGCACCGTGACCAGGTGATTGACGGGCGCACCCTGGAAAGCGGTCTGGGTGGCCGGGTCGACGACGACCTGCGTCACGTCTTCGGCTGTGCCCGGGTCAACGGTCAGGGTTGCTGTGCCCGTGACGTCGGCGACCGCATTCGATGCGAAGTTCAATACGATGGCGCCGACTCCGGTCGAATTGGCCCAGAAGGTGGCCACTCCGCGCGAGTCGGTCGCCACCGACGTGCTGGCGGCCAGAGCCGTGGTGGTGACGACGGTATCGGTGAAGGCGTTGCCGAGATCGGTCGAGACCAGCTGGAGGTCAGGCCCGGTGCCGGTGACGTCGATGGCTTGGTTGGGGATCGTGTTGCCGTTCGCATCCGTCGCGGTGAGCTGGTATTTCGCCCACTGGCCCTGCGCGACGTGGGTGACGGGCTGGACAGCGGTGATCGCGGTGACCGGACCGGTCACAATCAGCGTGCCTACGGCCGATGATGCGGCGGCGGGGAAGGCGATCGTGGGCAGGTTGCTGGGGCTGTAGAAGAACATCAGACTGTCTGTGCCAGGAGTGCCGTTCGTCATCACCGTGCAGGTCGCATCGTTGGTGTTGACCTGGCAGGCAACGGCGGCGGTCAGTGGCGCGCTCGCGCTGTCGGGTCCGCCGGTTACTGCGTAGTAGATCCCCCCGGGTGCGACGGTGTCGTTGAACCCGATCGTGAAATCGGCGGTGCCCGCGCCACCTCCCGCGACCGTTTGGCTGCTTGGTGTCACGGTGAGGATCGACGGCG
Organism: Mycobacteriales bacterium; assembly: GCA_038245175.1. Taxonomy (GTDB): domain Bacteria; phylum Actinomycetota; class Actinomycetes; order Mycobacteriales; family Nakamurellaceae; genus Nakamurella. The sequence goes on along the minus strand of JBBRSR010000019.1, from coordinate 24,262 downwards.
CGGCCGCAGCCGCGGTGCTCGCGAGCATCACCATCGGCAACATTCCCGCGACGAGGGTCACCGCTGCACCAGCCGCGATTCGACCCCAACTTCGCTTACCCATGAGTGTCCTTTCCGGACGACGACAAATTGCAGGCCCAGCCGACGGCTGTGAAAGCGCTGCGAATGTCGGGCGAAAACCGACACACTGCGGACTATAGACCGGACCGGCCGTATAATCACCAGCTACATGTGCGCAGCTTCACCACTGTGCCAAGCGCACTTGTTGATCGCTGAATTGATCGCTGAATTGATCGCTGAGTTGATCGCCGAGCTGATTACCGTGAAATCGCCGGCCAACAGCACGCAGCATTTCGTCAATCGATGATCGCGCACCCGACGAGGCGACGCCACCAATTACCCAAGGTGACGAAAAATATCATTCGAGCAGAAACTCCGAAGGAATTTCACCCGTTTGTGCGGACGCCCTTGACGCACTGCCGATTTTTGGCTCGCCGATACCTTGTTGCCGGTAGAGCTGGAGTTCGGGTGGAGCGCCGCACCGGCGTCGCCTCCCGATCGGTGGGTCGTTGGTCCTGCCGTGCAGTGCTGTTGAGGGGCGAGGGTTTCCCGGGGCAACGGATTGCGCTGGTCGGATCGACGACGGCGCGGTCCCAGCCAGCGGGAGCTCGCCGGGCCGTAGCGGTCCTGCACCGTCCACTCTGCTGGAATTGCGGTTTCCTCAATTGGTGTACTGAGTCGTCACAGCCGGTGATTTCCGGCTCCTTTCGGCTGTCTACTGGCTGGCTCCGGAAACGGAATCCCACTATTGGGTATGCCCGGGCACGCAGGGTAGGTCATCGCCGCGAGAAGTTGTCGACAGATTTTTGTCTGTTGCATCACACTCGTCATCGGATGGGTGCTTCAGTGGCAGTATTCGCCCTGACTGGCGGGGGTGACCCGCGCGTCTTCGAATGTGCTTCGTGTCCTGCTGAATCGGGCGATCTTGGGTGAAGGGGAATGCAATCAGCGTTGTGTTCTTTGAATGACATGGCGCCGGCCAGCCTGTTGTCACGGGTTTTTCCGGCGACGGATCCATCGGCCGTAACCCGGCCAGTTCGGTGCCTCTCGCGGATTCTTGGAATCGCGCGATTCGGGTTTGGCAAAAGTAGTTGAAGGCGGATGGCACCATGATCAGGAAGCTTCTCGTAGCCACACTGGCCGCAGTCGTCGCGACCACGATGACCGGGCAGATGGCTCTCGCAGCCGCACCGCCGAGCGTTCAGGGGGAGTCCACGGCGGCGGTGCAGGCAGCCGCGGCACTGATCGCCGCCGCGTCCGCGGCTGCGCCAGAGGCCCCGGCCCCGGCACCGGCCGCCGCGCCGAGTCCGACTGACCCGACGAAGATTCCGCACTATTTCGGTCCATACCCGAACTGGGCCAACAGCCCGCAGACCCTGTCGGACGCGATCGTCACGGTCGCTCCGCCGGCGCCGGTGTTCTGGAACCCGCTGATCGGGCGGCTCTACGGCACGGACTTGGTGGCTCCACTGGGCGCACCGGGTGGTCACATCATGGTGGTCCTACCCCAGACCAAGCTGCCGAGGGGCACGCTGAACAGCTTCCAGACCTGGAATCAACGCGGGACCGGCCAGCGCGTCTCGGCCGGCCAAAGTTTCTATGGCTATGTGCTCCGACCCACGGGGACGGCCAACCAGTACACAGTCGTATATGTCAGCGCCATGTTGACTGTGCCGATCTCCAGTTCGACGACCGGCGAAGTCGCGACGTTCCCTCTCCCGACTCCCGTGGCTGTCGAACAGAACGACGTGATCGGCTTCTACGGTGCGGGAGTGCCGTTTGACCTGGGCACCGTCAACCCGGACCTGATGGGCTATCCGGTGTACGTGTCTCCACCGGCTCCGGGCAGCACGTTTGCATTCGGCGCTGCCGGGTCGCAATTCCCGATCTGGAGAGAAAGTCGCACCTACTCCTTTGCTGCCACCGTCACCCCCGCGGTCCCCATCGTGGCGGCGGAAGCCACGGCCACCGTCGAGCCCAAGACGGGCGGCATCACCGCGATCACCGTCACGTCCCCGGGCTCTGGATACACAGCCATCCCCACAGTCACCATCACCTCTCCGGGGGTGACACCGATATCACCGGCGGCCGCCACGGCCGTGATCTCCCAAGGCGTCATCTCCAGCATCGCGGTGAACGAGGCGGGATTCGGCTTCAGCAAGCCCGCCGTCACGATTTCGGGCGGTAACCCGACTCCCGGTTTCGCGGCCACCGCGGTGGCCAGCGGTGGCGTGGACAACGTGACCATCGATCCGGGCGGTGGGGGCGTCTACGAGGTCCAACCGATTGTGCAGTTCAGCCTGCCGGACCTGCCCAACGGGGTGCAGGCAACCGGGACGGCGACGATGATCCCGCTGGACCCTGCGGCAGTGCCAAACCCCACGTTCACGATCAATGCAGTGAGTGTCGTTGACTCGGGTTCCGGGTACACCTCCGCTCCGACTGTCACTATCACCGACGGAACCCTCACCCAGGTCGCGCCGACCCCGGCCGCCACGACGGCGACCATCGGCATCGCCAGGATCGACATCACCAGCGGTGGCCAGGGTTACACTTCCGCCCCAACAGTGGCGATCAACGACACGGTCGGGACGCCCGACAAGGGGGCCAGCGCGACGGCGACGGTGGCCGTTCTCGGTGCTGTCACCGGCATCACGGTCACCCGGGCGGGATCCGGTTACCTCACACCGGGTCTGAAGAAATTCGTCGACACCCTGCCCGGTACGACCGAGGCCACCAAGAATGACCTGGGCCAATACATCCCCACCGCAGTCCCGGACACGACGACGTACCCGGGCACGGACTACTACGAAATCGCCGTCGTCCAGTACCGGATGAAGTTCCACCGGGACCTCCCTGCGACCTTGCTCCGCGGGTACGTCCAGCTCTCCACGAGCGTGGTGCCAGGTAAGAAGGTGGCGTTGACCAACGCCAACCTCGACCCGGCCGGGGCCGCTGCGCCGATCGCGACCTACACGGGGGTGGATGATCCGCACTATCTCGGCCCGACCATCGTGGCGACCAAGAACCGGCCGGTCCGCGTGCTGTTCCGTAACCTGCTGCCGACCGGCACCGGCGGCGATCTCTTCCTGCCCGTCGACACCTCGTTGATGGGTTCGGGCGCAGGCCCGGACATGATGAAACTGGACGCCAACGGCGTGCCTATCGACATGGCGGCCGACACGGGCAGCGTCTTGGACGGCGTGCGCAATCCGATGTGCGCCCAGGATCCCAAGCCGGCTACCTGCTACTCCGAGAATCGCGCCACCATGCACCTGCACGGCGGTGTCACGCCGTGGATCAGCGACGGCACCCCGCATCAGTGGGAAACTCCGGCGGGCGAGGCCACCGCGTACCCCAAGGGGTGTCAGCGTCAAAAACGTGCCGGACATGCCCGATCCCGGCCCTGGCGCGCAGACTTTCTTCTACACCAATCAGCAGAGTGCCAGGCTGATGTGGACGCACGACCACTCGTGGGGCATCACCCGGCTGAACGTCTACGCCGGTGAGGCCGCTGGGTACCTGCTGACCGATGACACCGAGCAGAAGCTGATCGGCGCCGGCGGAGCCCTGGCGGGCCTGGGTACCGGCACCGTCCTTAATATCCAGGACAAGACCTTCCTGCCCGACGCGGCGACGGTGGCCAAGAACGACCCCACCTGGAACTACGCCAAGTGGGGTGGGCTGGGCAGCTTGTGGACACCGCACGTCTACATGCCGGCGCAGAACCCCAGCTCCCCCACTGGGATGAGCTCCTTCGGGCGGTGGATGTACGGGCCCTGGTTCTGGCCGCCGGCCAAGGACGTCAAGTACCCGCCGATCGCGAATCCCTACTTCGACGCAACGTGTGATCCGGATGTCCAGCCGTTCTGCGAGCCGGCACTGATCCCGTCGACCCCGAATGTCTCGGTCGGCATGGAGGCCTTCAACGACACCCCGATCGTCAACGGCACGGCCTATCCAACGACCACGGTGGACCCGAAGGCCTACCGTTACCGGATCCTGAACGACGCCAATGACCGGTTCTGGAACCTGTCCTGGTATGTCGCCGATCCCACTACCGGCACCCTGAGCGAGGTGGCCATGAACAAGACCGAGTTGGCGGCCGCCCAGACCGACCCCGTCGTCTCTCCGAACCCGGACACCGCGGTCAGCCCTGCGGGACCGGACTGGATCCAGATCGGTAACGAGGGCGGGTTCTTGCCGGCACCGGCGGTTGTTCCCGCGCAACCGATGACCTATATCACCGATCCCACCAGGTTCGACGTGGGCAATGCCGACCAACATTCGCTGCTGCTGGCTCCCGCCGAACGGGCCGACGTCGTCGTCGACTTCTCCCAGTACCGGGGCAAGACGCTGATCCTGTATAACGACGCCCCGGCGGCGTTCCCGGCCCGCGTTCCCGGATATGACTATTACACCGGCGGACCGGACTTGTCGCCGGTCGGTGCCCCGACCACGCTGGCCGGGTACGGACCCAACACCCGGACCGTGATGCAGGTCAAGGTGTCCAACGCGGCCCCGGCGGTCGCGTTCGACCGGCCGAACACCACCGCCGACCGGATGGGCGCGCTCAACGACGCGTTCGCGCACCACGCCGACGGCTCCGGTGTGTTCGAATCCGGCTCGGACCCGATCATCGTCGGCCAGGCCGCCTACAACAGCGCGCTCGGCACGAACTTCGTCTCCAGCGGCTGGTGCAGTGCGCCGCTGCATGCCAGCGCCAGGTGCGACGGTTTCGCGCGGATCCAGGAGGGCTCACAGCCCAACGACACGCTCGCGTTCAACACGGTCGCCGCACCGAACGCCAAGCTGCAAATACCGTTCCAACCCAAGGGCCTGCACGACGAGATGAACTCGGCCAGCTTCGACGAATGGGGCCGAATGACCGCCAATCTGGGCTTGGAGGCCCCTGGCGCGACACCGCTGACGCAGAACATCATCCTGTATCCGTTCGTGAACCCGGCAACCGAAATACTGGACTCGACGGGAATGCCCAGCAGCCTGAAAGTCACTCCGATATCCACGGCGACGGACGGGACGCAGATCTGGAAGATCACTCACAACGGAGTGGACACCCACCCGATCCACTTCCACCTTTTCAACGTCCAACTCATCAACCGGGTCACCTGGGACAACATCATCATCCCGCCTGAACCGAGTGAGCTGGGCTGGAAGGAGACGGTGCGGGTCAGTCCGCTGGAGGACACGATCGTTGCCCTCCGCCCGGTCGTGCCCACCCTGCCGTTCGGCATCCCGGACAGCCATCGCCCACTCAACCCGGCGATGCCACTGGGGGCCACGGGCGACCTGAACGCCTTACAGGGAGTCCAAGCCGGCTTCAACAACGTCAACACCGACGGAACTCCGATGACGACGCCGATCGTGAACGTCGAGACGGACTTCGGCTGGGAATACGTCTTCCACTGCCACATCCTGTCCCACGAGGAAATGGACATGATGCGGCCGATGACCGTACACGCCGCCAGATCGCTGCCGCCGCCACCGGTGCTCACCAGCACCCGCAGCAGCCTGACCTGGACCGACGGCACACCGGTCGACTACGCCAACCCGACCAGTTGGACCAACCCCGGGACGGCGGAGGTCGGTTACCGCATCGACCGAGCCGTGATCACCGGGTCCACCCTTGGGCCGTTCACCCCGCTCGGGACGGCGCTGGCGAATGTCGTCACCTACACCGACGCCACAGCTGACCCGAACGGCGGCTACCAGTACCGGGTCACCGCCTGGAACGCCGCCGGCGATTCGCCGTCCAATGTGATCACCGTGGCGCGTCCCACCACGACCGTCGTGACGAGCAGTGCAGTGCCATCGTCGAACTTCGGCCAGAACGTCACGTTCACCGCCACGGTCCGGCCCGTCGCCGGTCTCGGCACACCGGCAGGCACGGTTCAGTTCGCCGTCGACGGCACCAATGTCGGTGGGCTTCAGACCCTCACCGGGGCGGGTGCAGCCACTTATTCGACGACGGCAATCATCGCGGGCACGCACGCGGTTACTGCCAGTTATGCCGGTTCGCTGATCTTCAGCAGCAGCGTCAGTGCGCCGTACACGCAGATCGTCAATCGGGTGGCGTCGACCACCACGTTGACTCGCAGCCCCAACCCGTCGGCCGCCGGTCAACCGGTGACGTTCACCGCTCGGGTGAGCCCTGCTGGGGGGGCCGGCACGGTGGTGTTCACCGTCGATGGCGCCCCATCGGGTCCGGTCACCCTGGACGTGACCGGACGGGCGACCCTGGTCACCACAGCGCTGGGGGTGGGTACCCATACGGTGACCGCGGCCTACAGTGGCTCGGTGAGTCTGCTGGCCAGCAGCAGTGCTGCCATCACGCAGACGGTGAACAAGTCCGGGAGCAAGACGGTCGTCACCAGCAGCGGTAGCCCCGCACCACGTGGGACACCCGTGACGTTCACCGCCACCGTCAGCGCCGTCTCCCCCGGAGCCGGCGTGGCAACCGGCACCGTTCAGTTCCGCGTTGACGGGGCAAACGCCGGGGCGCCGGTCACCCTGGCGGCAGGGTTAGCGACGTACGCCACCAGCACCTTGAGCCCCGGCACCCACATCGTGTCGGCGGTGTACTCCGGCGACGGACAATTCACCACCAGCACCAGCGCCAGCATTTCCCAACTCATCCAGTAGCGCGGAATGAAGGCCCCCGATCAGGCGAAATAGCCTGATCGGGGGCTTTTCGTGACTGACGCGCGGTCCGGCGAGACAAGAAGGTCCACGTGGCGTAGCGGGCCGGAGGTTGCTCCGCCAAATCTTGACGCTATTCATACGCCTGTGGCTTCGCCGCCGGTCCACTTCGGCGGTTGGATGGCGTTATGGGAATCGACCGCATGCTGCATGCCCACCGCCCGCTCGTGGTGGCTGTCGCCGCCGCGCTACCACTCGCGGTGTGCTGGATCCTCAGCCTGTTCCGTGACACGGTCGCGAACACCAACGCCGCCCTCGGGTTGGTGCTGGTGGTGGTCGCCGCGGCGTCCACCGGCATTCGGCTCGCCGGCATCGTGGGAGCACTCGCCAGCGCGGCGGGGTTCAACTATTTCCTCACGGAGCCGTACGGCACCTTCACCATCTCCGGCCGCGGCGACCTCGAAACCGACGTGCTGCTGCTTCTTGTCGGCGCCGCGGTGACCGAGGTGGCCCTCTGGGGCCGCCGCGAACAGGCACGGGCCAGCCGCGAAGAAGGCGTGCTCGACGGCGTGCTCAGCACCGCTGCGACGGTGGCCGCCGGCCGGTCCTCTCTCGAGGATCTGATCGACCACACCTGCCAACAGATCGTCGAGATCCTGCAGATCGACGACTGCCGCTTCGATGCCGATTCCCGGATGGGTCTGCCGAGCCTGGACCCGTCCGGAACGGTCACTCGCGGTGGCCGCACCATCAACGTCGGGCGCCATGGCCTTCCCACCGACAGCCGCCTTTCCGTGCAGGTGATCAGCGGTGGTGTCACGCACGGCCAGCTCCTGTTGACGGCTTCGACCCGAGTGGTCAGGCCGTCGCGCGAGCAACTCCGGGTCGCTGTGACGCTGGCCAACCTACTGGGAGCGGCGCTCGCGGCGACCAGGCCGGTCGCGCCTACCCACTCGGGGAGCCCCGAGCCTCGGGTACGCCGTGATCACTGAGCTCGTTCCCGGATCACTGGGTCAGCTCGGACGGGCGCACAATTGAGGGAAGCCGGGGGATTCAGACCGGGGATGCAGGTCACAGTCGACAGGAGCCCGATGGCAGACAATGAATCGTTCGGATTTGATGCCGAGGATGTCGACCGTGTGTTGCGCGGAGCGGGGGAGCAGTTGCGGGGCGTGTTCGGCCAGTTCGGCAGGCTGATAGACGGATCTGGTGACCGAACCGGCTGGTCCGGGCTCTTCGACGACCACGGTCGCAGCTCCCGCACGAGGCCGCGACCGGAGACAGCGGGCGAGGCCGGCGATGGCGTGTGGGTTGTGTACGCCGTGGCCGCAGACGGCGCCGCGCAGGTCGAGCAGGTCCACGCGACCGAGATCGACGCCCTGCGGGCGAACCAGCACAACACGGACCAGCGGCGGGCCGTGCGATTCCTGCCCTACGGACTTCCCGTGACGGTGCTCGACAAGCAAGCAGACATCACCGACTGAGACGCCGACTGCCGACATGACAGATCCTGCCCGAAAGGTCATCGGTAACATCTCGCTGTCCATCGACGGCCGGATCAACGGGCGGGACGGCGACTATGACATGGGCTGGATAGTCCGGCACGCCGTCACCGACACCGCCCGCGATCACCTGATCTGGATGACGCAGCACGCCACCACCGCGCTGCTGGGCCGAAAGAATTACCAGGGCTTCGGTGGCTACTGGCCCGCCGTCGCCCACGACGACAATGCCGAGCCGCGCGACCGGGCCTTCGCGCAATGGCTGGACTCGGTCGAGAAGGTGGTCTTCTCCACCACCCTGCAGGAGGCGCACTGGGAGAACTCCCGCATCTCCCGCGACCCGGTCGCCGAGGTCACCCACCTCCGTGAGCTGCCCGGCGGCGACATCGTCGTGCTGTCCAGCACCAGCATCATTCGCTACCTGCTCGCCGCCGATCAACTCGATCGGCTCATCATCAATCTGTGCCCCGAGCTGGTCGGCGGCGGTGCGCGCCTGTTCGGGGACGACCTTCCGCAGTCATCATGGTCACTTGGTCACCTCTCCACCAGTGACACCGGTGCCACCTGCCTGGTCTACGACCGAGACGGCTGACCGCTCCTGCTTTCCCGCCGCGACCAACAGGTAGGGCCTGCACGGCAGCATGATTCAGGACGTGGCAAACCCACGGAACCGATCGTGTTGCAGGACCTCAGGATTGGCGAGGTATTCGGGGCGTTGGCCGCTGCGGACAGCGAGAATCGATCTGATGGCGCTGGCCCCGTTGCCACGGGCCATCTCATCCGTCCAGGCCAGGGCGTGCGGGCTGAGTACCACTCTCGGCAGGCCGATCAACGGATGATCGATCGGCAGCGGCTCTGCCTCGAACACATCAAGACCAGCCCCCGCGAGCCTGCCGGAGCGAAGCGAGTCGACCAGGGCGTCGGTATCCACGATCGGGCCGCGGGCGACGTTGACGATGATGGCATCCGGCTTCATCAGGGCCAGCCGTTCTGCGTTGATCAGGTGGCGGGTCTCTTCACTGAGTGCAGCCGTGATGACCAGGATGTCGCAACGGCGCAGCACATCAGCAAGGTCCGCGAGTTCGACGCCGTGGGAGGACGCCAGGGCGCCGGATCGGCGGGGATCCGATGCCAGGTTGACGGTGTGGAACGGACGGAGCAGTTCGAACAGCTCGAGCGCCACGTTCCCGAGACCGACGGTGGCGACGGTCTTCCCGGTGAGCCCACGGCCCATCAGCTGCGCCTTGTCCTGCCATCTTCCCTGTTCGACCAGTCGATGCTTTCCGATCAGATGGTGGTCAACGGCCAGTATCAGTGCCAGCGCAGCGGTGGCCACCGCGCGCTTGGCGCCATCGGGCGTGATCGTCACAGCGGCTCCGGCCAACGTGCAAGCGGTGAGATCGACGGCATCGAGGCCGACCCCGAAACGCGCGAAGAGCTGTGGCGGGGCGGTTCCGTCAAGGGTCGCCGCAGTCACCGACGGGGCAGCGAAAAGTATGGCGTCGAAGCCATTCACGTCAGCCGCCGCTAGGATGCCATTGTCGGGCGGGAGGAATTCCCAGGCCACACCTGCCGCATCGAGAAGGCCGAGTTCGATGTCACCCCATGATGTCTGGGCGCTGGGCGAATACAGGTCGTGCGAGAGGCCCACTCGAAATGGTGTCGGAATCACTACAGCACCGCGATGGGGTTGACCGGCGAGCCGGTGCCGCGCGGCACCACCAGCGGGGCAACTATCAACAGGAACTCGTAGCGATTCGCGTCGGCGCAGGCGACCGACAGCTCTTCCAGGCTGAGGTTGTCCAACAGCGGCATGCCCAGTCCGGTGAGCGCCATCGCGTGGATGGGCGAGTGCACACCCGCCACCGGGGAGGGCCGCACGTCACTGTCACCGTCGCCACCCAGCAACGCGACACCGCGGTCGGCGAGCAGCGGCATCGCATCGACATGCAAGCCGGCGCTGGCGTTGTCTGAGTTCCACGCACCCATCGCGGCCTTCCGGGCGCCGTGCCCCGATCGCAGCAGGACCGCGTCGTGGTCACCGATCCGGAAACCCAGCAGCCGTTCGGCCTCCTCGATGTCCGCGGCCCGGACCGCTGTTCCGGGCTCCAGCCACGGCACCCGCCGAATCACCGGCATGTCGATCAGCACGCCGCGCAGCACCAGACCCGACGACATGGTGGTCACCGCCGCCCAGGTGGAACCGAGCGAGCTGAACGCGTCCCGGCTCTTCATTCCGCCGAAAAGCTGGCCCTGGTAGGCGATGTGGCAGACGGCGTCCAGGTGGGTGGTGGCCTTGCCGTGGTAGTCGATTCCGATGAAATCCTTGTGGGCCGAGGGCTCCGGAGCCTCGACGTCGCCGAGATCGACCATATGGTGCAGAGCCGGCTTGCTGTTATCCGGCCCGCTGTGCCGGTTGATCGGCATGGCCAGTCCGACGGTTCGCCCCGTGCGGACGGTGGCGACCGCGGCCAGTCGCTGCCGATCGGTCAGGCCGGCCAGTGTTCCGCGTTCATCGGTTTCCGCACCCGACCAACGCCGAAGCCGACGGAATTCGACATCGAACTCCGCTCGGGTCAGTGCGGGGCCGTTGGCCGGTGGTCCGGCGAAATCGGGGGTGGCTGCATCGGTCACGACTGTCTCCTACGACTCGGCCGGAGGTGCCCGCCCGCGATCGGCTACCGTTTTATCGGCTCATCGCGCGGTCGTGGCGGCTCTGCCCACTGACATGTTCTGGTGGAAGGTACCATCATCCTGGACGGCATCCAATATGCTGGACGAACGTTCAATAGGTCCTTTCGCGACAGTTGCGCTGGAACACCGACGGAAGGAAGGTCCTCGACATGGCAGGCGACGTACCTTCGGCCGCAGTTCCAGCGGTCACTCGAGCGGCTGCCATCCTGGCGGCGTTGGCCGACGCCAAGGGCAGGCCGCTGTCGGTCAGCGAACTCGCGCGTCAATTGGGACTGCCCAAGTCCTCCACCGCCAATCTGTGTCTCGCGCTGGAATCCGAACGGCTGGTCAGCCGAACCGACGCCGGCTTCCGACTGGGTCGTCGGCTGGTCGAACTGGGCGGCGCCTATCTGTCCACCATCGATCAGGTGCAGGAGTTCTACGCAGCCTGCCGACGCCAGCCCACCATCTCCGGATTGACCGCGCGGGTCGCGGTGCTGGACGGCCTCGATGTCCTGTATCTGGCGAGATATGATGGTACTCAACCGATCCGTCTGACGGCGAACATCGGCGATCGGTTTCCCGCGAACTGCACCGCGACCGGCAAAGCATTGCTGGCAGCCATCGACCCTGGCGCACTGGAGGAGCGGCTGCGTGGGCGTCGCACGCTGGCTGGGCTGACGCCGAAGTCCATTACCGACCCGGCCGGATTGCGGGCGGCCCTGGTCGAGGTGCGCGCGGCCGGATACGGGATCGACGACGAGGAAACCACTCCGGGCGTCTCCTGCATCGCCATCGTCGTGCCGGGCTTTCGTACCGACAGCGAGCCGTTCGCGATCAGTGTCACCACGATGGCTTCGCACCTGGCCGATCCACTTCGATCAGTGCTGTTGGCTGAACTGCGAACGGTCGGCAGTTCGCTGAACAATCCGATGATCAGTTCCTCCTGACCACATTCCGGACTGGTTCAGTGCGCCCTGCGCTGAGATTTCCAGTCGATCAGTCGATCAGGGGTTGCCAACCGGCTGTACGTCGTCCATCATGATGGACACATTCAGGTTTGCGATGGAGCAACTTGAACCGCGGCCCGCCCGCGGAAACCGAACCAGGGAGCGGCATGGCAGCAGAGGAAGACGCGGATCTGACTCTCGGTGCACCGGCACTGGTGAGCGTGCGCGGAGCGTCCAAACGGTTCGGCGCCACCCAGGCTCTTGACAACGTCGATCTCGACGTCCGGCCGGGGTCGGTACTGGCCCTGCTGGGTCAGAACGGGGCTGGAAAGTCCACCATCATCAAGGTTCTCGCCGGCGTCTACAGTCTGGACAGCGGCGTGGTCACCGTCTGCGGTGCACCGTTGGGCTCACCGGAGGCGGCCGGCAAGATCTCCTTCATTCACCAGGATCTGGGCCTGGTACCCGGACTGTCAGTGGCGGAGAATGTCGCTCTCGGCACCGGATATCCGCGACGAGCGGGCCTCATCGGCTGGTCCCAGGCCCGCCGTCGGGCCGAACGCGCCCTCGAGATCGTCGGCAGCACGGTGGATCCACGAGCCAGGGTGAGCGACCTTTCCCGGACGGACAAGTCGCTGGTGGCCATCGGACGGGCGCTGGTGGTCGACGCCAAGGTCCTAGTCCTCGACGAGCCCACCGCCAGCCTTCCGGTCGACGAGACCCACCGACTGTTCGCCGTGCTGCGCCGACTACGGGACGAAGGTCTTGGACTGGTGTACGTCTCGCACCGGCTGGACGAAGTCTTCGAGATCGCCGACCGGGTCACGATCATGCGGGACGGTGCGGTCGTCGCCGATGCCCGGCTGTCGACCATGGACTCCGATCAGGTGATCCATTACATCGTGGGGCGCAAGCCGATCCCGCCGCCACCGCCGGCCCCGGCCCGCACCGAACAGATCGCTCTGGACATCGACAACCTGGTGGGTGAACGGGTCGGTCCGGTCTCGCTGTCGGTCCGGGCCGGCGAAGTCGTCGGCCTGGTGGGCCTGGCCGGCGCCGGTCACGTCGAACTCGGTCGCACAGTGTTGGGCGATCTCAAGCTGCACGGCGGCCGGATGCTGTTGCAGGGTAAGGGCTATGCACCGAGGAACGTGACGGATGCCGTCCGCCGCGGGCTCGGATTCGTGACGAGCAACCGGCCGGAGGAGGGCCTGGCCATGCCGTTGACACTGACCGAGAATCTGCGGCCGAACCCTGCGGTCACCGGGGACGCAGGATTCACCTTCCGTCGCAACGGCCGCGAACGCGACATCGCAGCGGACCTGATCCGTACCTTCGGAGTCCGCCCGGCGGATCCGGATCTCCCGGTCTCCGGACTGTCCGGCGGCAACCAGCAGAAGATCATTCTCGGCCGCTGGCTCTCGACCCAGGCGAACGTCCTGATCCTCGAAGAACCAACCGCCGGCGTCGATGTCGGTGCCAAACACGAGATCTACACCTTGCTGGACGCCGCGCTGGCCCGCGGTGTCGCGGTACTGCTCATTTCCACCGATTTCGAGGAGGTCGCGGCCGTGTGTCACCGCGCAGTGGTATTCAAGGACGGCCAGATCGTGCGGGAGATCGGCTCGGCGGAGTTGACCGTCACCAATCTGGTCGCCTTCGCATCCGGAGCGGCAGCATGACGCGGTCCGCTGCGTCGAAAGGGTCGCACTTCGGTGGTTCACTGCTGGGCACCTACGGGTTGCCCGCCCTGATGGTGCTGATCTTCGCGCTGTTCGCATTCCTACTGCCGTCCACCTTTCCCACCGGCACCAACCTGCGGGCCATTCTCACCAACCAGGCGATTCCGGCAATTCTGGCTCTCGGCGCGACCATTCCGATCGTCACCGGCAGGTTCGATCTCTCGATCGGCTACGGGATCGGGCTCGCACATGTGGTGACGATGTGGTTGCTGGCCGAAAAGGGTCTCCCCTGGCCGTTGGTGGCGCTGCTGGTCATCATCGGTGGTGTCATCGTCGGGTTGCTCAACGGCGCCCTGGTGGAATTCGGCCAGATCGACTCGTTCATCGCCACTCTCGGGACGGGAAGCGTGCTCTACGCCCTGACCGGGTGGATCACCGGAGGCGGCCGGATCGTGCCGGGGGCTGGCGGCCTTCCGGCCGCTTTCACCGACCTGACCAACTCGTCATTCCTCGGTCTGCCGGTCACGTTCTTCTATGTGGTGATCCTGGTGATCATCCTGTGGCTCACCCTGGAGCACCTGCCGATGGGCCGCTATCTCTACGTCGTCGGTGCCAACCCGAGGGCGGCCGATCTCGTCGGCATTCCCCGGCGGCGCATCGTCATCTACGCCTTCATCGGATCCGCTGTGGTCACCGCCATCGCCGGTGTGCTGTTGGCGGCCCAGCAACAGATCGGTGACCCCAGTGCTGGGCAGTCGTACCTGCTGCCGGCGTTCGTCGGGGCACTTCTGGGGTCGACGACCATCAAACCCGGCCGGGCGAACGCCATTGGCACCCTGGTCGCGGTGGCAATACTGGCCATCGGCCTGTCCGGGCTACAGCAGGAGGGAGCCGCATTCTGGGTCACCCCGCTGTTCAACGGTTTGACCCTGCTTGCTGCGGTCGGATTGGCCGGCTTCGCCTCCCGCCGCCGGCAACGTGCCGGAGCCATGGTGGGTGCCGCGGCCAGACCCACCAGCAGCGGTGACAATTCCGCGGACCCAGCTGACTCCGCCGCATCAGCCGGTGTTCGCAACTGACCGGTTCGCAGTCACTCCTTCCGCCGTCCCATCGTTCATCACCGACGTTCGCCGCTCCTCGACATATCTGTTCCTCGACGTATCCGTTCCTCAACATTGGAGTCATCGATGACCATCAAGAAAAATGCCGTGCGCCTCACCGCGGTGGCCGCCATTGCCGCCGTTGCGATGACCGGCTGCTCGAAAGGCTCAGACACCGCGGCTTCCTCGTCCGCCGTCAGTTCAGTCGCCGGCGGCTGCGCCGATGTGGTCGCCGCCGCAGGCACGGCGGTCGCTGCGGCAACCGATCTGAAGCCGGCATGGGCCGGCCCGACGACCGGGCCCAAAGCTGCGACCGGCAAGGAAATCGTCTATGTCGCACAGACTCTCACCAATCCCGGCGTGGCCGGTGCGGCCCAGGGGGTACAGAACGCCGCGACGGCCATCGGCTGGACAGCCAGGGTCATCGACGGGCAGGGCGACGCCGCCGGCATCCAGGCCGCCTTCGGGCAGGCGTTGGCCCTCAAGCCGGCCGGTATCGTCGTCGGCGGATTCGATCCCAACAGCATCAAGGCGGAAATCAGCCAGGCCGATGCGGCCGGCATTCCGGTGATCGGTTGGCACGCCCTGTCCGACCCTGGACCCAGCACCGACCCGAAGCTCTTCTCCAACATCACCACGCCGGTCGATGCCGTGGCCAAGATCAGCGCCCAATGGATCATCGCCAAGTCCAATGGCAACGCCGGAGTGGTGGTGTTCACCGACAACTCCATCCCGTTCGCGGCGGGGAAGGCCACGATGATCGAGGACGCGCTCAAGACGTGCTCCACCGTCAAGGTGCTTCAGGTCGAGAACATCCCGATCCCGGACGCGGGAACCCGTACCCCGCAGGAGTTCTCGTCGCTGGTATCCAGGCTCGGCGCTGACTGGAACTATTCGGTCGCGATCAACGATCTCTATTTCGACAACGCCGGCACTCCGCTCCGCGCGGCCGGCAAGGACGGCGCGGGTGCGCCCTTCAACGTCGGCGCGGGTGACGGGTCGGCTGCGGCCTTCCAGCGCATCGCCAGCAAGCAGTTCCAGGCGGCCACCGTTCCGGAGCCGCTGGAGCAGGAAGGCTGGCAGATCATCGACGAGTTCAACCGCGCGTTCAACAGCGCCCCGGCCAGCGGGTACGTCCCAGCCGTGCACGTGACCGACGTGAGCAACGTGGGTACCTCCACTTCGTGGGATCCGGCCAACGGGTACCAGGACGCGTACAAGAAGATCTGGGGAAAGTGAGCGAATGATCCATCCGCTCTTCGACATCACCGGACGAATAGCCCTGGTCACCGGGTCCTCCCGGGGCATCGGACGCGCGCTGGCCCTTGGACTGGCGCAGGCCGGCGCCCGGGTGGTGCTGAACGGACGGGATCTTGCTGCCTTGCAGGCGGCAGCCACCGAGATCAGCGCAGCAACCTCGGCGGAGGTGGACATCGCAGCCTTCGACGTCACCGACTCAGAATCGGTGACGGCCGGAATCGACCGGATAGAAAGGGATTTCGGGCCGCTGGACATCTGTGTCAACAACGCCGGGATGCAACGCCGTGCACCCTTCACGAGTTTCACCGACGAGGATTGGCACGCGCTACTGGCCACCAATGTGACATCCGCGTTCCTGGTCGGTCGCGAGGCCGCCAGAAGGATGCAGCCGCGGGGGAGTGGGAAGATCATCAACATCGCCTCGCTGCAATCGGAGGTCTCCCGCCCGGGGATCGCGCCCTACGCCGCGACGAAGGGCGCGATCAAGATGCTGACCAAAGGCATGTGCGCCGACCTCGCCGGATCGGGGATCTGCGTGAACGCGATCGGTCCCGGATATTTCGAGACCGAACTGACCCAGGCCCTGGTCGCCGATGAGACGTTCTCGGCCTGGGTCCGGGGCCGGACTCCGGCCGGCCGCTGGGGTCGGACCGAGGACCTTGTCGGCACGCTGCTGTACCTGTCTTCGGATGCCTCGGCGTTCGTGAACGGACAGATCATCTACGTCGACGGCGGCATGCTCGCCGTCCTCTAATGCGGCCGGACGGCGGCCGCACCGTCGATGTCGAAGTACGGATCGAATTGAGAAGGAGGGTCGACTGTGACGCACTACGGCTTCATCGGGCTGGGTTCGATGGGTGCGGCGATGGCCGGTCATCTCGCGGACCTCTGCGATTCAGCGGGCGCAACGTTGACCGTCTGGAACCGAACTCCCGGCCGGGACAGCGATCTCACCGCTCGCGGGGTTGCCTCGGCCGACAGTTGCCGGGCGCTGGTTGGCGGTGCCGAGGTGGTGGTGGTGATGCTGCCCGACCTGGAACAGCTCATCGAACTGACCGACGGCCCGGCCGCCATCCTGCAGGCGGTCACCTCGGCAACGGTGCTGGTGATCTGTTCCTCGGTGTCCCCACAGGGCGTCCGCGCTTACGCCTTTCATGCTTCGGCACTCACGGGCGGACTGGTCACCGTGGTGGATGCCCCGGTTTCCGGTGGGGTCGAAGGGGCCCGTGCCGGCACGCTGGCCATCATGGCCGGTGGCAGCGAGGTTGACGTGGACATGGTCTGGCCGGCCCTGACCGCGATGGGCACCACCGTCAGACACCTCGGTCCGATCGGCGCGGGCTCCCTGGCCAAGGCCTGTAACCAGATGGTGGTCGCCGCCACCTTGATCGCCTTGGCCGAAGCCACCGTCCTGGCCGAGTCGGCCGGGCTTTCGGTCCCGGCATTGCTGGACATCCTGGCGGGCGGTTTCGGGGCCAGCCGGGTGCTGGAGGTGAAGTCCAGCAACCTGATCACGAACACCTACCACCCCACCGGAGCGGCCCGATACATGGTGAAAGATCTGGATTTCGTCCGCGCGGAGTCGGCGTTGACGGGAGCCGACATCGCGCAGGCCGAGCTATCGGCCACCGTTTTCGCGGCCGTCGTGCAAGCCGGTCTCGGCGACCAGGACGTCAGCGTGGTACACGCGCTGATCCGCGATCGCGGCTTGTCGGCGAAACCGCCAACCGGTTCCCTGTCACCTCATGGAGCATCTTGATGAAAGCGCACCACCGGGCCCTGGTCATCCACGCGGCCGGCGATCTGCGGATCGATGAACGTGAAACGAGTGCCCCACAGGAGCATCAGGCAGTTGTCGCGATCACCCATGGTGGGATCTGCGGCTCCGACCTGCACTACTTGAGCCATGGAGCGGCGGGCCAGTCGATCCTGCGTGCGCCGATGGTGCTGGGACACGAGGTGGTCGGCCGGGTCGAGGTGGCGGCGGCCGATGGATCCGGACCGGCCGTCGGCGCCCCGGTCGCGATCTTTCCGGCCACTCCCTGCGGTCACTGCCGTCAATGCGTGGCCGGCCAGGGAAACCTGTGCCCGAGCACGACCTACCTCGGATCCGCTGCCACCACACCGCATACCGACGGTGGCTTCGCCGAACTCTTCACCGTCTCCACCGATCGTCTGTTCCCGCTCTCTCCCGGCCTGGATCTTCGGATCGCCGCGTTGATCGAACCCGCGTCCGTTGCCTGGCATGCGGTATCGCAGGCCGGAGACGTGGCAGGCAAGCGGGTGCTGGTGGTCGGCGCCGGACCGATCGGCTCGCTGGTCGTTGCCGTACTCCGACGCGCCGGCGCCGCCGAAATAATCGTCACCGACGTCTTCGAGCGCCCCCTGCGGGTAGCCATCGAACTGGGCGCCACCTCCACACATCTGGCTAACGATTTCCAGCCGATCGTGGACGGTCTCGGCGCCGACATCGCCATCGACTCCTCGGGTTCGGCCACGGGTGTCGCCACCGCGGTACGCGGTCTGGGTCGGCGCGGTCATCTGGTGCTGCTGGGCCTGTTGCCTGCGGGCGAGCAGCCGTTCCTGATCTCGCAGGTCATCACCCGCGAATTGACCGTCGCCGGATCGTTCCGCTTCCACAGCGAGATGCTGCCGGTGATCGAAGCGCTGACCGACGGGTCACTGTTCGTCGAGCCGGTGGTCAGCCACAGCTACCCTCTCGACCAGGCAGCGAAAGCCTTTGCCATGGCGAGGGACTCGGCCAGCTCCGGCAAGGTTCTGCTCACCTTCGATTCCCCGGAAGCTCCAGAGCCCGAGACGATTGCGGGCTGACCCAGCGCATCGGCGCCGCACCACCGAAGTCCGGAGGCCCTAGCCTGGTGGGCATGCGTCGTTGGCGCTGCGCTGCCTGGGTGAGCAAGAGGATGACGACTTGATGACCACACCGCCAGCTGTCCGCGCCGAGTCCCGCCCGGCGATAGTGACCGTCGACGACGACCCGAGCGTGTCTAGGTCGGTGGCGCGGGACCTGCGCCGGCAATACGGCCAGGACTACCGGATCGTCCGGGCCGACTCCGGCGCGCAGGCGCTGGAAGCGTTGCGCGAGATGAAGCTGCGCGGTGACCAGGTCGCCGTGCTGCTCGCCGATCACCGGATGCCGCTGATGAACGGCCTGGAGTTTCTCGAGCAGGCGATGGACCTGTTTCCGGCCGCCCGCCGAGTGCTGCTGACCGCTTACGCGGACACCGACGCGGCGATCGATGCGATCAACATCGTCGACCTCGACTACTACCTGCTCAAGCCTTGGGACCCGCCGGAGGAGAAGCTCTACCCGGTGATCGATGCGATGCTCGACTCCTGGAAAAGCGCTGATCATCGGCCGGTTCCGCAGACCAAGGTGATCGGGCATCGCTGGTCGGCCCGCTCCAGCGAGGTGCGCGATTTCCTGGCCCGCAACCAGGTGCCCTACCGCTGGTATCAATCCGACGAGCCGGAGGGCCAACGGCTGTTGGCTGCGGCCGGCGTGGACAGCGCCACTTTGCCGGTCGTCGTCGCCACCGGCGGCACCGTGTTGGTCGCGCCGACGGACACCGAACTGGCCGACCAGGTGGGCCTGAGCACCGCGGCCTCGGCCGACTTCTACGACGTGATCGTCGTCGGCGGCGGACCTGCCGGGCTGGGCGCCGCCGTCTATGCGGCGTCGGAGGGACTGCGGACGGTGCTGGTCGAGCGGACCGCCACCGGCGGCCAAGCCGGCCAGAGCTCGCGGATCGAGAACTACCTCGGCTTTCCGGATGGTGTGTCCGGGGCTCAGCTGACCGATCGGGCCCGCCGGCAGGCGCTGAAATTCGGCTCCGAACTGCTCACCACTCGCGATGCGGTCGGCGTCGAGATCAACGGGTCGGCCAGGACGGTCCGATTCGCCGACGGCGGCACGATCAACGCGCACACCATCATCCTGGCCACCGGTGTCTCCTACCGGCAGCTCGGCTCGCGTGCTCTCAACGACCTGACCGGGCGCGGCGTCTTCTACGGATCGGCGCTGACCGAGGCGAGCAACTGCGCCGGCCAGGACGTCTATATCGTCGGCGGCGCCAACTCCGCCGGCCAAGCGGCCGTCTACTTCGCTCGGCACGCCAGCCGGGTATTCATCCTGGTCCGCGGTCCGTCGCTGGAGGCGTCGATGTCGTACTACCTGATCCAGCAGATCTCCGGGATCCCGAACATCATCGTGCGGATCTGCACCGAGGTGATCGACGGCAACGGCGACGACCACCTGGAAAGCCTGACCCTGCGCAGCAGCGTCTCGGGCGAGGTGGAAATAGTTGCCGCCCATTGGCTGTTTGTCTTCATCGGGGCCACCCCGCACACCGACTGGCTGGACTCGCGGGTGGTCCGCGATTCGCACGGCTTCGTGCTGGCCGGACCGGACCTCGTCATCGACGGCGAGCGGCCCGCCAGCTGGCAGTTGGAACGCGACCCGTACCACCTGGAGACCAGCGTCCCCGGGGTCTTCGTGGCCGGCGACGCTCGCGCCGAGTCGGTCAAGCGAGTCGCTTCGGCTGTCGGCGAAGGAGCCATGGCAGTGACGTTGGTGCATCGCTACTTGGAGAAATTATGACCGCCATTGCCACCGGGACCGTCTCGCTCGACGAATTGCGCTCCCTGTTCCTGTTCGAGAAACTCGACGAAGGGCTACTCGGTTGGCTGCAGGCCCACGGCGAGGTGAGGTTCTACGGGCCTGGATCGGTCTACCTCGAGGGTGACCCCGCGACCTGCTTCTATGTGCTGATCGAGGGCTCGGTCGCGCTCTACCGACGGGTCGGCGCGGACGACGTGGAGGTGACCCGCTCCGCCCAGCCAGGGGTGTATTCCGGCGCGATGCAGGCCTACCTGATGGAACGCGTGCCGCAGGTGTACACCAGCTCCTTGCGGGCGAACGTACCCTCCAGATTCTTCGTCCTGGACGCGTCCATATTCGCCCAGTTCATGCAGGACTACTTCCCGATGGCGCTGCACCTGCTCGAAGGCCTGTTCTTCGGCATCCGCAACGTCAACGAGGCGACCGAGCAGCGTGAGCGTTTGCTGGCCCTCGGATCGCTGTCGGCCGGGTTGACCCACGAGCTGAACAATCCGGCGGCCGCCGCCGTCCGCGCGACCTCCGCGCTCCGCGAGCGGGTCGCCGGGATGCGACACAAGCTGCGGCTGATCGCCGAAGGCGGCTACGACAAGGACACTCTCGGTGCGCTGATCAAGCTTCAGGAGGACGCCGCCGAAAGGGTGGCGAATACACCGGACCTCTCGCCGATCGAGACTTCGGACCACGAGGACGAGCTCGGTGACTGGCTCGACGATCATGGGATCACCGCCGGTTGGGACATCGCCCCGACCTTCGTCCAAGGCGGCCTGGACGTCGAATGGCTCGACCGGCTGGCCGGCTGCGTGCCGGGATCAGCGCTCGAGGGCGCGATCAGGTGGCTCAACTACACGGTGGAAACCGAATTGCTGATGAACGAGATCTTCGACTCGACCACCCGCATCTCCACTCTGGTCGGCGCGGCGAAGCAGTATTCGCAGATCGACCGGGCGCCGTATCAGACCGTGGACATCCACGAACTGCTCGACAGCACGCTGGTCATGCTGGGCGGCAAACTGGGCAGCGGCGTCAAGATCGTCAGGGACTACGACCAGACCCTGCCGGCCATCCCGGCGCACGCCTCAGAGCTGAACCAGGTATGGACGAATCTGATCGACAATGCCGCCGGCGCGATGAAGGGCTCCGGCACGCTGACCGTCCGCACGGCTGCCGACGGGGAGTACCTGCGGGTGGAGATCGGCGACACCGGTCCGGGAATTCCGCCGGACATCCGTCCCCGGATCTTCGAGCCGTTCTTCACCACCAAACCGGTCGGTGAAGGCACCGGCCTCGGGCTGGACATCTCCTGGCGGATCATCACCAACCGGCATCACGGCGACCTGTCGGTCGAGTCCGTGCCGGGCGACACTCGATTCCGGATCGCCTTACCGCTACATGACCAGATCAGTGCGGCGCCCGACCGTGCGAGCGAGGAACAAGGAGAAAACCAATGACCCACATCGCCGGGATCGACCCTACGGTGGCGCCGAGCGGAGATGGCTGTGTTGAATGCCTGGCCGCCGACGGATGGTGGTTCCATCTGCGCAGATGCGCGCAGTGCGGGCACGTCGGCTGCTGCGACACGTCACCGTCCCAGCACGCGACGGCTCACGCGAAGGCCTCGGGTCACCCGTTCATCACCAGCTTCGAGCCGGGTGAGAACTGGTTCTGGAGCTATCGGACCGATGAGTTCTACGACGGCCCGGGCTTGGCGCCACCCGAGCAGCGTCCGGCGGACCAGTCGGTGCCCGGGCCGGCGGATCGGGTGCCGGCCGATTGGCAGAGTCTGCTCAACGGCTAGGTGCAATCCGAAGTGGTGCGGCTGAAGTGGTGAGCAAGCGGCCGATCGTCCTGCTGGGTCCTGGCAGGCCGGTGGGTCATCTTGGTGCGCGATACGGAGATCGGGGCTCTATCCCCGATCGACGTGACCGGGATCGTGCGGAACTTCGAGGTTCGATCGTTCGGTGGTGTTATCGCGGTTCGGTCCGCGGTAGTGATGCGGTGGTCAAGCGTCCTGCGTCGGCGTGGCGCGGTATCTGGGTGGCCGTCTGCTCGGGCGCCTGAGCGCCTGACTTCCGCTGCCTGGCTTGGGTAGCGGATGTCGTCACTGTAACGCACTGTGACGACATTGTCTAACTCAGAGTTACTGAGCAATTGCGGAGTGTAATTGCTGGTCGAGCAGCGTTGCCGGGTGCGGTTTTGGCCTGGTTCGCACACCTCCGTCGGACACGTCGGCTTCGCGCACCCCCAGCCACCTGAGGGGCGATCGCTGGCTACGCTCTACCGGTGAGTAGCGCGCAGGTGCTCGAAGTCCCCAGCCCCGACGGCGGCGTTCGCCAGGTGCGAATATCCAGCCCGGATCGGGTGATGTGGTCCGATGTCGGTGTCACGAAGTGGGATCTCGCCAGTTATCTGGCCGCCGTTTCGGACGGTTTCATGAGGGCGGTCGGCGATCGCCCGGTGACCTTGCAGCGATTCCCCGGCGGCGTCGAGGGCGAGGAGTTCTACTCGAAGAACCCGCCGCGCGGGGTCCCGGCCTGGGCCCGCTCGGTGATGTGCACCTATCCGTCCGGCCGTCGCCATCCACAGTTGGTGATCGACGAGATCGCCACCGCGATCTGGGCCGCACAGATGAACACCGTCACGTTCCACCCCTGGCCGGTGCGCGCGGCGGACAACGACAATCCGGATGAGCTGCGGATCGACCTGGACCCGCAACCGGGCCGTGGCTTCGCCGATGCGGTCGAGGTGGCCGTCGTACTGCGAGAGTTGATGCTCGAACTCGGACTGACGCCCTGGGCGAAGACCTCCGGTAACAGAGGCGTGCACATCTATGCCCGGGTACAGCCGACCCATGAATTCCAGGAAGTCCGGCACGCCGTGATCGGGATCGCCCGCGAACTCGAGCGGCGCCTGCCGGATCTGGTGACCACGGCCTGGTGGAAGGAGGAGCGCGGCGCGAAGATCTTCGTCGACTTCAACCAGGCCAACCGGGACCGGACCATCGCTTCGGCCTACAGCCCGCGGCCGTTGCCGGGCGCGCCGGTGTCGATGCCGGTCGGCTGGGGCGCCTTGCCGGGCGTCAAACCGGCGGACTTCACGGTTCGAACCGTGCCGGCGATCATCGCCGCGGATGGCGATGCCTGGTCCGGTATCGATGCCGCGGTCGGCCGGATCGACGGCGCCCTGGCCTTATGGGACACCGACATCAGCGAGCGCGGGTTGGGTGAACTGAACTTCCCACCGGACTATCCGAAGATGCCGGGCGAGCCGCCCCGGGTGCAGCCGAGCAAGAAAGTCGCCGCCAACTGGGTGGACAGCGAGGCTCGTTCTCGAGGCGCTGGGTCCACTTGATCTGTGCACATCAATGAGATATAGTCGAACGTATGTTCAGCGTACTCGACATCACCGATCAGTCGGTGATGTCGGCTGCGCTGGTGGAATCGGTGATCGCCTGGTTGCAGCGGGCCGCGCTGAAACCAGCGGTCGCGGGCGGCGCCAGTGACGCGGAGCGGATTGATCGGATCACCCAACTCGAGCGGTTGAAAGCAGTGTCCGCCGCGGTCCAGGCGAGGGAGACGGCGGCGTTCGCGGTGCCAGGCGGCGGGGGTGTCGGTGTCGCGGTACCAAGTCGCGGTACCAGCAGGAGCACCTGCGGCGCAGCATCGCCGGGCAGGTCGCGTTGGCCCGGCGGGAACACCCTCGTAGTGGTGCCATTCCTGTCGGGGTCGCGACAGTG
>JBBRSR010000018.1:0-79668 GCA_038245175.1 Mycobacteriales bacterium | reverse complement strand
CGGCCCGGATGCTCGCTAACTATCTCGCCACGCAGGCGTGCCGCCATGCGACTTTGGTCGCCGTGGTCTGTTTCACCGATCAACCCGTCGTCGGGCAGGGTCGCGCACATTTCCCACGGTCCAAGCTGATCGCCGCTGTCAAATCCGAGCTCAGGCGCTGCGGGGTACCGCTGTTCGACGCAATGCTCGTGCGCGACAACACCGTCTGGTCCTATTTTCAGCACGACCCGGCCGAGCCCGGATATTCGATCGCCGCCGCTGACGACCCTTCCTTCGGTCGACTTCGAGCAGCCAACGTCTCGGCCGGGCGTGCCGTGATGGCAGACCGGGAGGCGCTCCGGGCAAGCATCAGCGGACCCAGGGGCGAGCGGGCAGCCGCCGCCGACGCGGCCCTCGAAGCCGCCGCCGCCAGACTGGCCGGGAGCGTCTGCGACGCAGCCGGAAACGAGGTCCTGGCCAAGGAGATCGCCACCACCCGGCGGATCCTGACCGCCGCACTTCCCCTGGTGAATCGCGGTTCGTCGGTGGACCCGGCGGATGTCGCCGATCTGATATTGGCGATCTCTAGCTGCGCGGTCCGTGATACTGCCATCTCCTGGGCACTGAAGCACCGGCATCAGCCGGTGCTTCCATTGTTCATCCAGCTGGCCGCCTGGACTCCTGACGGCGAAGCCGCCCAGATCAGTGCCGTTCTGGCGGTGGTCGCCTACCGGCAGGGTGACGGGGCACTGGCCCAGGTCGCGCTGGACCGGGCGATCGGCGCGGAACCCGATCACCCACTGGCCCGGATACTCGGCGATCTCATCCAGTCCGGCATCACGCCCGACGAACTCGAAGAAGTGATCCTGCACGGCGGTCAGCGCTGGGCCACGTGAAGGCCGGGCGACGGGCCGAAGCGGGAGTCACCGACGCGGTCGGCACATCGTCATCCGAACGATCTCAGGAGAAGGAGACCAGCCCCGGCAAGTCCTCGTTCAGCATCGGCATCAGGCGCTCCACGGCAGACAGCACGCCGACCATCGAGGCGGGCGTGCTCCGCGGGTGCCCCAGACTGACCGCGAGCCGGCACATCAGTGCCCGGCGAAGAACCTGCCGCCATTCCGGAGTCTGCTGCGACACGGACGCCAAGTCGAGGTCTGCGCCGCCCCAGGCGATCGCGTCGACGACAACGATCGCGGTGGCCCAGGAAGCCGGTCGCCAATACGGCGTGATATCGATGACCGCCGGCGGCGCGGACCCGGCGAAAAGCACGTTCCCGGTCAGATCACCGTGTACCACCTGCTGCGGCAGCGTGATGGGGCGCCTCCCCGCAGCCAGACCGGCAAACGCGCTCGCCCCGACACCACTGCCGAGGCGCTCGTCATCGGCCGGAATATCTCCCCAGGAGACACTGTCGGCCCAGGTGTACAGGTCGTCGCGGTGATCCAGGAACTTCGGGCGCGGCAGGTCCGCCAACGCGTCGTGCAGCGCCACGCCCACCTCGATGACCTCCTCGAACCGGGGAGCCGGTCGGCCGGAGACGAATCGCTGTGCACACCAACCGGAAACCACCCATCGTCCGTCCGAGGACCGAACGGGCCTCGCGACCCGGACTCCCGCCACCCGAATCTGCTCGAAAGTGTTCGCCAACCAGGATGCCTCGGCCGCGTTCGCGACAGGCTTGAGCACAATTTGGCCACATCGAAACGACTGGCCGCGGCCGCCGCTGAGCAGTTGCGGGATTTGCCCGACGACACCAAAGGCGGATCTCACGTGCTCCGGCGGCGGGGTGGTCACGCTCCCTGACGCTACCGGTCCCATCTAGTTCGCACCTGCGCAATCCGACCGACGTCCGGCTGTGTCGCGCAATTCGGGTGACGGACGTCTGGGCTCAGTAATGCGGCAGGCTGGGGTCCACCTCCCGGATCCAGGCAAGGATGCCGCCGCGCATCTCCCGCACATCCGGCAGCCCGGCAGCGACCAGCGCATCAAGTGCACGTGCCGATCGGGCGCCCGATTTGCAATAGAGCACCACCGGCAGCGTGGCGGCGGCGATCGAGGCCACTGCCCGGCCGGAGGTGATCTCACCCACCGGGATCAGCTCGGCACCTGGCAGGCTGCCCATCGCGAACTCCGTCGGCTCCCGGACATCGACCAGCCGAAGGGCGCCGACGCTGAGCAGGCCCGCCACTTCGGCGGGGGTGAGCGATTCTGCGACACCGGCGGCTGCGACAGACCCATCCGATGAGGGAGCCACCCCGCACCATGCGTCGTAGTCGACCAATGCGGTGATCGGCAACCGGCGCGGGTCGGCCCGCACACCGACCGTTCGGTAACTCACCGACAATGCGTCATAGATCAACACCCGCCCCAACATCGGCCGCCCGATACCGCAGATCAGCTTGATCGCCTCGGTGGCCATGACCGAGCCGATGGCGGCACACAACACTCCGAAGACTCCCCCTTCGGCGCAGGACGGCACCGATCCCGGTGGCGGCGGAACCGGGTAGACGTCGCGGTAGGTAGGACCGTGGCGTGCCCAGAACACGCTGGCCTGACCCTCGAAGCGGAAGACCGATCCCCACACATAGGGCACACCCAGCAACTCGCACGCATCGTTCACCAGGTAACGGGTGGCGAAGTTGTCCGTACCGTCGATCACCAGGTCGTACCCGCTGAGCGTGCCGAGCGCATTGCCGGCGTCCAGCCGCAGCTCATGGACGATGACCTCGACCTCCGGGTTGCCGGACCGGATCGCAGCGGCCGCCGAAGCCGTTTTGGTCGACCCAACGTCGGCTACTCCGTGGATCGTCTGCCGCTGCAGATTCGACACCTCGACGCGGTCGAAATCGACGATCCCGATGGTGCCGACACCGGCCGCGGCCAGGTAGGTGAGCACCGGCGAACCGAGCCCGCCCGCACCGATGACCGCTACCTTCGCCGCGCAGAGCCGACGTTGTCCCAGCTCACCGACCTCGGGCAACAACAGATGCCGCGAATACCGCTCGATCTGCCCACGCGTCAGCGGGGGCCCGGGATCGACCAGGGGCGGCAGAGTCGGTGGGATGGTCACCCAGTCATTGTGCTTGAGATCATGCCGGCCGTGAACGACCGGGATTGCCTGCACGCCGATCCTGCGGCATTCGCCAGGTTCTTCGCAGATCAATCGAAGCGCCGGTCTGTCGTGCTCTTTGATACGCACCGCTCCGTGTGCAACGTCGACCGAACGTCTGCACGTCTCAGCATGAACAGCCGAACCAAGGAGGGGGACAGTCTGATGACGGGTCGCGTAGTGAATCATCTGTTGATCGCGACGGTCGGAGCCTTACTGGTGACAGGGTGCGCCACCACGGCAAGAGGAACCAGTGCGCTGGCTTCATCGACCAACGACATCACCTCGAGCGGGGAAGTCGGCCTGGCCGCATCGACCATGACCAGTCAGAACTCCGTGGCGATGTTGGTCGGAGGCACTCTCGCGCTGGACAACAACGGGTGCATTGGGCTGACGAACCCCGATGGAACGATCAACGATGTCCTGTGGCCGGCAGGATTCTATGCTCGCACGACGGGCGACACCGTGGAGATCGTTGGTGCTGATTGACGGGTCGTGGCGCAGGTGGGCGACGCTTTCCTGAGTGGGGGCTCCTTTGCTTTCATCGCGAGCCAGCCGTGTATCACGTCCGACTCTTCAGCCCCGGTGGTATGGCTGGCTCCCGAGGTCAGCAACATGACCGCTGCCCAGACCTCCTAGGTCTGAGCGGCTATCAAGCACCGCAATACCCGGGTTGCGCCGCCCATCCAGGAGGCGTAATCAGCCGGTCGGCGAGGTGGGAACCGGCCCGGACGCCGCTCCCAGGACCACCACCGCCGACGGATTCGGCCAGGGGTTGGGTACGCAGACCTTGCCGTCCGCGCTGACCGGTCCACCCAGCGGCGCGAGGTCGTCATCGGCGGTGCTCCAGGACTGCTGCATCATCACCGGCGCCAGCCCACCGTTGATGCCGCACGGCTCATGTCCGGAACCGAGCGCGTGACCGACCTCGTGATTGATCGCGTACTGCCGATAGGCGCTCAGATCGTTGCCATAGGTCATCGCACCGCGCACCCAGCGGGCATCGTTGATGACTGCCCGTCCGGCTTCGCGGCTGTAGCAGGATGCCTCGAGCTCAACACTGAAACCGCAGATGCCGCGCACTGTCATCTGACTGGTCAGGGTCACCCGGAAGTCCGGCTCGCCGCCGGTCGCGTCGATCCGTCGCACTGAGATGTCCTTGACCGCCGTCCAGCTGCGGGGGTCGGCCAGGGTCTGGTCCACCAATGCCGCGAACTCCGCGTCACCGCCGGGCAGATTGATGCCGTTCTCAATCTCCACGGTGTAAGTGCGCACCTCGGCTGACACCCCGACCTGCGGGGTCGATCCGGCAACCACCCGGTAGGTGCCGTCGCCGGTGGTGGTGAACGCGGGCCCGGCCGGAAGAGTCCCGAACGGGACGTTCGCCTGATCGACGGCCTTCCCCGAAGCAGCGGAATCCGTGGCCGACGTCGCCGCCGACGGTTGAGGCGCCCCTGCGGTCCCCGGGACCGGTGCGGCAGTTCGCTGGGCGGTGGCCGGCGAGAGCTGCCCTGGGCTATCGGACGAGCCCGCATCGAGCAGCGGCGCCGAGGGCGGATCCGTGGTCGACGTCTGTCCGAGTTGGGTGACCGTGAAGATTGTCGCTAGCAGCAGCAACGGGATCGCCAACGCCCGCCATCCATACCGCTGGCCGAACCAGCCCAGGCTGCTGCGTCGCGCCGGTGGCCGTGGCGAACCCGCTGCGGCGCGCGTCCCGGGAGCAGAATGGCCCACCGCAGTTCGTCCGGAGGGCCGCGCGGCTGAGCGCTTCGGTGGAGTCTCGTTGCCGGCCCCCCACAACACGCTGCGGTTGACCGGCCGGCTGCTTGCGGCGACCACCGGACCGTGAGTCTCGTCGGGATCAACCTGCCCGTAGTGCCGCTTCGGCGGTCCGACCGGCCGTTCGTCGCCTTCGGCCGGGCGACGCGGTCGTGGCACAGCGGCACCGGTGCCAGAGTGGGGGCGGGAGTAGCTCTGCCGGGGAGGGGAGCCACTTCGCGGCGAGTCTCGACGAGTGCTGCTCACCTGACCAGGTTGCCACACCGGCATTGCCCGGCTGGTTCGGCGCGCCACAATGTCACGCCGCGTCCCAGAGGACGGCCATCGCGCGGGCGGTGTCCAGCGGAGCCTCCATTTGCGCGACGTGGCCGACGCCGGCCAGCACCAGGAGTTCGGAGTCGGCGAACGCAGCAGTGGTGCGTTTGGCCAATCGGACATCCACCAGGCGGTCCCGGGTCCCCCAGACAACCAGGGTCGGCACGGTGACTGTGGCCGCGGCGGCCCAGAACGACCGGTCCCGCAGTTGTAGATGACCCCGCATCAGCCCGCGCAACTGCTGAACGACGGCGCGCTGGGTCCAGGGCAGGTCCTTGCGCCATTCGGTTTCCTGGGTGGCGATGGCCCGATCTGCGGGGGTGACCACCTGCGGGTCGCCGAAACACAGTTCGACCATGCCCGCAACCCGCTCCCCAGCCGACAGACCGGCCAACCGCGGCTCGACGATGCCGCCGATACCGGGGGCCAACAGCACCGCGAGCCGAATGTCGGCGCCGCGATCCGCGGTGAGGCGCAGGTCCGGGACGGCCGGCGAGATGAGGGTCAGCGAACGGACCAATTCCGGCTGCGTTGCCGCCAACAGCGTGGCGAGGTACCCACCGAGCGAGTTGCCGACCAGGTGCACAGGACCCCGGGCGACCGCGCGGATCGTCGCGGTCAGCACCCGGAGATCCTCCTCGACCGAGTAGTCGCCGCAGCGGGGCGGGTCGGACCGGCCGCAGCCGGGCAGATCGACCGCGAAGCCGGTCGCCCGGGATGCCATCAGCCCGGCCAGCGGCGTCCAGTTGGTCGAGGAACCGGCAAGTCCGTGGACAAAAACCGCTTCGGTGCCGGTTGCCGACCCGCCCGGTGTCGTCCGCACGAATATGCCCTGCTCCTGCTGTCCATCGGTGCCGGCGGCGCGGACCAGCCGTCCCGGCCAGGGCAGCCCGCCCAGCGGCAGCGGCACGCCCGTGAAGTCCCTATCGAGCGACGTCGTCGTCCAGCGGGACAGTTGATCCCGTGGCATCGGTCCGACAATGGTGATGGGAGCGGTCATTGATCCATCTTGCCCTGCCGAAGGGTGGCAGGACCGATCGTTTCAGTGGCGCACTATAAGGGCGTGACCGACTGGACGCTGGCCCACATTCGTGCTTACTACGAGCAACACGCGGCTCTGATGGCGCAGCAACTGGCCGGTCGCCGGGTGCGGCCCTATCCGCCCACCGAATCGGTCGAGCCGGTGCTGATCGAAAACCCCGCCGAACTGCTGAGCTGGACGAACAATGGCGTCGGCGGGTTCCTGATCAGTCCAGCGCCACTGCCCGGATCCCGGCTGGATCGACTGGTGGTCAGTCTGACCACCGGCGAAGGTGCCGATATCGCCACCGCCGCTACGGTTTGCCTGGGCCTGAGTGAGGTGTTGGCAGTTGATGGGCACATTGTCATGCCGGCGATCGACGGCCAGGGCGGAATGCTGTTGATCATTCCGACCGCGCCGATCGACGGGTCGGCCGCCAGGGCCTATCTGCGCGCCGTGCTGGAGAAGTTCGGCGATCGGGCACCCGAGATAGCCACCACGGACCCGAACCGGACGGACGGCCGGATGCTGATGTCCGCCGACGCATCCGATGCCGAAGTCTTCAGTTGGGCGCCATACAGCCTGGTGCCGGGCGCGTCGCCGGGCGTGGTGATGCCGCTGCATCTGGACGACGTCGCGGCCGCCAGTGCGGGGATGCCGTTGGAGATCGAGCCGGACGACGTCGCCGATCGACTGGCCCTGCGCGGCGATCTGACCGGCGCTTTGCGGAGCCCGTCCGGGCCCGGCGAGCAAGCGTAAGGTCTGATTCTGGCCGACCCGGCGGTTGGCATTCAGGAGAGAACCATGACGGAAGCGGCAGGAGCGCAGACCACCCGGTTGAGCCGCTCGGCCCGACGAGCCCAGTTGCTCGCGGCGGCCAAGGTGACCTTCGTCGGGCAGGGCTATCACTCGGCGGCCATGGACGACATCGCCGAACAGGCCGGTGTGTCCAAACCCGTTCTGTATCAGCACTTCCCGTCCAAACTTGAGCTCTATCTGGCCCTGGTCAACGAGACCGCCGATGAGCTGGTGGCCGGCGTCCGGGTGGCGATCGCCTCGACCGATGACAACGACACCCGGGTACATCGCGCGGTGGAAGCAATCTTCGGTTTCGTCGGCGGCACCGATCAGGTGCACCGACTGGTTTTCGAGTCGGATCTGTCCGGTAACGCTGAGGTGGAACGGATCGTCGCCCAGATGACCGAGTCGTGCATCCAGGCGATCACTGAAACCATCACCACGGACACCGGCGCGGATGCGTCTCGGGCGCGCCTGCTGGCTTCCGGGCTGGTGGGTCTGTCGCAGGTCAGCGCACGGTATTGGTTGGCGCAAAACCTGGTCGTTCCGCAGACCGAGGCGGTGGAGCTGGTCTACACGCTGGCCTGGCGCGGAATCTCCCGGTTCCCCCGGCAACCGCACTGAGCTCAGCTCGCGGCCACAGGCTTGGGACTAGTCGGCGAGCATGAAGCCGACACGTCGAGAGTCGGCCGGGGCGATCTCGACATAGGCGATCTTGCTGGCCGGAACGAGTACCTTACGGCCTTTGTCGTCGATCAACGACAGCGTTGACTTCGGGTCGGCGAACGCCTTGGTCACCTGCGCCTCGATCTCGGCCTGGGTTTCCGTGGAAGTAACCACCAGTTCGCGCCCGGTATCTGACACACCGATCTTGACGTCCACGTCTACCTCCGTCATTCACGCTTAACGGGCCCATCAGGACCCGGATCCGACCGCACCGGCCCGCCCTGGCAAGGCTAGCCGAGCGCCCGCGCCAATCCGTACGCCGCCGTTGCGCCGAGGGTGAACTGTGGCCGGCAACAATTCAGGAACGCCATGGTCAGTTTTCAGAACAACCGCACACTCACGTCATCAACCCCGCGCATCGCCTCGTAGTCCAGCACCAGGCAGCGGATCCCGCGGTCCTCGGCCAGGGTCCGAGCCTGCGGTTTGATCTGCTGGGCGGCGAAGACGCCGGTCACCGGGGCGAGCATCGGGTCGCGGCCGAGCAGTTCGACATACCGGGTCAGTTGCTCGACGCCGTCGATGTCCCCGCGCCGCTTGATCTCGACCGCGACGACCTGATTCCGGCCGTCCCGGCAGAGCAGGTCGACAGGGCCGATCGGCGTGGGATATTCCCGGCGGATCAAAGTGAATCCCGCACCGAGCAGCTGTACCTGCTCGGCGAGCAACTCCTGCAGATGTGCCTCCACCCCGTCCTTGACCAGCCCGGGATCGAACCCGAGCTCGTGCTGGGAGTCGTGTAGGACCTCCTCGATGGTGATGACCAGCTGCTCACCGATCTTGTTCTGCACCCGCCACAGCAGCGGGCTCTGCTGGATCAGCCAGCACGGCGGGCTCATCCAGTTCAGCGGCTTGTAGGCCCGGTCGTCGGCATGGATGGACACCGACCCGTCCGCCTTGATCAACAGCAACCGGGTCGCCAAACCCAGGTGGGCGGTCAGCCGACCCGCGTAATCAACAGAGCATCGAGCAATTACCAAGCGCACCGGGCAACCTTATCGGCTGCACACCGCCGACAAGCCAGGTCCACAGCACCGACAAGGCAGGATGAAGCGGTGACCTCGCAGCTGACCTCGACCGAACTGTGCTCGGATGTCGACGCCCACGCCGGCGACGACCCGCGCGGCAGCAGCGCGACCTTCTCGCAGTTCCTGCTCATCGAGCACCGTGGGAGCTTCTCCAAAGTAGCCGCCGCCGACGCGGTGACCGCGGTCTACGGGCCCGAGGCACCTGCCGTCCAAGCCCTGGAGACCGCCGGCTTTCGCCCATTCGTGATCCGCCCGGTCGGCCGCGGTGAACCCTCGAACCTGGGATCGGCGCCCTACCTGCCCCGGTTCGTCGGCCGGGCGGGCGCCGGAGCCACTCTCGAGCGCATCGACCGGGCGCCCACCCCGGGAGCGCTGGCCGCGCTCTCTCAACTCGCGACCAGGGCGAGCGAGCCACTGTTCGCCGTCTGCACCAACGGCTCCCGGGATCGCTGCTGCGCGGTCAAGGGACGCGACTTGGCCCAGCAACTTCGCTACGAGCTGGACGGTTCCAGTGACGACGGGTCCAGCGACGACGCCGCTGTTGTCGAGATCAGTCACCTGGGCGGGCATCGGTTCGCCGCCACCATGCTGGTGCTGCCCTGGGGCTACTCCTACGGCCGGCTCGACATCGACGCTGCGGTCGAGATCGCCTACGCCGCCCAGGACGGCCTGGTGCACCCGAGAAATCTGCGCGGACGATCCGACCTCGACCCCGCCGCTCAGGTCGCGGACGCGTACTGGCGTGCCCAGCTCGGTCCGGCGCCGATCGACGCCGTCCGGATCGAGGCGACCACCACCGACGGCCCGTACCGAACGGTATCCGCAACCGTGCGGAACCGCAGCGAACACCTGCGCCTCGAACGAACCAGCGGCGTCACGATCGGCCAGACCCGCTGCGGCGGCAAGCCGATTCAGACCGCCGGCTGGACGATCACCGAACCGAGCGGCTGACCGACCATCTGCTCTTCCTCGAAGTCATCGCTGAGCCCGTGCGGCGTCTTCTCCCACACATGCGGCGTGAAGATCGTCTGCCAGGCCGCCCGCCAGGCCGCGACCGAGTGCAGCAACCAGTACACCGGGAAGAACACCGCGAAACCAGCGATCCGCCAGCCGTACCTGGGCACCGCCACCAGCCCGGAGAGCAGGATCGTCACGCCGGTACCGGCGATCATCGTGACAATCCCGACCGTGTCCAGCCACCCGGGCAGCGATAGGAATCCCCACTTCTCACCGGCGACGGTGACCAGGGCGAACAGCATCATGACCGGGTAGACCAGGAACGCCGCCGGTGTACCCAGGATCAGTGCCAGCAGACACACCATCCCGCGAAGCCCGGTCGCCCGGCCGAACTGCACCGGATGCCGGAAGTTCACCGCGGCGGTCAGCATGTAGCCCTTGATCCAACGGGTCCGCTGCTTGATGAACGCCCCCGTCTGCGAGCACGCCTCTTCCCACGTCGTGGATGTATTGACGCCCACCCGATACCCCGACGCCGCCGCCCGGATACCCAGGTCGGCGTCCTCGGTCACGTTGTACGGGTCCCAGCCGCCGAGCCGCCGCAGCATTGCGGCGTCGAAGTGGTTGGAAGTGCCGCCGAGTGGAATCGGGATGCCGGTGCCGTCGATACCCGGCAACATCGCGTCGAACAGGTAGGCATATTCGATGGCGAAAAGCCTGGTCAGCACGTTGTAGGGGGCGTTGAAGTAGCTCAGCGAGCATTGCACGCAGGCCAGCGGCGCCCCGGCCGATCCGGCATCGGCCGCCGATCTGGCCCGGCGGAAGTCGGTCACAACCCGCCGCAGTTGGTCCGATTCGGGCCGATCCTCGGCGTCGTAGATGACCACCAACTCTCCTCGGGCGAAGATCAGCCCGTAGTTGCAGGCCCGCGGCTTGGTCTGCGGCTGCCCGCGGGGCACGATCAGGATCCGCATGTAGGACGGCGGCTCGGCCGCCCGGGCGGCCTCGATCGTGTCGACGTCGTCCTCCTCGAGCAGTACCAGCACCTCCATCCGATCGCGCGGATAGTCCAACCGCTCCAGGTTGCCGATCAGTGCGGTGATCACGTTGGCTTCGTGGAAAGCCGGCACCAGGATCGTGTAGAACGGCAGATCGGCGTCGGCCAGGGGGGTGAGCGCGGAATCCGCGTGCCGGGCCCGATAGGCAAGGTAATCGACGCTGTGCCGCCCGCGGTATGCGGCGTAGTGCTCCCGCAGCCGGTTGCGCACCCGCTTGAGCGGCCAGAGGCCGACACAGAACACCCGGAACGCGATGGTCGCCGAGAACGCCACCGCCGCGCCGGTCAGCCCGAGCACCACGGTGAACTCGGGCGCCAGGATCAGGCCGAGCACCGCCAACACCAGACCGGCGATCGGCAGCACATACTGCCAACGGGTCAGACCGGTCTTCGCCGATCGATCCGGCTGCGTGTCGGCCAGTGATTCGCTGATCTCGTACAGCAATTCCTCGCGCAGTTGGATGGCCAGCCGCTCGTCGAACTGGTTCGGCGACACCTGCTCGATTCTTACCCACCGGGCGTCAGAGTCGAGCCGGATCTGGTCGACCACGGCATCGGTGAGTTCTCGGGAGGCCAGCACATCCACGGTGTCACCGCCCCGGGCGACCGGCAGCCAGCCGCGAGCGACGACCTCGCGGACCGACGCCTGAGGCGGCTCGAGTCGCTCGTTCGGCGGATCCCGCGGGGCGGGAATTCGCGGAACGTCAGTGGGGTCAACCGTGAATGTGGTCATGGGCTCGTTCCGATTCGCTGATAGACGGCGTGGTCGTCCTCGGCAAAGACCAACGTGTATTCGGCGGCCACGACGGGGTCGTTCAGCTTCGCGGTGAGCACATCGGCCGGTCCGGAGTCGAAGCCGACCCCCTTCCCCGCGATGTTGGCGAAGATCCAGTCGGCGTGCGCGGCGGGGTCGGCCAATGCCTCGATGAAGGCCTCGCCGTCGGCCCGGATGATGACATCGCTCAGCGGCAGCCCGAGTACCGGCAGGATGGCGTTGCCGCGAGCGCTCTCATCGATCAGCACCGAGCCACCCCGATAGTGCTCGGCGAGATACCGGGCGGCCTGCACGGAGCCGACGGTGTCCCGGTGGCTGCGCTCGGCCTCTGCGATGATCGCGCTTCGCCCCGGCAGGTCTTGCGCCCACCAGATGTTCTGCGCCAGCACTGCCGCCACGACGACGGCCGGCACCAGAGTCCGAGCCGGCCGACTCCCCCACCCGTCGGCCAGCACACCGACCAACAGTGCCAGCAGCGGAACCACCGAGAGCGCGAAGCGGTTGTTCCACCAGGTCGCCGGAGCTGTGTGGTCGTTGTTGATCGCCGTCTGTCCGAAGTACAGGCTGACCACCGAGAAGACGTACGAAACACCCAGCATGGCGACGATCAGCGTGTCGTTGCTCAGCCGATATCTGCGCAACAACACCACGGAGCCGGCCAGCCCGCCGACGAGCAACACCACGCCGGCGGTCTCGATCAGCGCCCAGTTGTAGGTCGAGAGTGACTGGGCCAGATCACCCTTGGTCGGCAGTAGGCCGTTTCTCAGCAGCGTTTCCTGTTGCGCCCGCGCCGAATACTGACCGGAGACGAACTCGAACGGATTGCCGAATTCGAACCAGTTGTAGGCGACCCACCACAGCACGCCGAGGCCCGGCACGGCGAGGAAGCAGGCGGCCCGACTCAGGCCGGTGAGCAGTCCGTGCCGCCTGCGCAACTCGACGATCACGATCAGCACGGCTCCGGCGAGCACCAGCGCCCAGCCCTCATACCGGGACAACAGGGCGACCAAGGCGGGGATGCCGGCGAAGACCGCGAGCTCACCGCCGCTGGGCGTCCGGGTGGCGGTGATCCAGCGGCTCAGGCCGGCCACGCACGCCAGCGTCGCGGCGATCAGCACCGGCTCGGTCAAGGCGGTGGTGAACGTGTACAGCAGACTGGGATTGGCCAGGAAAGCAACTACCGCGATCAGCCGTCCGGTCCGGCCGAGACCGAGCCGAGCGGCGATCCGGTACAGCGCCGCACAGGAGACCGCCAGGGACGCCGTACCGATGATGCAGGCCGCCCAGCCGCTGTGCCACAGGCCGGTGATCGCGGTGAACGGCATCAGCAGCAGGTGCGGCACGGGCAGCCACACCGTACCGAGTTGGCCGAGGCCGGGAGTTTCTGAGTCGAGAATCCTGCGGGCGATCGTCAGATGGCTCTGCGCGTCGGCGTAGTAGAGATTGGCGCCGTTCCAACTGGCCCAGATGCTGGCCAGGAGGCCGACGACAGCCGCGACGAGGGCGATGGTCCCGGTACCGGAGATGGTGCGGCCACCGGCCGAACCGGCGAGACCGTCCCATCGGTGACGAAACCAGCCTGATTCGACATCCTTCGCCGAAGCGAGGACATCCGTGGCCGATGAAGCAACCCCGGCACGGGGTGTGGAGTGTTCGAGATCGGGGACGAGCATCATTTGGGTCCGAATCGGTCGGACCGGCCGAGCGTAACGGCGCCTGCAGCAACCACCGACCCCGTTCGGAGAGTTGTCACAGGCGCCTGCGTGACCGGTCTCGTGCAGGAAGCCAAGACAACCCTGTCCCAGTACCCGCAATGATCCGGCCGCCAATGGTGAGCGTCAATGTCAGGCCAGTCACACAAAGTTAATGTATCCGCCCGATTCATCACTTTCGGGGAGAGACGCTGTCGAATGTGCAGCCTTTGGCTGCTCTGCGTTAACTCAAAGTAGCTAACCGGTGGGCAAGTGCCGCACTACCTGGGCGCCGAGCGAGCGCAGATCCTCGACGAACCGGGGATATCCACGGTCGATGTGCCAGGCGTCATGAACCACCGTCTCGCCGTCGGCGACCAATCCGGCCAGCACCAAACCCGCGCCGGCCCGGATGTCCGTCGCCCAGACCGGTGCCCCGGAGAGCCGTTCACGACCGGTCAACGAGGCGTGATGACCGTCGGTGCGCGCGTCGGCGCCCATCCGAACGAGCTCGTCGACGAACCGGAAACGGGCCTCGAACACGTTCTCGGTGACGAACGAATGGCCGTCGGCGATCGCGGCGAGGGCCAGTGCCATCGGTTGCAGATCGGTCGGGAATCCGGGGAACGGCAGCGTGATGAAGTCCACCGCCCGCGGGCGGCCGTCCATCCGGACGGTGAACTGCCCGGAGCTGGAGCTGATGTGCGCGCCGGCCCGGACCAGGCGTTCCAGCGGCGCGGCCAGATGATCGGGATCCACGCCGTGGATGCTGATTTCGCCGCGGGTCATCGCCGCTGCGTAGGCCCACGTGCCGCCGACCACCCGGTCGCCGACCGTCCGGTGGGACGTCGGATGCAGCTCGGGAACACCGACGATGGTGATGGTGCTGGTTCCCGCGCCGTTGATGTCGGCGCCCATCTGGGTCAGCATCCCGGCCAGATCGACGATCTCCGGCTCGCGCGCCGCGTTTTCGATGACTGTCACGCCGGTCGCGAGCGACGCCGCCATCAGCAGGTTCTCGGTGGCGCCGACGCTCGGAAACTCCAGGTCGATGCGGGCGCCCCGGAGCAGGGCGGCCGAGCCCACCACATGCCCGTGTTCGATGGTCATCGTCGCGCCCAGAGCGCGTAGCCCGTTCTGATGCATGTCCAGTGGGCGGGAGCCGATCGCATCGCCGCCGGGCAGCGCGACCCGGGCCCGCTTGAGGCGACCCATCAGCGGCCCGAGCACCGCGACCGAGGCGCGGAGCTTGTTGACTGCCGGGAAATCGGCAATGTAGGACGGTTCGGGCGGGGTGGTGATGGTGACGGTTTCACCGTCGATGGTGACCGCGCAACCGAGTCCGGTCAGCACGGCCGCCATCAGCGGCAGATCCTCGATGTGCGGGCAATTGGTGAGCACCGTGGTGCCTTCCGCCAGTAGCGACGCGGCCATCAACTTGAGCACGCTGTTCTTGGCGCCGGCCACCCGTACTGAGCCGCTGAGCCGGTCGCCACCGGTGACGATGAATTGCTCCACGGACCGACTCTAGTGGCCGGACGCCCACCCGCAGTGCGTGTCCGTGGTCCAACGCGTCCGTACGCTGACCCCATGAACGTTCACCTGACAAAGATCTACACCAGGACCGGCGACGACGGCACCACCGGATTGTCCGACTTCTCCCGGGTGTCCAAGAATGACCCGCGTTTACTCGCCTACGCCGACTGCGACGAGACGAACGCGGCGATCGGGGTGGTGCTGAGTTTGTCCGTCGCGCCGCCGCTCGTCGCCGGGACACTCCGCCGAATCCAGAACGAGCTGTTCGACCTGGGCGCGGATCTGGCCACCCCGATCAGTGCCAGCCCGCCCTATCCCCCGCTGCGGATCAGCGCGGACTACATCGAACGATTGGAGCAGGACTGCGACGCGTTCAACGAGGAGCTCAGCGATCTGGATTCGTTCATCCTGCCGGGCGGCACCCCGAGCGGCGCCCTGTTGCACTTGGCCAGAACGGTGGCGCGGCGGGCGGAACGATCGGCCTGGGCGCTGATCGCTGTGGACCCCGAACACACCAGCCCGCTGACGGCGAAGTACCTGAATCGGCTCTCCGACCTGCTGTTCATTCTGTCCCGGGTGGCAAATCCGGCCGGTGACGTGAGGTGGGTTCCGGGCGGTCAGCGCTGAGGTAGCACCATCGAGGCGCCGCTCGCGCCGGGCGGAGATCAACCGCTACGACGCCAGGTGCTTTTCGGATCGGGGTCGGAGATCGGCCCCGTGTGTTTGAGCCGGCCGGTCGACCGATTACTCGGGGGCACCGACTCCAGCCAGGAACGTAAACCAGTGCCGGCCTCAGCTGACATGCCCAGCTCGAGCTGGGTCTTCCTGTCAGCCGGACCGACCGTACATCGGGTGATCATTGCCCCTTGCGGTAGCAGATCGGTCTCCGTTCCGATCGGCCAGCGCCGGGTGCCGAGCGTCATCTCGGTGCGATGCAGGGTTCGATTTGGCAACGGGAGAAGCGAGAACGAGCGGTACAGGTGCAGATCAGGCCCGTCGAACTTGGCCAGACCCAGATACCAGCCGCGACCATCAGGAGTGAGCTGGTCACGCCAACACAGATCGATCGCCCCTTGGCGCGCCAGCAGATACCGCCGACCCGCCACCGAGGCGATCATCAGGACAGCCACGATCAGCAGAGCCAGTGCGCTGATCTGCCATCCGTGACCCATGACTGTGCTGGCCTCCCGGGACTAGACGCTGTGCCCGGTGGCGAGAAGCTGAGCTCGGGCACGCAATACGTCTGCGGTCTCTTCGCCGTCGGCATGTCGTTGCGCCGCCGCGTACTCGGCCTTGGCCTCGGCAACGTCGATCTCGCTCGCCAGTTGGGCGTCCTCGGCGAGGATGGACACCTTGTCCTTGGTCACCGATAGGAAGCCGCCGTGCAGAGCGACCGACGTCTCATCGCCGTCGACATGAATGATCCGAGCGCTGAAGCCCTCTTTGAGTTGGGCCAGCAATGGTGAGTGGCCGGGCAGGATCCCGATATCGCCCTCCACCGTCCGCACCACTACCGAGGCAGCCTGGCCCGACCAGACCTGGCGATCAGCCGCCACCAGTTCTACGTTCATTTCGGCCATCGCGCGCTCCGCTCGGTCCTGAGGTGGGAATTACCTGAAGTCTAGTGCCTGATGACCGACCCGGAACGACCAACGCCGATCACGCTGCCCGGCTTCCACTCTCGGGAGCCGGCCATCGCAGGGAAAGAGCCGCAGTACCGATACCGGCTGCGGCTCTTTCGATGAATTGTCGACCCGTTCGATGCAG
Organism: Mycobacteriales bacterium; assembly: GCA_038245175.1. Lineage (GTDB taxonomy): Bacteria > Actinomycetota > Actinomycetes > Mycobacteriales > Nakamurellaceae > Nakamurella. The sequence continues at coordinate 63,130 of JBBRSR010000018.1, read as the reverse complement.
TCGCATCAAGTGGATTCCGGTGACCACCACAGTGGCCGCCCAGACCAGTGAAAACCTCAGGCCTGCAGCGCTTTTGCCTTCGCCTCGACGTCGTCCAGGCCGCCGACGTTCAGGAAGGCCTGTTCCGGGATGTGGTCGTAGTCGCCCTTGGCGATGGCGGCGAAGGCCGCGATCGTGTCGGCCATATCCACGTAGGAGCCGTCCTGGCCGGTGAACTGCTTGGCCACGAAGAAGTTCTGTCCGAGGAACCGCTCCATCCGACGGGCCCGACCGACGAGGAGCTTGTCCTCCTCGGCCAACTCGTCCATACCCAGGATGGCGATGATGTCCTGCAGTTCCTTGTACTTCTGCAGGATTCGAATCACTTCCTGGGCGACCCGGTAGTGCTCCTCGCCGACGTACTGCGGATCCAGGATCCGAGAGGTCGAGGACAGCGGGTCGACGGCCGGGTAGATGCCTTTCTCCGTGATGGACCGGGCGAGCTCGGTGGTCGCATCCAGGTGGGCGAAGGTGGTGGCCGGCGCCGGGTCGGTGTAGTCGTCCGCGGGAACGTAGATCGCCTGCAGTGAGGTGATCGAATGCCCGCGGGTCGAGGTGATCCGCTCCTGCAACTCGCCCATCTCATCGGCCAGCGTCGGCTGGTAACCGACCGCTGAGGGCATCCGGCCGAGCAGCGTGGAGACCTCGGAGCCCGCCTGGGTGAACCGGAAGATGTTGTCGATGAACAACAGCACGTCCTGGTTCTGCACGTCCCGGAAATACTCGGCCATGGTCAGCGCCGAGAGCGCCACCCGCATACGGGTGCCCGGCGGCTCATCCATCTGGCCGAAGACAAGAGCGGTGTCGTTGATGACGCCGGACTCCGTCATTTCGGTGAAGAGGTCGTTGCCCTCACGGGTCCGCTCACCGACTCCGGCGAACACCGAGGTGCCACCGAAGTTCTTGGCGACCCGGGTGATCATCTCCTGGATCAGCACGGTCTTACCGACGCCGGCTCCACCGAACAGCCCGATCTTGCCGCCCTGTACGTAGGGGGTCAGCAGGTCGATCACCTTGATGCCGGTGACCAACTGCTCGGTCTTGCCCTCGAGTTGGTCGAAGGGTGGCGGCTTGCGGTAGATCGGCCACAATTCGGCACCGTCGGCGGCGCCCGGTGCATCCAGGCAGGCGCCGAGCGCGTTGAACACGTGACCCTTGACCACGTCACCCACCGGCACCGAGATCGGCTTGCCGGTGTCCGTGGCGATGGTGCCACGAGTCAGCCCGTCGGTGGGTTGCATGGAAATGGTCCGGGCGACGCCGTCGCCGAGGTGCAGGGCGACCTCCAGCGTCAGCGTTCGGGTCTCGCCGAGTCCGGTGACCTCCGCGTGGAGGGCGTTGAACAGCTCGGGAATCGTTCCCCGCGGGAATTCGATGTCGACGACCGGGCCGATGACCCGGACCACCCGACCGGACGCGGCGGTGGCAGTAGCGCTAGTCATTGAATCCTCACTCTTCTATTCCGGCAGCTGCGAGCGAGTCGGCGCCGCCGACGATCTCGGAGAGTTCTTGGGTGATCATGGCCTGGCGAGCCTGGTTGGCCGCCCGGTTCAATCGTTTGATGATGTCGTTGGCGTTGTCGGTGGCCGACTTGCAGGCAGCTCGTCGAGCGGCCGACTCACTGGCCGCCGAGTCGAGCAGCGCGGCGAAGATCCGCACGTTCACGTACCGCGGCAACATCGCATCGAGCAGAACCTCCGAGGTCGGTTCGTACTCGTAGCTCGGCTGCGGGCCACGGGGTACCCCCGACTCATCGGACAACGACTCGACGTATTCGACCTCCAACGGCGCCACCCGAGAAGCGTGCGGCACCTGGGAGATCATCGAGACGAACTGGGTGTAGACGATGTGCAACTCGTCGATCCCCGGCGCACCGTCCACCGTTCCGGCCGACCCGGCGATGAAAGCCTCGAGAACGGCGGAAGCCACCGTCTCGGCATCGCCGAACGTCGGCTTTTCCGAGAAACCCGTCCAGTTGGCGGCAACCGGGCGCTGGCGAAACGTGTAATAGCCATTCCCCTTGCGCCCGATGATGTACATCACCGGCGTCTTGCCCTGCGAACGCAACAAGGAGGCAAGCTCCTCGGCCACCCGGATGGCGTTGGAGTTATATCCACCGCACAGACCTCGATCGGAGGTCACCAGCAAAATGCCGGCCCGCTGCGGATCCGCTCGTTCGGTGAGCAGCGGATGCGTCAGCGTCGAGTCGCCGGCCACGGCCGACAGCACGTCGGTGATCAGCTGGGCGTACGGCTTGGCAGCGCGCACCGCGGCCTGCGCCTTGCCGATACGCGAGGTAGCGATCAGTTCCTGCGCCTTGGTGATCTTCTGGGTCTTTCGAACGGATCGTTCGCGGTCTTTCAGCTCCCGGACCTGGGCTGCCACATCACACCTCCCAACGCTGAATTGTCTGCACGCATTTCGTCTGTTTCATCGTGCTCAGCCGTTGGCCACGGCCTTGGCCGGACGAACAACCTTGACCTTTTCCTGGCCCACTGCCTTGGGATCAATGGGTGGGACATCTGCTTCGCGACCCAGGATGTTGCCGTCGGAGGTGGTGAAGCTCTGGTTGAAATTCTCCAGGGCCGCCAGCAAGGCGGCCTCGGTGTCGGCGGTGAGGGTGTTGGTCGCCGCGATCGTCGCCAGCGGGCCGTCGGGGGCGTGCCGCAGGGTCTCCAGCAGTTCCTTCTCATAGCGCCGAACATCGGCGACCGGAACCCGGTCGAGGTGACCCTTGGTGCCGGACCAGATCGAGACGACCTGCTCGGCCACCGGGTACGGCGCATACTGCGGCTGCTTGAGCAGCTCGACCAGCCGGGCGCCACGCTCGAGTGCCCGCTTGGACACCGCGTCCAGGTCGGATCCGAAGGCGGCGAAGGCCTCCAGTTCGCGGTAGGCCGACAGATCCAGACGCAGGGTGCCGGACACCTGCCTCATTGCCTTGACCTGCGCCGCACCGCCGACCCGGGAAACCGAGATGCCGACGTTGATGGCCGGGCGAACACCGGAATTGAACAGCTCGGACTGCAGGTAGACCTGGCCGTCGGTGATCGAGATGACGTTGGTCGGGATGAATGCCGAGACGTCGCCGGCCTTCGTCTCGATAATCGGCAGGCCGGTCATCGACCCGGCGCCCAGCTCGTCGTTGAGCTTGGCGCAACGCTCGAGCAGCCGGGAGTGCAGGTAGAAGACATCTCCCGGGTAGGCCTCGCGGCCGGGCGGGCGCCGCAGCAACAGTGAGATCGCGCGGTAGGCCTCGGCCTGCTTGGACAGGTCGTCGAAGATGATCAGGACATGTTTGCCCTGGTACATCCAGTGCTGGCCGATCGCCGAGCCGGTGTACGGCGCGAGCCACTTGAAGCCAGCGGAGTCGGAGGCGGGCGCCGCGACGATCGTCGTGTAGTCCATCGCGCCGGCATCCAGCAGCGACTGGCGGACCGCCGCGATGGTGGTGCCCTTCTGCCCGATCGCCACGTAGATGCACCGCACCTGCTTGTTGACGTCGCCGGACTCCCAGTTGGACTTCTGGTTGATGATGGTGTCGACGCAGACGGCGGTCTTGCCCGTCTTGCGGTCACCGATGATCAGTTGGCGCTGGCCGCGGCCGATCGGCGTCATCGCATCGATCGCCTTGATGCCTGTCTGCATGGGCTCGTGCACGCCCTTGCGCTCGACCACACTGGCGGCCTGCAGTTCGAGCGGCCGCCGCGCCTCGGCGGCGATGTCTCCGAGGCCGTCGATCGGCGCGCCGAGCGGGTTGATCACCCGACCCAGGAAGGCGTCACCTACCGGTACCGACAGCACCTCTCCGGTCCGGGTCACCTCCTGGCCCTCTTCGAGGGTCTGCGCGTCGCCGAGGATGACCGCACCGATCGTGCGCACTTCCAAGTTCAGCGCGACACCGAGCACTCCGCCCGAAAACCGCAGCAGCTCGTTGGCCATCGCCGACGGCAGACCCTCCACGGTGGCGATTCCGTCACCCGTGGTGGCGATGATGCCGACCTCTTCCCGGGAAACCTCCGGGGAGTAGTCGGCAACGTATCCGTCGATCGCGGAGCGGATCTCGTCAGCGGAGATCGTCAACTCGGTCATCGCGTTCCCGTTCTTCTGTGAATTCGTAAATGCCCGCGGTCAGCCCGCGAGCCTGGCCTTCACGGCAGCGAGGCGTCCAGCGACGCTGCCGTCTATTACTTCGTCCCCGACCCGGACAACCAGACCGCCCTGAACCGCGGGATCGACCTGCACATGGACTGCGATCGGCCGGCGGTAGATCTTGATCAGCGCCGCGAGGAGTCGGTTGTACTGCGAGTCGGTCAGGGCGACCGGGCTGGTCACCACAGCGACCACCTTGTCCTCGCGGGCGGCTGCCTGCTCGACCAATTCATCGACGCCGTGACTGAAGGGACGACCTCGGGTGTCGCCGGCCAGCGCCGTCAGCAGCTCCACCGTCAGGTCATGGGTCTTGCCGCCGATCAACTGCTTGATCAACTTCACCCGGGCACCGGCGTTCGCTGCCGGGTCGTCCAATGCGTTGCCCAACGCCGGGCTCGCATCCAGAATCCGGCCGAACCGGAAGATCTCGTCCTCCACGTCATCGAGTTCGCCCGCCCGCTCGGCGCGCAGAAATGTCGCGGTGCGGCCCAGCCGGTGCAGCGCTTCCACCAGATCCGAACCGGTGGACCAATCCGCCAGGACGACGATGTCCAGCACCTTGCGCGCCGGCTCGCCCACCTTGCCGGTGAACAGATCGTTCACCAGGCCGGTTTTGGCGGCCGGCCCGACCGTATTGTCCGAGAGGGTGCGCCGCAGTGCGGGCTCACTGGACAGCAGCCCGGCCACCGCATGCAGATCCTGACCGAGTGTGCCCAGACCGGTGTCGTCCAAATTGGCCGTGATGCCCAGCAAGGCTCCGGTAGTCGACTCGAGAGATTGCCGAGAAGCCAGGTGCCGCATCAGCTTTCCAGCTCTGCCAGGAATCGCTCGACGGTCCGCTGTTGACGGGCCTCATCGCTGAGCGACTCGCCGACGATCTTGCTGGCCAGCTGAACCGCCGTGCGGCCGAGGTCGGCGCGCAGTTCGGAGACGATCTGCTGCCGCTGTGCGTCCAGCTGGGCCCGGCCTGCCGCAGCGATCCGGTCGCTCTCCTGGTGTGCCTGGGCGAGCAGGTCCTCACGGATCGCCGCACCTGCGGTGCGGGCCTCTTCGCGAATCTTCGCCGCCTCTTCCCGAGCGGTGGCCAGCTGGCGGTTGTACTGCTCCAGTGCGGCGGCCGCATCGGCCTGCGCCTGCTCGGCCTTGGCGATGCCCCCCTCGATGGCGGCGGTCCGCTCGGCGAAGGCCTTCTCGAACATCGGCCAGGCGAACTTCCGCAGCACCAACCACAGGATGCCGAACGCGACGACGGCGATGACGACTTCGCCCCACGGCAACCCGATGGGGTTGGTCGTGGTCTCCGCGGCGGACAGGAATGCGCGTGACGGCATCAGCAGGTACCCCTCGTCTTCGTGTGGCGAATCATTCTGAACCGGTCGGCGTCAGCGGACGTCAGGTCAGGATGAACGGGACGACGAAGCCCAGCAGGGCCAGCGCTTCGGAGACGGCGAAGCCGAGGAACGCGTAGGTCCTGGTGAGACCGGCGGACTCGGGCTGCCGAGCTGTCGAGGTGATGTACGAGGCCCAGACGATACCGACACCGATACCGGGTCCGATGGCGGAAAGACCGTAACCTATGGTGCCGAGGTTGCCGTTGATGTTGACAGCAACTTCAGCCAGATTGGCGACAGACATGGAGTGCGTTCTCCCTTTCGGTGGATCTGCATTGTCGGGGCTGACTGGTAGCCAGTCCGGGATCAAGACGACGAGTCGGTTAGTGCGAGTCCGCGAGCGAACCTTCGAGATAGATAGCTGCCAGCAGGGTGAAAACATAAGCCTGCAGGGCGCAGACCATGAGCTCGAAGAAGACCAGAATGATGCTGGCCGCCCCGGGCAGAATCGCGAGCGCGTAGTTGATACCGCCACTCTCGATCTGGAACAGGAATCCCGCCGCCGCGACGCCGACGAGCATATGGCCGGCGAACATGTTGGCGAATAGACGGACGGAGAGAGTGAAGGGCCGCAGAATGATATTCGACAGGAATTCGATCGGAATCAGCAGAATGTGCATATACCACGGGATTCCAGAGATGAACGTCTGGAGCTTCAGATAGCCGAACAACCCGTGCTTCTGTACGCCGACGAAGTTGTAGATCAGCCAGATCATCAGCGCGAGGACCACCGGGATCGCGAAGTGCGATGTCACCGGGAGTTGCGCGAGCGGGATCAGCTCCCACAGGTTCATCACCAGGACGAAGACGAACAGGGTGGTCAGGAATCCGGCCCATTTACGCCCGGCCTTTCCGAGCACCTCGATGGCAATGCCGTTGCGAACAAATCCGTAGATCGATTCACCGAGAAACTGGAACTTGCCCGGCACGATCGCGGCGCGACGACTGGAGCCGATGAAGAAACCGATGATCAGAAGGGTTCCGAGAACCAGCAGGACCATCGCCTTCACAGACGCGATGATGGTGCCATCGCCTATCCGGTCGAAGAAGAACGAGTGCTCGACCGTCGGCGGGCTGAACTTCGGGCCCTCGGCCGCGAGGACATATCTCGCGGTCGACAAGATTACGGACACTCGGTCTCCTTTCGGGCGCCAGCGGGAGGCGGCGTGTCGCGGTGCGCAGACTGCTGATTCTCAACGGGCCCAGCCGGAAGCCCGAATTTGGCTACCACCGCGTAGATCCCGAGGACCATTCCGACGATGAGGCCCACCGGGGTCAGGAAGCGCGTTTCGAGCCACCGATCCAGGAGCCAACCGATGAATCCCCACACAGCGAAACCGCCGATCAGGGTGGTCATCACGGCCCAACCTTCGTTCGCTCCGTCAGAGGGCGTCCGGGGTATCAACCGTGTCTTCATGGCATGCTGGACACTATCAGCACCCCGAGAGTGCCGCCGCACCGGCACCGCCGGTGGTTACCATTTCTTGGGGCGGCTTGCCCTGTCCCGCAGTCAGTTCGGGTCGACGTAAAAGATCTTGTTCGTCAGGACATACCTCATGTGGGCGCCGAGCCAGACCGCCACGCCGAGACCGATCGAGCCGGCCATCCAGCGGACGTCCACCGCGCCCTCCCGGGGCATCAGCACCAGCACGATCATCAGCGCGATCACCTTGATGGAGTACGCCCCGAGGGCCACCCACATGACTTTCTTCGGGTGATTGCGGCCGACTCGCGCGATCACCACGGCGGAAAACGTGAAGAACGCCCCGACGATGACGGTGCCGATCAGCACACCGAGGGCGGCCGACCAGCCGGCCGTGACCAGCCCGATGACGGTCAACACCACTGCGGCGGCGGCCAGCGCGGTGCCACAGATCCGCAGGTGCCGCAGCGACCAGGCGCCGCTGGTGTCGGCCTCCGCCTGGGCCCGCGCGGCGAGCGCGTAGCGCAGCGGCGGCATCGCGTCGTCGGTGGTGGGCATCCGTGTCCTTCTATCTGCTGGTGCCGAACTGGGCCTGTGAGTTCGCCCGGCGCCGGGTCGGTCAGGTCTGCGCCTGCCGTCGACTCAGTCTATGGGCCCGGATCCGCGGGCTGGCCGACAACGTGGTCGCGACGAGCAGGCCGGCCAGCCACGGACCCAGCACGTTCTGCCACTTGAAGAAGCCCAGCGAGACGGCGCCACCGGCGAACACCAGGGCCCAGACGTAGAAGATGAGCACGGCCTGTCGATGCGTGTGGCCCAGATTGAGCATCCGGTGGTGCAGGTGCTCCTTGTCGGCCGAGAGCGGGCTCCGGCCCGCGCTGGCCCGCCTGATCACGGCCAGGAAGAAGTCAAGGACCGGGATGAAGACCACGGCGAGCGCGACGATCAGCGGGGCCAGCAGGGCGATGGTGCTCGACCGACCGCCGATGGTCGACGGGTCTATCTTGCCGGCGGTGCTGGTGGTGGCCGCGGCCATCGTCAGCCCGATGAACATCGCGCCGGAGTCGCCCATGAAGATCCGGGCGCGGTAGAAGTTGTGCGGCAGAAACCCCAGGCACGCACCCCCCAGCGCGGCTGCGATCAGCGGCGGTTGGGCCAGTCCGTTGTTCCCGGAGATGGACAGCACGTGACTGGAGAACAGAAAGGAGGCGGCGGCCGAAATCAGGGCGACGCCGGCCAGCAGACCGTCCAGTCCGTCGATGAAGTTCATCGCGTTGATCAGGAGCACCGAGAGCAATACCGTGATAATCACCTGCTGCTCGCGCCCCAGCAGGAGCGTGCTGCCGACCGACCCGTCCGAGTTGGGGATCTGAATCAGCACCCACTGCACCCCGAATAACACGAGCAGGCCCGACGCAAGCACCTGACCTGCAAGTTTTGTCACGGCGCCGAGGTCGAACCGATCATCGAGCACGCCGACGAAGCAGATCACGCCGCCCGCCACGAGCACCCCGAGGATCTCCGTCGAGTTGTTGAAGGCCTCCCTCAGGGCCGGCAGGTTGTAGGCCAGCAGAATCGCGGCCGCCACCCCGATGTACACCGCCACGCCGCCCATCCGCGGCGTGGGCACGGAGTGCACGTCCCGTTCGCGGATGGGGGTCAGCGCGCCGATCCTGATCGCGAACAGCCGGACGACCCCGGTGATCAGATAGGTAACGGCCGCGGCTGTGGCAAAGACCCAGGCGTACTCACGGAGCGGAATCGCATAGGTCACCGGCTCAGGGTAACCGCGGGCGCCCGTGGATCAGTGGAGCGCTGAACCAGATCGACCCGGCGAACGTAGAGCACTGCAGCAAACCTGCGGGCGCGGGGCCACGAACTCCTCTGCAGCGAATGCGACCAGAAAAAATTCGCGAAAGATTCTTTCACCGATGGGAACGTAAACGCGTTCTCGTGCATCTCATTACTGACCACCAGGTAGACCGAGTTACCGAGCAGGCCCCCACGCCGGGACCAAGACCTGCTCATACCACCGCTGGTGCGGCCGGATGCCTCGACGCCCGAGACAGTCCGGCCATAAACTCCCCGGCTCCGCACAGACCGCGCTGACAGGCCGGCTCAGCCCAGGGAGAGTCGGGCCGTCGGCGCGACCTCCCGCAGCCGCTCGAAATGCACCGCTCCCTCGCGACGCACCAGCGGCACCTCGCCGGTGAGATCGACGATCGTCGACGCGATCCCCACCGCGCTGGGGCCGCCGTCGAGGTACACCCCGACCGAATCGCCCAGTTGACGCTGGGCCTGCCCGATCGACGTGGCCGGCGGCATCCCGGAGATGTTCGCGCTGGAGACCGCCATCGGACCAACGACGCGCAGCAACTCGAGGGCAACCGGTTGCAGCGGCATCCGAACCATGACGGTGTTGCGGGTGTCCCCCAGGTTCCAGGCGAGCGACGGGGCGTGCTCGACGATCAGCGACAGCCCGCCGGGCCAGAACGCTTCCATCAGAGTCCGGGCGATCGGCGGCACCGCGACCACCAGCCCGTCCAGGGTCGCCCATGATCCGACCAGGATCGGTACCGGCATGTCCGGCCCGCGCCCCTTGGCCGCCAGCAGATCCCGGACGGCCTGCGCATTGAACGCATCCGCGCCGATCCCGTAGACCGTATCGGTCGGCATCACGATCAACCGGCCGGCGCGCACCGCGGTCACCGCCGCGTCCAGCCCATCCCGGCGGGTCAGCGGATCGACGCAATCGAAAATGCTCACACCGAACACCCTTTCATGCTCGTCCTGCCCGCTCTCATCGCCGCAGGCTCACCCGTCGGGCGGTGACAAAACGTGGACGTCCATTCAGGTCGACGTGACTTTCGACGTCGGCCAGAATTCGCCGAATGGCCAACATCGCCGGCACCGTGGTGCCCTGCGTCTCGTCGTGCTCGAAGGCCAGGACGCCGCCAGGTCGGAGCAGTCCCGCGGCGACGGTGATCATCGGCTTGATCACATCGAGCCCGTCCGGACCGGCGAAGACCGCCCCGTGCGGATCGTGCTCACCGACCTCGGGCTCCACCACGGTGCCCTCCGGCACATAGGGGGGGTTCGCGGTGACCAGGTCGACCGTGCCGTCCAGGTCGGACAGCAACCGCTCGTCGGTGATGTCTCCGCCGCGCAGATGAATCGGGGTGCCCCCGGCCGCGGCGTGCAGGTCGGCGTTGCGGCGGGCCCAGGCCAGCGCTCCGTCCGACTTCTCGACCGCATAAACGGTGGCGTCCGGGCGAGCCGCGGCGATCGCCAACGCGATCACGCCGCTGCCGGAGCACAGATCGACGACGGTGGGTGAATCCACCTCGGAAATCGCATCAAGGGCCCACTCCAGCAGCACCTCGGTCTCCACCCGCGGAATGAAAACCCCTGGTCCTACCTGCACCGTTGCCTGGCCGAGGGTGGCCTCGCCGGTGATGTGCTGCAGCGGAATACGCTGCGCCCGCCGGGCGATCAGCGTGCGGTAGTCCTCGACCCAATCGCTCTCCACCAGCGGGGTCAGCCCCAGCCGGGTCCGCTCGACGCCGAGGGAAAAGGCAGCCAGCAGCTCGGCGTCCACCTGGGCCGACGGGACGCCGGCTTCGGTGAGCAGCTTGGTGGCCGCCATGATGGCGACCCGCAGCGATTCCCGTGCCATCTCAGCTTCCCCCGCCCAGTCGCTCGGCGCGGTCGGCGTTCTCCAGCGCGTCCAGCACAGCGTCGAGGTCACCGCCCAGGACCGCGTCGAGGTTGTAGGCCTTGTAGCCGACCCGATGGTCGGCGATCCGATTCTCGGGGTAGTTGTAGGTCCGAATCCGTTCCGAACGGTCCACCGTGCGCACCTGCGAGCGCCGGGCGTCAGCGACCACGGCATCGGCCTCTTCGCGGGCGGCCACCAGCATCCGGGCCCGCAGGATCCGCATCGCCTGCTCCTTGTTCTGCAGCTGGGACTTCTCGTTCTGGCAGGACACCACGATCCCGGTGGGGATGTGGGTGATCCGGACTGCGGAGTCGGTGGTGTTGACGGACTGACCACCGGGACCGGACGAGCGGAAGACGTCGATCCGCAGGTCGTTGGGGTCTACCGAGATGTCGACGTCCTCGGCCTCGGGCGCGACGAACACACCGGCCGCCGAGGTGTGGATCCGACCCTGAGATTCGGTCACCGGAACCCGCTGCACCCGGTGTACGCCGCCCTCCCACTTCAGCCGGGCCCAGACACCGTCGGCGGGCGCCGGCGTGCCCTTGGACTTGACCGCGACGGTGACGTCCTTGTAGCCACCGAGGTCGGACTCGCTCGCGGAGAGCACCTCGGTCTTCCAGCCGTGGCGTTCGGCGTAACGCAGGTACATCCGCAACAGGTCGCCGGCGAACAGCGCCGATTCGTCGCCGCCCTCGCCCGCCTTGACCTCGATGATCACGTCTTTGGCGTCGTCGAGATCGCGCGGGGCCAGCAGCTCGGCCAGGATCGACTCCAGCTCGGCGATTCTCGGTTTCAGGGTTTCCGCCTCATCGGCGAAGGACGAGTCCTCCGGGGCCAGCTCGAGCGCGGTAGCCAGGTCACCGCGCGCGGCGTCGAGTTCGTTCGCCGCCCGGACGATCGGCGCGAGTTCGGCGTAGCGGCGGCCGAGTTTACGAGCCAGCCCCTGGTCGCCGTGGATCGCCGGGTCGGCCAGCCTGGCCTCGAGTTCGGCGTACTCCCGGATCAGCTCGGCCGCCGGCTTGGCGACGGTGGCGGGATGCAGACTCATGGGGCCTTTCAGCATCGGTGACGTCGGGCACATCAGTCGGGCACGGGGCCGTGCCGGACAACCTGGCAGGAACACAACAGCGCCCGCCCAGCCGATCACGGCGGACGGGCGCTGCTGGGTAACTAGCGGGTGCGCTTGCCGTAGCGCGCCTCGAAGCGGGCGACCCGGCCGCCGGTGTCGAGGATCTTCTGCTTGCCGGTGTAGAACGGGTGGCAATTGGAGCAGACCTCGACGGCGATGGTGCCGCCCGCCTTGGTCGAACGTGTGGTGAACGTGTTGCCGCAGCCGCAGGTGACGGTTGTTTCGGCATACGCGGGGTGGATCCCGGCCTTCATGATTTTCCTCTTCTCCAGGTGGTCGCCGGGTCGTCGCTGCGGACCTAGGTGAATACGCAACATGTGGTGACGGGAACCGGAACCGGATGACAGTGGTTCAGTGTGCCAGATGCACACCGCTCTTCCTAAACACTGATATCGGGCAACTCATTCCCGGTCAGCCGATCCGGGCCTTCGGCCACCGATCGACTCTACTCGGCAAACGGTTCGGCGAGCGTGATGCTGATCCCGATCGACGGGCGGGGCGGCCGGCCGAAACTGGTGCCGATCTTGCCGGGCAGGAATGCCAGCCGCGCTCTGAGTCCGTACTTCGCCTGGAGCTGGCAAAGGACCGCTTCGGTTTCCGGCGCCGACAGGAGCGTCGCGGTGGCCTCGACAGCATTGCCGAGGGGCTTGCCGCGAGACGTACACGGCGCAATCTGTGCGTGGCCGTCCCGTCGGATCCGCTTCACCTTTCCGCTGTCAGGACGTGTCCACACCCGCAGCTCGTCGCCGGAGCGAACCACCCAGACGGCCGTGGCCACCGGCGTGCCGTCCCGGCGGAAGGTGGTCAGGCTGACGTAGCCGGCCTGACCGAGGATGTCCAAGGGAGTCATGACATCAAAGTACTGGTGCAGGGTGGAGGCTCTCACCGGTCACCACTGCCAAGACCATCCTGGCCGTCAGTCGTTGTTGTTGTTGCCACCCGGTGTGGTCTGGGCGACCTGCATCAGGAACTCCACGTTGCTGCGGGTCTTGCGCAGTCGGTCGAGCACCAGGTCCAGGGACTGCTGGGAATCCAGCGCACCCAACACCCGGCGCAGTTTGAGGATCACTGCATGCTCCTCCGGAGACATCAGCAGATCCTCCTTGCGGGTGCTCGACTGATCGATGTCGATGGCAGGAAAGACCCGCTTGTCGGCGATCCGGCGGTCGAGCTTGAGCTCGGCGTTGCCGGTGCCCTTGAACTCCTCGAAGATCACCGTGTCACCAGCTGAGCCGGTCTCGACCAGGGCCGAGGCGAAGATGGTCAGCGAGCCGCCGTTTTCGATGTTCCGTGCCGCGCCGAGAAAGCGCTTCGGTGGGAACAGCGCGGTGGAGTCGACACCACCGGACAGGATCCGGCCGGACGCGGGCGCCGCAAGGTTGTACGCGCGGCCCAATCGGGTGATCGAGTCGAGCAGGACGACCACATCGCGACCCATTTCGACGAGCCGCTTGGCCCGCTCGATTGCCAACTCGGCGAGCTGGGTGTGGTCTGCCGGCGGTCGGTCGAACGTGGAGGCGATGACCTCGCCCTTCACCGAGCGCTGCATGTCGGTGACCTCTTCGGGACGTTCGTCGACCAGGACCACCATCAGGTGGCACTCGGGGTTGTTCGTCGAGATCGCATTCGCAATCGCTTGCAGTACCGAGGTCTTACCGGCCTTGGGCGGCGACACGATCAGCGCGCGCTGACCCTTGCCGACCGGCATCACCAGGTCGATGACGCGGGTGGTGAGGATGTTGGCCTCGGTTTCCAGGCGGAGCCGCTCATTCGGGTAGAGCGGGGTCAGCTTGGTGAATTCCGGCCGGTTTCGGGCCTGCTCGGGGTCGAGCCCGTTGATGCTGTCCAGCCTGACCAGCGCATTGAACTTCTGCCGGGCGGCCTCACCGTCGCGCGGAGCCCGCACGGCGCCGGTCACCGCGTCGCCGCGGCGCAGGCCGTACTTGCGTACCTGAGACAGCGAGACGTAGACATCATTCGAGCCGGTCAGATAGCCCGAGGTGCGAACGAAAGCGTACGAGTCGAGCACATCCAGGATGCCGGCGACGGGCAACAGGACGTCGTCGTCGCGAACCTCGACATCGGTCGGGCTGTCGACGAAACGCTCCCGACCACGGCGATTGCGGTCGCGGTAGCGGCGGCCGCGGCGCGAACCGTTCTCATCGAGGTCGTCGTCGGCCAGGTTGTCGCGGTTCTGGTTGCCCTGGTTCTGGTTGCCGCGGTTCTGGTTGTCCCGGTTCTGGTTGTCCCGGTTTTGGCCGCCCTGGTTCTGGCCGCCCTGGTTCCGGGCGGTGTTCTGCCGGTTCTGGCCACCCGCGCCCTGGTAGTCACGCTGGCCCGAGTTCTGGCTGCCCGAGTTCTGGCTACCCGCGTTCTGGCTACCCGCGTTCTGGCCGCCCGAGTTCTGGCTACCGCCCTGGGAGCTCTGCACGGTCGTCTGCGCGCCGGATGACGTGGTTGGCGCGCCGTTTCCCTGACCGTTGTCGGTCGCTTCGACGACGTCGGCAGTCGAAGCACCCGCGGGCGGGCCGGTCGCTCCGTCCGGCCGGTCGCGCCGGTTGCGCCGGTTGCGCCGGTTGCTGCGTTCGCGGGACGGGAACTCGTCGCCACCCTGGCCGTCAGGATTCTGGCCGTCTGTACCGTCCTGGCGGACGGCGGACTGATCGCCGGACTCCTGACTGACCGGAGCAGCCGTATTCGTCGACGCGTTTGAGCTGCTGGAGCCGTTGCTGCTGCTCGGCGAGGTGGTGTCGGTTCCGCGCTCGACATGCCCGCCGTCCGGCCGGCCACCGTTCTGATCGTGTCCTTTTTGCTCGCTCTCGCCGGCCGAAACGCCGGCGGAAGTTTCGACTGCGGCAGGCAGTGGAGGCTGTGCGTTGGTGGCATCCGAGTGCTTGGTCTGGTTGCCGTTGACCTTGCTCGGTCGGCTGTCGTTCTTGCGGTCGGCGGCTCCTCCGCCGCTCTGACGCTCGGCGATCGCGGCGATCAAGTCGCCTTTGCGCATCCCCGAGGTGCCCTTGATGCCCAACTCTCCGGCCAATGCCTTGAGATCTGGGAGCACCATGCCCGCCAACCCTGGTCCGCGCCGCTTGGCGCCGGTGTCCGGGGTTTCGAGCAGCTCCGTGGTTTCAGTCACGAAGATCCTTCCTGTCCGTTCGGCGCGATCGCCGACGGGTATGTGTGCGCCGCTGAAATGAGCGGCTGCTAGTCCACGTCCAGACTGAACGTGGAAGGGTTCGATCGCCGTAACAAGGTCCGCGAGCAACCAGTGCCCCCGCCGAACCTTGCTTGTGCCAGAGCTTCGAATCTGGGCTTTGCTAGAAATCTTGAATCTGGCGAATGTCCTGCGGCGCATATTTTCTACGGCTCAGGCTGCATGTCCCGGCGGTTACCCACCCTGCCGGCGATCAGTACCCACTCTAATCGGACTCCCCGACCAACCACAACACCGCCGGGGTGTGTCGTGGTTGGCGAATCGAAATATCTCGGCGCATAGCTGGGTCGAATCGGCCGTCTAGTCCATCGCGTCGGTCAGCGCACCGGCATTCACCGTGGTCAGAGCACCGACCTGGTCGACAGCGGTCTCCGCCACCTCGAAACCCGGAAACTGCCAGGCCTCTGGATCCAGCGGCCGGTCAAGGATGGCCAGGACCGAGGCTCCCGCGCCGGAGATCACCGCGGCGATTCCGGCGGACCGCAGCTGGGCGACCAGCTCCGCCGATTCCGGCATGGCGGGGGCCCGATAGCTCTGATGCAGCCGATCGACGGTGCCGTCCATCAGGTACGCCGGATCCTCGGTCATCGCGTGCAGCAGCACGGCGGTGGCGGCAGAGTTCGCCGCTGCGTCGCCGTGCGGGACCATGGCCGGCAACATCGCCCTGGTCGTCTTGGTCGACGAGTGCGCCGACGCGGTGAATACGACCAGTCGAATCTGCGGGTGAACCTCGCGCCGGATGCAGCCGACCGAGCCGTCGGGACGGATGTAAGAGACGGTCAGCCCGCCGTAGATGGCCGGGGCGACATTGTCCGGGTGGCCCTCCATGTCGGCGGCCAGGGCCAGGATGGCCTGATCATCCAGGTCCACACCGGCCGGTACCAGGGCGCGGGCCAGCATCATCCCGGCCACGGTGGCTGCCGCGGATGAGCCAAGTCCACCGCCGTGCGGAATCCTGTTGATGCAGGTCAGATCGATGGCATGACGGGGCTCGCCGAGTGCGGCGAAGACCCGAGCGGCCGCCCGAACGACGAGGTGGCCGGCGTCCTTGGGTACCGTGTCGGCCGCCATCCCGCTGACCCGAACCCGCACCGGGCCGTCGGTGATCTCGGCGGTGACGTCGTCGTAGCGCGCCATCGCGATCCCGAAGCAGTCAAAGCCGGGACCCAGGTTCGCGGAGGTCGCGGGTACCCGGACATGGACCCGTCCTGGCCTGTCGTCCGTCGGCTCACTCATGACAGACCCGGGCGGGCGGGATTCGGTGACGTCACGGCCCCGTGGGTCACGACAGGCCCAGCGCCTCGGTGACCGCCGCGGAGTCCACCGGGATGACCACCGGCTCGGTGAGCGTGGACAGCGCGGTTTCCGGGTCCTTGAGTCCGTTCCCGGTGACCGTGCAGACGACCGTGGAGCCCCTCGGCAGCCGGCCGTCCGCGGCGGTGGCCAACAACCCGGCAATCGACGCCGCCGAGGCGGGCTCGACGAACACCCCTTCGGTTCGGGCCAACAACCGGTACGCGGTCAGGATTTCCTCGTCGGTGACCGAGTCGATCAGGCCGTGCGAGCTGTCCCGCGCGTCGATCGCCTGGTTCCACGACGCCGGCGAGCCGATCCGGATGGCCGTGGCGATGGTCTCCGGGTTGGCGACGGGGTGGCCGAGCACCAGCGGGGCCGCCCCGGCCGCCTGGAAGCCGAACATCCTCGGTAGCGCCCCGATCAGCCCGTCCTGATGATATTCGCGATAGCCCTTCCAATACGCGGTGATGTTGCCGGCGTTGCCGACCGGCAGCAGATGCACATCCGGGGCCCGCCCCAGGACGTCACAGATTTCGAAGCTGGCGGTCTTCTGCCCTTCGATCCGGGCCGGGTTCACCGAGTTGACCAACGCGATGTCGTCGTGGTCGACCACCACCTTGCGGGCGAGCTCGAGGCAGTCGTCGAAGTTGCCCTGAACCTGCAGGATCTTGGCCCCGTAGGCGACCGCCTGGGCCAGCTTTCCGGCCGCGATCTTGCCCTGCGGGATCAGCACTGCGCTGGTGATCCCGGCGCGCGCGGCGTAGGCCGCTGCCGAGGCCGAGGTGTTGCCCGTCGATGCGCAGATGACCGCCTTCGCGCCGCCGGCCAAGGCGTGGGTCACCGCCACCGTCATCCCGCGGTCCTTGAAGGATCCGGTCGGGTTCGCCCCTTCGATCTTGAGGTAAACGTCCATCCCGGTGCGCCGGCTCAACTCCGGCGCGGGCAGCAACGGGGTACCGCCCTCGAACAGCGTCACCACCGTCGCGCCGGCCGGAATGGCGACCCGGTCGGCATAGGCGGTGATCAGCCCCGGCCAGCGATGGTGGACGGGGGCGGCGTGGGTCGGGGGCGCAGCCGTTGTCTGGGTGGGACTAGCCACGAGCATCTCCTTCAGCCGATACGACACGCATCACCGAGTTCACCTTGCGCACCGACTCCAGTTCTGCCAGCCGCTCAACCGTAGCCGCCAGGGAGGCGTCCGGGCCGGTGTGGGTGACCACGACCAGCGTCGCGTCATTGCCGGAGCCGGCCTGTCGGACGGTGGAGATCGAGATTCCCCGTTCCGCGAAACAGGTGGCCACCTGGGCGAGCACCCCGGCTCGATCCTGCACGTCCATCGAGATGTGATAGCGGGTGGGTACCGCGCCGATCGGCTGTAGCGGCAGATCGGCGTAGGCCGATTCGCGCGGGCCGCTGCCGCCCACCAGCTTGTTGCGCGCCACCGTGACCAGGTCGCCGAGCACCGCGGAAGCGGTCGGCGCGCCGCCGGCGCCCGGACCGTAGAACATCAACTGACCGGCCGCTTCGGCTTCGACATAGACGGCGTTGTACGCGCCCGCCACGCCGGCCAACGGGTGGGTCAGCGGCAACATCACCGGGTGCACCCGGGCCGAGATCGATTCGGTCGGCCGACCTTCACCGACCGGCACCCGCTCGCAGATGGCGAGCAGCTTGACCGTGCAACCGATCTCCTGGGCCGCGGCGATCTCCGCGGCGGAGATGGCCGAGATCCCTTCGCGGTACACATCGGCGACGCCGACCCGGGTGTGGAAGGCCAGCGAAGCCAGGATCGCCGCTTTGGCCGCAGCATCGAAACCCTCGACGTCTGCGGTCGGGTCGGCCTCGGCGTAGCCGAGCCGGGTGGCTTCCTTGAGGGCCAGCTCATAGCTTTCGCCGGAGGCGTCCATCGCGGACAGGATGAAGTTCGTGGTGCCGTTGACGATACCCATCACCCGCGAGATCCGGTCTCCGGCAAGGGATTCCCGGATCGGGCGGATCAGCGGGATGGCGCCGGCCACGGCGGCCTCGAAATACAGGTTCGCCCCGGTGGCATCGGCCGCCTCATAGAGTTCCGGTCCGTGCGCGGCCAGCAGGGCCTTGTTCGCGGTGACCACGCCGGCCCCGCGTCGCAGTGCGGTGAGCAGCAGATCCCGGGCCGGATCGATGCCGCCCATGAGCTCGACGATGACGTCGATGTCGTCGCGAGCCACGAGCGCCGCCGGATCGGTGGTCAGCAACGAGGCCGGTACGGTCGGATGCAAGTGTGGGGAACGCACTGCGACACCGGCGATCTCCAGCGGCGCGCCGACCCGAGCGGTCAACTCGTCGGCCTGCTCGGTCAGCAGCCGCAGGACCTGGGAGCCGACGACGCCGCAGCCGAGCAGGCCGATCCTGATGACCCGCTCGGTCACTTTCCGCCTCCGCGCTTCTGCAGGGACAGCCACATCTTGAAGGCGTAGACCATCAGCGCGATGACCACCAGTACAGCCACGATCGCGATGGTGGTCCGCAGTCCACTGCTCATCGCCGGCTTGATCAGCACCACCACCATCAGCACGGCGGCGCCGCCCAGCAGCAGAATGCCCGGCAGCAGGGATGGCCCCTTTTGCTCACTCTTGTTGTCAGTCACCAGGTCTCCAAACGCATCAGATCATCATCAGTCTCACGGCGCAGCAGCGTCCGCGCTTCGCCATCGGTCACGGCGATCACCGCCGGCCGGGGAACCCGGTTGTAGTTACTCGCCATCGCGTAGCAATACGCGCCGGTGGCCGCGACCGCGACCAGGTCCCCGACCGCGAGATCGTCGGGCAGGAAGCAGTCACGGATCACGATATCGCCGCTCTCGCAGTGCTTTCCCACCACGCGGCTGGAAACCGCCGGAGCGCTGGAGCTGCGCGAGGCCAGCGTCACGGTGTATTCGGCGTCATAGAGCGCGGTGCGGATGTTGTCGCTCATGCCACCGTCGATCGAGACGTAGCGCCGAATGTGTCCGCCATCGAGCACGACGTCCTTGATTGTGCCGACCTCGTAGACGGTGACCGTGCCTGGTCCGGCGATTGCCCGGCCGGGTTCGACGGCGATCCGGGGCACCGCGAGCCCCGCGGCCTGGCATTCACGACTGACGATGTCCTGCAACGACTTTGCCATCACGTCGGGCGGCGTCGGGTCATCGTCGGAGGTGTAGGCGAT
This sequence comes from Mycobacteriales bacterium, assembly GCA_038245175.1. Taxonomy (GTDB): domain Bacteria; phylum Actinomycetota; class Actinomycetes; order Mycobacteriales; family Nakamurellaceae; genus Nakamurella. Next base: position 43,576 of record JBBRSR010000018.1, on the reverse strand, counting down.
GCCCAGACCGCCGCCGAGGTCCAGCGTGACGATGGTCTGCGCCAGTGCGGGATAGTCCGCGACGACCTGTTTCAGCAGGCCGACCACCCGGTGCGCCGCGACGTCGAACCCGGATGAGTCGAAGATCTGGGAACCGATGTGGGAGTGCAGCCCGACCAGCCGGAGGCCCGCGCACGCGACGATCCGCCGGATCGCCTCCGCCGCGTCTCCGCCGGCCAGCGAGAAGCCGAATTTCTGGTCCTCATGGGCGGTTGCGATGAATTCATGGGTATGCGCCTCGACCCCGACGGTGATCCGGACCATCACCGGGATCTGCGGCAAAGATGTTGGGGCAGAACCGTTATGACTGGACTCCAGCACGGACCGAGGACCGCTGTCGGCCCCCTCGCGCAGCTCGATGGCCAGCTCGGCCAGCCGGGCGATCTCGTAGTAGGAGTCGACGACGATGGCGCCCAGGCCCGCGGCGACGGCGGTGCGCAGCTCGGCTTCCGACTTGTTGGAGCCGTGAAAGGCGATCCGGTGGGCCGGGAACCCGGCGCGCAGTGCCACGGCGAGTTCGCCACCTGAGCACACGTCCAGGCCGATGCCTTCACTGTCCAGCCATCTGGCGATCTCGCCGCACAGGAAAGCCTTGCCCGCGTAGTGAATCGCGCCGGCCGAACCGAAGGCATCGGCGAAATCCTGACAGCGGGATCGGAAGTCCTGCTCGTCGATCACCATCAACGGGGTCGCGTAGCGGCCGGCCAGCTCCCGGACGTCGGCGCCCGCCAGCATCAGCTGACCATCGCCCCCACGGCTGGCGCCGCGCGGCCAGACGATCGGATCGAGCCGGTTCAAATCCTTCGCCGGAGCGACCAGATGCCGTTCGGGGACGACGTCAGCATGCCGGGGCCCGGCCGGGTGCGCTCTCACATCCGCTCCGGAGCGGTGATGCCCAGAATGGACAGCCCGTTGGCCAACACCTGTTGAGATGCAGCGCAGAGCAGCAGGTGCGCGTTGGTGGCCGCATCCGGTTCTTCATCGCCCTGTGGCAGCACCCGGACCGCGTCGTAGAACTTGTGATAGGCCGAAGCGAGGTCCTCCAGGTAGCGGGCCACCCGGTGCGGCTCGCGCAGGTCGGCCGCGGTGGCCAGGATTGCCGGGAAGGAGGCCAGGTGCGCGAGCAGATTCGACTCCTGCGGGGTCGACAGCAGTGTCGGGTCGAAGTCCGCCACCGCGACCATGATGCCCAGATCGGCGGCATTGCGCGCCAGCGAGGCCAGCCGGGCGTGCGCGTATTGCACGTAGAAGACCGGGTTGTCGCTGGTCTGTCTGGTCCACAGGTCCATGTCCAGATCGAGCGTGGTGTCCGCGGAGTAGCGGATCAGCGCGTAGCGCGCGGCGTCGACGCCGAGCGCGTCGATCAGGTCGTCCAAGGTGATCACGGTGCCGGCCCGCTTGCTCATCCGGACCGGTTGCCCGCCCGACACCAGGTTGACCATCTGCCCGATCAGGACCTCCACCACATCCGGATCGTCGCCGAATGCGGCCGCCGCGGCTTTCAGACGCGAAATGTACCCGTGATGGTCGGCGCCGAGCATGTAGATGCAGAGGTCGAAGCCGCGGCTGCGCTTGTCCAGGAAATAGGCCAGATCACCGGCGATATACGCGGGGTTGCCGTCGCTCTTGATGACGACCCGGTCCTTGTCGTCGCCGTACTCGGTGCTCCTGAGCCACCAGGCACCGTCCTTCTGGTACAGGTGACCGGAGTTCTGCAGCCGGCTGACGGCCGCGGTCACTGCGCCGGAGCTGTGCAGGGAGTCCTCGTGGAAGTACACGTCGAAGTCGGTACGGAACGCGTGCAGGGTCTGCTTGATGTCGGCGAACATCAGATCCACCCCGGCCCGGGCGAAGATCGGCAGCGCGGCCTCGTCGTCCAGGCCGGCCAGTTCCGGGTGGGCCGCGGTGACCTGCTCGGCGATCTCGGCGATGTAGGCGCCGGCGTACCCGTTCTCCGGCGTCTCCCGCCCGCTGGCGGCAGCCAGCAGCGATCCGGCGAACCGGTCGATCTGGGCGCCGGCGTCATTGAAGTAGTACTCGCGGATGACCGTGGCGCCCTGGGCGTCGAGCACCCGGCCGAGCGCGTCACCGATGGCCGCCCAGCGGGCGCCGCCGATGTGCACCGGGCCGGTGGGGTTCGCCGAGACGAATTCGAGGTTGATCCGCCGCCCGTCCAGGGAGTGGCCCTGGCCGTACTGCGGGCCGGCCAGCAGGATCTGCCCGACGATCGCGCCGGCGGCGTCGGCGGACAGCGTGATGTTCAGGAAACCCGGCCCGGCGACCTCGACGGACTTGATGCCGTCCGCCGTGCTGAGGACGTCGGCGATCATCTGCGCGATCTCCCGCGGCTTGCGGGCCAACTGACCGGCCAGCTTGAGCGCGACCGAGGTGGCGTAGTCCCCGTGCTCGCGATTGCGCGGTCGGTCGACGGTGACTTCGGGAATCTGCGGCAGGTCGAACCCGGCCGATGCGGCGACGGAGGTCAGAGCGGCCTGGATGGTGGCCGACAGCTGGGCGGGGTTCACCCACTCATTCTAGGAAGATTGAGCGAGCTCAAATACCGCTCTACCCAGGGCGGCACGCCGCTCGGTCACTGGGACCACCGTTACGAAAGCCGACCGGCAGAGCTGATCAGCACGTCGATCAAGCACAGCCGATCCGCACGGTGCTGAAGAAGTTGAACCGATGAAGTGGTGCCGATGGGTGGAATCGAACCTCCCACATCGCCCATGCTCGACTGCCGCGCTGTTCAAGCGCCGTCTGCCGATGTTGCCACCTACGCATCCAGGGCCGGCAGTAGATACCAACACAGGTTGCCGCCATCCACATCCCTGGAACGGCCGGATGCGGCCGAACTCACACGATTGGCGTTCGAAACGCGTGGCCTCCACCTGCACAACCGGGGGCCGCGCGAGCGTTCGCCGACCGCTTCACAGCGCTTGTGCAGGCCGTTGTGACCTTTTTGCGTCTTTCGACCTCGTAGGATGAGCGTTCCTGCCGGTTTTCTTCCGTCCGTTCACCGGTCCGTCGTTGTCCGCTAGATCGAGGTTCAGCTCTTCATGATGGCCAGTGGTAAGAACGCGAAAAAGCAGCGCCGCTCGCTGCCGGTGGTGACCCAGCGCGAGGGTTTGCCCTGGCTGACGATAGCGGCGGTGACGATCATCGTGGCCCTGGCCGGGACAATCTTCGCCGTTGTCTACAACGCGAAGTCGGACAAGTCGCAGGCGGCCGCCGTCGAAGCAGCCGCCGTGGCCGCCCTGCAACCATGGGTGCCGACGGCCGACAACCCGGATCCGTCGTCCAAGATCGCCGACATCTTCGCCGGTGACGTGGCGACCTACAAGGACGGGCTGCACGTCACCGCCCCGACCAGAGTCGCCTACGACCGCTTCCCGCCCATCGGTGGCCCGCACGACGCCGAGTGGGCGGCCTGCAACGGCATCGTCTACCCGGTGGCGGTGCGCAATGAGAACATGGTGCACACGCTGGAGCACGGTGCGATCTGGATCACGTACAACCCGGCGACCATCGCGGCCGGCGACCTGGACATCCTGAAGGCGCTCGTCGTGGGCAAGCAGTACATCACGCTGAGCCCCTACCCGGACCTGAAGACGGCGATCTCGCTGCAGTCCTGGCGGCACCAGCTGTTCGTGCCCACCGCCGGAGATGAGCGGGTACGCCAGTTCATCACCGCGCTGCAGCGCAACACGACGACCACCCCCGAGGTCAACGGCACCTGCGAGCAGCCGACGTTCGACATCGTCAATCCGCCGCCGTTCGATGCGACCCCGCCCGGCGCGGACGCGGTCCAGATGGACGGCACCGGCGCCACGCCGGCCACCGGCGAGCAGATGACCTCCGGTGCGGCCAGCACCGACACCGGCTCGGCAAGCACCGAAACCGGCTCTGCCGCAACGGCTCCGGCCACCACCGCCGCGGTCAGCCCGAGTGTCGTCGGTACCGGGTCGGCCAGCGCCGGGGCGACAGCGACCTCGGGTTCAGGATGACGAACTCAGCGATTCCGGCCGGCGGTTCCGGCAAACGCAGCGTCTTCGATCGGTGGGGCCGGCGCGGAACGGCCATCGTGCTGAGCCTGCTGATGGTCGTGATGTTGCTGATCGGCGCCACCGCCGGGCTTGCCCTGAGCAACAACGTCACCACCGCAGCGCCGACGACGTCGACGCCTCCGGGAGTCGCGTCGGTGGACGTGGGCTTCATGCGGGACATGATCGTGCATCACGAGCAGGGCGTGTTGCTCGCGCATATCGTCCAGGGCAACGGCGGCAACAGCACGGTGGCTGGTCTGGCCTACGACATCGAGTACACCCAGACCGCGCAGATCGGTCAGATGACCGGATTCCTGTCGCTCTGGGATTACTCGCTGAACAGCCTCGATACGCCGATGGCGTGGATGACCGACAGTTCCGGCCACTCCGACATGACCGGCATGAGCGCGGGTTCGGTTGATGCGGCGGCCGCGGCCGACGGCGCGATCATGCCGGGCATGGCCACCAACACCCAGATCGCCGCACTGAAGACGTTGCGCGGCCAAGCCTCCGACATCCTGTTCCTGCAGCTGATGATCCGGCACCATCAGGGCGGCATTCCGATGATGGACTACGCCGTGGCGCACGTGTCGAACCCGGTGGTCCGGAACATGGCGACCAAGATGTCCGAGTCGCAGGCTCTGGAAATCACGTCCATGACGCAACTGCTGGCCACCTACGGTGCGGTGCCGATGCCCGCCCCTGGGCCGTCCGGCAACCCATCCGCGACCAGCAGCGTCGACTCGTCCAGTCCGGCCGCAACCACCGGTTCGACCGATCCGTCGGGCACCGCAGGTCCGATGACCGAGATGACCATGAGTACCCCGACGACGTAAGCCCGCCGGATCCGACCTGGCTTGGCGTGGTCGGGTTCTCGGGTAGGATTACTTCTCGCGCCCCCGTAGCTCAGGGGATAGAGCACCGCCCTCCGGAGGCGGGAGCGCAGGTTCGAATCCTGCCGGGGGCACCAGTGGTGACAGTGTGAAGCCCGCAGCACCGAAAAGGTGGGCGGGTCGATGAGAAGAGCCCCAATCCGCAATGTGCGGCCTGGGGCTCTTTTCGTCTCCGATGATTCGAGGCGAACCGTGGGGCGGCCTGCGGGGGCGATCCCGAGCCGCGATTCTCGATCCGAGAAATCCTCGTCCGGTCAGGTGACGAGTCGGCCCCGGTGAACCACCGCGCGGACGTCAGCCAGCCGTTGGATGTCGGTTCGCAGGTCACCGCCGACGACCAGGATGTCGGCATCGAGCCCGGCCCTGAGCCGACCCGTCCGGTCGCCGATTCCGCAGGCATCGGCTGCCAGGGACGTAGCGGACGCCGCAGCGGCGGCGATCGATCCGCCCGCCGCTACGAGAAATGCGGCCGCGTTGCGCATGAGGCCGTGAGCCATCCACGGTGAGATGCCGGAGTCCGCTCCGGCGACGAATCGCACCCCCGCCCGGTGCAACCGCCCGACCGCTTCCAGCCGGACGGCACGCACCATTTCCGGGGTGACCCCGGCGCGCTCCATCATCGCCTTGACCGCAGGAGGTGCCTGCGCGAACTGTGCCGGCGGCGGATCGAAGAGCGCGGCCCCGACCGGTATCCGTCGACCCGCGAGGGTCTCGAGCACTTCGTCGGTGATCTTGATGCCCGACTCGGTCAGACAAGTGCAATGCTCAATGCCGTCCACGCCCACCTGGAGTGACTGTTCCACGGCCGGTAAGCCATGGGCGTGCGCAGTCACCGGCAAACCCGCAGCATGCGCCTGCTCCACCAGGAACGCCAGATCGCGATCGTTGAATTGGGTTCGCATCACATCGGTACCGGGCGTGTTCATTCCCCCGCTGGCCATGACCTTGACAACATCGACGCCACGCTCCACGCGCTCCCGAATTGCCGCCGCAATCGCCTCCCGCCCCTGGACCTCGCCTCCCATATACGAGCAATGACCGCCCGGGCTGGTCAGCGGCGGACCCGACGCCAGAATGGTGGGTTCCATCCGGTCGGCGTTTCCGGCGCGTTGGCGGTCCCGCCGATCCACGACACTCCACCGTCGATCGCCCAGATCGCGCACCGTGGTGACACCGGCGGCGAGCTGCCGGCGCAGGGCCTCCGTGATCACCGCGTCGACTTCCGCCTCGGAATACCCGGCCACCCGATCCAAGGCGCGTTCACGGCTATCGGTGACCAGGTGCACATGGGTGTCGATGAGGCCCGGGAGCACCGTCGCATCCGGGTACTCGAAGACGGCACACCGCTCACCGACTTCCGGGAATCCCGACTCCACACCGGCGATGCGGCCCTCGTCGAGGAAAACGGTCACGCCGCCGTCGCTGAACGCATCACCATCGAACAGCCGCGCAGCCCGGATTGCCAGCATCGAACCTTCATAGCGGTCACGAGGCACGCAGTCAATGTCTCCCAGTGGGTAGCATCATGAAAATGGTGACGGCGGACCGGGCGATGGTCAATTCTCCGGTCCGGGAATCGCCGGACCCGCTCGACACCGAGTCGGCCGAATGGCTACGGTTGCTCGGTGGCGGCGGGCGCGAGCGCGACCGGGCCGTGGTCCGGCTGCACGAGCTGCTACTGCGCATCTCCCGGAGCGAAACCCGACGACGCAGCGGGTCGGCGAACATCGCCGGACCCGAACTGGACGACCTTGCCTACCAGGCCGCGGCTGATGCGCTGCTGGCGATCACCGCCAAGATCGATCAATTCCGCGGCGAGAGCCGCTTCACCACCTGGGCATACCGATTCGTCATCCTGGAGGTTTCGGCCAAGATGGGCCGGCATTTCTGGCGAACGCCGTCCGCATCGCTGGATGCCCAGGACTGGACCCAACTGCCGGATCGGTTCGGGCCGCGCCCAGAACGCGAGTCCGAATGGCGCGACCTGATGGACGCACTCCGCCGGGCCGTCGGCGAGGTGCTGACCGACCATCAGCGCCGGATCTTCGTCGCCGTGGTGTTGAACGGCGTCCAACTCGACGCCCTGGCCATCGAGCTCGGATCGACCCGAAACGCCATCTACAAAACGATGTTCGACGCCAGACGTAAGTTGCGGGCTGCGCTGGTCGCCAATGGTTATGTGGCTCCCGATGACATCCGCGAGCCGGCGCAGGCCCCCGGTGCGGCGAACGTGAGTGCAGCGACGACCGTCAGTGCAGCGGCGGCGCTGGAGCGCTTCCTGCGGACCGACCCGCGGGACGTCGGCTGCGGACAGGCGATGGAAATCCTGCACATCTATGCCGAACTCGTCGTCGCCGACGCTGATGCCGCCGGCAGCTACCCGGGCGTCGCCGCGCACCTGCAGGCGTGCGGACCGTGTGCTCAGGATTTTGACGGGCTGCTCGCAGCGGTCGGCATTGCCACCGAAAGCGGTCAGCGCTGAACTTGTTACGGGTTACTTACCGCCGAAGGATCCGAGCTCCCGCGAGGTAAGACTCGGGCGGTCGGCTGACGCGAAGTCTTCGTCCATCAGCCACTCCGTGACAGGAGAATCATGAAGTCCCTTGTTCGTCTCGTCGGCGCCGGCGCTCTCGCCGCAGCCGCCATCGCACTGTTCGCCCTGCCCGCCGCTGCCGACTCATCGCATGGCGACGACCACGCCCGCGCGGTGTTCGTCCAGTCCGACGACCCCGCGGGCAACACCGTCGTCGCCTACCAGCGGGCGGCCGACGGCACCCTCACCCAGACCGGCGTCTATCCCACCGGTGGGTTGGGCGGCATCCTGGCCGGGTCCGTCGTCGACCACCTCGCATCCCAGGGGTCGCTGGCCTATGACGCCGAGCATGAGCTGCTGTATGCCGTCAACGCCGGCAGCGACACGGTGACCGTGTTCTCCGTCAACGGCGATCACCTGGACCGGCAGCAGACGATCGGCTCCGGCGGTAGCTTCCCGGCGAGCATCGCTGTCAGCGGAAACAACGTGTACGTGCTCAACGCGCGAGCGGGCGGATCGGTTCAGGGATTTCGGCGCGAGGGCAATGGCCTGCGGCGCATCGCGGACTCGCAGCGCGCCCTCGGGCTGGACGCGGCGGCGGTCCCCGAATTCACCCACACTCCCGGCCAGGTCGCCGTCTCGCCGGACGGCGCGAAGCTGCTCGTGACCACCAAGGCCAACGGCAGCAACGTGCTGGTCTTCGACGTGAACCGGCGCGGCGGACTTTCGGCTGTCCCGGTGGTCAACAACCAGCCAGGCGCAGTGCCGTTCGCGCTGACCTTCGACAAGCGCGGCAATGTCGTCGTCGCGCAGGCCGGGCTGAACGCGGTTTCCACATACGCACTGGGCGGAAACGGGATCCTCACCTCGATCGCGACCGCCCCGACCGGTCAGGCGGCGACGTGCTGGATCGTCGGTAGCGGCAAGAACTTCTACGCGTCCAACGCGGGCAGCGGGTCGGTTTCCGGATTCCAGGTCAACCGGAACGGAACGCTCACCGCGCTCGGCAATACGGCCACCGACGGCGGAACTGTGGATGCCGCAGCCTCTTCGGACGGGCGATACCTCTATGTCCAGGCGGGCCGGAACGGCATCGTGGACGAGTTCCGGATCGGCGGCGACGGGTCGCTCACCTCGATCGGATCGGTGACCGTTCCGGGCGCCGTTGGCGGCGAGGGAATCGTCGCCACCTGAGCGTGAACAGCGGTTTGCACCGGCCCCGGCAGCCTCAGGTTGCCGGGGCCGACCTCATCCGGCCGAAGGCGCGCCGGGTTGGCGATCGATCGACCGATGGACGATTTCCAGGCGCAGCAGGACAGGCACCTGGTAGGCGGCCTGCTGACATGATGTGCACCTGCCGCCGGGGACGACTTCGAAGTCTTCGATCGGTTCACCGGACGAGGTAGCGCCGTTGTAGCGCACCTCCTGATCGAACCGATCGAACGTCCCCCCGCAGGAGCAGTGCACGGTGTCGACTGTTGTGCGCATCGGGTCACCTAATCGTCGAGGGAGATCCGGGCGACGGGCCGGACCAGTGCCGCGGAGGGCAGCTCACTATGGGCCAACACCCTCACGTGCGGCAGCCAGGGGGCGAGCAGGGTTCGGATGGCCGGCCTGGCCAGATCGCTGGTCAGGATGACCGGGGGACCGTTGCCACGCGGGTACTCGTGCTCGATCCGCACGACCACCCGCTCGTCGTCGGCCACCGTGCGCCCCGGCGAACAAGCCAGATCCTCCAGCGCCGAGTCGAGAACAGCGGCCACTATCGCGCTCGGCGACTGTCCCCGGCCGAATGTCACCAGGTCACGCAGGCCGGCCCGGACGAAGGCCTCGACCTCGTCATCGCCGTGCGGAGCCGACGAACCGCGCGGCGCCTGCGGCTCGTTGACCGCGGCCCGATCACCCAGCACCGAGTACCGATCCAGGCCGAGATCGCGTGCCGGAAGGTCCACCACCCGCTCCAGCACTTCCGCCAGATCGGTCACCGACACCCCGTCGGTGGCAAGCCGGCGAATCAGCCGGGTCAACGCAGCCGGGCCCAGTTGAGCCCTGGCCGCCCGCACCACGACCGGATAGGCATCCTCGATCGCGTCGAGCTGCGCCAGGATGCGGTCCTGATGCACGTACCGCCCGGCGCCGGCCGCCAATACTCGGTCCAGGTGCAGGGCCAGCCAGGCCTGCGCCGCGCAGGTCACCCCGCCCGCGGCGCTCAGAGCGGCCGCTTCATCGGTCCCGACGACGGCTCCGCCGACCCCGAGGTTGGGCTCGAGCCCGCCGACCACGCCCGGCACGACATGGTCCAACACCTGTGCCGGCGCGAGCACGAACCACTGATCGGCGGCCAGGGATCGAATCGGCAGGGATGGAAGATCGTTGATCGTCACCGTGAAACATCCGTCCGGAATGTCCGCGGCGTCGGAGATCATCGGTCGCGGCGGCACGATGCCGGTTCGGTCGAACAGCTCCTGCACTGTCGTGGCGAGCAGGGTGTCCGGCTGGTTGGCGTCGGCAGCCCGCATGCCGGCGGCGAGATCGGCCGGCAGCTGCCACTGGAAGACGTCGGACGCAAGCGCCGCGATGAGCACCTCGGCAGCCTCCGCCGCCGGATCGTCTGCCACCTCTTCCAGGATCGGGCCGACCCGCTGCAGGTCACCGATGCCGATGCCGAGGTCCAGGACTGCGGTGAGCACCGCGGACAGCCAGGCCGGATCGAGTTCGTCGGCCCGAACACTCGGCTCCCCAGCCGCGAGCCCCGCGGCGTACTGCGCGAGGCCGGCGGCGTCCAACAACACGGACGGGCGGATCTTGATCGCCTCCACGCACAGGGTGGCGATCTGATCGGCGAGCCGATCGGCCGGAACTCCCGGCGTTCGCCACTCGGCCGCCAACTCGCCGGTCAGCAGAAACTGTCCACCGGCCAGGGCAGCGATCCGGCCGAGCAGGCCGTCCGGATAGCGGCACGGCAGACCGTTGACCCTGACCCGGACCCATCCCGACGGGCTCTGCGCATCGTCCAACCGGGCATCGTCCAACCGAGCATCGTCCAACCGAGCATCGTCCAACGGCCGAACGAGAGCGGTGATCGGGCCCGGAATGCCCAACACCTTCGCCAGGGAGGTCACCTGCCGGACAACAGCGTCGGCTACCCGGCCACTGCGCTCCGGCAGATCCGACATCGACGCGGCCGGGCCGCCCAGCTCCACCACGATCATCGCCGACTCTGCCGACCGGACCGGCTGCTCGGCGATCACGACTGAGCCTGGCTGATGCCCACCGGCGGACTGCTGACCGCAACCGCCACTGTCCCGGAGTGCGGACTCGCCTGCTCCTGCACGGGCAACGCCAGCGGAACTTCCGCCGCCGTCACCAACCGAACATCCGCACCGGCAGCACTCCCCCACTGATCCGTCAGCAACCGCTGGACGTAGGCCCTGGTCGCACCGTTCCGGGTGAGCAGGGTCAACGGACCCGCCTCCACTACCGGTAGCAGCTCCCGGAGCAATTCGTGTTCCTGCCTCGGCGTCAGGCGCGATTGCGCCTCCAGGGCGGCCTCGGCCCAGCCGGGCAGCGGGCTGCGCTGCCGCCCGCCGGCGTTCCCGGGCAACCGACCCGGCAGCGCCCGCCGGACGGCGGCGATGGATTGCGCGACGGCCCCGAACGGGGCGGACTCCACCACCGGTGTGGTCCGACCCGATCGGGTGCTGGACCAGCTGCCGTTGTCGCCGAGCACGATGCGGCTCGATTCTCGATCCACCGCCTGCAGCACGTCCGCGTCCAGCCGCATACCGTCGCGAACCAGCGCCCGCAGCGTCCGGGCCTGGATCAGCGTTCGGTTCACCGGTGAGCGGTCGGCCTTGGCGTTACTGCCTTCGTCGGCCGCGGATTCGAGATCGATCCATCTCTTGGCGGCGTCCAGACCGAACAATTCATCGACCGAACGGTGGATGGCGTCGGCGACATGACGCAGGACGAAACCGACGTCGGTTGATGATTCGAGGCCGGCCGTTTTGGGACCGAGTCGCTCGACTTCCGCGGCTGGCAGCCAACAGCACGGCTGACCGGTCACCGGGTCGATCGCCGCCCGAACGAGCTCTTCGGCGGCGCCCAGCTGCAGCAGCCGGGCGCTGGCTGAGTAGACACAGACCTCGTCGGCCGGAACCTGTCCCTCGGCCCGCACGATGCCGTTGATCAGAATTCGGTAGCCATCCAGGCCCGCCTGACCGGCGCGCATCTGCACCCCGGGAACGTCGATCCCGAGCACCTCGCGCAGCCCGGCCCGCATCGCCGGGATCTGCTCGGCCAGGACCGCTGCCCCCAACCGATCCGGATCGAACTTGGCGACCAATGTCTCGCCGAGCTCCAGGGCGATGGGGTTGGATTTGGCCGGGGTCAGGATCAACTCACCGAACTTGACGACCTTGTCCAGTTCGGCCTGCAGGCGGGCCTGGCGAACGCCGTAGGTCCCGGTCGGCTCCAGCTCGATCGCCCGGCCCAGGGCCTGAACCGCCTGCCGCAGGTAGGACTCCTTCTCGCCGGCCCGCAGATCCGCCTCCAACCCGATCGCCAGGTTGGCCTGCAGTACCGCATTGTCGGGGTACCGCTGCACCGCGGCGCGATAGTCGTTCAACGCCGCCGGGTAGTCCAGCAATGCATAGGCGTCGTTGGCCCGGTCATTGAACATCATGGCCAGGTCCCAGTCGGCTGCCGACTTGTCTGTGCCGAGCTCGATGGCCCGCCGGAAGTGCGCCTCGGCATCGGCCCAGTGTTTTTGCCGCGCCAACGCACGAGCCAGATTGGTGTGATAGGCGCCGGTGTTAGGCGCCTGCTCCACGGCCCGCAGGTAGTGGGTGACGCTGGAGTCGTTGTCCCCGGCCGAATAGGCCGCGTTCGCCATCAGGTTCTGATACTCGGCCTCGAATCCCGGACCCCGGACCGACCGGACCGACCCGTACAGCTCGGCGACGAAGTCGTGATCGCCGGCTGCCCACGCGGCGGTGGTCAGGCCGCCGAATTCGTCGACCAGCAGGGGGTTCGCGGGCGCCAGTCGGACAGCGGCCATGGCAGTCACGCAGGCGTCCGGCAGATTCCCGGCCAGGCATTGGAGCCTCGCCTGCCGGGCGAGCTGCCTGGGCTTGTCGGCGCCGGCCAGCGCGATGGCCCGAGCGCTCCAGGTCAGCGCGTCGGCCCACAGCTGGCGGTCCATGTACAGATCGACCCGCGCCGCATACACCGCGACGTCGGCCGGATCGGCCCGCTCAGCGGTGTCCAATAGCCGCTCGGCCGCGTCCCAGTGTTCGAGCTTGCGCTCCAACCCGGCCCACTCCACATAGGCCAGACTGCGCGCCGGATCGTCGTCGACCGCCTGCTGGAAGGCCTGGGCCGCTCGATCTGTCGCCGAGTTGTCGCGATAGACGCAGGCCAGCGCGACGTAGATGTCATAGACGGAGCCGGCGTCGGTAGCCGCCCCCTGGGCCGCCAGTTTCGGCAGCCTGTTCTGCCGCTTGTCGAACAGGCCCGCAACACCGTAGAGCTGAATCAGCGCGAGGTACAACGTGTCGGAGTGCGGCGCCTTGCTCACCCCATCCAGCAGGCGCTCTTCCGCCGTCTTCAGATCCCCTGTGTTGCAAGCGCTGTCACTGTAGATCTTGTAGAACCCGCTGCTCTGCGGGGAGCGTTTCAACCACTCCCGCACGGTGGCTTCAGCCTCCGCCGGGCGCCCCGAAAGCTGGTGCCAGAGCGCGACCGACTCGCCACCGCGCGGCTCGTCCGGCGCGCATTTCGCCGCCTCCTCGGCCAGCCGGCCGCCGGTCTCCAGGTCCGAGGCGATGATGAGTTCGATGTCGGCAACCACGGCCAGCAACAACGCACGCTCTCGGGGCTCCGCGGCGGCCGGCAGCAAAATCTCCTCGACGGCTGGCTGCACCTGTTCCCATCTGCGCAGGTTGGCCTGCCGGACGGCCTCCACCAGCTGGAGCCGGATCGGCTCGAGGGCAGTGGGCAGCCAGCCTTCCTGCAGGAGTTGGCCGCACAGCGCCAACCGGAATTCCCCCAGTGCTTCGCCGACCGCCCGCAACCACTCCAGCCGCCCATGCTCGACGCCTACGGCAAAGTCCTTCTCGATGTTCAATCGAGCCTGCTCACCGATGACCTCGATGAACTGCTCGCGGGCCGCACCGATGATCTGCTCGAGCGCTTCACCGACGACCACGGTCATGGTGACGTCCAACTCGTTCCACAGCTCGAACACGTCGGGCTGTTTGGCGCCCAGAGTGCGCAGCGGCTCCAGCACCTCCACCGCGTGTCGCATGTCCGCCCCGGCGAGCGCCGCGTCCCGGTAGAGGTCGGCCAGGACGGCCAGCAGCGCTTCCTGAGTCGGCAGCATGTCCGCTCGACGCTCGGCCCTGGTCGTCATGACATGCCCTCGCCGGTGCTGAAGTTCGACGAATGTCCGACCGGGACCCGCGGTTGGCTCGGCAACGGCGCCGCCGGCGCGCTCGCCGTCACCGCTTGCCCGCCGAAGGACTGGTACCCGGTGGCGGACGCCGCCGAATCCGGCGAACCGTTCGGGCCAGCCGCCGGCGTGACACCGAAACTCCGGCTGTCGAACACGTAGTCGCAATTGCTGCACTCGAAGTTGTCCGTGGAGACCACCAGGCCGGTGGTGCACACCGGGCAGACGACAAACTGGTACTTGCATTTGCGGCACCGCTGTACAGCGGCGCCGCGAATCACGTACCCGTCGCAATCCGGGTTCGGGCACCATTCCTTACCGGGCAACCTCGGCAGGATGGTCGGCGCCGTGGCGAGGACCTCGACCGCGATCCGCGGCGCCTTCACCAGCGGCTCTTCGCGGCGCAGGTAGACCACCGGGGTACCGAAACCACGGCTACCCCAGGTCTCCCTGCCCGCCGACGGCGTCTCGGCGAAATCCCGGCGAGCGGCTGCCACGGCCGCATCGAGCCGCCTACCCTCGCTGATGTTCGTGTAAAAGGCACGGGCGAAGAGCTCCGCCTCCGCGACCCCGATGGAATACTGCATCGCGACCACAGCGGTGACCCGCTCCTGCCGCATCAGCGATCGCGCCAGGCTGTTGAATCCCTTGATCGAGCCGGCCGTCTGTTCGCGGGAGGCCACCTCGCAGGCGTGCAGGAAGATCAGCCGTGGCCGGGCGGTGGGCTCGTCCAGGCCCGTGCAGAGCAGGTCCTCCGCCGTGGAGGAGCCGATCCACTCCCCCTCCGACACCTTCTCCGGACGCTTGCCCCTCGCCTTGTCATCCTCGTAGGCAAGCTGATCCTCCGCGATGCGTTCCGGCGATTTCCGGATGGAGATCTCGCCGGGCCGGCCGTGACCGATGTAGTGGATGACATGTGGTTTCACCCGATGGATCACGGCCCGCAGTTCGGCCGCGGTCGGTGATTGGGACACTGTGACCGAGAATCGTGATTGGTCGAGCTTTTCGAGTTGACCGACGAACTGGTCCACGTCCAGCGCGTCCATGCCGGGTATCGATGGCCGGGAAACGACCACCAGGATGACCAGGGGGACACCTTCCTCGTCCTCGCTCCGCGACGCCCAACTGTTCGAATTGGGCACGAACCGGGTCAGAATCAATCGGGAGTCCTGGCCGGCGAGGAAGCTGCCGTCAAGGGTGCCGTTCGGCATGTTCAGGAACTCCCACGGGTACCCACCGAGCTCCTTGGCATCTTCCCGCAGGACCAGCCGCAGTCGCAGTGGTTCCTTGCTCTCCTGCTGCTTGTGCAGATCGAAGGTCTTCTCGAAGGCTCGTCGCATCGGCACCGCCGCGGTGCTCTGCGCGCCGCCGAAGGCAATCTCGTACAGGCACTGCCCGAGGACCCGCAGTTCCCGGCGGCCGCACAGTGGGTCCTTGCCCAGCCAGGTGCTGAGCAGATTGACCACGTCGCGGGTCAGCGAGGTGCCACCCAGAGATCCGGTCACATGGTCGTTGGTCGCCCGCTTGTGGAAACCGTCGTCCTCATACTCGCAGTTCAGATCGTCCTTGATGGTCAGGGTGCAGGTCGTCATGGAGGGCTTTTCATCTTCGCCGGATCACAGGTCCAGGATGGCGAGAGCGTGCCCTCGGGCGACATCTGAATCCCCCTCGTGCTCCCCCATCGCTGCCCGCGCCAGCGCCTTGGCCTTGCGCGCCTTGACCTTTTCGGTCCATTCCTGCTCGAGCGCCTCCGCGTGTTCGAAGGTCAGGTCAGGACTGGTGAGGGCCTGGCTGACCAACGCCGACAGCTTCGTCTTCGCGCTCAGCCAGATGTCGTCGGTCGACGACCGATTGGCCTCGTCCAGAATTGCCAGCCATTGCCGGTTCAGGGCCAGTTGCGTGACGTCGATATCCGCCGCGGCCACCCGCTCGATGCTGTACAGCACGTGATCGGCGCGCCGGAAATCCGTCCACTGCCCGTTCACCTGTTCGAGCAGGCGGCCGTCCTTGACGTAGAGGTTCTCCGGCACCACATTCGCACCGGGCGCGATCAGCGCGAAGTGGCCCGGGGTCACCTTGGTGAACTGATCCCGCCGGGCGATCAGCGGCTTTTCGCCACCCGTCACCGCGCTGACACCGCTGACCACCACCTTGGCCAGCGCGGTGTAGGGCGCCAGTCCGGCCGCGAGGTCCAGCACGGCGGCCGCGCCCTGAACGACGTCGATGAACTGCGCCCCGATATTGGCCTTGACGACCCGGTACAGCGCGACGGTGATTGTCACCGTGTCGCCGCGCAGCGGGTGTGGACCGGCCACGACGGTGCCGGAGATGGTGGTGCTCAGCGGCGCGGCTCGGCCGAGCTGTTCGATCATGTTCGGCCCGATCAGCGCGGGCTTGGTGACGTTCTCCCCGTCGTAGCTGAACTCGGTGGCAACGAGCAGCACCGGCGCGTAGGTCTCGAACCATTCCCGTTGGTACGTCAGGTGGGTGCCGAGTACCCGGACCTGGAAGTAGTCCCCGTTGGGGATCAGCCGCCCACCGTCCAACGGCGGCGACGCTCGATCGGCTGGGATGGGCACCCATTCAGGCGGTTGCGCAGTCGCCCGAACGATGCCCGCGGCCCAGTCCCTGACGTCGCTCAGACCTTCCCACACAGGTCGACACCCCCTCCGGATCGGCTCGCGTTGGCGCCGGCGACGCGACCTCGTCCGCTCTGGACGAGCGTAGTTACCGCCGCCCGAATTGTCCTAGTAGCAACAGGGTGAAATCTCGGATCGAATCAACAGACCAGACCGAGGTGGACCGGCGGCGGAGTTGCGACTACGAAGGACATGATGACCCAACAGCAACGCACGGTTTTGACCGTGGCGATCCTGTCCACCTTCGTCGCATTCCTGGACGGCACGGTGGTCAACGTCGCGCTGCCGGCGATCGGCCGCGACTTCGGCGGCGGGCTGGTGGTGCAGCAGTTTGTGGTCGATGCCTATCTGCTGACGCTGGCCGCGCTGATCCTGCTGGCCGGGGCGCTGTCCGATCAGTTCGGCCGGGTGAAGGTACTCCGGCTGGGGTTGATCGGGTTCGGCGTCACCTCGCTGCTCTGTGCGGCCGCACCCAACGGACTGGTGCTGATCATCGCCCGCGCCCTGCAGGGCGCCGCCGGGGCGTTGCTGGTGCCGAGTTCCCTTGCGTTGATCATTTCGGCTTTCTCGGGCGCCGCGCAGAGCAAGGCGCTCGGCACCTGGACCGCCTGGTCCGGCATGGCGATGATCATCGGGCCGCTGGTCGGCGGCATCTTCGTGGACACCCTTTCCTGGCGATTCGTCTTCGTGGTGAATGTGCTGCCGATCGCGTTGGTGCTGTGGTGGCTGACCAAGCTGGAACGCGATCCATCCGACACACGTGGATCCATCGACTACCCGGGCGCCGCGTTGGGTGTCGTCGGCCTGGCCGGCACCGTTTTCGCGCTGATCGAACAGCAGCGCCTGAGCTGGTCGAGCCCGGCCGTCCTGGTTCCGCTGATCGTCGGCGTGATTGCGCTGGTCTACTTCGTTTTCGTGGAACGACGCAGCGCGCACCCGATGATGCCGCTGTCGTTGTTCGGCGTGCGCAACTTCTCCGTCGGCAACCTGACCACCTTCGCGATGTACGGGGCACTGTCCATCGGGTCGTTCGTCATCACCCTCTATCTGCAGGAGACCGCCGGCTTCTCGGCGACCCTGGCGGGGGTCACCCTGATGCCGCTGACCATCCTCACCTCGCTGCTGTCCTCCTACTTCGGCGGCCTGGCCGGTCGCATCGGCCCGCGAGTGTTCATGACCTTCGGGCCGATCATCGCCGGCTCCGGCTTCCTGGTGATGCTCACCGTCCGTCAGCCACTGAACTTCTGGACCCAGATGCTGCCGGGCGTGGTGCTGTTCGGCCTGGGCCTGGCGGCCACCGTGGCGCCGCTGACCGCCGCGGTGCTGGGCGGTATCGCCGAGGAACACGCCGGCATCGGGTCGGCCATCAACAACGCGGTGGCCCGGGTGGCCGGGTTGATCGCGATCGCCTTCATCGGGCTGATCACGGCAGGTCAGCTCGACCTGGCGGGGTTTCATCGGGCGCTGATGGTCACCGCGGTGTTGTTGATCGCCGCGGGGTTGATCAGCGCCGCCGGGATCCGAAACCTGGCAAAGCAGGATGCCGAGGTCCCCCGCCCGAACGCGTGAGACGGCGGGGAGCCACCACCTTCGGCGATCAGTGCTCGGCGAACATCGACAGTTTCTCGGTGATGTCCACCACCTGGTTGGCCATCTACCGAGTGCTGCATGGCACGCGGTGGACTCGATCCGGCGGCTCAGATCGGGTCGACGGCTCGGCTGACCACCCAGCGGTGCGGGGAAATCGGTCGCTGACGGACGAATCCGTGATTCTCGAACGCGGCCATCGGACCGGTGTGCAGGAACGAGCCCGAAACCATCCGATCGTCGGTCTCCTCCGGATATCCCTCGACCGTGCCGCCGCCCTGACCAGCGACCTCGGCGAGCGCCCCGCCGAGCGCGGCGTCGGCAACGCCACGTGTGCGCCAGCCCTTGCCGGTGAAGAAGCAGGTGATGCGCCAATCCGGAAGCGCTGACAGGTCGGCCTCGTAGCGGCGCCGACTCTTGATCTCCGGCAGCTCCTGGGTAGAACCGAACTGGCACCAACCCAGACACTGGTCGCCCTCGAAGACGAGCGCAGCGTGGGTACGGCCCTCGCGGACGCGCAGCTCCTTCTCCGCCCGGTTCTGCTCTGGGGTGCGCCCGTGTCCCACCTTGACGTGGAAGCCCAGGCACCAGCAGCCACCCCACACGCCGTTGTTCGCCTCGACCAGCCGGGCGAACGCGGGCCAGGTATCCCTGCCCAACAGCCGGACGACGAATGCGTCTGACGATGTCGACTCAGTGCCGGGCACGGCTCCAGTGTGCCCACCGATCTCAAGTACCGCCTGATGGAGTACGGCAGGTCGCTCCAGTGGGGAAACTGCTCAGCCGCCACACGCACAGTTTCGACGGACACGTTGAGCTGGTCGGCGTGCATGTCCACACAGGGGAGCTGAGGTGCCGGCCGCACCGGAGAGGACGAGCGGTCAAGGGATGAACCCACCGAATCGTGGGCTTGGCTGCACCGTGAATGCTGCTTCAAAGGTTGCTCCCATCCGGGCATGAGAGTATCGGAGCTCCCCAATACCGGTTCTGGAGTCTTGAAATGCGTAGTCGGACCGCTGCCCTGGCCCTGACGATCGCCGCGGCGGTGCTGGCGAGTTGCTCGTCGGGATCGACCGCCGCCGGGTCGGCATCACTAGTGGCTTCGAGCTCAGCGGCTTCGAGCTCAACTGTTTCCATCTCGGCGACAACCGGATCAGCGATCTCGTCGAGCAGTTCCACGGGCATCGATGGCTCCGGTGACTTTGCGCCGACGGCCGACAACCCCGATCCGTCCACCGCCATCGCGGACATCTACGTCGGCGACCCCGCGCTGTACGCCCAGCGCTATCACATCGCCGCACCCGCCAGGGTTGCCTACGATCGCTACCCGCCGGTGGGTGGCCCGCACGATCCGGTCTGGGCCGCGTGTGACGGAGTCGTCTACGCCGTCGCGGTCCGAAACGAGAACATGGTGCACTCCCTGGAACACGGGGCCGTCTGGATCGCCTACAACCCGGACACGATTTCCGCCGATGACCTGAGCTACCTGACCGGTCTGGTACCGACGGTGCCGTATCTGGTGATGACGCCATACCCGGGGCTGGACGCGCCGGTGTCACTGCAGGCATGGGCGCACCAATTGAAGTTGAACAGCGCACGGGACGTGCGCCTGGCGCAGTTCATCGTGGCGCTGCTGCGTAATCCGTACACCACGCCGGAGCCCGGAGCCACCTGCTCGCAGCCCAGTTTCGACGTCGCCAAGCCGCCGGCCTTCGACCCCACGCCGCCAGGCCCTGACGCGGTTCCGCTGGATTACGCGCCGCCGTCGACCACCGGCTGAGTGGTTCGCCTGTTTCCTTCCGGAGGTTCCCGGACAACTTGCATCGATTGTCGTGAGGCTCTCGCGGTGCTGGACTGGCAACTCACCGGTGGTGCTGGCGCGATTGCCATCCTCGCGCTCGGGGTGCTGGCTTTCGGGTTTCTGTTGGTCGACAGGTCTCGGCGCTGGTGGCGACGTCAAGTACCGATCTCGGTGGGCGTCGGTGCGCTGGTCGCGGTGCTGGCGACGCTGTGCGTCGACTACATCTGGCGTCCGTGGCCCGACCCGCTGCCAATCGTGGTGCCGTTGGCGGTCGGAGTCACCGTCGCCGCACTGATGCTGGCGCTCCTGCGTCCAGCCGGTTGGCGACGGCGGACGGTGGCGACCCTGGCGGTCGCGATGGTCGCGCTGAGCTCATCGGCGCAGGTCAACGTCTATTTCGAGGCGTACGGCACGCTGCGGCAACTGCTCGGGATGCCGGCCGAGCTCCAGGTCGCCTTCGACAACATCCCGCATCCGACCGCACCAGGGTCGACGAGCAGCCCTTCCTCCACCAGCCCGTCCTCGGCTTCGCGTACTCGGCCATCCAGTAGCCTGCCGTCGAGTACCCCGGCTCTATCGACCACGACGAACCCTGCCCCCACAACCACCGCTCCGGCGCCGCAGATGCCCACGCACGGACTGCTGACCAGTGCGAACATCCCGGGCACCACCTCCGGCTTCGCCACCAGGGACGCGTATATCTACCTGCCGGCGGCTTACGGCTTCACGGCGACACCGCTGCCGGTGTTGGTCCTGGTTGCCGGCCAACCGGGCAGCCCCGTCGACTGGATCAACGGCGGAAAGATCCTTGACACCATGGAGGCCTTCGCCGGGGCGCACGGCGGATTGGCGCCGGTGGTAGTGGTCGCGGACCAGTTGGGCAGCGCCGATGCCCAGCCGCTGTGTGTCGACGGCGCGGCCGGGAACGCCTTCACGTACCTCAGCGTCGACGTACCCACCTGGATCAAGCAGAATCTGGTGGTTGATGCCGATCCGAAGAAGTGGGCGATCGGTGGGATGTCGTCGGGTGGTACCTGCTCGCTGCAGCTGGCCGTCAACGCGCCCTCGGTCTATCCGACCTTCGTCGACATCTCCGGCGAGGTGCGACCGACCGTCGGTAGCCATCAGCGCACCGTCGCGAATGTCTTCGGCGGTGATGAGGCAGCGTTCGTCAGGGTCAACCCGCTGGATGTGATGGCCAGACGCACCTTTCCGGACACCGCCGGCGTGGTTGCGGCCGGCAAGAATGACAGCTACTACCGTGACGACGCGAAGGCGATCGCCGCCGCAGCCACCGCGGCGGGCATGGCGATCAACTACTTCGAAGTGCCGGGCGGCCACACCTTCGATGTGTGGGCAGCGGCGATGGCGCAGGCGCTGCCGTGGCTCTCGACCAGGCTCGGCCTGACGCCGTGATCGGCTGACTCGCCGACGTCGGGCAGGTCCGGATTGTCCTGCCGCAGGTATTCTCGCCCCACAGAGGCCCGCTCCGGGTCGCCGGCCGTGAGGTGGTCCAGATGTCCGCTCGACTGAGCTGGTTGGTCCCGCTGGTGATGCTCGCGTCGGCACTGGCACTGGCGGGATGCAGTTCGTCCACAGCGTCCCCGAATTCGACCGTAGCGGCGGTACCGGGGGCCACCGAACTGCTGGCCAGGTCCGCCACCGCGATGCAGGCGGTGACCAGCGCCCATTTCGCCCTGACGGTTGACGGGCAGTTGCCCGACCTGAAGGTTCAGGGTGCCGAGGGCGACCTGACGAGCACCGGCGATGGCCAGGGCCAGGCGAAGATCAACCAGCTCGGCCAGCTCGTCCAGGTCGAATTCGTCTTCCTGAACACGGATCTATACCTCAAGGGTCCGACTGGCGGGTTCACCAAGCTGCCAGCGGCGATGGCCGGTCAGATCTATGATCCCACCGGGATCCTGAACGCTGACCAGGGCGTGGCGAAGGTGCTGAGCAGCGTCACCGCGCCGGGGACGCCCGCCGCGGCCGGTTCTTCCTTCACGGTGACCGGCACGGTACCGAAGGCCGTCGCCGCGGCGCTCGTTCCGGGTATCGCCGACGATGTGACGGCCACCTTCACCGTCGACCAGGCCACCTCACAACTGACCTCGATCGGCTTCGCGCTGACCGGTTCCGACGGCAAACCCGGCACCGTCGGCCTGACGCTGAGCGACTTCAACAAGGCCGTGACGATCACCGCGCCTGCGTGAGAAGTCGCCGACTGGCGCTGACCGCCGCCGGAACCGCGGTACTGCTGGGGGCCCTGGATGCCTATGTGGTCGTCGGCGTGCTGATCGACATGGTCCGGGACCTGGGCATTCCGGTGAATCATTTGGAACAGGCGACGCCGGTGGTCACCGGCTATCTGCTCGGTTACGTGGCGGCGATGCCGCTGCTCGGCCAGCTCTCCGATCGGCTGGGAAGGCGGGTGGTGCTGCAAGGGTGCCTGGCCGCGTTCGCCGCCGGCTCGGTGATCACCGCACTGGCGACCACGATTCCGGTGCTGGTCGGCGGCCGCATCCTGCAGGGCGCCTCCGGCGGCGCATTGCTCCCGGTCACGATGGCACTGGTCGGCGACCTGTGGGACAAGCGAACCAGGTCGACGGCGTTGGGCGCGGTCGGCGCGGCGCAGGAACTCGGCAGTGTGCTCGGCACTCTGTACGGGGTCGGGCTGGCCACCCTTTTCAATTCGTGGCAGTTCTTCCACAACCTCGCGCCGCAGGGGTGGCGCTGGATCTTCTGGGTCAACCTTCCGCTGACGGCGCTGGCCATGGTGGGCGTCTCAGTGGCGGTGCCCGGGGGTCGGCCGGAGTCGGACGCAGCGGCCCAAATCGATGTCGTCGGCGGCGCACTGCTGGCCGCTGCGCTGGGAGCGCTCGTCGTCGGCCTCTACAACCCGGATCCCGAGCATGCGGTGCTGCCGCCCTGGGGTCCCTGGCTGTTAATCGTCGCCGCGTTGATCCTGGGCGGGTTCATCTGGTGGGAGCGGCGCTCCCCGGTCCGATTGCTCGACCCGGCGGGTGTCCGGATGGGCTCGTTCCTGGCAATTCTGGGTACCAGCCTGGTGTCCGGGGCGGCGCTGATGGTCACCCTGGTCGACGTCGAATTGTTCGCGCAGACGCTGCTCGGCAAGGATTCCGGATCGGCCGCCGCGTTGTTGGTGCCGTTCCTGCTGGCATTGCCGCTCGGCGCGGTGGCCGGCGGCGTTCTGGCCGGACGGCTCGGCGACCGCTGGGTGGCCTCAGGCGGTCTGCTGATCGCGGCGGCCGGCTATCTGCAGATCTCGGGCTGGCCGGTCGACGTGCTCAATGCCCGAAATGCTGTGGGCCTGCCGGTGTTGCCGACCGATCTGGCCATTGCCGGCCTGGGGCTCGGCCTGGTCATTGCTCCGCTGTCCGCGGCGGTTCTGCGGGTAGTGCCGGCCGTGCAGCACGGCGTCGGCTCCGCCGCCGTCGTGGTGTCCCGGATGACCGGCATGCTGATCGGGGTCGCGGCACTGACCGCGTGGGGGCTGCACCGGTTCCGGGTATTGACGGCAACGCTGGACACACCGTTGCCGTTCGGGATCACCGAGGCCGAATACAACGGACTGCTGGCCCAATACGAGAAGGACCTCGCGCAGGCACTGCTCACCGAGTATTCCGAGATCTTCATGATCACCGCCGTGTTGTGCACCATCGGAGCAGCACTCGCGATCGGGCTGCCAGCCCGGGAGCGGCCCGGCAGCCTGATCGACGGCTGACCCGGCGGGCGGGCACCAACGGCTCAGGGGCGCACCCCAAGGCGCCGCGAATGCCGACGTCGCAGGGTCAGAAATGTGCTCGACGCCACAGGTTGAAGACCCGCGCATTTGGGCACTGAACCATCATCGACGAGTGCATGGCGGGCCTCGACGCTAGCGCGGGTCCGGACGTCGCCATTGGCGGCGCATCAGCTCGCGTCATGGTCCAGCTGTCCCACTGGCGCAGAGTGCGTCAAACCGGTTGCGGTGAAAGGGTTTTCCAATGTCCCAAGAAGTAGAGTCCCCGATGTCCGGCCAGAGCAGCAGCTTCGCTGATATCGGCAAGGAAATGTGGTCGTTCCTCACCGGCAAGAACGCCGCCATCAACTACGAATTCGTCAACCTGCAGATCGAGGTGCCTCGGAGTACTGGTCCGGATTCGCCGCGGGCCACCTGGCAGCTCAACGGCACCCTGCGGATCACCACCGCCGAGGGCGTCGCTGCCTGATGGCGCTCGGATGACCACCCAGCGAGCCGCTAGCCGGTCACTGACGGTCGAGGCGGAACTGCTGATCACGGTCGACGGCAGCCAGGCGCGGCTGACCAGCACCGGGCGAGAACTCCGGCTGGAGTCGGATGCGCCGGCCGCGCTGTGGTCCGCGGTCAACAAGTCGGAGCTGCCGGCCGGGTTGGGTCGGATCAGTGGCCCCCGCGCGATCGGCAGACTCGCCGACACGTTGGCCGCTCAGGGTTTGGAGTTCGTCGTGGTCTCCCCGAGTGGCGAGCTGGTGCGGCTCGGCACCGACCAGCCGTCGCGGGTGGGCCGGCTGACCACCGGTAGCCGATCGGTCCGGTTGGGGTCCGCGCGGGCCATCGCGCCGGTGGTTCTGGCGTTGGTGCGGCAGGCGGGCGCCGACGTGCTCGACTTCGTCCGTCGCCGGTTGGCTCGGCGAAAATAGCGATACCGATCCACGGCGGGATGGCCCGGGCCCAGCAGAAGGCCCGGGCGATCCCGCCAGTGCTGACCAGGAGTGCGGACTCACCCAGAAGTAGTGGGCCACTGGCACCGAGAACGAGCCGGTGGCAGGCTCGGACAGATGACCGACTCCTCCACGATTCCCGCACCCGGCCCGGCCGGGCCGATCCCGACGCCCGACCCCGCACCATTGCCCGATCCCGGCGGCCCTCCGCTGCCGACCCCCGAACCGGTCCCCGATATCCCGCTGGTGCCGGGCGTCGAACCGATGCCGACGCCGTAGCCGGCCCGGGTTTGGGCCCGGTATCGGCGGGGTCAGTTCACGAACAGGCAGCACGGGTGACCGGCCGGATCCAGGTGGACCCGGACGTCCTCCAGCGTCACGGCGTCCGGCGAGTCGAGCACGATCCCGGACAGTTTCACTAACGCCAACTCGGCAGATCCACCCTGACCCGGTCAGGACAGATGGTGCGGCTCGGGGTCGGACTTGTGTACCCAGTCCGCGCCGACCTTGTCCTGACTGTCGGCTGCCAGTTCGGCAGCCTCGCCGGCGCCCGCTCGGACGAGCGTGACAATGATGGACTTCGAGGTCGGGCAGTTGCTGGCATCGGCTGTGGAGTCCAGCGGTACCAGCGGATTGGTCTCCGGGTAGTAGGCCGCCGCCGACCCGCGTGGAGTGTCGTATTCGACGATCCGGAACTCCCTGGCGCAGCGGACCCGGTCATCGGCGTCCCACCTGGTCGTGATGTCGACGAGATCGCCGTTCCGAAACCCGAGGCCGGCGATGTCGTCGGCGTGCAGGAAGATGACCTTGCGGCCCCCTTCGATGCCGCGGTAGCGATCACTCAGGCCGTAGATGGTCGTGTTGAACTGGTCGTGACTACGCAGCGTCTGCAGAATCAGGTGACCGTCGGGCACCTGCAGGACGTCGATGGGTGAACACACGAACTCGGCCAGACCGGACTTGGTCTCGAAGGTGCGGGAGTCTCGCGCCGGATGCGGCAGAACATATCCGCCCGGCCGGTGGACATTCACCTCGTAGCTCTGGCAGCCAGGGACGACGCGCGAGATGTGGGTGCGGATGGTGCTGTAGTTGTCGCGCATCGCCTTCCACTGCAGGCCGTAGCGGTCGCCCAGCGTCGCTTCGGCGATCCGCGTCACGATCTCCACCTCCGACTTCAAGTGTGGGCTGGCCGGCTCCAGCGGGCCCCGGGACGCATGCACCGAGCAGGTCGAATCCTCGACCGAGATCCATTGGGGCCCACTTGCTTGGATGTCCTTCTCGGTGCGCCCCTTGGTCGGCAGGATCAATGCTGTGTCGCCGCAGACCAGATGGGATCGGTTGATCTTGGTGGAGACCTGAACGGTCATCCGCGCCTGCCGCATGGCTGCCACGACGACGTCGGTATCCGGAGCGGCTTGAACGAAGTTGCCGCCTAGTCCGAGGAAGAAGTGGGCCTTGCCGTCGCGCAGCGCGCGAATCGAATCGACGGTGTCGTACCCGTTCTCACGTGGAGGGTCGAAGCCGAATTCCTTGTGCAGAGCATCGAGGAAGTGGCCAGGCGGCCGTTCCCAGATGCCCATCGTCCGATCTCCCTGGACATTTGAGTGGCCGCGAACCGGCAACAGCCCGGCGCCCGGTTTGCCGATGTTGCCCTGCGCCAGGGCAAGATTGACGACCTCTTTGATGGTGGCGACGGCGTTGCGGTGCTGGGTCAGACCCATCGCCCAGCACCAGACGGTGGCGTCGGAGTCGCGCAGCATCGCCGCGGTCTCGGTAATCTGCTCGCGGGTGAGGCCGGTGGTCTCGGTCACCACAGTCCAGTCCACCGCGCTGACGTGGTTGCTCCACTGCTCGAAGCCGGTGGTGTGGCTGTGGATGAAGTCATGATCGAGCGCGTCCCAGGCGACCAGGAGGGAGCCGATCGCCTGGAACAGCGCGAGGTCCCCGTTCAGTTTGATCGGCAGGTGCAGGTCGGCCAGCACGGTGCCGTGACCGGCGACACCCTTGGCGTTCTGCGGGTTCTTGAACCGGACCAGGCCAGCCTCACGGAGCGGATTGATCGAGATGATCTTGGCGCCGTTGTCCTTGGCGATCTCCAGCGCGGACAGCATTCGGGGATGATTCGTCCCCGGATTCTGGCCGGCCAGAATAATCAGTTTGGCCGTGTGCACATCGTCGATGCTGACGCTGGCCTTGCCGATGCCGATCGACTCCTGCAAGGCCATGCTGGTCGACTCATGGCACATGTTGGAGCAGTCCGGGAGGTTGTTGGTACCGAAGGCTCGGACGAAAAGCTGGTAGGCGAATGCCGATTCGTTCGAAGCCCGCCCGGAGGTGTAGAAAATGGCTTCGTCCGGACTTGCCAGCCCCTGGAGCTCGTTGCCGATCAACTCGAAGGCCTCGGTCCACTCGATCGGCTCGTAGTGCGTGCCGCCGGGGCGTTTGACCATCGGGTGGGTGATCCGCCCCTGCTGACCCAGCCAATGCTCGGTCTGGCCGTCGAGCTCGGCGATGCTGTGGGCGGCGAAGAACTCCGGCGTCGCGCGCACCCGCGTTGCCTCCTCGGCGACCGCCTTGGCCCCGTTCTCACAGAACTCGGCCACGTGGCGGTGACCGACCTGCGGATCGGGCCAGGCGCAGCTCATACAGTCGAAGCCCTCGGCCTGATTCAGTTTGACCAGCGTCTGCGCGGTCCGCCGGACACCCATGTGGCCGATCGCCCGTTTCATGGCCACCGCCACGGCTGGTAGACCGGCGGCATAGTCCTTGGGCGGATCGATCGCCAAGCCAGATTCGGCGTCAGTGCGTTCGTCGTGTTTGCCGCGCATCCGTGCCTCCTTCGATCGGTTCGCCCACCCTACAGACGCCCAGGCGAACAGCCTATGTAGCAAGAGTGCCCACCGCGTGTCGACCAGAAACGTCTGTCGGCCCGGATTCGTGGAAGTCAGCAATCGGGTGAATGCCGATCGAAAACAGGATGAATCGGACCACCACCGCTAGCGTGATCGACGTCCCTGCGGCGCGAGCGCCCGTCGGCGCGACCGAGGAGCAGCAATGACCGGTGGTGCGGTTCTAGACACGGTAATCGGATTGGCATTCGTGTTTTTTCTGGTGGCGTTGTTTTGTTCGGCGGTCGTGGAATCCATTGCCAACCTGTTCAAGAAGCGTGCCAAATACCTGCTACGCGGGCTGCGCGACCTGCTGGACACGCCAGATCCAGAGCCGCCCAAGGGCGTCGGCCTCGCGCGGCTCAACCCCAGGGGCATCACCTCGCGCACGTTTGAGAAGGACCTGTATGACGCGGCACTCGCCGCGCGACCGACGGATCCGCGGCTACCCACAGACCCGGCGAAGCCGACCGAGGCCCAACTCCCAGGATGGACCATCCAATTGTTGGGCCACCAATTGGTCAGGCCCTTCAAACAGTCGCGTTCCTCCGGTGGCCAGACCCGTAATCCTGCCTACCTGCCGTCCAAGACGTTCGCCGCCGCACTGGTCGATCTCATCGTTCCCGACAGCACCGGCGTGACGACCATCAACACGATCCGCAACGCGGTGACCAGCCTGGACAAAGATGTGCCGTTCCGGCAGGCCTTGCTGAGCCTGATCACCGCGGCGGGCAACGACATCGACACATTCATGACCTCGGTGGAGGGCTGGTACGACGGTCAGATGGACCGCATCAGCGGCGCCTACAAGCGGTGGGCAAAGCGGTGGCTGATCGTGTTCGCGCTGGCTGTTTCGGTATTCCTGCACGTCGATGCCATCGGGGTAGGTCGGTCGCTCTATATCGACGGGCCGCTCCGAGATGGTGTGGTTGCCGCCGCCACCAACAAGACACTCTGCGAGCAGGGAAAGCCGTTTGCGGAGACCAAAACCTGTGTCACCGGCGAACTCTCGGTGTTGGCGAAGGACGGCCTGCCGATCGGCTGGCCCTACCATCCGGATGGCGCTGCGGGGTGGTTCTACCTGGTCCTGGGCACCCTTCTGACAGCCGGAGCGGCCTCCTTCGGAGCCCCGTTCTGGTTCGACGTGCTGAATCGCCTGGGTTCGGTGCGCAACTCCGGCGACAAGCCGAAGGCAAGCTCGTGAGTTGTCTGGGCGAGCGAGTCTGAGCCGGCGGTCAGGCGGGTCGAGCCCGCGCAACAGCCCGGCAGCCACGTTGAAGATGAACCGCGCACTGCGAGGTGTCGGGGACGAAGGCGCTCCCCCGAATCCTGGCCGGCGTCCAGGCAGGCCAGGACGGCGATGTGCCGCGATGGTGGATCAAACGGGGACGAACAGGCCTTCCTCGTCGGGTCGGGGCGAATGACGATTTTCCTCGGCGGAGCCGGACACCTGGCGCTATGGTGCACCTCAACCGGTCAGACGAGACATTGAGCTGAGGGACGTTCATTGGTACAGGCAATGCGTGGAGTGTTCTGGGCTGTGCTGTATTTCGCCCTGGGTGTGATCCCATTGTTCTTCGCGGCCCTCGGTCCCCCGCCGGGAGGCCGGAGCTTCTGGACCGAGTTCTCGGTCGCCCTGGGTTTCGTTGGGCTCTCGATGATGGGCTTGCAGTTCGTGCTCTTAGCGCGTTTCCAGTCGGTGGCCGCGCCCTTCGGCGAAGACGCTGTGGTGCAGTTTCATCGGCAAATCTCCTACGCCGGCACCGCGTTCATCCTCGCTCACCCACTTGTCCTGATGATCCTGGTGAGCAGCGATTTCGTGCGTCTGCTCAACCCGGTCACCGCTCCGTGGCGGGCCAGGTTCGGGCTGCTCTCGATCATCTGCCTGGTACTGGTCATGGTGACGTCGGTGTGGCGCAAGAAGCTGCGAATCCGCTACGAAACATGGCAGATCATGCACTCCGTGATCGCCACCGCCGCCGTGATCGCCGCCCTGGTGCATGTGGAGCTGGTGCATTTCTACGTGTCGAGCCCCTGGAAGCGGGCGTTGTGGATAGTGATGAGCGCAGGGTTCGTCGGTGTCATCGTGTGGGTCAGGCTCGTCAAGCCGTTGATGCGGCGAGGACGGCCGTGGGAGATCGAGCAGGTCACCCCGCAACGGGGAGGCACCTACACCCTGACCATACGTCCGGTCGGACACGCGGGCTTCACCTTCGCGCCCGGACAGTTCGGTTGGCTCAGTGTGAACCGATCGCCTTTCTCATTCACCCAACATCCCTTCTCCTTTTCCTCCAGCGCCGAAGATGGCGACCGGGTGCAGATGAGTATCAGAGAGCTCGGTGATTTCACTCGCACCGTCGGTGCTATCGCCCCCGGGACCCGCGCGTACCTGGACGGGCCCTACGGCGTGTTCTCGCCCGATCGCTACGAGGGGCCAGGATTCGTACTGATCGGCGGCGGCGTCGGCATCGCGCCGCTCACCGGCATGCTGCGCACTTTCGCCGATCGGGATGAGCGCCGCCCCTGCATCCTGTTCCACGCCAGCGGAACCCTGGACGACGCCACCTTCCGTGAGGAACTGGAGGGGTTCGGAGAACGACTTCCCGACTTCCAACTCATCCAGGTGATCGGCGATCCGCCCGCTTCGTGGACCGGGGAGAGTGGCCGGATCAACGACGCGCTGCTACTCCGGTACCTGCCCGTCCGCTTCAAGCGGCTGCAGTACTTCATCTGCGGGCCATCGCTCATGCAGGATGCCAT
The DNA here is from genome assembly GCA_038245175.1 of Mycobacteriales bacterium. Lineage (GTDB taxonomy): Bacteria > Actinomycetota > Actinomycetes > Mycobacteriales > Nakamurellaceae > Nakamurella. Next base: position 13,235 of record JBBRSR010000018.1, on the reverse strand, counting down.
GGAGGACGCCCTCGCCCGCATCGGTGTCCCGGGGGACAGGGTGCACACCGAACGCTTCAACTTCGTTTAGGAGGTTTCCCGTGCGCCACGCCTACACGACCCGAATTGCGGTCATGATAGCCATGCTCATTCTCGCCGCCTGCCTCGTGTTCGCCGCGGCCCAAAGCGGGTAATAATGAAATACTGAGGCATGGACGACGCCGTGCGGGACTACATCGAAGCCATCGGTCCCGAGCACCGGCCGCTGTTCGACCGACTGCACCGACTGGTCCTCGAGGCGCACCCCGATGCCGAGATCGTGCTCTCCTACCAGATGCCCACTTACCAGGTCGGTACCCGCCGCCTCTATGTCGGCGTGTGGAAGCGCTGGGTGTCGGTCTACGGCTGGGACCAGGGCCGGGACGCCTTCGCCCGTGATCACCCGGAGCTCCGGACGAAGAAGGGCACCATCCAACTGCCGCCCGAAGTGGCCGCAGGCATCAGCGACGACGAATTGCGCGGGTTGGTGCGCGACGCTTTGGATTGACCGTCGCAGCGCAAGATCCCCAGCATGCGGCGTGATCCGCGGTGGGCTCTCTCATTCGGGACCGGCGTCGGGAACTGGCGGACTGAGCCATCAGCGGGCATGGCTGTGCCGATCAGCGCAACAGGGCCTTGCCGGGAAACGTTGATTCGTGCCACCCGAGTGGGCGCGGAGGGGATCGAACCCCCGACCGTCTCGGTGTAAACGAGATGCTCTTCCGCTGAGCTACACGCCCCTGCGAGCCTCGCAAAGGCTCGCGGTCCATCCAACCATGATCGATGACCGGGCGGAGAATCTCCGCTCGGCGCATCCAGTGTCAGCGCAGCGCGGCAATTGCCCGCCGCCACACGTCCTGATCCCGCGGCTGCCCGGGCCCGTTGACCGCTGCGAACCGGATCACGCCGGACGTGTCGATGAGGAAGGTTCCGCGAACGGCCATCCCTCGACCGGCGTCGAACACGCCGTAGGCCTGCGCCGCCGCCCCGTGCGGCCAGAAGTCGCTGAGCAGCGGAAACTCGTACCCGCGCGCGTCCGCATACGCCCGAAGCGAGTATTTGGTGTCGGCCGAGACGCCGAGCACCTGCACCCGATCGTTCTGGAAGTCCGCCAGCGAATCCCGGACCGCATCCAGCTCGGAAGTACACGTTGCCGAGAAGGCAAACGGATAGAACACCACCAACACGGCCCGCTTCCCCCGAAACGAAGACTGCCGGACAACCTCTCCCGACGCACTGGCCAGCTCGAAGTCCGGTGCCTGCACCCCGAGGAGCCCGGCAGCGGGCTCAAGCCCGGCTTGCACTAGCGCCTGACCTTGATCTCCGACTTCGGCCGCACCAATCGGGTGAAGGTCCACCCCTGACCCGCGGCGAAGCTCTTGGTGGATGACAACCCGGCGATCTTCGCCGCCTCGGACACGTCCGAAGGTTCGACGTACCCGCGGCGCCCCGTCTTGGGCGTCAGCACCCACACCGCACCGCTGTCGGCCAGCGCCGGAACGACGTCGACAAGTGCATCGGTCAGGTCACCGTCCCCGTCGCGCCACCACAAGATGACCGCATCCAGAACCTCGTCGGAATCCTCGTCCTGCAGCTCGCTGCCGGTGACCGCTTCGATGGCGTCGCGTAGGTCGTAGTCCACGTCGTCGTCGTAGCCGAACTCACCAACCGCATTGCCCGCAGTCAGTCCGAGACGAGCTGCAGCAGAGACTGCCTGCCCCGCAACGTCGTTCACTTGCCAGATCTCCTTTGCCGTTCGTCGGTCCGCTGAAAGTACCGGTAAATCCGGCCACCTCCGAGCCACCGGCAATGCCGAAGATCGCACCGCCGAGGCATCTTGTCTGGTCAGCCTATTGGTACCGGGACCTATTCCGAATTCGCACCCCGGATTCAGGCGTCTCCGGCGGCGGCGGCCAACCCGTGTGCGTCCAGTCTGCTCCGGTCGGCAGGTCCGGCGCGAGCGCCCCGGGCACGCAGAAATCGCCGCGATGGAGGAAGATGTCGGTGGCCATGCCTAGTGTGATGGCCAGTACCTGACCATGCGTGATCGTCCGGCCTCGGGCGGCCCGCCCTGTGACGAGGAGTTCCGTTGGCTGCGTCACCGAACGAAGACACCAACCCCGACCGGCACCGGCTGATCCGCGACGGCATCGCCGCGCAGATCCCGGATATCGATCCGTCTGAGACCGCTGAGTGGCTGGAGTCATTCGATGCCATGGTCGACACGGACGGACAACAACGCGCCCGCTACGTGATGCTGCGGCTGCTGGCCCGCGCTCGCGAGCGGCACGTCGGGCTGCCGGCCCTGACCACCACCGACTACATCAACACCATCGCCACGGAGAACGAACCGTTCTTCCCGGGCGATGAGGAGATCGAGCGCCGGTACCGGGGTTGGATCCGCTGGAACGCCGCGATCATGGTGCACCGCGCGCAACGTCCGGGCATCGGCGTCGGCGGCCACATTTCCACCTACGCCAGCTCCGCCAGCCTCTACGAGGTCGGCCACAACTGGTTCTTCCGCGGCAAGGACCACCCGGGCGGCGGCGACCACATCTTCTACCAGGGTCACGCCTCGCCCGGCATGTATGCCCGTGGCTTCCTGGAGGACCGGCTCAGCGCCGATCAGCTCGACGGCTTCCGCCAGGAGGTATCCCACCCCGGCGGCGGTATCCCGTCCTATCCGCACCCCCGCCTGATGCCCGACTTCTGGGAGCACCCGACGGTCTCGATGGGCCTGGGCCCGATGAACGCCATCCAGCAGGCCCGGGTCAACCGATACCTGTACCACCGTGGCATCAAGGACACGTCGGACCAGAACATCTGGGCGTTCCTGGGCGACGGCGAACTCGACGAGGTCGAATCACGCGGCCTCATCCATATCGCCGCGATCGACGGCCTGGACAACCTCAACTTCGTCATCAACTGCAACCTGCAGCGTCTGGACGGTCCGGTCCGCGGCAACGGCAAGATCATCCAGGAGCTCGAATCCTTCTTCCGGGGCGCCGGCTGGAACGTGATCAAGGTCGTCTGGGGCCGCGAGTGGGACGCGCTGCTGCACGCCGACCGCGACGGCGCGCTGGTCAACCTGATGAACACCACCGCCGACGGTGACTACCAGACGTACAAGGCCAACGACGGCGCATACGTCCGCGAACACTTCTTCGGCCGCGATCCGCGGACCAAGGCAATGGTTGCGAACATGACCGACGAGGAGATCTGGAATCTGCGCCGAGGCGGCCACGACTACCGCAAGGTCTATGCGGCCTACAAGGCCGCGACCGAGCACAAGGGGCAGCCGACGGTCATCCTGGCCAAGACGGTCAAGGGCTTCCACCTCGGGCCATCATTCGAAGGGCGCAACGCCACCCATCAGATGAAGAAGCTGACGCTGGCCAACCTGAAGGCCTTCCGCGACGAGCTGCACATCCCGATCGACGACGCCGCGCTGGAAGCCGACCCGTACCAGCCGCCGTACTACCACCCGGGAGCCGACAGCCCCGAGCTGGGCTACCTGCAGGAACGGCGCGTCCGCCTCGGCGGCTACGTGCCGGAGCGCCGCAACAACGCCAAGCCGCTGGTACTGCCCGGCGACAAGGTCTATGACGTCATCCGCCGCGGCTCTGGCAAGCAGGAGATCGCCACCACGATGGCGTTCGTCCGGCTCGTCCGCGATCTGGTGAAGGACCCGGAAATCGGCAAGCGCGTCGTTCCGATCATCCCGGACGAGGCACGCACCTTCGGCATGGACTCGTTCTTCCCCACACTGAAGATCTACAACCCGAACGGCCAGCTCTACACCGCCGTCGACGCGAACCTGATGCTGGCCTACAAGGAGAGCGAAGTCGGCCAGATTCTGCACGAAGGTATTGACGAGGCCGGCTCGGTCGCCACGCTCACCGCGGTCGCGACGTCGTACGCCACCCACGGCGAGCCCTTGATCCCGATCTACATCTTCTACTCGATGTTCGGGTTCCAGCGGACCGGTGACGGTTTCTGGGCCATCGGGGACCAGATGGGCCGTGGCTTCGTGATGGGCGCGACCGCCGGGCGGACCACGCTGACCGGTGAGGGCCTGCAGCACGCGGACGGTCACTCGCATCTCCTGGCGGCCACGATGCCGCACGTCGTGGCCTATGACCCGGCCTACGGCTATGAGGTCGCGCAGATCGTCAAGGACGGCCTGCGCCGGATGTACGGATCGTCGGCGGAGTTTCCCAAGGGCGAGAACATCCTGTACTACATCACCCTGTACAACGAGCCCTACGTCCATCCGGCCGAGCCCGCGGACCTGGACGTGGACGGGCTGCTCAAGGGCATCTACCTGCTCAAGCACGCAAACGCCCCCGAAGGTAAGCCGCGCGCGCAGTTGCTGGCGTCCGGCGTGGGTGTGCGGTGGGCGTTGGAGGCCCAGCACCTGCTCGAGCAGGACTGGGGTGTCGCCGCCGACGTCTGGTCGGTGACCAGTTGGTCGGAACTGCGCCGTGAGGCGGAGGCCGTCGAGCGTGCCCGGCTGCTGGACCCGGGCAACCATTCCGAGCCGTACATCACCCAGAAGCTGCAGAACGTGGCCGGTCCGGTGATCGCCACCAGCGATTACCAGCGGGCGGTGCAGAACATGATCGCGCCTTGGGTGCCCACCGACTATCTGGCCCTGGGTGCCGACGGTTTCGGCTTCTCCGACACCAGGGCCGCCGCGCGCCGGCACTTCCTGATCGACGGACCGTCGATGGTGGTCGGCACGCTGTCGGCGCTGGAGCGGCGCGGCGAATACCGGTTCGGGGCGGCGGCCGAAGCGGCCGAGAAGTACGAGCTGAGCAACCCCGCCGCCGGTCGATCGGGCAACGCCGGGGGCGAGTCCTGAGACCCGGCCGAGCGGACCAGGTGACAATTCGGTGTAGTCCCCTAGTGCTCCCGATCACTGCGAGCTAATATTCTGCCGGTGTTAATGACCCGTGATGCGACCAGCAGACACGGCAAAGCTTCAGGAGAGCAAGAATGGCGCAGGGAACTGTGAAGTGGTTTAACGCGGAGAAGGGCTATGGATTCATCTCCCCGGATGATGGCTCGGCCGACGTGTTCGTGCACTATTCGGCGATCGGCGGCTCCGGCTACCGTTCGCTCGAGGAAAGCCAGCGTGTGGAGTTCGACGTCGAGCAGTCGGCCAAGGGTCCCCAGGCCACCGGCGTTTCTGCTCTCTAGAGCCACGAGACCTTCAACACCGCGGGCCGGCATCCGACAGGACGCCGGCCCGCCGTATTCCTGAGTGACCACCAAGACGGCACACTGACCAGGTGACCGACAGCGGTGAGATCAGCACGGCGACGCTGAAGCGGGTCGAGCGGGCGGCCGGTGGGCTGGCCACCAGGGCCGTGTCGATGATGGACGAGCGGCTCCCCTGGTTTCGCACGCTGCCCGCCGACCAGCGATCCTGGGTCACGCTGGTCGCCCAGGCCGGGATCAGCGGCTACATCCCGTGGGCCCGCAGTCGCAACGCCGACCTCCGGTTGACCGACACCGTCTTCGGGACGGCGCCCCGCGACCTGCTCCGTGTCGTGTCCCTGCGCCGTACGGTGGAGCTCGTCCGGGTCGCCATTGACATCGCCGAGGAGCACATCCCGGCGCTGGGCGCGACCGATGCCGAGAGCACCGCCCTGCGGGACTCGCTGCTCCGCTACAGCCGCGAGATCGCCTTCGCCGCCGCCACCGTGTATGCCGCCGCCGCCGAAACCCGCGGGGCCTGGGATGCGCGCGTCGAGGCCGCCGTGGTCGACGGCATCATCCGCGGGGAGGACGCCGAGTCGCTGGCCTCGCGGGCCGCCGCACTGGGCTGGGACCCCTCGGGCCCGGTGCTGGTGGTAGCCGGGTCGGCACCGTTGGGGGGCCGGATATCGGCGATCGACGCGGTTACCGAATGGGCGAAGTCCAGCGCCCTGACCACCGTCTCCGGTGTTCAGGGCAGTCGGCTGATCATTGTGCTGAGTGCGTGGAATGCCGCCGGGTCCGGCGTCCGGGGACCCCAGCTGCCGACCGGTCTGGAGTCGTTGTTCGGCGGCGGTCCGGTGGTGCACGGCCCGATCTCGCCAGGCCTGGCGGGCGCGGTCTCCTCCGCCGCCGCCGCACTGGCCGGCCTGCGGGTGGCCGGCAGTTGGCCCGGCATGCCGAGGCCGGCCAGCTCGGAGGACCTACTGGTGGAACGGGTGCTCGCAGGTGACCGAACAGCCGCCGCCGGCCTGCGCACCGACGTCTACGCGCCGCTGGCCGCTGCGGCCACCCCGCTGCTGGAAACGCTGGACGCCTACCTCGCCCATGGCGCGGCCCTGGAGCCAGCCGCACGAAGTCTGTTCGTGCACCCCAATACGTTGCGCTATCGGCTGCACCGGATCGGTGACCTCACCGGGCGGGACCCGTGGAACCCGCGAGATGTCGCCGTGCTACGGGTCGCGGTCATCCTCGGCAGGCAGGAAAGGGCCGATTCCGAGACCTCCACGTGACCTTTATTGGGTGATTCAGTGGAGCAATATGGAGGATCTATACAAAAGACTCCGTGGGACTTGGTGTCGTGTCGTCCGCCGAATCGTTGTCCGGGGTGGTTGAGTAGAGCGCGTGCTGGCCATCGTTGCTCCCGGACAGGGTTCACAGAAGCCCGGAATGCTCATCCCTTGGCTCGAATTGCCAGGACTAGACAGTGAATTGGAGACGTTCAGTGCGGCTGCCCGACTAGATCTCGCCACTCTCGGCACCACCGCGGGCACGGACGAGATCAAGGACACAGCCGTCACCCAGCCGTTGGTCGTCGCCGCAGCACTGCTGGCCGCCGGCCGGCTCGACATTCCACCGAACGCGATTATCGCCGGCCATTCCGTCGGTGAGCTGGCCGCAGCCACGATCGCCGGGGTGTTTTCCGCAGCCGACGCGCTCACCCTGGCCGGCGTTCGCGGCCGGGCGATGGCAGCGGCCTGCGGACTGGCCCCGACATCGATGGCCGCGATCCTGGGCGGCGACACCGATGACGTACTGGCCACCCTGGCCGGTCTGGACCTGGTTGGCGCGAACGTCAACGGCGCCGGGCAGATCGTGGCCGCCGGCTCCGTCGAGGCTCTGGCCAAGCTCGCTGCCGCCCCACCGGCGGGCGCCCGGGTGATGTCGCTGACGGTCGCCGGCGCCTTCCACACGCACTACATGGCCCCCGCTCAGGACGCCCTGGCCGACGCCATCCACACCATCACCCCGGCCGACCCCGACCGCACGCTGCTGACCAATTCCACCGGCGCCCCCGTGGCGTCCGGCGCCGAGTACCTGAAACTGCTGGTGGCCCAGGTGACCCGGCCGGTGCGCTGGGATCTATGTATGGCGACGTTCAAGGCCCTCGGTGTCACCGGGGTGCTGGAACTACCCCCGGCCGGCGCGCTCGTCGGCCTGGTGAAGCGTGAACTCACAGGGACGGCGACGATGGCCTTGAAGACTCCGAACGACTTCGACGCGGCAGCCGCATTCATCGCCGAGCACAGCCTGGTCGAATCCGCATGAGCGCGACAATCGGTCGGCTCGCCGAAGTCGCCGGCACCAAGATCTCGGGCATGGGCTACTACCGTCCGCATCGGGTGGTCACCAACCATGAGCTGGCCGAGCGGATGGACACCAACGACGAGTGGATTCGCAGCCGGGTCGGCATCGAGGAGCGGCGCTGGGCCGGACCCGAGGAGAGTGCTGTCTTCATGGCTGCGGAGGCCGGCGGACAGGCCATCGAGGATGCCGGGCTGACGGCCGCCGACATCGACACGATCATTGTGGCGACCTGCACGATGCCGACCACGGTGCCGCACGCCGCGACCCAGGTGGCCGAGGCGCTGGGCATCCATGCCCCCGGCTCGTTCGATCTGAACGCCGCCTGCGCCGGCTTCTGCTACGGGCTGGGCATCGCCTCGCACACCGTGCGGGCGGGCGCCGGCAAGCACGTGCTGCTGATCGGCGTCGACAAGCTCACCGATTGGACAGACCTCGACGACCGGTCGACGGCGATCATCTTCGCCGACGGAGCCGGTGCGGTGATCGTCTCCGCCTCGGCGACCGAGGAAATCGGCCCGGTCGCCTGGGGCAGCGACGAAACCCAGACCGGGGCGATCTACATCAAGGATCGCAATTCCAGCATGTACCAGGACGGCCAAGCGGTCTTCCGCTGGGCGACCACCCAGATCGCGCCGGTCGGCATCCGGGCCGTCGAGTCAGCCGGGCTGGATTTGAGCGACATCGACGCCGTCGTCACCCACCAGGCCAATCTTCGGATCGTCGACGCGATCGTGAAGAAGCTGATCAAGGAGGGCGTCCGGTCCGATGTGATGGTCGCCCGGGACATTGTGACCACCGGCAACACCTCGTCGGCCTCGGTGCCGATTGCGCTGTGCCGGGCCCGGGACGCCGGCGAGATCGCCTCGGGCGACCTGGTTCTATCGGTCGGCTTCGGCGCCGGCCTGACCTTCGCCGGCCAGGTGTACCGCTGCCCGTAGCAGCCTTCGACGTTGTACCCGCAGTTCATGCAGCACCCGTCAGGCCAATCTGGCCCGCCGGTCATCACTGAGAAAGGATTCACCCGTGACCAACGAGGACACACTCGCAGGCCTGTCAGAAATCATCGAAGAAGTTGCCGGCGTGCCGGCCGCCGATGTTTCCCCCGAGAAGACCTTCACGGACGACCTGGACATCGACTCGCTGTCCATGGTCGAGATCGCTGTCCAGGCTGAAGACCGTTTCGGCGTCAAGATCCCCGACGACGAACTGGCAAACCTCAAGACCGTCGCCGACGCCGTCGCCTACATCGACTCCAACCGCTGAACAAGTCGCCCGCAGCGCAGCCGATTGGGGAGCCAACATGAGTTACAACGATGACGTCGTCGTCACCGGGATCGGGGCAACAACACCGATCGGCGGGACGGCTCCCGAAACGTGGCAGGCGATGCTCGACGGGAAGGTCGGCGTCAAGGCGCTGACCGAACCGTGGGCGGAGAAATTCGAACTGCCGGTTCGGATCCACGCGCCGATGGAAGTGGATCCGAAGGACATCCTGCCGCGGGTCGAGGCCCGTCGGCTCGATCGCAGCCAGCAGGCCGGCCTGGTCGCCGCTCGCGAGGCGTGGGCGGACGCCGGTTCGCCGGATGACATCGATCCGGTCCGCCGCGGGGTGGTCATCGGTACCGGCATCGGCGGCGCGGTCAGCCTGCTCGATCAGGACGACCTGCTCGAGACCCAGGGCATCCGAAAGGTTGCCGTGATGACGGTACCGATGCTGATGCCCAATGGGCCGGCCGCTGCGGTCGGCCTGTGGAACCTCGCGCGCGGCGCAGTCCACGCGCCGGTCTCAGCCTGTGCGGCCGGCGCCGAAGGGATCGCCTGGGCCTACAAGCTGATCAAGGAAGGCGAGATCGATATCGCGCTGGCCGGGGGCGCGGAGGCGTGTATCCACCCGTTGCCGATCGCCGGTTTCGCCCAGATGCGGGCGATGAGTACCCGCAACGAAACCCCATTGACGGCTTCGCGGCCCTTCGACACCGGCCGGGATGGTTTCGTCATCGGCGAAGGCGCCGGCATCATGGTGCTCGAACGCCGCGACCATGCGGTTGCCCGCGGCGCCAAGATCTACGGCACGCTGGCCGGGATCGGCATGACCAACGACGCCTATCACATCACCGCCCCCGAGCCCGACGGCGAAGGGTCGATGCGGGCCATCAACAAGGCGCTGAAGATGGCTGGGCTGACGGCGGCGGACGTCGGTCATGTCAATGCCCACGCCACGTCCACCCCGGTCGGCGACCTCGCGGAGTCCAAGACCATCCTGCGCGCGATCGGTGATCACCCGGTCGTCACCGCGACGAAGTCGATGACCGGGCACATGCTCGGCGCCGCCGGGGCGGTGGAAGCCATCGCGACCGTACTGGCCGTCAAGCACGGCCTGGTGCCGGGGACGAAGAACATCGAGAACCTCGACCCGGCCATCGGTGTCGATGTGGCAATGAGCACCCGCGAGGTGAAGCTCACGGCCGCCATCAACGATTCCTTCGGGTTCGGTGGGCACAACGTCGCGCTGATCTTCACCGGCGCGTAAATGGTCAAGATCGGAAGTCGCCAGATGTCCGATCTCGACCACTAGAGATTGAAGCGGACCTGCGCCCTGGAATTCTGTGTCTGGAAATACGGTGCGCGGGTCCGCCCCTCGGTTTCGTCGCACGCGGCGGACCACCAATGACGTAGGAGCGGTTTGTGACTACCACTGCACGCAAAACCCAGCCGGCGACCGGCGTAGCAGCAACGAGTATCCCCGCACCCGCTGACCGCAGCGCGGACGCGTCGGCTCCCGGTGCCGCCGAGTCCAGGGCCGCCGAGTCCAGGGCCGCCGCCGCGCTGGCCGCCGCCGCCGCAGCGCTCGCCGCCCGTGGCCCGCGGCAGCCCGACTTCCGCGAGCCGCGGCAACGGCTCGGCAGTCTCCTTGATCCCGGCACCATGGACGGCATCACCCCCGAAGACACCTCCGGGGTCTGGTGCGTCCGGGGCCGCATCGACGGCGCCAAGGTCATCGCCTATTGCACCGACGCGACCCGGATGGGCGGCGCCATGGGTTCGGCGGGCTGCCGGCACATCGTGGACGCGATCGACACCGCGGTCCGCGAACGCCTCCCGGTCATCGGCGTCTGGCACTCCGGCGGAGCCCGGCTCGCCGAGGGCGTCGAGGCCCTGGACGGGGTCGGCAACGTCTTCGCCGCGATGGTCCGCGCCTCCGGCCGCATTCCGCAGATCTCCGTCGTACTCGGCGCGGCTGCGGGCGGCGCCGCTTACGGTCCGGCGCTGACCGATATCGTGATCATGGCTCCGGACGGCCGGGTCTTCGTCACCGGCCCCGAGGTCGTCAAGTCGGTGACCGGCGAGAACGTCGATATGGAGGCCCTGGGCGGTCCATCGGCGCATGGCCGCAAGTCCGGGGTGGTACACATCCTGGCCAAGTCCGAGGACGACGCGATCGCGCGGACCCGTCGGGTCATCGGCCTGTTCGCCCGGCCCGGCATCGCCGGGATCGCCGGCATGGTCGACAAGCTGGACCTGTCCTCGCTGCTCCCGGAGCAGCGCAACCGCGCCTACGACGTGCATCCGCTGATCAACAATCTGCTCGACGAGCCGATCGAGGAGCTGCAGGCCAAGTGGGCGCCGAACATCGTGGTCGGGCTCGGCCGACTGGCCGGTCGCTCGGTCGGCATCGTGGCCAACAACCCGCTGCGGCTCGGCGGCTGCCTGGACTCCACCTCGGCGGAGAAGGCCTCGCGGTTCGTCCGGATGTGTGATGCCTTCGGCATTCCGCTGCTGGTGATCGTCGACGTACCCGGCTACCTCCCGGGCGTCGGCCAGGAGTGGGACGGCGTCGTCCGGCGCGGCGCGAAGTTGTTGCATGCGTTCGCCGAGGCCGTGGTCCCTCGCGTCACCCTGGTCACCCGCAAGGCCTTCGGTGGGGCCTACATCGCGATGAACTCCAAATCGCTCGGTGCAACGGCGGTATTCGCCTGGCCGGACGCCGAGGTGGCCGTGATGGGCGCCAAGGCGGCAGTTGGCATCCTGCACCGTCGACAGCTTGCCGCGGCGCTGGAAGGCGCCGAGCGCGAAGAGTTGCACGCCAAGCTTGCCGCCGAACACGAGAAGATCGCCGGCGGCGTCGCGCGAGCGGTCGAACTGGGCGTGGTGGACGAGATCATCTCCCCCACCGAGACCCGTCGGCGAGTCGCCGAGGCGTTGGCGTCGGCACCTGCCGGCCGCGGCGCACATGGCAACATCCCGCTGTAGCGGTCCACCGTGCGGATCGTGTCACCAGGTGGCAAGGCCCGATCAGCCGGCGGTGTCGTGCTGGCTGCCGTCGGCGGCGTGTTGTGCGCGGTGAGCCAGGTCGGCGAAGGCCTTTCGCAGCGCCGGGGGGTCGATGACCTGGATGTTGGTGTCGAACCCGGCCAGGGACGCAGCCAGTCCGACCCATGACCACGAGCCGAGTCGAACGCGGCAGCGGTGGGTTCCCGCTGATTCGACGGTGCCGTCGGCGATGAAGGGGGCGACCTCGGCGGCCGGGAGGTCAAGAAACACGGTGGCGGAACACGGCCACTCGTTCGCTCCGATCGAGCCTTTGAACCGGGCGGACAGGTAGTCGGCCACATCCCCGCCGGGCAGCACGCGCGGCTGGAAGCGCGGTCCGGCGGGGGTTCGGGGAGTGATGCGATCGGCGCGGTAGATCCGCCAGCCTTGGCGGCGCGGGCTCCAGGCGATCAGATACCAGCGGCCATCCCGCGCGACGAGATGGTGTGGTTGCACCTGTCTGACGACGTCGCACGACAGGTCCTGGTTGGGGGTGTCGTAGTCGAACCGCAGCTCCTCCTTTGCGCGGATGGCCGCACCGATGGCGACCAGGATCTGAGGGTCCACCCGGAGTAGCTGATTCGTTGTGGTCACGACTGCGGAGACCTCGACACTGTCAATACGGGCACGCAACCGAGTGGGCATGACCTGGCGGAGAGTGGCCAGAGCGCGCCCCGCCGCCTCGTCGATGCCGGCGCCGCTGCCAGCGGTCGTGCGCAGCGCAAGCGCCAGAGCCACGGCCTGCTCGTCATCGAAAAGCAGCGGTGGGAGTTGCTGACCGGCATCGAGTCGGTACCCACCGTCTGGTCCCCTCGTAGCGGCGACGCGGTATCCCAGTTCGCGCAGCCGATCGATGTCGCGGCGCACAGTGCGTTCGCTGACCTGCAGCCGCTGACGAAGCACGCCACCCGGCCAATCCCGTCGCACTTGCAGCAGCGACAGCAAGGACAGCAGCCGTTGCGAAGCTGCTGGCGCGGTGGTAATCGGCATGTGTCCAGTGTGATCGATATACCGGCCAGTCCCTGACCTGAACTGGTGCAAGTGTTTCTGTATCACCGGAACGACCGGTGCCACTCGAGCAAGGAGATCCGTCATGTCGGTTCAGACCGTCGCCCACCTCAACTTCCATGGGCAGGCCCGCGAAGCCTTGGAGTTCTACCAGTCGGTCTTCGGCGGTCGAACGAGCATCGCCACCTACCGCGATTTCGGGATGCCCGCGGACCTACCCGACGCCTCCAACGTCGTGTTCGGGCAGGTCATCGGAGCCGACGGGTTCACCGTCATGGCCTACGACGTACCCAGCCAGAGCCCGGCTGCCGGCGCCCAGCCGGCCGGTG
>JBBRSR010000017.1:0-92059 GCA_038245175.1 Mycobacteriales bacterium | reverse complement strand
GTGGAGGTGGCGGGAATCGAACCCGCGTCCAACGTTGTTTTGTGAGGACTTCTACGTGCGTAGTCCGCTAAGCCTCTACTTGACCCCATTGATCATGCGAACGTGCCAATGTGACGGGCCCAGTTACTGTTTGATGTCCCATTTACCCTCGTAACCCGGGTGAACGGTAATCCTCCTAGTCGACGCCAGGGTCCGGGCTGGAGGCAGGCCCGGTCTGACGGAGTCGCTACTCGCTCAGGCGGCGAGGGCGAACTCGCGCTGACTATTGTCGGCGCTTGATTTTTTTGCGACGGGTGGTTAACGAGCTCATCGTCGCCTTCCTCGGCACGCTTCTCCTCACGCTACATCCGCTGTCGAAGCCAATCACCCCCATGAAAACCGTGCTGGGGAGACCGGTACAGCTCTTTGATACTACCCATGGTCAACGCCCCGGCCTAGCTGATTGTTCCCTGGTCGGCAGTGTCTCCGGTGCCCGCACCCAGAATGCCAAGGTAGCCGCGACCACCGCCGCCGCGACGCCGAGCGCGATCTCGTAGTTGTACAGGTCGACCAGGGCCCCGGCGACCAGCGGCCCGAGGACCCCGCCGAGATCGCCGGTCATCTGGTACGCGGCGAGCACCGATCCACCCGAGTGCGGCCCGATCACATCCGCGACCACCGCCTGCTGGGCGGGCGTGATCAGCCCCGATCCGATGCCGCCGAGGAAGCACAGCACCATCAACTGCCAGATCGAGCCGCTCACCCCGATCAGTCCCAACGCCACCGCCGAGACCGCAATGCCGATCATGGCGGCCGGCTTGCGGCCGGCCAGGTCCACCCAGCGACCGACGAACGGCAGCACCAGCGCGTTACCGATGGCGAAAACGGTCAGCGCGTAGCCGGCGGTGGAGGGCGCGGCGCCCAGGACCTGCACCACAAAGAGTGGGATGAGCGCGATACGAATGCCGTAGACAGCCCAGCCGACGGCGAAGTTCGCCGACATCGCCGCCCGAAAGGCCGGCAGCCGCAGCGTCGGCCGCAGCGCCAGGGTGGGCGCGTCCAGCGATCGGATCGGTGGCGGTATCCGGCCGAGCAATACTTGGACCAGGGCCGCGGCGACGAGCAGCAGCGCCGCGTAACTCAGGAACGGGGCACGGATCGACCAGCCGGCGAGCAGCCCACCGAGCACCGGACCGGAGATGTTGCCGACCAGAAAGCCCGTCGAGTACATCGCCGACGCCCGTCCGCGGAGCGCCGGCGGGGTCACCCGCACCAGCAACGCGAAACTGGAGATGGTGAACAGGGTCGACCCGATCCCACCGAACGTCCGGGCGATCAGCAACCCGGAATAGCCCGGAGCGAACGCGATGCCGGCGCTTGAGATGGACACGATGATCAGCCCGGTCAGATAGACGGGCCGCTCGGAAAGATGCCGCAGGAGGCGCCCCGCTGCCGGTGCGAAAACAAGCCGGGCCAGCGCAAATGCCGAAATGATCGCGCTCACGGCGGTGTGGGATACGCCGAAACTCGCGGCATAGGTGGGCAGCACGGGCGCCACCAGGCCGTACCCGATGGCGACGACGAAGGCGGCGGCGACCAGCACCACCACCTCGCGCGGCAACCGGGCTTGCGCGCTCTTCTGGATCTCGGTTTGTGCCATCCAGACTGACCCTATGCGGTGCCAGCGGATACATTCGCCGGGTGGGATTCACCCGAGCGGAGCTCGACTCGTACCGCGGCGCGGTGGTCCCGGACCTGATCGGACCAGACCTCACGCTGCTGTTCGTCGGGATCAATCCTGGTCTGTGGACCGCCGCCACCCAGACGCATTTCGCCCGGCCGGGCAACCGCTTCTACCCTGCGCTGCTGGCGTCCGGGATCATCGAACGCCCGGTCAGCCACGCGCAGGGAATGCCTGTTCGCGACCACGAGTACCTGCTCGGTCGGGGCCTTGGTATCACCAATCTGGTGGCCGGGGCGTCGGCACGGGCCGACGAGCTGACCGCTGCGGAGCTGCGCGCCGGACGAGTCCGGTTGGAGCTCCTGATCGCCCGGCACCGGCCCCGGGTGGTGGCCATCGCTGGCATCACCGCGTACCGTTCGGCATTCGAGCGTCCTCGAGCGGTAGTCGGCCGGCAGGACGAATCCATCGGCGAGGCCGTCCTGTTTGTGGTGCCGAACCCCAGCGGTCTCAACGCGCACGCCACCGTCAGCACGTTGGCCGCGGCCTATCGCGAGGCCGCCGTGGTGGCCGGGATCGTCGACTAGTCCATACCCTTGAACCGGCGACCGGCGACCTTGGCCAACTCGCGGTTGGCGTCCCGCTTGGCGATGTCCTGCCGCTTGTCGTAGGTCTTCTTGCCTTTGGCCAGCGCGAGCTCGATCTTGGCCCGGCCGTCGAGGAAGTACATGCTCAGCGGGACCAGCGCGAACCCGCTCTCCCGCATGGTCTGGGTCAGCTTGGCGATCTCCTGCCGGTGCAGCAACAGTTTGCGCGGCCGACGCGGTTCGTGGTTCGTCCACGTTCCCTGGATGTACTCGTTGATGTGCACGCCGCGCAGCCACACCTCGTTGTCGGAGATGGTGGCGTAGCCGTCGATCAGCGACGCCCGGCCGTCGCGCAGGGACTTGACCTCGGTTCCGGTGAGCACCATCCCAGCCTCGAACGTCTCCAGGATGGCGTAGTCGTGCCTCGCCTTACGGTTCGAGGCGATGAGTTTGCGTCCGGTTTCTTTAGGCATGGCTCTGACAGGTTATCCGGCCGCGCGACCGGGTTTCGCTGGCCGCGGCCACCTTCGCTCAGAGCCGGACGTAGAGCCGCAGCGTGATGTAGGCGGATATGGCCGCGAGGCCGGCGCCGACCGCACCCAGGATCGGTGCGACCACGATGAACGCAGCCTGGTCGACCTGCGGCAGAATGCCCGCCTGGATCGGCGCGGCGAGCGCTTTGTCCACGAAGAAGATCTTCGCGGCGATCAGCCCGAGCACCGCAAGAACCGCACCGAGCACGCCGGCCACCACCGCTTCGATGATGAACGGCAACTGCGTTCGCCATCGGGAGGCGCCGACCAGGCGCATGATCTCGGTTTCCGCTCTTCGGGTGTAGGCCGCGATCTGCACCATGTTGGAGATGAGCAGGAAGGCGGCGATCGCCTGCACGATGGCCACCGCGATGGTGGCGTTGCGCAGGCCGTTGAGCAGCGAGAAGAGCCGGTTGAGGAAGGCGCTCTGATCGCTGACCGATTCGATTCCGGGTCGCCCGCTGTACTGCGTGATGATGGTCTGGAAGTGTTCCGGATTCTTCAGGGTGACGTGGAACGAGGCGGGCAGCGCGTCGACCGAGCCGATTTCCAGCAGCTCAGGCTGAGCAGCGAAGATCTCCTTGTACCGGGCGAAGGCCTGTTCCTGGGATTCGAACCGGACGGTGTCGACTTCCTGGTTGGCCGTGAGTTCCTTGAGCAGGTTGGTGCACAGATCTGCCTGGCAGTTCGGATCCGTCTTCGACTGATCGTTGGTCAGGTAGATCGTCACCTCGACCTTGTTGCCGAAGATCTGCTTCATCTGGTCGGTCATCCTGGCGATGATCAGTCCGCCGCCGAGCATCCCGAGCGAGATGCCCGTGGTCAGGATCATCGCGATCGTCATGGTGACGTTCCGGCGAAGGCCCGCGATGACCTCGCTCAACACAAATCCGGCTCGCATTGCTTCCTCTCGTGCGTACTGCGGCTGATGGGGCTAAGAGGTCAGGTATTGACCACAAGCGGTGAAAAGGCTCAGCGCCCGACGCCGTACACGCCACGGGATTCGTCCCGGACGATCTTGCCCAACTGAAGTTCGATGACGCGCCGACGCATGGCGTCGACGATGTGGTTGTCGTGAGTGGCCATCAAGACCGTGGTGCCGGTCCGGTTGATGCGTTCGAGCAGCAACATCAGATCGCCGCTGGTGTCCGGGTCGAGGTTGCCGGTCGGCTCGTCGGCCAACAGCAGCAACGGCCGGTTGACGAACGCGCGCGCGATCGCGACACGCTGTTGTTCACCGCCGGACAGCTCGTGCGGCATACGCTTGGCTTTGCCCTCGAGGCCGACCAGTTCGAGCACCTCGGGAACGACCTTCTTGATATGCGCGCGCGGGCGACCGATGACTTCCAGGGCGAACCCGACGTTGCCCTCGACGGTCTTGTTGTTGAGCAGGCGGAAGTCCTGGAAGACGCAGCCCAGGCTCCGCCGGTGGGCGGCGATCTTGGAACGCCGCAGGTGGTTCAGGTCGTGACCGGCGACTTCGATGTCGCCCGATGTCGGCGTCTCCTCCTTGAGGAGCAGCTTGAGGAAGGTGGACTTGCCCGATCCCGACGGTCCGATGAGGAAGGCGAATTCGCCCTTGTCGACGTCGAGAGTGACGTCGTCCAGCGCCGGACGAGTGGAAGTCTTGTAGGACTTTGATATGTGGGACAGGTGGATCACAAGGGCCGACTCTACCCGGGCGAGCGTTATGCGGGCGTGACCTACGACTGTGGAGGGCGTGTTCAAGCCCGTCTGCGCGGGTGATCTGACGCAGGGTGATCAGGCCAGACGGCTCCGTGTTCGTTCGGCGGTGTTCATGCATTCAGCGCGGCGACGACCGCCTCGTGCAGCAGCCCGTTGGTCGCCACGGCACTGCCGGCGGTGGTCGACGGGGTGCGGCCGTCCAGCCCGGTGAACGCTCCCCCGGCCTCGGTGACGATCGGGATCAGGGCCGCCAGGTCCCAGACGTTCAACTCCGGTTCGGCCGCGATGTCGACAGCGCCCTCCGCGACGAGCATGTACGAGTAGAAATCGCCGTATCCGCGAACCCGCCAGCAGCTGCGGGTCAGATCGATGAAGGGATCGAGGAGGCCGGCCGATTCCCAGCCGGAGAGGCTGGAGAACGCCAAGCTGGCGTCGTCGAGCCGGCCCACCCCGGAGACCCGGCAGCGGCGCGGCTGGTGGCTGCCGAATTGGGCGAAGGCTCCGTTGCCGGTGCTTGCCCACCACCGCCGGGCCAATGCGGGCGCCGACGCGACCCCGACGATCACCTCATCGCCGTCGAACAGACCGATCAGGGTGGCCCAGATCGGAACCCCCCGCACGTAGTTCTTGGTGCCGTCGATCGGGTCGATCACCCAGCGGCGCCCCGCGCCCAGCGCGGCGTCGGCGCTGCTGCCGAATTCCTCACCGATGATCTGATCGCCGGGGCGCTCCACAGCCAGGATCTCCCGGATCCGACGCTCGACCGCGGTATCGGCGTCCGAGACGGGAGTGAGGTCCGGCTTCGACTCGACCCGCAGGTCGGCGGCCTGGAAACGGTCCATGCTGATCCGGTCGGCCGCGTCGGCCAGCGCGAGGGCGAGGCTGAGATCATCGGAAAGTGACATGGCTGGCACTGTAGCGGCGCCGAGAACTCCGTCCCTTGCTCAGGCGAAGGGCGCCCCCTCGATGTTGCCCGGCATCGAAGTTGCGCGTCGAGTTGTGGCGCGTACTCGAACCTCAACTCGACGCATAAGTCAGGGATGTGTCTAAGCCTGCGGCAGGTCTGCCGCACCTCCTGGTGCGGCGCACCCATCCGGCACGCCGACCACATCACCCCCGTCAACCAGGGTGGGCCCACCACGATCAGCAACGCCCGAGGCCTGTGCGCAGTGCTGCAACCTCACGAAATCAGCGCCGGGCTGGACCAGCACACCGAACCCCGACGGCAGCATCGTGATCACCACCCCGACCGGGCACCACTACCCGAACAGCCCACCGAAACCACCTCGATCGCGCCCTGGGGCGCGGCCAACGTCTTCGCAGTCGCCTGAGCCTGTTCCCGATATTCACCGGGTTGTCCACAATCAGTCCCGATTCGGTCGGGGACGGCTCCGCAACTCGGTACCCTTCCCCAATCTGGCCTGATCACCCGAGCGCCGGCCGGTCCGAGGAGGGCAGATGGCAACGGCGACAGATCACATCCAGATCGAGGTGCGGGAGCTGATCCGTCGGCGGGGCATCGACCCGGTCGCCAACCCGCGCTCCGCTCGCGACCTGATCGACGAGGTGATCAACCACTACGAAGAACGGGTCAGCACCTCGTCCCTACCGCCGATGCTGCACCGCGGCTTCGTGACCAGGGAGGTCTTCGACGCCGTCGCCGGGTTCGGTCCGCTGCAACGGTTCCTCGACGATGAGGAGGTCGAGGAGATCTGGGTCAATCAACCCGGCCAGGTCTTCATCGCCCGCAACGGCCGCTCCGAACTGACCACCACCGTGCTCGGCACGGCCGAACTCCGCGACCTGGTCGAACGGATGCTCAAGCCGTCCGGCCGCCGGCTCGACCTCAGCTCGCCTTTCGTCGACGCACTGCTCCCCGACGGATCCCGGCTGCACGCCGTCATCCCCGATATCACCCGCAATCATCTCGCCCTGAACATTCGTAAGTTCATCGTCGCCGCCCACTCGCTGGACGACCTGGTCGCGCGCGGTTCCGCCACCCTTCACGCCGCCAGGTTCCTGGAAGCCGCGGTGACCGCCGGGCTGAACATCATCGTCGCCGGCGGCACCCAGGCCGGGAAGACCACCCTGCTCAACGCGCTGATCAACTCGATCCCAGCCACCGAGCGAGTCGTCACCTGCGAAGAAGTGTTCGAACTCCGGCCGCGACTGCCCGACGTGGTGGCCATGCAGACCAGGCAGGCCAACCTGGAAGGCAACGGCGAAATCCGGCTTCGCCGATTGATCAAGGAAGCCCTGCGGATGCGCCCCTCCCGGATCGTTGTCGGCGAGGTCCGTCAAGAGGAGGCCCTGGATCTGCTGATCGCGCTGAACTCGGGCCTACCCGGAATGTGCAGTGTGCATGCGAACTCCGCGCGGGAAGCCGTCATCAAGCTGTGCACGTTGCCGCTACTGGCCGGTGAGAACGTGACCGCCGCATTTGTCGTGCCGACCGTCGCGTCGTCGGTTGATCTGATCGTGCAGGTCGGGATGGACCACCATGGAGCGCGCACCATTCGCGAGATCGTCGCGCTGCCGGGCAGAGTCGAGGGCGGCGTCGTCGAAACCGCGGACATCTTCACCACCCGCGACGGACTCCTGGTGCGCGCCGAAGGCTATCCACCGCACCCGGACCGTTTCGCCCGGCACGGCATCGATCTGCCGGCGCTGCTGGCCGGCCGGAGCCGGACCGCTTGATGAGTGAAAGCTGGCCTGTCTAGTCGCCCCAATCCACTGGCCACGGCGCGGCCGGCCGGCTGACCCGCCGCGAGAGCAGAACCGGCAGCTTCGGTCGGCGCGTCGGCGAACGGATGCGTTCGAGAATGGCTAGCGTTCTAGGGGATTGTGCCCTCGTTAGGCCGGCGTCGGAGTTCTTATGACAGGCATGGAGCAGTATCAGCCGAGTGGAGAACCCCCTCGGCCTGCTCCGGCGCACTACCTACCCGAAGACTCCGACTGGCTGCTTTCCCGTCCGCACAGCCCGTGGCGGAGCGACACCGAGCCGCCACGCCATTCCGATCGGAGCATGTGGCGTCCACGGCCGCCGAAATTCGGGCCGCTGCTCGACCGGGTCGAAGCCCGCCGACTGGTGTCGCTGTTGGACGGTTCGGCAGTTCGGCTGGTCGAGACGCCGGACGGTCCTCGTCGGGCGCTGGTCCATCGTCATTGGGCCGGCCTGGCGCTTCGGATGGCCGGCGCGTCCTCGGCCATCGTCGTTGCGATAGCCGCTACGCCGGTGCTGCTCGCGCTGGTGGTACTGAGCGTGAGCCACGGCCTGGTGATCGCTGCCCGCCGCGACGTGAAGCCGCTCATCGGCGGCATCATCGCCGGCTCGGAGATCCTGCTCGGCCTGGTGGTCAACGGATACGTCGGACCCGGGTGGCTGCGATCCGCGCTGATCCTGAGTGCAGTCGTGATGGCCGGCATGACCGTCCTGGCGTGGCAGGTCGACATGGAGTTGATCACCGAAGGAGGTCGCCTGGTCCGAACCCGTGGGCTGCTGCTGATGAAACGCACTGTTGAGGCGCCGCTCTCCTCGATCCGGATCACCGACATCACCGGCCCGTTCCTCGGCCTCGGACTGGTCTCGGTCGACACCACATCGGACCAGGATCAGTTGCTGCACAACTTCGGCCTGATCGGCCAACCCAATGAGTGGGCGGCCCTGCTGCTGCGCGAGGCCAATCCACCCAACGTCACGACCTCGAAGGCGGATTGATGTTGCCCTGTGCCTTGTCCCTGACCGATGCTGACCCCGTGAAAGGAGGTTCGGCATGCTGAAATCAGCTGTTCGGACAACCATTTGGATAGCCATAATCCTGGCCCTGCTCACCGCTCTGATCGGCGTCACCCCGACCGATGCCGGCGAGTTCGTTCGGGGGCTCTGGAGCGGTTTTCTCCAGTTCGTCAGGACAGTCACCGGTAAATCCGCCTGAGCCTGACCCGGTAGCCCGGTCCGCCGAGCCTCCCCCTGGCGGCTAGCGGGCCGGCGCCTCGACCTGCTCGAGCATCACCAGCGAAATGGTCCTGGTGGTCAGGTTTTGGTACTCGGCGTAGTTGCGATGATCGGCGGTGACCTGGGGCCACAGCCGTGCCCGCTCCTCGTCGGTGGCCACGCGCGCCCGCAGCTGCATTTTCGGTCCACCCTGTACAGAGACCTCGACGTCGGGCTGAGCCGTCAGATTCAACAACCAGGCCGGCGGCTGGTCGCCGCCGCCGCGGGAGGCCACCACGACCGATGTCGTGCCCAACTGCACCGGCGAGGTCAGCATCACCGTGTGCGGTCGGCCGGACTTCCGACCAGTGGTGGTGAGTTCCAGGACTGGCATCCGGGATGCGGTCCAGCCGAGCCGGCCGAAACTGACCTTGAGCATCGCCCGATGCACGGTGTTCATCGCTTTCAGACTGAAGTCGGACCGCATGACCCGAACTTAGCGCTCCAGGCCGGTGCCGGATCACCACCCGACTACTGGTCGACCCACTCCTGGCGGCCCATCGTGTCCGCGAGCACCATGCCGGCGGTGTTGAATCCCGAGACCATCACCCACGGCACCCCGCCGTTCGGGGTGGTCCACTGACCAGCCAGGTAGAGCCCCTTGACCGGGGTCCGCTGCTGGGGCCGATTGCGGTTCAGCATCTGCGGCACGAGGGCCCAGCCGGCGAACGCACCGTCGGAATTGCGGGTGTCCCGGTGCAAGTCCTGCGGGCTCCGCACGCGCCGCACCACGATGTGCTTGGAGAGGTTCGGGATGATCGCCTCGGTCCGCCGGATGAAGATGTCGGCGATCTCCTCCTTGTCGCGGTCCCAGTCGATGCCCTTGGAGACCAACTGGGTGGGGCACTCGAGCTTGATGGAATGCATTCCGGGGGGCGCCATGTCGGGCTGGTGGAAGGTCGCGACATACAAGTAGTAGGCCGCCTCCTCGACGTTGCCGGCACCGAAGTTGGCGATGGCCTGATCGATGTCGGAATACGGATAGATGAAGTTCAGCCGCTTGATCGATTCCCGGTAGGGCGTTAGATCCAGGTCGATGCCGAGCTGGACCTGGAAGAACGACGGCGTCGTCGGCAGCGTCGGCAGCTTCTCGCGGAGCTTCCTGGGCACCACGTCCTTGGGCAGATGCTTGAGGAACAGCCGGCGCGCGTCGGAGGCACAGACCACGGCGTTCGCGGTGAATCGGCGACCATCGACGGTCTCGACGCCCGTGGCGCGACCGTCCTCGACCATCACCCTGGTGACCTCGGCGCCGGTGACAAGGTCGCCCCCGGCCTCCTTGAACATGGTCAGCAGCGTCTCGGCGAGATTGCCGAAGCCGCCCGCCGGCATCCACATGGTGCGCAGCGCATGAACCAGGAAGACCGCGGCCACCACCGCCGACAGCTGAGCCGGTGGCGTCCCGATGCCGACACACAGCATCGACAGATACGCCTTGAGCTGCGGGTCGCGTAGATGCTCATCCAGCAGTTCGGTCAGCGTGCTGAATTGGTAGCGCAGCAAGGTATTGCCGGGAAAGTGCAGGAGTTCGGCCGCCGGGGCGATCGCCTTGCTCAGCCACGGCCGCTGGAACTGCGCCAGAATCGGGTCGATCAGCCGCTGGCGCCCGGGCCGGGCCGCCGTCCGGAACGTGGGCACGACCTTGTCGATGTCGACCACCATCTGCTCCATGATGAGCAGGACCTTGGCGATCCCGTCGCGCTCGGCGGGGAACCGTTTGGCGAATACCTCCGCGGCCACCGAGATGTCCGCGGGCAGCTCCATTGATTCGCCGGGAAACAGGCACTGAAAATCCTGCCGATCCGGAATCATCTCGATGCGTTGATCGATGCCCAGCCGCTGGAAGACATCACGGGTGTGCATGCCGAGCCGGTAGGCCAGAAAGATGTGCCCACCGTGATCCCAGTAGAACCCCTGCTCCCCCGATCCGTGGGCGTAGCCGCCGACGTAGTCGTTCTTCTCAACCAGCAACGTCCGAGCGCCCTGCTGGGCCAAGGTCAGCGCGCAGGTCAGACCACCGGCTCCCGAGCCGGTGACGATCGCGTCGTAGTGTGTTGCCGAATTGCTGGCCATGCCAGCCTCCGTTTCTGGGAAGAATGGGAGCGCTTCGGTGCGCAGGGACTATCGCCGGGCGGCGGTGAACCGCGATTGGCCTCCAACCAGAGGGCGCAATCGCCGGTTTGATACATGCGGAAAATATTTCGCGGGCTGGTCCGAACGGGCGAATTCCGGCGACGTTGTATCAACTGGGTATCAATTGCTTCAGCCGCGCATCAATACGAGGTAGGACGATTGGGAACGATTCGGCTGACCGTCAGGTGGGTGCGCGGTGAATCCTGGCTACAACCCTCCGACCGAGGGCTGGACGGGCACGCTCTGGGCGATAGCCTCGGCGTTGGCCTTGGTGATCGCCACGGTCACCGCCCTGCTCGCGCAACTGCACAAGCGCGAGCAGGCCCGACACAAGCGGCTCGCCCGCGACGCGGCGAAGGCCTCAGGATCAGGAAAACCCCACTCGGATGGCGAGGCGCCGCCAACAATTCCGCCGCCAACAATTCCGACGCCCAGGATTCCGACGCCCAGGATTCCGACGCCGAGCCAGGAATGGCCTTCGACCCCACAACCGAGCCCACCAATGCCTCTCGCCAACCCGAACCGACCGGGTTCGTCCTGGTACGAGCAGCAGGGCGGCCGACCGGAAAACCAGTGGTCGGGTTCGCCGCCGCGGACCCATCCGAACCCCCCGCTGCGTAGTCACACCGAATCGGTCGCGAAGCCTTGGTGGCTCCGCGGGCAACCCGACTCCCCCGGCCATATCCCGGCGAACCTGCATCCTGAGGCCAACAGATGACCGGCGCCCCGGACGGACCTCGCGCCGCCGGTCCCAACGTGTGGCCAGGTCCGCCGGTGACTTCGCGTGCGGTTGGCCCACTGCCGGCGGTGGCCAACACCTGGCCACCGGCCAGACCCGCTACGCCAACCACGACCGGCCGAACGGCGCCGCATGCACCTGTCCGGGCCATGGCGACCGCACCGGCACCGGCACCGGCACCGGCCAGAACTTCGACGCTCTCCACCGGTGACGTGGTCTGGATCGTCCTCGCGCTGATCGCGCTGATCGTGCTGGTGGCCGCCCTCCTGTCCTGGGATCCCCCGATGGTCTACCAGCACGTCATCCCGGCCCTGCAGCCGAGGGCCGGCTGATGGTTGGGCGCACGGCGAGAGGCGCCTTCGGTCTTGCGCTCACGGCACTGGCGTCGGTCGCGGCGGTGTTGCTGGTCGGCCTACTGGCGCCGGCTCCCGATCGAATCTGCCTGGTGGCCGATTCGGCCCGGTCGTCGGCCGGTCCCTCGACCAGCCTGGCCGCGCCGACCACCCAACTCGCGCCAACCACGGAGCCCTGCAGCGGAATCGATCCGGCGCAGGTCACCCTGATCCCGACCAGGGATTCCGGGGTCGCCACCGTCCCGGGCAACGCCGTGGTCACCGCGACGGGGTCGGGGGTCGATCAATCCGGTGGCCGACCGGATTCGTCCAGACCATCCACCCGGCGGCTGCCACCACCGGCCGCGGCGTTCAGCAGCCCCACGACCAGCACCTTCCGGATCCGTCGATGACTCCGCGAGGTCGTCCCGGGGTGGCCGCCGGAGTTCTGCGGCTGCTGCCGCGACATCTTGCGGTGGCCTGGTTCGCGGTGGCGCCACTCTATTTCGTCGGCCCCCGGGGTTTGCCGTCCCCGCCGGTCGCGTTCGGCGTCAGCACCGCCGTCGCGGTTGTCGCCGCTATCGTTTCCGGCCCGGTGCGACGCCACAAGCCGGTGGGCATACCTGGCCGAACGTCGATGACACCGCCGCTTGCGCTGGCGATGACGCAGGTGCGCCAGGCTTCGGCGCCGGTGACGGTTGACCCGGTCGTCGGGCAGGCACGCGTGGACCTGCGCCGGTACCGCGCCGCCGATTCGAACGAGGTTCAATGCCCCCGCTGCGGGGGATTTGCCGTTTCCGTCCGTCCCCGGATGGAGCAGGAAATCAGTGCGACCTGCGCGACATGTGGGCTGCACTGGCCGATGGACCCGTCCGCCCCCACGCCAGATGTCGTCGTCCGAAGCTGGCTTCACCGCTAAAGGAGCGCGTGCATGTACTCGCAGCCCATCGACCGCAGCCACCCCGGATGCATCGTCTTCCTGATCGATCAATCAGGGTCCATGCAACAGGGATTCGGCGGGACCCAGCAGACGAAGGCCGCCGCCCTGGCCCTGGCGGTGAACCGGTTGATCCGCAATCTCGTCCTGCAGTGTCAGCGCGGCGAGGAGGTCCGTGACTACTACCAACTCGCGGTCATCGGCTACGGCAGCACCGTCGGCCCGGTCCTCGGCGGGAACCTGCAGGGCCAGTACCTGGTACCGATCAGCATCATCGCCGACTATCCGCTCCGAATGGCCACGGACAGCCTGCCGGGCAATCCGGAACTGACCGTCGAACTGCCGGTCTGGATTGATCCGAAGGCGGACGGCGGCACCCCGATGATCGCCGCGCTCAACCTCGCCGGCTCCTTCCTGGTCGATTGGGCGAACAACCATCCGGGCTCGTTCCCGCCGATCGTGGTGAACATCAGCGACGGGGCGTCCACCGACGGCGATCCACGGCCGATGGGCGACCAACTGCGTGGCATTCACACCGTCGACGGCAATCTGCTGCTGTTCAACGTCAATATCTCGGACGAGCCGATCAGGCCGATCGAATATCCGAATTCCCCCAATGCTCTGCCAAACCCCTATGCGAAGGCGCTGTTCGAGATGTCCAGCGAGCTGACCCCCTACATGTTGGCGGTGGCCCGTGGAATGGATCTTCCGGTGGCGCCGGGTGCCCGCGGCTTCGTCTTCAACGCCGACTCGGCCAAGCTCAGCGAATTCCTCGACGTCGGCACGAGGGTGTCCCAGGTGGCTGATCAATAATGGTTGTCCAGCAGGATTCAATGGTGGCGTCAGCCACGCTGAAAATGGTCGCGTACTGGGTTCCGAAGGCGGGGACCTCGGTGTCCGAATGGGAGGATGGGGCCGCCTACAATCCGCGAACCGGTTGGTTCGCGGTGACCGATGGGGCATCTACCGGCAGTTCGTCCCGGGAATGGGCGTACACGCTCGCACATGCCTTGGTGGCCGACCGTGACGAACGTGTGCTGGACGGACCCGACAGCGGGCTCATCGACTGGCTGGAGAAAGTGCGCGGACGGTTCGACCCGAAATCGCCGGAGTTCCCAGTTTCCCGGATGCCGCTGTGGGTGCAGCGAGTCGGGGGCCAGATCGGCTCGCACGCAACACTTCTCGGTGGCCGTATCGCACGCGACAGCATCGAGGCGCTGGCTGTCGGTGATTGCTGTCTATTCCATCTGGCGCATGACGCACGGCCGGCGGCGTTTCCGCTGCACGATTCCAGCCAATTCGGCACCAGCCCAACCTTGGTCACCAGCCACAGCGGGAACAATGAGCAGCTGTGCACCACGGTGCGGAGGTACCGCGCATCGATATCCCCTGGAGACGTGCTGTTCGCCGTCTCGGATGCGCTGGCGGAATGGTTGATGCGCAACCTCGGCAATCCCGATGTTTGGCGGTGTCTGGCCCAGATCGGCCATGAAGGTTTCGATCAGCTCTGCGACGACCTTCGAGCCGACAAGCAGCTGAAGAATGACGACGTCACGCTGCTTCGGGTGTCCGTGCTCGTCGATCACGGGGCTGCCCGATGAGCACCACCTCGACCTGGCCGGACCGCGCGCTGTACGCCGCCCTCATGCAAAACCCCGCCCACCATTTCGCTGACCCGGAGTTGCAACGGGCAACGTTCGCCCGCGGCCGGATGGGCAGCATCGTGTCGTGGAACGGCGCCCGGGCGATAGTCTTCCGGGCGACCACTCCCGACGGGCGAATATGCGCCGTTCGATTCCTGATCAACAATGACGCCGCCGCCGGCACCCGGTACGACGCCCTGAGTCGCTATTTGTCGACGAACCCGGTGTCGAGCTTCGTGCGGACGGACTGGCTCGGTGACGGATTGCGGATGGGCGAGGACCATTTCCCGGTGATCAAGATGCAATGGGTGGACGGACCCCGGCTGGACCCGTACATCTCCGAGGTCGTTCGAGGGGTCGACGCCGTCCGCGCTCTCAGTAACCTCGCCGATGCCTGGCGGCAGCAGTGCCAGGCGTTGGTCGTCGCCCGGATCAGTCACGGGGACATCCACGCCGGCAACACATTGGTGTTGGCTCAACCCGGTGGGCCGGTCGAGTTCCGGATGGTCGACTACGACAACGTGTGGGTGCCCGGTTTGCACGCGATGAGCCACGAAGCCGGACATCCGGCCTACCAACATCCCCGTCAGCCGGCCGCACGGACCGGACCGCACATGGACGCCCTGCCCAACACGTTGATGTACCTGTCCCTGCGGGCATTGGCCGGCGATCCCGATCTCTGGCGCTACCACGAGAAGTCCGACGACACACTGCTGTTCCACAGCTCGGACATGGCTGACACGAACCGCGAGGTGTGGCAGGCGCTGGTGGCCGCCCGGGATCCGCAGGTCCGCCGGCTGACCGAGTTGACGATCGACTGGCTGAGCAGTACCCCCGGGAGGTACGACACCCTCGAGCAGGCGCTCGGCGCAGCCTCTTCGTTCGGTGCCCCGGCGGATCAACCGGGCGCATTCGTCCCGAACACTCCCTGGCCGGTGCCTCCCGCAGCGCCTGCTGGGCACCGGCCGGCATACCCGTGGCCCGGCTCAGCTACCACCACATCGCCGGCCACATCGCCGGCCGAACCTCAGACGTGGCCGACCAACGGTGCGCCGCCAACCATGCTGCCGCCGCTGTTGCCACCCACACCGACCGCCGGCGGGGACAGTCACCTCGCCCGCAACTTGGTCCTGCTCTTCCTGGTGATCATCGCGATCATCGCGATTCTGGCGACTGTCAATCCGTCCTAGCGGGCCACCGACCAGCCGTCCAGGCCACCGGCCGGCGCTTTGATGTTGCCGGCCCACGCACGAGCCAACCTTTACCCAATCAACACTATGTGTTAGAGGAACCTTGGCATTCGAGTGACTGGGCCCGGTGGGCTGCGCCGAGCCGAGCCGAACGAGTGGACTGTGACCGCAGCGCTTCCGTTGGCGATTTCGACCGGCCTACGGTGCTCACAGCATCCCCACAGAGATGCCGAATGTCCGGCCGGCAATCACCCGTCGCTGGCCCATCACCATCACGTCGGAGGTATTGAGTGCGCAAGTTCCTCGCGGGTTTCCTCGCGCTGTCCCTGGCGTCGGGCTTCGGCCTGACGGTGACCACCACAGCCCAGGCGGCCCCTCCCGACGGGGGGCCGGCGACCGTCGCCGCCCCCGAAACGACCTCGCTGGTCGACGAGCTACCGAACCCCGCCGAGGACAAGCGCCGCGAACTGCGCGAGCGGGCGATCAGCGGTGTGATCAACGGCGACCTGGCGCCCGAGGTGATCAACGGCAGCACGGTGGTGAACGTCGGCTCGGCCGACACAGCGGCGACCGCCGCCAACGGCAGGCAACAGAACCCTGGCAAGCACGTGGACCAGTATGTCGAGTTGTCCCGCGAGAAGACCGACCGGATTTTCGTGATTCTGGCGGAGTTCGGCGACGAACGCTCGCCGAACTATCCCGATCAGGACACCAACCGCAACATTCCCGGACCGACCCGGTTCGACGGCCCGTTGGTGAACCAGATTCCACAGCCGAATCGCGCCCTGGACAACTCCACGAACTGGCAGGCCAACTACAGCCGGGCATATTTCCAGCAGATGTACTTCGGCACGGGCAAGAACGTCGAATCGCTGAAGACCTACTACGAGGCCCAATCCTCCGGGCGATATTCAGTGGACGGCGAGGTCACCGACTGGGTCAAGGTCCGGTACAACGAGGCTCGTTACGGCCGCTCCGATGGCTTCCCCTGCGCGAGCAATGTCTGCAGCAACACCTGGAGCCTGGTGCAGGACGCCGCCAACCAGTGGGTGGCCGATCAGGAAGCCGCAGGCCGCAGTGCTGCGGACATCAAGACCGACCTGCAGTCCTTTGATCAGTGGGACCGCTACGACTTCGATCGTGACGGCGACTTCAACGAGCCGGACGGCTACATCGATCACTTCCAGATCGTGCACGCCGGCGGCGATCAGGCGGACGGCGACCCCATCCAGGGTGAGGACGCCATCTGGTCGCACCGCTGGAAGACCTTCCAGAACCTGGCCGGCACGGTGGGACCGGCCGGCAACCTGGACGGCGGCAACCAGATCGGCAACACCGGAATCTGGATCGCCGACTACACGATCCAACCGGAGAACGGCGGCCGCAGCGTCTTCTTCCATGAGTTCGGTCACGATCTCGGTCTGCCGGACGACTACGACACCTCCGGCGGTGGCGACAACCCGAACGAATACTGGACGTTGATGGCGCAAAGCCGCCTCGGCGCCTCGGGTGAGCAGTCGATCGGCGACCGGGCGGGCGACATCGGCGCCTGGAACAAGCTGCAACTGGGTTGGCTGGACTATCAAGTGGCACTCGCCGGTCAGCACGAGACGATGACCCTCGGCCCGGAGGAATACAACAGCGACAAACCACAGGCGCTGGTCGTGGTGTTGCCGCAGAAGGAGATCACCACCGAACTGGGCGCACCGTTCGAGGGAACTCAACAGTGGTGGTCGGGTGCCGGGGATGACCTCAACAATTCGATGTCCCGCCAGGTGACTCTGCCGGCGGACCCGGCGACGCTGAGTTTCCAGGCGCGATGGAACATCGAGGACTGCGGTCCCGATCCGTGCGACTATGCCTTTGTCGAGGTGGACGACGGGACCGGCTGGGCTGCGGTACCGGGCTCGATCACCATCTCGGACGAAGGTAACGGCATCGACGGCGTGAGCGCAGGCTGGCAGCCGGCAACCTTCGACCTGTCGGCCTACGCCGGCAAGACGATCGGGGTGCGGGTGCGTTACGCCACCGACGGCGCGGCCCAGGGCACCGACCCCACCGCGATCTCGGGCATCTTCGTTGATGCGATCACGCTGACGGCGGGCGGCCAAACCCTGCTCACCGACGGTGCCGAGACCCCGCCCAACGGTTGGACCCTGGACGGGTTCAGCTCGGTCGCGCAGTCCTCGACCGCGAAGTACGACAACTACTACATCGCCGGCTACCGGACCTACACCTCGTACGACCGGTACCTCAAGAGCGGGCCGTACAACTTCGGCTTCCCGGACAAGCCGGACCAAGTCGAGCACTACTCGTACCAGACCGGACTGTTGATCTCGTACTGGGACCTTTCCCAGTCCGACAACAACGTCAACGTGCACCCCGGCGAGGGACGCAACCTCTACATCGATGCGCATCCCAAGACGATCTACAACCTCGCCGGCACGGCATGGCGAACTCGGATTCAGATCTATGACGCCCCTTTCAGCCGATCGAAGGCACGCTCGTTCACCCTGCACATCGCTGGGCAGCCCAGCTACATCCGGGGCCAGAAGGGCCAGCCGGTCTTCGACGACACGAAGGACTGGTTCGATCCAAATCTGGTCAACCATGGCGTCAAGGTTCGTGACGCCGGAGTGAAGATCACGGTCGTGTCCCAGTCGGGCACCTCGGTCAAGATCAAGCTCAGTACCGTCAGCTAGTCCCGACTCGTTGGCAACACGGCGGCGCCCGAGGCTCTCCTCGGGCGCCGTTTCCATTTGGTGGGGACTGCAACCGATCGGCGCTGCTGTCGCGTCCAAGCTAGGTGAGGTGCGATAGGTGAGGTGCACAGGGCGTTCGGCGGCGATGGTTGTCCTGGTCGGGCTGGGGATCGTCGGCTGTGCTGGCAGCAGTCCGGCCGATCCAGGCCGATCCGACACATCGACCGCGGCTTCGCCGCGCACGAGTGAAGGGTCCACCCCTGCGCTGTCCACCCCTGCGCTGTCCACCCCTGCGCTGTCCACCCCTGCGCTGTCCACCCCTGCGCTGTCCACAACCGAGCTGCCGACCATGACACAACCGACCAGGGGAACCACGGGGCCCAGCGACGAGCTCACCGGCCTCTGGGTCATCGGCACGGTCACTCGGGGTGGCACCGGACCCTGTTACGGACTGGCGACCGATGACGGCCGCGAGCTGGCGCTCTACGCGAACGGAGCCGGCAGCCTCATCGAGGGCGACCGGATCCGGGCGAGGGTGATCGTCCCGGTGCAACCGGCGGACTGCGGGTCGGGCGAGGCGATGAATCTGCTGGAGATCAAGCGGATCGGCTGACCAGTCGGGGGGTGACGGCCCAGTGCTCGCCGGCCGGATGCTTCGGTCACCCCTCGTTGGGACTTTCGGCCCTTTCGGGCGTCTCGACCCGTCCTTAACGTGGAATTCATACCGCCGAGACGCCGCGGGACGTCAATGAAACTGAGGAGCACCATCATGGCCACCATCAACAACTCATCCATCATCGTCGGGCTCGACGGATCCCAGGAGAGCTTGATGGCGCTGCGCTGGGCACTGAACGAGGGCGCCGCGCTGGGGGCTCCGGTCGAGGTCGTCCACGCATGGCACGCCCAGGGCATGCGCGACATGGCCTTCGGTTCCTCACACGAACTGCAGAACGGATCCATCTGCATGCTGCAGAACGAAGTGGACGCCGCGCTCGCCGAAATGCCCGAGGTGCCGACCAAACCCTCCGTCGTACAGTCCAGCGTCCACGGGCGCCCGGCGGCGGTCCTGCTGGATCGGGCCGCCCACGCATCGGTACTGGTGCTGGGAGCGCATGGCCGCACCGGGCTTCGCGAGGTTGTCTTCGGCCAGATCGCCACCACCTGCCGCAAGCATGCGAACTGCCCGGTGATCATCGTCGATCAAAGCGGCGATGTCGTCAGGCACGAACTGACCGACAGCGCCCGCTAGCGGCTGCGGCGGCCGATCGGGCGCTGTCGGCCGGCTTCACCCACCGCGACCCGCGGACCAGCACTTGTTCGCCCTGAGCGAGCAGGCCGGTTTGCCGGGAACAATCTCACCCTCGGGTGCCTTGAGTGGATAAGACTCAACCATCTTGAGGAGAACTGAGCAATGTCTGATTCTGGGTATCCCGACAATTCGACTACCAAGTCCAACACTCCCGACAGCAACGCAGCTTTCAGCACCCACGACACCCTGCGCCTGCCGGTCCTGTCGCTGACCGACCAGGTCATCCTGCCGGGCATGGTGGTGCCGATCGAACTCGACGAAACTGCGCAGGCCGCTCTGGACAGCGCGGTCGCCGCCTCCGACAAGAAGCTGCTGATCGCACCGCGACTGGCTGATCGATACGCCTCCTTCGGCGTCATCGCGACAATCGAGCAGGTCGGTCGCCTACCGGGTGGCGCGCCCGGCGCGGTGCTCCGCGCGGAGTCCCGTGCTCGGATCGGCGCCGGTGTCACCGGCCCAGGGGCGGCGCTCTGGGTCGAGGCCGAACGACAGGCCGACTCGGCGACGACCGGCCGAACGGCCACACTCGTCACCGAGTACAAGGCGCTCGTCGTGGCGAGTCTGCAGCGGCGAAACGCCTGGCAGATCATCGACACCGTCGAGGCCATCACCGATCCGTCGACGCTGGCCGACACCGCAGGCTGGGCGTCCTACCTGACGCCCGAGCAGAAGCGGCAGGTACTGGAAACTCCCGACGTCGACGCGCGGCTGACCTCCCTGATCGAATGGACCCGCGATCATCTGGCCGAGGTGGAGATCGCGGACAAGATCGCCGGCGACGTCCGCGAGGGCATGGAGAAGTCGCAGCGCGAATTCCTGCTGCGCCAGCAACTGGCTGCCATCCGCAAGGAACTCGGCGAAGGTGAGCCCGAAGGCACCGATGACTATCGCGCCCGGGTCGATGCCGCATCGCTGCCCGACGACGTCCGCAAGGCTGCGTTGCGCGAGGTCGGGAAGCTGGAACGATCCAGCGATCAGTCACCGGAGTCCGGTTGGATCCGCACCTGGCTGGACACCGTCCTGGAACTGCCGTGGGATACCAACACCATCGACTCCCCCGACATCGCCGAGGCGCGCGCGGTGCTGGACGCCGACCACCACGGCCTGGACGACGTGAAGGACCGCATCGTGGAGTACCTGGCCGTTCGCGCCCGGCGCACCTCGCGGGGCATGGAACTGGTCGGCGGCCGCGGTTCCGGCGCCGTGCTGGCCCTGGCCGGCCCGCCCGGAGTGGGCAAGACATCGCTGGGTGAGAGCGTCGCCCGCGCCTTGGGTCGCCAGTTCGTCCGGGTATCGCTGGGCGGCGTCCGCGACGAGGCCGAGATCCGTGGCCACCGGCGGACCTATGTCGGCGCCCTGCCGGGCAGGATCGTCCGCGCACTGACCGAAGCCGGCTCGATGAACCCGGTGATCCTGCTCGACGAGGTCGACAAGCTCGGGTCGGACTACCGCGGCGATCCCGCGGCGGCGCTGCTCGAGGTGCTCGACCCGGCGCAGAACCACACCTTCCGCGATCACTATCTCGAGTTCGATCTCGATCTGTCGAACGTGTTGTTCCTGGCCACCGCCAACGTGATCGACCAGATCCCCGGACCGCTGCTGGACCGGATGGAGCTGGTCACCATTGACGGCTACACCGAGGACGACAAGGTCGCCATCGCGCGCACCCACCTCTGGCCGCGTCAGGTCGAGCGGGCGGCGCTGACCGCCGACGAGGTGCGGATCAACGACGAGTCACTGCGGTTGATCGCCGCCGACTACACCCGTGAAGCCGGTGTCCGGCAGTTGGAGCGGGCCCTGGCCAAGGTGCTGCGGAAGCTGGCCACCAAGCTCGTCGGTGACGCCACTGAGCCGATCGAGGTGACCGAGTCGACCCTCAAGGACTACCTCGGCCGTCCCCGGTTCACCCCGGACGTCCACGAACGCACCGCGGTGCCGGGTGTCGCGACGGGGCTGGCGGTGACCGGGCTCGGGGGGGATGTGCTGTACATCGAGGCGACCGCGTTGCCGGCCGATGCCGGCAAGGGTGGGCTGACCCTGACCGGTCAGCTCGGCGAGGTGATGAAGGAGTCGGCGCAGATCGCGCTGTCCTACCTGCGCTCGCACGCCGAGGCATTCGGCATTGAACCGGCGAAGCTGCAGGGCAACATTCACCTGCACGTTCCGGCCGGCGCGGTGCCCAAGGACGGTCCGTCGGCCGGTGTCACCATGGTGACGGCCCTTGCTTCGATGGCGACCGGCCGCGCGGTCCGTTCCGACGTGGGCATGACCGGCGAGGTCACCCTCAACGGACGGGTGCTGCCGATCGGCGGGGTCAAGCAGAAACTGCTGGCCGCCCAGCGTGCGGGGCTGAAGATCGTCTTCATCCCGAAGCGGAATGAACCCGACCTGGACGATGTGCCGGCGGAGGTTCTGGGCGCCCTCGATGTGCGACCGATGACCGATGTGGCCGACATCGTCGCGGCCGCTCTGGAGACGCTCGTTGCCCCGGTCGTGAAGGACTACAGCGTGGTTGCCGCCTGACGGTTGCCGAGCGGGACAGAGGTGGGCGGCCCGTGATCACGGTCCGCCCACCTCCGTGTCGGGGTCCCGATGCCACCGACTAGTTTGGGTCGAGTCCACCCGTCCCTGGCGCTATAACCTGCACAGTGGGGAACGCATGAGTCAGAACAATCCGACCGCTGTCGGCGCTGCGCCCGCGCCGTCGAAGAGCCGCTACCTCGCGCTCACCGCGATGCTGTTCGCGGTGGCCATGACCTTCATCGACCAGACGATCGTCTCGATCGCCACCCCGCGCATCCAGGAGGAGTTGTCGCTGAGCCGGGGCGGCGTCCAGTGGGTGATCAACGGTTACATCCTGGCGCTGGCAGCCGGTTTCGCGTTCGGCGGCCGGCTGGCCGACGTGATCGGATCGAAGCGGATCGTGCTGATCGGCATCGTCGGATTCGCCGGTGCTTCCGCGCTCTGCGGGGCGACACCGAAGGGCAGCCTCGCAGAGGCGTGGATCATCTTTTTTCGCGTGGTGCAGGGGCTGTCAGCGGCGCTGATGATTCCGGCAGCGCTGGCTGTCGTCGTCGCGTCCTTCCCGGTGGGCGAACGCGGCAGGGCTCTGGCCATCTTCTTCGGGGTCAGCGGCGGGCTCACCGCCGTCGGACCGATCGCCGGCGGGTACCTCACCCAGTGGACCTGGCGGGCGATTTTCTGGATCAACATTCCGATGGCAATCCTGGCCATCGTGCTGACCGTGATGGCGCACATCCATTCCACCGGGCGGCGGGAGTCCATCGACTATCGGGGGGCGGCGCTGATCGCGGTCGGTATGGGGCTCAGCGTGTTCGGCTTCGAGCAGGCGGGTAGCTGGGGCTGGGGTGCCCTGCGGACCTGGCTGTGCATTGTCGGCGGACTAGCGGTGATTGCGGTGTTCGTGCTGGTCCAGGGACGGACACCAGTGCCACTGATCAAGATCCGGATCTTCGCCGACCGGGCGTTCGTGGTGGACAATGTCGTGCTGTTCTTCTCGATGGTGGCATTCGTTCCGGTGTTCTTCTTCGCCAGCGTCTACTCGCAGGTGTCGCTGGGCTACGACGCCAACTCTGCCGGTCTGTACCTGCTGGTCTTCTTCGGTGGGTTCGCCCCGGCCGCCCAGATCGGTGGGCGGATCCTGGACAGCCGCGGGGCCAAACCCGCGCTCATCGCCGGCAGCGTGATCGGCGCGGTCGGCTTCGCGCTCTGGGCTGCTCAGCTGACAAACCTGCAGTTGAGCGCCCAGTGGTATGCGATAGTGCTGGCCGGCGCGGGGATCGGGTTGATCCTGGGGCCATCTAGCACCGACGCGGTCAACCGCGCCATCGGCGCCTCGTACGGAGAGGTCACCGGCATCTCACAGACCGTGCGCAACTACGGCTCATCGCTCGGGCTGGCCGTGCTCGGGACCGTGCTGACAACCGTATTCACCACCCAGCTGACCGGCACCTTCGTCCGCTTCGGTGTGCCAGCGGACCAGGCCGGCACGCTGGCCGCGACGGCGGCAAGTGAGGGTGGCGCCGGGTCGGGGTCGTCCGGGATGCCCGGCCTGCCCGCCGCCATGGCCGAACAGATCAGCGCGGCGGTGGCTCAGGACTTCGCGGTCGCGACCAGGGCGGTGTTCATCGGCATGGCCATCGTTCTCGTCGTCTGCCTGATCGCCAGTGTGTTCCACCCCGGCGGGGTCGTCGCACACGAGAAGCCCGCGGACGAGGCTGCGACGGCCTGAGGTGACGGGCCACTGCTCCGCATCATCGACCGTGAGCGGCACGCTGGAATGATCAGAATTCGACGTCGGCGATGGGCACAGTTCCCGAGACGACTTCGAACGGCCGCCCGATCCCGCGCCCATCGGTGAGCAGCAGCGCAATCACCACGGCGACATCGGCCCGCGGAATGCTACCCCTGGCCACCGTCGGACCGACGGTAATCAGACCGGTCGGTGCGTCGATCGTCAGCGCGCCTGACGATTGTCCAGTCCAGATCCCGTGCCCGCAGGTGGTCGTCGGCCTCGCTCTTGGCTCGCAGATAGATCTGAAAGACGTCGTCCGATGCGGGGTCGTAGTTGTCGGCACTCATCGCCGATATCATCACCACCCGGCGAATGCCCCCGATGACCGCGGCGAGCAGCCGTGCAAGCATCAGCGCGATCTGGCCGTGGCCCCCGGCGATGGCGATCTTCATCGGTCCATTGAAGCAGCCCGAGTGGCTCACTTCAGGAATGGCAACATCTGCACAATCGGTTCGCCGAGGTGGCCGAGCCAGCCGATCAGCACCCGCAACGGACCGGCAATCGACAATCCAGCGGTTGCCAGCGATCCCGCCGCGAGGATCAGACCCGCGAGCTTGCTCAGCCGGTCGGCCACCCTCGGCCGATCTGGGTTCGACCTGCCCAATTCGGCCGCGATTGCGTCGGCATGACCGCGCGCAGCCCCGGCTTCGCGCCGCGAGAGACCCACCAGGTCCAGCGCGGACCGAAGGTCCCGTGCAGCATCCCGGGCGGCGTTGAGCTGTACCAGCGTCCCGGTCTGGCCACCGTAGATTTGCTGATCCCCGGCGACGTTGTTGACCACGCCGGCGGTTTGGTTGTTGATATTGAAGGTCATGGGTCGCCGATCTCGATAGCGGGGAGTCAGGGCCGGGAGTCAGGGCTGGGAGTCAGTACGGACGCGGGAACGGCAGCGGCATCTCTCGATCCGCCCGGCGACTTCTTGAGGTCGCGACTACGTGCCCCACGATGCCGACAATCAGTATCACCATGCCCACCACGCTGGCGCCCAGCCCGATGATGCCGATCGGAGTGCCCAGGATCTCAGGTCCGAACAATGGCGGGAACATCGGTTCTGGCCCAGAACTCGTTGAGGCAAGGTCGGAAGTCGATGCAAGTTCTGCGATGAATCGCACGATCATTGCTCCATAGGCGACGAATCCAGCGATCGTAATGAAGAATCCGAGCCAGATCAGGAACCGTGCTGTGGACTTCGCGGCGGCGATCTCGCGGACAAAGCTTTCGCGATGGTGCACGTACGAGTTGTATTGGTCACGCCCGATGTTGCTGATCACCCCGGCTTGCTGCGGGCCGATGTCGAACCGCGCTCCAGCCGCAATCATCGGCCCAACCGGCGGCGGCTGAGCAGGCAGCATCTGGGTCTCGGCCGTCCGATGCGCCGCGGCCTCATAGCGAACGGCGACGGTCGCGAAGTCCACCACATCACCGTCCCGCAACGGTGTCGATCCAACGAGGGAAATTCCGTTGACCTTGGTCCCCGCGCTCGAGTGCAGGTCCTCCAGCACCACGTAGTCACCGGTGCGGTGGATGGCGGCGTGAGTTCGACTGACGTGCGGGTCATCCAAAACGAGATGCGAATTCGGGTCTCTGCCGACCAGCACATTCTCGGTGCGCAGATCCAGTGTCTGTCCACGCAGGTGGGCAGGATGCAACACCATCATGCGTGGCGGGCCCGAGGGGTGCGGTATCGACATGTCACTCCCTCTGACAGATGGAATGATCCAGCTGACACTTCGCTGCGTCAAGACATTTCATCACCAAGAGTGGGATAGCGCGTCACGAGATACATGACTTCGCCCCAACGGGCAGTGCGGCGGGTGAGCCACCCGTGCCACGATCGTCGGGTAAATGAAAGGACACCGGGTGACCAATTTTCACTCCTACGCACCCAGCGACGGCCATCGGCTGGCCCATGATCCGCTGAACGCGATCGTCGGACCGCGTCCGATCGGCTGGATTTCGTCTGAAAGCCTCGACGGGGTAAGGAATCTCGCGCCATACAGCTTCTTCAATGCCTTCAATTACCGCCCGCCGATCATCGGGTTCTCGAGTATCGGCTGGAAGGACAGTGTCGCCAACATCTCCGCCATCGGCGAGTTCGGCTGGAATCTGGCCACCCGGCCGCTGGCGGCGCCGATGAATGCCAGCGCCGCCACGGCGGCCGCATCGGTTGATGAGTTCGACCTGGCCGGCCTGACTCCCACCCCGTCGCAGGCCATCCGGCCGCCCCGGGTCCTGGAGAGTCCGGTGTCCTTCGAGTGCCGGCTCTCCCAACTCATCCAACTCGTCGACAGCCATCAGCACGACATCGAAAGCTGGCTGGTACTCGGCG
Source organism: Mycobacteriales bacterium (assembly GCA_038245175.1). GTDB lineage: Bacteria > Actinomycetota > Actinomycetes > Mycobacteriales > Nakamurellaceae > Nakamurella. The sequence continues at coordinate 65,970 of JBBRSR010000017.1, read as the reverse complement.
AAGTCGTGATGATTCACATCGACGAGGCGCTGCTGGTGGACGGGGTGTACGACACCGCCGCGGCGGCGCCGATCCTGCGTGGTGGCGGCCCGGCGGACTACTTCTCCATCGGCGCCGCCCAACGGTTCCAGATGGTGCGGCCACCCTGACCGGACTACCGGATGGCGGCTCTCATCCGGCTCGTCGCCGCTCGGGCATAGTCGAGGAACTCCGCAGAGCCGCGGATTTCATACTCGACATCCGGCGGCATCCAGACCAGTGCGGCCAATGACGACTTGACGAATCCCGAAGCGGCGCCGGTCGGTAGGTCTATCGAACTCGTCGCGCTCCCGGTCACCGACATCTACCGGACGAAGGCGTTCTATGCCGACCAGGTCGGATTCCACGCCGACCCCGGCACCGGCTCAGCCGGACCACCACGGACGCAGCGGAACGCCCGCGTTGCCGCCCTTTTCGGGCCGGACGGCCAGCACCTGATGCAGCTGGATCTCGTTCATCTCGAAGCCGAGCCGAGACGCGGCCATGTACAGGCCCCACACCTTGGCGGTTCCGACGCCGACCTCGGCAACGCAGGCGTCCCAATTCCGTTCCAGGTTCGCGCACCAGTCACGCAGCGTGAGAGCATAGTGCTCGCGCAGGTTCTCGCTGTGCCGCACCTCGAGCCCGACGTCCTGCATCTCGGTGATGATCCGCCCGGATCCGGTGATCTCGCCATCCGGGAACACGTACCGATCGATGAACGCCTCGGTCTTGTACGACGACTTGTTCTCCGGCCGGGTGATGCAGTGGTTGAGCAGCCGGCCGCCCGGCCGGAGCAGATCGCGCAGCGACGTGAAGTACGTCCCGTAGTTGGCCACGCCGATGTGCTCGGTAAGTCCGATCGAGGAGATCCCGTCGAAGTCGCCGGCGTTGACGTCCCGGTAGTCCAGGTGCGCGACCTCGGCCAGATCTTGCAGCCCCTCGCGACGAATGGCCTCCTGCGCCCAGGCGGCCTGCTCCGCCGACAGCGTGACGCCCAGCGCCTTGACTCCCCGGCGGGCCGCGTGCCGCACCATGGAACCCCAGCCGCAGCCGACGTCGAGCAGTCGCTGACCGGGCTGTAGACCCAGCTTGTCGAAGACCAGCCCGAACTTTGCGGCCTGGGCATCTTCCAGAGTCGCCTCAGCGGTCGGATAGGTCGCGCAGGTGTAGGCCATCGAAGGGCCCAGCACATACTCGTAGAACGTGTTGGACACGTCGTAGTGCTTGCTGATCGACTCGGCGTCCCGACCTTTCGAGTGCCGCAGGCCTTGGGCCGTACGGCGCCACCGTGGCGGCGCCTCCTGCGGCGGCGGTGTCACCGGGGTCAGCGCCTTCAAGCCCAGAGAACTGGCTATCGCCTTGATCTCGGCCAACGACGGCTTCACCAGATGCATCCCGCGGGCCATCGCCAGCAGCATCGGATACGGATCCCCCGGATGTACTCCGCTGAACTCGAGATCCCCCGCGACATAGGCACGGGCCATCCCCAGGTCGCCGGGAGCCGTCGCGATGTAGGTCAGGGCCCGGGCACGGGTCAGGCTGATCCCCAGCGGTGCATCCTGCGGTCCCGCGGCGCTCCCGTCGTAGGCGGTCAGCCGGAACGGAAACGGCTCGGCGATCACGGTCTCGGCGATCTGGGCCACCGTCAGCGGACCGCTGAGGTGCCCGACCTGGCGGGTGCCGGTGGTCTCGGTCGCCTTGAAAGTTGTCATTTACGCTCCACGGTCTTGGCAAATAACCCCAGGAGTCGGTCGCCTGGGTCGTAGCGGTGCTTCAGTTCGGAGTAGCGCGCGCCGCCGTACAACTGACCGAAATCGGCCGGCGTGTAATACGAATCGGAATACAGCGACTTGTGGCCGTCGGCGGCCGTTACCCGCTCTTCGATCAGTCGATTCGTGGCGCCGGGCACTGCACCCGGCGTGGTCGGCACGACCGACCAGAAGCCGATGTTGACGTAGGTCCGATCGGGCTTGAGCGGGTACAGCGGCCAGGCCCGCGGGGCGCCGGTCAAGTCGGCCCGCATCCGCAGCGGGCACAACCACACCGGCTCGATCGGCACCGTATCCAGGAACCAGCGAAGGAAGTCGGCGGTGCCTTCGAGCGGGACCTCGACGTCCTGGACCACCCGCTCCAACGGCGGCCGATGGTGCAGCCGTTCGCCGCGATCGGCGATGCTGAAGCGACGGTCCAGGGCGACCAGCTTCCAGTAGAAAGAACTGCGTTTGAACCGCCTGGGCCACAGCCGCCGGATGACCTTCTGCTGGGCACCGAAGGCACGCGAGCACCAGAACCAGTCGGTGTCCCAGCGCCACAAATAGTCGTGGATGGTCAGCCGATCCCGGGTGCGCTCCTGCAGCGACCGGTAGTAGATCTGCTGGCCGGCGTAGTCACTGGTGGGGCCGGGAGCGTCGGTCTGACTGCCCAACGTCAGATAGCTCTCGGTCGCGGTGAAGACCACGCCGTCCAGATAATCCACCGCCGCACCTTCGTGGCGGCCGGAATCGACCACCTCGGCAATGGTGGCCTGCAATGCGTCCAGCGAGTCGAAACGCAGGTGACGCACTGCGACGAACGGCTTGACCGTCTCCAGTTGAACCCGCAGCCGGGTCGCGTAGCCCAGGCTCCCATAGGAGTTGGGAAAGCCGAAGAACAGGTCGGCATGCTCGCCCTCCGGGGTGGCGGTGACAACGTCCCCCGCGCCGATGAGGATGTCCATCTCGAGCACCGATTCATGGACCAAACCGCTGCGGAACGAGGTGGACTCGATGCCCAGACCCGTGACGGCGCCGCCGACGGTGATCGTCTTGAGCTGCGGGACGACCATGGGCGCGAGTCCGAACGGCAGTGTCGCGGCTACCAGGTCCTCGTAGGTGCACATGCCGGCGACGTCCGCGGTCCTGTTCACCGGGTCGATGCTCAGTACGCCGGTCAGACCGGACACGTCCAGGCCCGGACTGGTCGTCGGCTGCCGCGCGCGGAAGAGGTTGGACGACTTCTTGGCCAATCGGACCGTTGCCTCGGGCGGAACCGCCCGATAGCTGGCGATCAGCCGTGCGACGGCCGCGTCGTACCGGGCAGCCGTCACGGTCGGATCGACCAGGGTGCCCAGGACCGCCGTAGAGGTGCTGGACCTGCGCGAACCGGACATGGCTCGATGCTAGCGGGCCGATACCCGTGCAGAAGCCCGGTGCTTACCTTGCCTAACGACCCCTCAGAGCAGCACTCGCCGCAAGCCACTGGCCCGCAGGACCTGCTGCTCGACGCCGGCGCGGACGGACACCTCGGTGCCGATCACCCGCACGTGTGTGCGGGCGCGAGTGATCGCGGTATAGAGCAGTTCTCTGGTCAGTAGCGATGATGCCTCCGCAGGCAACACCACCGAGACGGTGTCGTACTGACTGCCCTGGCTGCGGTGAATGGTCATCGCGTAAGTGGTCTGGACCGCGGACAACCTGTTGGGGTGCAACAGGATCGGCTCGCTCCCCCGCTGGAAGGCGGCGACCGGTTCGCCGTCCGCTCCGGCGACAATCACGCCGGTGTCGCCGTTGTAGATCCGCGCTTCGTCATCGTTGACCGTGACCAGCAAGGGCTGGCCCGGATACCAGTGCCCGGGGTCCAGCCGCTGACCGGTAGCCGCTCCGATCCACTCCATGGCCTGCTGCGACCAGCGCCGCACCCCGAAAGCCCCTTCCCGATGAGCGCACAGCAGCCGATGGGTCTCCAGCAACTTCAGCGCCGCGGCCACATCGCCGCTACGCGCCGCACCGGTCACCGCGGCGGCCGAGTCGATCACGTCGGTGCGCAGCGCGTCGAGGTCGGTCACATCGTGGAAGGACAACTCGGCGACGCCGCTGCGCAGCAGGTCCAGCGCCGTATCCGGCCTACCCTCACGCACTGCGATCGCCAGCTGAGCAATTGCCCCACTGAATCGACGGCCCCGGCTCAACCGGACAACGCCGGCCCCGAGCCGCTCTCGTTCCTGCGGGGAAAGTGCGGCCTCGGCGGGATCGCCGGACGGTCCCAGATCCTGGGCGATCAGCGATACCAGGTCCGGACTCGCCGCGGCGGTCACGCGTCTGGCCACCAGATCGGCCAGCACGGCGCCAGCGTCGACCGACGCGAGCTGATCCGGGTCGCCGACCAGCACCAACCGGGCGGTCGGCCGCATCGCTTCCATCAGCCTGGACATCATGGTCAGCGAGACCATCGATGTCTCGTCGACCACGACCACGTCGTGCGGTAGATGGTTGGTCGCGTTGTGCCGAAACCGGCTACTGCTGCCCGGCTGCCAGCCCAGCAGGCGATGCACCGTCATCGCGGACAAAGTCGCTGGCAGGCCTAGACTCTCGGCCTGCGAACGCACCGACTCCTGGAGCTGCGCGGCGGCCTTTCCGGTGGGCGCCGCCAGCGCCACCCGCAGTGCTGGTCCGTGCTGAGCGAACAGCAGCGCCAGAATGCGCGCAACGGTGTGGGTCTTGCCCGTCCCTGGACCGCCGGCGATGACGGTTGTCCAGCCTGTGGCGGCCACGGCGGCGGCGATCCGTTGCCTGTCCGGAGCCGATGAGCCGGCCGTGGGGTCGGCCGGATCCCGGAAGAGCGTGACGAGACTGGATGCGAGCAGCAAGGTGTCTACTGCGGGCCGACTGGTCGCGCGTGCCTCGAGCACATCCCGAATGGTCTTCTCCTGCAGGAAATAGCGATCCAGATAGAGCAGCGGTCCGCCGTCGGTGTCGACCAGCCGGAGTGGCCGCAATGGGCTCTGGGCGCTGCCGGTGACGAGTGGACTCACCTTCAGGCCGGCCAGCACCTCGTCCAGCGAAGGCCATGGCAACGCCGGGATGTCGACCTCGAATTCCTGATCGACGTTCACGGCGCGGAGCCTATTCAGATCAAGACACACCGAGCCCAGCCTGGCCGCCCGGACGGCCAACGCGGTCACGAGCATGACCGGTTCGGATCTCTCGCCGCCCAATCGTTGGAGCCGTAGCGCGACATGCACATCGGCGGCGGCGAGCACTCCGGCCTGATTGTAAACCTTCAGCAGGCCGGCCGCCCGCTGCACCAGCTGCGCGCCGGTCACCATCCCGCCAACAGGTCGGACAGTTCGGTCACCAGTTCCGGCGGCGGCTTCCAATCGAAAACTCCGCAGCCAGCGGGAGTTTCGGGGCCAACCATGCCGCGGACGAATTGGTACTGCACGCCGCCGAGGTGCAAGGAAGGGTCGTATCCGGGCTGCCGCCAACGGAGATAGCGGTGCAGGGCCACCGAATAGATCAGCGCCTGCAGCGGATAGTGCGACCGCATCATCTCGGCGGCCATCCGCTCCCGGGTGAAGTTCAGGGCCGTCAGGTCGCCCTGCGCCAATCGGTTCGTCTTGTAGTCGACGATCACGTAGACCGGACCGGAGATGCGCAGCACGGCATCGATGCTGCCGACCAGGAAACCCCGTAAGGGCGGCGCGTCAAGGGTGTGCAGCAGGTCCGGGTATGGCGCGAGCGGGTCATCGGTCGGAAGGTGTCGACGCAGCAGCGAAGCGACTTGCAGCAGGGTCACGTCGGCGGCCGCGGGATGGTCGCCGCCGGCCAGCGGCAGCTCGAAGTCCAGTTCGGCCAGGCGGTCTTGAGGCGCGATCGACGCCAGTGTGCCGAAGCCCAGCGGTGTGTGCAACACACCGAGCAGTGCGATGGCCAGGGCCGACGGCTCGACCTGGGCCAGCCTGGCCCCGATCGCCTCCTGGCAGCGGCGAAGCACCTCGGCCGGCAGGTCGGCGGTTGCGGTATCCACCACCTCGAGAACCTCGTGCACCAGGGTGCCGAATGCCGCGCCGGCCGGCAACCCGTTCATCAGCGAAGCCGGGCCATCGGGCGCCTGCGGCGACAATGGCTCATCGATCGGTTCATCGGACTTCTCCGGCGCTTCGACCTCGCTGCCGACTCCGGGGGCTTCATGCGCGGAGACCGTCAAGGCCGAATACGACGTCCGTCGCCAGAGCAGGTCGAGTTCGCGGTCGAATCGGGCGGCCTCGAGTGAGCCGCGCGCGTCATCGGCCGATTGCCACTTGCCGCCCGAAACCGGCTTGCCGGCAACGGGTTCGACCGAGATGAAGTCGTCGAACCCGGTGGCCCAGGAGGAAAGCCGGTCCGTCACCGCGGGATCCTCGGGCACCTTGGCAGCGAGGATCGGCTGCGCAGTGCCGGGGGTGCGGCCCATCAGGAAGCGCTGCAATGCCGAGCCTGCGGTGCCGTAGCTGGGCGCCCACCACAGGACCACCTGGCACATCGCCCGGGTCAACGCGACATAGAGAAGTCGAAGCTCCTCGCCGGCCGCCTCCTTTTCGTCGAGGCTCTTCCGCTGGAGATAGCCGGGGCCGTCCGGGCCGCCGACGTCCAGGGTTCGCTCGCCCTCGTCGGTGTGGAACAACAGTGTGGGCGGCTTGGGGTTCTTCGCCCCATCCCAGGCGTAGGGCAGATAGACCACCGGGAACTCCAGCCCCTTGCTGCCGTGCACGGTCACGATCTGCACGGCGGCGGCATCACTTTCCAGCCGCCGGCTGCGGTCCTTGGTGCCCCAGGACAACGGGTCCTTGATTCGCTGATCCAGCCAGCGGGTCAGCGCGGTCAGCCCGAGCGATCCGTCGACCGCGGCGCCGTTGAGCAGCTGAGCCACATGTCGCAGGTCGGTGACCCGCCGGTCGCCACCGTCAACGGCGAGCAACCGCCCCTCCAATCGGGTCTGCGCCGCGAGAGCCTCGAAAACAGCTGCCAGCCCGGACCTTTCGAACAACGCCGCCCATTCCCGCAGTTGCCCGCCGACCCGGGCCACCAGATCGTCGCCGGCAGCGTCGGCGAGTTGGACCGAGGTTCGGCCGACTAGCGGGGTGAGCGCGGCCAGCCGGATCCGGTCCGCCCGGTGCGGCTGTTCCAACGCGCGCAACAGTGCCAGCCAGTCGATCGCCGCCCGGGTTTCGAAAACACTGCTCCCGCCGGCCTGCACCGACGGCACACCGGCGCCATCGAGCGCATCCTTGATGAACGGAATGTGGATGCCCTTGCGCACCAGGACGGCGATGTCGCCGGGCTCGATCGGCCGTTTCGTGCCGTCGATGTCCAGCGCGGATCCGCTGCGCAGCAGCCGCGCCAGGTCCGCTGCCATGTCCGCGGCAACCTTGGCGCGCAGCGCGTCCAAGAACGGAAACCCGTTCTTGCCCAACGCTCCGGCTCCGCGCCGCCCCAGATAGCGCAGCCGGAAGGGAGTCTGTCCGGCCAACCGCGACTGTTGGTGTTCGGACCGCACCGGGCGGACAACGATATCGTCATGACCGAGCGCGGCGCCGCCGTACAGATGCTCCACGGCGGTGACCAGCCCCCGGTCGCTCCGCCAGTTGACCGCCAAATCATGACGCTGGCCGGCGACTTTCACGGCGTCCAGGTAACTCAGGACTTCCGCGCCGCGGAAAGCGTAGATCGCCTGTTTGGGATCCCCCACCAGCACCAGCGTGCTGTGCCCGTGAAATGCGGATCGCAGAATTTCCCACTGAACCGGGTCGGTGTCCTGGAACTCGTCGACCAGTACGACCCGATAGCGCTCGCGAATGCGTTCGCAGGCGGCGGCGCCGCTGGTCGGATCGGTCAGGGTATCCCGCAGCATCACCAGCAGATCATCGAAGTCCCGCACGCCCATCGCTCGTTTCCGACGCTCGACCTCGGCGCGCGCGGCAGTGGCGATCCCCACGCGTTGACCGGCCGCGCTGCCGGGGTCGGCCGCCAGCGGCGCGAGCACCGCCTGTCGGTCCGCCACCGCCGCCCGGGCGGCCTCGCCTGCCTCGGCCAGGCTCAACGCCGGGTCGGCGCCGGAATAGCCGGCGAACTCGCGAAGATACAGGTCACCGACCGTTTCACTGACCAGATCGTCGATTGATTCGACGACGGTCACATCGGGGTCGCGTTCACCGGCGATGCCCAGGCCGTCCAGCATCCGCTGACAGAAGCTGTGAGTGGTGGCGATGGTGGCGGCGTCGAAATTGGACAGCGCCTGCCCCAACCGCTGCCGACGATTGGCCACCTCGTGGTCGCTTCCCATTGCCAGCCGGGCGATCAGCTGGTCGGTACCGCGCCGGGCAGCCGCTGGGTCGGCGAGACCGGCAGCCGCGGAGGTGAACCGCTCCCGGGTCTTTTCCCGCAGTTCCTGGGTGGCGGCCCGGCTGAAGGTGACCAGCATCAGTTGGGAGAGCTCCGCGACGCCCTCGGCCACGTACCGCGTGGCCAGCCCGACAATCGTGTAAGTCTTGCCGGAGCCGGCGCTCGCCTCGAGCACGGTGGTGCCCGCGGGAAGTGGGCCGAGCAGATCGAACATGTCCGGACTCATGGTCGCACCACCGACTCGGCCGCGAGTAACGGCGCCCACAGCCGGATCGCCAGCACGCCGAATCTACTTGGCTCGGTGGCCCAATCCTGCTCATCCACCAACGGCAGGCCGTCCCAGAGCTGCCCGAACGTCGCGGACTGACCGTGCAGATAGCCGATGTGTCGGTCCTTGCGCTCACCGTACATGCCCGACCACTCCTTTTCGGCGGCCTCCCGCGCCTCATCGACCGAGCTGCCGGAAAGCCTTCGGCCGGCGTAGATCTCGGCCGCAGCGGTGGCGATGGGCAGCGGCTCACGCAACCCCCGGTCGCGCAGCTCGACCAGCCGGCGCAGCTGGTCGGCCGGGTCCGTTGGCGCGATCAGCGTGGAGCGCGACACGGGAGTGCGGAACTGGCCGCGCCCGGTGGTCACCGCCCGCCAGCTCCCCGGCCGACCGGCCGCGACGGCGAGCAGTCGTGCCCAGGCGCCCAGCCGGTGCTTGGCGGCCAACGACGAATAGGAGGCAGCGGCGATCACCGATCCGTAGACGCCGGTCACCGATCCGGTCAGTCGGCGGCCATCACCGAGATCAACTGCCACATCGAGGGTTTCGGGAGGCCCGGTCTGCACCGACAGCGCGGCCAGCGCGAGTGCCTGCACTGCCCGCTCGACATCGTCGAGCACAGTGGCGCCGAGCCGCAGCGGCGGCAGCGTCCCCCGCCGCCACTCCGCCTGGCGGAAATCGGCGATACTCACGCCGGACAATCGCGCCGCCAGCATCCGTTCACCGATGTCCCACTTCTGCAGGCCGTCCAACTCGGCACTCAGCGCATCCAGTACGTCATCGTCTGCGTCCGGCACCCGGACGCCGAGCCGTTGCCGAAGGAAGGCCTGAGTCGGGTGCACGATGAATGCGATCAGGTCGGCGAGTTCGACGTCACCGCAGGACTTTTCGAGTGGCCCGGACAGGAATGGCGGTTCGGGAACCTTCACGAGTTGGCTCGCCCGGGCACCGGCCAACGCGCTACGGTCGAAGCTGAACGGGGCCGGTGCCGCGAAGTTCCGTGGATCGAAGGGCTGCAACGGATGTCGGCGCAGTACAGCGGACACCTGTGGGGCGCCCACCGTTGCCACCACTACGTCGAGCAGCTCGCTCAGTGGGATCGCCGGCGGTCGCGTCGCCCCGGTAATGGGATCGGCGCCGGTGTAGCAGATCAGCAGGTGTTCACCGGCGGACATCACCGCGTCGAGCAGTAACTGCCGGTCCTCGCTGCGCGGATCGCGCTCCCCGACGCACGGATCACGCCAGAGCACATCGTCGCCGTCGACGCCGGATCCACGGGGGAAGATCTCGTCATCCAGGCCGAGCAGGGCGACCACCCGGTGCGGCACCGACCGCATCGGCACCATGGTGCACACAGTCAACTCCCCGGTCCGGAAGTTGGCCCTGGTCGGCCTTCCGGCCAGCCGCCTGGACAGCATGGATCGGACGTCGGCCAGCCGAAGCAGCGGACTTCCGCTGTCCTGCGTCGCTGCGGCGAACTCGCGGCGGGCCTGCGCGAGCTGCCACACTTCGGCCTGCGCTACGTCGGTCAGCAGGTCCAGCGCCCGGCTGAGTCCCGCTGTCCAGGCGTTCGCGGGTTGTGGTCCCTGCAGGTCGCGCAGTACCACGGCGAGCCGATCGACGTACTCGGTCACCCGGCCGGCCAGATCGATGTCGTTGCTGTCGACGTCGTCCAACGGGAGCGCCTGGCCGAGCCAGCTCAGTTCGGTTTCGTCGGCGGTGACGCCGAGCAGAACGCGGTCCAGGGCAGTGTTCCAGGTGTTGTGCGCGAACTCGCCGAGGCCGAACAGGTCGCGCTGCCGTTTCCCGATCCCCCACCGCGCGCCGGCCTGCCCGCTCCATTCACGCAGTCGATCCATGTCGTCGTCGCTGAAGCCGAATCGTTGCCGGACCGGGCCGCTGGCGGCCAGGTCCAGTACCTGACTGGCAGTCACTCTGCCGTCGGCCAGATTCAGCAGGGTCGCGGTGAGTTCCAGCAGTGGATTGGTCTGCCGGAGGTTGCGATCGGCAAGCCGAACCCGCAGCCGATGCCCCGGATGACCCAGCACACCCTGCCCGAACGCGGCCGTGATCAGCGGCGCGTAGGTTTCGACATCCGGACACATCACCACCACGTCCCGGGGTTCGAGCGTCGGATCGGCCTGGAACAGGTGGAGCAGGGCTTCGCGAAGTACCTCGACCTGCCGCGACGGTCCGTGGCAGGCGTGAATCTGGACGGTACCGTCGAGTTGAACGATGGGGCTCGGAGCCCGATCAGCCCGGATATCGGCCTGAATGCGGCACAACAGAGTGTCGTTGCCAGGCGACCCGACGTGCCAGATATCGGCGGTGGCGATCGGGGCCAGGCGCTGCTGCAGCTCCCGGTTGTCCCTGGCCAGGCTGGCCAACAGCGGGTTGGTGACTTCAGTCGTGCCGGTGTCGGCGTTTCGCCGCACAACCCCGGACGGCTGGCCACCGCTGAATCGATCCCACATCGCCGCGCTCGGGTGCGGCAGCCACAGATGGACATCACGGTTGGCGGCCAGCGCATCGATCACCGCCAATTGCCCGGTGGTCAGCCTGGTCGGCCCGAACAGCGACAACCGGGTCGGCAGGTCGGACAGGCCGGGTTCGTCACGCAATCGTTGACCGGCCGATGCCAGTCGCTCGGCCGGGCTGGGGCTGCCGATCCGGCTCCGCAAGGCGCGCCACAGCTGGGCCTGCCAGAGCTGATCCGGGTCGATTGGCTTTCCCGCGCCGTCGGTGTCCAGGCCGTCCGACCATTCGATGAGCATCGCCGGCCGGTCGGCGCCGTAGCTGCGAAACAGATCGGCCAGGTGTGCGGCGGTGGCGTATCGACGCCCGGCCCGATGGTCATCGCTGCCCAGGCCCAGGTGGCGGGCCAGGACGGAGCACCAGGATTCATGGATCGATGAGTCGATGACCTCCAGCGTCTTCCACAGCACCCGGCCGGCGGCCCAGGGATCGGTGTCCGCGTCGATTCCGCTTGCCACCGCGACGATGTCGTCGACGAGCCGCGACGGACTGGGAAATTCGATGTTCGCGGCGATGCCGTCGGTGGTCACCGCACCGAGCACACTGGACAGCTGCTGGCTCAGCCAGCGCTCCACGCCCTTGGCCGGAACAGCGATGACTTCCCTGGCAAAAGGGTCGTCCAGCGGTGTGGCGAGCACCTCCGCGAGCGCCCTGGCCAAGGTGTCCGAACGCTCCGCGCGATGCACCGTCAGCACCTGGCCGTCACCGTCCGCCTTGATCTCGCCCAAGCCCGCCCCACCGGCGCTCGTCCCACCCTACTCAGCGGCGAGGCCGCGTCGATTACGCGGCCGGCGGGGCTCAGCGCCTGAACAGGTTCTTGTCCAGCCCGAACCGCTGCCCCTGCGCGAGCAGCACCGGTGGAATCGCAGCCGCAACGGCCGCCCTGGCTGCCGGGGCCGCCGGTTTGGCCGGGGTGAACAGCCACTCCTGGAACAGCGCGTCCAGCCGCTGCCCGGAGATCCGCTCGGCCAACGCGGTGAACTCATCCGTGGTCACCGTGCCGCCGCGCTGGCAGGCCGCCCAGGCCTTCAGCAACTCAAAGAACTTCTCGTCCCCTATCGTCAGCCGGAGCGCGTGCAGGGTCAGTGCACCCCGGTCGTAGATGGCCCCGTCGAACAACAACTCAGGTCCCGGATCACCGATCACCGCCGACCAGAAAGGATGATCGGCCGGCAGCGCCGCCATGAAGAAGTCGAAGATCTCGCCGGGAGTGCCGAGGCCTTCGTGTTCGCTCCACAACCACTCCGCATACGTGGCGAAACCCTCGTTCAGCCAGATGTGCTGCCACCGATCGACGGACAGACTATCGCCGTACCACTGGTGGGCGAGCTCGTGGACGACCACGGTGTCGCCACTGGCCGAACTGCTGAAGAAGTCACGGGAATAGTGCGGCCGGGTCTGGTTCTCCCCTGCGTAACCCACGCCGCTGATGTCGTCGGTGACCCCGCCGGCCGCACGGAACGGATACGGACCGAAGGGTTGGGCCAGGAAATCCAGGATCTCCGGCTCGCGGGCGAAGGAGCCCTTGGCGATGGTCCCGATCGAAGGCGGGTTGCCGGCGACCGCACCCACGATCCAGTCGTTGTCGTTGCTCGGCGACACGGTCGGCGACCCGGATGCGAGCCAGCCGTCCGCGATGTCGCCGTCGTCTTCGAACGACGTGCTGCCCTCCCCGGTGGACACCACGATGTCGTCGACGGCGACTCCGTAGCCCTGCACGGAGGGGTCACTGGCGTAACTGATGCTGAGTTCGACGTCGTGACCGGCGTCCGGGGTCAGGTCGATCTAGGTCAGTCGGAGGCTGTAGTGCGTGACGTCGTACCCGCCGTTTCGTCGAGCGGAAAATACGGATCCCCCACTGCGGGCGCGCCGGGACTGAACTGCCCGTGGTGGTCGGTGTCGGCCGCGGCGGTGACCGGCAGCAAGGCCAGGCCGGTGATCACCGCGATGAGCAACGCAACTTTTCGGAACACCTCGGGCCTCCTGGTCCACCGCCGATTCCGGTTAAAGGTCGTCCCAATCGGAACCCCCGACCAGGCAATGTCGTTGGCAGACAGGTGACTCGGCCTTTCGGCGTCGCCGGCGAACTCGGCCTAGCGTTCGGGGTTGGCTGTGACGTCGATGTGCTGGCCCTTGGCCTTGCCGACGGTGCCGCTGGCAGCGCCGCCGAGCCTGGTCAGCAGCGCCTTCAGATCCACCCCGGTCAGGTCGCTGGACAGCTCGAGTCCCTGTGCCACATTGGCCGCGACCGTCTTGGTCAGGTCGGCGGCGCCGTCGGTGGAGATGATGGAGATCTTGTCCACGTTCGACAGCGGCGCGGCGGCCGCCTTGACGATCTCGGGTAGCACCTTGATCAACAGGTCGAGGACGGCGGCCTCGCCATAGCTGGCAAAGGCCTGCGAACGGGCGTCCATCGCTTCGGCCTCTGCCTTACCCCTGGCCAGGATGGCCGAGGCATCGGCCAGACCTTCGGCCTCCACCGCCGCAGCGATCGCCGTCCGGCGGCGCTGCTCGGCCTCACCCTTCTTGGCTCCTTCGATGGCTTCGGCGTCCGCGAGCGCATTCCGGCGGGCCCGCTCGCCCTCACCGGACAGTCTCGCCTGCTCGGCGGCGGCCTGTGCGGCGGCGATGGTGGCTTGCCGGTCACCCTCGGCCCTGGCGATCAGAGTGTTCTTACTGCCCTCGGCCTGCTGCTCGATCCGGTAACGCTCGGCGTCCGCCGGACGCCTGACCTGGGTGTCGAGCTGGCGCTCGGTCAGCGCTGCCGTCGCGGTGGCGACCTTTTCCTGCTCGGCCAGTACCCGCTGATCCTGGGCGGCCTTGGCGATCGGGCCGGCCGCGGCGGCCAGGGCCTTGGCGGCATCGATCTCGGCGCTGATCTCGGCCTGCTTCAGGGCCAACTGCCGCTGCGAAATCGCGATCGCCTCCGCGGCGAGCAGTTGCTCCTGCTCGGCGGCCTGGCGGGCCCGGGCCTCGGCGATGGCTGCTTCCTTGACGACCCTGGCCGCCTCGGGACGGCCCAGATCGGCCAGATAGGAACCCTCTGCGGCGATGTCCTGGAGCTGGAAGGTGTCCAGTACCAGACCCTGGCCGGTCAACGAGGCCTCGGCCTCCTCGGCGACCGCGGAGGCGAAGGCGGCCCGGTCACGGATGATCTCCTCGATCGTCAGGCGCCCGACGATCGACCGCAACGCGCCGGCCAGCACCTCGGACGTGAATACGTCGATGCCTGCCTGTTGGTTCATGAAGCGCTGCGCCGCCGCGCGGATGGAATCCTGGGCGCCGCCGACCTTGACGATGGCCACTCCGTCGAGATCGCACTTGACGCCCTGTTTGGACACCGCGCCGCGGATGGCCACCGGGATTCGACGGCTGGACAGGTCGATGATGTGCAGCTTCTGCACCACCGGCAGCACGAAGACGCTGGCCCCCATGACCACCTTCTGGCCGGACATATCAGTGGAGATCTGACCGCTCGCGCTGGTCACCGAGCGTCCCTTGGTGCCGGTGACCAGGAACGCCTGGTTCGGGCCGGCCACCTTGATCCGGCTCAGCAGCAACAGGATCAACAGCACGATCATCACGACGCCACCGACGATGGCGATCAGGATGGGACTCATAGCGAGGAGACCTTTCTGGTACTCATTCTGATTCGGTGTCGAAAGCGGTGGAGACCACCTCGACGGAGGTCGAACTGGGCACGTCGATCACGTAGACGGGTGTGCCCACCGGCAGCGGCTGCTGGCTTCGGGCGTTGAATTTCAAGGTGTGACCGCCGACGGTCAAGCGCACCTCACCGAAGCTGGTTGCCGAACTGATGCTGGTGACCACCACCCCGTGCGCGCCGAGAATGCTGCTGCTGGTGAGGGTCTCATCTGTCCGCAGATTCATCAGAGTGGACGCGAGGCGCAGCGTGGCCCAGGTCAACGGGACCGCGAACGCCACTGCGATGGCCAGGCTGATCAGCAATCGGGCCGATGTGGAGACCGAGTCTCCGATTGCAGACGCGGCGATGGCCCCGGCGAATCCGCCGCCGCCGAAAAACGCCGCGATCGCGGGGAGCGAGAAGGGCCCGTCGGCGTCAGCGCCCACCGCGAACTGGGCGATGTCGCCGACCACCACCGAGATCAGCAACACCGCAACGCTGCAACCACCAACGATCAGAAATGCGAGTGTCACGCCATCCATGCTCGCGCCCCCCTCGGCTCG
The DNA here is from genome assembly GCA_038245175.1 of Mycobacteriales bacterium. Lineage (GTDB taxonomy): Bacteria > Actinomycetota > Actinomycetes > Mycobacteriales > Nakamurellaceae > Nakamurella. The sequence continues at coordinate 50,799 of JBBRSR010000017.1, read as the reverse complement.
ATGAGCCCAGGCTCCTGCGGTTCAGGATTTCGCAGGCCGGACAGCCGATCAGTACAGATGTACCGCGGTGCGTCGGTCAGGCCGAGGCGCCCTGGTTGGCGCGCTGGTCGATGACCGCCTGCACGTCCTGTGGGATTGGCCGGCACGCGCACTTGTCCCGATGCTGCAAATGCCACTGCACCCGCTCGTCCATCGACGCATTGCTGCCCAGTACGTGCTCGTCATGCCAATCAGTGTTCATGCGATCCAGTTAACTCCGTCGTGGGGCCGATCGCCAGGCAATCGGAGGAGTTTGCGTCGATGCGTTGACTTCAGCCCGTCCGCCCAGCGCGAGATGGCTGACGCCTGTTGCACGGGACCGCTGCCCGCCTAGGGTGATCGGGTGGACGGCCCACAGTTGAACGCGAGCCTGGAACAGCGCATGTCGGCGTTGCCGACGCCGGTGCTGTTGCAACTGCTGCGCCTACTGCCGGTTGCGGCCACCGACCTGGGCGCCGAGATCTCCCAGGCGCTGAACGACAACCCTTTGCTGGAAAGGGTTGTCGGCACGTCGTGCCCGGCATGCGGGCGGCATGTGCGCGGCCGCCGCTGGACAGTGTGTGCAGCCTTGCCCCGCGCCTTGAGGCGGCTGTTCGCCGCAGCTGGCGTGACGAGCTCCGCGCGCTGGAGCGGGCGGAGCTGCCGACTTAGGACAAGCCCATCGCCGACCTTGTCATCGACTGCCTCGATGAACGCGGTTCCTCCCGCCGGGCTCGCTGACCGTCGACTGTCGGGACATCACTGTCCAGCATCGACTCGAGGACGTCCTGCAGGTTGTTCGGACGGTCGGCCCGCCGGGCATCGGCGCAGCGTCGGCAGTGGATTGTGTCCGTCGGCAGGTGGACCGATTGGCGACAACGGGTCGAGCGGCAACTGGTCCGGCGGCGCCGATTGCTACGGCCGGTCCGCGCAGGGGATGTCGCCGGGGGATCGGGGCCGCCGACATGCCGGGCCGCGACCTGGGCGGCGAGTTGACGTAGCTCGCGGATGTTGCCGGGAAACGCCCGGGTGCACAGCAGCTCACAGCAGGATCGCGGCTCGGCGGATCGCCCCCCGTGGCTTCCCCGAGAAAGTGCCGGAACAACGGCTCGATGTCTTCGGCGCGCTCGCGCAAGGCCGGCATCCGAACCATTCCGGAAGTCAGCCGGTGGAACAGGTCCACGACTTCGGGTCCAGTCGCTGCTGGTCAGCGGCCACGATCAGCGTGCGCTGGCCCGTCCCACCCAACGGACGGATTGCAGCGACCGATGGTCGATGTTGTCCAGCACCAGCACCACGCAGCCGTCATCGGGACCATCCTGCAACCCGGCTCGGGTCAAAGCCCGCTCGACGGCAAGACACGACGAACTCGCGTGCTTGTCCCGAACGAGCCATCCACACCAGCCAAATAGCGAACGGCGAAATGCCGCCCGTATGGACAGAAACTGTCGCTGACCCTGACCCTGACACCGACCTCGACCGTATCCACGGCCACCGTGCCCGCGCGCTGGTCTGGCAGAGCTGAAGCTCAGCTCCGCGGCGTCTGCGCGATGTGAATGAACTCGTTGTAGATGAACAGCTTGCCGGACCGGCGTGGGAACGGGAAGGAATAATCCTTGAGCGTCACCAGACCCAGGTCGTCGCTGAGCCGCCGCAGCGCCTCGAAGTCGGTGAAGGCCACATGCGTCGGATCCGATTCGTAGCCACGCTCCTGCGGGGTGAAGAAGACGACCCGGCCACCGCGCTTGATCATCGGCAGATAGCTGCCGATGATCGTTCGGGCCTCGTCGACGTGCAGATGCTCGATCAGGTGGGCCGCGAGCAACGAGTCGAACCCGGCCGGCTTGACCAGATCCGGGGATGCGAAGAACTCGTCAACGGTGTAGGCCTCGCCGCCGATGGCGCGGGCTGTCTGCACCGAATGCTCGTTGTGATCGACGCCGACGCTGTCCGATCGCAGATAGCTCAGATTGCGCCCGTTGCCACATCCGACGTCGAGTGTCCGCCCCAGTTGAAGGTGCCGAATATGCGCCTTCCACGGCGCCTGGACATTGAGGATCTTCTTCCACTTTTTGCCCTGCAGCCGATTCAGCCGCTCGGCGTACTCCCGCTCGGCGGTGCCGCCGGTCGCCGAATCCCGTGGCATTATGCGGTCCTCACCGGGTGACCCGACCGGCCTGCCTGCGTCGGAGCCGCCTTCGGACGACGACATCGTATTCTCATGCATGGGATGATCCTGCCAGGTTCGGCCGACATTTCGCGCCTATCCGTCGGTCGGCGCGCCTGGCACCGTCAGGTCAGCAGATTGGTCATCAGCCCGCGGTCTGCACCAGGTCGGGGTGGTGGATGGCCGCGACGTCCGGATGCGCCCGCAATCGTGACTTGAGCGCGTTCTCGCCGTAGGTGGCGAAAATCGGGTTCGCCGGGTCAGCGGTCACCCCGGTCGCCTCGTTCGCCAGTTCGGTGGCCAGCGGAATCACCGGGATCGTGGCGTCCAGAGCGGGGTTGAAGAAGAACGGAATGGAGATCCGGGAGTCCCCGGCCGCGGGCGAGAGCACCCGGTGCACAGTCGCCTTCAGATAGCCGTTGGTGGCGACCTCCAACAGTTCACCGATGTTGACCACGAAGGCCCCGGGGATCGGCGGCGCGTCGATCCATTCGCCGTCCTTTTCGACCTGGAGGCCTGCCTTGCCGGGCTGGACCAGCAACAGGGTGAGCACCCCGGCGTCCTTGTGCGCGCCGACACCCTGCTGGGCCTGCGCACGATCTCGGCCCGGGTAGCGAACGATCTTGATCAGCGTCGACGGGTTGGTGGCGAAGGCGGCGTCGAAGATGTGCTCGTCGGTGCCGAGCGAAAGCGCCCATGCTCGGAGCAATTTCAGGCCGACGCGTGACAACTGGTCATCCCAGGCGCCGATCAGGTCGCGCAACTCCGGCAATGCGGCCGGCCACTGATTCGGGCCCTCCAGGCGCAGATAGTCCGGGACCCCCGGGCCCGCCGGCACGGCGGGGCGTTCAGCACCGATGTCGATCTGCTCCCGCCAGTCGACCGTCCCCTGGGTCAGCTCACCACCGACCCGGGTGTAACCGCGGAAATGCGGACTCCGCAGGTTCTCGATGGCCAACTTGTCGGCGTCGGGCAGGGCGAAGAAGTGCTCGGCGGTCGTCATGAGCGCATCGATCAACGATTGCTCGACGCCGTGGCCTACCAGGTAGAAGAACCCGAACTGATGGGTTGCCTCGCGCAGGTCCAGCCGAAATTGGGCGGCGGCAGCGGGGCCGGCGTCCAGCCGCGCGAAGTCCAACACCGGCAATGTTGATGTAGATGTCGATAAGTTGTTGCCGCTCATTCCTAGACCAGCGCACCGGCAGCCCCGATTGTTCCCGGCGCGGCGACGGTCGGGTGACATTGGGGTAAGAGTGGGTACAGGTATGGGTGGCGGTGCAGGTGTCACAGCCACGCAGGACAAAGGAGGAGGCAACCGGATGGAGTCACCGTTGGTTCCCACCGGATCGGCTGCCGGTCCGGAAAGCACCGCGTCGCCCGGCAGGAAGGACACCTTGGTCGAGGTGGTGGGACTGCTCGGGAACATCGTCGGCCGGATGCGCACGCCGCTGTTACTGATCGTGTTGCTGCCCGCGTTCCCGGCGGCCGTCCTGGCCCTGGCGGCGGCCAACTCGGGCAGTCCCGATCGGGAATTCGGCCTGGGGCTCGCGGTGATCGGGATGATTCCGTCGGCCTGGCTGGCCGTCCGGCGATGGCAGCTGGTGACCGCACTGGTTCCGGCGGCCACCGCGGTCGCGCAACTGCGGGCCGCCTTCAGCGTGGTCGACGTCGCGGGCCGGGTGAAGGACAATCTGCTGCAAATGCGCCGCCAGAAGACCGATCTGCGGCCCCGGCAACTGGCCCGCGGCCTGTGGAGCGGCATCAAGGTCAGCGCCGCGGTGCACTCCCGGATGACGAACGTCCCGGCGCTGGCGCCGTTCTTCCCGGGCCGCCTGCGCGGCCTTGCCTACCTCGGTTTCGCCTGCCTGGCGTCGGCCGCGGTGCTGACGGTGTTCGCCGTTGCACTGGTGATCGCCTCCTTCGTCGGCCTCAGCTGAGGTTCGCTCGGCCCAGTGATTGCGTGCGGGACCGACCGTACCGATCTCCGGTTTCGGCTCAGCAGTGCCCGCCCAAAAGGGAAGGGTTTCGCCGAGATCCTTGCGCCACCCTTTCCGCACGCGCTAGACCCATGTGATGACACATTCGCAGCAGCCGACGCCGAAGAAGGTGGAGATCAAACTGACCGTCGCCGGCGCCGCGGCGGATCCCGCGGCGGTCGCCTTCGGCTTGCAACCGGATCAGGCCGGGTCGCGGCAGATTTGGTTCGTCGAATCGCGGGCCGGTTTGAAACGGGGCCGGCTCGCGCTGCTCAAGCGTGGGATCATTCTCAGATTGCGCAAGATCGAGGGTGCTTCCGACGATTCGACCCTGAAATTGCGCGGAAAGACGATTCCGGAATTCACCGCCGAATGGCGAGACCTATTCAGTATCGAAGGAGATTGGTCGGCCACCGACCGCGTGCTGTCCGCCTCGTTGGTTGCCGAATTGGCCACCGGAAACCTCGATCGTGCCGTTGCCGCCGACGGCGATCTGCATCAGGGTTTCGACGCCGATCAGCTGAAATACCTTGCCCAGGAATGCACGCCGGCCCTTGATGTCGCCACCTTGGTGGCCCTGGGTCCGGTTCAGGCACTCAAGTGGCCCGCGTTCACCGTTCCCGGGTTCGCCTTCAAGCTGCGCGCGGAACGCTGGCAGGTCGGCGATCTGCTGTTCCTGGAGTTCTCCATCCAGGTGAACTTCGCCGACGCCACGGCTGCTCAGGTTGCGCTGGCCAAGGTCCTGATCGACCGACAGGTACTCGTGAGCGGCCATCAGGCGGCCAAGACCACGTTGGTGCTGCAGCATCTGGCGGGAATCGCCGGCGCCTGACCGGCCCGGATCGGGTCAGCGTTCGATCGCCGGTCGCACGTCGATGATCCCGGCGCCGCTGTCGTCGACGGTCACGACACCGGGACCGACCAGCGACGCGCGGACGCTCCACAAGAATCCGCTGACGTCCTGCGACGGGTACCGGCCGTGCGGAATCGAGATGTCCAATTGCTCCCCCACTCGTCCCGACAGCACGTCGAACTTGCCCTCGACCGACTGCGCGGCAACCAGCTGCACGGTCACCAGGTCGTAGCCCGGAATGCTCGACGGGCCGGCCGGTCCGATGATCCGGGTTTCCAGGTCGGTGCTGTTCTCGATTGCCTGAGCCATCGCCGTCACCGCCCCTTTCCGGCTATCAGTTCACAGACGGCCCGGCTGATCGGCTGGCCGGTGTGCGATTCGTAGTAGGTGAAGCCCGGCATGGGATTGACCTCGAAACAAACGTACGTCCCATCGGGGCGTCGCCGCAGATCGATGCCGCACAGTGGCAGGTTCAGGGCGGCCGCCAGGTCGACGCACCGACGGCCAATGTCGCCAGGCAACGTCACCTCGGCGAGTTCGGCGTTCAGGCCGTCTCGCCGGGCATACCGGTAGTCGACGGCGGCGGACCGGACCTCGGTCGCGAAGACCTGCTCGCCGACCACGTGGACCCGCACGTCGATGCCGCGAACCAGCTCCTGAAACTGCGTGGGCAGGTCACGCAGGCGGCCGAGCCGGCCCGCCGCCGACTCATCCAGCCGCCGGACGATCGACCTGACCCCACTGATGGACTTGAAGATCACCTCGCCGTGCAGGTTCCAGAACGCCCGCGCCTCCGCCGGATCGTTGGTGATCAGCGTGGTCGGGACCGTGAAGCCGGCCGCCGCGATGAGCTGGGCCTGAAAGGGCTTCGAGGCGTTGGACAGCATCGCCGCCGGCCGGTTCACAACGAGCAGGTCCGCTACGTCGAGCCACTCCAGGAATGCCCGGTGCAGCATCAGGCTGCGCTCGTTGCCGCGCGGATCGGTAGTGCGCACCGGGCTCAGCGGCCGCGCGTACACGCCGTCCAGATCGTCCAGTCGGCACTTCTGGCCGGCGACCGTGACCGTGCCGATCGCCCGGTCACCCGCCACGGACAGCACGAATTCGACGTCGGCGCCGAGCCGCTGATCGATCAGCAGCAGTGGAACGTCCAGCTCACGGGCGGCGTCCGAGACCAGGTCGAGGCACTGATCCCCGCCGTAGCCGAACAGTGCGATCATCGGGCGCCGACCGGTGGGCCGGCCGCCACGCCGACGAGCAGGTCGGCGGCGGCTTGGACCTCGAGCTGGTTTCGCAGCATCGGCACCGGGTCGACAGCCGTCAGCCGCCACTGGCCCTGATGGCGGACGAAGGACAGTTCCAGGCATCGACAGCCGGCCCGGGCGGCCAGCGCCAAGCACCCCGCACCGACCTGCGACGCCAGCTCACCGAGGACCCGTTGTCCCAACACCAGCACAGAGTCGGTCGCGGGTTCCCCCAGGTCCACGGGCCGCCGCGCGTCGTAGGGCGCGCCCCGCCAACCAGCGACCGCTCGTCCCGACGTGGCGATGGTCACCGGATACGGATTCAGACCGCATTTCCCGGCTTCGACCAGCCACCGGATGGGCCACCATGACGGCCCGGCCAGACCGTCACCGTCCACGGTATTGACCACCCGGTTGCCCAAGGAATATAGCCAGGCGACGACAAGCGCCCGAAGTTCGGCGCCCGCGTAGTCGCGGTCCCGCGGATCGGCGGCGGCGAACCTGGCCATCGGCAAGGTCCGACCACGGCACCACAGGACGCCCAACTCGTCGTCCGGATCACCCAGCGGCAGGTCGACGACCGTGGTCGTGCGACCCGCGTCCGAGATGCGGGTACTCCACCTGACCGGGGCCAGCGCGCGGGTGTCCACGACGAGCGGCCGAAGCCCGGTGCCGGCGGCGAGGGCTGCCGCCACCCGCCACGCCACCGGATCCGGCCCATCGGCCAGGATCAACGCGAACTGAGCCACCCCGCGCTACCGCGGCGGGGTGTCGAATTGCCGCTTGGCCAGGGCGTCGCCACCGGCCAGACGTTCGTTGATGGCCGCGTCGTCGGTGACCTGCGCGCCACCCCCGGCCAGATCGGGCCGCAGATCCTGCCCGATGAACGGCTCGGTGTCGGCGCCCCACTGCTGTTCCAGGTAGGACACGCGCGCGGCGAGGGCGTCCAGCGCGCTACCGACGTCGTCGGTCGAACCGGCGAACTCGCCAACGCCGCCGCCACCGCCGCGGCCGAACCGGCCGAACCGGTCGTGTGGCAGCTCGAAGTCCTTCCGCTCGAACTCCTTGATCTCCTTGAATTCCTTGAATTCCTTGTTGATCTCCTTGTGGTCCTTGCGCAGTTCCTTCGACAACTCCTTGGCGTTTTCCTTGGCCGCGTCCTTGGCATCCTTGAGGGACCGCTTTCCCTCCCGCAGCAGTTCCTTGAACTCCTTGCCCTCCTTGTGCAGGTCCTTCGCGTCCTTCCAGGTCTCCTTGACCTTGGCGCTGACCGTGAAGGTGGCCGTCATCGTGGACGACGATCCAGAGATGGCTGACACCGAGACCGAGGTGTCCTGGCCGCCGTAGGACTTCGTCCCCGGAGCGGTCGTCGGCGAGACGGAGGTGTTCCCGGCCGAACCCGGGAATGGGTCACCGACATCACCACGGTTGTGGTTCAGCTCCATGTCCCGTTTGCCGTCGGCCTGCAACAGCGCCACCTTGTAGTGGTTCTCATCGGTGTTGGTCGGCTGCGCTTCGTCGATGTGCCAGATCAGCAGGCCGTCTCCCGGCAGACCGGAGTCGAAGGCGGTGCGCTGGCGGTTCTCGACGAGGAAGTATTCGCTGCCGCCGCCGCCGTCCTTCCAGAGCCGGTGGACATTGTGGCTGACCTTCACGTCGGGGATGGTGACGGAGCCGTTGGCGGTGACGTTGGTGGTCGAGGCCCAGCCCTGGTTGACCTTGCACCAGGCCGATGGATGCGCGGGGATGTCGCCGCTGCCGTTCCAGGTCCCGCCGGCCATCAGGCACCAGTTTCCGATGCCCTGCGAACTGTTGTCGGTGTCGTAAAGGTCGGGGAAGCCGAAGAGCAGGTGCCCGAGTTCGTGGGCGCAGACGCCGATCTTGGAATCCTCGGGAACGGTGAGGTAGCCGTAGATCTTGGTTCCATCGGCGTTGTAGACGGAATCGAGGACCGACTTGTGGGACCAGATCTCCGCCTTGTTGCCGGTGACTTCCGAGCCCGGGCCGGCGTGCACCACCACGAAGGCGTCGACGTAACCATTGCCGTCGTTGTCGTAAGGTGCGAAGTTGACCGACGGGTTGGCCGCCTCGGCGGCGGCGCGAGCCATTTCGGGTGACAGCACGGCACCGCTGCCGGGTGGCCGACCGATCCCGAAGTTGTTGTTCGCGTAGTAGGCCATGGTTTTCGGCATTCGGTAGGGCCCTACGACGTCGCCGTCCAGGACGACCAGGCCGTTCGTGACCTCCGAGTAGTACTCCTTGACGCTCCCGTGCGGCAGCACGCCGCTGGAGAAGAACAAATCCCGAAAGTGGTCCTGGGTGGCCGTCATCACCTTGTCCGAGAAGTCGACCAGGATGACCGCCACCCGCACCGTGCCCCGTAGCGGAGCCCGGTCCGCCGCCGCGCTCCGGATCTGCAGAGTGGAGGTCCCGAACGGAAAGTCCTCCGGAGGCACGATCGTTCCGTCGTCGAAGCCCAGGTGGCGGGGATACCGCGCCATGCCCAACGACTCGGCCACCTGACCACCCTTGGACCGCTTCTGCAAGTTCTGGAGTTCGGCGGTCCATCTGTCGAGCAGTTCGGGGCTGGGTGGCGCCCAGCAGGTCTGACCCGGTACGGGGCCGATCGGATCGACCGACGGGGACTGCGCAGATTTGCTGACCATGGTGCTCTCCTGGTTGACGGTGCCTGATGCGGAGGAGCGGGGCACAGGGGTGATCCCATCCTGGATCGTGGTCCCGGTGTGCGACAGTGCGCACCCCGATCGCTGCCCGAAGGTGCAGGAATGGTGACGCGGTGGGACGGTCCGACGACCCGCGGTGACCGATTCCAGATCGCTGTCGAATTCGGCGGGGCTGCTTCGTCTTCTAGATGTCCGCACATCCCAACCGGCCGCGCAACCGTGGCCGGCAGAGCGAGGAGCAATCTGATGGCGAAGTTCGCATTCCTTTACAGCGGCGGCAGCATGGCCGAGACCCCGGAAGCCCAGCAGAAGTCGATGGACGAGTGGAACGCGTGGTTCGGCTCGATCGGCCCTTCGATCCTGGACGGCGGGAGCCCGTTCGGCGCCGCCGCCACCGTGGCAGCCGACGGTTCGGTGTCCGCCGGCGGCGGCATCGGCGCGACCGGCTACACCCTGATCAGCGCCGCGTCGCTGGATGAGGCGACCACAACGGCCAAGGGTTGCCCGGTGCTGGCCTCCGGCGGCTCGGTCGATATCTACGAAGCGATGGAGATGTAGTTGACGTAGGGATGGCCGTTCGGGACGGATCCAGCGACGCCGGCTGGTTCCGTTCTGAACGGCCAGCGTCAACTCGCCGGAGGGAGCCCGGCGCCGTCACCGGGGTTCGGCAGGGCCGGCCGAGATGGGTCGACGACCAGGGTCGGGCCCACGGTGCCGGTCGGATCGGCCGGCGGTGACGCATCGACAACGGCAGTGCCTGCGCTCGACGGATCGGCGACCGAAGTGTCCACCGACGGCGACGGGTACTCGGCAGTGGTGTCCACGGCAGTGGCGTCCAGGGGCGGCGTGGGATCGAGGGGGGTTCCGGAACTCGCCGCGTCGACGATGATTGCTTCGGTCAGGATCACATGCGGATGGGTGCTGCCGGAATCTGTCACCTTCAGGACGACGAGCTTGATTCCCGGTGTGTCGAAGGCGTACTGCATGACCTCGCCCTCCCCCATCGTGGAGCCGAGCCGATCGAACGGGATCCGGTACCAGCGCCATTGATAGCGGCACGGTGGAAGATTGCACGCGACGGTCGCGGTGAAGGTGACCTGCTGGTCGACCATGGGAAGGGCAATGTCGACGGTGATCGGCGCGGTGGGTGTCGGGAGTGTTGGGTCCGCGACCGCCGGACTGAAAATGTTGACGCCGACCGCCACTACGGATGCCGCGAGAATCGACAGGGGCCACATCTTTGACGCTCTCATTTCGCAAACCTTTCCGCTGAGCTTGCCCGGCTCCATAGCGACTGCTTCACCCGACGAGGCGGATCGCATCCATACAGTGAGCTTGACGAAGATCATCCGCCCGGGGCGCATACCTGACAAGCAAGTGAATGGCTGCCGCAGGACGATCGGCACTTCGCTCACGATTCGAAAACCCCGAATCGACGTCGGTCGAAATATTCACTTTGGCGCGCGGGGGGCCCCGGGGATAGGTCGCAATGGCTCTTGATCTGCGGCGACACACGTCCGTGCCGCTCGTATGAACTGGCGCTGCCGGCCCAGTCGGGAAGAGCCCTTCAGTTCGTCGACACTGCGGGCGCGGTTTGTCGACACCGCGGGCGCGAGCCGGAACCCCCCATTTTGGGGGGATCCAGGATCGGTTGTTGCGCCTCAGCAATGGCCATTGGTGGTGTCAACGGCGCTCCGCTGCCTCGGACTGACCCGGAATGGAAGTAAGAGCCAGTGTCGTCAGGGAATCGGACTCGTCGTGTCCGTCGAAGGTGTTGTCTCGGTGACCGTTACTGTTTCGAGTTCCGTTGTCGTCTGCACCTCCGTCAGCGTGGAGACGCTGGTCGAAACTGTGGTGACCGTGACTGTCTCGGTGGCGGCAGACGTTTCGACGATGGTGACGGCTTCGGTGAGCGTCGCCGTCTGAACAACAGTGATGTCGATCGGGTCGGCGGTGATTTCGATTGTCTGAGTGGTCTGGGTATTCGCAGATTTCGGAGCCAACGCACCACGAATGGCCAGACTTGTCGTGAGCAACGCAGCACTGACCACCGCGCAGATCGCCAGGGCAGCAGCGACCCGTCGCAGGAAATACTGATGCCCGAGGCTGACTGCTTGAGCCACCTGATCCGGTGACAGCGTGCGGTTTGAGTCGATTGTCACTGTCGGACGTCACCTTGTGGTGATCCGCCCAGCACCAGGCGAATGGATGTCAGGTCCCGATTCAACATCGTCGCTATATCGGCCGGGGGAACTTGGCAGAGTCGGTACAGCGCTTTGATCAACTGATTCTCCCGCTCGGGATCGCTGCCGGAACCCGGGCCGAAGATCGCCTCCTGATCGCGTGCGATAGCTATGGTTCGGCACAATAGGAATCGATCGAAGAACACTCCCAGGTCTGCGTTCCACTCACGGGACACCTCAATGATGGTGAGCCCTACGGTCCGCCGCACCGCATTCTCATCAGCGCACAACAGCTGGGCAATGATCTCGATCCGTGGTTGTAGATTGATGCACTCCTTCGTCAACGCCTCGGCGCGTGCCCGGCTCCCACTGGCCAGTTTGAAGACAGATCCCAGGTTGAGAGCGCTGACGGCTCCGTTGGAGGTTCCCAGGAGAACGAGCGCGGCGCCGATGTGCGGAAGCAGGCCCGCGAGTCCGTTGGTCAGCACGACGCCGACCGCGGTACAGATAACGCCCGATATCCAAAGCGACGCGCTGAGCGGCTGAAATAGGCCGGCACGCCAACGGGCACGGGGCTTTTCGCAACTCATCCCGCCGCCTCCAGAGTGAAATCCACTACTGTTATTTGACTCCCTGTGTCAAGCGACGGAGGAAATCACACCCGGGTTCCGCGTGCCCCGGTCGGACCAAGGAAAATCGGCAGCTACGTTGTGCCGAACCCGAGCCCGGCAAACTCACCCCAGTGTCAGATCGCCCGGCTGCGGCGGTGGATCAGGTCCTCACCGCCACCGAACAGGTGGATGAAGGCCTCCATGGTCCGCCGGAACTGCTGTTCCTCGTCCGGCCCGACCGCGTCGACAAGTCGGCGTTCGATGTCCTTTCCCACCCCGATCGCGGTGGCCATTGCCAAACGCCCACGATCGGTCAGGCCCAGGAGCTTCGCTCGACCGTCCAAGTCGGAGTCACTTCGCTCGATCAGACCCTTGGCCACCATCTCGTCGACCAACTTCGCCGCCGACTGCTTGGTCACCCCCAACCGCGCCGCGAGCGCGGTCAGCGTGAGCGGCCCATCTCGTAGGGCCCGAAAGATCACCCCGAAAGGCGGGCGCAAATCCTGGAAGCCCTGCCCGCCGAGTCCCTGATGAAGTCCGTCGACAAAGCAGCGCAAGGCCAGCGTCAGCATGATGCCCAAATCTGCCGGCTCAGTTTTCTCGGTCATCTGCCTTGTCTCATTTCGTCAGCCATGGTTGACTATAATAGTCAGTCAAAGCTGACGATACTCATAGGAGGTTGCTCATGTCAGTTCATCCCCGTCCGGTCGAGCCCACCCACCACCTGCCCGGAGCGGCGTTCACTTCGCTGGCCACGCCGACGACGGGAAGCAGCGACACGGCGGTCTGGGAAGTGCGCCTCACGCCTGGCCATTCCGGGGTGGCCCATCGGCTCACCCGACAGGAGGTGTTCATCGTGCTGTCCGGCAAGGGCACCGCCCACCTGGCGGGCACGTCGATCGACCTCGCTGCAGGCGACACTCTCGTCGTACCGGCCCAGACGTCGTTCCTGCTGGAAGCAGCCGGCGCGGAACATTTCGTGGCACTCTGTTGCCTGCCGGTGGGCGGACAAGCCATCATGGGCGACCTGGCACCCTTCACTCCACCATGGGCCGAATAGTGCGTTCAGTGCGCGCCGCGCACGCGACAGTACCGGCCGGTTCCAGCGAGCTGCCGATGGTAATCGGCGCGGTCTGATCGATCGGTGCGTACCCGAGACCCCCGACTTCCCACCCTCCGTAACCGCGCCGATCACGCAGAGGTCAACAAATCCTCCTCGTTCGGGAAAGTTATCCCCAATGAGCCAGAAGTGGCGTAAACCGTTGCCGAGGTACGGGAGACTGTCGCGATTGGGCAGATCACGATCGGGCAGATTGACAGCCCTGTCCGGATTCGCTGAATTCCGAACGGGGGGAATCAGGTGGGTGCGTTGATCGGGCTCCTCGCGGGCGTCGGGCTGCTGTTGATCTGGTCAGTGCTGGCCGCGAAACCGCGGGCCGGGCGCCCCGCCCGCGGTCCGAGCAAAACCAAGGAACGCCTGGCCCAGGCCGGACTGGCCGGGGTCAGCCCGACACAGCTGCTCATTCTGCAAATCTTCAGCGCGGTGCTGGCCTTCCTGATCGTGGTGGTGCTCACGAGTTCATTGGCCGTCTCCGCGGTTTTCGCCGTCTTCGGTTTGATGCTGCCCCGGCTGATGGTCGCCCGGCTGCGCAACAAACGGCAGACCGATTTGCGCGAGGTATGGCCGGAGGTGGTCGACAACCTGACTTCAGGTGTTCGGGCCGGCCTGTCGCTCCCCGAAGCGCTGACCGCCGTCGGAAACCGGGGCCCGGAATCCATCCGCGAGCCCTTCCAACGATTCGGCTCTGACTACCGCGCCACCGGCCGGTTCAACGAATCCCTGGACCGGCTCAAGGACGCCCTCGCCGATCCGATCGGCGACCGGGTCTGCGAGTCCCTGCGAGTTGCCCGCGAAGTGGGCGGAACCGACCTCGGCCGGCTGTTGAGCACCCTGTCGGGGTTCCTGCGCGACGATGCCCGGACCCGTAGCGAGCTGCTGGCGCGGCAGTCGTGGTCGATCAATGCGGCGCGGATGGCGGTGGCGGCGCCGTGGCTGGTGCTGCTGTTGTTGGCCACTCAGCAACAGACGCTGACCGCGTATGACACACCAGCGGGAGTGGCGATCCTGGCCGTGGGCGGAGTCCTGTCTCTGCTGGCCTATCGCCTGATGATCCGCATCGGGCGACTGCCCGAAGACCGGCGGGTGCTGCGATGAACCTGGCCCTGGTTGGCGCCGTGCTCGGCTTGGTCGCCGCGCTGGGATTGTTGCTGGCCATCGTCTCCGCACCGCCGCTGCGGCGGACGACGCTCGGTGATCGGATCGCACCGTACCTGGCCGACACACCTGCGCCATCCAGGCTGTTGGCCGGTCCCAAGGCCAACGGTCCCAGCAGTGCACTGAGCCGGATCAGCGCCCCCTTGATGCATGATTTCGTGCACCGGTTGGACAAGCTGATCGGCGGCCAACTCTCGGTCCGTCGCCGGCTCGCCGCGCTGAACTCAACGATGACGGTCGAGGAGTTCCGCGCCGAGCAGCTTTCCTGGGGCGCGATCGGCCTGCTCGGCGGGGTCGGACTCGGCGTGCTGGCCATCTTCACCACCCAGGTCAACCCGGTGGCGATCGGGCTGCTGATCCTGTTCTCCGCGATGACCGGGGTACTGGTCAGGGATTACTGGCTCAGCCGCGAGGTCGATCAGCGCGACGAGGAAATCCTCGCCGAGTTCCCGGTCGTCGCGGAAATGTTGGCTCTCGCGGTCACCGCCGGCGAAGGTCCGGCCGGCGCGATCGAGCGGATCACCAAACTCGCGCACGGTCCGCTGGTTGATCAGCTCGCCTCGATTCTGGCCGACACCCGCTCGGGTACGCCGCTGCTGGACGCGATCACCGCAGTCCGCGACCGAACACGGCTTGATCCGGTCGCCCGATTCCTTGACGGCATGGCCGTAGCGATCGAACGTGGCACCCCGCTCGCGGACGTCCTGCGGGCACAAGCCGCCGACGTGCGGGCCCTGAGCAAGCGACAACTCATGGAAGCCGGCGGACGCAAGGAAATCGCCATGATGGTCCCGGTCGTCTTCATAGTCTTGCCGATCACCATCCTTTTCGCCCTGTATCCCGGCCTGATCGCGATCACGACAGTTGCCGGTTAGTCCCTCAAGGAGGAATTTCCACATGAAATGGCAGACATACCTTGCGACGGGCATCATCCGTCTGACGCTCATGCTCACCGACGGCATCGCAGCGATGCAACGCCGGGCCGACACGAATGACCCCGAACGGGATCGCGGTGACGTGCCCGGTTGGGTGATGATCACGATGATGACCGCGATCGTGGTCATCGCGTTGATCGTCGTGTTCCGCGACGCGGTCACCAGCGCGGTTCAGAAGGCGTTCGAATCGATCAAGTGAGTCTGGCGACGCCTGCCAATCGGGAAACCACTGATCCGGACCATGACCGAGGTTCGGCGGTGGCCGAATTCACCCTGGTGATCGTGCTGCTGGTCATGCTGTTCCTGAGCCTGATCCAGGTCTGCCTGTGGGCCTACACCAGGACCCTGCTGACGGCTGCCGCCGCCGAGACCGCCCGGTACGCGGGCTTGGCCGACATCTCCGACTTCGACGTCACGAAGCAGGTCCGCGAAGCATTGGGCGATGGCATCACCGGATCGACCCGCGACTCGTTGGTCTGCACCCGCTCCAGCGATGGAGTGCTCGTTCAGGTTCGCTGCAGCCTGACCTCACCCGGGCTTGTCGGCTTGCTCGACGGCGTGCTGCCCGCCGTCACGGTGACCGGGCATGCCGCGGTCGAAGGCACCCCGTGAGGCCCTGGTTGGCGTACCAAGTCGGTGCTCCCGAGGACTCGGAGCGCAGTAACTCCGCGGACGCCGGGAGAGCCATCATCGAATTGGTCGTGCTGGCCGTGGTCATTCTCATCCCACTGATCTACATTCTGATTTCGATGTTGAGGTTGCAGGCCACCACCTACGCGGTGTCCCAGGCGGCGCGCGACGCGGCCCGTTTGATGGACAACGCGCCGTCCGTTTCGGCCGGGTACGACAGAGCCATGGCGGCCGCGGCGGTCGCCCTGAACGACCAGAACGTTCCCGCCGAGGGTTTGACGGTTCGGTTCGTGAAGACCGGAGCGGATTGTCGTTCGGCTGCCGAGCAGGTGCCCGACCTGAACCCTGGCTCGATCTTCGACATCTGCGTCATCGCCCAGATTGTGTTACCCGGAGTACCGGGATTCCTGACCGGCACCGACAACACCGTGACCGGAGTCTTCACGCTGCACGTGGGCGATTTCCGGGAGCCCCGATGAATCCGGCCGAGCAGACGGTCGACGCCGTCGTGCAGCGCATGCAACAGCGGCTCGATGCGCTGACCGGCAACCGGGCGCACCGCCGGATCTTCCTCGGCACCTACCTGCGGACCACCCAGGCGGTGGGCGACGCGATCCACACCGCCACCTTCGAGGATCCGGGGTGGGTCGAACTCTGGGACGTCGTGTTCGCCGATCAGTACCTGGCCGCGCACGACGCGGACGCCGAGGGGCGCGCCGCGGACGTCCCCCGCCCCTGGCGCCTGGCCTTCAACGCCCCGGCCGGCCTGCCCGCCCTGCGCCACGTGCTGCTCGGCATCAACGCGCACGTGAACTACGACCTGCCCCAAGCGATGCTCGCAGTGATCAGCGAAAACGACTTCCTCGATCCGGCACTGCTGGATCGGCGTCGTCGCGATCACGCGAAGATCGACGGCGTCCTGGCGTCCCGGGTCGCCGCGGAGGACCACGCCCTCGGCGATGCGATGACGCTGCTCGGCCGGTTGCTCACTCCGCTCAACCGGCTCGGCACGAAACGCTTCCTGCGGGAAGCCAGGCAGAAGGTCTGGCTGAACGTGGAAGAACTGCACCTGGCCCGGCTGGCGGGGCCGGATTCCTACCGGGCGCGGCTGGCCGAGCTCGAAGTCCTGTCTGCGGCCAAGATCGCGGACCTGCTGGCCCCCGGCCAGGTACTGCTCCGGCTCGCGGTCGCCGGGTTCGGAGTGGTCCTACCCCCGCGATAGGGCGGCCGAGCCCGTCGGCCAGACCACCGGAAACAGCGGATGATCCATCGGCGCCCCGGCCGGCAGCTCATCCTCGAGCCCGTCGAACGGTGGCGACGTGCGCCATTCGCGCGGCGCGTGCCGGGCATCCTCGGCCAGGTAACGCAGCGACAGCACCCGCCGCCGCCCGGCGAAGGGGAAGCCGGGAGCGCCGTGCACGGTCAGGAAATCGAAGAAGATCGCATCACCGGGCTGCATCTGATACTGGCGGATGTCGAACGCGTTCCGGGCGGCCTCGATATCCGGCAACTCCTCAAGGGCGCCATCAGGGAACCACTTTGCCTTGCCGTCCAGGAACGTGCGCGGCATCAACCACGGACCGTCATGGGTACCGGCGACCAGTTCCAGGCAGCCGGCCACTGGAACCGGATCAACGGGGATCCACGCGCTGACTCCGTGCCCGTCGACGTTGTAGTACGGCTGATCCTGATGCCACGGGGTCCGCTGCCGGGTGCCGCCCTCCTTGACCAGCGTGTGATCGTGGAAGAAGCGGACCTGTTCGGTGCGGAGCAAGGAGGCCGCCATCTGCGGCAGCCGCGAATATCTGGCCAACGCCTCGATTTCCGGAACGTCCTGCCACCGACGGAAGTCCTCGAAGAAGGATCCGGGATCGTTGACTCCGCTGGCCACCTGGGCCAGCAAACCCGGCTCGGCGAGCACCTGCTCAACCGCTCGCACCGCGCTCGCCAACTCGTCGGGAGCCAGGACACCGGGCACGTACAGCACCCCGTCGCGGGCGAAATCGCGCACCATGTCCTCGGAGATCAACGGATCCGTCATGAAAGCGGATCCTACAAGCGTTGCGCCGCCCTCGGCTGCCCCGCTCAACGCCCCGGCACGGATACTGGGCGCCATGGCATTCCTGACCCGGCTGACCGCTTCCGCGGGTGGGCGGGCTCAGTTGCGGGTCATCGTGCTGCTTTCCGCCGCGCTGGCGATGGCCGCCGGCACCCAGACCATCGTCGGGGCGGTCGCGCCGGATGTGAAGCTGGCCCTGGGCATCGACAACACCCAGATCGGGTTGCTGATCACCGCGACCAGCCTGATGGGCGCGGCCACCACCCTGCCGTTCGGCCTGCTCGCCGACCGCATCGCCCGGGTGCGACTGCTCGCCGGATGTGTGCTCACCTGGTCGGCCGCGGTCATCGTAGCCGGCGCCGCGCAGAACTACCTGACGCTGCTGATTGCGCAGGTCGCGCTGGGTGCGGGCATCGGGGCGGCCACCCCGATCGTCGCCTCGCTGACCGGCGACCTGTTCCCGGCCGCCGACCGGGGACGCGTCTACGGCCTCATCCTGGCGGGCGAATTCGCCGGGGCCGCGTCCGGTCTGCTGCTCGCCGGTGAGATGGCCGCCTGGTGGTCCTGGCGCGGAGCGTTCTGGGTGCTGGCCATTCCGGGTCCGATCCTGGCGGTCGCACTGCTCCGCCGGCTGCCCGAACCCGTCCGTGGCTGCATGGAACTGCCGGCGATCGCTGACCACGGCGAAACCGCCGAGACCACCGGTCTGTTCGAACTCGTCACCAACGCCGGCATCGAACCCCATCAGAGACTCGTCCTCACCGAAGACCCCACCGACAGATCGTTGGCCTGGGCCCTCCGCTACGTCCTGTCGATCCGGACCAACGTGGTGCTGATCATCGCCTCCGCGCTGGCCTACTACTACGTCGCCGGTATGCAGGCCTTCATCGTCGTGTTCCTCCGCGGCCGTTTCGACCTCGGACAAAGCTCCGCGACGCTGCTCCTGGTGCTGGTCGGCGTCGCGGTCGTGCTGGGCACGCTGATCACCGGACCGATGTCCGATCGATTTATCGCCCGCGGTCGGATCGCCAGCCGGCCGTTGATCGGAGGGTTGTCCTGCCTGTTCGCCGTCGCATTCGCCGCTCCCGGCTTCCTGCTCACCACGCTCGTCGTATCGTTTCCGCTGCTCTTCCTGGGTGCTGCCGGGATCGGCGGTGCGAACCCGCCGCTGGACGCCGCGCGGCTGGACATCATGCATTCCCGGCTGTGGGGACGCGCGGAAAGTGTGCGCAACTTCCTGCAGGCATTGCTCAAATCGTCCGCGCCGCTGCTGTTCGGGTTCTTGTCCACGCTGCTGAGTCCGCCGGGCGCGGACGCCGGCCGGGTTCAGGGCGGCGGCGCGGTCGGCCTCGACCGGGCGTTCCTGGCCATGCTCGGGGTGTTGGTGATCGCCGGGATCATCCTGCTGGTCGCGGCTCGACGCACCTACCCGAGGGATGTGGCGACGGCCATCGCCTCCGAGCGAGCTACCCGCCGGGGTTAGCGCGCCCCGACCGGAGACCCGTTCAGCGAGCCGAGGAGATGTAGTCGACCAACTGATCGTGCTCGGTCTCCAACTCGTCGACGCGGCTCTTGACCAGGTCGCCGATCGACACGATCCCGGCGAGGGCGCCGTCCATGGTGACCGGCATGTGCCGGAACCGCTTGTCGGTCATCGTCCGGGCCACCGAGCGAATCTCGTCGGTGGGGGTGCAGGTGTGCACGTCGGTGGTCATAATCTCGCGGACGGGCATGGTGAGCAGTTCCACGCCGAAGGCATTCAGACCGCGAACGACATCACGTTCACTGACGATCCCGGCGATGGTCGTCCCGTCGGTACTCACCACCAGGGCGCCGACCCCGTGTTCGACGAGCGTGGCGATGACCTTCGCCAGCGTCGCAGCCGGATCGATGGTGGCGACCGCCGAACCTTTGATGACCAGGACATCCTTGACACGCATGGCATCGCTCCCGCCGAAGGCATTCTCCCGTAGAGCCCTCCACCCCAGGGTAGGCCGACACCCGGACGTTCGCGGCGCTACCCCCGGGTGATTCGGCGGAAACCCGCTCCGGGACCCGCTCAGTGCACCGCGATCTCCCGCAGCTCCGGATCGCCCTCGTCTGCGTGGTAGTCGGCCCCGCGGGTGGCGTCGCGACCGTCCGCGACCTTGGCCGCCCGCAGGACAACGGTCACCACGACCGCGACGATCAGGTTGGCCGCCAGCGCGACGACTCCGACGTAGATCTGCACGGTCGAGGCCCCGAACGGGTGCCAGCCCACGATGGACAGTTTGGACAGCGTCAGCGCCGACCCGGCGAAGTGCAATTTGCCGGTGGCCGGGTTGGGGATCGTCCACAGCAGATAGAGCCCCCACCCCATGCCGACCACCCAGCCGGCGATCAACGCCTTGGAGTGCAGCCACCGGGTGTACAGCGCGATCGCGACCGCCGGCAGGGTTTGCAGGATCATCACCCCACCGATCAGCTGCAGATCGATCGAGAACTGCGGGTCGATGAACAAGATGAAGGCCACCGCACCGAACTTGACCACCAGCGAGGCCCACTTCGCCTGCCGGGCTTCCTGTTTGGGGGTGGCGTGCTTGTCGATGTACTCCTTGTAGATATTGCGGGTCCACAGGTTGGCGGCGGCGATCGACATGATGGCGGCCGGCACCAGCGCGCCGATCCCGATCGCCGCGTAGGCGATCCCGGCGAACCAGCTGGAAAACTGGCTGTCGAACAGCGCCGGCACCAGGGTGTTGCTGTCGGGCCGACCGGTAGAATTGTTCATGATCGGCGTGACGCCCGCCGCGATGGCCGCGTAGCCCAACAGGGCGAGCAGGCCCAGCAGGAACGAGTAGGCCGGCAACGCGATCATGTTCTTCTTGATCACGTTGCGGCCGCGCGAGGCGAGGATCCCGGTGACCGAGTGCGGGTAGAGGAACAGGGCCAACGCGGAGCCCAGTGCCAGCGTGGCGTACTGCAACTGGTTGTTCCGGGTCAACAGGATGCCGTCCGCCGGTGACGGCGTGGCGGCGAATTTGGCCGACGCCACGTCGAAGATCGATCCCCAGCCGCCCAGCTTGGACGGCAGGTAGATCACCGCGGCGATGATCACCACGTAGATCAGGCCGTCCTTGACGAAGGCGATCAACGCAGGTGCCCGCAGACCCGACTTGTAGGTGTACAGCGCCAGCACCAGGAACGCGATGAACAGCGGTAAGTGCCCGATGAAGCCCGACGCGTTGATGCCCATGGTCCGCAGCACCGCCTCCAGACCCACCAACTGCAGGGCGATATAGGGCATCGTGGCCACGATCCCGGTGATGGCCACCAGCAGCGCCAGCGTCGGCGAACCGTACCTCCCTCGCACGAAATCGGCGGGTGTCACGTACCCGTGCGAGCGGGAAACCGACCAAAGGCGCAGCACCGGCAGGAAGACGATCGGATACAGCACCACGGTGTACGGCAGCGCGAAGAACCCGATGGCGCCAGCGCCGAAGACCAACGCCGGAACGGCGACGAACGTGTAGGCGGTGTACAGGTCGCCGCCGACCAGGAACCAGGTGATCCAGCCGCCGAATTTACGGCCGCCCAGTCCCCATTCGTCCAGGTGCTCCATGGTGTCGCCGGACTTCCAGCGAGCGGCCAGAAACCCCATGACCGCGACCCCGGCGAAGAGCACCAGGAAGACCAACAACTCGGTGACGTGGATGCCACTCATTTCTCGCCCCCGTCCTGTCCACGCTCCTGCCGGCGGACCGCGGAATGACGTCGACTCCCGGTCGTCAGGAATACCAACGCCACGCAGGCCACGCCGACGAAGACGAACAGGAATTGGATCCAGTAGAAGGCGGGAAATCCGAAGAGTCTGGGTTCATCGGAGTTGTACAACGTTGTGATG
The DNA here is from genome assembly GCA_038245175.1 of Mycobacteriales bacterium. Classification (GTDB taxonomy): domain Bacteria; phylum Actinomycetota; class Actinomycetes; order Mycobacteriales; family Nakamurellaceae; genus Nakamurella. The sequence continues at coordinate 29,281 of JBBRSR010000017.1, read as the reverse complement.
AGCATCAGCAACGGGATCAGCAGCAACAGATTCCACCAGTGGAACTGAATTGCGTTGCCTGCCAGGTGCCCGGTTCCCTCGATACGGTCAACCGGTAGTCGACTGTCCCAATCGGTCGGATCCCGCTCTTCGTTGTGGTCGCTGTTGTGGTCGCTCACAGTAACCGCCGCCCTTCATTTCGCCACGAACACTGCGCGTCATCACCATAGAACTTTTCAGCTGGCCTGCAGTCGCCGGAAGGATGCAGAATAGCGGCATAGCTGTCTGGCCGTGCATCGGGATCGGAGGGTCAGATGACGAACGGCACCCGGACCGTCACCAAATCTCCCTATGCGGGGCTGCGGCACCGCGACTACTTCCACATCATGCTCAATCTCGACTCGTTCGAGGGGTTCCTGCCGACCGCGCGGGCGCTCGCCGAAGGCTTCCTGGACGCCGCCCGGAAGCTCCAGAAATCCTCGACCCTCGAGGCGGAGCTCCGGGTATTTCCGTACAGCCGGGCGGCCTTCGAGGCGCGGCTGGACGAGGTCTATCAGGGCCTCGTCGAGGACACCAACCGATATGAAGCGGCCCAGAGCTGGACCATGCGGACTCGGGAGAACGTCATCGACTGGCTCCTGCAAATGGCGCCGTTCAACCAAACCGACGGCGCCTGGCTGCGCAATATCGCGCCGGTCGGCCCGATGGACCTGGTCCGGAATCTATTGTTCGGGATCTGGATCGAGGAACTCGGCGGCGGGGACCCGGCGCTCAACCACGCGAACATCTACACCGAGCTACTGCGCGACGTGGACATTGTGCTGCCGGAACTCCGGTCGCGCGAGTACGCCGAGAACCCGGACATCCTCGATTCGGCATACACGGCCGCATTGTTCCAGCTCGTGGTGTCCGAGTTCTCCCAGGATTTCCTGCCGGAACTCCTCGGGATGACCCAGTATCTGGAATGGAGCTCGGTCGAACTCAAGAACATGGTCCGGCTCAACGAGTATTTCGGCCTGGACGCGCATTTCTACGAAATGCATGTGGCCATTGACAACGCGGCCACCGGGCATGGGGCGAAGGCACGACAGGCCATCGAGAGCTATCTCGAACAGGTCCGGGTCGATGCCGGCGACGAGGCGATGCAAGCTCAGTGGGAGCGGATCTGGAACGGGTACGTCGCGTTCAGTACGACGGGGACGCTGGCGGAGGACATGCAGGTCAAGCTCGCGCAGGCACCGACGCCCGCCGACCGGGTCGAGGCGATCATCCGGACGCTGGGCCCCAAGGCCCGGTTGAACCACGGCCTGAAGAAACTCGCCGGCACGCTGATCAACGACCGCTTCGCCGAGCCGACGGCGCTGATGAAGGCGCTGATCGACGCCGCTCTGATCGTCCCGGGCGATCAGGCGAGCCCGTTTTTCGACCTGATGGGCCCGGAAGGCCCGATGTACAAGGTGTTCACCGATGAGCAGATCAAGGTCTGGCGCGGGTGGGTCGGATCGGTGGCGGCCGGGCCTGCCAAACCACCGCGAGCCACGCTGAGCATCGCCGACCAGATGGCCCGACTCGTCGACGCGATGCGCGCTCGGCAGCAGGACACCCACGGCCACCAGGCCGAGATGCTGACCGGCCCGGATACCGCAGGCGCCGGTCAGCCGGTCAGCAAGCCGGTGAGCTGGTGGTTCACCCAGCCGACGGCGGCGTTCCTGGCGGTGGTGGCCGACCGGCAGAACGGCTGGGTGGTACCCGGCGACTCCGCGGCCAGCAAGCTGGTCAGCGATCTGCTGAACGGGAAGAACCGGATGTCCAAGTCATTCAACGGGCCGGCATTGAACGGGCCGGCATTGAACGGGCCAGGCGGCGATGGGCCGGGAAAGACCTGGCGTGACGTCGCCGTGGCTTGGATCGACGGCGGCTGCCCGATGCCCGGCGACGACCAGGCCCGGCCGTTGTCCCTGCTGTCGCCTCCCGAGCGGGTGACCGCCCACCCGACCGGCAAGGTCCACGGCAGCGGCAGCGTGCATTGAAGCCGACCGCGTAGGCTGCGGTGTTGTGCATCCCGACGATCAAGCCGCAGTCAAGGCCCTCGAAACCACGCTGAAGAGCATCGAAACCGCGATCGGCGTTGACACTCTGGTGGTCGAGATTGCCAGGCTGTCGGAAGCGGCCAGCGTTCCGGACCTGTGGAACAACCCGGAGAACGCGCAGAAGGTGACCTCGGAGCTGTCGCACACCCAGGCCGAGCTCAAGCGGATCACCGACCTGCGGCAGCGGCTCGACGATCTGTCGGTGCTGTTCGAGCTGGGCGAGGACGACCCGGAGACGCTGGACGAGGCCCGCGCCGAGGTGCTCGCGCTGCGCACCGAAATCGATGCGATGGAGGTTCGTACGCTGTTGTCCGGCGAGTACGACGTCCGGGACGCGCTGGTGACCATTCGGTCGGAGGCCGGCGGCGTGGATGCGGCCGACTTCGCCGAGATGCTGATGCGGATGTACCTGCGCTGGTCGGAGCGGCACAACTATCCGACCGAGGTCTTCGAGACCTCCTATGCCGAAGAGGCCGGGATCAAGTCGACCACCTTCGAGGTCAAGGCCCCGTACGCGTACGGCACGTTGTCGGTGGAGCAGGGCACCCACCGGCTGGTTCGGATTTCGCCGTTCGACAACCAGGGACGCCGGCAGACATCGTTCGCGGGGGTCGAAGTCCTGCCGGTGGTCGCCTCCTCCGATGCGATCGAGATCGACGAGAAGGAACTGCGCGTCGACGTCTACCGGTCCTCCGGCCCGGGTGGCCAGGGTGTCAACACCACCGACTCCGCGGTCCGGATCACCCACCTGCCCACGGGCATCGTGGTGTCGTGCCAGAACGAGCGCTCGCAGATTCAGAACCGGGCGTCGGCGATGACGGTGCTGTCGTCCAAGCTGCTCGAGCGCCGCCGGCAGGAGGAGAAGGCGACGATGGACGCGCTCAAGGACGCCGGCAACTCCTGGGGCAACCAGATGCGCTCCTACGTTCTGCATCCCTACCAAATGGTGAAGGACCTGCGGACCAACTACGAGGTCGGCAACCCGAGCGCGGTCTTCGACGGAGACATCGACGGCTTCATCGAGGCCGGCGTCCGGTGGCGGCGCAGCAACGACAGCGGCAACAACTAACCCGGATTCACACCGAGCCGGGAACGTAGACCCGCACCGCACCTGCCACCACTCGGCACGACACCGGCAGCGGCGCAACGAGTTCACCGTCGGCATAGCCCGAGACGTCGTCGGCGGCAACGCTGACCTGGGCCGCGCGAAAGGTGAGCACCTCAACCTGGTCGACGTGTTTGCCGGGATATACGGTCGGGAAGAGCCGAATCAGCCTGCTGCGACTCAACTTTGTCACCACCGTGACGTCGAACAGTCCGTCGGTCGGGTCAGCGTCGGGGCAGATCCGCATGCCGCCACCGTAGGAACTGCCGTTGCCGACGGCGACCAGCATCGCTTCGAGTTCGGTTTCCCGATCATCCAGGATGATCCGGTACTTCAGCGGCTTGAACCTCGCCAGCTCGGCGACCACCGCCAGGTTGAATCGGGCCCGGCCGCGCGGCCAGCGCATCCGATTCACCCGATCGCTCACCCGCGAATCGAAGCCGGTGGCCAACACCGTGCCGAACCACTCGGGGCCGGCCCGCCCCAGATCGATCGCGATGGTCTGCTGGCCGGCGACTATCCGGGCCGCCGCGCCGGGATCACCCAGCGGGATGCCGAGCATCCTGGCGAAATCGTTGCCGGTCCCGGACGGGATGACCCCCAGGGCCGTCGCCGACTCGGCAACCGACTGCAACGCCAGGTGGACCATCCCGTCGCCCCCGCAGACCACCAGTGCGCCGATGCCGCTGGTGACCACCGAATCCGCGAGTAGCCGGGCGTGCCCGGCGTCCCGGCCGGCCAGCACGATGACCGCGAACCCGGCCGATCGCAGGGACTCCGCCGCGAGCTCAGCATGCTGGGCACCCTTCCCCTGGCCGGCGGCGGGGTTGACCAGCAGCGCAATCTCCATGCCGATCGCCTCCGTCCGGTCGGGGTAGGCCGATCCTGGCAGATGCCCGGCCACGCCGCAGCATCCGCTGCGCGCCCCGGGAAGCTGCGGGATAGTGAAGGCCCGACCCACCCTTCTCACACCGCGGAGTGACCGTCATGAAGATCGCCCTGGCCAGTGACCACGCCGGCTTCCAGCTCAAGGCCGAGATCGCGGATCTGCTGGCCGCGCAGGGGCATCAGATCGTCGACTTCGGCCCGGCCAACGAGGATCCGGTCGACCTACCTGACCACGTCTATCCGGCCGCGCTGGCCGTCGGCAAGGGGGAGGTTGAGCGCGGGATATTCGTCGACGGGGTCGGCTACGGCAGCGCGATGATCGCGAACAAGATCTACGGCGTCTACGCCGCTGTCGCCCAGGACCCATTCTGCGCGACCCTGGCCCGCTCGCATTCGAACACCAATGTGCTCTGCATCGGCGGCAAGATCATCGGCTCGGCGCTGGCGATCGAGGTGGTCAAGGCCTGGATGACGACGGATTGGCTGACCGACGAGAAGTACCAACGGCGGGTCGCCAAGGTCGTCGAGATCTCCGAGCGGCACCTCAAGCCGTTGGACTGAGCCTGGCTGCCGGTCTACCGCAAACCGGGGACGATCTCATCGAGGTCGACGTTGACCGGCCGATCGAGCTGCTCGAAGGTGCACGAGGTCGGCTCGCGGTCCGGGCGCCACCGGGAGAACTGGGCCATGTGCCGAAACCTGTTGCCCTCCATGTGTTCATAGCGCACCTCGACGACGAGTTCGGGACGGAGTGGCACGAAGGACAGGTCCTTGCCCACGCTCCACCTCGATCCCCCGGCCGCGCGTGACTTGGGCAGTTCGTCGGCCCAGGCTGCCCAATTCCACGGATGCCCGTCGAACGTGGTGACCAGCGGCTGCAACTCGGCGAACAGTTCGGCGCGCCGCTGCATGGTGAAGGCGCCGATGACGCCGACCGAGGCCAGCGAGCCGTCCTGGCCGTACAGCCCGAGCAGCAACGAACCGATCACCGCCGGACCACTCTTGTGCAGCCGGTAGCCCGCGACCACACAGTCGGCTGTCCGCCCGTGCTTGATCTTGAACATCACCCGCTTGTCCGGCTGGTACGTCCCGTCCAGCGGCTTGGCGACGACCCCGTCGAGTCCGGCGCCCTCGAAGTCATCGAACCACCGCAATGCCAGGTCCCGGTCGGTGGTGGCCGGGGTCAGATGCACCGGCGGGCGGGCGTCGGCCAGCGCCTGTTCGAGCAGGGCCCGGCGCTCGCGGAACGGCCGGCCGGTCAGATCCTCGTCGCCCAGGGCGAGAAGGTCGAAGGCGATGAACGAGGCCGGTGTCTGCTCGGCCAGCATCCGCACCCGGGACGCCGCCGGGTGCAGTCGCAGCTGCAGGGTTTCGAACTCCAGACCGGCCGCCGTGGCGATCACGATCTCACCGTCGACCACACACCGGGGCGGCAGTTCCGCCAGGAACGCCGCCACCAGTTCGGGGAAGTAACGGGTCATCGGCTTCTCGTTGCGGCTCCCGATCTCCACCTCGTCGCCGTCCCGGAAGACGATCGCCCGGAAGCCGTCCCACTTGGGCTCGAACGATCCGTCGACCGGGATCTGCGGCACCAGCTTGGCCAGCATCGGCGACACCGGCGGCATCACGGGGAGCTTCATGCTCATCATTCTCACCCGGGTGAACAATGCAGGGGTGAAGCAGCCCATCCCGCTCCCCGTCTCCCCCATGCTGGCCAAGGCCGTCACCGCTGTCCCCGCCCAGGACTCGGTCGCCGGTGGCCTCCTCTACGAGCCGAAATGGGACGGCTTCCGCTGCATCGTGCTGCGCGACGGCGACGAGGTCGAGCTGGCCAGCCGCGGCGAGAAGCCGTTGACCCGCTACTTCCCCGAAGTGGTCGAATCGGTGCTCCAACATCTGCCGGAGCGGTGCGCGATCGATGCCGAGATCGTCACCCGCATCGGTCCGGACGGCGCGCAACGCCTTGACTGGGAACGATTGTCGCAGCGGATTCATCCGGCCGCCTCGCGAATTCTCAAGCTGTCCGTCGAAACCCCGGCCGAGCTGGTGTGTTTCGACATTCTGGCGCTGGGCGACGAAGACCTGACCGGGCTGCCGTTCAGCGAGCGCCGCGAACGACTCGAGCGGGCGTTGGCCGATCTGCCGCCGACCGCGCCCATTCACCTGACCAGGACCACCCTGGATGCAGCCGAGGCCCACCGCTGGTTCGAGCAGTTCGAGGGTGCCGGCCTGGACGGCGTGGTGGCCAAGCCGCTGGCCCGACCGTACGAGCAGGGCAAGCGAACCATGTTGAAGATCAAGCACTCTCGCACCGCCGACGCGGTCGTCGTCGGCTACCGGATCCACAAGTCCGGCCAGGGCGTCGGTTCGCTGCTGCTGGGCCTGCACACCGCGGACGGGACGTTGATCGGCGTCGGCGGGATCGCGGCCTTCACCAACATCAAGCGGCTGCAGCTGATCGACGAACTCGCGCCCTGGGTGCTGACCGACGACGACGGGCAGGCTGTCAAGGGCGAGGGTGACCGCTCCCGGTTCAGCGGCAACAAGGACGTCAGTTTCGTCAAACTGCGGCCGGAACGGGTGGTCGAGGTGAAGTTCGACCAACTGGAGGGCTGGCGGTTCCGGCACGCGGTGACCTTCCTGCGCTGGCGGCCCGACCGCGAACCGGAGTCGTGCACGATCGAGCAGGTCGATCGCGCGGTGGCCTATGACCTGGACTCGGTGCTCACCTGACGGACTCGCACCTCGCCTGGCGGCCGGGCGGTCTCCCCGCTACCCCCGCGCATGCCGATAGAAGGGTTCATCGGAGGGCTGCAGAGTCTGCACGCCCATGATCAGGTCGGCGGCCCGCTCGGCCAACATCATCACCGGAGCGTAGATGTTTCCGTTGGTCACATACGGCATCACCGAGGCATCGACCACCCGAAGGCCCTGCGTGCCATGGACTCTCATCGTCTCCGGATCGGTGACAGCCATCGGGTCGGACGCCGGGCCCATCTTGGCTGTGCAGGACGGGTGCAGCGCGGTCTCCGCGTCCTGCGCCACCCACTCCAGGATTTCCACGTCGGTCTGCACGCTCGGCCCCGGTGATGTTTCGCCGCCGTTGAAGGGTGCCATGGCTGGCTGCTCCAGAATAGTGCGGGCCACCCGGATCGATTCCACCCATTCCCGCCGGTCCTGGTCGGTGGACAGGTAGTTGAAGCGCATCGCCGGGTGCTTGCGCGGGTCGGTCGAGGTGATCTTCAGGCTGCCCCGGGCGTCGGAGTACATCGGCCCGACGTGCACCTGGTAACCGTGACCGGTCCGCGCGACCTCCTGACTTACCGAGCCGTCGTAGCGCACCGCGATCGGCAGGAAGTGGAACATCAGGTTGGGGTAAGCGACATCGTCGTTGGAGCGGACGAAGCCGCCGCCCTCGAAATGGTTCGTCGCGGCCGGACCCGTGCGCTTCAGGATCCACTGCAGCCCGATGAACGGCTGCCGCCATTTGGCCAGGTAGGGCTGCATCGACACCGGCTGGGTGCAGGCGTACTGGATGTAGACCTCCAGATGGTCCTGCAGGTTCTCGCCGACCCCGGGCAGGTCGACGACCGATGTGATCCCGAGCGCCTTGAGCTCGGCGGCATTGCCCACCCCGGACAACTGCAGCAGCTGCGGGGAATTGATCGCGCCACCGCACAGGATGACCTCGCGCGCCATCGCCGTGTGGTGACGACCGTTGCGGTGATACTCCACGCCGGTAGCCCTGGTCCCGTCGAACAGAACCTTGTTGGCCAGCGCCCTGGTCAGCACGGTCAGGTTCTTGCGCCGCAGTACCGGCCGCAGGTAGGCGCGGGATGCGGAGAGCCGCTGACCTTTGCGCACATTCCGGTCGAAGGCAGCAAAACCCTCCTGGCGGAATCCGTTCACATCGGAGGTCAGCGGGTAGCCGGCCTCCTGGGCCGCGGTGAAGAACGCGCCGAACAGCGGGTTGGTGGCCGGGCCGCGTTCCAGTACGAGCGGGCCGGACTTGCCGCGGAACTGATCGTCCGGGGCGGCGGCCAGGCAGTTCTCCATCCGGCGGAAGTAGGGCAGACAGTGCGCCCAGTCCCAGCTTTGCATGCCCGCGTCCGCGCCCCACCGCTCGAAGTCCAGTGGATTGCCGCGCTGAAAGATCATCCCGTTGATCGATGACGATCCGCCCAGCACCTTGCCGCGCGCGTGCGAGATCCGGCGGCCGTTCATGTTCGGCTCCGGCTCGGATTCGTAGCGCCAGTCGTAGAGCGGATTGCCGCTGGGAAAGGTCAGTGCTGCCGGCATCTGGATGAACAGGTCCCAGGGGTAGTCGCTGCGACCGGCTTCCAGCACCAGGACCGAAGTGTCGAGGTCGGCGGAAAGCCGATTGGCCAGCACACAACCTGCGCTGCCGCCGCCGACGATGACGTAGTCGTAGCTGTTTTTCACGATTCTGTCCTTTCAATCAATCCTGATCGTTCACATTTATCGCTTATCGTTGCGTCATGAGCAACGACAGTGTGGCCGGCGGTGTGCAGTCAGTGGACCGGGCCATCACCACCCTGGAGATCCTGGCGCGGGACGGCGAGGCCGGCGTCGGCGAGATCGCGGCGGCCCTGGGTGTGCACAAGTCGACAGCCTCCCGGCTCCTCGCGGCCCTGGAGAGCCGGGGCCTGGTCGAGCAGGCGGGCGATCGGGGCCGGTACAGCCTCGGCTATGGCGTGCTGCGGCTGGCCGGCGCGATTCCCGGCCGGCTGGACCTGACCAACCAGGGTTCGCCGGTCTGCGCCGAGCTCGCTCGTGAGCTGGGTGAAACGGTGAACCTCGCTATTCTGCAGGGCCGACACGTCATCAACGTGCACCAGGTCCACGGCGAATCCGCGATCACGGTGAACAACTGGGTGGGCCGGCCGACCCCGCTGCACGCCACATCCTCGGGCAAGGTGCTGCTCGGCGGGCTGGATCGAACGGCCCGCGCCGACCTGCTTGGCGAGGCTCTCGAGCGGTTCACACCCGCCACCGTCCGGGGCCTCGACGAACTGCAGGCGCAGGTGGACGCGGGCATCGTCGACGGCTACGCGGTCACCATCGAAGAATACGAGACCGGACTCAACGCCGTCGCGGCCCCGGTGCGCAGCTTCGGCGGGACCGTCGTCGGGGCGGTCTCGGTGTCCGGGCCGGCCTACCGGTTCAATCCGGCGATGCTCAAAGCGGCCGTTGATCCCGTGCGGGCGGCCGCGGCACAGATCAGCGAACGGATGGGCTACCTCGGCGCATCGCTGCGTGCCTGAACCCGACCCGCCCCGCGGTGTCGTTGCGAGAGTGGACATCTTCGCTTCAGGCCAGCATCCCGGTGACCCACTCGTGGAAGAGTCCGATGTGGTGCTCGTTGGGTACCAGGACCCCGCCGTTGCGGTAGACCCGCGACGACATGGCCGGCTGGCACCGTTCGCAGGCGTCGAAGTCCTGCCGATTGACCCGGTCGAACAGCTCCACCGACTTCGTCAGATCCCTGCCCGCCTCGACCACGCTGGGCAGGTAGAGCCAGTCGCACTCGACGATCGTCCGGTCCGCGGCCATCGGGTACATCCGATGAAAGATGATGTGGTCGGGCACCATGTTGATGAAGACCTGCGGCTTGATGGTGATCGCATAGTACTTGCGGTCCTGGTCCTCGTCGATGCCTGGCAGTACGTCCAGGCCCGCTGACCCGTCGATGGTGAAACCCTTGATGTCGTCACCGAACTCGGCCCCGTGATTGACGAAGAACTGCGCCGCGTAGCCCTGCGCGAATTCGGGCAGCACCTCGGTCAGCTCCGGATGAATGGTCGCGCAGTGATAGCACTCCATGAAGTTCTCGATGATCAGTTTCCAGTTGGCCTTGACGTCATAGACGATGCGCCGGCCGACGGCGAGGGTGTCGACCTGGTAGTGATCCAGGTTGGCCAGCTCCCCCAGCCGATCCGTGACCTCCTTGAGCACGGTCTCCTCGAAGGACGGCGGCGCGTCGGCCAGGCAGACCCAGACGTAACCGAGCCACTCCCGGACGTGGATCTTGCGCAGCCCGTATTCGACCCGGTCGATGTCGGGCATTTTCGTCAGGTTCGGCGCCGCGATCAATTTGCCATCGAAGTCGTACGTCCAGGCGTGATACGGGCACTGGAAGGCGCGCTTGACCTCGCCGCTGGGTTCGGTGCACAGGGTGGCGCCGCGGTGCCGGCAGATGTTGAAGAAGGCGTTGATCGGTCCGCGCCGGCTCCGGGTCAACAGCACCGACTCGGAACCGACCTGGACCGTGCGGTAGGAGCCGGGGGTGGGCATGTCGGATGCCCGGGCCGCGCAGAACCACATCGCCTCGAAGATGTTCTGCTGCTCCCGGGCGAAGTAGGCCGGGTCGGTGTATGTCGCGCCCGGCAACGTCGGGATCAGCGATTCGGGAAGAATTGTGCTGGTCACGTGCACTCCTGAGGATGGTCGGTGATGAGTTCGCTATTTGCTGGGGACGAGCTGTAGTGCCTTGCGATGCCGGGTGAAGGCCCGCGGCTGGTTCATCCCGAGCACCGCGACGACGGTTCCGTCGCGGCGCCACGTGGCCAGCAGGTTCGCCGTTTCCGCGGCCCCGTCCTCGATCACGAATTCGTCGTCGTCGAGCCGGTGGCCGGCGAACTGGATCTTCACACCGTACTGATCCGACCAGAAGTAGGGCGCCCGCAGGCCGGCACCGCCGGCTTGGATCGGCCCGCCCAACAGGGCACGCACCGCCGTCGCCGGCCGGTCCCGTGAGTCGGTCCAGTGCTCGATGCGGTTCGCTCGGCCGAGCGACGGATCGAACCAGGCCGAACAGTCACCGACCGCGTACACGCCCGGCGCCGAGGTGGCGCCTTGGGAATCGCAGACCACGCCGTTGGCCAGGTCAAGTCCAGAGTCGGCAAGCCAGCCGACGGCCGCGTCGGCACCGATGCCGGCGAGCACGACGTCGGCTTCGATGATCCGGCCGTCGGCCAGTTCCACGCCGGTCACTCGGCCCTGTCCGCGCAGACCGACCACCGGAATCCCCAGGTGCAGATCGACGCCATTGGCCCGGTGCAGCCCGGCGACTGCGGACCCGAGGTGCTCGCCGAGCTGGCGGAACAGCGGGGTGGCGGCCGCCTCGATGACGCTGACCTGCAGGCCCATCGAGTGCGCCGTCGAAGCGACCTCGGCGCCGATGAAGCCGGCCCCGATGACCGCGAGCGTGGTCCCTGGCAGCAGATCGGCCTTGAGCGCCAGCGCGTCGTCCAGGGTGCGCAGCGTGTGGAGGCCGCGCAGGTCGCTGGTCAATCGCCGGGCATGGGAGCCGGTGGCGATGACGATCGCGTCGGCGCCGATACTGCGCGTTCGGCCGGACGTCGTCCCGGACAGTGTGACGGTCCTGGATGCCACGTCCAGTGCGGTCGCCTCGACACCGAGGATCCAGTCGACCCCGAGCTCTTCGCCCTCGGCTTCGAGCGTGAGGTCGGACACTGCCGTCCGCCCGGCTAGGAAGTCCTTGGACAGCGGTGGCCGGTCGTACGGTCGACGGTCCTCAGCGCCGACGATGGTGACCCGCCCCGCGAAGCCCTGCTGCCGCAATGCCTTCGCCGTGGCGTGACCGGCCAGCGATCCACCGACGATGACGACCGAGTTCAGGTCGCCCATCAGCTGTTCACCGGGGCCGGCAGCTCGGAAAGGGTGACGTAGATTTCGTCGTCGCTGACCGTGACCCGGTGGGTGCGCACGCCCCGCTTAGCCGGCGGTTCGTCGACGGCCCCGGTGCGCAGGTCGAATTTGCTCGCGTGGAGCGGGCATTCGATTTCGCAGCCCTCGAGCCAACCGTCGGCCAGCGACGCGTCCTGATGAGTGCACGTGTCGTCGATGGCGAACACTTCACCGGCATCGGTGTGGAACACCGCGATCGGCGGATCGATCGTGTCGACCCGCAGACCCTCGCCACGGGGAATACTGGCCAGCGGACAGATATGAAGCACGGCGGCACCTCGTTCGATCACGTGATTTGCGCTCAGCACAACTCAGTTCGTAGTACGCAACAGCATCACGGTTGGGAGGTATAGCTGTCAAGACTCGCGGCCCGCCGGTCGACCAGCCTGAGTCTGCCCATGCGTGAGGTGTCTCCGTTTTGGCTGACTGCTTACTCAGGATGGATCGGCGGCCAGGTCGGCCGGCACGACGAGATCTTCCACGTCGTCGAGCAGTGACCACGATCCGTCGAGTTGCGCTTCGTGGACGAATTCGGTACCTGCGCCTCGCGACCGGACTGCTCGTGGAGTACGCGGCCGACACAGAGTCGACGTCCGTTCGCTAACCAGTCGATCCGAACGCCTCCCGACCGCGTCGATCAGATTTCTCCTCGAACCTCGGTTCGGTGGACAACGTGATCGCCTTGACGGGTGTGACCAGGTGCGGTTTCAACCCCCGCGCCGCCCAGATCCGCTGAACCGTCGCCGGCGACACCCCCACCTTCCTGGCCATCGTCCGCACCGACCAGTGCGGCCCGCCTGTCGGCGGGGAATTCCTGGTCAGGGTGACGATCTCATCGATCTTCTCCTTCGGCAGCACCGGCTTACGGCCCCGGCCGTCGGCGACCTTCCCCAACGTGGCGACTCCGTCGGACACGAACCGGGACCGCCACGCACGGACCGTGGTAACACTCACCCCGACCTGCTCGGCAATCCACGCATTGGCCACCCCCTCCCCCGCCGACAGCAATACCCGGGCCCGCAACACCTGCCGATGCTGGGCCGTCTGCGATCGGGCCAACCGGGTCAGGATCTCCCGATCACCATCGGACAAGGGCAACGGAGCCGCGGGCGCCTGCATCGGTCGAACATACCAGATAAGCCACTAGCTATTTAGGAGACAGAGCGCTAGGTTAACCAGTTGTGACCACCCCAGCGCGCGCCGGCGATCGGGTCGACGAGCCGCTGCGGATCACTGACGCGCTGATCATTCCGGTCACCGAGTTGAGCTGGCGATTCTCCCGGTCGTCCGGACCCGGCGGGCAGGGCGTGAACACCGCGGACAGCCGGGTCGAGCTCAGTTGGAATCCGGCCGCGTCGGCCGTCTTCAGTCGGCTCGGTCCGACACTGCAGGCCAGGTTCTGGATGCAGATCGGCCCGCGGCTGGTCAACGGTGAGGTCGCCGTTGCCGCCGCCGAACATCGCGCCCAGCTACGCAATCGCGAGGCCGCCCGGCATCGGCTGGCGCTGGCCGTTGCGAAGGCGTTGACCGCGCCGCCGCCGCCACGCCGGGCGACCAGGCCGTCGCGAGGGTCGGTGGAACGCCGGCTGGCGGGCAAGAAGGCGCGCAGCCAGACCAAGGCCGGCCGCTCCCGGCCGGCGGCCGGCTGACCCGGTGTTCAGCGCTCAGTACTCGACGCTGGTCAACAGCAGCCACCGGGCCAGGTGCGCGGCGAACGACGAGCGCACCATGATGCGCAGCTGATCGGCCTCCTCGCCCGGCGTGAACAGCCCATCCGAGATCAGCACGACCGCGCACTGGGCGAGCATCGTCTGTGCGCACGACGGCTCGAGCATCGACTCCAGGTCCAGTGCGCAGCCGTGCCGCAGCACCGTGCGGGCGTTCGGTCCGGACACCCGCAACGTCGTGCGGGATGCCGAGACGTCCGTCACCCCAACGAAACCCGAGCCCCGATCGGCAGGGCCGGCCGCCATCTCGATGCGGCCCGCCAGCTCCCGGGCATGCCCGGGTCCGGACAGCAGCAGAAACTCATCGGGTCCCAGTGCGAGGAGTTCCACACCGTCACCCGTGGCGATGGCGCCCGTCCGGGGCGGCAGGGCCACGCCGAGCTCGGCACACACCGCCTCGGCGCCGGCGGACCCACGGGTCAGCCGAAGATTCAGCGCGGTGGTCAACGGCACCTCGGCAACCCGAACCGCCGTGCCGGGCCGTTTCGACAACGCCGCCAGGTCGCCGCTCAGCGACGCCAGCGGCGAGGTCGGCAGTCCTGCGCCGCGGGCGATGAGGTCGATCGCCGGCCCATCACCCGCCGGGTCACCATCGCGGCGGAGCCCATCCGGGTCGACAAGTACCGCCGACGTCACCACCGCCGGCGTCGGCCTGCCGTCGATCACCACGTGGACCGTTGAGCCCATCCGGTCCCGACCACCCACCAGCAGGGCCAGCGCGAAGGTCGAATTCAGTGCCGCCGAGAAATATCCGGACGTGATGTGCCCGAGCATCGGCACCGGCGGCACCAGCGGCGCGGATGCGTTGCTCACATCAATGAGTTGAGCACCCTCGGGCAATGGCACAGCCGGATCCACTGGAAGCAGGCCGACAAGGTGCTGACGGTTCGGCGCGTTGTTGGCCGGCCGGGCGTGCGAGCGCTTGCCGATGTAGTCGAGCTTCTTCTTGGACACCACCCAGCTCATCCCCAGGTCCTGCGGGGTGATGGTGCCGTCGGTGTCCTGCCCGATGATCGGGTAGCCCTTTTCGGCGCGCAGCACGTGCATCGTCTCGGTGCCGTACGGTGTCAGCCCGATCGGGGCACCGGCCGCCCACACCGCATCCCACAGCGCCGCGGCGTCGTGCCAGGCCACGTTGATCTCGTAGGCGAGTTCGCCGGAGAAGGAGATCCTGGCGACCCGGGCGCTCAGCCCGACCACGGAGGTGTCCTTCCAGGCCATGAACGGCAGGTCCGCGTTGGCCACCGAGAGGTCGGCCGCCAGGGCGGCCAGCAGTGCCCGGGAGCGCGGGCCGACGATGGCCATGGTGGCCCATTGCTCGGTGACGGATGTGCAGCCCACCCGCAGGTGTGGCCACTCGGTCTGTAGCCATTCCTCCATCCAGTCAAGGACTTTGGCGGCGTTGCCGGTGGTCGTGGTGAGCAGGAAGTGCTCGTCGCCGAGGCGGAACACGGTGCCGTCGTCCAGCATCATGCCGTCCGCGGCGCACATCACGCCGTACCGGATCGCGCCGACCTTCAGGCTGGACATCAGGTTGGTGTAGAGCATGTCCAGGAACTGTCCGGCGTCCGGTCCCTGCACATCGATCTTGCCCAGCGTCGAGCCGTCCATGAACGCGACATTCGTCCGGGCCGCGATGCATTCGCGGGTGACCGCGGCGTGCATGTCTTCAGTGCCGCCACCGGGCAGGGTTTGCGGATAGAACCACGGCCGCTTCCACTGCCCGACGTTCTCCCAGCGCGCGCCGTGGTCCAGATGCCACCGGTGGGCACCGGTGGTGCGCACCGGGTCGTAGAGATCCCCACGTTCCCGGCCGGCCAGCGCGGCAAACGAGATGGCGGTGTACGGCGGCCGGAACTTGGTCACCCCGAGTTCGCCGACCTCGACGCCCTGCATCGCCGCCAGGACCGCACTCGTCACCACGCCGGAGGTCTTGCCCTGGTCGTGCGCCGTCCCGGCGGTGGTGTAGCGCTTGACGTGTTCCACCGAGCGCAGCCCGGCGCCACTGGCGATGGCGATGTCGGCGATGGTGACGTCCCGCTGGATGTCGACATAGTGCTCGGTCAGTGTCCGCGGATCGGCGCCCGGTGGCAACACCGCATAGAGGGCCGCCGGTGGGTTGGCCGGGACGGGTTCCGGCTCCGACTCCGGGAATGCGATGGTTTCCCGGTCGGCGGGCGATTCACCGAAAAGTGCTTTGATGGCAGCGATCCCGTCCTCGACCGCTTCGGCAGATGTGCGCAGGCCGACAACCGATCCGGCCACCGACACCTGCTGGGTGGCCGTGTCGGGCACGAACCCGCCGGTGGCGTTGTCGAAGACGGTACTGCCGCCGGACTGGGAGAACAGCTGCACCGCCGGGTTCCAGCCGCCACTGACGGCGAGGACGTCGGCCGAGAGCCGTTGGTGGGCGGCACCTCCGCCGGTCGGTCCGACCAGAACGGCCGTCAGCACACCGTTCTCGTCCACCTCGGTACTCGAGATGACCGAGCCGGACAGGACCTTCCCGGCGAAGCCGGCCGGCACCCTGGGCGGCGTTTGCCTGGGGTCGACCACGGTGACCGCGGCCCCCGCCTCGAACAGGTCCACCGCTGTCCGGTAGGCGTCATCGTGTTCGGTGAAGACAACCACGTCCGATCCGACGAGAACGCCGTACCGGTGCAGGTACACCCTGGCCGATTCGGCGAGCAGCACGCCGGGCACGTCGTTGCCGGCGAAGGCGATGGTGCGCTCATGGGCGCCGGTGGCCAGCAGCACCCGGCCGGCGCGGATCCGCCAGATGCGTTCCCTGGTGGCGCCTTCAGCCAGGCCGTGATCGGGATGATCGGTGCGGTGCTCCACGGCGATCAGGTAGTTCCGGTCGTAATAGCCGGTGACCGTGGTGCGCTGCAGGTGGGTGGCGTTCGGCAGGGCCGCGAGCTCGCCGACCAGTTCATCGGCCCAGCCGAGCTCGGCCCGGCCCAGCAACGCGCCACCCGGTGCCGGACGGTCGTCGATCAGCAGCACCTTCGCCCCGCGACGAGCCGCGGCCGCGGCGGCGGAGAGTCCGGCCGGCCCGGCTCCGACAACCACGAGTTCGGCGTGGTGATGCACCGCGTCGTAGCGTTCCGGGTCGCCGGTCGCCGCCAGCTTTCCCTGCCCGCGCAGCGACCGGGCCACCAGCGCGTCCCGCAGCTCGACGGTGGTGGCCGTGAGCATCGGCTCCGGAAAGGGTTCCTCGACCTGGATGATCGCGGTCGGCTCCTCTGGACCGGCGCTGGTGACCCCTCGCGGCCGGCCCTTCATGATTGAGCTGCCGAACACCGAGACACCGTTGGCCAGCAGGGCCGAGGCCAGCGTGTCACCGACGAAGCCGGTGTGCACGGCGCCGTCGAAGGTGAACGTCAGCGGCCGGTCACGCTCGATCCGGGAACCGTAGCCATCAAGTCGGCGGCCGGTCATACCTGGGCTCCGGGCCGCGGGGTACCGGCCGGGTAGATGGCCGTGAACTCGTAGGTGACGGTGTTCCGGACCGCGTTGAACCAGCGCCGACAGCCGGCCGAATGGACCCAACGTTCGGCGAAATCGCCGCGGGTGTTCGCCCGGAAGAACAGGTACCGGGCCCACTCCTGGTCGGTCAGCGCGGCCGGATCAGCTGGATAGGCCACGTGCGCGGCGCCGCCGTAGTGGAACTCGGTCTCGTCGCGTGGCCCGCACTCGGGGCAGTCGATCAACATCATCGTCTTCGTCAGATCCTTTGCTGTGAGCAGATCAGTGGGCGACGGCGGCAGCGCCGTGCTCGTCGACCAGTGCGCCGGTGGTGAAGCGTTCCAGGCTGAACGGTTGCAGCAGCGGATGTACCGCGCCGGCGGCGATCGTCGCCGCCATCGCGTCCCCGATACCGGGCGTCGCCTTGAAACCGCCGGTGCCCCAGCCACAATTGACATACAGATTTTCGATCGGGGTGGTGCCGACAACGGGAGAGGCGTCCGGCGTGACATCCACGGTGCCGCCCCAGGTCCGCAGCACATGGGCCCGCGCGAAGATCGGAAACAGCTCCACCGCCGCGGACATCTGCCGTTCGATCACATGGAAGGCCCCCCGCTGGCCGTAGCCGTTGTACGCGTCGACCCCGGCGCCCATCACCAGTTCCCCCTTGTGCGCCTGCGACACGTAGACGTGCACGGCGTTGGACATCACGACGGTCGGATGGACCTGCTCGACGAGCTCAGAAACCAACGCCTGCAACGGATGTGACTGGATCGGCAGCCCGAAACCGGCCATCTCGGCGAGCACCGACGAGTTGCCCGCACCGCACAGCGCGACGACGTCGGCGCTGATCGCGCCCAGCGAGGTCTGCACCCCGGTCGCCCGGCCATTCTGCTGGTCGATCCCGATCACCTCGCAGCCCTGGATCAGATCGACGCCGGCCGCATCGGCCGAACGCGCGAAACCCCATGCCACATAGTCGTGTTTGGCGATGCCGGCACGGGGTTGGTAAGTGCCACCCAGAACCGGATAGCGGATGTTGTCCGAAATGTTGACGATCGGGCAGATCTGCTTCACCTGGTCCGCGTCCAGCCATTCGGCATCGACGCCGTTGAGTTGGTTGGCCGCCACCCTGCGTCGGGAGTCCCGGATGTCCTGCAGCGAATGGTCCAGGTTGAGCACCCCGCGCTGGGAGAACAGGATCGGATAGTCCAACTCCTCGGCCAGCGTCTCCCAGAGCTTGAGCGAGTGCTCATAGATTCCGGCGGAGGCGTCCCAGAGGTAGTTGGACCGGATGATCGTGGTGTTGCGGGCCATGTTGCCGCCGGCCAGCCAGCCCTTTTCCAGGACAGCGACATCGGTGATGCCGTAACGGGTCGCCAGATAGTGCGCAGTGGCGAGACCATGCCCGCCGCCGCCGACGATCAGTACCCGATAGTGCCTCTTGGGGACGGGGTTTCGCCAGAGGAAGTCCGGGTGCCCGGGCAGGTCGGCGCCCGGCGGCGGTGAGGTTTGCGTGTTCAGCACCGGATCTTCTTCATCTCCGGGTCGAAGCCGGGCTCCGCGGTGACCACGGCCCGGTACCGCTGGTCGAAATAGCCGACCTGGACCGGGGTTCCAGCCGCAGCCAACTCGACCGGCACCCAGGCGTAGGCCAGCGAGACGCCCAGGGTGTGGCTGTAGGAGGCGCTGGTCACGTAGCCGACGACGCCGGCTGCCGAATACACCGGCTCGTTGCCGAGCACGATGTCGTCCCCCGAGTCGAAGGTCAGCAACACCAGCTTGCGGTTGACGTTCTTGGCCCGCTCGATCAGCGCGGCCCGGCCGATGAACTCGCCCTTGTCGATCCTGACGGCGAAGTCCAGTCCGGCCTCGTACGGGTCGTGTTCGTTGGTCATGTCGGTGCCGAAGGAACGGTAGCCCTTTTCGATGCGCAGTGAGTTGAACGCACCCCGGCCTGCCGCGATGATGCCGTGCTCGGCACCGGTCTTCATCAGCAGGTCCCAGAGCACCAGACCCTGGTCGGCGGTGGTGTACAGCTCCCAGCCGAGCTCACCGACGTAACTGAGCCGCATCGCGGTGACCTCGACGGTGCCCAGGTAGGCCTGCTTGGACCGGAAATACTTGAAGCCCTCGTTCGAGAAGTCGGTGGCCGTCAACGACTGCACCACGTCCCGCGCCTTGGGCCCCCAGATGCCGATACAGCAGGTGCCGGCGGTGACATCGCGGATCTGGATGGCTGAACCGGCGGGCAGATGACGATTGAGCCAGTCGGCGTCCAGCGCGCCGTTCGCGCCGATCTGGTAGCGGTCGGTGCCCAGCCGGGCGACCGTGATGTCGGACCGGATTCCGCCGTCGACGTCGAGCATCAGGCAGTAGGTCACGCCGCCAACGGTTTTCGCGATGTTGGCGGTGACGAGTCCCTGCAGGAAGTCGGTCGATCCGGGCCCGCTGACCTCGAGTCGCTTGAGCGCCGTCATGTCGTACAACGCGACATCGGTTCGGGTGATGGACGCCTCGGCCGCCACCGTCGGCGACCAGAATTTCTTGGCCCAGTCATCGGGCGCCGGCAGGTGCCAGCCGGTGTCACGCTCACCGCCGACCAGGGCGTCGTTGGCGGCGTACCAGTGTGGGCGTTCCCAGCCGTTGGCCTCCAGGAAGACTCCGCCGAGGGCCTGCTCGCGCGGGTAGAACGGCGAGGTACGCAGCGGGCGCGAATGTTCCATCGGCTGCAGCGGATGCAGGATGTCGTAGACCTCCACGAAGTTCTGGCAGTCCTTGGCCAGCACGTAGGCCGGCGAGAGCTGATGCCGCTCGAATCGGTTGATGTCACAGGCGTGCAGATCGAAACTGCTGCTGTAGCCGTCGATCAGCCACTCGGCCATCGCCCGGCCGACGCCACCGGAGTGGGTCACCCAGACCGCCTCGGCCACCCAGAAACCCTCGACATCGGGTGACGGGCCGAGCAGCGGCATGTTGTCCGTGGTGAAGGAGAAGACGCCGTTGATGGCTTCAGCCAGACTGATCCCAGCTGCGGCCGGGATCAGCTCGGCGGTTTCCTGCAGCGGGAAGGCGAAGTCGGCGTCGGTGAACGGCAGCACACTGGGCATCACGTCGCCGCCCCAGGGCAGCAGGTCCTCGGACTCCAACGGCATCGGGCGGTGCCGGTAGGAGCCGATGCCGATGCCGTCGAAATTCTCCCGGTAATACAGCGACGCGTCCTGATGGCGCAGCACCGGCCGAGTGGCCTCCTGGGTCTGGCCGGCCAGCGCGGGGATCGGCTCGGTCCAGGCCAGTTGATGGGCCAGCGGGGTCAGCGGCAGGATCATGCCGACCATCTTGGCGATCTTGGGTCCCCAGATCCCGGCGCAGCAGAGCACGATGTCGGCCGGCAGATGTCCCTGGGAGGTCTGCACCCCGGTCACCTTCCCGGCTTCGACGATCACGTCGAGTACCTCGCAGTTGTCGACGATCCTGGCGCCGCGACCGCGGGCCCGTTCCACCTGCGCGGCAACGGCGTTCACCGCCTTCGCGATCCCATCGGTGGGCACGTACAGCCCGCCGAGCACCTTGTCAGGGTTCACCAGGTCCCACATCGCCACCGACTCTTCGGCGGTCAGCAGGCGGGCGTCCGGCACTCCCCAGGACTGCGCATAACCGAAGCGACGGTGCAGTTCGGCCAGCCGCTCGGGGGTGGTGGCGATCTCCAGCCCGCCGACCGGGAGGTAGCACGGCTGCCCCTCGTACATCAGGTCGGTGAACTTGCGCACGGTGTACCTGGCCAGATCGCTCATGACCTTGGTGCCGTTGGTCTGGAAGACCACACCGGGGGCGTGCGAGGTGGACCCGCCCGCGGCCGGCAGTGTGCCGGCGTCCACCAGTGTGATGTTGGTCCAGCCCCGCTCGGACAGCTCGTCCGCCACCGACGCGCCGACGATACCGCCGCCGATGATGACGACCCGTGGTCCCGTCATGGTGCCTCCAGAGGAATGCGAACTCATGTGCTCACCTCAATGGTTGCGCTATTTGCAACCTGTAGCGTCTATTGCAACAGTTTGATCTCAGCAGGAAACGATGTCAAGCAACGATCCGGTGCTCCGCGTGGCAGTGCCTACGCGGAGCACCGGGGTCTGATGAGGCCGCCGGAAATACCCTGGGGCCCGGTGATGCGATGCGGCTACTTCAGCCAGGCATCCACCTTGTCGGTGTTCTTCTCGACCCACGCCTTGGCCGCGTCGGCCGGCTTGGCGCCACCGTTGATCGCCGCGGCGACCTCGTTCTGGTCGTCGTTCGTCCACTTGAAGTTCTTGACCAGCTTGACCGCGGGCGACCCGGACGTCGCGAACTTGGTCGAGATGATCTTGTTCAGGTCATCCTCCGGGTAGCCACAGGCCACCTTGGCGGGGTCGGCGTCGCATCCCTTCGTCCACGCCGGCAGTTTCACCTGGACCAGCGGTACCTCGGCCAGGAACCACTGCGGCGAGTAGAAGTAACCCAGCACCGCGGTCTTGTTCTGCTCCGCGGCCCGGAAGGCGGTAATCAGCGCCTGCTCCGAACCCGAGTACACCACGCTGAAGTTCAGGCCGAGGTTGGTCACCAGCGCGCCGTCGTTGGTCACGAAGGCCGGATCACCATCCAGGAGTTGCCCCTTGTCGCCGGACTCACCCGTCTTGAACAGATCCGCGTACTTGTTCAGGTTCTGATAGTCGGTGATGTCCGGGTACTTGGCCGCCATCCACGGCGGAACGAACCAGCCGATCTGACCGATATTTCC
Organism: Mycobacteriales bacterium; assembly: GCA_038245175.1. Classification (GTDB taxonomy): domain Bacteria; phylum Actinomycetota; class Actinomycetes; order Mycobacteriales; family Nakamurellaceae; genus Nakamurella. The sequence goes on along the minus strand of JBBRSR010000017.1, from coordinate 7,519 downwards.
ATTCAGCCCGGCATCCTGGGCGACCTTGTCGGTGTCGATGTACTTGGCCGCGAGATCCTCGTGGCCCCAGTTCTCGATGATCACATCGATCTCGCCCGTGCCGAAGCCCTGCCAGGCGACCTGCTCGTTGAGGTCCTTCTGGGTGACCTTGCAGCCGAGCTTGTTCTCTGCGACATAGCTCACCACTGAGGCGCTGGCGGTGTAACCCACCCAGGCGTTCATCGCCAGGTTGAAGTTGGGGCAATCGGCGGTGGCCGCGCCCGAGGACGCGCCGCCGGTGCCGGTGTTGGCGGCCGGTGCGGTGGTGGCGTTGTTCACCGAGGATCCACCGCACGCGGACAGGGCAAGGGCACCGATGGTGGCCAGCGCGGCAACGGCCTTCCACGGCCGTCGCGCCCTGGTCGCCGTCATTGGACTCATTCGCATTGACATCCTCCTGGTTGATGAATTTCTACTGGCACTGCTGGGCTAGCGGGTAACGCCGCTGCCGCCCCCGAGACGGCAGCGGAGATCTTCACTGCATTTCCACCGTTGGCGGCGACTATCGGCCGGCTCGGGCGGCCGCGGCCTGGGTGACCCGGTCGAGCATCACACCGAGCAGGACGATGGCCAGGCCGGCGGCGAGTCCCTTTCCGTACAGGGAGAGCTGGGCGAAGCCGGCGACGACCAGATAGCCGAGGGCGCCTGCGCCGACGAGTCCGCCGACGACCACCATCGCCAGCACATAGATCAAACCCTGGTTGGTGGCCAGGGTCAGCGATTTCGCAGCCATCGGGATCTGGACCTTGGTGATCAGCTGCCAGGTGTTGGAGCCGCACGAGGTGGCCGCCTCGATGGTGGTCGGTGATACCCCACGGATGCCGTCGGAGACGATCTTGATCGACACCGGCGCCGCGTAGACCACGGCGGCGACGATGGCGTTGAACCGGTTGGCGCCGAACAGGGCCAGGAACGGAATCAGGTAGACGAACGCGGGCATGGTCTGGGCGGCGTCCAGGATCGGCCGGATCAGCGTGTCGACCCGTTTGGAACGCCCCATCCAGGTTCCGATGATGATCGCGATGATCATCACCAGCACCGTGGCGACCAGCACCGAGGCCAGCGTCGACATCGAAGCCGACCACATGCCGAGCCCGACGATCAGCAGCAGGCAGACGCCGGTGATCACGGCCGGGACCAGGCCGGCGATCACGAACGCGATCACGATGAAAGCGGCCATCACGATGAAGAACGGCGTGTCCACCAGGAACGACTCGAACGGGTTCAGGATGCCGCTGGTGACGGCCTCGCGCAGGGTGGTGGTCAACCCGGAGAAGTTGTCCTGCAACCAGGTCGCCGTGTTGGCCGCGCCGTCGTGGATCGCCGAACCGAGCTGGATGTTGTCCGGGAACACCGCCGCCCACAGCTGGGTCTGGGACAGATAGACGGCAACGATCGACACCACGAGCCCGCCGCCGATCAGGATCAGCCGGAGCTTGTGCCGTTGTCCCTTGGCGGCGCGGGCACCGAGTTCGGCGCGAACGCTGGCCGCCGTGGTGGTCCGATCGAGCACGATGGCCATCACCACGATGGCCAGGCCCGCGTTGAAAGCGGTGCCGATGTCCAGGGTTTGCAGCGCGCGCAGGACGATCTGGCCGAGCCCGGGAGCTGCGATCAGCGCGGCGATGGTGACCATCGACAGAGCCGCCATGATGGTCTGGTTAATGCCGATCACGATGGTCCGCTTGGACATCGGCAGCAGCACGGTGAGCAGCCGCTGCCGGCCGGTGACCCCGAGCGAGTCCACCGCTTCCAGCGTGGTCACCGGGACCTGACGGATGCCGTGCGCGGTGATCCGAATCGTCGGCGGCGCAGCGTAGATCACCGTGGCGATGACCGCGGCAGCCGGGCCGATCGCGAAGAACAGCGTCAGCGGGGCGAGGTAGACGAAGCTGGGCAGGATCTGCATCAGATCCAGCAGCGGGGTCACGACTTTGTTGAACCGGTCGCTCACGCCGGCCCAGATGCCCAGCGGGATGGCGATCACCAGCGAGATCAGCACCGCGGTCAGGGTCAGCGCCAGCGTCTGCATGGCCGGCACCCACAGCCCCTGAAGTCCGATGAAGACCAGGCCGACCAGGGTCAGCGCGGCTACCCGGACATTGCCGATGGAGAAGGCGATCCAGGTGGCCAGTGCGACAACTCCCAGCCAGCCGATCGTCGGGATGCCCTTGCCTTCGGGGGATACCGCGATCGTGGTGGTGAACAGGTTCGACAGCGATTCGATCGCGGCCCGGATCGGGTTGAAGAAGTAGATGAACCAGGGGTTCTCATCGCGTCCCGAGCTGATCCAGGCGTTGAAGTCGTTGAGCGCCCGGTGCACACCGGTCAGTTGCGCCGGGGCGAGTTCCAGCGTCCATTTGCCCTGCAGGGTGATCCAGCCGATCACCCACACCAGCACCGTGCCGGCGACGGCCAGCACGTTGCGGTCCACGGTTCGCTTGGCCGGCTCACGGTCGACGCCGGGCGCCGGCTCGATCCGCTGCGGCATGGCCTTTTCCGGCGGAGCCGCAACCATGCTCGGTCCGGACATCGGCGCGGACATCAGGCCGCTTCCTGCTTGCCGACCAGAGCCAGGATTTCGTCCCGACCGACAGTGCCGATGACGGCGCCGTTCTCAGTCACCAGAACCGGCGATGCCGAACCCAGAACCGCGGGAATCGCGTCTCGGATGACTGTCTCGGCCGGCAAACTGGCCGACGTCGATGTGTCCATCGATCTGTCCATGGCCGGATCAGTCGAGGCCTTGGCGATCCACTTCAGCGTCAGCACATCGGCTTTGGGGACCTCGGAGACGAAATCGGCAACGTAGTCGTCCGCCGGGGCGCCGACCAGTTCGTCGCCGGTACCGATCTGGACCAGTTCGCCGTTTCGCATGATCAGGATGCGATCGCCGAGTTTGAGCGCCTCGGAAAGATCGTGCGTAATGAAGATCATCGTCTTGCCCATGTCCTTGTGCAGGCGGATGACTTCGGCCTGCATGTCACGTCGGATCAACGGATCCAGCGCGGAGAACGGTTCGTCGAAGAGCAGCACATCCGGATCGCCGGCCAGCGCCCGGGCCAGCCCGACCCGCTGCTGCATACCGCCGGAAAGCTGATCGGGGAAGCGGTTCGAATAGCCCTTGAGGCCCACCAGGTTGATCACCTCGTCGGCCCGCTCACGGCGCTCGGTCTTCGACATTCCGCGAATCTCCAGGCCGTACGCCACGTTTTCCATCACCGTTCGGTGCGGCAGCAAACCGAAGTGCTGGAAGACCATCGACATCTTGCGGCGGCGCAGGTCACGCAGCGCCGAGTCGGATGCGGCCATAATGTCCTGGCCCTCGAGCAGTACCTGGCCGACGGTGGGCTCGATCAGCCGCGTCAGACAGCGAACCAGAGTGGATTTGCCGGACCCGGACAAGCCCATGATGACGAAGACCTCGCCGCGGGCCACCTCGAAGTTCATGTCGCGAACGGCGGCCACACAGCCGGTCCGCTCCATGATCTCGGCCGAGGAGAGCTTGTTCAGCTCGTTGTCCGTCGGGATCCGATCGCTCTTGTGTCCGAAGACCTTCCACAGTCCACGAACGGAGAAATCCGGGGCCTCACTACTGGTGGCAAGCGGCGGAACTGCCATTTTCGTCGAACTCCTCAAATCGGGAAGAACCGTTGCCGGTCAACAGCTGTCGGCAGAGGTTCCAGTGGTTGACAGGTGCTCCCCAGCGGCCGGTGGGGCCGCTACCGGAGTGGGTGGCGCAAACCAGTGCTGCGGTGCGGGGGCGATGTTGTGCCAAATGTGCTTGATCTCGCGATATTCGGCGAGCCCTGTCGGGCCGAGTTCACGGCCGTTTCCGGATTGGCCGAAGCCGCCCCATTCCGCTTGTGGCAGGTAGGGGTGATAGTCATTGATCCACACGGTGCCGTGGCGCAGCGCCTGGGCAACGCGTTGCGCGCGCCCTGCATCGTTCGTCCAGACGGCGCCGGCCAGCCCGTAGATCGTGTCGTTGGCCAGCCTGATCGCCTCGACCTCGTCGGTGAAGGTCTCCACGGTCAGCACCGGCCCGAACGATTCGCTTTGCACCACCTGCATGTCGGTACGGCAACCGTCGAGAACGGTTGGCAGGTAGAAGAATCCGTTGTCGAACTCGGTACCCACCGGAGCCTGGCCGCCGCAGCGGAGAACGGCGCCTTCAGCGATGCCGGACTTGACGTACGCGTCGACCTTGTCCCGATGGGCGGCCGAGATGAGCGTTCCGGTTTCGGCGGCGGCGTCGAACGGGCCACCGAGCCTGATCGCCTCGGCGCGCCGCACCACGGCGTCGACAAACGCATCATGAATCGAATCATGCACGATCAGCCGGGCACCGGCCGAGCAGACCTGACCGGAGTGCAGGAATATCGCGGTGATTGCCATGTCGACGGCGGTGTCGAAGTCGGCGTCCGCAAAGATGATGTTCGGGTTCTTGCCGCCCAGTTCCAGGGCGACCTTCTTCACCGTGGCCGCAGCGGCCGCCATGATCGCCTTGCCGGTCTCCAGGCCGCCGGTGAACGAGATCAGGTCGACGTCGGGGTGGGTCGTCAGGGTGCCGCCGACATCCCGGCCGGTCCCGGTGATCAGGTTGGCCACGCCGGCCGGCAAACCTGCCTCGGTGAGGGTGTCCATCAGCAGCATCGCCGTTGACGGGGTCAACTCGCTGGGCTTGAGGACGAAGGTATTTCCGGCCAGCAGCGCGGGGGCGACCTTCCAGGAAACCTGGAGCAACGGGTAGTTCCAGGGGGTGATCAGCGCGCAGACGCCCACCGGGGCGACAGTCATCCGACTGATCGCGTCGACGCGACCGGTATCCACCACCCGGCCGATGTCCTTGCCGGCGCTGGCCGCGTAGTAGCGGAAGCAGGCCGTGATGTCGTCCATGTCGTACTCGGCTTCGACCAGGCGTTTGCCGGTGTCCAGCGCCTCGGCGCGGGCATAGAGCGCCTTGTCACGGACCAGTAGGTCGGCAACCCGGGACAGCAGCGCGCCGCGCTCGCTTTCCGGGGTACTCGGCCAGGGGCCCGAATCGAAGGCCGTACGGGCTGCTGCAATCGCGGCGATTGCGTGTTCGGCAGTGGCATCGGCGACCAGCCGAACTGCCGAGCCGTCGGCCGGACACCGGATCTGCCGATTCGCGGCCCCGGCGGCATCGATCCAAGAGCCGCCGACGAAAATCTGTGACATGGCCGCGCTCCCTTCAACGATTCTCAGTCCACCCGCACAGTTCATCAGAACGTTGCGTATTGTGCATCCATTCGCCTACTAAGCAACAGCATGGAGTCATCGCCGGGGGTGTGTCAAGAGGAACAGCGCGTCCGGAGGTCACCGTTCAATCAAGTTTGATGCGCCGGAAACAATGGCGTCAGTTCCGGGCACGCAGCTGTGGCTGTCGGTGGCCCATCCGGATCGAGATCTGCGCTGCCGTTTCCATTACCAGGGCAGCCGTGGAATCGATCCGGCTGCCGGAAAGCCGAAAACTGGGCCCGGAAACTGACACCGACGCGATCACCGAAGCGTCTCCACCGCGGATCGGCGCGGCGATGGCGGTCAGACCGTCCTCGAGTTCATCGACGGCGACCGCGTAGCCCTGGCGGACCACGTGGTCCAGCTCCAGCCGCAGCCGAGCCGGGTCGACCAGGGTGTGGCTGGTGAGCGCCGCGAACCGCCCGTCGGGTTCCACCAGGGACATCATCAACTGCTCGCGAGCCGGTTCGTCCAGGTGCGCCAACAGAACCCGGCCGTTCGCGGTGGCGTGCAACGGATTGCGGCGGCCGACCCAGTTGTGGATCTGCAGTGCCGACGGGCCGGCCACTTGATCCAGGTAGAGCGTTTCACTGCCGGCCAGGATGACCAGGTTGACCGTCTCTCCCGCATCGGCGGCGAGCGCGGGAGTGTGATGGCGGCTCTCCCGGACGACGTCCAGGCGCCCGCGGGTGGCGCCGGCCAGCCGGAGGATGCCGATCCCGAGCCGGTAGCGGCTGTTGTGGCTGACCTGCTCGACCAGGCCGTGCGCCTCCAGGGTCGAGACGAGGCGAAATGCGGTGGACTTGTGCACACCGAGCACACCGGCGATTTCGGTGACACCGAGCTCGCCATCCGAGGCGAGCAATTGCAGCACGGTCAACGCCCGGTCGACGGATTGCACCGATGCACCGTCCGCACCGCCGGCGCCGCGGGCCGATTGTCGGCGATCGGGCGACGTTGACATGTGCGGAGCATAACGGTCTTGACCTGGCGGCCTTCGGGGGGAATTGTAGAGCCGGGACGTTGCGTATCGTGGTGTGCGTTGCTTGTCATGCAACGCGACGCTGAGCTCCCTTCTGTTCGCTGCCGCTGGAGCCCCGATCGTCCTGGAGGACCAATGTCTCCCCGCCCCGAACCTGGACACGAATACATCCTGACGCTGACCTGCCAGGACGGTCCTGGACTGGTGCACGCCGTGACCGGGTATCTGTTGAAATACGGCGCGAACATCATGGCCAGTCAGCAGTTCGACGACCGGTTGACCGGCAAGTTCTTCATGCGGGTGCACTTCGACGTGATGGGGAACGTCGTCACTCTCGACGAACTCCGGGCCGGCTTCGACGCAGTGTCCAAGGCACACACGATGGAGTTCGAGCTGGTCGATGTGGCCACCCCGACCCGGACCCTGATCATGGTGTCCAAGTTCGGCCATTGCCTCAACGACCTGCTGTTCCGGGCCCGTGTAGGCACCTTGAATATCGATATCGCGGGAATCGTGTCCAATCACCCGGACTACGCGGCGCTCGCCGCTTCCTACGATCTGCCGTTTCACCACATTCCGGTGACGCCGGCGACGAAAGACGAGTCCGAGGCCGCGCTGTTGTCGTTGATCGACGACCAGGGTGTCGACCTGGTGGTGCTGGCCCGCTATATGCAGGTGCTGTCCGGGTCAGCGAGCCGGGCGCTGTCCGGCCGGGCAATCAATATTCACCATTCGTTCCTGCCGTCGTTCAAGGGCGCCAAGCCCTACCACCAGGCGCATGAACGCGGGGTCAAGCTGATCGGCGCGACGGCGCACTACATCAACGACGACCTCGACGAAGGCCCGATCATCGAGCAGGACGTGGTGCGCGTGGACCACTACTTCGACCCCGAGGAGCTGGTTGCCGCCGGTCGGGATGTGGAGACTCAGGTGCTCTCCCGCGCGGTGAAGTGGCACTGCGAGCGCCGGGTCTTCCCGAACGACGGCCGGACCGTGGTATTTCGGTAGCTGCTTATTCGTTCAGGCGCTGGCGAGGAGTTCGGTGAGCGCGTGTTCGAGCGAGGTGGGTGGTTGGAAGACGTAGTCGGTCCAGGGCAGCGATCGAGGCGGTTTCGGTGGTGTTGTTGCGGTAGTGGTGTCGGGTGGGGGTGGTGATGATGATGCTGCCGTCGGGGTTCGGTGTGCTGGTCCGGGAGGTGCGGCAGACCTGGTCGCGGGTGGTCAGGAAGTCGCGGG
>JBBRSR010000016.1:0-95392 GCA_038245175.1 Mycobacteriales bacterium | reverse complement strand
CATCGAGACGCCGATGACGGCGGCGATGCCGGAGTCGGCGCGGGAGATCATGACGGCGAATCCGTTGGGTCGGGCGGGTGTGCCGGCTGATATTGCGGGTGCGGTGGCGTTCCTGTGTTCTGATGATGCGTCGTTCGTGACGGGTCATCTGTTGGATGTCAACGGCGGGATGGCACTGTAGTCAGCACTGTTTCCGGAATTCCGTTGCCACCCGATAGTCGTTGGGTGGCAACGGATTTCGTGTCTCAGTCCGGGTCTGTCAGTCCTGGTGTCTCAGGCCGGACTGGTCTGACGGCTCCAGCGCCGCGTCCAGCCAGGTCATCGCGTCCTGACGGCTCCCGTGGACGTGCACGGACAGCCCCCGGTGGGACAGTTGCTCGCCGAGCTTGAGCCGCTTGAAGGAGCTGGTGGTGTACCGGGTCACGCTCAGGTAGTAACGCTCGCCCAGCCGGCGGACCAGTGCGGCGTAGTGGTCGGTGACCGCCTCGGCAAGCGAGCAGTTGTCGTAGTTGACGACGATGTGCACCTTCCTGCCGATTGCCGCCAAGCGCTTCTCGATCTCCGTCCCGATCGTCGTGACGTCTTCGGGCGTCACCAATGACATGCCCTCCATGTTCAGAAAGAACATGTTTCGGTCGGCGTCGTAAGTGAACCGCGCCTCGAGCGGCAGGGTGAGCAGGTCGTCCCGCAGGCCCATGAGCCCATCGGCGAATAGTCGCGGGTCCATCAGTCGCGGCTCTCCTATGATGATGGGCTCGAATCCGATGTGAGCCAACACGTCCTTCTCCAGATCCAGCCACGGGGCGATCTCGATGAGTGCCAAACCCTCCGGGGTCAGCTGAAAGACGCATCGTTCGGTCACGTAGAGCACCGGCTGGCCATTTTCGGCGGCATATTGACCGCTGAACGTCCGCTGTTCCACGTCAGCCAGAAACTTCGGACCAGCCGTCTGGTCCGCGATGACCAATCGGCCGTCCTGGACTCGGGAGCAGCTCGACACCACGAAGGTCCCGACGAAAATCAGTCGTTTGGAGCTCTGGCTGATGTTGATGAATCCGCCGGATCCGGCCAGTTTTAAACCGAAGCGGCTGACGTTGACATTGCCGATCCGGTCCGCCTGGGCCATCCCCAGAATCGCGGCATCCAACCCGCCGCCGTCGTAGAAGTCGAACTGGGCCGGCTGATCCAGGATCGCCTGCGCGTTGACCGCGGCGCCGAAATCCAGACCGCCGGTCGGCAGCCCGCCGATCGGACCAGGTTCGGCGGTCAGCGTCAGGTAGGCCAGGATGCCTTCCTCCGCCGCCACGCTGGCGACGCCCTCCGGCATGCCGATACCCAGGTTGACCACCGTGTCCAGCCGCAGTTCCATGGCCGCGCGGCGGGCGATGACCTTGCGCTCGTTCAATTCCAACGGCGGTAGCGAACTGCCGACCCCGCGCAGTTCGCCGCTGAAGGCCGGTGAGTACCGGGTGCCGAACGTCTGCCAGTGGTGCTCGGGCTCGGCAACGACCACGCAGTCGACCAGCACGCCGGGGATCTTCACGTCACGGGGGCTCAAGCTCCCGCTCTCGGCCACCCGCTCCACCTGGACGATCACCAGGCCGCCGGCGTTGTGCACCGCGGTGGCCATCGCAAGACACTCCAGGGTGAGCGCCTCGCGCTCCATGGTGATGTTTCCCTCGGGATCGGCCGTGGTGCCCCGCAGGAAGGCCACGTCAACCTGGAACGCCTGGTAGAACAGGTACTCCTGGCCGTGCAGGTAGAGCAGCTCCACGCGGTCCTCGGTTGTCCGCTCGTTGATCTTCCCGCCGCCGTTCCGGGGATCGACGAAGGTGCCCAGTCCCACCCGGGTAAGCAGCCCGGGCCTTCCGGCGGCGGTATCGCGGAAGAGCTGCGAGATGACACCCTGCGGTAGGTTGTGCGCCTCGATCAGGTTGTTGACGGCCAGCTGCCCCAATTTGGGTGATAGTCCCCAATGACCGCCAATGGCCCGGTCGACCAGCCCATCGTGACAGAGTCGGTCCAGGCCGCGGCCTTTCCGGTCCCCGGCGGCAACGGTGAACACCAGGCCAAGGCCGCGCGGTGTGCCGGTGCGCAGAAATCGCTGCTCCAGAGCCAGCGTCAGCTCCTCGGCGAAGCACTGCCCGACGAAGCCCTCGATCACCAGCGAGTCGCCGTCGCGAATGAGCTGGACGGCCTCGGCGGCGGTGACGATCTTGTCCCGCGCCGGCCGGTCGGTGATGAATTCCGCGGGAAACTGCATGGTCCCTCTCCAGGCGCGAGTCCGTCTCCAGGTCAGCATACGACGCGGGGCACAAGTGACTTTCTGCTCTATGTTCCTCGCGCTCCGCTGCCTAGTGTCCGTAGTGGGTCGACGCGGACACTGCGCTCCCACCGGACGACTGTCGGTCGCCGGTCAGCGGCCACCGGATTCGGTGCAGGAAGCGTAAAAAGATGATGGATACGTCACGGATCGCGTGTGAAGCCCTTCTGGACAGGGTGATGACGGCCGAGCAGGCCGCTGAGCTGATCCAGCCGGGCGCCAACGTCGGAATGAGTGGATTCACCGGTGCCGGCTACCCGAAGGCGGTACCGGCCGCCCTGGTCGATCGGATGACCGCGGCCCGGGCCCGGGGGGAACACCTGCGGGTCAGCGTCTGGACCGGTGCCTCCACCGCGCCGGAACTCGACGGCGCCCTGGCTGAGGTCGACGGCATCGAGTTGCGCATGCCGTACCAATCGGACCCGGTCAGCCGGGCCAAGATCAACGCCGGGCTGATGGACTATCTGGACGTGCACCTGTCCCACGTCGCCCAGATGGTCTGGGAGGGCTTCTTCGGGCATCTCGATATCGCCCTTGTCGAGATCGCCGGGATCACCGCTGACGGTGAACTGATCCCGTCCTCGTCCGTCGGCAACAACAAGACCTGGATCGATCAGGCCGACCACGTCATCCTCGAGGTCAACTCCTGGCAGCCGCGCGAGCTCGAGGGCATGCACGACATCTACTACGGCACAGAGCTACCGCCCGACCGCAAGCCGATCAATATCCTGCGGCCCGCCGACCTCATCGGTGTGCCCTACCTGCACTGCCCGCCGGAGAAGATCGTGGCGATCGTGCCGACCCACAGCCCCGACCGGAATTCGCCGTTCAAGCCACCGGATGCCGACTCGCGGATGATCGCCGCCCATGTCCTGGACTTCCTGTCGACCGAGGTGAAGCACGGCCGGCTGCCGGCCACCCTGCTACCGATCCAGTCAGGTGTCGGCAACATCGCCAATGCCGTGCTTGCCGGGCTGGACGAAGGCCCGTTCCGGCCGCTGACGGCGTACACCGAGGTCATTCAGGACGGCATGCTGAACATGCTGCGCTCCGGCACCCTGAGCGTCGCCTCGGCCACCGCATTTTCATTGAGCGAGGCCGGCACCGAGGAGTTCATCAACAACATCGCCGATTACCGCGAGCGGATCATCCTGCGGCCGCAGGAGATCAGCAATCACCCCGAGGTCATTCGCCGGCTTGGCTGTATTTCGATGAACGGCCTGATCGAGGCGGACATCTACGGCAACGTCAACTCCACCCACGTCATGGGTTCCAGCATTCAGAACGGGATCGGGGGCTCCGGCGACTTCACCCGCAACGCCTTCATCTCGATGTTCCTCACGCCGTCGATCGCGAAGGGCGGCGCCATTTCCTGCCTTGTCCCGATGGTCAGTCACGTGGACCACACCGAACACGATGTACACGTCATCGTCACCGAGCAGGGACTGGCGGATCTACGCGGGCTGCCACCGCGGCGCCGCGCCCAGCAGATCATCGACCACTGCGCGCATCCGTCGTATCGGCCCGCGTTGCAGGACTACTTCGACCGGGCGGTGGCTTCCGGCGGCGGCAAGCACACCCCGCATCTACTCGACGAAGCTCTGTCCTGGCACGTCCGGTATCAGCGTGAGGGAACCATGCAGAAGTCCTGAGTCGGTGCTCGGGACGTACCTCGATGGCCCACAGACGCGGGCCTGGCTCAGGTTACTGTGATCGCACCTGCAGGATCGCACCTGCAGCAGCGAGCCATGAGGAGCCCAGATGCCCGACGCCATCGAGGTGCGAAAGATTCCGCTGCACTCCGTGTCCGATGCCAGTGAGCTGACCACACTGATCGAGGAAGGCATCATCGAGGCCGACCGGGTCGTCGCCGTGATCGGCAAGACCGAAGGGAACGGCGGGGTCAACGACTACACCAGGATCATCGCCGACCGCGCCTTCCGTGAAGTGCTCGTCAGTCAGGGATCTCGCACAGCCGAGCAGGTCAAGGGCATCCCGATCGTCTGGTCGGGCGGCACGGATGGGGTGTTGTCCCCGCACGCGACCGTCTTCGCGACGGTGCCGCCCGAGCAGGTGGTGCCCTCCGACGAACCTCGCCTGTCGGTCGGATTCGCGATGAGCGAGGTGCTGCTACCGGAGGACATCGGCCGCGTCGCGATGATCGAAAAGGTCGCGGCGGCCGTCAAGATCGCCATGGACCGTGCCGGTATCACCGACTCGGCGGACGTGCACTACGTGCAGACCAAGACACCGCTGCTGACCATTCACACGATTTCCGACGCCAAGGCCCGCGGCAAGACGGTGTGGACCGAGCACACCCACGAGTCGATGGATCTGTCCAACGGATGCACCGCACTCGGAGTCGCAGTGGCGCTCGGCGAGATCGAGATGCCCACCGACGCCGACGTCATGCATCACCGCGAGCTGTATTCGAGCGTGGCCTCCTGCTCGTCCGGGGTGGAGCTCGATCAGGCACAGGTCGTCGTGGTCGGCAATGTCCGCGGTGTCGGTGGCCGGTACCGGATCGGACATTCGGTGATGCGGGACGCACTGGACGCGGACGGCATCTGGGCTGCCATCGCCGACGCCGGTCTGCCCCTCCCGGACCGGCCGCGCAGCGATGATCTGAACGGCAAGTTGGTCAACGTGTTCCTCAAGTGCGAAGTCTCCCGGGACGGCATGGTGCGCGGCAGGCGCAACGCTATGCTCGACGACTCGGATGTGCACTGGCATCGCCAGATCAAGTCCTGCGTCGGCGGAGTGACGGCCACCGTCACCGGCGATCCCGCGGTGTTCGTGTCGGTGTCGGCGGCGCATCAAGGTCCGGACGGCGGCGGCCCGGTGGCGGCCATCGTCGATCTGGGCTGAGACCGTGTCGGCCGAGCCCGAAGTCGTGGGATGAACCACCAAGACGATGCGCCGCAGGGCATTTCGGTCCTGTTCCAATCCGTGTGACGATGATGAAAGAGACCGAGATGACCCCGACCGCCCCCGACTCTCCCGACCTAACCGGCCCCGCTCACCCGACGGAATCCCCAGCTGCGGTTTTGGCGATCAGCGACCGGGCGCGCGACTACCTGAATGTGGATTCGCTGTTCTCCGCCGACGAGCTGGCGGTGCGGGACACGGTGCGCGGGTTCGTTCAGCGTCGTATCGTGCCGAACATCGCCCGGTGGTATGAGAACGCCGTCTTCCCCTCGGAAATCACCACTGAGATGGGCGAGCTCGGGCTGCTCGGGATGCAGCTGAAGGGTTACGGATGCGCCGGTCGCAGTGCCGTCGAGTACGGCCTGGCCGCGATGGAGTTGGAAGCCGGCGACTCCGGGCTGCGCACCTTCGTCAGCGTCCAGGGCTCGCTGGCGATGAGCGCCATCCACAAACACGGCTCCGAGGAGCAGAAGCAGCGGTGGCTGCCCGGGATGGCCGCCGGCCGGCTGATCGGCTGTTTCGGGCTGACCGAGCCGACCGCGGGCAGCGACCCGGGCGCGATGACCACATACGCCCGCCGGGACGGTTCGGATTGGGTGCTCAGCGGCGCCAAGCGGTGGATCGGGCTGGCCTCGATCGCCGACATAGCGGTGATCTGGGCCCAGACCGACGACGGGATACGCGGGTTCGTCGTCCCCACCCAAACCCCCGGGTTCACCGCCACCCCGATCGAACCGAAGCTGTCCATGCGCGCCTCCATCCAGTGCGACATCACCCTGGACGCGGTGCGCCTACCCGCCGACGCGGTGCTGCCGAACGTGGTCGGCCTCAAAGGACCGTTCGCCTGCCTGAACGAGGCCCGCTACGGAATCATCTGGGGCGCCATGGGAGCCGCCCGCGACTCCTACGAGGCGGCGCTGCGGTACAGCATGCAGCGGATCCAGTTCGACAAGCCGCTCGCCGGTTACCAGCTGACCCAACGCAAGCTCGTGGACATGGTCCTGGAGATCCAGAAAGGTGTCCTGGTCGCGCTGCACACGGGACGGATGAAGGACGCCGGAACGCTTTCCCCGCAACAGATCTCCTTCGGGAAGCTGAACAACGTCCGGGAGGCGATCGCCATCTGCCGGGAGGCCCGGACGATCCTCGGCGGCAACGGCATCACTCTGGACTACTCTCCGCTGCGGCACGCCAACAACCTGGAGAGCGTGCGGTCCTACGAAGGCACCGACGAGGTTCACACGCTGATCATCGGACAAGCCATCACCGGCCTACCCGCGTTCCGGTAGGCGCTGAGCATGCAACCGCACAGCATCCAGGCTCAAGGCGGCCCGGGAACCAGTGTCGGCCGCATTCGATACGTTGTCGTGGTCGGCGCCGGCGCGATGGGTTCCCAGATAGGCATGGTCTGCGCGCTGGCCGGACTCCAGACCGGCGTCACCGATATCGACCAGGCTGCGCTGGATCGTGCCGTTGCCGAGCTCCGGGTGCGGATGGCCAGGGATGTGCAGAAGGGCCGCAGACGGGCGGCGGACGTCGACGCCGCGTTCGAACGTCTCACCCTGACCACTGAGATGGAAAGGGCGGCATCCGGAGCCGATTTCATCATCGAGGCGGCGGTGGAGAAACTCGACGTCAAACGGCGACTGTTCGCCGACCTCGACCGGTTCGCGCCGGCACACACCATCCTGGCAACCAACTCCTCCAGCATCGTGTCGTCCCGGATCGCCGACGCCACCGGCCGGCCGGACCGGGTCTGCAACCTGCACTTCTTCAACCCCGCACTGGTGATGACGTGCGTCGAAGTGGTCCGCGGCCCCGAAACTTCCGACGCCACCGTCGCTACCGCCGTGGACCTCGCGCGCCGGCTGGGGAAGGTACCGGTCGTCCTCAACCGGGAGATCCCTGGATTCATCGCCAACCGCATCCTCGGCGCCGTCCGCGACGAAGCGATCTTCCTGCTGGAAAGCGGTATTGCCTCCGTCGAGGACATCGACACCGCCTGCCGGACCGCCCTCGGATACCCGATGGGCCCGTTCGAGTTGATGGACCTCACCGGTCTCGACATCGGCTACCTGACGAAGAAGGATCGCTTCGCCGAGTCCGGTGACCCGAAAGACCAACCCAGCCGCAGTGTCTCGGCACTGGTCGAGCGCGGCGAGCTCGGCCGCAAAACCAGCCGCGGTTGGTACGACTACGACCGGTCCGGCGCCAAGACCCCGCGCCCGACAGAACAGGTCACCCCCGCATGACTACCGCCCGAACGTCGAAACCAGGACTACTAGCGCGTCCCGAGAGGCAGCCGGTACACGGCGACGGCGATCGGCGGATCTTTGTCCAGATCCCGGCGTATCTGGATGCTGATTTGCCCTACACACTGCTGGATCTCTACCGAACGGCCACGCGGCCGGAATTGCTGCGGACGGTCGTGCTCTGGCAGAAGGCGACGTCCGAGACGATGCCGGCGAAGGTGCACGGACTGCCGAACCTGACAGTCGTCGAATGGCCGTCCGAACTCAGCCAGGGCCCGAACTGGGCGCGTGAACTCCTGCGCGCGCAGCGCGGTGACGAGCCGTTCACGCTGCTGCTCGATTCCCATCACCGCTTTGTGCCCGGCTGGGACGACCTGGTCATCGGGATGCACGACAGCCTTCGGCTCGCCGGGATCGAGAAGCCGCTGCTGACCACATACCTGCCATCGTTCGTCCCAGGAAAAGGCCCCGAGCTGCGGGGTAGTGACGTGCACCGGATCTATCCCCTGCAACGGGAGGATGGCATCCTCACCCGGTTGACCAGCTATCCCATCCACGGCTGGCGTGCACTTGACGCGCCGATATCGGCCGACTATCTGTCGCTGCACTTCGTCTTCGCCGGCGGCGAATTCAACGAGACGGCGGTGATCGACCCCGACGTCTACTTCTTCGGCGACGAGATCGCCGCCGGCCTCCGTGCCTACACGCACGGCTGGGACATGTTTCATCCGCATCGGATCATCGGCTGGCACGCTTACAGCAGATCGGCGCGGCAGCCGCACTGGGATACCCACCCGGATTGGTATGTGGCGCACCGGAAGTCGCTCGAGCACCTGCGAGCGCTGTTCACCGACTCCCCGCAGACCAGGCATCTCCTGGGCGGGCGGCGAACGGTCGCCGAATACGAGTCCTTCATCATGCAAAAGCTGGTCAAAGCGTCATGAACCTGCCGGCCGATGTTGCGGCGAACGGAATCGGCTGGGACGAGCAATTTCTCTCCGTCCAACAAAGCCGAAAGATCGTCGACGAACTGGACTTTGTCCTGTGGCGGGACAGCACCGTCATCGCCAGGCACGGCGCCGGCGACCTGACGCCGTTCATCAGTGATCGGCGGACGAGCGAGAGCTCGGGGCAGCTCTGGTTCGGCCCACGACTGATGAAGCGGCTGGCCGTCGTCGAGAACAGAATCTGCGATCTGTTCAGCCTGAATCCGCTGGCACTGGAGACCTGGCAAGCCCTGCGATACGCGCCCGGTGGCAAATTCGAGATACATCACGACGGAGGTGTCTTCGGACCGGAGCCGTCCGGTGAACGCGTCTACACATTCTTGCTGTACTTGCATTCGCCCAAGGAAGGCGGCCAGACCTACTTTCCGGCGCTCGACCTGCTGGTTCCAGCTACGGCGGGAAAACTGTTGGTGTGGAACAACTTACTGCCCGATGGCACACCGAATCAGCTGCTCCGGCATGCGGCGACCCCGGTCCGTCGAGGCCGGAAACTGGCGCTGACGACCTGGTCGCGGCAGCGCCCCATCCGGCAGTAGATACAGCTTGCACGGGCATAGACAGCGCGGACCGGTGGGGCGTAGATTCGTGAACCACTGCGACCCGCCCGGGGCCGCCCCATGGGGGTAATGGTCATGCCAGGTGATGAAGATCTGATCAAGAATGTGATCGCAAAGTACGGTACAACGCTTGATCTGCAGAAACGACCGCACGAGCTGATCGACGTTCTGCGGAACTTCAAATTCGACGATTCGCCGGACGGCGGTTCGCTGCCCGGTGGCGTACCGGAGCCACCGCCCGGCCCGACGAGCATGCAGTTCGAGAACGTCCGGCTGGAAGAAGTGATGGCGCAGATTCTCCAACTGTCCCGCGATGTCGCCAAGAGCGCCAAGGACATCAAAAAGATCAAGGGACGGCTCGCTCCCGCTGTCAACACTCCGGCCGCTGGTACCCCGGAGGGATGAATCCGCCCGCCGGCGGTGCAGGAAATCCCGGTCAAACAAGAAAGCCGGGCCCGCATCGTCGCGGGTCCCATCGTCCTGGTGGCGCACGACGACTCGGTGCCGGTCTCCTACTGCGGCAACGGCGACAGTGCCTGTGCTCCAACACTTCTCGAACACCGCGTACCGAGACGGATCGGCTCCTTCCCGCGCGGGCTGGCCGCCGGGGGTGCCGGTGCGTTCTTCGCGGTGCTGCTCGGCTTGGCACTGCCACCGGCGGTTTTCGCGGACCACGTCTCGCTCCTGTTCCACGCGCCGCCGTCCGGCGGGTTGACCTTCACGGTGATGCTGAACGCGGCTGAACGGGTGCGGGTCCGGGTGATGGACGGCAGTGACGGCCTGGACGGTCTGCCAGGATTCACCCCGCGCCCCGAAGGGATGGGCATCATGGGCTCGCCCACCTCCGGGCCGGTGCTGGTCGCCAAGATCTACACCGTCTAGTCTGAGGTCGCGCTGCCGCTTCGAGCGTAGGGGAGCGTCATGGGCTGGCTGTCGGGAAAGCAGGACCGCGACGGCGATTCGGATGGCCTCTACCGTGGCGATGCACCCGCATCCGGGCCCGGATTGGACGGCTCGCAGCCCAGCGCCTACCAGCGTCCGCCGGATCTGGACCCGTTCGCCCGGCAATTCGGGCAGGCCGTCTCCTACGCCCAGGAACGCCCGAAGATAGCCCGCAAGCCGGTCCGCCTGCTGCTGTTCGGCTGCTTGTTCCTCGTGCTGCTGATCGTCGGGCTGGTAGCCCTCGCACTGGTGGTCGCCCCGAGCGAGAACACCTACGGTGGTGCGTCGAGTTCGAGCGTGGCGGTGCCCACGGCACCGGCCCCGGCGGTCACCGGCGTCGTCGGTGCCACCGTGGAGATGGCGGTCGGCGACAATAGCTACCGGATCACCATTGCCGACGCCGTTGCCGAGCCCAGCGATGTCTGGGGCAGCTACAGCAGGCCGTCGTCGGGTGGTTACCTGGTCATCGGACTCACCGTGACCCGTACCGACAGCGCCCCGAATGCCGATCAGATCGCCTGGTATGACTGGCATTTCGCGGCGACGGAGGCTGCTGCTGACCTGTCGGGAGCGTTGATCGCCGGCGGCTACGACCCGCTGCTGTCAACGATCAACCTGAAGCCCGGGGAATCCGTGACCGGCTTGATCGCCTTCGATACGCCCGCGTCGGTCGGCTCGCTGAGCCTGACCACATTCAACGGAAACTGGGCGCGATGGCCGATCATCGCGACCACGCCGCGGGTGATCTCCGGTGAACTCGGGGCTCCCGCCAAGCCGGAGGTCGGGCGGACGCCGGTCACCGTGACCGTCAGCGATCCGCGATGGATCCTGCCGGGCGACCCTGCCGTCTCGATCGATCCGTCGTCGGGCAGCTACCTGCTCCTGAACGTCCGCGTACAGGTGGACGAATCCGCGCTGGCCAGCAATTCCGCCATCACGGTCGGCGAGCAGAATTGGCGATTCACCCCGGTCGGCGGGGCCCCGGCCGACCACGCGATCGGGCTCGCCGGAACCAGCGGTGCGACCTTCGCCGCCGGTCAACCGACGAGCGTCGATACGTCGATCGCCTTCGATGCCGCCAGGGGCGCGGGCACCTTGGACTGGGTGAATTCGGGCGGGTCACTCCTGGCCACCTGGCAGATACCGGCGCCGTGACCGAGCCGATCAGATCTGGTCGACGATGATCACCTCCAGAGTCCGCGGCCCGTGAACGCCCTCCACCCGCTGCAACTCGATGTCGCTGGTCGCCGACGGCCCGGAGATCATCGTCAGCGGAGCGGTCGGGTTGAGCAATGCCAGGCCCTCCGGAACGGTTTCGACGATTTGCGCCGCGTGCAGAATGACCAGGTGCCGGTCAGGGACCAGGCTCAGCGCGCGTCGACCCTGATCGGCGCCGCCGTCCAGGATGATCGTGCCAGTGAGGGCGATCGCGACCCTGGCACCGGAAACCACGGCGTCGATCTTGTCGAGATCATCGGCGGTGAGTACGGTCGGGGAGCCGTCGACCGCCACCCGCCGACCGCCTTCGGCGCAGGCGGCGGCCAGCTCGGCGGGCAGGCCGTCGGCGATCACCACTGACTGCACCGGCGAAAGCGCCTGGCTGACCTCGTGAACCAGGTCAGCGGCAGGCACCCGCCGGACCAGCGCCTTGTAGTCGATCAGCCGGTCGATGAGCAGGTCGATGACGGCTTCCGAGCCTGGAGCGTGTTCCCCATGGGTTTCGTACGCCTGAGGGTTCGGGATGGCCACTGCGTCCCGGGTGGCGGCCCGGATCGTGGCGAGCATGGTCTCTCTGGTCATTCGCTCTCCCCCGCACCGCGGTTCTTCTTCCACCAGTTGCGGAAGGTCTGCTCAGGCGGTTGGGGGAGGTCCCGGCTGCTGGTCCACGCCGACAGCGGGAACGGCAATCGAGTGATCCGACCTCGTCGCCAGGCCAGCAGCCGGCCCAGTTTGAGACCGTGTTCGGCGGCGGCGAAACGCTTCCCGTCGCTCATCACCCAGGACATGGTCTTCATTGCGGCAGCCCAACCGTCCGGTCGGGGTGCGCCGCGGTCGTTGTCCACCGCGCGGCCGCGGAGCTCGACCAGCATGGTCGGAATATCGATCTTCACCGGGCAGGCGTCGAAACACGCGCCGCACAACGTCGACGCATACGGCAGCGTCGAATTCACGTCGTCATGACCGTCCATGCCGGTCAGCTGCGGAGTCAGGATCGCCCCGATCGGTCCCGGGTAGACCGATCCGTAGGCGTGCCCACCGGCCCGTTCGTACACCGGGCAGACGTTCAGGCAGGCCGAGCACCGAATGCAATGCAGTGCGGCGCGGCCCATCTCGTCGGCCAGCGCGTTGGTCCGGCCGTTGTCCAGCAACACCAGATGGAATTCCTGCGGACCGTCGCCGGGCGTGACGCCGGTCCACAGGGAGGTGTACGGGTTCATTCGTTCGCCGGTCGAGGAGCGCGGCAGCAGCTGCAGGAACACCTCGAGATCGGCGAAGGTGGGCAGCAGCTTTTCGATGCCCATCACCGTGATCAGCGTCTGCGGCAGGGTCAGACACATCCGGCCGTTGCCTTCCGACTCGACGACGACCAGCGTTCCGGTGTCGGCGATCGCGAAGTTCGCGCCGGAAACGGCGACCCGGGCGGTCAGGAACTTGCGCCGCAGATGCGCCCGGGCGGCCATCGCCAGCACGCGCGGTTCATCGGTGAGATCGGCCGGCACGTCGGGCATCTCCCGCAGGAAGATCTCGCGGACCTCGGACCGGTTGCGGTGGATCGCCGGCACCAGGATGTGCGAAGGCTTGTCGTGGCCCAATTGCACGATCAACTCGGCCAGATCGGTCTCGAACGCAGCGATACCCTGCTCTTCCAGGTATTCGTTCAGCCCGATCTCCTGAGTCGCCATCGACTTGACCTTGACCACCTCGTCGGCCCCGGTCGCCTTGATCAGCTCGGTGACGATGCGGTTCGCCTCCGCCGCGTCCGCGGCCCAATGCACGATGCCGCCGCGGGCGATCACATTGGCCTCCAACTGCAGCAACAGTTCCGGCAGCCGCGCCATCACATCACTCTTGATCGCCGACCCGGAATCGCGAAGGGCTTCCCAGTCCGGCAGTTCGCCGACCACCATCGATCGTTTGGCCCGGATCGTGGCGGTCGCATTGGCCAGGTTCCGACGCAATTGCGGGTTGGCGACCGCGGTCCGCGCCGCATCAGGGAAGGTCTGCGACCCGCGCAGCGGACTTTCAGGGTGATCATGATGCCGACGGGTGGGAATGCCGAGGTAGGTACTCATGCCTGCACTATCGCCGATTCCTTGGTCGCCGCCAGGATCTGTGCCAGATGGACCGTACGGACTCCGGTACGGAGCCGGCTCAGCCCGCCGCCGATGTGCATCAGGCACGAGGAATCGCCGGCCGAGCACACCTCGGCCTTCGTCGCCAATACCGAACTCATCTTGTCGGCGAGCATCGCCGTGGACACCTCGGAGTTCTTCAAAGCGAAGGTGCCGCCGAATCCGCAACAGGAATCGGACGAGGGTAGCTCCACCAGATCGATGCCCTGCACGGCCCGCAACAGCTGCAACGGTTTCTCGCCGACCCGGAGCATCCGCAGCGAGTGGCAGGTCGGATGGTAGGTGACCCGATGCGGGAAATACGCTCCCACGTCGGTGACCCCCAGCACGTCGACAAGTAACTCGGACAGCTCGTAGGTGCGGGCGGCCAGCGCCTCGGCCCGCACCGCGAGCGCCTCATCGCCGACTCGGCGGGCGACCATCGCATGCTGGTGCCGGACCGATCCGACGCACGACCCCGAGGGCGCGACCGCTACATCAAAATCCGCGTCGGCAAAGACCTCGACATGATGACGAACGACCGGAACGGCTTCCTTCAAATACCCGGTGTTGATGTGCATCTGCCCGCAACAGGTCTGCTCGGCGGGGAAGACAACCTGGTGACCCAGCCGCTCCAGCAGGCGAACGGTGGCAATCACGACGTCCGGATAGAGGGCGTCGGCCAAACAGGTGGCAACAACTGCAATTCGCATAAACGGCTCCGGCGGCGTGGCGGCCAATGATACGAGCAGCGTAGCGGCTCAGCGAAATGCGCTCAGCGGCGGATGAATTCCAGGTCGAAGATCGCACGCCCGGCGGCGATCCCGCGCCGCTCGAACCTGGTCCGTGGCCGGAAATCCGGTCGCGGCGCCCATCCGGGATGTTGATTCCGCAGCTTCGGCTCATTGCTGCAGACCGCCAGCATCTGTTCGGCGTAGGGCTCCCAATCGGTACCCAGCCGGAACACGCCGTTCTTCTGCAGCCGGCTGGCGACGGTCTTGGCGAAGGAAGGATTGACCAGTCGGCGCTTGAGGTGGCGGGCCTTGGGCCAGGGGTCGGGAAAGAAGAGCCAGATTTCGGCCACCGACCCGCTCGGGACGAGTGCCTCGAGGATGTCGACGGCATCGCCGCGCATCACCCGGGCGTTGGTCACCCCGGCCTTGGCCAGATGGTGAAGGGTCTGCGCGACCCCGGGCTTGTAGACCTCGATCGCGAGCAGGTTGACCTCTGGACGGCTCGCGGCCATCCCGGCGGTCGCCTCGCCCATGCCCGAACCGATCTCGATCACCAACGGTGCTTTGCGGCCGAACAGCGCGGTGGGCTTGAAACCGTCCAGGGTCGGTTCCAGGTACCAGTCCTCGGCGTGCGCGTCCCAGGCGCGCCGCTGAACCGGGTTGAGCCTGCCGCCGCGCGGATGAAAGCTGACTACCCGCCGGAAATGGAGGGGCAGGCCATCATCCGGGACGGTCAGCGGAGTGATACGGGACTCGGAGGACACCAGGGTCAGGGTACGGCGAATGAAGCCCGACCTCCGAATCGGACGGACAACGCCACGCGCAACGGTCCCGCTCCCAGGTTCGGCAGCGGGACCGTCGACAGCGGGGTTCAGGCGTCGCGGCGGTTGATCGCGACCAGGGCCGCCAGGTAGATCAGCATGGTGACTCCGAGGAAGACCAGGCCGCCCTCCCACCAGTTCGGCACCGAGACGGTCTCCGAACCGTTCAGCCTGGCGGTCTGTCTGGCGTCCGCCTCGGCGCCGGCGAACACCCGGTTGCCGGCGTTGAACGGTAGCCACGGGTACACCGTCCGACCGAATTTTCCGAACAGCTGGAACAGGTTCTCGACCAGCAGCGGCCAGAGCAGCAGGATGGCGATCGCCCCGGCGGACTGACGCACCAGCGCACCCACGCCGAGCGCCAGCACGGCCGCCATGGCGCAGACCACCCCTGGCCCCCACAGCACCCGGTAATCACCGGAGCTGTTCAACACGAAGTCGGCTGCGGAGGATTGTGGGCCGCGGATCGCCTTCATCAGATTGAAGGCGATCAGCGAGGTGATCTCCACGGTCACCAGTGAGACCACCGCCAGCAGAACCGCCTTGGCCGCCAGGACCCGGCCACGCTTGGGGACGGCCAGGAAGGAGCTGCGAATGGTGCCGAAGCGATACTCGGTCGTGATGGCAAGCGCGGACATCACCATAACGATCGAAATGGCGAAACCGGCCCAGGCCTGGCTGCTTTCCAGGCTGGCCGCACTGCCCTGGTCGACGAGTGAAATCAGCACGGTGAAGCCGATTCCGAACACCGGAATCAGCGCGAGGCACCAGTACGGGGAGCGCGTGGAGAAGAGCTTGATCCGTTCGACGTTGATCTGTGTCATCTCATTCACTTCCCTTCGGGGGCGATAGCGCCCATCGGCTGCGCGGTTGTCGAGCTGGTATGCGTGTCGTATTCGACCACGTCACCGGTCAGGTTGATGAACGCCTCCTCCAGCGATCCCTGCTGGGTCGAGAGTTCGTGCAGGGTGAGCCCGGCCGCCGCGGCAAGGTCGCCGACCTGCTCGATCGGGCTGTTGGACACCGCCAGGAACTGGCCGCTCAGCGTCGCCTCGACGCCGTGGGCGAGCAGTATCTGCTGGAGTTGCGGTAGCTGGGGTGAGCGCACCCGGACCGTTGAGGTCGTGGAGTTGGTGATGAAGTCCGCGGTGCTGGCATCGGCGATCAGCCGACCCTTGCCGATGACCACCAGATGGTCGGCGGTCTGGGCCATCTCGGACAGCAGGTGACTGGAGACGAATACGGTCTTGCCGTCCTTTGCCAGTTGCTTCATGAACCCGCGGATCCAGTGAATTCCCTCGGGATCGAGGCCGTTGACGGGCTCGTCGAACAGCAGGATCTCCGGTTGGCCGAGGAGTGCGCCGGCGATGCCGAGACGTTGCTTCATGCCCAGCGAGAATTTGCCGGCGGCCTTGCCGGCCACCGCGGTCAGCCCCACGATGTCGAGCACCTCGGCCACCCGTTTCGTGGGAATGCCGTTCGAGGCGGCCATCCACTTCAGATGGGCTCGGGCGCTCCGATTCGGGTGCATCCAGTTCGCGTCCAGCAGCGAACCGATCTTTGTCAGTGGATCTTTGATGTGGTTGTACGGCTGACCGTCGATGAGCACCCGACCTGCCGTCGGCTGATCCAAACCGAGGATCATCCGCATCGTCGTCGACTTGCCGGCGCCGTTCGGGCCGAGGAAGCCGGTCACGACACCGGGTTGGACGGTGAAGGACAGCTCATTGACGGCGACGGTTTTTCCGTACCTCTTGGTGAGGCCGACCGCTTCGATCATGTCTTGTCTTTCGTTTGGGAGCACCGGGGGTACCAGGACGCCCCCCGCGTAGCGGTCAATTGACCGCTAGGCAACACTCTGCCGCACGCAAGTGGGCAGAACATCGTGTTCGCACCCCATTTTCGCTGAATTCGATCGGGGATGCCCCGGATTTCGCGGCCAGGGTTCCCCCTGGGCGGGACTTCGTCGGTCTGATCGAGAACTGTCGAGTCGTTAGGACAGCTGGCGAATCGATAGGGACTTAGGCCAAATCGGTGGGGACTTAGTGCCCTACCGCCTGGTTGCCGCAAGTCTGAAGCTGAACTTAACTACAAGCAAGGAGTGCACACCATGTCCACCGACCATCTGATCGTCCCGCCCGCATCGGCGACCGCAGCCAAGGTCCCGGCGCAGCATGAAGCTCTACCAACTGCTGAGCAGGCCCCGTCGCCGTGGCTGGGCCGGGCCTTGGCAGTGCTTCGCTTCGCTACCGGGTTCATCTTCTTGTGGGCCTTCGTCGACAAGCTGTTCGGTCTCGGCTACAGCACCGCGTCAGCAAAGTCGTGGTTGAACGGCGGTTCGCCGACCAGCGGCTTCCTCAGTCATTCGGAGGCCGGGCCGTTGCAATCGTTCTTCCGCAGCCTGGCCGGCCTGACCGTGATCGACTGGCTGTTCATGCTCTGCATGGCCGGGGTCGGGGTCGCTGTCATCCTCGGTATCGGGCTGCGTCTCTCGGCAATCGCCGGCGCGGTCATGATGCTGATGATGTGGGCCGCCGAATGGCCGCTGGCCCGTTTCGATTCCGCCGGCAAAGCCACGGCTTCGGTCAACCCGCTGGTCGACTACCACATCATCTACGCACTCGCGCTGATCGTGATTGCACTCGCTTTGGCCGGTAACACCTGGGGACTGGGCAAGCGCTGGGCCCAACTGCCGATCGTCCGCAAGTTCGGCATACTTCGCTGACCAACAAGAATCACCGCACTATCCAGCACTATCCAGGAAGAGAGTGGACCGAGGATGACCACCGTCACGGAATCCATGGGGCTCACCGCCGAACAGGTACAGCGTGCTCTGCAACGCGCAGTACTGGCCCCATCGGTTCACAACACCCAGCCGTGGCTCTTCCGGGTGCTGCCCGATCGGATCGAAATCCACGCCGATCTGTCGCGGCAGCTGCCTGCAGCGGACCCGGACGGCCGGGAACTCCGGATCTCGGTCGGTGCCGTGGCCACGACTCTCGGCTTGGCGCTCGAGGATGAGCGGTTGCGGCCGGTTGCCACCATCCGGCCGAAGGATTCGTCCAGGGCGGAGGTCGTCATCCGGGGAGCCGGCCACGCGCCGCTCCCGGAAGCACAGTCACCGCTGGTCCGGGCAATCGCCCAGCGGCACACGAACCGGCGACCGTTTCTGGACACCATTGTCCCGGTGGAACAGCGCCGGATGCTGACCCGCGCGGCTCAGCAGGATCTGTGCTGGCTCGAGGAACTCCGCGAGCCGGCCAGGCGGGCCCAGCTCCGCGACATCATCAAGAATGCGCACCGACACCAGCAGGAGGACAGCGCCTACCTGGCCGAATGGTCCAAGTGGACCGGGCGGCTGAACGTGACGACCGATGGCGTGCCACTGCGGGTCGCCGGACCAACGCCACAGGGGCAGGATCTGTGGGTGCTGCGGGACTTCGGGCAATCGGAATTCACCGAACGCGAGGTGCCGCGAGTCGAGGGCAAGGACTTCGAGTCCGAACCCCTGATTCTGGTGCTGGCCACCCACACCGACGGACCCGCCGCGCAGGTCCGAGCGGGCATGGCGTTGCAGCGGGTGCTGCTGACCGCGACCTCGCTGGGTCTTGCCTCATCGTTCATCTCGCAACCGATCGAGGTGCCTGCCCAGCACGCCGCGTTGCAGCGGCTCCTCGGCGGCGGTCTGCGGCCACAGGCGGTGCTCCGGGTGGGCTTCGGTTCACCGGTAGCCGCAAGCCCGCGCCGTGCGATTGAGTTGTCGTTGATGGACCCCGCCGCGATGCCGACCTCGCTCTGACAATTCAGCTCTGAGCGGGCAGCACGTGATCGCCGACCTTGTCCGTCGTCAGGCATAACGAGCAGATGTACGCATCATGCGTCTTGCAGGCACACATGTCGGGGCGTTCGTAGTCCTGGCGGCACACATGGCAGTGCAGGTGCTCGCCGGACGGGTTGCCGTGCTCGTCGAACATCGGCAGGTCGATGCCATCGTCCGTGCGGCGCAGGTAGTACTTTCCCTTGGTCGCGATCGCCATCAGCGGGGTGATGATCAACGCCAGCAGAACGGCGGCAATCGGCGAGTACGGCGCAATGCCGGATCCGAATGCGCCGAAGAAGATGGCGATCGAGACCGCACCGGACACGATGACCGACACGAAGCCGACCGGGTTGATGTTGTAGAGCATTCCGCGACGGAATTCGGGCACCTTCGGCGATAGTCCCAACAGGTATTTGTTGAACGTGATGTCCGCGGCGACGGTCACCACCCAGGCCATGCCAAGGGTTGCGTAGAAGCCGAGAATGGTGTTCAGGAAGCTGAACATGTTGGCTTCCATCAGAACCAATGCGATGACCAGATTGAAGATGACGAAGACCAACCGGCCCGGGTAGTGCTTGGTCACCCGGGTGAAGGAGTTGGTCCACGCCAAGGATCCCGAATAGGCGTTGGTCACGTTGATCTTGATCTGGCTGATCACCACCAGGACGACGGCCAGCGTCATCGCAAGCCAGTGCGGCACCATATTCTGGTAGATCTCCAGGAACTGATGCACCGGCTCATTGGCGATGCCCGCGCCGTCGGCGACGTTGGCGATCAGGTAGACGGCGAGGAACATCCCGACGATCTGCTTGATGGCGCCGAAGATCACCCAGCCCGGTCCGGCCAGGATGACCGCCCGCCACCATTTGCGGCTGTTCTCCGGGGTCTTCGGCGGCATGAATCGCAGGTAGTCGATCTGTTCGGCGATCTGCGCGATCAGCGACAGGCAGACACCGGCGGCGAGCATCACCGAGCCGAAGTTGACGCCCTTCGTCTCCTTCCCGGAATAGGCCAAGAAGCTGCTCACCGAGTCGGGATGCTTGATCAACAGGTAGCCGAACGGCAGCACCATCAGCAGCAGCCACAGCGGGGTGGTCCACACCTGTAGCTTCGCCAAAGCCTTCATGCCGAAGATGACCAGCGGGATCACCATCAGCGTGGACACCGCGTACCCGATGGACAGCGGGATGTTCAGGCCCAGTGTGAGGCCCTGCGCCATGATCGAGCCCTCGAGGGCGAAGAAGATGAAGGTAAAGGTGGCGAAGATGACGTTGGTGACCACCGACCCGTAGTAGCCGAAGCCGGAGCCGCGGGTGATCAGGTCGAGGTCGATGTTGTAGCGGGCCGCGTAGTAGGCGAGCGGGAAGCCGGTGGTGAAGATGACGACGGCGAACACCGCGATACCCCACAGCGCGTTGCCGGTGCCGTAAGAGATACCGATGTTCGCCCCGATGGCGAAGTCCGCCAGATAGGCGATACCGCCGAGCGCGGAGACGGCGACCACGCCGGTCGACCAACGGCGGTACGAGCGAGGCGCGAATCGGAGGGTGTAGTCCTCCAGGGTCTCAGTGGTCGCCTGACTGGCAGACAATGGCGGATCGGTGACGGGCTCGGCGATTGCGGATCTCTGATCCGTGCTCTCGGACATCTCAACCTCGATCTCGATTGGGCTGCCGGCACGATGGGGCTGCCGACAGTTCGGCAACTTTGCGCAGCACTCAACGTAGGAAAGGCGGGTTACGGCCGCGATACGCAGCGTTACGTTTCTGTCACTGATCTGATTCGTCCGCAGGTTGGAATGGCGGCCGGCTGTTGTTTGTCCAGGGCTGGGCGTCAGCCGAGCAGGTCCCTGATATCGGCGGCGGTGATCGCCTTTCCCGACGTGCCATCCTCGGACATCACGCCGGCGAACAGTTTCGATTTGGATTCCTTCAGCGCCATGACCTTTTCCTCGATGGTGTCCTTGGCGACGAGCCGATACACCATGACCTTCTTTGTCTGGCCGATGCGGTGCGTTCGGTCGACGGCCTGCGCCTCGGTCGCGGGGTTCCACCAGGGGTCCAACAGAATGCAGTAGTCCGCTTCGGTGAGATTGAGTCCGACCCCACCTGCCTTGAGACTGATCAGGAAGACCGGCGCGCTGCCCTCGCGGAAGGCTGCGAGCACCTTCGGTCGGTTCCGGGTGGCGCCGTCCAGGTAGCAGTAGTCGATGCCGGCTTCGTCCAACCGGTTCCTGACCCGGGCCAGGAACCCGGTGAACTGACTGAAGACCAGCGTTCGGTGCCCCTCGGCGATGACGTCTTCCAGCAGTTCCATCAACACAGTGAGCTTCGTGGACGCGACCTTGGCGTTGGCCGGGTCCACCAGGTACGGATCGATACTCGCCTGGCGCAGCAGCATCAGCGAGCGGAAGATTGCGAATCGGTTCTTCTCCAGGTCGCCGAGCAGACCCAGGATCTTCTGCCGTTCGCGTTGCAGGTGCCGTTGATAGATCTTGCGATGCCCGGGCTCCAGCTCGAGCTCCAGCACCTGCTCCTGCTTGGCCGGCAGGTCGACGGCGACCTGGTCCTTGGTGCGCCGCAGCATCAACGGCCGGATCCGGCGACGCAGCTGGGCCAGTAGCTCGGGGTCGGCGCCGCGTTCGATCGGGACCCGGTAGTACTCGTTGAACTTCGCCGGGTGCGGGAACAGCCCGGGCGCGACGATCGAGAACAGTGACCAGAGTTCCATCAGGTTGTTCTCCATCGGGGTGCCGGTGATGGCGAATTTGACCGGGGCGGGCAGCCGCTTCGCGCACTGGAACGCCTTGGACTGATGGTTCTTCACCGCCTGCGCCTCGTCCAGGATCAGCCCGGCGAATTCGAGTTCCTGGTAGGCGTCGAATTCCAGCCGGAACAGGGTGTAGGAGGTGATCACGATGTCCACCTCGGCGATCGCCTCGTCCAGCGGGATACCGCGTCGCCCTTCGGTTTCGGTGATCACCCGGACGTGCAGATCGGGGGTGAACCTTGCCGCCTCCGCCTGCCAGTTGCTCAGGACGCTGGTGGGTGCGATCACCAGGAAGGGCGGGCCCTGCGGGTCGTTCTCCAGGGCGTGGCTGATCATCGCCAGTGCCTGGACAGTCTTGCCCAGACCCATGTCGTCGGCCAGGATGCCGCCCATTCCGTGCTGTTGCAGCAGGCTGAGCCAGCGATATCCGTCGAGTTGATACGGGCGCAGGGCGGCGTTCAAACCCGGCGGCGCTTCGAGCCGGACGCCGTCGCTCAACAATTGCCAGCCGTTGACCCGCTCCAGCCACGCCGCGGATTGGGCGTCCACCACACCGAGTTTTCCCAGCTCGTCCCATAGCCCGGCCTGGAAACGGCTGATCCGCAGCGCACCGCCGGGACGGTCCTGCAGTCCGCGTGCCTCCTCGATCAGGTTTCGGAGCTGGCGGAACTCATCGCGGTCGAGCGAAAAGTACCCGCCATCGGGCAGGATCATCACGTCCTGGTCGGTGGCCAGCGCGAGGAAGACCTGCTCGAACGGGATCTCTTCACCGCCGACGGTAATCGTCACGGTCAGATCGAACCAGTCCCTGCTGCCCTCGGACGGCGTGCTGGACAGCCCGATCACCGGCGATTCGACAGTCTCGCGGTAGTCGGCCAGCGGCTCGCCGATCTCGATTTCGACATCGGGGTGCGCCGCAAGCAGCGGCAGGATCGTGGCGACCAGGGCGATCGTCTCCCGGCCGCTGGTCACCGCCCCCGTTGCTATCGAATGGCCGAACGGCGACCGATACACCAGGTGCTCGACAGCGGCCAGCAGTGGGATCACCTCGGCCAGGATCCGGGCTTCCCGGGCAGCATGCCGCCCGCCGGACTCGCCCGGGGTGGGCACCATGCCCATTCGCCGTTCGGTGTCGCCGACCCGGTAGACCCATTCCCAGCTGAGCCGGACCTGATGCCCGGGAAGGGGTTGCAGCGCCAGCGCGAGTACAGCTGGGTGTTCCTCGGGCAAGGTGAACGTGTTGTCGACCGACAGCAGGTGGTGGCGTTCACGCAGCGCCGGCACATACTCGCTGAGGAACTTGGCTTCGCCGGACGGCGGGATGACGACGCCTCCGGCGGTGAACAGGGACCGAATTGCCGGATCCGCCGCCCGATCCAGTCGGGCCAGGACGATCTCGGCCGGCCACCCGTTCCTGGCGTTGGTCCAGCTGACGACACCGTGCCCGGGTTCACCGAGGAACAGGCACCGCTCGCGCGGCACGGGTACACCGGCAAGCCGAATTTCCGGGCTGATCTCGAGTCCGGGCTCGCGACGGCCGACTTCGATGGTCAGTTCGGCGGGCGTCTGGGAGACCACCACCGGCAGCTGGCCCTGGTCGAGGGTGAACATCGGCAGATCGACCTCGACCGCCTCGTCGAGCAACTCCCAGATCCCCGGGGAATTGAGGGTGAGTAGCTGGATCCAGGTGTCGTTGCCGCCATAGCCCCAGCGCGAGTCGACCGCGTGCAATCGGACGATCCCAGCCAGCACCCGGCGGTGGTCTTCGCGGAAGTTCGACCAGCCGTGGTCGAAATCCGACCAGGCCACGCCGGTCCGGATCCATTTGCCCTGCTTGCCCCGCCGGACCGGGCGGATGGCGAGCCGGCCGGGGCTCGGCTGTGCGTAGCCGGAGTAGCGCCCAGTGGGTAGCGCCGAGTGCGGCGTCGTCAGCTCGAAGGCGAGGCCGACGGCTTCCGTGGAGATAGCAGACAACGCGGATTTCGGACCCGCGACCAGGCCGGCGAGCGTGACCTCCCAGGCGGCGGGCTTGGCCGGCGCGCTGGTGGCCGCCGCGGGCCGGTCGGTTGCCACGGGGGCGAGCGCGGTGAGCAACAACGCGACCGCGTGCTTGCAATCGATCTCGACCGGACAGGTGCAGGATCCGGTGAACTTGGTGACGTTGCCGTCGAAATCGAGCTGATAGACAACGACCGTCTCGTAGGTCATCGAGCCGGAACCGCGGACCTGCCCGAAGACCGATCTCGGATGCTGCGACCTTCCCGAAACGACGGCCCGGCCGCGGCGGGCATATTCGATGCCGCGGGTGACGCTGCCCCAATCGGTCAATCGCCGAAGGCCACGATCCTCCGACATCTAGCTGTCGGTATCCGTCCCGTTGTCCAACGCGAGTGCCGTCCGGAGGGTGTCCTCGGCTTCGCCGAGCATCCCACCGAGCATTGTCATCCGTTGCATCACGCGCTCGGCGCACAGCAACTTCTGGCGGTCGAAGGAGCCGAGGGGGGACAGCGCGGCCATCTGGAAACTGCCGAGCTTCGGATCATCGGACACCTTGAGGCCGACCGGATACGGATCCTGGCCGACCTCGGCGGCGAGTGCGGTGACCCGACGGAACTGTCGCATCAGCGCCGCCCACATCGGATCCGGCTCGGCGGTGTCCGGGGCGGGGCTCGGGTCGGGAAACTCGCTGACGATCGCGTGCGGCCACGGATCGTCCGCGCACCAGCGGTCCACCCGAATCCGCCGGACCCCGGCGGCGATCAGCGCCCAGTGACCCTCGACGGCCTGGTCCACCTGCAGAATCTGGGCGACCGTGCCGACCTTGGACCGGATATCGCCCCCGCCGACCTCGTGTCCGCGCTCGATCAGCACGACGCCGAATTCCTTCGTCGAGGACAAGCAGTGTTGCAGCATCTGCTGGTACCGCTCCTCGAAAATGTGCAACGGCAGTAGCTGGCCGGGAAAGAGCACACTGCCCAGCGGAAACATCGGGAGATCCACGCCGTCCATACTCACCCTCGGTCCCGGGTTTGCGCCAGCGGGCACGCCTTTACTGCTTCTCCCGCCACACCCGTTCGAACGGCAGTCGCCAGGCGTGTGGTGCGACCAGCTGATGGATGGCGTTGGGCCCCCAGGTCCCGGGGGCGTACATCTTCACCGCGGGTGGGTCCTCGAGGAGCGGAATCGATCGTTCCCACAGGCTCTCGATGCCGTCGGCCGTGGTGAACAGCGTGTGGTCGCCGCGCATCGCGTCCAGGATGAGCCGCTCGTAGGCCTCGAGTACGTCGCCGGCCCGCTCGGTCTCATGGGTGGAGAACTGCATGCTGAGCTTGTCCAGCTTCATCCCGGGCCCGGGCCGCTTGCCGTAGAAGGACAGCGACACCTTCGACTCGTCGGCGAGATCAAACGTCAGATGGTCGGGTCCCTGCGACCCGACGCCGGATCCGGTCGGGAACATGCTCTTGGGCGCCTCCTTGAACGCGATCGAGATGATCCGCTGGCCCTCGGCCATCCTTTTTCCCGTGCGCAGGTAGAACGGGACGCCCGCCCAGCGCCAGTTGTCGATGCCGCACTTCAGCGCGATGAACGTTTCGGTGTCGGAGTCGCGGGGAACACCCTCCTCCTCCCGGTAACCCTGATACTGGCCGCGAACCACATCCGACGGATTGATCGGCAGCATCGAGCGGAAGACCTTGTTCTTCTCTTCGCTGATGGCGCGGGGCTCCAGGGCGGTCGGCGGTTCCATCGCGACGAAGGCCAGCACCTGCAACAGATGCGTGACCACCATGTCCTTGTACGCGCCGGTCGACTCGTAGAAGCCGGCTCGCCGGTCCAGCCCGAGCTTCTCCGGAATGTCGATCTGAATGTGGTCGATGAAGTTCCGATTCCAGATCGGCTCGAACAGACCGTTCGCGAACCGGAAGGCCAGAATGTTCTGCGCGGCTTCCTTGCCGAGGAAGTGATCGATGCGGAAGATCTGGTTCTCGGCGAACGTCTCGTGCACCTGGTCGTTCAGGATGACGGCGCTTTCCAGATCGGTGCCGAATGGCTTCTCCATCACGACCCTGGATCGCTCGACGAGCTTCGCCTCGTCGAGCATGGTGATGACGGCGAGCGCGGCCCGTGGTGGCACGCTCAGGTAGTGCAGCCGGCGCACGTCGTCGCCCAGCACAGCCTCCGCCTCGGCGACCGCGCTGGCCAGCGCGTCCGGTCCGGCGCTCTGCGGGACGTATCGAAGCTTGGCGGCGAACTTCTCCCACTGCACGTCAGTGAGGCTATGGCTGCTGAATTCGGTGATCGCCGCATGCGCGAAGGACCGGAAAGTCGGGTCGTCAAAATCCTCGAGCGAGGTCCCGACGATCTCGATGTCCGGCGTCAAAGCCGACAGCGCCAAGTGCGCGAGGCCGGGAATCAGCTTGCGCCGAGCCAAGTCGCCGGTCGCACCGAACAGCACCACTACATGTGCCGGGATGTGCTCGGCGGAATGCCGGGAGGGCCGCGAGCCGGGCGCCGGGTAGGCGATGGTTTGAGCGTCTGAGTGATCCACGCTGGTGATGATCCCACCGCCCGGCTGAATTCGGTCGCCCGGCTCCGACTATTGACGCAGCCGACCCGACGACGAACCTGGGGACGTCCGGCCCGGCGGATGGTCCGCCGGCGACCAGCGATGCCGGGGTGAGCACCAGAAGAACGGGACCGGAAATTGTGACGGCCTGCTCGCCGATCGCCGCCGCCGTCAGCCGATACGCGCCGTCGACCAGATCGAACACCTCGACCGACCCGACCGCGGGATCAACCAGCTCAGTACTGGTTGATGCCGCCATCGGCGTAGCGGGAGAACTTCAGCAGCCGGTCGATGCGGGCCGTGCTCGCCGATGCGACCTCGACCACCAGCACGGGGTGCCGGAGATGTTCTTCGGGCCGATCGCGCGGTTGGGTACCATCATCACGTCCGGTTGCAGGGAGGTCCGCCGATCCGGCTACCAGTCGATGGAGAAGGGGTGCGCCCCGGTCGCCGCGTTGTCCACAATCGCCGAACTCCCACGCCTGGGCCAGGATGGACACCACCCGGGCCTAGGGTGAACGGCGTGGCTCCCACCGACAGCTCCCCGCCCCCCGGCACGCACCCGGTCGACCCCGAATTCCTGGCCTTGCCGCTGCGGAATCTCGCCGACGTGGCGCTGTCCACCAGCCAGGCGCAAGGCGCCGAATACGCCGACTTCCGCCTCGAACGCAGCTGCAGCCAGTACCTGGGTATCCGCGACGGCGCGGTGCAGACGGCCGGTGACTCCGCCAACCTGGGGTACGCGGTCCGCGTCGTCGTCGACGGCGTCTGGGGGTTCGCCGCCGGAGTTGTCCTCACGGCCGACGCGGTACGCGGGGTGGCCCGGGAAGCCGTCACGGTGGCCAGAGCGCTCGCCTCGGTGGTCGCCGAGCGGGTCGAACGAGCGGATGAGCCGATCCATGCCGACGTCAGCTGGGTCAGCGACTATCTGATCGATCCGTTCGCGGTTGCGACCGCGGACAAGGTCGCCCTGTTGATCGATCGTTCCGAGCGGCTGACCGCCGCGGACGGCGTCGCGCACGCCACCGCCGGTGTGCTGCAGGTCAAGGAGAACAAGTTCTACGCCGATCTGGCAGGCACCGTCACCACCCAGCAGCGGGTGCGGGTACACCCGGAAGTCGAGGCCACCGCCGTCGATCCCGCCAGCGGTGGCTTCGAGACGATGGCTTCACTCGCGCCGCCCGCGGGCCGGGGCTGGGAATATGTGACCGGCCAATCAATCTGGGATTTCGACACCGAGATCGCCGCGATTCCAGGCCACCTGGCCGAGCGAGTGAAGGCGCCGTCGGTGCGGGCCGGGCGATACGACCTGGTCATCGACCCGACCAATCTCTGGTTGACGATTCATGAGTCGGTCGGTCACGCAACCGAGTACGACCGGGCCATCGGCTACGAGGCGGCCTACGCGGGAACATCGTTCGCCACTCCGGACAAGCTCGGCACGCTGACATACGGGTCCCCGCTGATGAACGTCACCGGCGATCGAACCCAGCCCAACGGGCTGGCCACGATCGGCTACGACGACGACGGGGTGGCGGGGCAGCGGTGGGACATCGTCGCCGGTGGCCGGTTCGTCGGCTATCAATTGGATCGGGTGTTCGCCAAGCGCCTGGGACACCGCCGGTCCAACGGCTGTGCGTTCGCCGATTCGCCGCTGAACACACCGATCCAGCGGATGGCCAATGTGTCGCTGGCCGCCGACCCGGCCGGCGGATCCACGGATGACCTGATCGCCGGTGTCGACGACGGCATCTACGTCGTCGGTGACAAGTCCTGGTCGATCGACATGCAGCGATACAACTTTCAGTTCACCGGTCAGCGTTTCTATCGCATCCAACACGGCAAACTGGCCGGGCAACTCAAGGACGTCGCCTACCAGGCCACCACCACCGATTTCTGGGGCGCCCTGGACGGCCTCGGCGGCCCCGAAACCTGGCTCTTGGGCGGCGCCTTCAACTGCGGGAAGGGGCAACCCGGGCAGGTGGCGGCGGTCTCGCACGGCACGCCGAGCGCCCGGTTCCGCGGCGTCAACGTGCTCAACACGGTGGCCGAGTCCGGCCGGGAGGCATCATGACCGAGCCTTGGCGAGCGAATGGTGGGCGGAGCGAGCAGGCCACGCCTCAGCAGATCATCGAGCGGGCGCTGAGTCGGTCGAAGGCGGACGGCTGCGTGGTCGTGGTCAACGCCGTCGGTACCGCGAACATCCGGTGGGCCAACAACACCGTGACCACCAGCGGATCCACCACTTCGGCCAGTTGGTACGTGGTCTCGGTGATCGGCCGGGCCGCCGGCTCGGTCGGGTCCAGCGCGACCGAACCCGCGGACATCGAACTGGCGGTGCGAGCCTCGGAGCAAGCCGCCAGAGATGCCGGACCATCGCCGGATGCCCTCGACCTGATCACCGGTACCGCAGCCGACGACTTCGCGCTCGAACCGGACGATTCCGGGTTCGGTGTCTACGACCGGCTCATCCCCGGATTGGGCGCCGCGTTCGACGGTGCCCGGTCCGGGCGGCGGATCCTGTACGGCTTCGCCCGGCACGAGTTGACGACGACCTACCTCGGCACTTCGACCGGCGCGCGGCTGCGCTGGGTGCAGCCGACCGGAACCGTCGAGGTGAACGCCAAATCGGCGGACCTGAGCAGGTCGGCCTGGTCGGGGGCGTCGACGAACGACTTCACCGATGTGGACATCTCGGCGATCGCCGACTCGCTGACCCAGCGCCTGGACTGGGCAAACCGGCACGTCGATCTGCCGCCTGGCAAGTACGACACCGTGCTGCCGCCGACGTCGGTCGCCGACCTGATGATCTACCTGGGTTGGAGCGCCGGCGGGCGCGCTGCCTTCGAAGGAAGGTCACCGTTCACGGCGGCCGGTGGCGGTACGCGGATCGGCGAACGGCTCAGCACGGTGCCGTTGTCCTTGTCCTCCGACCCGACCGTCCACCCGATCGAATCGGCGCCGTTCGTGGCGACCGGCTCGTCCAGCGACGAGTTGAGCGCGTTCGACAACGGTGCGCCGATCGGCCGGACCGAGATCATCACTGCGGGCGTGATCTCCGGGCTGATTCATACCCGCGCCTCGGCAGCCCAGTTCGGGGCCGAGTTTGCGCCGGCCGCGGACAATTTCGTCGTGACCGGTGGAGACGAATCCCGCGGCGTCGACGACCTGGTCGGCGATGTGCAGCGCGGGCTGCTGGTCACTTCGCTCTGGTACATCCGAACCGTCGACCCGATGACGTTGCTGCTGACCGGGCTCACCCGGGATGGGGTGTTCCTGATCGAGAAGGGGGAGGTAGTCGGCGCGGTCAACAACTTCCGGTTCAACATGTCGCCGCTTGACGTCATGAGACAGGCCACCGCTGCCGGGCGAACCGAACGCGCGCTGTCCCGGGAGTGGTCGGATTGGTTCACCCGAAGCCTGATGCCGTCGATGCGCATCGCCGACTTCAACATGTCGTCGGTGTCCCAGGCTCAGTAGGTTTCGTGCGGCCCGCGCTGCTGCAGAGTCAGCTTCTCCCACCGAATCCGCCTCGCGCGCCAGGTGAAGACACCGAGCTTGACCGTCTCTTCGATGACCCGCGCCAGGAAGACCCCGACGATGCCGAGCGGGGTGTGCAGGCCGAGCAGAATCGCCAGCGGCAGACCGATGACGAACGCCGAGACGACGTCGCCGAGGATCACTCCCCGGGTATCCCCGGCGCTGGGCAGCACGCCAGCGCCGATGATCATGTTGCGCACCTTCACGATCTGGAACGCGGCATT
This sequence comes from Mycobacteriales bacterium, assembly GCA_038245175.1. Classification (GTDB taxonomy): domain Bacteria; phylum Actinomycetota; class Actinomycetes; order Mycobacteriales; family Nakamurellaceae; genus Nakamurella. Next base: position 65,579 of record JBBRSR010000016.1, on the reverse strand, counting down.
GATCACGATGCCGATCGTCGCGGCGGTTCGCACATCGGCGCCCACATTGCCGAACAGCACGCCGAGCAGCATCGCGCTCGCCGCGAACAGCAGCCCGAACCACCCGCCGGTGTGCACGCCGGCCCTGGTCACCCGGCGAGTCCAGGCAACGGCGCCCGGCGCATCCCCGCCGCCGACCGAGCGGCCGACCAACGCGGTGGTCGCGCTCATCAGACCGATACTGCCGACGACGAAGACGGCTTCCAGAGTGTTGACGATCTGAGCCGCCGCCAATGCGTCGTCGCCGAGCTGGGCGACGACGACGTTGTAGAGGAAGGTGCCGGTGGTCCAGAACAGTTCGGTGATGCCCAACGGAACAGCGAGCACGACCAGTGGCCACAGGACCGACTTGTCCTTCGCCCAGCCTCGCGGGTATTCCCAGCGGGCGAGGCCGTGGCGGCCGTAGAGCTGGAACAGCAGGATGGCCAGCTTCGCCATCGTCGTGATCAGTGTCGCCCACGCCGCGCCGACCACGCCGAGCTGCGGGAACGGGCCGACACCGAACACCAGGGCGTAGCCGAGCACGGTGTTCGCCAGCACGGTGATCAGGGTGGCGACCATCGGTCGCCTGGCCTGGCCGAGCGACCGCATCACGCCGGACAGCACCGCGCCCAGGACCGCGGGCAGTAACGATAGCGAAGCCACTCGCAGGTAGTCCGTGCCGACCGCGGTGACACCGGCCGAGGCGCCGGTGAACTCGAGCAACTCGGCCGGCCAGACGAAGGGCACCGCGGCGGCGACCGTGGTGATGATGGCGGCCAGCAGCATGGCCGCTGAGACGGTTCGATCCAGCTCACCGCGCCGACCACCGCCGTGGGAGCGGGCCACCAGGATGCTGACCGAAGCCCCGAGGGCGCTCAGCGTGAGCAGCAGGATCATGGTCAGGCTGTTGGCGAAGCCGACCGCCGCGATGGCGGTAGCACCGAGAGCCCCGACGACCGCCTGGTTGACGAAGTTCAGTGCCAGCATCAGCACGAACTCAAGGCTGACCGGGACGGCTATCCGAGCGATTTCCCGGCGCGGCGAAACTGCCACGGGGGCAGCGGAGGACACATCTAACACTGATGAAACGCTACGCGACCAGATTTGTTCTGTCGCTGGATTATTGTGTGTGCTCCCACACCCCGCCGCGGCCGAAGCCACGGCGGGGCAGGCCTCGTCAGTGCCCGGCGCGAGTCCTGATGTCCAACGCCATCCGGGTCAGGTCCGGAGCCGCCGGCTGGGCCGCCCGGGCGTTCGCAGCCGCCGGTGCGGTGAACGGAACCTCCTGCTGGCACCTGGTTCCCACGGGTGGCACCACCAGATCGATCAGATAATTCTCGACCGCGGTGTCGATGCAGGGCGTGTTACCGCCGTAGGCGGTATGACCGTCGCCGTCCATGGTGAGCAGCCGCGCGTTGCCGAGATCCTTGACCAGGGCCAGCGCGCCGCGGTACGGAGTGGCCGGATCGTAGGTCGTGGCGACCACGAGCGGGCTGGGCGCCGAAGCCTTGACCCGGAACGGTCCGTAGAAGGCGTCCCGGTCGTGGTCGCGCCAGGCCGCGTAGTTCAACTCGACATACCCGGCGTTGAACCAGAAGTGCTCGAAGGTGTTCCAGGACGCGTCGCCCCGTTGGAAGAATTCGCTGAAGCTGTGCGAATAGCGCTGCTCGGTGGCACCGATGGTGAAGTACCGGTCGTTGTCCGGGCCGAATGTGCCGTCCGCTTCGCGGCCGGAGGCGCTGTCGGACAACAACCGGATCTCCGACCCGTCACCGGCCGCGGCCGCCGCCCAGGCGTGGGTCAGCTCACCCCAGAAGGGCTTGGCATACAGGTCCGAGATGGTCGCGTTCAGGATGTCGTCGCCGGTGATCGGCCGCGGGTCCGGGGTGTAGCCGTCGGCCGGAATCGGGCTGGCATCTGCCTGCGCGACCAGTGCGTCGAAGGCCTGCCAGGGATCGGCACCGCCGAAACCGGAGCATGCCGTCTGGTCGACAGCGCAGGCTTGGAACAGCCGACCAAGTGCCCGCTCGAAGCCACCGCTCTGGGCGAATAGGTCATCGGATGGGTGATTGATGTATTGATTGGCATCGACCGGGCCGTCGAGAACCAGGGCCCGGAAGTTGTTCGGGAACAGGCTGGCGTAGGTGGCGCCGAGGAAAGTCCCGTAGGAAAATCCCAGGTAGCTCAGCTTCGGATCGCCCACCGCTTGTCGCAGCAAATCGAGGTCACGCGCGACGTTGGCCGTCGAGACGTGCCGCAGGATCTCGCCGTTGAGCCGGTGGCACTGCTTGGTGTACTTACTCACCTTGCCGAGCAGCGCCCACTTGTCCAGGTTGAGCGGCTGGGCATAGGGCAGCGAGTAAATGCCCTCCGTCTCCTGATTGGCCTGGCAGTCGATGGACGGCTCGCTCTCGCCGGTGCCACGCGGGTCGAATGAAACCAGGTCGAAGCGCTGGTTCAGGGCCTCCAGGAAGCCGGCGCCGGCGGCCTTCAGGTAGCCGTTGAACGAGCAGCACGGGCCCCCGGGGTTGATGAACAGGCTGCCGATTCGAGTGCTCTGATTCTGGGCGGGCACCTTGACCAGGGCCAATGTGATCGCGGTCCCTCGGGGACTGTCGTAGTCGAGCGGGACGGCGGCCGTGGCGCACTCGGCGTTGGCGTCGCCGCAGGCCGCCCAGGTCAACGTCGGGACGGCGGGCGGGCTCGGCTGACCGTGATCGTCGCCTTCCGGTTCGGCAGCGGATGCGACGGTGGAACTGAGGACCGCGACCAGGATCGCGACGAGTACGACCGGGACACTGCGACGACGCCGGAAACGACCAAACATGCCAACCTCCAACGATCTGGATACGGTGTTGTGAGTGTGGGCCCAACGCACTACCCGCCGGTACCTCCAATCGGCGTACAGCCAGCCCACAGAGCGCGAACATCCCGCACACAGGAAAGGGTGTCTCCGATCACCGCACGCAGCGTCTCCGATCTCGACTTCGGCGCCGTCACCGGGCGCCCACTGACGCCGTCGCCGTCGGCGTGGGAAGACGAGGTGCTCTACTTTCTGCTCGTCGACCGGTTCTCCGACGGCCGGGAAGCGGGCTACCTCGACCTGTCCGGGCAGGTGGTCCCCGGAGCCACCCCGGCGTTCGAGCCGGCGGATGCGGGCAGCGCGATCACCAGCGAAACTCATGCGGCTGCCTGGCGGGCGGCCGGGGTCGGTTGGGCCGGCGGCACCGTGGCCGGCATCAAGAGCAAGCTCGGCTATCTTCGTCGGCTCGGCGTCACCGCCCTCTGGATCAGCCCACTCCTCAAACAGGCGCATACCCCGGCCGGCGCCGCGACCAGCTATCACGGCTACGCCATCCAGGACTTCTTGTCGGTGGACCCGCACTTCGGCAGCAACGACGAATTGGCCGACCTGGTCGCCGCGGCCCATGCCGCCGGCCTCCGGGTCATTCTTGACGTGGTGCTCAACCACGTCGGCGACGTCTTCGCCTACGACCTGTCCGATCCGGCCCGCTACCCATCTGCCGACCCCGCCGATCCGGCTGTGGACCCGCGATGGGACGGCCATCCCTATCCGGTCAAGGGTTGGCGAGAAGGCGACGGGTCGCTGGCCGCGTTCACCGCCGAAGCCGCCGCGGCCCAATGGCCCGACGGCGCGGTCTTCCCGGCCGAACTCCATCCGCCACAGACCTTCAGCCGGGAGGGTCACATCGTCAACTGGGACTATCCGCCGGAGTATCTGAACGGCGACTTCGCCGGGCTCAAGGACGTCACGCACGGCGCCGGTGCGGTCGACGACTACCTGCCTTCGCCGGCGCTCAAGGCGCTGACCAGGGCATACTGCTGGTGGATCGCCTTCGCGGACCTGGACGGATTTCGGCTGGACACCGTCAAGCACCTGGACCGCGGCGCCACCAGGTTCTTCACATCGGTCGTTCACGAGTTCGCACAGTCCATCGGCAAGGACCGGTTCTTCCTGGTCGGTGAGATCACCGGATCACGGGGCGACGCGATCGCCACGATGGAACTGACCGGGCTGGACGCCGCCCTGGGGCTGGCCGACGTGCAGCAGCAACTGGCCGGCGCCGCCGCCGGACGCTCCGATCCCAGCGGTTACTTCGCGCTGTTCCGCAATTCGGAGTTGATCGGCAAGGACTCGCAGACCTGGTTGCGAAACACCGTGGTGACCTCCTATGACGACCACGATCAGGTGTGGAAGGGGCCGAACAAGGCGAGGTTCTGCGCCGACCCGGACGGGCTGACGCTGGCGACGGCGGTGCTGGCGCTCAATGCCGCATCGCTGGGCATCCCGTGCATCTACTACGGCAGCGAGCAGGGCCTGGACGGCAGCGGTGCCGGCCCCTACGCCGACCGCTACATCCGGGAGGCGATGTTCGGTGGTGAATTCGGGCCCTTCCGGTCCCGCGGACGGCACGTGTTCGACGAGGGCAACCAGCTGTACGTCAGACTCGCGGCGGTGCTCCGGCTCCGGGCCGCCGAGCCCGCCATGCGCCGGGGTCGGCAGTACCTGCGACAGATCAGCGCCGACGGCCTTCGGTTCGCCCTCCCGTGGGAGGCAGGGCAGGTTCCCGGCATTCTGGCCTGGTCCCGGATTCTGGCCGACCGGGAACTGCTCTGCGCCATCAACACCGATCCGGCGCAGCCCCGGGAGGTGTGGGCGACGATCGACGACCAGCTCCACCGGACCGGCGAGTTCCTCACTCTGCTGCACGCGAGCAGCACCGCCGATGTCGGACCGGCCGCGCAGATCCCGGCCGCTCGGATTCCAGTGGAGGATCGCAACGGCAGGGCCGCCCGGCTGGTCATCCCGCCGGGCGCGTTCGCCGTCTACGGGTGAAGCGCGGCCGCCGTCAGCGGGAGCGTTCGATGATCAGGCCTCGTCCGGCACATAGGCCAGCACCGACATCGAGATCAGGGTCGGCGCGCCGAAACTGGTGACCATGGCCACGTCGGAGGCGTCGCGACCGCGACCGATCAGCACCCGCCCCTTGCGGCGCACGTTGTTCCGCGGATCGAACGTCCACCAGCGGCCCCCCAGGTAGACCTCCATCCACGCGGCGAAGTCCATCGGCGCCGGGTCGATGGGAACATCCATGTCCGGCAGGTACCCGAACACATAGCGCGCCGGGATGTTCAACGCCCGGCAGAACGTGATCGCCAGATGGGTGAAGTCGCGACACACGCCGTAGCCGGATCGGTGCACATCGAGCGCGGTCGAGGTGGGTGAGCTGCTGCCGTAGGCGAACGTGAGGTGGCCGTTCACGTAGTTGCAGATCGCTTGTACGCGGCCGTAGCCCGGCGCAACCTGGCTGAACAGTTGCCAGGCCTCGTTCCCCAACATGTCCGGCAGGCAGAACCGGCTGGGCATCGTGTAGACGAGCACCTCGTCAGGTAGGTCTACAGGCGCCACCTCGGGCGCGTTCTCGTCGTAGTCCTCGGTGGCATCCGGGACTTCGGCGATGGCCAGATAGCTGAACTCCGACGGACCGGCCGGCAGCACCAGCCGCTGGCAACGGTTGTCGTAGATGTCCCGGTACTCGTGCGGACCCATATCGGACGAATAGGTCCACGCCTCGTCGTGCAGGGTCACTCCCTGCCCGTCCAGCGGCGCCACCTGGATGACCGCCGGAACGTCGAACGGCGAGTTGTAGACGAAGTCACAGCCGATCTGCACGTGGCGAGTGCTCATTGCGTGTTCCCCTCAGTTGTGCATCGCGGGTCGGCGCTGCCCGCCGTCGATGTCCACGTACCCCTGATGTCATCCGGTCATGCGTGGGTCGGATCAACCGACAGTAGGCCCGCCATATGCCGGGGAGGTTTCGGGCGCGGCGGGCTCAGAGGGTCGCGACAGCGGTGCGCCCGGCCAGCACGTCGACGATCTCGCGCAACTCCATCCACCACTGTTCCTTCGGCCGGCGAAACTGCCAGTCCGCCATCTCGTCGAGCTTGCGGAACGGATGCAGCTCCACCCGACCCCGGACCAGGCCGATCACGACGCCGCCGTCCTTGCCCCGCTCGATCTGATCGGTCAGGTAGTCAATGCTGTGCGAGGCCAGCCGGGTCGCCAGGATCCGGTCGAACGGCGACGGGTCGCCGCCCTGCTGGGTATGCCCGAGCACCACCTGCCGGGCATCGAAGAGTCCGTCGCCCTCCTCTTCGAACAGCCGGCACAGGAAGTCGCTGGTATACATCGGATTGGCTTTCTCGTTGCGGATGGACAGGAACAGCCGCTGCCCGACATGAAAGCTGCGCACCATCCGCTCGACATCGTCGCGCAGATTGGTGAGGGTGATGCCCTCCTCATGGAGGTAGACCCGGACGGCGCCGCCCGCCAGACCACTCATCAGGGCCAAATAGCCGCAGTAGCCGCCCATCGTTTCGACCACGAAACACCGCCGGGCGGCGACACCGGACTGCCTGATCCGGTCGATCGAGTCGACGATGTAGTTGAGCGCGCTGTCCGAGCCGACGCTCAGTTCGGAGCCTGGCAGGTTGTTGTCGATGCTCGCCGGCAGGCAGATCATCGGTATCTGGAATGCCGGGTAGCGGTCGCGCTCGTTGTGCATCAACTGGGTCGACTCATAGGCGTCCCAGCCGCCGATGACCAGCAGGGCGTCGATCCGATGCTTCTCCAGGCCCCGGCCGATCGCGTAGAACTGCTTGACCGTGGGCACGTGCCGGCTGATGCCCAACTCGGCGCCGCCGCGCCCGGTCCACCCCTCGACGTCGCCCCATTGGAGCTCGCTGACCTGGTCTTCGGCCAGCCCCGCGAAGCTTCCTCGAACCCCGAGCATGGTGTGCCCTCGATCCAGGCCGAGCCGAACGGCGGCCCGAGCCGCCGCGTTCATCCCCGGGGCGAGGCCGCCGACGTTCAGGATCCCGATTCGGCTGGGCCGAGCCGGCGGCTCGACACTGGGTAATGCGTTCGCCATGGCGGTGCCGATTTCCAGCATCTCGGTGTAGCTGCTGCCGCGCATCGCGACGGCGGCCGCGTAGTCCATCTCGGCGATCCGGCCGGCAATATCCTGGGTCCGGCTCACGCACTCCATCAACGGCAGCCGGGAGACCCGATTGTGGCGCATCCCGATCAGCTGCGGCACGCTGTCGGGCGAGGCCGACAGGACTTCCTCGACCGCGGCGTACCCGACGATCGAGCTCATCGCGCGGTCGAACGAGCTGGGGTGACCGCCCCGCTGGACATGGCCGAGAATCGTCACCCGAGTGTCCTCGCCGAGCCTGTCCTCCAGGAGTCGGCGCACGTAATCGCTGGTGATGGGCTTGCCTGCCCGGTCGTTGGCGCCCTCGGCGATGATCACGATGCTGTTCCGCCGGCCCGCCGCCCGGCCGTGGTTGAGCAGTGCGCACATCTCCTCCTCCCAGCCGAGCAGGGGCGGGCTTTCCGGGATGATCACGTAGTCCGCGCCGCCGGCGATCGCGCTCATCAGCGCCAGGTAACCGCAGTGCCGGCCCATCACTTCGACGACGAAGCTGCGCTGATGACTGGCCGCGGTACTGCCGATCGCGTCGATCGCCTCGACGATGCGATGCAGCGCCGAGTCGGCGCCGATCGTCATGTCGGTGCCGACCATGTCGTTGTCGATGGACCCGACCAGGCCGGCGATCATCAGCGCGGGGTGCCGGTCGGCGATTTCCTGGTCGATCGCCCCGGTGCTGACCAGCTCGGCCAGCAGCGATGGCCACTCTTCGCGGAACCGGTTGGCGCCGGTCAGGCTGCCGTCCCCGCCGATGACGACCAGCCGGTCGATGCCGTGTTCGATCAGGTGCAGGGCGGCAGCCAACCGGCCGGGCCGCTCGCGGAACGCCGGGCAACGAGCGGTGCCGATGACCGTGCCGCCTCGGGCGAGGATGCCGCTGACGTTGTCCCAGGACAGCGGGCGGATCCGGTCCCCCCCGTCGACCAGGCCCTGATAGCCCTCATAGATGCCGAAAACCTCTGCGCCATGATGCAGGGCGGTGCGGACCACGGCGCGAACGGCGGCGTTCATCCCCTGGGCGTCGCCGCCGCTGGTCATGACTCCGAGGCGCTTCGTCTCGTGAGTTATCACTGATCTCCCTCGTGAGCGCTGACGCAGGCTTGCCGATAAGTCAATACCGCTCAACCAATACTGCAAGTTCGGTTGTCGCCGTACGGGTACTTCAGACACAAAACGTGGACCGGCGAGGGTCACCTCGGCGGTCCACGTCTTCGTGACTGTGCTGGTACCGGCTAGCTTGTCACGGCCTCGGCGAAAATGCCGAGCAGGGCCGGGTAGAGCGGATGATCGGTGGGCACACCGGTGATCTTCGCCACAGCATCGGTCGGTGACAGTGAGCCGAGCAGTTGGTGGAGCTGGACGCTTTCCGGGTCCTCGGGCACGTCGAACTTCAGCGCTGCGGCGACGGTGGCGAGCAGGAACTCCGGGTGCTGGCCGCGCTCGGCGAGCTCGGCCGCCGGTCCGATCAGACGTTCGTTGCGGGAGAGCTTGCGCAATGGCTGCCGCCCCACCCGATCGACCGTGTCGGGCAGATACGGGTTGGCGAAGCGGCCCAGGATCTTCTCCAGGTACGCCTGCTGCACCTCGGGCGCGAAGTCATGCTTGGCTACCAGTAGTTGCTTGGTCTCGCCCAGGACGCCGCGGACCATGGTCGCCACCTCCTCGTCGGCGAGCGCGTCCGAGAGCTTGTGGATGCCCCTGACGAAACCGTGATAGGCCGTGCTCGCGTGCCCCGTGTTGACCGTGAACAGCTTTCGTTCGATGTAGGGCGCGAGGTCGTCGACCCAGGTCGCGTCGGGGATGTTCGGCTCGTTTCCGCCGAACGGCGGGCGTTCGATTGCCCACTCGAAGTAGGTCTCGACGGTGACGTCGAGTCCGGCGTCGGCTGCCTGCGCCGGCACGATCCGGTCCACCGCGGTATTGGCGAAGATCGCCTTCGCCGACAACATCGACCATTCGTCATCCGGGACGAGCTTGCGGATCTCGCCGGCCAGCACATCGGTCGCGTTGATCGCGTTCTCGCACGCCATCACGATCAACGGCGCCGCCGCGGCATCGCGGGCTTTGAGGGCGGCGGCGACCAGCGGCGCGACGAACCGCAGGATGGTCGGCCCCACGGCGGTGGTCAGGATCTGCGCCGAGGCGATCTCCTCGATCACCGCGGACTCGTGGGTGCGGCTGTTGAGGGCCCGATAGTTGTCCACGGTGACCTCCGACGGTCCGTCGCCGACGGTGATCACCCGATAGGTCGGGGTGGCGGCCAGCGCGTCGATCAGTGGGGCACTGACATCGGCGAACACCAGGTCATATCCGCTGCGGTGCAGAATCAGCCCGACGAAGCCGCGGCCGATGTTGCCGGCGCCGAAATGGACGGCCTTCCCGCTCATTCGTTGACGGAATTCAGCAGTTCGTACATCTCCTCGACGCTACCGGCGGCGATCAGCTTGTTGACTTCGTCGATGTCGGAGAAGAAGATGGCGACCTTGCTCAGGATCTCCAGATGTCCGTTGTTCAGACCGGCGATGCCGATGGCGAACCGGACCTCGCCCTTGCCGGCCCAATCGATCGGGGTGGCGTATCGGACGACCGAGAGGGCCGAGGCGAGGATTTCTTCCTTGGCCTCGTTCGTGCCGTGCGGGATCGCCAGGAAATTGCCCATGTACGTGGAGACGGACTTCTCGCGCTCGAACATCGCATCGACGTATGCGGTTGTGACCGCGCCGGCCGCGACGAGAATGTCGCCGGCCTCCTTGATGGCTTCGTCCCGGGTCGTTGCGGTACCAGAAGCCTTGATCTGGGCTGGGGTGAGGATCGAACTCATGGTGCAGGGACTCCTTCTGCTGTGGTCTGTGGCGCCGATGCCGCCGATGCTCAAAGACGTCAGTGGGGACGCGAACCGCGTCCCCACTGACGGTAAGTCACGACTGAGGGTTGGTCACCTTGAGTTCATCGACGATAACGTCGTAAGCCGGACTGTTCATGAAGTTCGCGACCGAAACATGCTGCGCGCTGGGTGACATGCCGCGAGCCCGCTCGGTCAGGTCCTGATGGGTGACGACGAGATCGACGTCGTCGGTGAGGTTGGCGATGGCCACATTGACCACAGTCACATCGGTGAATCCGGCCTTCTTGACCTTGTTCCGGAGCACGGAGGCGCCCATCGCGCTGGATCCCATGCCGGCATCGCAGGCGAAGATGATCTTGTGAATCGGCTTGGTGACAACCGAACCGGGGGCCACCGGTGCACCCGAGGTGGCGGGGCCGTCGGCGGTCAGCATGCCGGAGATCGAACTCTTCTTTCCCTTCATCGCTTCCATCGATGCGGTCGCTGCGGCAAGTTCGTCCTCGTCCTCGTGGGCCTTGCTGGCCTTGAGAATGATCGAGGCGATGACGAACGAAACGGTCGCGGCCAGAATCACCGACAGGATGACGCCGAAGAAGCTGCCCTTGGCGGTGGCCGTCAGAACGGCAAAGATGCTGCCGGGGGAGGCCACGGTGACCAGGCCGGCCTTGAAGACGGTCAGAGTGAAGATTCCGGTCATGCCACCGCCGATGGTGGCCAGGATCAGAATCGGCTTCATCAGCACGTACGGGAAGTAGATCTCGTGGATGCCACCGAAGAAGTGAATGATGACCGCGCCCGGTGCGGTGCGCTTGGCCATGCCGGTGCCGAAGAAGCTGTAGGCCAGCAGCAGGCCCAGGCCCGGGCCAGGGTTGGCCTCCAGCAGGAACAGGATCGATTTGCCGGTTTCCGTCGATTGCGCGGTGGCCAGCGGGGTCAGGATGCCGTGGTTGATCGCGTTGTTCAGGAAGAGCACCTTGGCCGGCTCGATGATCAGGCTCGCGAGCGGCAACAGACCGTGGTTGACCAGGAACTCCACGCCGTTGGCCAGGACGGTGGTGATTCCCTTGATGACCGGGCCGAAGATGTAGTAGCCGCCCACGGCGAGAATACCGCCGGTGATGCCGGCCGTGTAGTTGTTGATCAGCATCTCGAAGCCGGGCTTGATCTTGCCGTCCCAGAGCTTGTCCAGATGTTTCATGATGAGAGCGCCGAGCGGGCCCATGATCATCGCGCCGAGGAACATCGGCTGGCTGGTGCTGGCGATGACGCCCATCGTAGCGACCACGCCGACGACGCCGCCGCGGATGCCGTAGACCATTCGGCCACCTTGGCCGGCGATCAGCAACGGCAGCATGTACGTGATCATCGGGCCGACCAGGCCCCCGTAGCCCGACCCAGCCGGATTGTCGGCGGTGATCGTGCTCGGATCGATTCCGAAGCCACCCAGGGCCGCGACCGGGGTCCAGCCCGTCTTGATGAAGAGCGCGGTGATCAGCCCCCAGGCAATGAAGGCACCGATGTTCGGCATGATCATGCCGCTCAGGAAGGTGCCGAATTTTTGAACTGCGACTCGTCCCCCGCCGCTCTTCGCCGTACTTGTCGTCATGACCAACCCTTCAAACTTGAGTGAAGCGCGGCGATCTAGCGTCGGACCCGTGTGGTCCAGCAGGGTCTAGTTCCCGTTGGGGGTCACATTAAACCCAGGGCTGTGGATTGCAACACATCAGAGAGCTGAATCGATTTGAGTGTGTCCGATGTGTTATTGAACGACGGCCGTGGCCCGCGTTCAAAGGAGCAATTCGGACACATATGGAGTTGGCTCGGTGTTTCCGGTGCGGGCGTGGCGGCGGCCCCCGTCGGGCGCGGCACGGTTTCCGGGGCTCTAATAGAGCCCTGCAGGTCAACGGCGGCTGGCGGCCGATGAGGCCAAGAGAGGAAACGCGGCGTGGTCAAGTACGTGTACGACTTCAGCGAGGGCAATCGCGATCAGAAGGACCTGCTCGGCGGTAAAGGCGCGAACTTGGCAGAGATGACCAACCTGGGTTTGCCTGTTCCGCCGGGCTTCACGATCACCACCGAAGCGTGCCGGGAGTACCTGCACCTGGGCGCCGAGCCGTCGGACCTACGGGTTCAGGTCACCACGGCCCTGCGTTTGCTCGAGGACGGCCTCGGCCGCCAGTTGGGCGATCGACATGACCCGTTGCTGGTGAGTGTCCGTTCCGGCGCGAAGTTCTCGATGCCCGGGATGATGGACACCGTCCTCAACATCGGGCTGAACGACGCCTCCGTGATGGGCCTGGTCGAGGTTTCCGGTGACGAGCGATTCGCCTGGGATTCCTACCGCCGGTTATTGCAGATGTTCGGCAAGACCGTGCTCGACATCCCGGGGGAGGTGTTCTCCGAGGGCCTGGACAAGGCGAAGGCTGCCAAGGGCATCACCAGTGACCTGGATCTGGACGCCGCGGATCTGGAGATACTGGTCGGCGACTTCAAGGCGGCGATCAAGGAACACTCCGGCAAGGACTTCCCGCAACACCCCCGTGAGCAGTTGGATCTGGCGATCCGGGCGGTGTTCCATTCGTGGAACACCGACCGGGCGCGGCTCTATCGGCGCCGCGAACGGATCCCGCAGGACCTGGGCACCGCGGTCAACATCTGTTCGATGGTTTTCGGCAACCTGGGCGAGACCTCTGGTACCGGAGTGGCTTTCACCCGCGACCCGGCGACCGGGAAGACCGGTGCCTACGGCGACTACCTGTCCAACGCCCAGGGCGAGGACGTCGTCGCCGGTATCCGGAACACCCTGTCGTTGGCCGACCTGGCCAAGTTGGACCCGAGCTCACACTCCCAGCTGACCAAGGTGATGCGGCGGCTGGAGACGCACTACCGGGACCTGTGCGACATCGAGTTCACCATTGAAAAGGGCAAACTCTGGATGCTGCAGACCCGGGTGGGCAAGCGCACCGCGGGTGCGGCCTTCCGGATCGCCTCCCAGTTGGTGGACGAGCAGCTGATCACCCTGGACGAAGCGCTGGCCCGGGTGTCCGGGTCGCAGTTGGCCCAGTTGATGTTCCCGCAGTTCGACTCGGCGTCCAAGCCGAAACTGCTGACCAAGGGAATGGCCGCCTCGCCGGGTGCGGCAGTCGGCCGGGCCGTGTTCGACTCCCCGGTTGCCAAGGAATGGCATGCGCGCGGCGAGGAGGTCGTGCTGGTCCGTAAGGAGACGAACCCGGACGACCTGGCCGGGATGATCGCCTCGAACGGCATCCTGACCGCCCGCGGTGGGAAGACCTCGCATGCCGCAGTGGTGGCCCGCGGCATGGGCAAGACCTGCGTCTGCGGCGCGGAGGAGCTCGACGTCGACATGACCACCCGGACCGCCAGGGTCGGCACGGTGGTGATCAGCGAAGGTGACCTGATCAGCATCGACGGGTCCACCGGCGAGGTCTTCCTCGGCGCTGCCCCGGTGGTGCCGTCCCCCGTCGAGACCTACATCGAGCAGGGACTGGAGGCGGCCCTGGACGGCGTGGATAAGGGGACGTCCGACCTGGTCAAGGCGGTCGACCGATTGTTGCAGCATGCGGACTCGCGCCGCCGCCTCGGCGTTCGGGCGAACGCGGACACCGCGGCGGACGCCGCCCGCGCGCGCAGCCTCGGCGCGCAGGGCATCGGGTTGTGCCGGACCGAGCACATGTTCCTCGGGGATCGGCGCTCGTTGATCGAGCGGGTCATCCTGGCCGACACCGACGACGAACGGGACGCTGCGCTGGAAGCGTTGTTGCCGCTGCAGCGGGAGGATTTCACTGAGATCCTTCAGGAGATGGACGGGCTTCCGGTGACCATCCGATTGCTCGATCCGCCGTTGCATGAATTCCTGCCGGACCGGACGGCGCTGTCGGTGAAGGTCGCGTTGGCCGAGGCAGCAGGCCAGGTGGACGCGGCCGATGTCCGACTGCTGGCTGCGGTGGAACGCTTGCACGAGTCGAACCCGATGCTCGGGCTGCGCGGTGTCCGCCTCGGACTGTTGACGCCGGGCCTGTTCAACATGCAGGTCCGGGCGGTGGCCGAGGCGGCGTGCGCGCTGGTCAAGGCTGGGAAGAAGCCCAAGGTGGAGATCATGGTTCCGCTCGTCGGATCGGTGATGGAGCTGTACTTGGTCCGCGACGAGACCGACAAGATCCTGGCCGAGGTCACCGCCGAGGCAGGGGTGGAACTGACCGTGCCGATCGGCACCATGGTGGAGCTGCCCAGGGCGGCGTTGACCGCCCACCGGATCGCGGACGCCGCGGACTTCTTCTCCTTCGGGACCAACGACCTCACCCAGACCACGTGGGGCTTCTCCCGCGACGATGTCGAGGCCGCCATCTTCGCCACCTACCTGGACAAGGGTGTCTTCACGGTTTCGCCGTTCGAGACGATCGACGAGGACGGCGTCGGCCGGCTCGTCGCGATCGCCGCCAAGGAGGGCCGGGAGGCCAAGCCGGGGCTCAAGCTCGGCGTCTGTGGTGAGCACGGCGGTGACCCGGACTCCATTGCCTTCTTCCACAAGGTGGGCCTGGACTATGTCTCCTGCTCGCCGTTCCGCGTCCCGGTGGCTCGACTCGAAGCGGGCCGGGCCGCGGTGTCGGATTTGGCGGGAGCCGCCTCCACCAAGTGACAACCAGCTGAGCTGAATGTTCTCCAGCGCGGGCCGGATGTTCCCTTCAGGGAGCAGCCGGCCCGCGGTGCTGTCGGGGTCTGCGGGTTCAACAATGGGAACCACAATTCAACGAAAAGCAACAAGCATCGGCCACCGATGTTCTCTTAATCGATTCTCTTTCACGATTCTGTGGTCAAAGCAACAAGAAATAGACGCAGAATCACCGAGGACCGTGGTTAATGTCAGCGGGTCGCCACAACGGGAGCCAGGGGCTCCCGATCAATGTGCACCCGCCGGTGAAGTCGGGATGTCCAATTCGCCCGACCAGCGCGGTACTGCGCGCCCAACAGCGCAGCCGGCGTGCCACCCATGAAGGAGATCGTCAGCGATGACCACGATTCTGGACCCGAAAGTAGATCCTTTCGTCCACTCCGCCCTCGTCCCGACCAGTCACGCCGGCCTGATCGCCTGGGTTGCCGAAGTAGCCGCGCTCACCACGCCGGATGCCGTCGTCTGGGTCGATGGGTCGGCCGAACAATGGGACCGCCTGGCCAAGAAACTTGTCGCCGCCGGCACTTTCGCCGAGCTGGCCACCTTGCCCGATTCCTACCTCGCCGAGTCCGACCCGTCGGACGTGGCGCGGGTGGAGGGCCGCACCTTCATCTGCTCGGTCGCGGAGCGCGACGCCGGCCCGACGAACAACTGGATGGACCCGGCCGAGATGAAGGCCACCATGACGCCGCTGCTGCGCGGCTGCATGGCGGGTCGCACGATGTATGTGGTGCCGTTCTGCATGGGTCCGCTGGACTCCGCCGATCCGAAACTCGGGGTCGAGATCACCGACTCCGAATACGTTGTCGGCTCGATGCGGATCATGACCAGGGTCGGCGACGGGGCGCTCCGGGTGATCGAGCGCACCGGCGAATACGTACAGTGCCTGCATTCGCTCGGGGCGCCGCTGGCCCCCGGTCAGGCCGACGTTCCGTGGCCGTGCAATGACATCAAGTACATCTCGCATTTCCCCGAGGAACGCGCGGTGTGGTCTTTCGGCTCCGGGTACGGCGGCAATGCGCTGCTCGGCAAGAAGTGTTATTCGCTCCGTATCGCCTCCGTGATGGCACGGGACGAGGGCTGGCTCGCCGAGCACATGTTGATCCTGAAGCTGATCAGCCCGCAGAACACGGTGCACTACGTCGCCGCCGCCTTCCCCAGCGCCTGCGGCAAGACCAATCTCGCCATGCTCGAGCCGACCGTCCCAGGGTGGCGGGCCGAGATGTTGGGCGACGACATCGCCTGGATGCGATTCGGCGCCGACGGCCGGCTGTACGCCACCAACCCGGAATTCGGCCTTTTCGGCGTCGCTCCGGGCACCGGGTGGCAGACCAACCCCAATGCGATGCGCACCATCGCCCAGGGCAACTCGGTGTTCACCAACGTCGCAAGCACCGATGAGGGCGGGGTGTGGTGGGAGGGAATGACAAAGGAGTCGCCCACCCATCTCGTGGATTGGAAGGGTCAGGACTGGGATCCGGGCGCCGGCCGGCCGGCCGCCCACCCGAACTCCCGGTTCTGCACCCCGATCACCCAGTGCCCGATCCTGGCCGACGAGTACCACTCGCCTGACGGGGTGCCGATCTCGGCGATCATCTTCGGTGGCCGCCGCAAGACCACCGTGCCGCTCGTCGCGCAGGCCAGGTCATGGCAGCACGGGGTATTCCTCGGCGCCACGTTGTCCTCGGAGACCACAGCGGCCGCGACCGGCCAGGTGGGCATCGTCCGCCGCGATCCGATGGCCATGCTGCCCTTCATCGGCTACGACGCCGGCGACTATCTGGCCCACTGGCTGAGCCTGGACCGACCGGGCGCCAAGCTGCCAGAAGTGTTCTACGTCAACTGGTTTCGGCGGGATGCCGACGGCGGATTCCTGTGGCCGGGGTTCGGTGAGAACTCGCGGGTGATGAAGTGGATAGTGGAGCGGCTGGAGGGCACGGCCGACGCGACGTCCACGCCGATCGGGCTGGTACCCGGCCCCGGCGCGCTGGATGTCGAAGGACTCGACGTCAGCGCCGCCCAGTTGGCTGCCGCGGTGGCCGTCAATCCGCAGGAATGGGCGACCGAACTGCCCCTGATCCACGAATGGTTCGACTTCCTGGGCGGCACCGTGCCAGCGGCTCTGCGCGAGGAGCTGGCCGAGTTGGAAAAGCGTCTGGGCTGACTACTTCCGCCGGCGGAAGAGCTTGATGATGATCAACAGAGCGATCACCCCGGCGACGATCGGTACCAGACGCTCCAGCAGCGGTCCCCTGCCCGCTGCGAGCAGGTCGATGGGGTCCACCTCCGGACGACGGGTGGCCGCCCGGGGTGAATCCGGAGCTGCGTGCGCTCCGCGGGGCTGCGTCGGCGAAGCTTCCCCGGACGGTGCGGCCGACGGCGTGGCGGCCGTACCGTTCCACGCTGGCGGCCCGGCTGCCACTTCGGCGGCGACCTCATCGGGATTGGTGACGTTCAGCAGAGTGACCCCGCCCGCCGTTTTCCCGGTGAGCTTGCTGGACACGCAGTCGGCAAATCCGCCGATCAGTTTGTTCCCCACCTCGACCATTACCTGCCGGGTGAAACGCGCCTCGCGGCCGGTGATGGACAGTGTGGTCACCAGATCCACCGCTGTGCGGTTGGGCGCGATGGCCGTCGCGGTGGCGTTGACCAACATGGTGGCCGTCGAGCCCGAACGGGCGGCCGCACCGTTGGCCTCGATGGTCGCCCGATGATGCAGGTGATCGATCTCGACGAACTTGGCCTTGCCCTTGTAGTTCAGCTGGACCGGGCCGATCTTGACCTTCACCGAGCCGGTGAACTCATCGCCGTCGTGGCTGTCCACACTCGCGCCGGGGAAGCAGGGCCCGATCACGTCGAGGTCGAGCAGCGCGGGCCAGGCCTTGTCGACGCCGACCGGCACTTCGAAGCGATGTTCCAGTTCCACGGGGAACCTCCAGTCGGTGAGCACACGTGGGTGAGCACGGGTGGGGTAATCACGGGTGCGCCGGCGGAAACAACCGGCAAGGGCGGCCTTGGGGCTCATCCTATGGCGAGTGCCCCCCCGTCGCCGCGAGCCTCCCACAGTCGGGGTGGCACGCATCACGGGGCGCTGTTTTCCGTGCAAGTATGAGGCTTGAGCAAGGAGAGGTATATGCCAGCTGAGCAGAGCGAGAGCGCGAAGAATGTCCGTGCTGCGGCTGCGCGGGGCACCGCCGGGACGTCCGCGCTACCGGAGCCGCACGAGGTGATCGCCGGTCTCCGCGCGACCGTGACCGCGCCGGGTCTGGTGACGATCCTGAGTCCGGAGGGGGAACTGCTGGATCACCCCGACTACCCGCTCGAGGTCACTCCAGAGCTGGTGCAGGGGCTCTACCGGGACATGGTGCTGGTCCGACGCTTCGACCGTGAGGGCAATGCTCTGCAGCGTCAGGGCCAGCTCGGTCTCTGGGTGCCGTTGCTCGGTCAGGAGGGGGCGCAGATCGGCGCCGGCCGCGCCATGCGGCCACTGGACATGGCCTTCCCGTCCTACCGCGAGCACGGGGTCGCCTGGTGCCGGGGGGTCGATCCGACCGACATCCTCGGGATGTTCCGCGGCATCGATCACGGGAGCTGGAACCCCAGGAAAGCCCGTTTTCACAACTACTGCATCGTGATCGGCAACCAGGTCCTGAACGCCGTCGGCTATGCGATGGGCCAGCGCTTCGACGGCATGGTCGGCGACGAGCAGACCGCCGAGGCGACCATCTGCTTCTTCGGCGACGGTGCGACGAGTCAAGGGGATGTGCACGAGGGCATGGTCTTCGGCGCCGCCTTCAACGCGCCGGTCGTCTACTACTGCCAGAACAATCAATGGGCGATCTCCGAACCCGTTGAGAAGCAGAGCCGGGTCCCGCTGTATCGCCGGGCCGGCTCGTACGGGTTCCCCGGCATCCGGGTCGACGGCAACGATGTGCTGGCCTGCCTGGCCGTCACCCGCTGGGCGCTCGACGAGTGCCGAACCGGGAACGGGCCGGTGATGATCGAGGCGTTCACCTACCGGATGGATGCGCACACCACGTCCGACGACCCCAACCGCTACCGTAATTCAGACGAGACCGAGGCCTGGAAGCTGCTGGACCCGATCGAGCGGGTCAAGGCGTATCTGGCCCGGAACGGGCTGGCCGATGCCGCCTTCTTCGACGGGGTACAAGCCGAAGCGGACGAGCTTGCCGCCCGGTTCCGGCAGACCTGCATCGATCTGCCGACTCCGGAACCCGGACGCATGTTCAGCCATGTCTTCGCCGAGCCCAACCCTCAGCTCGATGCGCAGCGGGCCGAGATGGACCGGTATCTCGCCGGGTTCGCCGATTCCGGGACGGTCACGCACCGATGACGATGATGACGGTGGCCAAGGCGCTGAACCTGGCGCTGCGCCAATCGATGGAGGACGACGCCAAGGTCCTGATCATGGGCGAGGATGTCGGCAAGCTCGGCGGCGTCTTTCGCATCACCGATGGCCTGCAGAAGGACTTCGGTGAGCACCGGGTGATGGACACGCCGCTGGCCGAGTCCGGCATCGTCGGCACCGCCGTGGGGCTGGCCATGCGCGGCTATCGACCGGTGGTGGAAATCCAATTCGATGGGTTCGTCTTTCCGGGGTTCGACCAGATCGTCTCGCAGGTCGCCAAGATCTCGTTCCGGTCGCAAGGGGCCTGGAAGGTCCCGCTGGTGATCCGGATCCCGTTTGGCGGTGGCATCGGCGCGGTCGAGCATCATTCGGAGTCGCCGGAGTCCTTCTTCTGCCACATCGCCGGGATTCGGGTAGTGGCGTGCTCCAACCCGTCCGATGCTTATCACCTGCTCCGGCAGGCGATCACCTCCGATGACCCGGTGGTGTTCTTCGAGCCGAAGCGCCGGTACTGGGAGAAGGGCGAGGTAGAGAGCGCCAGCCATCAGGGCGACTATTTCACCACCCGACTGCGTCGGCCCGGCACCGACTGCACCGTGGTGACCTACGGGCCGTCGGTGGCCGTGGTGCTCGCCGCCGCGGATGCCGCCGCCGCGGAGGGCCGATCCCTGGAAGTGCTCGACCTGCGATCCTTGTCGCCGCTGGACTTGAACCCGGTGGTCGAATCGGTGCGCCGGACCGGCCACCTGGTCGTGGTATCGGAAGCTCCGCGGGAATCGTCCATCACCTCCGAGGTGGCCGCCCGGGTTACCGAAGAGGCCTTTTACTCACTGCAGGCCCCGGTGATCCGGGTCGCCGGCTATGACACCCCCTATCCCCCCAGCCGGTTGGAAGAGGAATATCTGCCCAACCTGGACCGCGTCCTGGAAGCCGTCGACCGCAGCATGAGGTATTGAGACCATGACCAGCACCCACCAGCAGAGTCTGCAGACGTTTTCGCTACCGGACGTCGGTGAAGGCCTGACCGAAGCCGAGATCCTCGGCTGGCGTGTCGCGGTCGGCGACGTGGTGGTGATCAACCAGGTCCTGGTCGAAATAGAGACCGCGAAGGCCGCCGTCGAACTGCCCTCGCCGTTCGCCGGCCGGGTGCAGGCCATCCTCGTCGCCGCGGGGGTCACGGTCGACGTGGGAGCGCCGATCATCACGATCGCGACTGGTGCCCGGGCGCCTTCGGCCGCGACCGAGGTCGCACCGCAGACCCCGGCCGGCGACGACGATCCCGGCACCAAGATCGGCGAGATGACCGCGGACGGCAAGATCGCCACCCTGGTCGGGTACGTCTCGACGAACGTCTCGACCGCCCGACGACCGCGAAAGGCCGATCCGGTCGCCACGGCGGCGGCGCCGCTGCCCCTTCCCGCGCCGGCGATCGCCCCGGTCACCGTCCCACTGGCTACACCGCCCGTGCGCAAGCTCGCCAAGGACCTCGGCGTGGATCTGGCCAGCGTCGTGCCGACGGGCGTGAACGGGGTGGTCACCCGGGCGGATGTCCAGCAGGCGGTCGCCCGGGGCAGCTCCGACGCGGCACCGGCAACCGGCGTGGTGGAGGCCGCGCCGACGCCGGCCTACGACCCGGCGACGCGGCAACGGCGGGTCACGATCAAGGGGGTCCGCAAGGCCACCGCCGCGGCGATGGTGGCCAGCGCGTTCACCGCCCCGCACGTCACCGAATTCCTCACCGTCGACGTCACCGAGCTGATGCGGCTGCGTGACCTGCTACGGGAGCGGCGGGAATTCGCCGGGGTGAAGTTGACGCCGCTGGTGTTCGCCGCTCGAGCCGCGGTAGTGGCGATCGCGCGCACACCCGATGTGAACGCGTTCTGGGACGAGGCCGCCCAGCAGATCGTCTACCAGGACTACGTGCACCTGGGCATCGCGGCGGCCACCCCGCGCGGCCTCATCGTGCCGAAGATTCGCGACGCGGACTCGCTGGACCTGCGCGGTCTGGCCGACGCCCTGACCGAGCTCACCGAGGTGGCCCGGCTGGGCAGAACGCCGCCGTCCGCGATGACCGGTGGCACCTTCACGATCACCAACGTCGGCGTCTTCGGCATCGACACCGGAACGCCCATCATCAATCCGGGAGAGTCCGGGATCCTGGCGCTCGGGTCCATCAAGGACGCCCCGTGGGTGGTTGACGGACAGCTCGCCGTCCGTAAGGTGTGCCAGCTGGCGCTCTCCTTCGACCACCGGGTGGTCGACGGGCAGCAGGGCTCGATCTTCCTCGCCGACGTCGGCGCGCTGCTCGCCGAACCGGGTCTCGCTCTGGCCTGGTAGGTCGTCCCAGCTCCCGTCCCAGCTCCCGTCCCACCCCCTCGGGTGCAGTCCCCGCGCTGTTCGGTCACTGTGCGTACGCGGCTGTCCACCGCTGGTTCCGGATGAGGGAGCTCACCCCCCAAGAGAGGGCACATACCGGCGGTTAGGGCGTAGAATCGGTATTACGCCGGACGATCAGTGGCATGTGAGCCATTTCACCGGCTAATCGAGGAATGAAACACCCCGGTTGTGCGTCTATATCAGTAGGACCTAGAAGTAGGACCACCAACACCACAGTGCCGCACCAGCGGACGACGAGAAGAAGAGGAAGGTTCCACCATGAGCAACTTCGCGAAGGCCATCCGTAGCCACCGCGACCTGTCACGCACACGTCGCGCTGCTTTCCGGGCGATCAACCAGGCTTCGACTCCTGCGATGCGTGACGAGCTCATCGTGAGTGCCCAGCGTCAGCGTGGCCTCGGCCTCTGACATCGCCGGCGGTCGGCAGTCGTTTCCGGTCGGCCGCCACAGCATGACCCACCACCATCCGCCATTCCCGAACACCACCGCCTGTGCGGTAGAAGAGAAGAGAAGGTCACATCATGAGCAGCCTCGCGAAGGCCATCCGTAGCCACCGCGACATGTCCCGCACACGTCGCGCCGTCAACCGGGCGATCTCCCAGGCGTCCACGCCTGGGATGCGTGACGAGCTGATCCTGATCGCTCAGCGTCAGGGCCGATTCGGCATCTGAGCACCGCCCGCCAGCAGTCATCCACACCAGTTTTTCACCACCAGTAGCGCCGCAACGAGCGGAAACAGTAAAGAAGGCAAGTCATGAGCAACATCGCAAGAGAATTTCGCAACCACCGGGAAATCGCCCGGACCCGCCGTGCCGTCAACCGCGCCATCTCCCAGGCCTCTACGCCGGGGATGCGTGACGAGCTGATCCTGATCGCTCAGCGCCAGGGTGGTTTCGACGCCTGAGTCCATCGCGGAGGGCGCGAACGGTTTACGAAGAAAAAACTTCGGGAACCCTGTAACGCCTTCCAGCGGTGTGGCGACATACCCAGTGACCCCGGATTGCTGCCGGACCCCCGACTTGGCAGCAGCCCGGGGTCATTTGTCGTTTCCGGACCCGAGTGTCGTTTCTGGGTTCCCGGACCGTGGTCCTGATCGTTGGGCGTCTGCCCTTCCCTGATCGTTCGGACACCCGGTCGTCTGCCCCGCAGGCGCGGTAGCCGATAGGCTCGGGCGGTGCCCGAATCCACCGCCAGCTCCGATCTGAGTGTCACCGAACGGTATCGGCAGGCGCGCGATCACCTTCTTGCGTTGCGGGCTGACTACACCACCGCGGTGGCCCAGTTCCAGTGGCCGGAACTGGGTGAACGGTTCAACTGGGCGACCGATTGGTTTGATGCCATCGGCAGCGGCAATCCCGCGCCCGCGTTGGTCATCGTCGAGGAGGACGGGTCCCGCGGCAGCTTCAGCTTCGATGACATGGTGTACCGCTCGAATCAGGTGGCCCACTGGCTGGCTGACAATGGCGTTCGCCGCGGCGACGGGGTGGCGTTGATGTTGGGTAACCGGGTCGAACTCTGGGAGTCGATGCTGGCGATCATGAAGCTGGGCGCGATCATCCTGCCGACGACGATCGCGTTGGGCCCAGCCGACCTGATCGACCGGATCGAGCGTGCTGGAGTGCGGCACGTGATCACCTCAGGCGTCGACACCGCCAAGTTCGAACAGGTGCCGGGCGGCTACTCGCGGATCTGCGTCGACGACGGCCCGGCGGATTGGCTGGACTACCGGCAGGCCTACGACATCGTCGAGCCGCTGTTCGACCGGGTGGACACCGCCGCGTCGGAGAACGTGCTGCTCTATTTCACCTCCGGAACCACCACCCGGCCGAAACTGGTTGCGCACACAAACATCTCGTATCCGCTCGGCCACCTGTCCACGCTGTATTGGCTGGGCCTGCAGCCCGGCGACGTGCACCTGACGATCAGTTCACCCGGCTGGGCGAAGCATGCGTGGAGTTGCTTCTTCGCCCCGTGGATCGCCGAAGCCACCATCTTCATCTACAACTACGCCCGCTTCGACGCCCCGGCGCTGCTGGGCCACATCCGGGACAACAAGGTCACCTCGTTCTGCGCCCCGCCGACGGTCTGGCGGATGCTGATCAATTCAGATCTGTCCGGCGGGCCGGGATCGCTACGCGAACTCGTAGCGGCGGGGGAGCCGCTCAACCCCGAGGTCATCAGGCAGGTCGACAGGTCGTGGGGGCTGACTATCCGGGACGGATTCGGTCAGACGGAGATGACCGCATGCGTCGGCAATACCCCCGGCAGCCCGGTCAAAGCGGGCTCGATGGGGCGACCGCTGCCCGGATGTCCCGTCGTGCTGGTCGACCCGGTGACCGAAAGCCTCGCCGACACCGGAGAAATCTGCCTGGACCTGTCGGCCCATCCGCTCTCCCTGATGGCCGGGTATGTGGGCGACCCGGTGCTCAACGCCGATGCCATGGCCGGCGGGTATTACCACACCGGCGACGTGGCCGCCCGGGACGCGGAGGGCTACATCACCTATATCGGGCGGGCCGACGACGTTTTCAAGGCCTCCGACTACAAGATCAGCCCGTTCGAGCTGGAGAGCGTGCTGATCGAGCATCCGGCGGTGCTGGAGGCCGCGGTAGTTCCCGCACCCGATGCCGTGCGGCTGGCGGTACCGAAGGCGTACGTGGCCCTGGCCGCCGGCTATGCGGCGGACGAGGAGACTGCGCTGTCCATCCTGCAGTTTGCCCGGGAGCATCTGGCGCCCTATCTGCGCGTGCGTCGCATCGAGTTCTACGAGCTGCCCAAGACGGTGTCCGGAAAGATCCGGCGGGTCGAACTCCGGAACCGGGAGATCGCACTTGCCGAAGGGTCCGAAACCGCGCCCGGCGAATGGCGGGATGACCGGCTGCCTCGCGGCTAGCCTCCTGTACACAGCCCCGTCACAAGATGGTCACGTTCGCGGCGGACAATTGCCACGCAGAACTGCCCGGCGCCTGGCTACTTCCCGCTGGTTTCGGTAGTGAGGGGATACCTGATGGAGCACTATGACTTACTGGTGATCGGCTCCGGGCCGGCCGGCCAGAAGGCGGCGATCGCCGCGGCCAAGCTCGGCCGCCGCGCTGCTGTGGTCGAGAAGCGGAACATGGTCGGTGGTGTCAGCGTCAATCTGGGCACCATCCCCTCGAAGACGATGCGTGAGGCGGTCTTCTACCTGACCGGCCTGAACCAGCGGGAACTGTACGGTCAGGCCTACCGGGTGAAGGACGACATCACGGTCAGCGACCTGTCCGCGCGTACCCAGCACGTGATCAATCGCGAGATCGACGTCATCCGCAATCAGCTCTCCCGCAACCGGGTGACCCTGATCGCCGGCACCGCACGCTTCACCGGTCCCAACGAGCTGGAGGTGGCCAACGAGGCCGGGGTCCGAACCCAGGTCAGGGCCGACTTCATCGTGATTGCGACCGGGACGAAACCGGCCCGACCGAACACCGTCCACTTCGACGGCGAGACCATCGTCGACTCCGATCAGATCCTGAACATGAAGTACGTACCCGGTTCGATGGTGGTGGTCGGTGCGGGCGTCATCGGCATCGAGTACGCGTCGATGTTCGCCGCGCTGGGTACCAAGGTCACCGTCGTCGAGCAACGCTCACGGATGCTGGACTTCTGCGACCTGGAGATCGTCGAGGCGCTCAAGTATCAGTTGCGCGACCTCGCCGTCACCTTCCGAATGGGCGAGAGCGTCCGGATGGTGGAGAAGCACGACAACGGGACGCTGACGATTCTGGAGTCGGGCAAGAAGATCCCGGCCGATACGGTGTTGTACTCGGCGGGCCGGCAGGGGGTCACCGATTCGCTCAACATCGCTGCCGCCGGACTTGCCGCCGATGCTCGCGGCCGGGTCACGGTGGACCAGCATTTCCGGACCGAGGTCGAACACATCTACGCCGTCGGCGACGTCATCGGGTTCCCGGCGCTGGCTGCGACTTCGATGGAACAGGGCCGGCGGGCCGCCTATCACGCCTTCGGTGAGCCCGTCGGCGGTGATTTCGGGGACCTGCAGCCGATCGGCATCTACACCATTCCGGAGATCTCCTACGTCGGCCAGACCGAGGAACAGCTCACCGAGGAGAACGTGCCCTTCGAGGTCGGCGTCTCCCGATACCGGGAACTCGCCCGCGGGGCCATCCTCGGGGACTCCTACGGCATGCTCAAGTTGCTCATCCACGGCGAGACCCGAAAGGTGTTGGGCGTCCACGTCTTCGGCACCAACGCCACCGAGCTGGTGCACATCGGGCAGACCGTGATGGGCCTCGGTGGCACGGTCGACTACCTGGTGAACACTGTGTTCAACTACCCGACCCTGGCCGAGTCGTACAAGGTGGCGGCGCTGGACGCGGTGAACAAGATGCGCAACATCGCGCGGGTCACGGTGGGCGTGCCCCGCGCCTAGCCGTCAATTCGGGAAATTGTCGGTGTATTCACCACCATCCATGGGTCAATGCTCAGGCTCAATGCCGTGCTCAGCGTCCGAAGGTCTCCAACAGGCGCAGCCAGACCTCGCTCATCGTGGGGTAGGACGGCACGGCGTGCCAGAGTCGCTTGATCGGAACCTCGCCGACCACGGCGATGGTGGCCGCGTGCAGCATCTCGCCGACCTCCGCGCCGACGAATGTCGCGCCGACGATCACCTCCCGGTCGGTGTCGACGACGATCCGCACCCTGCCCTGATAACCGTCGGCGTGTAGGCCCGCCCCGGCGACCTTCCCGAGGTCGTAGTCGACCGCACGGACCGCGGCGAACTCCTTCTCCGCCTTCGCCAGGGTCAGCCCGACCGAGGCGACCTCCGGTTGGCTGAAAACCACCGACGGCACGCTGCGGTGGTCTGCGGTGGCCGCGTGCCTGCCCCAGGGCGCATCATCGATCTCACCTCCGGCCGCCCGCGCCGCGATCACATCGCCGGCTGCCCGCGCCTGGTATTTGCCCTGGTGGGTCAGCAGGACCCGACCGTTGACGTCGCCGACCGCGTACAGCCACCCGCCATCGATATCGGTGACCCGCATCGTGTCGTCGACGGCCAGGTATCCGCCAGGGGTCAGCCCGATCGAGTCGAGCCCCAAGTCACCGGTGGCCGGAGTCCGGCCGGTGGCCACCAGGAACTGGGCCACCTGCAGTTCGTCGCCGGAATCCAGCACGATGGTCGTCACGCCTTCGCTCCGGTCGACCCGGGTGGGGGTCACCCCGAACCGGACGTCCACACCGCCGGCGCGCAGTCGCTGGGCAACCATCTCGCCGGCGAACGACTCCAGACCACCGAGCAGGCGCGACCGGACCAGCATGGTCACCGATGCCCCCAGGGCGGCATACGCGGTGGCCATCTCCGTGGCGACCACGCCGCCACCCAGAATGGCCAGCGAGGTCGGGATGTGTTGTGCGCTGGTGGCCTCGCGACTCGTCCACGGCGCTGAACCGGACAGCCCGGGAATGTTCGGCACCGTCGCGGTGGTACCGGTGCTGATGGCGACAGCCTGCCTGGCCACCAGCTCGGTCACCTCGCCTGCGGCGGCGGTGACGCTGACCCGCCGCGTCCCGGTGATCCGCCCGTGCCCGCGGACCAGGTCGATCCCGACGCCGTTGAGCCAGCTGACCTGGCCGTCGTCCTTCCAATGGCCGGCGAACGAATTGCGCCGCTTCAGCACGGCCGCGATGTCGAGTTCGCCGGTGACGGCTTCCGCGGCCCCGGCCACCGCGCGGGCCGCGTCGAGCGCCATGATCGGCGTCAGCAACGCCTTGGACGGCATGCAGGCCCAATAGGAACACTCACCGCCGACCAGTTCGGCCTCGACGATCACCGCTGTCAGGCCGCCGGCTACCGCACGGTCGGCGACGTTCTCACCGACCGGGCCGGCTCCGATGACGATGACATCGTAGGTATCAGGCATCAGCGCGCCCCGCCGCAGGCCCAAGGGCTTCCAGGATCATCGGCCGACTCTACAAGGTCGTCCGGCGCGAACCGGGCAGCCGGGTGGATCAGCGCGAGTGGATCAGAACGCAGACTCCGGAATGTCCATCAGCGACAGGTCGGCGGCTTCGATGATCGCCCGCCGGGCGGTCAGTTCGGGCAGCACATTGCGGGCGAACCAGCGCGCCGACGCGAGCTTGCCGATGTAGAAGTCGGTGTCCGTTGCGGCAGACTTTCCGGTCAGGCCCGCGTCCAGCGCGGATTGGGCGACGAGCGCCTGGCGCAGCAGCAGGTAGCCGATCAGCAGATCTCCGGTGGCCATCAGCAGCGATACCGCGTGCTCGCCGATCTTGTACAGGTTCGCCTTTTCCTGGACGGATTTCATCGCGAAGCCGACCATGGTCGCGACGATTGTCTGCACGTCGTCCAAAGCGGTTGCCAGCAAGGCGAACTCGTCCTTGTGGCGGCCGTCCTCGGTGTTGGCCGATGCGGCCTGGAGGAACTCATCGATCTCGGTGGCGACCACGCCCAGTGCCGCGCCCTGGTCCTTGACGATCTTGCGGAAGAAGAAGTCCTGCGCCTGGATCGCGGTGGTGCCCTCGTACAGCGTGTCGATCTTGGCGTCGCGGATATACTGCTCGATCGGATAGTCCTGGGTGTAGCCGGAACCACCGAAGATCTGCAGTGACAGCGCCAGATTCTCATACGCGCGCTCGCTGCCCACGCCCTTGACGATCGGCAGCAGCAGGTCATTGACCTTGGTGGCGAGTACGACATCGCCTTCCTGGCAGGCGATCTGATCCTGCCAGGTGCCCGTGTACAGGTAGGTCGCGCGCAGGCCCTCGGCATATGCCTTCTGCCGCATCAGGATCCGCCGGACATCGGGGTGATGGATGATCGTGACCCTGGGCGCGTTCTTGTCCGCCGAATGCACCAGGTCCGCGCCCTGGACCCGCTCCTTGGCGTAGTCCAGCGCATTCAGATATCCGGTGGAAAGCGTGGCGATCGCCTTGGTACCGACCAACATCCGGGCATATTCGATGACGTGGAACATCTGCGCGATGCCGTCGTGAACCTCGCCGAGCAGGTAGCCGACGGCCGGCTTTCCGTTCTGCCCGAACGTCAGCTCACAGGTTGACGACACCTTCAGCCCCATCTTGTGCTCGAGGCCGGTGACGTAGACGCCATTGCGTTCGCCGAGCTCGCCGGTGGTCCAATCGAACTGGAACTTCGGCACGATGAACAGGCTCAGCCCCTTGGTTCCGGGCTTGGTCTCGATGCCGGGGCCCTCGGGGCGGGCCAGCACGAAGTGCACGATGTTCTCGGTCATGTCCTGATCGCCCGAGGTGATGAACCGCTTGACTCCCTCGATGTGCCAGGTCCCGTCGGCCTGTCGGAGGGCCTTGGTCCGACCGGCCCCGACGTCGCTTCCCGCATCCGGTTCGGTGAGGACCATGGTCGAACCCCAATGCCGCTCAACCATGATCTCGGCGATCGGCTGCTGTTGCGGAGTGCCGAGCCGGTCCACCACTTTGGCCATGCCCGGGCCGCTGGAGTACATGAAGATGGCCGGGTTGGCACCCATGATCAGTTCGGCTGCGGCCCATCGCATCGACGGCGGTGCGCCGAGGCCGCCCTTGTTGTTCGGGGCCTCCAGGCGGAACCAGTCGCCGTCGAGCATCGCTTGGTAGGACTTCTTGAAAGACTCGGGCACCTTCACGCTGAAGGTCTTCGGGTCGTAGGTCGGCGGATTGCGGTCAGCATCGACGAATGACGCGGCGAGCGGGCCGCTGGCTACCGTCTCCAGTTCGGTGAGCACACTGCGGGCGGTCGCCGGGTCCATCTCGGCGAACTCGCCGTGACCCATCCGGGTGCGGCCGGCGAAGACTTCGAAGAGGTTGAACTCGATATCGCGGAGGTTGCTGCGGTAGTGGGTCATCGGGACTCCTGAAGGTGTGGGCATAGGCCAGGGCACCGGTAAGTTACTGGCGAGTAGGAACAGGTTATTACTCGCCGGTAACTTACGCAAGCACTGCCGGCCGGGCGCCCGTCACATCTGGTCGCTGGGCGCCAGGTACTCCGTGCTCGGCGGCGGCGTCGGCGGTGCCGACGGCCGGCTGATCTGGACGATCAGGTCGTCGATCTCGACTTCCAGCAACTCCGTACCTCCCTCGAGGGACTGGTGCGCAGCATGTGACAGATCCCGCAGTCGGGCGATGTGCTGGGCGCGCTCGGCGAATCCGTGCGCGCGCCAGGAGGATTTGATCTGCTGGTATTCGGAATGAATCTCTTCGGTTGTCACGATGCCGTCTCCTAGCCGTTTCCTGGCCGTCTCCTGGCCGTGGCCCAACCGTCTCGGTGGCCGTCTCCTCGCCGAGCCCGGGGGGAACCTTACTCCGGTGCCAATCTGGTGGCAGGTTGCGACGGCGGTTTTCGGGGTACGCTCGGAGACGCTGATCCGACAGCCGACCTGGGGTCGGTGATCGCCGCCCGCAACAGGGCCGCGTCACCGCTGCTACGCCTGGGCACTCATCTTGGGCAATAATTGAAGACGTGGCGGGGCTATGCAAAACAGCTCTCGGGGCTCCGCGGACGCGCGGCTATCGGACGTGCTGAGCGAGTTCGCCCGGACCATGGCCACGGACTTTCCGATCCAGGCCATTCTTGATCACCTGATCGGTCGCATCGTGGGGATGCTGCCCATCAGCGGCGCGGGGGTCACGTTGATCTCGCCGACGATGGATCCTCGGTATTGCTCGGCCTCTGATCCATCGGCTTTGCGCTACGAACAGCTGCAGACCGAATTGCGAGAAGGCCCGTGCCTGCTGGCCTTTCATTCGGACCTGGCGGTGCAAGTGCCGGAACTGCGAAACGAGAACCGATTCCCGAGGTTCGGCCCCAGTGCGTTGCGCCTGGGGATGCGGGCGGTTTTCACCTTCCCGCTGCGACACGGCGACCATCGGCTCGGCGCCCTCGACCTGTACCGGGACAGTCCCGGCGAGCTGTCGCCCACCGAGTTGACGACCGCGCAGACCCTGGCCGATGTCGCCGCGGCCTACCTGATCAACGCGCAGGCACGCGTCGATCTACAGAAGTCCGCGGATCGTTCCCGGGGGCTGGCGCTGCAGGACGCACTGACCGGGCTACCCAACCGAACCTCGCTCCTGGAGCGACTCGGGCATGCCCTGGAGCGAAGCAGAGGCACCGCAAAGACCTCCGCGGTCTTCCTCGTCGATCTGGATGAGTTCAAAGCGGTCAACGACACCTACGGCCATGCTGTCGGCGATCAAGTTCTGGTGGCCGTGGCCGATCGGCTGGCCACCCTGCTCCGGCCATTGGATACCTTGGCCCGACTGCACGGTGACGAATTCGTCCTCCTCTGTGAGGACTTGGACAGCCCCGATCAGGCATCGACGATTTCGGCCCGGCTGGCCGGTGCGCTGGCCAAACCGTTTCAGCTGGCGACAGTTGTCCTGCACATCTCGGCCAGCGTCGGCATCGCGTTCGCCACCGCTGACGTCAGTGAACCCGAACAAGTCCTCCGGGACGCCGATCTGGCGATGTATGACGCCAAGCGCGAGGGCGGCGGCCAGCTGCATGTCTTCGATCCCCGGTATCGGCACATCGCCGATGGCAGCGGCCAACTCGAAGAGGACCTGCACGGAGCGGTCGAACGCGGCGAGATGTACACCGAATACCAACCCATCGTCATCACCGCAACCTCGGAGATCAGCGGATTCGAGACCTTTGTCCGCTGGGCACACCCGAGTCGCGGACGGCTGGCGCCGAGCACCTTCATTTCGCTCGCCGAGCATTCCGGCCTGATCAAGGACATCGGGCAATGGGTACTCCGGCAAGCCTGCCTGGACCTGCGCAGCTGGCAGGACAAGCGATCCGGCCAGCAGGCAGGTCTGACGATGTCCGTCAACGTCGCACCCCGCGAGCTACTGGCGACCGGCTTCGCCGAGCGGGTCGCCCGCACGTTGAGAGCCGGCACGACCTGCCCCCCACTGCTGACCCTGGAAGTCACCGAAAGCGCCTTCGTCCACGACAGCGAGAGCGTGCGAACGGTACTCAACGACCTCAAGGACATCGGCGTCAACATCGCGCTGGATGGGTTCGGCACCGGGGCCTGCTCGCTGAGCCATCTGAGCCAGTTTCCGATCGATTCCGTAAAACTCGATCGCTCGCTCACGGGTGACCTCGGGTCCGACCCGGTCAAGCTGATCATCGCCGGCGCCGTGGTCCAGGTCGCGCACGCGCTCGGCATGACGGTGGTGGCCGAGGGCATTGAAACCGCGGAACAGCATGATCAGGTGCGCGCCCTGGGCTGCGATCGCAGCCAGGGCTTCTATTACGGCCGGCCAGCGCGCGCCCCGGCCCGAACGATCCCGATCGAGGCCAATCCGACCAACTCGGAGCCGGCTGATGTTCCGGTCGCCGAACGGTTTTTAACTGGCTCAACGCGGTACCGTTAGTGGTAATTGTCCAGTCACCCACGAGGGATGTGCGATGCAGTATCACGAACCCGCCGGGGGAGACGATGAGCGCCAAACTCAGGTCGACTCGGAGGACGCAGACCTGACCAGCAGCCTGCAGGCGCTGTCCCAGCTTTCCTCCGGGCTCGATCTGGTCGACCTGCTGACCAGAGTGGCCAGCTATGCGGTCCGCGCGATTCCCGGCGCCGACGGTGCCGGACTCACGCTTCAGGAGATCTCCCGGGCCGACGTCATCGTCAAGAGCGCGGAGTTCGTCAAGGAGATCGACGACATCCAGTACGGCCTCGGGGAAGGTCCGTGCATCTGGGCGGCATCCCGGGGCAAGACGATGCGTTCGGGGTCGTTGGGCGGCGACCCCCGCTGGCCACGCTTCGGACCACGCGCGGGCCGACTCGGCGTGCACAGCGTCCTGTCGCTGCCGTTGATCACCCCGGCCGGGGTGGTCGGGGCGATGAACGTCTACGCGCACGCGAAGGACGCCTTCGATGATCGATCCGAAGAACTCGGCGAGATCTTTGCGGTACCCGCGGCCATCGCTGTGCACAATGCCCAGATTCTGGCCCAGGCCGAACGGCTGGCCGCCCAGCTACAGGCAGCGCTGACCAGCAAGACGGTGATCGACCAGGCCATCGGCATCATGCGGGCCCGCGCTGGGATCAGCTCCGAAGAAGCCTTCAGCCGGCTCCGTCAGCTCAGCCAGTCCGAGCACGCCAAGGTCAACGTCGTGGCCCAGTCGGTGGTCGACGAGGCGGTTCGGCGTGCCCGTGCCCGGCGCTCCAACTGATCCGGCGCGGCACAGTCACTTTCGCTGGGCTTGACGCGGCGGCGTAAGGTCGAAGTCAGGTCGCGAATAATGTGACGTTGGGTCCCGACTCAGCGTGGGGTTTCGCGCTTTCGAGCAGGGCGCTACCGCGCTGCCCGTCCGGGTAGGCACAACCAGCGTCTCGGGAACGTCCGGAGCGCCCCCGCATGGAGTTCTCCCCCGCACTGGCCGCGCAGCTGACCGAACTCTCCGAGGTGCTGGCCAGCGACGGACCAGACCTGCAGCTCGTCCTGGAGATGCTGGTGGTCGACCTGAGCGCCGCGATTCCGTCCTTCGTCGGGCTGACGATCACCCTGCACGCCTCGGGTCACCCGATCACCTTCAGCACGCTGCACCCGGCTCAGCCAGGTATCGCCCGTACCTCCCTGATGCTGCCACTGTCGTTGATGAACGACACCAATCCCGGCACCACCGTCATCTTCTTCGCCGCGAACCCCGGCGCCTTCATCGATCTGGCCGCGGATACCCGGTGGGCCTATCAACTCGACGGACATGTGGAACTGGACCAGCATCTGCCCGGGAGCCACGGCGATGGCGCACTGCCGCACCTGCCGGCCGAGCCCGCGGTGACCGGCATGGACGCGCTCGTGGCCGTCAATCAAGCCATCGGAGTCCTGATTGCCCGAGGTCATTCCGCGAAGGATGCCGAGGCTGAGTTGCGCCGGCTGGCGGCCGGCCGCCGAACCGTCCACGCGGTCGCCGAGATCCTGCTGGCGGGACTCGTCTGACGCGATCGACTGGCGAACCCGTCGCGCTGGTAGCCACCAGGCTCCACGACTGGCCGGGCATCGGTGACTCCCCTGCCTCGTGGTGCAAATTCGCAGATGCCGCGTGATGAGTTCGGCAGGTGAGATGTCGGAGTACTCAGCTGACACTGGTGGCCAACAGGGGGTCGCCGACAGGTTCACCTCATTGAACGATGGGTCGGCTGACCGTCGAGGGCATCGGCGAGCTCGGTCATCCGCGCCTGCAATGCCGCCGCCAGCACGGCAACCGCCGGTTGGCGCAAGGCCTCCGGCCGCAGCACCATCCAGTAGGGCAGGTGTTCGTTGAATTGCCGCGGAAGCAGCCGAACCAGGTCCGCGTGGCGGTCTGCCATGTAACACGGCAGGAAGCCGATACCCGCGCCCGCCCGGGTTCCCTCGACGTGCACGAAGACGTTGGTGGAGGTGAGCGCGTTACGCATGGTCGGCACCAGCCGCCGGGGCGCATCAAGGTCGTCGACCTGCAGGATGGAGTCGATGAAGTAGACCAACGGGTGGGTGATGAGTTCATCGACCGTCGTCGGTGTCCCGTGGTCGGCCAGATACTGCCGCGAGGCGTACATACCCAGCACGTACTGCCCGAGTTCGAAGGCCTCGGCACGGTGCACGTGCGGCTCGCCGACGACGATTTCCAGGTCGAGCCCCGAGCGGTGCTGCAGGGCCGGCCGGGTCACCGTGACCAGTTCGACTTTGAGCTGCGGGTGCCGGCGCTGCACCGCGGCGACCGCGGGAGCGGCGATGTAGGCGCTGAATCCGTCGGTCGCCGACAGTCGCACCACGCCGCTGAGCTGCTTGGATGCGTCGGACTCGGCCGCCATCTGGGCGAGAGCCGACTCGACGTTCTCGGCGGCGCGGACGGCCTTCTGGCCGAGTTCGGTCAACTCCCAGCCACCGGCCGTCCGGGCCAGAACCCGTCCGCCCAGAGTCTTCTCAAGCGCGGCAATGCGGCGGGACACCGTCGTGTGGTTGAGCCCGAGACCTTCGGCGGCGGCGATGAACCGACCGGTGCGGGAGACGGCGAGCAGGACCAGGAGGTCGTCGGGATTCGGCAATCCTGCCGCAGCTGCGTCGCTCACATCTGCAAGTATGCACACCGGATGTGCAACAGCGGTCATTGCCGGGCGGTCGGTTTGCGCCAATACTCATTCTCGATACTCATTCGGATTGCGCATTCCCCACTTGTTCGATCCGCAACTGACATGGTCGACAACCAAAGGAGGCTCATAGATGAGCGCCCAGTCGAATATTGAAGCAATCAAAGACGCGCCGGCCAATTCGGGAGATAACGCACCGACGGATGTGAAAGGTCTACGGAAAATCGTCGGGGCCTCCATGGTCGGTACCGTGGTGGAATGGTATGAATTCTTTCTCTACGCCACGGCCGCGAGCCTGGTCTTCGGAAAGTTCTTCTTTCCGAACGCGAACACACAACTCGATGGAATCATTGCCGCCTTCCTCACCTACGCGGTCGGCTTCATTGCGCGGCCCCTCGGTGGCATAGTTTTCGGGCAGATCGGGGACCGACTCGGTCGCAAGCACACACTCCAGCTGACCATCATTCTGGTCGGCTCTTCGACGTTCCTGATGGGCTGCCTACCAGGCTTCAACGCGGTCGGCTACTGGGCGCCGGCGATGCTTGTCGTTCTGCGCTTCGTGCAGGGCTTCGCGGTCGGCGGCGAGTGGGGCGGCGCAGTGCTGCTCGTCGCCGAACACAGCCCGGACAAGTCACGCGGGTTCTGGTCGAGCTGGCCGCAGGCCGCGGTGCCGGTCGGCAACCTGCTGGCCACCCTGGTGCTGCTCACGATGTCCTGGATTCTGCCGGCGGATCAGTTTCTGAGCTGGGGCTGGCGGGTGGCGTTCTGGTTGTCGGCCGTCATCGTCGTGGTCGGCTACTACATTCGCACCCAGGTCAGCGAGGCGCCCATCTTCCTCGAGGCCCGCGCCCAGGTCGAGGCCGAGCAGGCCGTCAGTTACGGGGTCGGCGAGGTCGTTCGTAAGTACCCCAGGGGCGTCCTTCAGGCAATGGGCCTGCGACTGGCCGAGAACATCCTCTACTACATCATCGTCAGCTTCACGATCGTCTATCTGGTGACGGTGCACAAGTACAACACCAGTCACCTGCTACTCGCGCTGCTCATCGCGCATGCTGTGCATTTTGCCGTGATTCCGCAGGTGGGACGCCTCATCGACCGAATCGGTCGCAAGCCCGTCTACTGTGCGGGTGCGATTCTGGGCGCGAGCTGGGCCTTCTTCGCCTTCCCGATGTTCGACACATTGAACTCGGTCGCGATCGTCCTCGCCGTGACGATCGGCCTCTGCTTTCACGCCTTGATGTACGCGGGTCAGCCGGCGATCATGGCCGAGATGTTCCCGACCAGGATGCGTTACTCGGGCGTGTCGCTCGGCTATCAGGTCACCTCCATCCTCGCTGGCTCGCTCGCGCCGATCATCGCCACCGCACTGCTCAAGCACTACGGTTCCTGGGTCCCGGTGGCGATCTACCTGCTGATCGCCTGCGCCATCACCGCGGTCACGGTGCTGACGCTGAAGGAGACGAAGGGGATCTCGTTGCGGCAGATCGACGCCGACGACGCCGAGCGGCACGGGTTGACGCCAGTCAACGCCTAGACATTCCGGTCACCGCACAGAGATGGTGCACTCTGGACCGGTGCCGCCGCACGACGCCGCCTTGCCATGATGGGTAGGTGATCGCGTTCGTCGTGCGGCAGGGGGCGGGTTTCGCCGTGCAGCTGCACGGCGATGACCTGCATCCGCTCGGCCCCGTCGGCCGGATCGATGACGCCGCCGAGTTCGCCGAACTCGAGCGCTTGCATCGGCCGAGGTGGGTCTGGAACGATACCGCGGGCAGCTATCCGTTGTTGCTGGTCGCGGGCGTCACGGTCGATCGGTGCCACGACGTCACCGCCATCGA
Source organism: Mycobacteriales bacterium (assembly GCA_038245175.1). GTDB lineage: Bacteria > Actinomycetota > Actinomycetes > Mycobacteriales > Nakamurellaceae > Nakamurella. The sequence continues at coordinate 29,285 of JBBRSR010000016.1, read as the reverse complement.
ACGGATCCTGATGTCGCGGGCGGGCCGCTACGGCGAGCCCGCCGGCGCGGCTGCCGTGTCGGCCCGCCGACACGGCACCGTGGTTCTCCCCGATCAGGAGCCGGCCGGGACCTGGCCGGCAGTGGAACTGGGCCTGTTCGACGCCGCCGCCCCGGTGACCGATCGCGTGCCGTTGACCCTGCCGGTGCTCCTCGAGGCCTACGTCGATCAGCTGGAACGACTACCCGGACTGGCCGGCTCACCGCCCGGCGAAGCGGTGGACGTCGCCCCGGGCGCGCTGAGGTTGCTACTCGCCGCGGAATCCGCCAGCGCGCTGGTCGCTGCCGAGATGGGGCACCTGGGCATGCCGTGGCAGGTCGTCGAGCACGTGCGCATCCTGACCGAGAAGCTCGGCGCTCGACCACCGGCGGGTGAGCGACCGCCCGCGATGTCGGCGCTGGCCGAACAGATCGATGCCGCCTTCGGCCACCCGGTCAACCCGGACTCGGCGCTGGAGGTGCGATCCGCGTTTCAGCGGGCCGGCTACGACATCCCGTCGACCAGGTCCTGGGTGATCCGGGAGATCGAGCACCCTGCGGTCGCACCGGTGCTCGCCTACAAGGAATTGCATCGGCTGTACACCGCGAACGGCTGGAACTGGCTCGGTCAGTGGGTCCGCGACGGCCGATTCCACGCCGAATACGTGGCCGGCGGGGTGGTCAGCGGTCGGTGGGCCACCCGCGGCGGCGGGGCGCTGCAAATTCCCAAAGTCGTCCGCAGCGCGGTCGTCGCCGAGCCCGGTTTCAGGCTGGTGGTCGCCGACGCCGCGCAATTGGAGCCCCGGGTGCTGGTAGCGGTGTCCAACGACGCGGAGCTGGCCGCGCTGGCCGGCGCCGATGACCTGTACACCGCGCTGGCCCAGGTCGGGTTCTCCCATCAGCGGGCCAAAGCCAAACTCGCCATGCTGGGCGCCATGTACGGGCAGACCTCCGGTGAGGCAGGTCGGCTGCTCGCCGGATTGCGCTCGCGGTTCCCCGATGCCATGGACTACGTCGAACAGGCCGCGCGCAGAGGCGAGCAGGGCCGGCTGGTCAGCTCCGTGCTCGGCCGGGTGTGCAACCCACCGGGCGGCTGGTGGCAGGCGGTGGCCGATGGTGCCGGTGCGGCAGCCACCCCGGCCCAGGAGCGGCGGGGCCGTCAGATCGCCCGGGATCGGGGCCGGTTCACCCGGAACTTCGTCATCCAGGCCTCCGCGGCCGACTGGGCCGCCGTCTGGCTGTCCTGCCTGCGCCGCGAGCTACGGGCAAAGGTGCCGAGCGCGGAATTGGTGTTCTTCCAGCACGATGAACTGATGGTGCACGCCCGCGCGGAAGATGCCGCGGCGGTCGCCGAGCTGGTCACAGCCAGCGCGAACGAGGCATCCCGGCTGGTGTTTCCGCGCTGGCACGCCATCGCCGACCGCTCCGGTGGCCCGGCGGGGCTGGTCCCGGTCCGGCCGGCCGTGGTCAGCGTGTACTCCGACGCAAAGTAGGGCGTCAACGAGGGTGCACGGGCGTGGTCGAGGATGGACTCCGTCCTCAGCTCCGGTCGATGACCGAACCTGCCGCGATCGCGGCCGACGACAGGGACTGGACCTGGGTTCTGCAGCGCCCTGCCCGAGCTGCAAGTACCGCGCCGATACCCCGAGGGCGCGGATCGCCACCGTGATCCTGGCCAACATCGGCGGTGGCAACGCGTTCTGATTAGGGCAGATGTCCGCGAGCGGCCCACCCCGACGGTGTGGTCGGCCTTGAAATACTCCTGCCATATCCGCGAGGTCTACCGCATCTTCGGGCTACGCCTGGAGCTGATGCGCACGATGCAGGACCCGGAATTCGCCAAGGATCTCGCGGCCGCCGGCGAGGAGCTGGCCCGGACCTTCCAGCGAATCCGGCCTGCAGAATGGCGCCGGACCGGACGCCGCAGCAACGGTTCGGTATTCACCGTCCACTCCCTGGGCTGCGACTGCCTGCACGACGACATCCATCACCTGTTTGACGTGGGCGAACACCTGATTCTCCCGAATGCGCGCCAAGAACGGGTCGGTCCTGCCTCGAACCGGTGATCCGTCGCACCTGGGACTGTGGGCTCTGGCACTTCCTGGTCGAGGCTCGATACCGTACGCGTCATGACTGACTCCACAGGACGCACCACCAAGATCGCCATCGTCGGAGCCGGCGCCGTCGGCGCCACTCTGGCCTACGCCTGCCTGATTCGCGGGGCCGCGCCCACGGTCGCCCTCTATGACCTGGACCCCGACAAGGTCGAGGCCGAGGTACTCGATCTGCGCCATGGGCTGCAATTCGTGCGCAGGGCCGACGTCATCGGTTCCGCCGACGTCGCGGTGTGCGAAGGCGCCGATGTCATCGCGATCACGGCGGGCGCGAAGCAGAAGCCGGGCCAGACAAGACTCGATCTTGCCGCCACGAACGTCCGGATGTGCAAGGTGCTGATCCCGCAGCTCCTTTCCGTCGCGCCGAACGCCATCATCGTGATGGTGACGAACCCGGTCGACGTCCTGACGTATGCGGCGTTGAAGTTCTCCGGGCTACCGCCGTCGCGCGTCCTGGGTACCGGCACCGTCCTTGATTCCTCGCGGCTGCGCGACCTGATCGCCCGGCATTGCGGTGTCGCGGTGCAGAGCGTGCACGCCTGGATCGCCGGTGAGCACGGCGATTCCGAGGTTGCGCTGTGGAGCACGGCCACCGTCGGTTCCGTGCCGATCCGGGAATTCTCGCTCGGCGGCCGGCCGTTGCTGACCGAGGAGTCCGAAGCCCAGATGGCCCACGAGGTGGTCACCGCTGCCGAGAAGATCATCCGCGGTAAGGGAGCCACCAACTACGCGATCGGTCTGGCGGCAACCCGGGTGCTCGAGGCGATCGTGCGGGACGAGCACCGCGTGCTGCCGGTCACCTCGCTGATCAACGGGCATGCCGGGCTGGACGACGTCTGCGTGTCGCTGCCGGCCGTCGTCGATCGGGGCGGTGTGGTCGGGGTATTGGACGTGCCGATGTCCGCCGCCGAGCGTGAGCTGCTGAACAAGTCCGCTGAAGCCGTCAAATCGGTCGCGAGGTCGCTCGGTCTCTAGTGGCGATCTGGATCTGCCGGTCGGGCTGACCTCGGCCGGTAGGCTCGCGCCATGGCCGAGGACATTCGCATTGAACAGCTGACTGCCCGTCGTCAGGCGATCGGCTGCGCGTGGCTGTTCGTGGCGGTGCCTGGTGTGTTCGGCGTCGTGGTGTTGCTGGCCAGCGGATTCACCAGCACCGTCGGGTGGGTGCTGAGCGTCATCTACCTGGTGGTCACCGTCTATCTGGGCATCTTGTTCGTGCGCGCCGGGAAAATGGCGCTGGCCCCGATGGAGTCCCGCAACGGCTGGATCGGCTGGCGCAGGACGTAACCTCGGGCGTCCCGTTCAGGGCGATTCGCCGCGCCATGCGCGGCGGGCCAGGCGGACGGCGCCGAATACGGGTTCCCGGTCCAGCACCCGAACGTCGACGATGCCGTGCCCGCCGAGTTCGGATCTGACCAGGCTTTGCAGCGCAGCCTGGTTGACGATCAGGCCACCACCCAGCGCGACGGGCCCCGGTTGCCGGATCTGGCGGGCCACCGCGACGATGGCGGCCACCAGCGCATCGGCCGTCGCCGCGACGATGCCCATGCCGACGGGGTCGCCCTGGGCGGCCAGTTCGAAGACCACCGTGCTCAGCTGTGCCCAGTAGCGGCGTGACGGCTGGGCATAGAACCTGCCCAAGAGGTCATAGGGCCCCGGCACCCCGGCGGCGGCGGCCAGCGCGATCGCCAGCGGGCCGGCTTCGGCGGCGGCGTCACACTCCCGCAGTACCTGCCGAATCGCTTCGCGGACCACCCAGTAGCCGCTACCTTCGTCGCCCAGCAGATACCCCCACCCACCGGCCCTTGCGGTCATGCCGGCGCTGTTCCGGCCCCAGGCAACCGACCCGGTGCCGCTGATGACGGCGATCCCGTGATCGAGTTCGGCCGCGGCCAGAATCAGCCGGGTGTCATGGGCGACCAGGACCTTCGCGCCGGGCGCGCGCGCCGAGATGACGGCGCCCAGGTCGTCTTCCTGCTCGCGGGTGTTGATGCCGGCGGACCCGACGCAGACGATGTCGATGGGTTCGGCACCGAGCCCGGCGAAAATCCGGTCGAGTTCGAGGAGGGCCTGCGGGCGGCTGACCGATTCGAAGTTCGCACTGCCTGCCGTCGACTCCACGACGACGGTGCCGGCCTCATCGGTCCGCACGGCCCGGGTCTTCGAGCCACCAATGTCGATGCCAACCACGGTTGCGTCCACCATCGGCCCATCATCTCAGCCGCCGCCCGGCCCGTCCGACTACGGCCTCAGCGTGCCGAGCCAGGCTCGAATCTGCTCGATGTGTCCCGGTGTGATGCCGTTGAACGGATTTGGCTTGATCACCAGATGTGGCACCTCGCAGGCCGCCAGCCAGTGATCGGCGATCCGGTTGATAGCTTCGTCGTCGATCCAGACGAACGGCCGCCGCTCGCTCTCGACCTGGGTTCGCACGGCCTGGTACTTGAACGGCGAATTGCTGACCGCCGGCCGGCAGACCACCGCCAGGTCGGCGGGTAGCCCGATCAGCGACGAGAGCTTCTCGTTTGCGATTTCGGCCCAGGTCGTGGCCCACCTGATCTCCACCGGGAGGGCGGCCAGCGCGGCTCCCATCAGCGAGGACAGCAGCAACGTGTAGGTCGCGCCCGGACGCAAGGTGACCCGGTGCGGCGCGAAGTCCGGCCATTCCCCTGCACCGCCAACGATGTTCAGCACACCGTCGACGTCCAGATACAGCACCGGCCGGGAGTCGCCGACCGCAGGGATGCTCATACCGACCAATGTTACGAAGCCTGCCGCCGGCGACGAGTCAGGGTAGGTCGCGCAGGCACACACCGCAGGGTCGGTAGCCCGCGGCGGTCGCCGTCGCCTCGTCGGCGAAGAAGACGCGATGCTGCCGGTAGCCACCGCGGGCCAGGGCGCGAAGTGCCGACGGACAATCGAGCCGTCCATAGATCCGGGTGCGGCGGTGGCCGCCGAACAGCCCGGGCCGCACGCTGGGAATGGGCAGCCGGTCTGCGCTGAGCAGCGTGTAGGTCTTGCCGCGGGTCATGCGGCGGCCTCCAGGGTCAGCAGCGTCCGTTTGGCATCGGGTCCGCCGACGTAGCTGCCGAAAGATCCGTCGGCGCGGACCACCCGGTGGCACGGCACGACGACGGGCAAGGGATTCCTCGCGCACGCCGAGCCGACCGCGCGCACGGCGCGCGGGTGGCCGGCCGCCTGCGCCACCTGGCTGTAGCTCTCGGTGTGGCCGTAGCCGATCTCGGGCAGGTGGGCCAGCACGATGCGCCGGAATCCGGTGGACAGCCGGAGGTCCAGTGGCAGCAAGAACGTCCGTCGTCTGCCGGTGAAGTACTCGTCCAGCTGACGGGCCGCGTCGTCCAGCCGGTCGGGTGCGAACAGGATCCGCGGGCTGACCTTCGCGGCGAGCGCGTCGAGCACCTGCTGGTGGTCCTCGCGGTCGAAAGCGATCCGCAGGAGGCCCTGCTCGGTGCCGGCCAGCAGCAGCGTTCCCACCGGCGTGTCCAGCGTTCGGTACGCGATGTCCAGGATCCCGGCGGCTGCCGCGGCGTTGGCCAGGTCGGCGTGCAGGCCGGCGAGTAGTTGGGGATCGACGAAGCGCAGCGGCGCCAGCTGTGCAGCGGTGGCCAGATCGTCCGTGTCGGTGATCATTGCGAGTTCTCCTTCGATTCAGGTTTCGGCGGGAAGGTACGGCGCAGTGTCCTGATGCCGTCGGCCGCGGCGCGACGGGCCGCATCCGTTGTGCCGCCGAGAATGTCGGCCACCTCTTTGTGCGGGAGCCCGCCCAGATAGTGGTACGCGACGGCCTGTCGTTGCTTGCTGGGGAGAGCTTTGACGGCCGCCCAGATGTCGCTGTACGACGTCGCTAAGGGCGCTGTGGGCTCCGGCACTTCCGATAACGGGATCGGCGCCCGAGCGCGGACCCGGGTGATGTCGATGGCTTTGCGGTGCGCGATGGTCACCAACCAGGCCTGCATGTTGGCACCGTCGGGCAGGTCCGGATACGCCCGCAACGCCGCCAGGAAGGTTTCCGACCAGGCGTCCTGGGCGTCGACCGGGCCGAGGACAGCGCGACAGACCCGCAGCACGGTCGGGCCGTGTTCGGTGACGACCCGCTCGAACGGCGCCTTGCTCATATCGGGTAGACGCTCGCGGCAGCCGATTCGTGAGATCGGCAGCGGCAATGGGGAGCGGGTGACGAGAATCGAACTCGCGCTATCAGCTTGGGAAGCTGAAGTTCTGCCACTGAACTACACCCGCGGACGTCCGGCGGATCGCGCCGAACATGGGCGACTATACCGAACGCGGTGACCCGCCCGGCACATCCGAGAAGTCAGGGGTTCGGCGTTCACCGACGGCGGAGCCCTACATCGGCGCTCGCTCCACGGATCTGATCGCGCCCCCCGCTCTTTGCCGCGTAGAGCGCGTCATCGACCCGGACCATCAGTTGCTCAGCCGTCTCGATCGCATCCCAGGTGGCATACCCGATACTGCAGGTTTGGTCCTGCGGCATGGCCATCCGAACCCGTTCCAGCACACTGGCGGCCTCACCGAGCTGGCAATTCGGCAGGGCGACCGCGAATTCCTCGCCACCCCAGCGGGCCAAAGTATCGCCAGCCCGAACCACCTGATGCGCCTCGTGTGCGAACTCGAAGAGCAGGATGTCGCCCGCCGCGTGCCCTCGGGTGTCGTTGAAGGCTTTGAAATGGTCCAGGTCGATCAGCGCGACCGTGAGCGGCAGACCGGATCCAGCGGCAGCGTCGAGCAGCCTGGTCAGGGTCTTCTCCCAGTTTCGGCGATTGGGCAGGCTGGTGAGCGGGTCGGTCAAAGCCTGGGTTTCCAGTTCGGCGACCAACGCTACCTGACGAAGCGCGACACCGGCCTGATCGGCCAGCAGCGTCACCACGCCGGCCCGGCGATCTTCCAGACTCGGTACCTGATGGGACCAACCGACAACCAGCACCGCCGTGACCAGGTCAGCGGATCGGACGGGCACGAGGTACGCCGCCCGGGCGCCGACCAGCCCGAGAAACGCGGGAGAGACCAATACATGACCCGCCGGCTCCGGCAGAAACAGCGCGTCACCCGCCAACAGGCCGGGTGCGATCTTGGCGATCAGCTCCAACGGAATACGGGTGCCGACCACCCGCGGCTCGGTGGCCGCGCTGACCAGCAGACTGCGGCCTTCCGCGCTCGGCTCGAGCCACGAGACGTACGAGGCCTGCGCCAAAGCGAGTCCGGCGTCGACGATGGTCTGCCGGGCATCACCGCCGGTCTGGATCTTCTTGATGACGGCCGCCACCGCCGACAGATTGGCCTGGGAATCCCGGACAACCTGCTCGACGGCCAGCCGGTCGGTGACATCCTGCACATGGGCCAATGTCCAGGTCTGGCCCTGTGGTCCCGGTGTGTGGGTGACCGTCAGCCAGGCCCAGCGGATCTGCCCGTCGGGCCGGATATACCGCGTCTCGATTCGGGCGACCCCGTCTGGGGAACTCTCGATCAGGGCGGTCGCCCGGTTGTTGCTGTCCAGATCGTCCGGATGGGTGTACTCAACGGAGCTGCGCCCGATCACCGCCGACTCCGGGCGCCCGAACAGGGCGCACAGCGCCGGGTTGGCGGCGACGAAAAGGCCGTCCTCATTGGCCAGCCCGATCCCCACCGGGGACGCGGAAAACAGCTGCCGCCAACGGCTCTCGGATTCCAGAAAAGCGTCGGTCGCGGAGTCGTTGCGGCGAAACTGATCGGCCGAGACTGCCGGAAACACTTCGTGCAGCGCGGCCACCTCGGCAGCGAGCTCACCGGCCTGCCGGCGCAACGACAGGTGAGCCATCACCTGATGCGACAGAACGGTGAGGTGCCGGCATTGGACGGCGGTCAACGTGCGGGGGCGGACGTCCAGCACGCACAACGAGCCGACCCGGTAGCCGTCAGTCGTGACCAGCGGTGCCCCGGCGTAGAACCGGATCCACGGGTCTCCGGCCACCGCCTGGCTCGCGGCGAACCGGGCATCGGCAAGGGCATCCGGCACGATCATCAGCTCGGTCGGGTCCGAGGCGTGTGCGCCGAACGAATCCTCGAGGCTGGTTTCCCAGATCTGCAGCCCGCGGCGGGACGTGAACCATTGCCGGTTGGCATCCTGCAGGCTGATCAGCGCCATCGGCACCTCGCACAACTCGGCGGCCAGCGCGGTCAGCTCGTCGAATACTTCTGCGGCGTCGGCAGCCGTCGGGTCCGGCATGGCCGATCAGCCCCCTTAGACCGCCGCTGGAGAAACGTCTGTGCACGGACGGGAATCTGGCATATCCATGCCGGAATCGCGTCGTCTGCTGTCGAAAATGTACCTCGGGCTGGAACCCGGTAGTGGCGTTCAGGCCGTCCGGACGGATGGCGGGCCGAGTGAACCAGCGCGTGGTCAGGTCGGATAGACCGGGGCGAGCCGGGCGCGCAGCTCGATCAGGTGCTTCGCGTGGTCCTCTAGCCGGCGGTCCTCGGGGGTGAGCGGCGACCAGTGCGGGGCCTTGGCCGGCCGGCCATCCTCGCCGAGCGCGACGACAACGGTCAGGCAGTGGGTGCGACCGGTGCACAACAGCTGCGCCGCGCATGGCGGCCTCGATGTCCCGGCGCATCGTCATTCTTTCCTCGGCGGTGGCGTCCCGGGTCCGGTCGTCGACGGCGACGAAAATGACCGTGCAGGAGGTCGCCACCGCGTAGTCCGCCCATGGTGGTTCGATCATCGTGAGATCGGCCGAGGACACCGTCACTTCGATATGCATGCTGGACCGGCCGGTGTGCATCAGCCGGGCGAGTACCTCGACCAGCTCGCCGGACCGGATCGGTCGCGCGAAGTCCACGTTTCCCACCTAGGCGGTGACGCAGTAACCTCCGCTCCGCCCCACGGCGCAGGCGTACGCTGCCTTGTCGATTCACTCCAGGACTCGACCGCCGCCGACGTTCTCACTGCCGAAGAAGGCCACATCCGTGGGCGCGGCAAGGAATCGAAGGGTGATCCCGCGGGAACCGGTGCCCCGATGGTGTGGGTCGTCTGGGCCGCGGCCGATGTGCTCATTCCGAAATGATTCACCCGATACCGGTACTTCGGACGATGGCTGGCACAGGCTTTGGTCGGGGCGCGAAGGAACACTGGTCACCGCCGTTCCACCGGCCAATCGGGGCGACAGCTGCGCGAATTCGAGGCGCTGGCCGAGTTGCCCGGCCAGCGCCTGTCCGATCCCGGGGCAACCCGACTAACCGACCAACTGGGTGAGCCAGTCCGTATTGGAGGTGTCCACCTGGACTCCGCCGTGCAGGACGACCGGGCTGCTGACCCCGCCGACCGCGGTGTTCAACGTGTCCGTGGCGGTGGCCATCGCGGTCACCACGGTTGGCGCCATCGTCTTGTCGGTGATACAGGTGGCGGCGGCCTGGTCAGCGCCGGCGGTCAACGCGAGCTGGGCCAGGAAGGCGTTGTCGTGATCGGACGCCGAGCCTTCGGCCGGCTGGATGTCGGCATCGAAGATCCTCGTGTGGAATGCCTGGAACACCCCTGCCGTCCCGCCCGAATTGGCGGCCACGCACATCATCGCGGCTGCCCCCCGGGACGAATAGTCCCGGGAGGCCGAGGATCTGTCCAGGAAGGTCAGTGGGTGGTGGATCACCGTCAGCTTCTTTTCATCGACGGCCTTGGCGATCTGCTGCCCGTACTGGCGCTCGAACGCGGCGCAGGCCGGGCAGATGGCGTCCTCGAACAGATCGATGGTGACCGCGGCGCCGGCGCCGACGGTGATTGCCCCGGCGGCGAAGGTCGCGGTGGCGCTGCCGGTTCCGTAACCGGCCGCCTGGGTGGCGGACTTCCGTGAGCTGATGATCACGCCGATCGTGACCACCAGCGCGATCACCGCCACCGCGGCGCCGATGATGATCCACTGGGTGCGATTCGACGATTGGCGAGCCGCCACTTCGGCCCGTTTGCGCGCGGCTGCCGTTTGGGGCTTCTTCGCCGAGTTCCGGTTGCCCGCGGAAATGCGCTGGTTCTTGTTCGATGGCTCACTATTGCTGGGCACGCTGGGTCCTCACGTAGTGATGTGCAGGTCGACTTGTTGCATTTCACTCGGGGTCGGACCTGCGGTGCCGGCGCGCGGCCGCGCCGTTGGCCAACGCTAACCCGCCGACACCCAGACCGAGTACCCCGACCACGATGCCGATGACGCCGAGAGTTCGCGCGCCGCCGTCGCGGGTGGCGGCGGCGGTTGAACCGATCGCAGCCTGGCTCGAGGGATCTGCGGCGCTGGTCATCGTCATGGCGGTGCCGGCGTCCGTCGATGCGGCGGCGCTATGTCCGTGGTCATCGGTGACCTCGCCGGCCACCGTCAGGACCGGCGCCGGATGCTCCGGTTCCTCTCCGCCCGGCGGCGTCGGCTCGCTCCAGCTGACGACGGTGCCGTCGCTGTAGGTCTGCAGCACGATGAAGGAGATCGCGTCGACCAATGGGACCGGGCCTACCTGCAGGTCGAATTCGGCGAACTGGCCGAGGCCGATCCCTTCGGTTCCCGCATCGGTGGTGAAGGTGACCTTGGTGACGGCCTCGTCCAGAGTGACGGTGCCCGAGGTGATCACGGCCGGCAGCTTCGTCGTCGTCAGTTGGGCCTGCCAGCCGGCAGTTTGCCTGGCCCGCACCGACGCGAACGGGGCATCGGCGGGCAGCTGGATTTGAAGCTGGACGGTGGTGGCCGTCGCGCTCTCGTTGGGCACGTGGAAGGTCAGGATCGAGAAGCTGCCCGGGGCGACCGTGTCGGGCGTCACCTCGACGTGGGCCAGTGCCGTGCCGGCCCCGATCACCAGCGAGGCTGTTGCTGCGACCAGCACGATGCCGGTTCGTTTGATTCGCTGATACCGCTTCCGGGCCGGCGCAGGTACCGGTACGGGCGGGGCACAAATGACAGACATGAGAGCTCCATTCACTGGCGGGCAGGCCGACTGGACCGGCAGATCTGTGGACAGACCAACCGGCAGACCGGGACGCTGCAACCGCTGAGGTCAGACGGGACGGCGAATTGCCGAGGCTGTGCAGCGATGAGCGGGCGCGGGCGCGGGAACGCGCTCCGACGCAGAGGTCAGGTCGTCAGCGGCGGACCACGCCGGGGGCGTGGCGTCGACAGCTCGGCGACCCGGCGACCCAGATCACCTGCGCCGATCGAGGCGGTCCAGCACAGCGGTGAGTCCACCGCTGGCCGCGGCGGCCACCGGCGGGGCAGGATTCGGCAGAGCCCGGCGAACAGCTCGAACAGCAATCTGTCGCCGTCGGCGAGCAGCCAGGCGCTGATCAGCGCGGCCAGCAGATGGAACAACACCATCGAACGCAGATTCAGCGGCATGTCGTGATGGGCGGAGAGCATGAACATCAGGTGGAAAACCAGCTGGGCTCCCACCATCACGCCGAGTATCCGCAGGAATCCGTGCGGCTTGCCGGCCAGCCCGGTCAGCGCCGCACACTGGATCGCCGCGACCGTAAGGACCACGCCCGGGTCCGGCATCATGCCGCCGCCCAGCAGGTGACCGACCACCGCGATCTGCGCGGCCAGGACAGCCAGCACCGCGCTGCGCAGCCAGCGCCAGCGCGTTGTTGTCGGACCCGCCATGCCGACAGACTAACCCGGACAGCCGAGTTTGCTCTCCCACCAATTCAGGGTGGACAGTAACTTTCTGTTCTGCAGCACGATCTGTTCGTCAGCATGATGATCGAAGGGATGCCCGCATGACTGCGTCAACCGACCCCACAGTCGGCGAAGCCGCCGAACCCGCCGGCAGCGCATCGAACGGTTCGGTCAAGCCCGATCCGCCGGCGGCCGCCGAGCAGCCACCGCAGGTCGACCAACCCGAGTCGGTCGCCGCGGAGATCACCTTTGCCGAGCAGTTCTACCCGGCCCGCCCACGGGCGTTGCGGCCGCGCGCGCGTCGCCGGGTCGAACTGGCCAGTGCCGTCGATCTGAAGCCGCCGTTCGAACCGGTCGGCATCAACAAGGCGTACGTCGAGTGGCTGCAGTCGCAGTCGATGCTCGCCGATGCCACCACCCTGGCCCGGCAACTCGCCGGCCAGGCCAGCATGTGGAACAACCCGTTCGCCCACCCCAACCCGCGCGCTGCGGTCGACCGGGCCTCGGTCTGGTTCACCGCCTACCCGCTGTCGTTCATCACGAAATCTGGTCAGACGTTTCTGTCCGCACTCGGTGACGACGAACTGTGGTCGGCTTTCGAGCAGATCGGCATCAAGGCCGTGCACACCGGTCCGGTCAAGCTGGCCGGTGGGATCAGCGGCTGGGAGCCGACCCCCAGCGTCGATGGGCACTTCGACCGGATCAGCATGGCCATCGACCCGTTGTTCGGCACCGAGGAAGACTTCCGCGCCATGTGCGAGTCGGCCGGTGCCCACGGCGGCACCATCATCGACGACATCGTGCCTGGTCACACCGGCAAGGGTGCGGATTTCCGGCTCGCCGAGATGAACTACCGGGATTACCCGGGCATCTATCACATGATCGACATCCCCGAGTCCGACTGGAGCCTGCTGCCGAAAGTGCCGGACGGTGAGGACTCGGTGAACCTGGATGTGGCGGCCGAGCGGGCGCTGCAGGACGCCGGCTTCATCATCGGTCAGCTGCAGCGGGTGATCTTCTTCGAGCCCGGTGTGAAAGAGACCAACTGGAGCGTGACCCGGCCGGTGATCGACACCAAGGGCAAGCTCCGCCGCTGGGTGTATCTGCACTACTTCAAGGCTGGTCAGCCGTCGATCAACTGGCTCGACCCCACCTTCGCCGGCATGCGACTGGTGATGGGCGACGCATTGCACTCGCTCGTCGATCTGGGTTCCGGGGGCCTGCGCCTGGACGCGAACGGATTCCTCGGAGTGGAGAAGAGCGCGGAGGAGACGCCGGCGTGGTCGGAGGGTCACCCGCTGTCAGAGGCGGCCAACCAGTTGATCGGCGGCATGGTTCGCAAGGTCGGCGGCTTCACTTTCCAGGAGCTGAACCTGACGATCGACGACATCAAGTCGACCTCGGAGGTGGGCCCTGACCTGTCGTACGACTTCATCTCGCGGCCGGGCTACCAGCACGCGCTGGCAACCGGCGACACCGAGTTCCTCCGATTGACGCTGCGGCTGGGCATGCAGATCGGCATCGATCAGGCCTCGTTGGTCCATGCGATGCAAAATCACGACGAGCTGACCTACGAACTGGTGCATTTCGCCACCACGCACGCCGGTGACACCTTCGAGCTCGGCGGGCAGCAGCTCTCCGGCGCAGAGTTGGCGGAAACGGTCAGGGAATCACTGCGGCAGAAACTCACCGGCCCGGCCGGTCCGTACAACTCGCTGTTCACCACCAACGGCATCGCGTGCACCACGGCCAGCGTGATCACCGCGACCCTGGGTATCACCGACCTGACCGCGCTGACCGACCAGGACATCGAGCGGGTTCGGCGGGCGCACCTGCTGCTGGCCATGTTCAACGCGCTGCAGCCCGGCGTGTTCGCGCTGTCCGGCTGGGATCTGTGCGGGGTGCTGCCGCTGGAGCGCAAGCTGGTCAAGGCGCTCATCGCCAGCGGTGATACCCGATGGATCGAACGTGGCGCCCACGACCTGATGGGGGTGAACCCGGGCGCGACCACGTCCGCCGCCGGCATGCCCAAGGCGCTCAGCCTCTACGGCACCCTGCCCGACCAGTTGGCCGACGAGAACTCGTTCGCCTGCCGGCTGCGCGACATCCTGAAGGTCCGGGCGGAGCATGGAATCGCGACCGGGGCGCTGATCGATGTGCCCGAGGTATCGCAGCGCGGCATGCTGGTGATGGTCAATCGGCTCGCGATCGGTGCCATCCAGGTGACCGTGCTGAACTTCACCGAGCAGGAAATCGCCGGCACGGTGAACTCCGCTCAGCTGCCGCCGGGTGCCAACCTCGTCGACGCCGCGACCGGCGAAAACCTGGGCATGGTCGATGACCTGCGCAGCTTCTGGATCCAGCTCGCCCCGTATCAGGGGGTGGCGCTGATCCTGTCGGAGCCGCCGGCGGAGTCTGTCGAGAACTGACAGTCAGCCTGCCAGGGCGGCGTACCGGCCCTGACGGTCGACCAGGCTGTCGTGGGTGCCGTTCTCCACGATCCGGCCCTGATCCACCACGGCGATCTGATCCGCGTCGCGGACGGTGGTCAACCGGTGCGCGATGGTGATGGTGGTTCGACCCTGGGCCAGGGTGTCGAACGCCTGCTGCACGGCCTTCTCGGTCTGGTTGTCCAGCGCGCTGGTGGCCTCATCCAGCACCAGCACGCGTGGATCGCGCAGCAGGGTTCGGGCGATGGCGATCCGTTGCTTCTCGCCGCCGGAGAACCGGTGGCCGCGGGACCCGACCATGGTGTCGTAGCCGTCCGGCAGGCCGGCGATCAGCTCGTGGATCTGGGCCGCGCGGGCGGCATTCTCGATCTGGGCGTCCGTGGCGTCCGGTCTGGCGTACCGGAGATTCTCCCGGACGGTGGTGTGCAGCAGATAGGTCTCCTGGTTGACGACGCCGACGATGGCCGCGAGGTCGGTGAGCCTGAGCCGGCGAATGTCGATGCCGTCGATGGTGATCCGACCGCCGGTCGGGTCGTACAGCCGGGCGACCAGCGAGGCCAGGGTGCTCTTGCCCGAGCCGGTCTCGCCGACCAGGGCCAAAGTGCTGCCGGCGGGCACGTCGATGCTGACCCCGGCGACCGCGGCGGTTTCGCTGCCCGGGTAGGCGAAGGTGACGTCCTCGAATCGAACGTGTCCAGCGATGCGGGCGGGGTCGATGACGATCGGATCGGCCGGGTCGTCCACCTCGACGGACAGGTCCAGGTACTCGAAGATTCGGGCGAACAGGGCCAGCGAACTGGTCAGCGAGACACCGACACCGAGCAGGCCCATCAGCGGGCGGAACAGCCCGGACTGCAGCGCGGTGAACGCGACGAGGGTGCCTATTGTCAGATGGCCACCGGTCATGGTGCCCGCCGTGATCGGCAGACCGGCGCTGAGATAGATGATCGCCGGGACGGCGGCGAAGACGACGCTCATCGAGGCCATCCGCCAGCGGCCGGCCAGCTCCGAGCGCAGCTCCAGATCGATCAACCTGGCGGACGAGGCCGTGAAGCGACCGACCAGAGCACTACCGGTACCCATCGTCTTGCTGAGCTGGATGCCGCTGATCGACAGGCCCTCTTCGATGGTGACGTTGAGGTCGGCCAGTTCGCGCTGCCGTTGAGCGGTGATCTCGCGGCGCATCCGGGCGACCTTGCGGGTCAGCAGAACGGCCGGCGGCATCACGACCAAGGAGATCAGGCTGAGCCGCCAGGACAGCGCGGCCATGGCGACGGCGGTGGCGATCGCGGTGGTCAGGTTGGCGGCGATCGACGTGGCGGTGGAGGTGACGACGGCCTGCATGCCGCCGATGTCGTTGGTGATGCGTGATTGCACCTCGCCGGTGCGGGTGCGGGTGAAGAACGCGATCGATTGGCGCTGCAGGTGCGCGAAGACATCGGTGCGCAGCGTGTGCATGACCTGCTGACCGATCTTGGTGCTGATCCAGGTCTGGATGACGCCGAGGGCCGCGGTCACGGCGGCGACGGCGAGCATGCCGAGGACCAGCCACACCAGCAAGGTCAGGTTCTGTCGGGGCAGCGCGTCATCGATGACGGCCCGGAGCAGGAACGGCGAAGCCATCGCGACCACGGACGAGGCGACGATGATCGCGGTGACGATGGCCAGCTGCCAACGGTAGGCCGCGAACAGTCGGCCGATGCGGCTCAGCGAGACGTCCTTGGCCTGGACCTTCTCGGCAGCGGTATTGGTAGTGCCGCGCGATCGGCGGCTGTGGTTCGAATCGGGGGTTTCCAAGTGGGTTCTCTACTCTTTCGGATCAAGATGATTTCGGATCAAGTTGATCGGCGGCGGTGATCGAGAGGCTGCCACACTACTGAGGTAACCTCAACATGAGGGTACAACAGTAATTGCTGATACCGTATTCCCGTGGATCAAGAGCGGGAACGGGACACGCATCCGGCCGACGATGAGACGCTGTCCGAGGCGTTCTGGCGGGTCGCCCGCCAGCTGCGACACGCGTCGCGGGAGTCGCTCGCGCCCTGGGACATCACGCCGTCGCACTCGCGAGCTCTGGGGGTGCTCACCCGGCACGGTCGGATGCGGCTCTCCGAGTTGTCCGAGCATCTGCACATCGCCGCGCGGTCCACGACCGAGGTGGTGGACGGACTCCAGGATCGCGGTTTGGTCGAGCGCCGGCCGGACCCGGACGACCGGCGCGCCACCCTGGTGGTCCTGACGGACCACGGGCAGCGCGTCGGCGACGCGATACGGGACGCCCGCAATGCCGAGGCCGAGCGCTTTTTCGGCCTGCTGAGTGAGCCGGATCAAAGTCAACTGGCTGAATTGCTGCGCAAGCTCCGCCACTAACGGCCCCCTCGCAGCTGGATTGAATCCTCGTAACGAAGGCAACCCGTCATGAATGGTGATGTACAACTGGCGATCGTTGTTCACACATGCGTGGCACCGTCGTCATCTGCGACCGGAATACTCAGTACCGCTCGGTAGGAGCAGCACAGACGGGGAACCGGGGGAGCGACCATGAATGCCCATGAACACAGTGAAATCGGAAGGGCAGCGGGACGCACTCATCCGCTGCGCGTGGTGATCGCCGAGGACGAGGCGTTGATTCGGCTGGACCTGGCCGAGATGCTCGCCGAAGAGGGTATCGATGTGGTCGGCGAGGCCGATCACGGCGACCGGGCCGTGGACCTGGCCACTATGCTGCGGCCGGATCTGGTGATTCTGGACGTTCGGCTGCCCACCAGGGACGGCGTCGCGGCTGCCGCCGAGATCGTCGCTGAACAGATCGCCCCGGTCGTCATCCTCACCGCGTTTTCGCCGCGCAGCCTGCCGGAGTCGGCCGCCCGGGCCAGGGATATGGGCGCAACGGCTTACGTGGTCAAGCCGTTCTCCAAGGAGGATCTGCTGCCCGCGATCGAACTGGCCGTCGCGCGTCATGCCGAGACCGCCGCCCTGCGCCTGGAGATCACCGATCTGAATCAGCGACTGCACGCCCGAACGGTCATCGAGCAGGCCAAGGGGACGCTGATGGTCCAGCGCGCGATGACCGAACCGGAGGCATTCCGCTGGATCCAGCAGACCGCGAAGAACAACCGCACCACCATGGTGCAGATCGCCGGCGAGCTGCTGGCCGACGCCATCTGGCCGGCGGCCGGCTGACACCGCTCTGACCACACAATCACTCCGTGAGTGCTTGACACGTCACACGACCCGGACCAGAATCGCTACGCGATCCAGGACGGCGCCGTCAGCAGGGCGCCAAATGGATCACCAGACTGACCCTGCTGCAAGGAGCACCTATGACCTCGTACAGAATCGGTTACTTCGTCGGGAGTCTGTCCTCGACATCCATCAACCGCATCCTGTCCAAAGCGCTGATCCGCCTCGCCCCCGCCGATCTCGAATTCGTCGAGATCCCAATCCGGCACCTGGCGTTGTACAGCCCCGACTACGACGCGGACTACCCACCTGAAGCGATTGCGCTCAAGGAAGCGATCGCCGCGGTCGACGCCATCCTGTTCGTCAGCCCCGAATACAACCGCTCGATCCCCGGCGCGCTGAAAAACGCCATCGACTGGGCCTCCCGCCCCTGGGGCAAGAACTCCTTCGACCACATCCCCGCCGGTGTCATCGGCGCATCGATCGGCGCCATCGGCACCGCCGTCGGCCAGCAAAGCCTCCGCGCCGTGCTCAGCTTCTGCAACGCCCGGCAGATGACCGCACCCGAGGCATACATCCACTACACCCCGGAAAAGTTCACCGACGACGGCGAAGTCACCGACGAATCCACCGTCGCATTCCTGACCGCGTACCTCGTGGAGTTCCGCGAACACGTCATCCGGGTCCTGACCGTGCTGCCACGCTGACTATTCTGGGGTGGTGTCGCGCAGTGCCGCGTACTGCTGCCGGACCAACGGTGTCGGCTCGGCGGTGAATTCGGTGGCCGCGACCGCCGGCCAGTCCGGCGGCATCGTCGTGCCGGCCAACGCCCAGGCGGCCTGCCGGGCGGCACCCAACGCGACGTACTCGCCGGGTTCGGCGACCGCGACCGGCAGGCCGAAGATGGCCGGAGCCAGGGACTGGACGGCGACGCTTCGCGCGCCACCGCCAATGATGATCAGCCGCCGCGGTGCCAGACCGAGGGCATCGACCGCGTCGGCCACGGAGCAGAGCAGCGCCTCGACCGCGGCGCGGGCCAGGTCCTCGCGGCGGGTGGCCGAGGTCAGGCCTGACAGCACACCGGTGGCGTTGGGGCGGTTCGGGGTGCGCTCGCCGTCCAGATAGGGCAACAACGTCAGGCCGCGCGCGCCCGGTTCGCCTGCCAAGGCCAACCGGGCGAATTCGTCGTGGTCGACGCCGAGCAACGCGCCGACCGTCGACAGGATGCGCGAGGCGTTGATGGTGCACACCAGAGGCAGGTATCGGCCGGTCGCGTCGGCGAACCCGGCGACCACTCCGGTCGGGTCCGCCGATGCGGTTTCGGCGACGCAGAACGCGGTCCCGGAGGTGCCGATCGAGACCACCACATCCCCGGGTCCCGACGCCAAACCCAGTGCGGCGGCCATGTTGTCGCCGGTCCCCGCGGACAGTGCCGCGCCGGCCACGGTGTGCCCGACGATCTCGCCCGGACCGGCCAGCCGGGGCAGCGTGGGCGGCGATTGCCTGCCGAGGGCCCAGCCCGCCAGTTCGGGAAGCCACTCGCGGCGCGCCGGCGAGTAGTAGCCGGTGCCCGATGCGTCGCCGTGGTCCGTGGTCGGTTCGGCGCCGGCCGCCCGGCCGCCGGCCAGTTGCCAGGTCAGCCAGTCGTGGGGGAGCAGGACCGCCGCGGTGCGGGCCGCGTTGTCGCACTCGTGCTCGGCCAGCCAGGCCAGTTTGGTCACGGTGAACGAGGCGCTGGGCAACGAGCCGATCAGCTCCGCACAGGCCCGCGGGCCGCCGAGATGCTCGACGAGTGCGCGGACCTGCGGGGCCGAGCGCAGGTCGTTCCACAGCAGCGCCGGCCGAACGACTTCACCCGCATCGTCCACGCAGACCATGCCGTGCTGTTGGCCACCGACGCCGATCGCGGCGGCGCGGTTCAGTAACCCGGATCCCGCCTGCTGCAGCGCCGCCCACCAGGCAGCCGGATCCACCTCGGTACCACCGGGATGCGGAGCACTCGCCTGATCCACCACCTGTCCGTCCGCCGCCCTGACCAGCAGTATCTTGACCGATTGGGTCGATGAGTCGATGCCGGCCACCAGAGTCGGATCAGACATCGGATGCTCCTGTCGTCGGTGCTTGTTCGAGTAACTGTTGCGAAACCTCCATGGGTACTCGGCATGTGCATGTTCGCTGCCGGTCTTTGCTGCCCAATTGTCAGGGTGATCTCTGCGCTCTCGGTCCACCGGTCGGTGGCCCGGGCGAGCACCCGGCCGGCTGTACCGGCGTCCGGCATGCCGCCGAATGTGACCGCCGTGGCTGCGCCAGACCGGCTATTCCAGTAACCGTCGCTGAACTTCACATCGAATCCTTTCGGCGCCGGCCGCGCGCAGCAGTGCGTGGGAACGCTCGGTCGGTCAGCGAGCTCCCAAGGCGTGCTCGACCGCGAGTTGGTTCAAGTGGACAAAGGCGAACCCGCGCTCGCCGGTCTTGTCGGCATCGAATTCCTCGAATGCGGTGCGATCGGCGAGCAGATCGGCGATCGACTCACCGGCGGCCAGGGTCGACTCGGCCAGTTCGTTGACCCCGGACGAGGCCAGCGCTGATTGCACTTCGGGGTCGGCCCGGAATGCCAGCGCGCGCTCCTTGAGCAGCAGGTAGGTCCGGATGTTCGCTCGCGCCGATGCCCAGACCCCCTCGTAGTCCTCGGTTCTGGACGGCTTGTAGTCGAAGTGTCGCGGTCCCGTGTAGCGGGGTCCGCCGCCGGGAAAGCCGTTCTCGAGCAGGTCAACGGTGAAGAATGCCGACAGCAGATCACCGTGGCCGAAAACCAGGTCCTGGTCGTATTTGATCGAACGCTGACCGTTGAGGTCCAGATGGAACAACTTGCCGGCCCAGAGCGCCTGGGCCAGGCCGTGGGTGTAGTTCAGCCCGGCCATCTGCTCGTGGCCGGTCTCCGGATTGACCCCGACGATGTCGCCGTGCTCCAGGGTGGCGATGAACGCCAAGGCATGACCGACCGTCGGCAGCAGGATGTCGCCGCGCGGCTCGTTGGGCTTGGGCTCCAGCGCTATCCGCAGTTCGTAGTGCCGGTCCTTGATGTACGCAGCCACGGAGTCGACGCCTTCGCGGTAGCGATCGAAGGCCGCGTGCAGATCCTTGGATCCGTCGTACTCGGCGCCCTCCCTGCCCCCCCACATGACGAAGGTCTCGGCGCCGAGCTCGGCAGCCAGATCAACGTTGCGCACCACCTTGCGCAGCGCGAACCGGCGGACAGCGCGGTCGTTGGAGGTGAAGCCGCCGTCCTTGAACACCGGATGGGTGAACAGGTTGGTGGTGATCATCGGCACGGTGAGGCCGGTACGAGCCAACGCATCGGTGAATGTGGCGACGATCTTGTCCCGGGTGGCGGCATCGGAGCCGAACGGGATCAGGTCATCGTCATGAAACGTGATGCCCCAGGCGCCGAGCTCGGCGAGGTTCTCCAGTGCTGCGATCGGCTCCAGCGGCGTGCGGGTGGCGTCGCCGAACGGGTCCCTGCCCTGCCAGCCGACGGTCCACAGGCCGAAGGAGAAGTGATCGTTGGGGGTCGGTGCTGCAGCCATGGGGACAACTTCCTGGTCGTGGAATGGGTGCGGCGCATCCCGATTTGTCAATTCAGTGGACTTATCCGGTGAACGTATCCATCGCCGCGGCTAAGGTCAACCCATGGCCGAACTTGGGGGAGCAGCGACAACCGCCGCTGCCGGTCGGCCCCGGGTCAATCCCGCCCGCCAAGCCTCGTTGCGCGAACACAACCTCGGGATGGTGCTGGCCGAGATCGCGCACAGCCCAAATCCGCCGTCGCGCGCGGACATCGCCCAGTTGACCGGGCTGACCCGGACGACCGTGTCCGCCCTGGCGGACCAGTTGATCGCCGCCGGCCTCGCCGCCGAGCTGCCGATCGTGTACTCGCGCAAAGCCGGCCGGCCGGCCGCGCCGCTGGTCATCGCGGGCAGCACGCTGGCGGCGGTCGGACTGGAGGTGAACGTCGATTATCTCGGTGTCCGGGTGCTCGACCTGGCCGGCGACGTGCTCGCCGAATTAGTCACCGAGGGCAACTATCGGCAGACCCGGCCGACGGTGGTGGTCGGTGAGTTGGCGGCGATGTGGTCGCCGATTGCCGACTCGCTGGCAGGCCTGCCGATCGCCGGGGTCTGCGTCGCGCTGCCCGGCCTGGTGCACAACGGCACCGGTCCGTTGCGGCTGGCCCCCAATCTGCATTGGCAGGACGTCGACGTCGCGGCGCTGCTCCAGGCCCGGATGCAGCTGGGCGACATCCCCATCGCGTTGGCGAACGAGGCCAACCTGGCGGCGCAGGCCGAAGCAGCAGCGCTGCGGCACAGCGATATTCACAGTTTCTTCTATGTCTCGGGGGAGATCGGCATCGGCGGCGCCATCGTGCGGTCCGGCGAGATCGCCGCGGGCAGCCACGGCTGGAGCGGCGAGATCGGCCATACCCTGATCGATCCTGGCGGTCCGGTCTGCGGCTGCGGTGCGACGGGTTGCCTTGAGCAGTACGCCGGCAAGGACGCGTTGCTCCGGGGCGCCGGTTTGGAGTTGATCCGGCCGGTCGGCGAGCTGGCTGTGCTGGCGGCCGCTGGGTCCGGGTCGGCGCTGGAATCCCTGGACCGCGCGGGTTCCGCACTGGGGATGGCCCTGGCCAACGCGATCAATCTGATCGACGTGGACACCGTCGTATTGGGCGGAATCTATGCCCCGTTGATCGACTATCTGTTACCCGGAATCGTCGAGCAACTGCGGGCGCGGGTGCTCTGGCAGGCTTGGGCACCGATCTGGGTGCAGGCCGCCCAGGCGCAGGGCCATGCGGCGCTGACCGGAGCGGCGCTGAAGGTGGTCGGCCGGGTCCTGGCCGATCCGAGTGGCTGGATCAGCCACCAGTCACTCCGTTGACGTCCCGCATGAGGCCGTCAATCCGCTGATCGGATGTATCAGGAGCGGCTGGTCGGCCTCGGTATAGGGGTGACCAGCCATGACGGACGTGGCCAGGAACGCGACTTCCAGAACGGAACAACTGGCTCGGCTTCCCGCTGACCGACCAGCGACGAGCTGGCGGCGCCGGGCGGCCGGGTCAGCCATTTTCAAGGCGGTTCGATCAACTGGACCCGGCCGGCGGCACCGCGGTCAGCTGGGGCGGCGGGATCATCGACTGAGGTTTCGGGTACGGGATAGTAGAACGACGGGCCCCGTCATGACCAGATCTTGGTAAAACGGTGGCCCGACCTATTCCGAATCCTCATGGGAGCCCGTTGTCCAGTTCAGACTCAACCCAGTTGACCCGCCCACCCTCCCCCGTGATGGGCTCCGAAACACCGACCGACACGGTCACCCCCGGCATGCGGATCGCCGCCGCCTGGGCCTGGCGAACTGTGGTGATCGCCGCCGCCGCGGCGCTCATCTTCTATGTCCTGTCTTTCATGTCCGAGCTGACGATTCCGGTGGCGGTTGCGCTGCTGCTGTCCGCTCTGCTCAGCCCCGCACGGCGGTTCCTGATCGGAAAGGGATGGAAGCCGGGACTGGCCTCGACGGTCGTCTTCGTCGGCGGACTACTGCTGGTGGTCTCCCTGATCACCGTGGTGATCCGGCAATTCGTGTCCGGCGCCGGCGACCTGGCCGAACAGGTCAGTGCGGGTCTCGGCAAGGTGCAGATCTGGCTGGTCGAGGGTCCACTGCGGCTCTCGCAGAGTCAAATCGACTCGGCGGCCAATTCGATCAAGGAGGCCGTGCTGTCGAACCGGGACGCGCTCACCACGGGCGCGCTCAGCACCGCCGGCTCGGTGGGCCGGATCCTGACCGGGCTGGTGCTCGTGTTGTTCATCCTGTTCTTCTTCCTCCGGGACGGTGAGAAGATCTGGAACTGGCTGGTCGGCCTGGCGCCGCTGCGCGCTCGACCGAAGATTCACGGAGCGGCCGACCGGGCATGGGCCACCCTGGCCGGCTATGTCCGGGCAACCGTGCTCGTCGCCTTCGTCGATGCGACCGGGATCGGCATCGGGTTGTTCATCCTGGGGGTGCCGTTGGCGATTCCATTGATAGCGCTGGTCTTCCTCGCTTCCTTCATCCCCATCATCGGAGCGCTGCTCAGCGGCACGATCGCGGTCCTGGTTGCCCTGGTGACCGTCGGCCTCGCGAAGGCGCTGATCCTGCTCGCCGTGGTGATCGCGGTGCAGCAGCTGGAAGGCCACGTCTTGCAGCCGGTGTTGCTCGGCCGGGCAGTCAGTCTGCACCCGCTGGCGGTGGCCCTGTCTATCGCGGGCGGTGTCATCGTCGGCGGTATCGTCGGTGGCCTGCTCTCCGTACCACTCGCCGCCAGCCTGAACGCGGCTGTCAAATATCTGGCCGCCAAGCCGGTGATCCTGGTCACCGACCGGGTCGACGAAGCGGAGCTGGAAGCGGCGGCCGGGCAGTCTCCGGCCTGACAGGTCAGCCGGGGTGCCGCCCGGTCACCAGCCCCAGGAACCTGGTTCGCCCTTGAACGGCCCGACGATGTCGTCTGTCACCCAGCCGCCGTAGAAGCCGCCGGCCTGTGGGCGGGCCCGTTCGCCGTCGACCTCGCAGGTGAGCTCGGTCGGATAGAACGCGAGATACCCGGTGATCGAGCGGAATGCCGGCGTCGGACGCTGATAGCTCCAGGCCGCCGAGCGGAGGACGCGGCCGCCAGGTCCGCTCACGTCCCAGTAGGTTGCCGGGCCCTTCCATTCGCAGATGGTCCCGCGCTCGGCCGACCTGACCACCGCGTTCGGTGCGATGTCGGCCGGCGGGAGGTACCAGGTCGGCGGGTGGCTGGTTTCCAGGACACGGATGGCGCCGCGGGTCCGGGCGATGATGACGTCGCCGTCACGAATGACAACCAGTTTCGGCGATGGATCGAGCCGGGGTGGTCGCGGGTAGTCCCAGACCGACTCCTGCCCCGGAGACGGTTCGATTCTGCGGTTGTCCACGGGTGGGATATTAGCCGCCTGTCACCCGCAGCAAAGGACGAAGGGTGTGCTGCACCTGGACAAGGTCGGCCGCGGCAGCCAGCACCCCACTGGTGTCGAGGTTGGTACTGGACGTCCTACTGGGTGTCGGCCGGCTGTGGCCCCAGCCGGCTCCGTGCGGAGAGCTGCAGAGCGCGGCGCGGTTGCCTTTGCCCTTCACGACGTAGGTCGCCGAACCCGCTGCGCCAGGGATCAGGCCGATGATCCCTGCGTGGGCATCGATCGCACCCTTCCGACTGATCCAGACTTCCTTTCCCCGGTGACGTTCTTTCCTGACGAAGTTGTGGTGGCAGTTGATCCGGTCGGGCTGTTCGATCGGAACAAGGGTCCGCTTGCGCCGGCTGATCCACCGACCGAAGCAGCTCACCAGCCGATCCATCATTTCTTCCCGACTCGCCATCGCGAAGTGCTGAGCCCACTGCACCTGGCCGATGAAGGCCTCGAATTCGGCGGTGCCTTCGACGAAGTAGCACAAATCCAGCTCGGGAAGGTCAGACAGATATCGCTTGCTCAGATCATGGGCGACCCCGAGACTATGCGCGGCAATGGTGTTCCCGACCCCGCGCGATCCCGAATGCACCGACAGCCAAACCGAATCCGATTCATCGACGGACACCTCTATCGAATGATTCCCCGAGCCGAGGGTGCCGAGCTGCAGGCGCCAGTCATGCGCGTAGAGCGCTGGGTCGAAACCGGTGAGGACAGCACGGGTTTCGAGCCGTGCCGCGCGCCGCGATGCGGTTTCGGTCAGCTCGAAATTGTGCGCACCTTCCGACAGCGGAATCGCCTGTTCGATGGCGTCCGTGAGGTCGGCCGGTGAATTGCCCGAGGCCGTGATGTCGTCCTGCAGGTAATTGGTCTTGACGCAGATCAGCCCGCAACCGGGGTCGGTACCGACGGCGGCCGGCATGATCGCCCCGAATGTCGGGATCACCCATCCCACGGCCGAACCGCGCCATAGATGGGCGTCAGGCATCAAAGCCAGGTGTGGGTAGACGAAAGGCATCTGACTGGCCCGTTCGGCCAGATCCCTGGTATCCGCCTCGAGAGTGGAAGACCAGTTGAACAGCTTGTCATTGATCTTGTTCATGCGATCCTCCTCGGAGGCCCCTCGACCGCAGCGCAATGGCCGCAGGATCCGGGCGGGGAATCTCCTTGAACTTACCAGGGCGCCCGATCTGGCCCCAAGTCCCTGATCGGGCTCAATTACCGTCTACGCCGAATGGGCTGAATGCAGATCGACGGCGGCGGCCAGACCGAGATGTTTGCCGTACCTGGCTGCTGCTCGGTGCAGCGAGGCCGTCTGGCCGTTGTCGAGCCGGCGGGCCGGCGATACCTGAACGACCACTTCGGTTCTGGTCAGGGTTCGGCGCCAGCCGCCCGCGACCAGGCCGTCGACCACCAGAATGTGCCCACCCAGCGGCTCGTTGACGGACTTCCGATCCGGGAAGACGGCTGGATCGAGCAAGCCCACGTCGTCGGTGAAGGCGACGAAATATTCGTCGTAGTTGGGCAGTAGGTGTATCCGCGGCTCCTGGTTCCGTGGCCGTTCGGCCGGTTCGGTGACCACGTTGGCACTCCAGAAGGTCTTACCGCCAAACGTCTCCTGGACGAGGTGCGGAGCGGACTGCGCCAACCCGACCCGGAGGTCGCTGATCAGCATTCCGGACCAGATCGCGCAGTCCTTGACCGTGGCCGGGCCGTGGCTGGTGAAGTAGCGCCGGGTGAGTTCGGCCAATGCCTCGTCGCGGCTGAGATCAGCGGCCGGCGCGATCCACTCATCGACAAGCGCGTAGGTGTGCATTTTGCCGCGCAGTGGTCCGTTGCAGATCAGCGCCTCGAGTTCGGCGTGCATCAGGATGTACGCCAGCCGCAGTCCGGCGGCCGGGACGCCGCCGGCGGCCAGGGCGGCGGCCAGTTCGGTTCGGGTTCGGAACTGCCCGCCGGCGAGGGCGGCAACGAGCACCTGATCGGCATGGGCCATCAGGGGTCCGTCGATTTCCTCTCGCCGACCGACGGTGCGGTTCACGGCATGCACTCGGTCCTTCGTCAGGGCCTGCAACCAGCGCAGGTCGGCGGCGGCGACGAAATGCCAGGTCGGTCGCATCGCGTGCACTCGGACGATCGAGCCGTTGGCCAGTGCGGCATCGATGTCGGTGCTGAGGGCATCGCCGCAGCGTTGGGCCAGCGCCCACCGCGCGCCGGGGTAGTCCTGCGATTGGGTGGCGACCTGCCAGCGAACGACGTCGACCGCGGTCGGCAAGCCGGGGCCGACCAGATGCTGGCTGCGCAGGCGTCGCTGGGCGAGATCTGAAATCGCGAACCTCCTGGTCGGTCGATCTGCTTGGCACCGTAGGCCATGGCCGATTGAGTGCGCAGCGGACCGGGCAACGCTGCTCGGGAGGCGCCGCCGCTCGCGATAGGCTCACGCGCATGCTGCTGTCCGACCGCGACCTGCTTGCTGAGATCGACTCGGGCCGACTCGGCCTTGACCCGTTCGACGCCACACTGGTCCAGCCGTCCAGTATCGATGTCCGGCTGGACCGGTTCTTCCGGGTCTTCAACAACTCCCGGTACACGCACATCGATCCGGCCGAACAGCAGGACGACCTGACGTCGATGGTAGAGCCTGCCGGTGACGATCCGTTCGTGCTGCACCCCGGCGAATTCGTGCTCGGCTCGACCTTCGAAGCGGTGACGCTGCCCGACGATCTGGCCGGCCGACTCGAGGGCAAATCCTCGCTGGGCCGACTCGGCCTGCTCACCCATTCGACCGCCGGATTCATCGACCCCGGATTCAGCGGACACATCACCCTCGAACTGTCGAACGTGGCCAATCTGCCGATCACGTTGTGGCCCGGG
Organism: Mycobacteriales bacterium; assembly: GCA_038245175.1. GTDB lineage: Bacteria > Actinomycetota > Actinomycetes > Mycobacteriales > Nakamurellaceae > Nakamurella. The sequence goes on along the minus strand of JBBRSR010000016.1, from coordinate 1,984 downwards.
ATGAAGATCGGTCAGCTGTGCCTGTTCCGCCTCTCCAGCGCGGCGCTGCATCCCTACGGTTCGTCGATATACGGATCGCGGTATCAGGGCCAGCGCGGCCCGACGCCGTCGCGGGCTTACATGGGATTTCGGCGGGACAGCACGGAGCGCTGAGTAGCTCTATCCGGTCAACAGCGACGTCTGGTGTGTCTTCAACCGGCCACCAGAGATGTCAACTCCCTGTGAAGTTCCTGGCCGAGGGCGGCCAGGTCCGGTACCCGGTCGGTCGCGCCGACCGCGGTGATGGTCAGCATCCCCGCATAGGAAAGCGCAACGAAGGTGATGGTGACGTTCCCGGCCTCGCCGACCGACAGCGGAATGATGCCGGATACCGTGGCGCCGGCGAAGGTGAGGGCACTGCCCGGGCCCCGAACGGTGCTGATCAGGGTATGGAAGCGTCGCTGATGGTTCAGGTAGTGGTGGTAGCCGCCCCATCCGGCCAGCGCGCGAAAGGCCGGCCCGCTCAGCGCTGCCAGTGAGGCGCCATTCGCGGTGGCTCGAACTGCCCGCACGTTGGCCGAGATCTGAGTCAGTCGATCGCAGTCCGCGCCCGTTGCGGGGATGCTGACGACCACGGGGGCCGCGTCGTTGCCCGGAGTGGCACGTCGGCTTCCACCGCCGCGGGCGACCAGGATGGTCACCCGGTAGGTGTCGATGGCTTCACCTCGGCCGGCAAGTACCGCGCGCAGCGCTCCGGTTGTGGCAGCGAGAATCGCATCGTTGACGGTGCAGCCCAGCCGGCCGGCGGCCGTGTGAAGCGCGTCGACGTCGATCCGGGCGACGACCAGGCTGCGGCGTGGCCCGGAGCGCTGTAGCAGGGAGCATGCCGCGGCGACGGGTGGACGTAGGCCGCCGATGGCTCGCAGTGATCCGGGCACCGCGCCGAGCAGGCGGGGTAGCCGGGCGATCGCGGAGAGGCGGGATCCCCACGCCTCGGCGGCCAGCCGCCGGCGCGACGGCGACGGCCGCGGAAGGTATCGATCGACGGATTTTCCGGGCGGTGAGGCGAGGCGACCGAGAATGTCCAAGGCGCCGACGCCGTCGGCGATGACGTGGTGCAGGACCAGCAGAATGGCTGCCCGATGATCGGCGAGGCCGGTGATGATGTCCGCGGACCACAATGGCCGGTCCAGCGACAGTGGTCGGCAGATGATGACTGCCGCCAGCTCCAGTAGTGCCTTCTCGTCGCCGGGTTGCGGACAGCGGCGCCGGCGGATGTGCCGGGTCGGGCCGAAATCCGGATCGTCGACCCAGATCGACCGGCCGAGCCCGGGCGCCAGCCGGCGTAGTCGTTGGCGCAGCCGAGGAACGGTGTCGGCCCAGGCGGTGATCTCGCCTTCGGCCCGATCCAGGTCGAAGGGCAGGTCCGAATCGAGCAGCAAGATGGCCGCGACGTGCGCGGGCACTGCGGCGCGGCGATCCATCGCGAGCATCATCAGATCGTTGGACGTTGCGCGCTCGATCGGGGTGCCGTCGGGTTGGCGACGCATGAGGAGATCTCCTGTGGTGGGTGATGCCAGCGTGTCCGGTTCGGCCGGTGGTGCATAGAGCCGTTGGTCCTGATGTTCGACGGGTACCTGCGCGCACGGCGTGGTTGATGTTGATCGCGGCACCGCGACGAACTATTTTCGAACGTATGTCTACGGTGCTCGCGCCCGCCGATCAGTCGGTGATGTCGGCTGCGCTGGTGGAATCGGTGATCGCCTGGTTGCAGCAGGCCGCGCTGAAACCAGCTGTTGGGTCGGTGGATCACGCGGAGCGGATTGATCGGATCACCCAACTCGAGCGGTTGAGAGCGGTGGCTGCCGCGGTCCAGGCCCACGAGACGGCGGCGTTCGCGCGGTGCCAGGCGGCGGGGGTGTCGGTGTCGCGGTACCAGCAGGAGCACCTGCGGCGCAGCATCGCCGGGCAGGTCGCGTTGGCCCGGCGGGAACACCCTCGTAGT
>JBBRSR010000015.1:0-95811 GCA_038245175.1 Mycobacteriales bacterium | reverse complement strand
GCACCCGAGGAACGAAGCTCCTCGGCGATCTCCGCCGTCGACGCGGCAACCACGGCATCCGTTGGGGTCTCATCAATCATGGTCACAGTTTCAGTCCTTTCAGCAGGACCCAACACTTACACAGACCATCTGACACCCTCCGGTCCGTAACCAGCAGGTCGTGGCGTTCGCGAGGCATTACGCGGTCACGGTGCACACCTGCCAACCCAGGGACCCCGCGTCCAAGGGTGGGGTGGAGAACGCCGTGAAGCTCGCGAAGGCCGACATCGTCCCGACCGACACCAACTTGGCCGAGGAGTACGACACGTTCGCCGAGTTGGAAGCGGCGTGCACCGCGTTCATGGGCAAGGTCAACAACCGGGTCCACACGAGCACGAAACGGGTCCCGCAGGTGATGCTCGCCGAAGAGCAGATGCGGTTGCACCCCGTCCCGGCGGCCCCGCACACCATCACGTTCGGACAAACCCGCACCGTCGCGACGAACACCCCGATGGTGTCCTACCAGGGCGGGTCGTATTCGGTGCCGCACCGCCTGCTCGGCGAAACGGTGTGGGTCCGGCTGCACGGAACCGGCCGCGACGAACGGGTGATCATCGTGCACGTCGGCCCCGGTGGCGCGGTCGAGGTGGCGCGGCACCGGCGCGCCGATCCCGGCAGCCCGCAGCTCCACGACGATCATTTCCCGCCGCCGCCGGCCGGGGCGTTGCACCGGGAACCCATCCCGGGCAGCACGGCGGAGGCGGCGTTCCTCGCTTTGGGTGAGGGTGCCGCGTTGTGGTTGAAAGAAGCCGCCGCGCAGGGCACCTCGCGGATCCGGGTGAAGATGGACCACGCCGTGTCGATCGCGAAGCTGACCGCGCCCGGCCGGGTCGACTGGGCGCTCGGGCACGCCGCGGTGCACCACCGCTTCGGTGAGGGTGACCTGGCCTCGATCCTGGCCGCGCACCCCGACCCCACCCTCACCCCACCCGCTCTACGCGCGGGTGAGACCAGGTCCCTGACCCAGGGCACCGTCGGCTGGGCCGCCCTCGGCGCCACCACCACACCCGCCCCGGCCAGCAACACCGGTAGCAGCGGCAGTGGCGATGTGAGGAACACCAACGGCCACAACGACTCTCAGCACCAGGAGGACCACCGATGACCACCACCACCAGGCCCCGGCCGGCCCCGCCAGCCGCCGGAGTCCCCGCCGCGCCGCCACTGCCCGACGACGTCGAGGCGTTACTACGCCGGCTGCGGATGCCGCACACCCGGGCCGCCGCCCCCGATGTCCTGGCCACCGCCCGGTCACAACGCTGGGAACCCGTCGAAGTCCTACGGACCCTGTTCACCGCCGAAGTCGCCGGCCGGGACCGGTCCGCCCTCGCGACCCGGCGGGCGGCCGCCGGTTTCCCGAGCGGGAAAACGTTCCACGCCTGGAAACCCGAAGCATCCTCCATCCCGACGCCGACGCAGCAAGCCTTACGGACCCTGGAATGGGTGCACCGCAAGGAGAACCTCGTCGTTTGCGGGCCGTCCGGCACCGGCAAAACGTTCCTGCTCGAGGCCCTGGGTCAGTCCGCCGTCGAGCAAGGACTCCACGTGGCCTGGTTCACCCTCGAGGACCTCGGCGGGCTGATCCGCCGGCACCGCGCCGACGACACCGTCAGCAAAGCCATCGCCAAGATCCTCCGCGCCGAAATCGTCGTGGTCGATGACATCGGCCTCCTACCGGTCTCCGGTGATGCCGCCGAAGGTCTCTACCGCCTCGTCGACGCCGCCTATGAGAAACGCTCCGTGGCGATCTCCTCGAATTTGCATCCCTCCGGTTTTGACGAACTGATGCCGAAAACACTGGCTACCGCGACCGTGGACCGGCTACTGCACCACGCCCACGTCTGCCAAACCTCCGGCGAGTCCGTGCGGCTCTCGCAAGCCCTCGCCGGGCACGGCGTCAACCCCCTCACATGACCACCGGTGGGCAGTTCCGTGGCCGCCACTGGGCAGAACTGGTGGCCGCCAGTGGGCAGGTCTCATGGCCGCCAGTGGGCAGAATTTCGTGGCCCTTGACACGTGAGTACCCGAAAACCCATCACTGCCTGACTATGCGGGCAGGTTAGTGGTGGCCCAGGTCGTCAGCTGGTGCACGGCGGGCAGCAGCGCCTGTCCAGCGGCACTGAGTTGGTATTCCACGCTGATCGGTGGGCCGCTGGCGATCCATTCTCGTGGTCAACATCGGGCAAGCCGACGAAGAGCCGAAGCACGATCGGCTGCCCTATCTGGGCGATTCCGACGTCATCGCCCGGGTCTGAACCCGCAGCTCATCGCCGGTCAGGACGAGACGGTGAATTTCCGGAAGGCCACCGCGCCGTCGACGCTGCTCCGCCCGATATGCAGGTAGCCGCCCCGATTGCTCGTGTCGGTGCTGGTGGTCACCGCTCCTGGAACGTCGGTGCGACCAAAGGACAGGGAACTGGGGGTGACGTCGAGTTTGAAGTGCATCCACTGGCCGGCGCTGGGCGCCGGGGTGGGCACGGCGGCGGCCAAGGCGGTGCCGACCGGGACGCCGTCCTTGTGCCGGAACAGTTCCAGGCTGCCAGTCGCCCGCAGGATGGCGTGGTAGCCGTCGCCGAAGCCGGCTTCGTGCTCGTAGTAGCGATCGTCGACGTGGCCGAATACCAGGCTGAGGTTATCGCTGTCTGTCGCCGGCAACGTGGTCCATGCCGCATCGAACTCGATGGTGTAGTTCGCCGCTGCGGTCGGGACCGGGCAGAACTGCCCGAGAGTCAGGAAATGCTGAGCGGTCTGCACCCCCAACGTCAACTCATCCGTTGACCAGGTCGGCGCGTAACTGACCGTGCCCGGGCTCTTGGTGAGCTCACCGGGGGTGACCGCTCCGTACGCCCAGGTGTCCGCGGTCGACGACGGTGCCACCAGGTTCAGATACCCGAAGCTCGAACACACGGCCCCGACAACCCCCAATCCGAAATAGTGCGCGACATCCACCCGCCGGTGCATCGGGAACACCCAGACCGGAACCCCGGTGGCGACTGCGGCCCTCACCAGGGAATCGTCGAGAAATTGAGAGTTTCCAGGACCTGGTATCACCAGGTAGTCGCGGGTCGGGTCGAGCCGGCTGCTCAGGTCCACGATGCTTGATCTCGTCGCGTCGGCGACCGCGCCCAGATAGCCGAAGACCGGATATCCGGCCAGCCTCGCGTCGACGAGGTGCGCGCTGTCATGGGCGGCCTTGACGATCACCGACTGGCCCAACCCATAGCGCTCGACCAGGTCCATCATCGGCGCGTAGGCGCTGCCGTTCTTCGCCTCGATCGCCAGGATCACCCGGCCGCCGAACGTCCGCAGCACGTCCTCGAACAATGGGACCGCCGGCCGCGGCTCGGCGGTCCAGGCCGGGCCGAGCTGCGGAGTATTGATCCGCACGCTGCGCAGGACCGTGGACGGCAGGCTGGAGAGCTTTCCCGTGGTGGTCGTCGTGCGGTCGTAGCTCGCGTCGTGCATACAGATCAACACGCCGTCAGCGGTCATCCCGACGCTGATCTCCACGCACTGGGCACCCCAGGCGACCGCCGCCTGGTAGGCCTCCATGCTGTGCTCGGGCAGCACATCGCCGGATCCGCGATGCGCGATCAGGTACCGATCGCCCCGCGAACCGACCCAGTCGGCCACGGTGAACACACCACTGGACGCGGCCGGGGTGGACTTCTGCGGCGCGACAGCCAACGTGATCCCGGCTCCAGCGGCGCCGGCGACGGCACTGACGCCCAGCGCTCCCAACGCCGCTCGTCGCGAGACAGAATTCGCCACCACACCCCCAGTCACGCCTGCTTCCGCAGGTGTCCATCCGTCTGTGCGAACCGTCTGTGCGAAGGTACCGGCAGTAGATGTGGCCTCCGTGAGTGACCCGTGCAAAATGTCAGGCAATGCCAGATCAGGGATTGCCGTGCCGGACCGGGTAACCTCGCAGGCAATGGCCGGTGCCAGCGGCGGCCTGCCAAGACCAATTGCCTATCGCTCAACTTTCAGGAGTTCCATGTCCTCGACAACCGTGATTGCACCCGTGTTGACCGCCGATCGGATCGGATCCCTTGATTTCAAGGTCGCCGATCTGGCCTTGGCCGAGTTCGGTCGTAAGGAAATCACCCTCGCCGAGCACGAGATGCCCGGCCTGATGTCGCTGCGCCGCGAGTACGCCGAGGTCCAGCCGCTCAAGGGCGCCAGGGTCGCCGGGTCGCTGCACATGACGGTGCAGACCGCTGTGCTGATCGAGACGCTGGTGTCGCTGGGCGCCGATGTTCGTTGGGTATCGTGCAACATCTTCTCGACCCAGGATCACGCCGCCGCGGCCGCCGTCGTCGGCCCGTACGGTACACCCGAGGTGCCGACCGGGGTATCGGTGTACGCATGGAAGGGCGAGACCCTGTCGGAGTACTGGTGGTGCACCGATCAGATGCTGCGCTGGCCTGATGCGAGCGACGGCACGGCCCAGGGGCCGAACATGATTCTGGACGACGGTGGCGACGTCACCATGTTGATCCACAAGGGCGTGCAGTATGAGAAGGCCGGCGTCGTGCCGCCCACCGACGAATCCGACTCCGAGGAGTGGGGGGTCGTGCTCGACCTGCTCCGCGAGTCGCTGAACACGGACAGCAGCTACTTCACGAACATCGGCCCGAAGATCCTCGGTGTCACCGAGGAGACCACCACCGGTGTGTTGCGCCTGTACCAACTGGCCGCCGCCGGTGAGCTCCTTTTTCCGGGGATCAATGTCAACGATTCGGTCACCAAGAGCAAGTTCGACAACAAGTACGGGTGTCGGCACTCGCTGATCGACGGGATCAACCGGGCGACCGACGTGCTGATCGGCGGCAAGGTCGCGCTGATCGCGGGCTACGGCGACGTCGGCAAGGGGTGCGCGGAGTCCCTGCGCGGCCAGGGCGCGCGGGTCATCATCGCCGAGATCGATCCGATCTGCGCTTTGCAGGCGCTGATGGACGGGTTCGAGGTCGCGACCATCGATTCGGCGATCGGCCGCGCCGACTTCGTGATCACCACAACGGGCAACAAGGACATCATCACCATCGCCCATATGCAGTCGATGAAGCACCAGGCGATCCTGGGCAACATCGGTCACTTCGACAATGAGATCGACATGGCCGGACTCGCCCGGATCAAGGGCGTCCACCGGCTCGAGATCAAGCCCCAGGTGCACCTGTGGACGTTCCCCAGCGGCAAGACCATCCTGGTCCTGTCCGAGGGACGTCTGCTGAACCTGGGCAACGCCACCGGACACCCGTCCTTCGTGATGTCGGCGTCGTTCTCCAACCAGGTGATCGCCCAGATCGAGCTGTTCACCAAGCGCCACGAGTACGACCTCGAGGTGTACCGGCTGCCCAAGCATCTGGACGAGAAGGTGGCCAGGATCCATGTCGTGGCCCTCGGCGGCGAGCTGACCAAGCTCACCAAGGAGCAGGCGGAGTACATCGGCGTCGACGTCGAAGGTCCCTACAAGGCCGATCACTACCGCTACTGAATCGAGGGCTTCGGGGCGATTGTCCGCTGCCAAGCAAGGGTCGCCCCGAGGGTCGTCGAAGGAGTCGTGTTGGGCAGGCTGATCGTGGTCGAGGGCCTGGACGGTTCCGGTAAGGCAACCCTGACCGCGTCCCTGGCCGCCCGGTGGACGGCGCAGGGCCGCAGCGTCGCGAAGCTGGCTTTCCCTCGCTATGGCCTGAGCATTTACGCCGACCTGGTCAAAGATGCGCTGTACGGCAGGCTGGGTGACCTTTCCGCGTCTGTGCACGGTCCCGCGCTACTGTTCGCCCTGGACCGGCGGGATGCGGCCGACGAGATCCGGCATGCGATCGCGGACAACGACATCGTGCTGCTCGATCGGTACGTCTCGTCGAATGCCGCGTACGGCTCCGCCCGGCTCGGCGGTCCGGCCATCGTCAACGACTTCGCCGAGTGGATCAGCGAGCTGGAGATCGATCGGTTCGAGGTGCCCCGCCCGGACCTGCAGATCCTGCTGGACGTGCCGCTCGCGCTGGCCCAGTCCCGCGCCCTACGGCGGGCCGGCGAACAGGTGGACCGGGCGCTGGACGCCTTCGAATCCGACGGCGGGCTGCAGCGCCGGACCGCGGCGATGTATGCGCAGCTGGCATCGATGCAGTACCTGTCGCCGTGGCGGGTACTGCATCCGGAGGAGGACGGCAGTATCACCATTCCGGCGGACCTGCTGGGACCGGCCTGAATCGACTCGCGCGGGATGGCCCGGTCAGGGCTGCATGACTGATCGCAGCAGCGTCTTGGCCAGGTCCTCCCGCCGGATCCGGGTGTCGATGTAGAGCAGCGCGATCACCGCCGAGGTCCAGGGCGTGGTGATCGCCGAGACCAGGGCGGCGATCCCGAGGGAGATCGCGACACCCGTCAGGTCGGCCGACGGGCTGGCGATGGAGGTGACAAGTGTGCTGATCAGTGACGACAGGAAGATGGCCAGGACCAGCACGCTGAAGATGCGCAGCATTGAACCGCGGGCCAGCCGGGCTGCCCGACGCATCGACGCCAGTGGGCCGGCGCCTTCCATCGCCGCGACCGGAACGGCAAGGCCGAAGGCCGCGAAAGCGATCAGCCCGGGGAGCACCAGCAGTATCGCGCCGAGGAAGACCGCCACGCTGGTCAGCAGGCCGACGGCCAGCAGGATCCACCAGCGGCCACCGAGCCGGCTCTTGACCGAAGCCGCGCCGGACGGCCGGGCCAGCGCGCCGTCGGTGGCGAAGACGGTGGCGAGCCCGGAGATCGATGTCGTCACCAGCAGGCTGAATACCGCCGAGGCCAGCAACGGCCACAAAACCACGGCGGGGATCCCGGCCTCACCGGTCAGCGCCTTTTCCAACCAGTCCGCGGAAAAATAGGCGGATCGATCCGCGAATCCGCTGAGCACCGCCAGCGTGATGCCGCCGCTGACCACGGCACCGGCGAAGGCGAGTCCGCAGAGCACCACCGCGTGGGCGCGGACTACGGCGGCAGCGGTGGTCAGGATCTCGCTGACCGCCAGCGGACGCAGCGGGATCAAACCGGGCCAGGGCGCGCCCAGCGGATCGGTTCGACCTGCGGGCCGGGGGACGGGGGGCATCGGGGGAATGCTCACCCCTCCATCGTGTCACGCCGGGAGTCGGGTTCGGCGCGCCCCGACCTGGGCATCTGCCGTTAAGGGCGACGGAGGTGTAACGATGGACCTCATGAGATCGCGTGTTCTGGTAGTCGACGATGACCCGGCCCTGGCGGAAATGCTCACGATCGTGCTGCGTGGTGAAGGATTCGACACCGCAGTGGTCCGCGACGGTGCCAAGGCCGTCGAGGTGTTCCGGGAAACCCATCCGGATCTCATCCTGCTCGATCTGATGCTCCCCGGAATGTCCGGTCTGGAGATCTGCAAGGAGATCCGGCTGGAATCAGGCATCCCGATCATCATGTTGACGGCCAAGACCGACACGGTTGACGTGGTCCTCGGGTTGGAGGCCGGCGCCGACGACTACGTGATGAAGCCGTTCAAGCCCAAGGAGCTCACCGCGCGGATCCGCGCCAGGCTCCGACGGACCGACACCGGCGCGGCGGAGCGGCTGCGCGTGGCGGACATCGACATCGACGTACCCGGGCATCAGGTGACCCGCGACGAGGAGTCGATCTCGCTCACCCCGCTGGAGTTCGACCTGCTGGTGGCGCTCGCTCGCAAGCCACGCCAGGTATTCACCCGCGAGGTATTGCTGGAACAGGTCTGGGGTTACCGGCACGCCGCCGATACCCGACTTGTCAATGTCCACGTCCAGCGACTGCGGTCCAAGATCGAAAAGGATCCGGAACGCCCCGAGGTCGTATTGACGGTCCGCGGTGTCGGCTACAAGGCCGGCGCGCAGTGACGCGGACCGCCGCCCGGCGGTGAGCAGGCGGCAGCCCAGTACGTCCGCGCCGGTACCCATCTCCCGGCCGGCGCTCTCCCGGCAACGATTCAAGGCATTCCTGCTCTTCGGAGCGCGCTCCCTGTGGTTGCGCGTCATCGTCGCGACTCTGCTGCTCTCCAGTCTGGTGATGGCCGTTCTCGGCTTCGCGCTGCAGCAACAGATCACCGACCGGCTGCTGCAGAACAAGCTCAGCGCGGCAATCTCCGAGGTGCAGACGGCCAGGCTGGCCGCCGCCGAGAGTCTGGACGGTGCGGACGTCGACCCGAGCCAGATGCAGCGCAAACTCAACCTTGCCCGCGAATCGCTCGCCGATCCGGTCCGCTCGACCGATGCCGGCGGCCAGGGGTCCAACGCCGGCGTATTCGAAGCGGTGCTGATCTCAACCAGGGGACTACTGGTGGAGGAGGTCGCCGCCGGGCCGGTGACCGATGTGCCCAGTGAGTTGCGCGGTCGGATCGCCGACGGGCAGCTGTCGTCTCAGTACACCCGGGTGACCCGCAACGGTGTGCTGGTGCCGGCCTTGGTGGTGGGGGCGCCAGTCAGTACCCGCGCCGACAGCTTTGAGCTGTATCTGATCTACGTGCTGACCGGTGAGCAGCGCACGGTCGATCTGGTGCAGAGCACGCTGCTGATCGGCGGCGCGGTGCTGGCGCTGCTCCTCGCCTTCATCGCGGCGCTGGTCGCCTACCAGGTGGTACGGCCGGTGCGGCGGGCGTCGGCGGCGGCCAAGCGGCTGGCGGCCGGCGCTCTCGACGAGCGGATGGCGCTGAAAGGACCGGCGGAATTCGTCCAGCTGTCCCGGTCGTTCAACGGCATGGCGGAGGCGATCCGGGCCCAGATCCGGCAGCTCGAAGAGTTCGGCCAGCTGCAGCGACAATTCACCTCCGACGTATCGCACGAGTTGCGCACCCCGCTGACTACCGTGCGGATGGCCGCGGACCTGCTGTATGCGGACCGGCAAGAGTTGAAGCCGCACCTGGCTCGCTCCACCGAGTTGATGGTCGCCGAACTCGACCGGTTCGAAGCTCTGCTGGCCGACCTGCTGGAGATCAGTCGCTACGACGCCGGGATGGCGGACCTCAGTGCGGAACCCATCGACCTGCGGTCCACGATCAACTCGGCGGTCGCCGCGGTGCAGGCGATCGCCGCATCGGCCGGGGTCGAGATCGTCCGGATGCTGCCGGCCGAACCCGTCCGGCTGGACATCGACTCCCGGCGGATCGAGCGCATCTTGCGCAATCTGCTGGCCAACGCCATCGATCACGCGGAGGGCCGACCGGTGGTGCTGGAACTGGCCGAAGACGCGGTCGCGGTCGCGGTCACGGTCACCGACACCGGTCTCGGTCTCAAACCAGGGGAGGCCGGTCTGGTCTTCAACCGCTTCTGGCGGGCCGACGCGTCGCGGCAGCGGCAGACCGGTGGCACCGGCCTCGGGCTGGCCATTTCGCTCGAGGATGCCCGGCTGCACGGCGGCTGGTTACAGGCCTACGGGCGCCCCGGCCTCGGGGCGCGGTTCCGGCTGACCTTGCCGCGGACGCAGAGCGTGGCGCTCGTCAGCTCGCCGTTGCCCCTGGAGCCGGACGACGACACCGGCGCGGTCGGTTCGGACACCCACACCAGGATTTCCGCGGCCCCGGCGACCCCGCCGGCCGGCTACGACGGGGTGTTCATCCTGTCCGCGCTGAGCAGCGGCTTCAGCACCGGCGCCGCGGCCGATCCGGATTCGCCGGCGACGGACGGTGGCGGCACATGAGGCGATCCGAGCGGTTGCTGACGGCGGTCTGCGCCGCGCTGACGCTGACGGTGACACTCACCGCCGGGTGCGCCACCGTGCCCAGCTCCGGGACGCCGGTGGACTACACCCAGGTCGCGGACCCGGGCAATCCGGTGAAGCAGACCGACCCGGAGGAAGGTCTCGGAAAGCTGGATATCGTCCGGGGGTTCATCTCGGCGAACGCGGGTGTCGACCTGGACGCCCTGCTCGCCAGCGCCAGGTCCTTCCTTGCGCCCTCGGTGAAATCCAGCTGGATGACCGTCCCGGGCAAGGTGATGATCCTGGCGGCCAGCCCGCGGTTCGATCCCAATCCCGACGGTTCGGACTCGATCATGCTGTCGGGATTCAGCGATGGCTACCTACGACCCGACGGCTCGTTCGCCGCGACCGCCCGGGTGCCAGTCGATGTAATGATCGGGCTCACCAAGATCGATGGTCAGTGGCGGATCTCCAGCCCGCCGGACGAGCTGATCCTGACCGCCGCCGATTTCAATTCCACCTACACCCAGCGCCAGGTGTTCTTCCTGGACCACACAGGATCCGTAGTGGTGCCCGACCGCCGGTGGTTGCCGAACCGAACGCTGAATCCGGTCGACATGGCGGATCTGCTGATCAGTCGGCTATTGGCCGGGCCGAATCCGGCGCTGGCGCCCGCGGTGCGAACCGAGCTGACCGGGGCGTCGTTGGCCAAGAGGGTCACCGCCAGCAACGACGGGGTGCTGCAGGTGGATCTGACCGGGCTGCCGACGCTCAGTGCGACCAACCAGCGCGCGCTCGCCGCGCAGATCGTCTACTCGCTGGCACTGGACGCCAGCAGGATTCAGATCACCGTTGACAGCGCCGAACTGGATACCCGCCAGGCGATCTGGACGCAGAGCGTTCTCGGGTCGTTCGATCCGAATGGTGTGCCCGGCGCTGGCTCGCCGCGTTCCCAGGGCTACTACCTGACGGCCGCGGGCGCTATGGTCGACCTCGCCGGCGCTCCGGTGTGGGGAACCGCGGGGACGGCGGAGAACGCCGCCCAGAGTGCGGCGATGTCGGCGGTGACCGGCGACCTCGCCCTGGTCACTGCCATTGCGGGGGGCGTCCAGCTGGAGATCGGCTCGCCGCTGGAGCAACAGCCGATGCAGGCCCGCCTGCCCGCGACCTCGATGACCCCGCCGACCTTCTCCCGCAGCGGCGAGGAGGTGTGGACAGTGATCAACGGCGGGACGAAGCCCGAGGTGGTCCGGCTGCTGACTTCCGGATCCCGCTACCCTGTCGACTCGGCGGCGCTGGCCGGGATCGGCGCGATCACCGAATTCCAACTGTCCCCGGACGGCGTGCGGGTCGCATTGGTGGCGGACGGGAAGCTCTACCTGTCCACCGTGGTCTACACCGGCGACGATGGTGACACCGTGCCGGGGAACGGCGTCGGGGTCGGCGCCGGGGCGACCCTGACCGCGCCGCAGCAGATCCGTAGCGAGCTCACTGTGGGGCCGGTGGTCTGGTTCGATTCGCAGAACCTGCTGCTCGCCGGGTCGGACACGACAAGTGTCTACCGAACGGTGTGGCGGGTCGGGCTCGACGGACGCCAGCGAACGCCACTGTCCGGCCGCGGAATTCTTGCCGACGTGGACTCCGTGGCCTCCTCGCCGACGCAGCCGACGCTGATCAGCTTCGGTGGCCGGATCTACCAGGTCGACGGTGACGACACCTCCGGAGACTGGGTGAGCGCCGCCCCCAGCGGCGAGCCGCCGCCGGCCGGCAGTTGGCCGTTCTACCCGTCCTAAACATCACCGCGAGTTGTGCACACCTGAAATTTCATCCACACACTGGCTCGGATCGCTGGTGGCGGCGATCCGGCCGGGCCAGGCTGGCGGGCATGTGGCACACCGTGACCGACCTCGTGCTCCCGCGGCCGTGTCCGGGCTGCGGGCAGCCAGGGCCGTGGTGCGCGCCGTGTCGTGCGCAGTTGAGTCGGCGTCCGCATCGGGTGCTGCCCGCGCCGTCCGCCGACTACGACGTGTCGATGGGCTTGCCCCCGCTATACGCCCTTGCCCGCTATCGGGGTCCGGTCCGGGCGATGATTCTGGCGGCGAAGGAGAAAGGTCGCCGCGACCTGCCGCCGGCCTTCGGCGCGGTACTTGCCCTTGGGCTCTCCCGCCTGCTGTCGATATCGGTGCTGACCGGTCCGCTCTGGCTGGTGCCGGCGCCGACCAGGGTGTCGGCCGCCCGTAGCCGCGGGGGGGATCCGATCACCCGGATGGCGATGGCCGCGGCCGACCGACTGGCGTCCGATGATTGCTGGACGGCGGTGGCACCATGTCTGTACACGGTTCGTGACGCGCGGGATTCAGTCGGGCTGACGTCCGATCAGCGGCGGGAGAACCTGGCCGGGCGAATCGGCTGGCGGGGCCGGGCTGCGCCACCCACGGGAGCCCAGGTTGTCCTGATCGACGATGTCCTGACGTCGGGCACGACGGCCGCCGGATCGTGCGCAATACTGCGCCGACATGGGCATCCTGTTCAGGCCGTACTGACACTGGCGGCAGTTCCACCGCCGGCGGGCCGGGTCGATGTCAGCGCTCCCCGCACGGTTTGAGCCGGGGCGGACGGCCCGATGGCCGAATCCACAGACCGACAGTCCGGGCAGGTGGGACCCAGTGTTGCGAAGCCGGCCAAGGCGCGTAGGTTCGGATTACGTCCTCTAATCGGCCGGTCGGCACCGGAATCACCGACCGCCGTTCGGGGAGGTGCGCTCCACTTATGGACTTGTTCGTTTCATCCGAACGAACGAAACCTGATCGCAGGAGGAAATGTGGATATTGTCGTCACCGGACGCAACGTCGAGGTGCCAGAGCACTACCGGACCAAGGTCGCCGACAAGCTGGCTCGCTTGGAGCGGTACGACTCGAAGATTGTCCGCGCCGAAATCGAGTTGGCCCATGAAACCAACCGCAGGCTGTCGAAGATCTGCCAGAAGGTCGAAATCACGTTGGTGACGAAGGGCCCGGCGGTTCGCGCCGAAGGTAAGGCGGAGAACTTCTACGCCGCCCTCGAGCAGGCGATGGACAAGCTCGAGACCAGGGCACGCCGAGCCGCGGAGCGGCGCCGCGACCGGCAGCATGCGCGGACGCCGATCAGTGCGGTGGTCAGCGACGAACTGACCGGTCCCCTGGTGGATTCCGGAGAGCTCGGAGGCGACGCCGACAGTGCAGGCAGCGACGATACGGATAGCTCGGACTTCGGGCAGGGCGCCGACGGCGGGCCCGGCCGGGTGGTTCGGGTGAAGGACCACCCCGCGGAGCCGATCACGGTTGACCAGGCGCTGTTCCAGATGGAACTCGTCGGCCATGACTTCTACCTGTTCAACGACTCCGACAGCGGCCTGCCGACCGTCGTCTATCGCCGTCACGGATTCGACTACGGCCTGCTCCGCCTGTCCTGACCACTGTGCGATCGGCCCGTTGCTGCGAAGCCGGTGCGCGATGCGCCTAACATGGACAAGTCAAGCGCGAAGGTTGGCTGAGCTGACTAGCTGGGCTACTAAACGAGGGTGAACACGTGGTTTTTTCCCGCCTGCTGCGAGCCGGTGAATCAAAGACGCTCAAGCGGCTGCGCAACATCGCCGACCACATCAATGAGCTTGAGGAAGACTACGTCGACCTGACGGACGCCGAACTGCGCGCGTTGACCGACACGTTCAAGGCGCAGGTCGCCGATGGCGAGTCGCTCGACCGGCTGCTGCCCGAGGCGTTTGCGGTGGTCCGCGAGGCGGCCAAGCGCACCCTGGGCCAACGCCATTTCGATGTGCAGCTGATGGGCGGCGCCGCCCTGCATCTGGGCGACATCGCCGAGATGAAGACCGGCGAGGGAAAGACACTGGTGTCCACCCTGCCGGCCTACCTCAACGCGCTCACCGGCAAGGGTGTCCATGTGGTCACCGTCAACGACTACCTGGCCAAGCGGGACAGCGAGTGGATGGGTCGGGTGCACCGCTTCCTCGGCCTGGAGGTCGGGGTGATCCTGTCGCAGATGACCCCCGAGGAACGCAAGGTCGCCTACGATGCCGACATCACGTACGGCACCAACAACGAGTTCGGCTTCGACTACCTGCGCGACAACATGGCGTGGTCGAAGGATGCGCTGGTCCAGCGGGGGCACCCCTACGCCATCATCGACGAGGTCGACTCGATCCTGATCGACGAGGCTCGCACCCCGTTGATCATCTCGGGCCCGTCCGATCAGTCCTCCAAGTGGTACAGCGAGTTCGCCCGGCTGGTGCCACGGCTGGCCAAGGAACTCGACTACGAGGTCGACGAGTCCAAGCGGACCGTCGGCGTGTCCGAAGAGGGGGTGGCCAAGGTCGAGCACGCATTGGGAATCGACAACCTGTATGAGTCGGTCAACACCCCGCTCGTCGGATTTCTGAACAATGCGCTCAAGGCCAAGGAGCTGTATAAGAAGGACCGGGATTACATCGTCGTGTCCGGCGAGGTGCTGATCGTCGACGAGTTCACCGGTCGGGTGCTGCACGGTCGTCGATACAACGAGGGCATGCACCAGGCGATCGAGGCCAAGGAGGGCGTCGAGATCAAGGCCGAGAACCAAACTCTGGCCACGATCACCCTGCAGAACTACTTCCGGCTGTACGAGAAGCTGTCCGGGATGACCGGCACGGCGCAGACCGAGGCTGCGGAACTGTCGCAGACCTACAAGCTCGGTGTAGTGCCCATTCCGTCGAACAAGCAGGCGGTGCGGCTCGACGAACCGGACATCATCTACAAGAGCGAAGATGCGAAGTTCGACGCGGTGGTCGATGACATCACCGAGCGGCACGAGCAGGGCCAGCCAGTACTTGTCGGCACCGCCAGCGTGGAGAAGTCCGAACTGCTGAGCAAGAAATTGCTGCGGGCCGGTATCCCGCACGAAGTTCTCAACGCGAAGAACCACGCACGGGAAGCCGCCATCATCGCCCAGGCCGGGCGCTCGGGAGCAGTGACCGTTGCTACCAACATGGCCGGTCGTGGCACCGACATCATCCTCGGCGGCAACATCGACTTTGCGGCCGATCTGGCCCTGCGTCAGCAGGACCTCAGCCCGACCGAGACGCCCGAGGAGTATGAGGCCGGGTGGGCCGTGGCCGTCGAAGCCGCCACCAAGAAGACGGCGGCGGAGGCCGATAAGGTTCGTAAGTCCGGTGGACTGTATGTGCTGGGCACCGAGCGGCACGAGTCGCGCCGAATCGACAACCAGTTGCGTGGTCGGTCCGGGCGGCAGGGGGATCCAGGTGAGTCGCGGTTCTACCTCTCGCTGGGCGATGACCTGATGCGCCGGGTCGGCGGGCAGACCGTCGAGATGCTGATGACCAGACTGCGGATGCCCGAGGACATGCCCATCGAGCACAGCTTCGTTTCCAAGGCGATCAAAAACGCCCAGACCCAGGTCGAACAGCAGAACTTCGAGATCCGCAAGAACGTCCTCAAGTACGACGAAGTGATGAACAAGCAGCGCACGGTGATCTATGAAGAGCGCAAGCGGGTGCTCAACGGCGAGGATCTGCACGAGCAGGTTCAGCACATGATCAGCGATGTCATCGATGCCTACGTCACCGGCGCGACCAACAAGGGTTACGCCGAGGACTGGGACACCGATACCCTGTGGGCGGCGCTCAAGACGCTGTATCCGATCAGCCTGACACCCGACGCCGTTGCCAAGTCGCACGGCGATCTCACCGCACAGACGCTCAAGACGGCCGTGCTGGCCGACGCCAAGAAGGCCTACGGCCTGCGCGAAGAGGCCCTCACCCCGCCGATCACCCGGGAGTTGGAACGACGGGTCGTGCTGTCGGTTCTTGATCGGAAGTGGCGCGAGCACCTGTACGAAATGGACTACCTGAAGGAAGGCATCGGCCTGCGCGCGATGGCTCAGCGTGATCCGCTGATCGAGTACCAGCGCGAGGGCTACGACATGTTCCAGGCCATGCTCGACTCGTTGAAGGAGGAGTCGGTCGGGTTCTTGTACAACCTGCAGGTCCAGGTCACTCCGGCTGGTGAAGCGCCGGCGGCAGCACCTGCGGCGCCGCAGGTCGCTGCGGCCGGTGGGAACAACGTCGCCGCTGGTGCACCGGTTGCGCCGGCCGCACCGACGCAGGTCCGTCGCCAGCGACCGGTCGAGGTCCTGCCGAGCCAGCAGAAGGCCGTCCCGGCGACAACCAACGACAGGGCACCGGCCGCACTGCGGGCCAAGGGCCTGGGCACGCCGGGCGTGAAGGCGCAGGCGCTGACCTACTCGGGCCCGAGCGAATCGGGTGGCACGCAGACTGCCGGGCAGACCAAGACGCGGGCCGCCAGTGGTGCGGCCGTCAGTTCGACCGTGTCGCGGAACGCGCAATGCCCGTGCGGGTCGGGAAAGAAGTACAAGATGTGCCACGGCAGGCCTGGCGCGACCGGCTGAGTGGGGTGATGGACGAGTGAGCGTCACCGACGAGTTCATGAAGTCGATGCTGGGCAGGTCGCGGATCTACTCGTTGGTGTTGCTGACGCCCGGACCTACTCCCCATCCCGCCGATCGCGATCAGGTGGTCTGGGAGCATGGGCGCCGCAACTTCGCCCTTCGCGAACAGGGGGTGATGAACCTTGTCGGACCGATCACCGACGACTCGGACTTCCGGGGTATGTGCATTCTACGGACCGATCAGCAGGAGGCCGAGCAGATCATGGCCGGCGATCCGGCTGTTCAAGCCGGGATCTTCCGGTTTCAGATTCATCCGTGGCGGAGCTTCCCCGGTGATGCGCTGGGCTCCTGACGAGCATCGCAGGCTTGCGGCTTGGACCCAGGGTTCGACTCAGCCGACCTGTAGCGCCGTCACCCGCCACCGCCCGTCGACGCCCTGCATTCGGAAGGCCAGCGCCGCAACCCGGTCTGCCCGGCGAAAGACCGCGGTGGCCTCGGCGACGCCGTCGGCCGGTTCGGAGGCGCGAACGGACAACAGCTTCGGTAGAGCGCCGCCGGACTTGACCTGACGCTCAAGTCCGGCGAAGACCTCCGGTGCGCAGTGCGCGCGTAGCTGTCCCACCTGGCGGAATCCGGTCATCGCCTCGATGAGGGCCCGCGCCAGAACCCCGGCGCTGGCCGCTGCGGCGGGCAGCGAGGCCGCCGGTGTTCGGGTGATGCCGACGTCGGACTCGCGCGACCAGCCGGGAACCGTTCGATCGGTGATCGGGCGGCCGATGCCCGGGCGGGACCACGCCGTCTCGGCCCGCAGCCTGGCGGTTTGCGGTGGCTCACCCTGGTCGTCGAAGGCCGGTTCGCATTCAGGAACCGCGCCGAGGTACGGCCGGTTGTCGCCGATCCGGGCGGGGGAAGCAGAAGCGGCGGAAGTCATTCGGGGTCAGCTCCAAACGTCGGTGGCTCGGGAGTGCAGGTCGAAATGGGGCACTGGAAATCGGGCACTGGAAATCGGGCACTGCAGATCTTCGGGACTCGCATCTCGGTGCCCTTCGGCCTATTGCGACTATTGGTAAGGGGGGATCGGCGGAGCGATCAGCTGCCATCCCGGCAGAATGAGATCGGGGTCGTCGCCGATCAGGGTGCGGTTTGCCGAGTACCACGCGCGCCAACCGGCGTCGATTTCCGCCGCGCCGGCGTGCGGCGGCAGCCTCGCTTCGGTGATCGACCACAGCGAGTCACCCGGCTGGACCGTGACGGGTCCGGCGGGTCCAGCGGTTGTCGAGGCCGCGGCCGGTGGTGCTGTCGTGGCTGGCGCAGCAGTGGCGGTGGGTCCTGTGGTGGCGGGTCCTGTGGTGGCGGGTGCGGGGGTGATGGTTGCGGCAGGTGTAGGCGTGATGGCTGCTGCGGCGGTCGCCGACCGGGCGGTGCTGCCCACACTGGCCGCGGCGGGGGTACCGGTCGGTGTACTGCCGCTCGATTCGGCTGGCCAATCGACATCGAGTCCGACGCTCGATGAGCCGCCGGTGGGCCATTCCAGTTCGACGGCGACCAGACCGCCGCTGGTCGCCAAGTCGGCAACGGAGCCGGTGACGGTTGTCGTGCCCGCGGCGCTGCCGTAGCCGGCGTCCAATGGCGCACACCCCGACAGCGCGGCGATCGAGCCGATGCCGAGCGCGGCGACGAAAATGCCGCGCAGAGCGGGCGGAGCAAGCCTGTGCAGGCAGGTCATGGCACCTGCCTGCCGACTGCCGGACAGTAGGGCAGCACTGATCGCAGCGATGGCGACAAGGATCAGCCAGGCCGCCATTGCCCACACAACAACCCCGCTGACCAGTGAAAACAGAATGTCCAGCTGGTGCGCCGGCGTTCGACCGCCGCTCGAGTGACTGCCGCCCGATGGGCCGGTTGCGGTGATCACCAGGCGACAGAGCTCGGGTATCGATGGGACCTGGGTGAGCAGGAATGTCAGTGCCAGCAGACAACCGGCAAGCCCGCGCCGGGCGGCAGCGCTGCCGTCCGGGACGGCTTCCGCTCGGGCCTGAAACGCTGCGTTTGACATAGTTTGAAGTTAAACGCACCCAGTAGCCGCATGTCAAGGTAAATGATCTTAAATGAACTCAAATCGAGCGTTAGGGGCTCGGGTTGGTACGTTCTTGACTCGCCTACCTGGACCTGATTGCCTACTCGCATGCGCTGGGATGACCTTTTCGCCGACCTGGACCACCAGTTCAGCCAGTTGGCCGACGCCGCAGAGGATGCCGAGCGCGCCGACGGGGAACGAGTGGAGGTCGGCCGGGTCGGTGTGATCGAGCGGTTGACCGGTGCGGTCGGCGGCCGGCTTCGGCTACGGCTCAGTGGCGACAAGATGGTGGTGGGCACGCTGTTGCAGGTGGGGCCGGATTGGCTGCTGCTGCAGGAATCGCCCGGCGGGGAGCTGCTGGTGGCGCTGGCGGCGCTGGGATCGGTCGAAGGACTGTCTGTCCGGACCGGGCCGGCGCTGTCCGGAATCGGGGCGAGACTCGACCTGCGCAAGGCGCTGCGCGCGGTCGCGCGGGATCGTTCGCCGGTCACGATTTCAACGACCGCCGGCGTAGAGCTCTCCGGCACGATCGATCGGGTGGGCGCCGATTTCATCGAGGTCGCCAGCCATGCGGCGTGGGAGGCGCGGCGCGCCAGCGCCGTTCGCGGCGTGATCCTGGTTCCGCTGAAGGCCCTGGTGATGGTGCGGGCTGTTTCGGTTGGTTGAGCCGCCCCGGCCTCAAGGTAGTAGAACGGTAACCGAACCAACATGTGAAGGGTGGCCGGTAGTGGCTGAAGGGCCGTTTCCCAGTGGTTTTCTGTGGGGTGGTTCCACAGCCGCCAACCAGCTGGAGGGTGCTTTTGACGAGGGTGGCAAGGGCCTTTCGATCCAGGACGTGATGCCAAACGGTATTGCCGGGCCCCGGTCGCAGCGGCCGACAGCCGAAAATCTGAAGCTCGTGGGGATCGATTTCTACCACCGCTACGCCGAGGACATCGCGCTTTTCGCCGAGATGGGCTTTACGGTGTTCCGGCTGTCGATCGCCTGGAGTCGGATATTCCCGAACGGCGACGACGAGGTGCCCAACGAGGAGGGCCTGGCCTTCTACGACTCGGTGTTCGACGAACTTGCCAAGTACGGCATCGAACCGTTGGTGACGATCTCCCACTACGAGACACCGCTGGCCCTGGCCGAAAAGTACAACGGATGGGTCAGCCGCGAACTGATCGGATTCTACGAGCGTTACGTGCGAGTTCTCTTCGACCGGTACGGGTCGAGGGTCAAGTACTGGCTGACCTTCAACGAGATCAACTCGGTATTGCATGAACCGTTCATGAACGGCGCGATCAACTCCGCCAAGGAGGAGCTGTCACCGACCGACCTCTATCAGGCGATCCACCACGAGTTGGTAGCCAGCGCCCTCGCGACCAAGATCGCGCACGAAACTGCGCCCGGTGCCAAGGTCGGCTGCATGGTCCTGGCGTTGCCGACGTACCCGCTGACGCCGAGCCCCGCCGACGTGGTGGCCGCGATGGAGACCGACCACAAGAACCTGTTCTTCGCCGATGTTCACGCCCGCGGTAGCTACCCCGGGTACCTGCTCCGCTACTTTCGCGAGCAGGGAATCGAACTGGACATCACCGACGCCGACCGGGAGTTGCTAGGGCACACGGTGGACTTCGTGTCGTTCAGCTACTACATGAGCATCTGCGAGACCGCCCAACCCGCGGCCGCAGTCCAGAGTGCGGGAAACATCTTCGGCGGGGTCCGCAATCCCACGCTCGAGGCGAGCGAGTGGGGCTGGCAGATCGACCCGCCCGGTCTGCGGATCGTCGCAAACCAGTTCTGGGACCGCTGGCAAAAGCCATTGTTCGTCGTGGAGAACGGCCTGGGCGCGCTCGATCGACTTGTCGAGGTGGACGGTCTCAGGACGGTCACGGATGATTACCGCATCGACTACCTGAATGATCACCTCGTCCAGTTGGGTGAAGCGATCACCGATGGCGTCGACGTTCTGGGCTACCTCGCCTGGGGGTGCATCGATCTCGTCAGCAACAGCACCGCGCAGATGAGCAAGCGCTACGGCTTCATCTACGTCGACCGCAACGACGACGGTAGCGGCACTCTCGCGCGGTACAGGAAGAAGTCTTTCGACTGGTATGCCGAGGTCATCCGCACCAACGGCGGCAGCCTGCGCCTGCCCGGATGAACACGGCCCCGGATGAATGAAACCGTGCGCCCCGACGACCCGGTCCGAACCGCTCTGATCGGTTACGGCCACGCCGGGTCGGTGTTTCATGCGCCGACCCTCGCCGCCACCGCCGGTATGGCGTTGACCAGCGTGGTGACTCGCAATCCGGCTCGGGCTGCGGCCGCGCTCGAGCGCTACCCGAACGTGCGCATCGTGCCGACCGTTGAAGACCTGTTGCAGGACCGGGAAGACATCGATCTGGTGGTGGTCGCCAGTCCCAACGACACCCATGTGCCCATCGGACTGTCCGTACTGGATGCCGGTGTGCCGGTGGTCATCGACAAGCCGGTCGCCGCGTCGGCCGCCGAAGCGCGCCAACTTCGCGACGCCGCCGCGGCGAAGGATCTGCTGGTCAGCGTCTTTCACAATCGGCGTTGGGACGGTGACTATCGAACCGTTGAGAACCTGCTCGGCCAGGGCGTTCTCGGGACCGTTCACCGATTCGAGTCACGGTACGAACGGTGGCGGCCACTCGTCAACGAGGCCGCGTGGCGAGAGCGGGCCGGTCCGGAAACGGCCGGCGGTCTGCTGTACGACCTGGGTAGTCACCTCATCGATCAGGCTCTGATGCTGTTCGGCCCGGTGACCAGCGTCTACGCCGAGATCGGCAGGGTGCGCCCGGGTGCCCAGGTAGACGACGATGTGTTCCTGTCGCTGACCCATGTCAGCGGAGTCCGGTCCCACCTGTGGGCGTCCTCGGTCGCTGCCGACGCCGGACCGCGTTTTCGGCTGCTCGGATCGGCCGGTGCCTACGTCAAGTACGGGATGGACGTTCAAGCCGACGAGCTGGCCCGCGGCGACACGTCGCGTCGGCCGAATTGGAACGTCGAACCGGAGGCATCGTGGGGAGAACTGGGCACCCCTGGCGAGACGCGAAAAATCCCCACGGTGCCCGGCGACTACCGGGACTACTACGCGGGTGTGCGGGATACGCTCAGGAAGGAGCTGCCCCCGCCGGTGACGATCGACCAAGCCATCGATGTCCTGGTCGTCATTGAAGCAGCTCACCGCAGCTCCAGGGTGGGAGCCGGTCCGGTCACCATGGATTGGTAGCTCGGCAGCGCCGTGCAGGCGCAGCCGACTACCCTCATATGCTCCGAAAAGCGTGTGGTAGCTATGGGTAACGGGTCACTCGGTTTGACTGAGCGCCCAAGGTATGGCCGTCGTATAGTTCGGCCGATGCTCGCGCCAGGACGGCGGTGCGGGCGAAGGGAGCTCCACTGTGACCACGCGGATTTCGGCCCCCGGCATCACCCGGGTTGTGTTGCTGGCACCGGTGACCGGTGTGATGGTTCCCATCGAGCAGGTCCCCGATCCGGTGTTCGCCGGGAAGATGGTCGGTGAGGGCATCTCGATCGACCCGCTCGGAAACACCCTCGTCGCGCCCTGCGACGGCGAGGTCATCTTCATCCACCCGTCCTCGCACGCGCTGACCATCCGATCGGCGGAAGGCCTGGAAGTGCTCACCCACATCGGGCTCGATACGGTGCGAATGCGAGGCGAAGGCTTCACGGTCTCGGTCAAGGTCGGCGATCAGGTGCGGGCCGGCGACACCCTGATCACCTTCGATTTGGACCAGGTCGCCACGAACGCCAAGAGCTTGCTCACCCAGATGGTGATCGCCAACTCCGCTGACATGGTGTCCGGCCTGACAGCGGCCACCGGGCTGGTCACCGCGGGGAAGGACACCGCGGCCACGGTCGACCTCGCCATCGCGGTGGCGCCCGGCGAGGGCAAGCCCGGCGCCGCAAAACTCGTCGGCAAGAAGGTCATCTCGCGCGCCATTCTGGTGCCGAACCCGATCGGTTTGCACGCGCGGCCCGCCTCGGTGCTGTCCAATCTGGCCTCCCAGTTCGAAAGCGATATCACCCTCAAGCGCGGCGAGGATCAGGCCAACGCCAAGAGCGTGATGGCGATCATGGGGATGGAGGTTCGGTTCAAGGACAAGGTGCAGATCGTCGCGTTCGGCGCCGACGCGGAGGCCGCGGTGGAGAAGCTGTCGGCCGAACTCACGGCGGGCCTTGGCGAGGAAGGTGCGGTACCGCTGGACATCGCCGAGCACGATGCGGCAGCCGCGCCCGTCATGATGCCCTCATCGGCGCCGGCGCCCCGCCGAAAGTCCGACGACCCGAACGTGCTGCTCGGCGTCGCGGCGTCACCCGGGCTGGGGGTCGGGACGGTGCTGCAGATCCGGCACGAGGACATCGACGTCAAGGAGATGTCCAACGATCGGCACCGCGAGCGCCGCCTGTTGAACGTCGCCATCGACCACTCGCTGGTCCAACTGGCCGCCTTGGAGGACCGGCTGGCGGCGCAGGCCGACCCGGAGAAAGCGGCGATCTTCGGTGCGCATCGCGAGATCCTGCGCGACCCGGAGCTGCTCGACCTAGCCAACAGCGGCATTGACAAGGGCAAGACGGCGGCGTTCGCGTGGCGCGGCGCCTACCAAAACTACGCCGACAAGCTGGCGGGGCTCAAGAGCGAGGTGCTCGCCGGACGCGCGATCGACGTTCGTGACGTCGGACAGCGCGTCCTGGAGGAGATCACCGGTCAGCGCCGGGACAAGCCCGACATCCCGGTGGGTACCGTGCTGATAGCTGAGGATCTCACGCCGTCCGACACGGTCAGTCTCGATCCGACCAAGGTTGCCGGCTTCTGCACGCTGGCCGGCGGCGCCTCCTCGCACGTGGCGATCCTGGCCCGCGCCCTGGACATCCCCGCGGTCGCCGGCATCGACCCGCGCGCGCTCGACATTCCCAACGGCACCCGGGTGATCCTCGACGGCGCGAAGGGCACGCTGCGGACCAACGTCTCCGAGGAGGAGGTGGCGCGGGTGACCCGCCGGCAGCTCAAGGTCGCCGCGCGCCGGGCGATCGAGCTGGCCGACGCCGACGAACCAGCCACCACCACCGACGGTCACCACGTCGAGGTCGTCGCCAATATCGGTGGTGTGGACGACGTCAAGGCCGCGATGACCAAGGGCGCGGAGGGGGTCGGCCTACTGCGTTCGGAGTTCGCGTTCATGGAGCGCCGGACGGCGCCCACCGAGGACGAGCAGGCGCAGCTGTACACCGACATCGCCAAGGCGATGATGCCCGGCCTGCCGCTGGTCATCCGCACCCTGGACGTCGGCGGTGACAAGCCGCTGTCCTACCTGCCGATTCCGCCGGAGGAAAACCCCTTCCTCGGCCAACGAGGTATCCGCATCGGCCTGGACCGCCCGGAGATCCTGCGCACCCAGATCCGTGCGATCCTGCGCGCCACGGGCGCGGGCGCCAAGATCAATGTGATGTTCCCGATGATCGCCACCATCGAGGACTTCCGGCTGGCGAAGGCGATCTTCGAGGAGGAACGGGCGGCGCTCGGCGTCGACCCGGTGCCGGTCGGCATCATGGTCGAGGTCCCGTCCACAGCTGTGATGGCAGCCCAATTCGCCGCCGAGGCCGACTTCTTCTCGGTCGGCACGAACGATCTGACCCAGTACACCCTGGCCATGGACCGCGGTCACCCCAAGCTGGCGCCGCAGGTCGACGGGTTGAACCCGGCGGTGTTGGCGCTGATCGCGATGGCCGTCGAAGGTGCGCACGCGCACGGTCGGTGGGTGGGCGTCTGCGGTGGCATCGCATCGGATCTGCAGGCCGTTCCGTTGCTGATCGGGCTGGGCGTCGACGAGCTGAGTGTCAGCGTGCCGGCAATCCCGTCGGTCAAGGCGCAGATCCGAACGTTGTCGTTGGCGCACTGCAAGGAACTGGCCGCCCGGGCGATCACCCTTGACTCCGCCGCGTCCGTCCGCGAGCTCGTGCCGATGGACGACGGCGAGTGATTTCAGGTGAGTGATCTGCCAGCGACTTATCCGAACTATCGGCACCGGACGAGAAGGAAATCGCATGACTACAACAGCTGAGGCGCCACCGAAGGCGAAGCGCAACGTCGGCAGCGACGTTTTCGGGTTCCTGCAGAAGCTCGGCAAGTCGCTGATGCTGCCCGTGTCGGTGCTGCCGGTCGCGGGCATCCTGCTCGGCGTCGGCGGCGCGTTCGTCGGCAACTACAACCAGAGCGCGATCTCGGCCGGCTTCTGCAAGGTCGGCACGCAGGCCATCGCCAACGACGTCGCCGGGTGCCAGGTGGCCGGCGCGGTCGGCGACCCGCTTGCGGCGGGGGTGGTGGCGAAGCCGCTCTACATCTTCTTCCAGATCCTGCAGGGCTCTGGCGACCCGATCTTCGGTGCGCTCGGACTGATCTTCGCCATCGGCGTCGCGCTCGGCATGACCAAGAACGACGGTGTTGCCGCGCTGGCCGCGACGGTGGGCTTTCTGGTGATGAACGGGGCGCTCGGCGTGATCGCCGGGGCGCGAGGCATCAAGACCGACACCGTTCTGGGGCTAGCGACGCTGAATACCGGTGTGTTCGGCGGAATCCTGGTCGGCATGATCGCCGGCTATGCATTCAACCGGTTCTACCGAATATCGCTGCCGGCCTATCTCGGATTCTTCGCCGGAAAGCGGTTCGTCCCTATCGTCACCGCTTTCGGCGCGGTCGCCCTCGGTGTGGTGCTGGCCTTCGTCTGGCCGCCGATCGGCGATTTCATCAACAACACGGCCAGCAATGTCATCAAGGCCAACACACCGGTCGCCGTTTTCATCTATGGGGTGGTCGAGCGTGCGCTGATCCCGTTCGGGCTGCACCACATCTGGAATGCCCCGTTCTTCTTCCAGGTCAACCTGGGGGGCTGGAGTGACTGCAACGGCATCCTGACCTGCTTCTTCCGTGGTCACCCCGAGTCCGGCATTTTGGGCGGCGGCTTCCTGGTGAAGATGTTCGGGCTGTGCGGGGCTGCGCTGGCGATCTACCTGACGGCGAAGCCGCAGAACAAGGCCCGGATCGGTTCGATCATGCTGGCCGCGGCGCTGACTTCCTTCCTGACCGGCATCACCGAGCCGCTGGAATTCTCGTTCCTGTTCGTCGCGCCGCTGCTGTACGTGGTGCATGCGCTGCTCTACGGCTCCGCGTTCACGGTGATGTACCTGCTCGGCGGCCGGTTGGGCTACACCTTCTCGCAGGGAATGATCGACTATGCGTTGTTCTTTGCGAACGGCATCAAACCCTGGCTTGTGCTGATTGTCGGGCCGATCTACTTCGTGCTGTATTTCGTGCTGTTCTATTTCCTGATCAAGCTGCTGAACCTGAAAACGCCCGGCCGTGAGGACGAGGAGGTGGACGTCGTGGATGCCATGGCCGACGCCGGCAATCAATTCTCCCAGCAGCTGGTGCTTGCCTTCGGTGGTCGGAGCAACATCGCGGATCTGGACGCCTGCATCACCCGGCTCCGGGTCGGTGTGCACGACATCGGCAAGGCCGACCAGAAGAAGCTCAAGGCGCTCGGGGCGGCGGGTGTGCTGATTGTCGGGAATAATATGCAGGCCATTTTCGGCACGCGTTCGGAGAACTTGAAGACAGACATGGAGGAGTACCTCAAGACCGCCGGCGACGAGGCCGAACTGGGTGCCGACCATGTTCCCGATGTGGTCTACGAGTCCCCCGGGGTGGACTCGAAAGTCCGCGATCCACTCGGCGCGCAGAAGGCGGAGGCCATCATCGCCGGGCTGGGCGGCCGGCAGAACCTGCTCAAGGTGGAGGCGGCCGCCGAGACAAGGCTCCGGGTGAAGGTCAAGGACCCGAAAGCCGTGGACGAAGCAGCGCTGTCGGCGGCGGGCATCGCCGGCCTGGTCTCGGTGGGTGCGGGCACGTACCACCTGATCGCCGGGCCCAACGCCGACCAGTACGCCGCCGAGATGCGCGGCCAGATCGCTTCGGTACCGGCGCTGGCCTGACCCACTCCCCAGAGGAACGAGCGGTGGCCGGGCTGCGGCCCGGCCACCGCTCGGTGCCCCGAACCGGCTAGTCGATGACTAACTCTTCGTCCAGTTCATGCAGGCTGGCGGCCGACCGCGCGTAGGCGGTGCTGATGTACTCCTCGAGTTTGCTGCGCTCGACCCGCCACTGATTGCGTCCGCCGATCTGGATGCCCACGAGATCTCCGCTGCGCACCAGTGCGTACGACTGGGACGCCGAGATGTTCAGGATGTCGGCGACATCGGCCAAGGTGAGGAACCGTTCGGACGTCATTGATCTCACTTTCTCGGCTTGCCGCTGCGGCGGCTGCGCGGGAGTACGGGCAGATCAGGCATGTGGCAGGGCTTGGTGCTGTCCACCGTGGAAATCTTGCTCAGTTCATGCTCAATTCATGCCTATGAGGAACCAGATACCAGATTCTTGCATGTATGAGCGTGTTTGGTACTAAGTTACTCCCAATGGCCGCGCATCGCGCCAACAGACGCTAAGTTGGTCCATTCGGGCCGACGCAGGGGAGGAGCGTCAACCGTGGCGAATCAGAATGGCGCGAAGGTGCCGCGGCGGCTGGCCCGCCCCAAGTGGCTGGATCCCCGGCTGATCGGCGGAATCCTGCTGGTCGTCGTCGCCGTCGTGGTCGGCTCCCGGGTCATTGCGGCCAGCGCGCGGACAACCGCGATGTGGTCGGCGACGCATACGTTGGCGGTCGGCACCGTGATCATCGAGGGGGATCTGGACGCGGTCGAGGTCAACCTCGGGGACATCGGATCGGGGTATCTGGGCGCCGGCTCCAATCCGGTCGGCCGCACCCTGATCAGCGATGTGCGGGTCGGTGAACTCCTGCCGGTGGGCGCTCTGGGCGCAGGCCCGAACGGCCGGATCGTGGTGATTCCGGTACCGCCCGAGAAGTTCCCGCCCGGTGTCCAGCACGGTTCGATCATCGACCTCTATCTCACCACCGGGGCGGTGTCCGCGTCGGCAGGTGGTCCGACGACCGGCCTCCTGCAAGCCGGCCTGACCGTGCAATCGGTCACCGCGCCGGCCTCCGGTGGCCTGTCCGGCGCGTCGTCGAATCAGTACCAGATAGCCGTTCTGGTGGATCGGCAGGCGGCCGACACGCTGGTGCGGGCACTGCCGGGTGGCGAGGCTGTTGTGGTGCTGGTGTCCGGAGCGGGCGGATGACCGGGGTGCTGACCGCCGGATCCGGGCAGCAGTGGGAGTCGGACCTGGTCGCCGCGCTCGAACAGCCCGGCTCGCCGTTGACGGTCGTCCGGCGCTGCGCCGATATCACTGAGGTCTTGGCCTCCGCCGCCACCGGCCGGGCCAGAGTGGCGGTGGTGGATGGCAGCCTTCGCCGGTTGGACACCGAAGCGGTGCAACGCCTGCAGGCGTCCGGCGTCGCCGTGATCGGCATTCATCCAGCCGGCGATCAGCGCGCGCGGGTGCGCCTGGAACGTCTGGGCGTCATCGAGATGATCCCGGATGATGCGGGGCCCGCGGTCGTGCTGGCCGCCGCGCTCACCGCCATGACGGTGTTGGAGAGCCGGCCACGGCAGGGCGACGGGCCGGCCGACCCGCGCCGCGCGCTTCCCCCGACGGTCACCGTCATCGCTGAGCCGCCGCCGTCAGCCGCGCCGCCCGTTGCGGGCCGGCTGATCGCGGTCTGGGGCCCCACCGGCGCCCCGGGGCGGACCACCATCGCTGCCGGGCTGGCCGACGCGCTGTCAACGGCCGGTCTGCCGACCCTGTTGATCGACGCCGATGTGTACGGGGGCATCATGGGCAGCGCCTTCGGCGTGCTCGACGAGTCGGCGGGGCTGGCCGGGGCGTGCCGGCTCGCGGCCAACGGTCGACTGGCGGCACCTGAGCTGGACAAACTGTGCTGGGCGCTGAGCCCGACGCTGCGATTGCTCACCGGGATCAGTCGGGCCGACCGCTGGCCGGAGCTGCGGCCGTCCGCGTTGCCGAGGGTGCTCGCCGCGGCCCGTGCGATGGCCCCAGTCACCGTGGTGGACTGCGGCTTCGGGCTGGAAACCGACGAGGAACTGAGCTTCGACACCGTCGCCCCGCGACGCAACGGCGCCACGCTGTCGGTGCTGGCCGCCGCCGATCGCGTGCTCGCGGTGGGCTCCGCGGACCCGCCAGGCATGGAGAGACTCATTCGCGGCCTGGCCGAACTCCGCGAGGCGCTGCCGGAGGTGCGGCCGGAGGTGGTGCTCAATCGGGTGCGCTCATCCGCCGGGTCCGGCGGGCAGGCACTGGACGCCCTTCGCCGGTTCACCGGACTGACCCAGGCATTCCAGATCCCCGAGAACCGCTCCGCCACGGACGCCGCGTGGACCCAGGGCGTGGCCCTGTCGGTTGCCGCGCCGACCTCGGACCTGCGCGCAGCGCTGACCGCGATGGCCGTCGCGCTGATGCCGCAGCGCCAGCACGTCTGAGCCAGTGGTCGTGCGCACTCAGTGCGGGAAATCTTCGGCGGTGAACTCGCGGTTCTCCACCAGCACCAGCCAGTTCCCGGAGTTGTCCCGCATCACGGCTTCCACTCCATAGGGCCGGTCCGCCGGGGGCTGCACGAACTCGACGCCCTTGGCGGACAGTTCCTGGTAGCTCTTCCGGCAGTCCGCGGTGCGCAGGCCGAATCCGCCCATCGTGCCGTTGGCCAGCGCCCGCCGGATTGCCTGTGCCATGGCCTCGTCGAGTGGCGGGCCCGGCTTCATCAGCGTGACCTCGAGCTCAGGGTGGTCGGGGTGCACGATCGTCACCCAGCGGAACCCGTCGCCCATCGAGACGTCGGTGTGCTCGACGAACCCGAGCAGGTCGGTGTAGAACCTCTTCGCCTCGTCCTGATCCGAGACGTAGAGGGTGACCAGTGAAATGTTGGTGATCATGATGAACTCCCTGGAATGGCCGGCGACCGACTTGTCCCGTCGACCCTATTTCCCGGTGCTGTCCGGCGGCTTCTCCACAGTTGCGGATCCGGGTCGGCGATCGCTCAGGCCCGCCATGAAGATGTAGCAGCCAGGGATATGGGGGAGTCCCTGACCGGCGAAGCGGGTCTGGTAGGCCCCTGGCGTGACCCCCACCAATTGGCGGAACTTGCTGCTGAACGAACCCAGGCTGGTGTAGCCGACGACCATGCACACCTCGGTCACCGACAGGTTGGTCGCCCGCAGCAGATCCTGGGCGCGTTCGATGCGGCGTTCGGCCAGGTATCGCGCGGGTGTCTTGCCATAGGTGAGCGCGAAGCAGCGCAGAAAATGGAACTTCGAGACGCCGGCGACCGCCGCCAGACCGTCGAGATCGAGCGGTTCGGCGTAATGCCGGTCGGCCACATCCCGCGCTCGGCGCAGGTGAATCAGTAGGTCCTCGGGAACATTCACCGGTCAAGTGTGCCGGTCCCCCGGGGCAATTCGGGCGAACCCGTGACGCCCCGACCTGCCACGGTGTGTCACGATCGAGCTATGACGGACCGGCTATCACCTGCGGACGCGGGTTTCCTCTACACGGAGGACCTCACCACCCCGTTGCACGTCGGCGGTGTCGTCATTCTGCAGCCGAATCGTCCCTTTGAGTACGCGCACATCGTCAAGTTGATCGATGATCGGCTCTCGCTGGTACCGCGCTACCGGCAGAAGGTCAGGTATGTGCCCGGCCGGTTCGCCAGGCCGGTCTGGGTCGACGACGAGGATTTCGACATCACCTTTCACGTACGGCGGTCGGCGTTGCCCAGGCCGGGCTCGGACGCCCAGCTGAACGACCTGGTGGGCAGGCTGATCTCGCGGCCGCTGGACCGGTCCCGGCCGCTCTGGGAGATGTATGTGGTCGAGGGTCTGTCCGAGGGCCGGATCGCGCTGATCAACAAGACCCACCATTCGATGGTCGACCGGATCGGCGCAGTCGATGTCGCCGCGGCCATTCTCGACATCTCGCCCGAACCGCGCCCGCTGCCCGCTCAGGTCTGGCTGCCCACACCGGCGCCGAGCGAGGTGGACCTGATCATCGACGCGATCGCCGACATCACCAACCGGCCGGCGGAGATCGTGGATGCGGTCAAGCTGGCAGCGCTCGATGTCAGGGCCACCGTCGCGGAGGTCGCCCAGGCGATCGGCGGTATCTGGCGGATCGCTCATCGAGCTGTTCGGCCGGCTCCGCGGTCCGCCCTCGACGTCGCCGTTTCCGGGCAGCGGCACTTCGTCGGCGTCACTGCCGACCTGAACCGGCTCAAGGCCATCCGTCAGGCACACGGCGGCACCATCAACGACGTGATCATGGCGGTCATCACGGGTGCGCTGCGATCATTCCTGCTCTCCCGCGGCGAGCCGGTGGTGCCGGGGACCGTCTTGCGGGCCATGGTTCCGATGTCGGTCAGGCCGATGGCCGGTGTCCGAGAGGCGAACCGGACCGGCGGACCCACCGGCGGGCGCGACGGCGGCCGGGAACTACCGCCGGTGGCCTCCTATCTCCTCGATCTGCCGGTGTCCGAGCCCAACGCGGTCATGCGGCTGCATCAGGTGTCATTCGCGATGGCCGCGCACACCGATTCCGGCGAGGGCGTCGGGGCCGATTCGCTGATGGAACTGGGCAGGTTCGCGCCGGCCACCCTGCACACGTTGGGGGCAAGGGTCGGCTCGCAGCTCGGCCGCCGACTGTACAACCTGCTGATCACCAACGTTCCCGGTCCGCAGATCCCGTTGTACGCGGCGGGGATGCCGGTCGTTGCGATGTATCCGGTGGCATCGCTGGGCAAGGGCCAGGCCCTGGCCCTGTCGGTGACCTCGTACAACGGCTCGGTGTTCTTCGGTCTGACGGCGGACGCCGACGCGATTCCCGACCTCGCGGACTTCGGCGCACAACTGCTCGAGTCGCTGGACGAGTTCGCGGCGCTGGCGGGCGAGCGGACCAGCATGGCCAAGGCTGCCGCTTCGCTGGTGCCTGCCCCCCTGGCGGCACCGAAGGCCGCCGCGCCGGATGGGCCGGTGGCGCTGGTCAAACGCACCGCTGTCGAGGGTCCGCGCCGGGCAAACCGCCCGACGGGAGCGGTCCGCCGGCTGCCGGCACCCAAACCGACGCCGCCCAGGCCACCACACCGAACTGAAGGGTCTGACTGATCGTGCGCGTTTACGTTCCGAGCACGCTCGAGGCGCTGTCCGCAGCAATTCACGACGATCGGGTCGGCGCTCCGCACGGCACCGCGTTCGCGGTCACCCCGGAGCTGCGGGCCACCGATCCTGCCGCCGATGAGGAGGAGCTGGAGTATCTGGCCATGCTGGATGCGGCTAGGGCTTCGCTTCGGCTACTGGCGGCGGTGAGTACTGATCGGCCGGCGCTACGGGTCGTGGTGGCCGCGGATGTGGACCAGGCGACCATCCGGGAGGACCTCGATCGAGCGGTGGTCCGGCTGAGCGGGACGGTCCCGTGGTCCCAGGTTGCCGCAGTACACATCGACGGCGCGGATGCCGCTGATGCGGTGGCGGCGGCGGTCGAGGCGATCGACGCCGCCGAACTGGGCGACCTGGACGCGGAGTTCATCGTCGGTTCCGCCCAGGACTTCGAGCTGGCCTGGTATTCGCCGGGTGAGGTGGTCTACCTACTCGAGGAGCTGGGTTTGGACAGCTGAGTCGTCAACAGCTCAGCAGCAGCAGAAACGCCAGAGCCCGCCCGAGACGCCGGCCGGTTGGCCGGACGTTTCGGGCGGGCTCTGAGCGGTCTGACCACGCAGGTCAAGCCCGTCAGGAGTTACGCGGCGTTCTTGACGAACTCGATCTCGATCGTGATGTCGACCTTGTCGCCGACGACCTTGTCGCCCGCGCCGAACGCCATCTCGATGGTCACGCCGAAGTCGTGGCGGTTGATCTGGGTCGCGGCCGAGAAGCCGGTGCGGGTCATACCAAAGGCGTCAACGGTCTCGCCCAGGAACTCGGCGGTCAATTCGACCGACTTGGTGACGCCATGCAGGGTCAGATCGCCAACGAGGACGAATTCTTCGCCATCGAAGCCCTTGACCGCGGTCGAGCTGAACTCGATGGTCGGGAACTTCTCGACATCCAGGAAGTCGGCCGACCGGACGTGCGCGTCGCGGTCCGAGTTCTTGGTCTGGACGGAGGCGGCATCGATCACGGCGACAACCGAGGAATCGGAGATGCCGGCTGCGCCGACGGTCAGCGTCGCGCTGGTCAGGGCGAAGGTGCCCTTGGCCTTGCCAACGGCCATATGGCGAACCTTGATGGCGACGTCGGAGTGGACCGGGTCGGCGGCCCAGGTGCCGGCGGTCAGGGTGGCGGTTGCGGTGGTCATCGGGTGACTTCTTTCCGTATGGGGGATCGGATGGGAAAACCTGTTTACATGAACGTTCAACGACTGTGTCGCCAGTATATTCCCTCGAGCTAGATATTTGAATGCTCATGAACTGGTGGGAAAGTGTGACGCTGCCCACGGCGGCACATCGGCTATGCGTCGGGGTCGGTCCCCTCGAGCGAGATCAGCAACCGCCGGAAGGACGCCAGTCGGGCGGGAGTTGCGCCACCGCGTTCGATCAGCGCATCCAGCGCGCAATCACTCGTGCCGCCGTCCACGGCGGCTCCGAGATGATGGCACCCGGGTGGGCAGGCGGCGGTCGCCTCGAGCAGGTCCTCGAAGGCGACGAGGACGTCGTCGGCTGTCACATGGGCCAGCCCGAACGACCGCACCCCAGGGGTATCGATCACCCAGCCACCAGCCGGCAGTCGCAGAGCCAACGCGGAGGTCGAGGTATGCCGCCCCTTGCCGACGCCGCTCACCACGCCGGTGGCCCGGTCGGCGTTCGGCACCAGTTCATTGACCAGGGTTGATTTCCCGACCCCAGAATGCCCGACCAGAACCGAGATCTTGCCGCGAACCGCGTCGGCGATCGCGTCGATCCCGTCGATCGGGGCCCCTTTGCCGCCGGGCCGGGAGGTGAACAGCACGCGCAGTGTGACGTCCGCGTAGGCCAGCAGCAACGCGGCCGGGTCGGCCAGATCGGCCTTCGTCAACACCAGGACGGGATCCAGGTCCCCGGCATACGCGGCGACCAGACACCGGTCGATGAATCCGGTTCGGGGAACAGGGTCGATCAGCGCACAAACGATGACCAACTGGTCGGCGTTGGCGACCAGGATCCGTTCCGCCGGATCGGTGTCATCCGCGCTGCGCCGCAGAACCGAGGTGCGATCGGCGATCCGCACGATGCGGGCCAGCGTGTCCGCGGTGCCGGTGGTGTCGCCGACCAGATCGACCCGGTCGCCCACGGCGACGCCGCGACGGCCCAGCTCGCGGGCCCGCATGGCGGTCACCGTTCGTTCGGTTTTTCGGTCCTCATCGACCAGACAGCCGTAGCGGCCGCGGTCGACGGTCACCACGAAGCCGCGGACCGCGTCGACGTGACCGGGTCGGGTCTTGGTCCGGGGTCGCGAACTCTTGGACGGACGGACCCGTACGTCGTCGTTGTCCCAGCGATCGCCCAGCGTGCTCAGCGGGTGCCCGCCGAAGGGTCGTGACCGGCCGTCGGGTGGATCAGGTCGAACCACATCCGTTCGAATCCGGGCAGCGTCTTGGCGGTGCTGTCGATGTCGTCGATGAAAACCCCGCTGACCGTCAGCCCGACGATCGCGCCGGCCGTGGCCATCCGGTGGTCGGCGTAGGCTCCCCACCCGGCGCCGTGCAGCCCGGTCCCGGCTCCATGGCCAGTGATATGCAGCGCGTCGTCGTCCTCGATCACCGTGCCGCCGAGCGCCGTGATGTTGCTCGCCAGGGCGGCCAGTCGGTCGGTTTCGTGTCCGCGGATGTGGCCGATGCCGCGGAGATGACTGGGGCCGTCAGCCAGCAGCGCCAACGCCGCAACGGTCGGCGTAAGCTCGCTGGCCGCATGCAGGTCGATGTCGATTCCCGACAATCGAGCCGGTCCGCGCACCGTCAGATTGCCGTCGGTGAGTGCCACCACGCAGCCCATCCGGTGCAGGATCTCCCGGATCTGATCGCCCGGCTGGGTCGTGGCGCTCGGCCAGTGCGGGATGGTCACGCTGCCACTGGTCACCGCCGCCGCGGCCAGGAACGGGGTGGCGTTGGACAGATCAGGTTCGATCGGCGTGGTCCACGGGGCGACTGGTCCGGGCTCCACCCGCCAGGTGTTGGCCTGGCTGTCATCGACCAGCACGCCGACGGCGCGCAGCACTTCGACGGTCATCTCGATGTGCGGCAACGACGGGACCGGCTTACCGTCGTGCACGACGGTGACGCCCCGCTCGTAGCCGGCCGCCGACAACAGCAGACCGGAAACGAACTGTGAAGATCCGGCAGCGTTGATCCGGACGGTCCCCCCCCGAAGCGACCCGGTGCCGGCGATGGTGAACGGCAGCGAATCGCCGGCGACATCGGCGCCCAGGTCGCGCAGCGCGTTCAGGACGATGGTCATCGGGCGGTTTCGCGCCTGCGGGTCGCCATCGAAGCTGATCAATCCGGCGGCCCTGGCGGCCAGGGCGGGCAGGAAGCGCATCACCGTGCCGGCCAGGCCACAATCGATGGTCGCCGGGCCTGCCAGGCGACCGGGGGTAACCAACCACGAGTCGTCCGGACCGACCACGATCCGGGTGCCCAGACCGCGCAGGCCGGCCGCCATCAGTTCGGTGTCGCGGGAGCGCAACGGGGCGACCAGGGTCGATGGGCCGGTGGCCTGGGCCGCCAGGATCAGCGCCCGGTTGGTGATGGACTTGGAACCGGGGATCCGCACGGTTCCGGTCACCGGGGCCGTCACGGTCGGGGCCGGCCAGCCGGCGACCTCGGTAGGGGTTGCCGGGTACGGGGACGAAAGCATGCACCCATGATCCCGCACGGTCGGTGCGTCGGGCGACCGGATCACCGGTTCGCGTCGTGCAACGATAGGGCACATGTGCGGTCGCTATGCCACGACGATGGGTCAGCTCAGTCTTTACGGCATGTTCGAGGCTGAGCCGGATCCGCTCGATGTCCAGGTTGATTCGGTGCCCGAAGCGCCGGCGCTCAAGGGCCCCGAGCGACCGGCAGATCTGGCCGGCGGCCGGTTCAACGTCGCGCCGACCTCGCTGGTGCCGGTTGTCCTCGAGCGGCGATCACGGACGGACGAGGAAACGCATCGCTATCTGCGAGCGATGCGATGGGGTTTGGTGCCGTCGTGGGCCAAGGATCCGACGATCGGCAATCGGCTGATCAACGCGCGCGCGGACAGCCTGCTTGACAAGGCAGCCTTCCGCACTCCGCTGGAGCGCCGCCGAGCGCTGCTCCCGGCCAGCGGATACTTCGAGTGGCGCAAGTCTGCCGCGCCCGCCGCGGGCAAGGCCGCCCCCAAACAGCCGTTCTACATCACACCGGCGGACGGGTCGGCGATGGCCTTCGCGGGACTGTGGGAGTTCTGGCGTGGGCCCGCCGGTGAACCGGTGGTCTCCACCACCATCATCACCACCGAAGCCGTCGGACAACTGGTCGCCATTCACGACCGGATGCCGCTGATCCTGCCCGCGGCCGAATGGGATGACTGGTTGTCGCTGGACAACGACGCTGCCGCGGTGGCACCGCTGCTGGTGGCGCCGGACCTCGAGCTCATCTCCGGCCTGGAGCTACGTCCGGTCTCGATGAGGGTAGGCAATGTCAAGAACGACGACCCGACCCTGTTGGATCGGGTGGCGGATCCGACCGGATCCGGGTCGATGGGAGCGAGGGAGTAGCGATGACCGACGGAGCTGACGGCCGGCCGGTGGTGGACAGCCCGACAGGCTGGGTGAACAAGCACATTCACGAGTATCTGGAATCCGGTGGCGAGAAGGGGCACGACTGGCGCCCGGGCGTGCCGACGCTGCTGCTGACCACCACCGGCCGCAAGTCCGGTGTGCGTCGACGGACCGCGCTGATCTATGTCGTGCACGGTGCGGAGTATCTGGTCATCGCCTCCAATGGCGGTAGCCATGTGCCCGCCTGGTTCCTCAACCTCCAGGCCGACCCCGAGGTCCAGATCCAGGTCGGCGCGACCGTCGCGACCGCGACCGCGCGCGTCGTGGACCCGGCGGAGCGAGCGGAACTCTGGCCGGCGGTGACTGCCGTCTGGCCCGCCTATGACGAGTACCAGGCCAAGGCTGATCGGCAGATCCCGATCGTCGCCATTGCGCCGCGCTGACGAACCGGGCGGCGCCATGTCCGATCAGTCGGTGGCGATGGCCGCCACGGTCGCCCTGGTGAGCGAGACAAGGTCAGCAGGTGCCAGCTCCACCTGTAGGCCGCGGCGTCCGGCACTGACGTAGATGGTCTCGAACCCCAGCGCCGACTCGTCGATCACGGTGCGCAGCGGCCTGCGCTGCCCCAGCGGAGAGATCCCGCCGGCGACATAACCGCTGGATCTTTCGGCCTCGGCCACCGGCGCCATGCCGGCTTTCTTCCCGCCGACGGCCGCGGCCAGGGCTTTCAGGTTGAGCTGCGTTGCCACCGGTACGACGCCGACCGTCAGCGCGCCGTCCACCTTGGTGACCAGGGTCTTGAAGACCCGGCGCGGATCGACCCCGAGCGCGAGCACAACTTCGTCGCCGAAGGCGGTCGATCGCGGATCGTGAGTATAGGGATGCAGGGAGTACGCCCGCTTGGCGGTGTCCAGTAGCGCCACTGCGGGCGTGGATGCGTTAGCCACGGCGGTCCTGCGGTCGACGACAGCCAGTCCGATGTCTCATGTCGAAGCAGCGTAGAGCGTGGGTTCTGTGCTGCCTCGGCGGTCCCGCCGTCGCGGCGATCGCGGCGGGGACCGGGGATCCGAATCCGACTCGAGGGAATGAATCGGCGGGCGCAACCGTTGCCCAGAGTGAGAACCAACCCGTAGTCGGACCCGTCAGCGTGACGTGACGTCCGCGCCGAGGGCCGCAATGAGCGTGGTGCACCGATCCAGGAAGCAAGGGAGCATGACGGCAATTCTGACCCCGCCACGAGCGGTTCCCGGCGAACCGGAAACCGCGGTCTCTCGGTACCTGCTCAAGCGCCGGGTACCCTCCGTTTGGGGGGAGCCGGCGATCTGGACCGGTTCCCGCGAGACGAAGAGGCAGGATCAGCGGGTGCCGGGTTCCGAAGTGGAGACAAACGTCGGTGAGTCGGTGAGCGCTGCTGCGCTGGCCCTGACCGAAGCGCCGACGACCGAAGCGCCGCCGCGTCCGGTGGCCGATCCGGCCGAGTTGACCGAACGCTTCACCAGGGACGCGATGCCGTTGCTCGATCAGCTGTACGCCGCGGCGATGCGAATGACCCGCAATCCCGCCGACGCGCAGGACCTGGTGCAGGAGACATACCTGAAGGCGTTTTCGGCCTTCGCCTCCTTCTCCGACGGCACGAATCTGCGCGCGTGGCTGTACCGGATCCTGACGAACACGTTCATCAATGGATACCGCAAGCGCCAGCGTCAGCCTCAGGTGTCGCCGACCGACGAGATCACCGACTGGCAGCTCGCGGCGGCTGAATCGCACACCTCGACCGGCCTGCGATCTGCGGAGATGGACGCGCTCGACCGGCTGGCCGATACCGATGTGAAGGCCGCGCTGCAGGAGTTGCCGGAAGAATTCCGGATAGCGGTGTACCTGGCCGACGTCGAAGGATTCGCTTACAAGGAAATCGCCGAGATCATGGAGACCCCGCTGGGCACCGTGATGTCCAGGTTGCACCGCGGGCGACGCCAACTTCGCGAAAAATTGACCGATTACGCCACCGAACAGGGCTTCATTCGCCCAGCCCGGACGGCCCCCGCACTGACCAAGGTGAAACCATGACAGGTGAAGACAGCAACGGCGCCGAGTGTGATCAGGTGATCCGCGACGTCTGGCTTTTCCTGGACAACGAGATGGACTCCGGGCAGCGGGAGACCGTCGCGCGACACCTGATGGACTGCTCGCCGTGCCTGGATGAGACCGAGGTCGGGGAGAAGCTGAAGGAGCTCCTGCATCGCAAGTGCGGCGGTGACCTCGCCCCGGACGTGCTGCGCGATCGGCTGGTATCGGCGCTGACCGCTCAGCAGGCCAGCCAGTCCGTCTGACCCACGCCGGTGCCTCGGCCGGATTCGAGCCCGGCGGCCGCACCACGTGAGAAGCCCCGCCCGGCGTTGCCGGGTGGGGCTTCTGCATACTGCGCTGAGCACATCAGGCCGAGCACATCGAGCTCAGCACATCACGGCCAGCACAGCCGGCGCTTCGGGTCAGGCGTTGGGACGCTTGCCGTGGTTGGCGCCGCCCTTCTTGCGAGACCTACGCTTACGTCCGCGCTTGCTCATTGGCTGCTCCCTTCGAGTCGACTGTCATGGGTGTGTCGGTGATGCTGCGATCAAGTAGCACGCGGACGACCGAGGAGCCGCCCGCAGATGCCTCTATCGTGCCATGCCCGAAGACCTTGAGCGGCCAATCGTGGTTTGATTGCGGTGCGCCCGACGAAATCCCGGCCGGGTAGCACGGGAATTCAGCGGCATCGCGCCGCAGTCGGAAGGACGGCGATGGCTGAAGAGGTTCGGGCAGAGATGGTGGCCAACGTCTGGAAGGTGCTGGTCGCGGCGGGCGACAGCGTCGAGGATGGCGACACGCTGGTGATCCTGGAGTCGATGAAGATGGAGATCCCCGTCATCGCCGAGGTCGATGGCGTGATCGCCAGCGTCGACGTCAGCGAGGGCCAGGTCGTCCAGGAAGGCGACCTGATCGCTGTGATCTCCTGATCTTTCGCCACCAGCAGCCTCGCACCGGAGTGCATTCCGCCCGCGCGCCGGATCGTTGACCGATGTCGACCCTGTCCGACCTGTTGGCCGAGCACACCGAGCTGTCCGGGGCCGCCGTCGAGCACCTGCAACGGCTTGTCTCGGAATGGCAACTGCTCTCCGACCTGTCGTTCTCCGACCTGGCGCTCTGGGTCCGGCTGGACGATCATTCCTATCTGTGCGTCGCCCAGGTCAGGCCGACCACCGGCGCGACCGTGTGGCCGGACGATCTGGTCTCCCGG
Source organism: Mycobacteriales bacterium (assembly GCA_038245175.1). Taxonomy (GTDB): domain Bacteria; phylum Actinomycetota; class Actinomycetes; order Mycobacteriales; family Nakamurellaceae; genus Nakamurella. Next base: position 56,527 of record JBBRSR010000015.1, on the reverse strand, counting down.
ATCGTGCAGGAGGAGCATTACCCCGTGGCCGGCGAGGCCTGGCACCGCGCCAGGGTGACCCCGCAGGAGTTGGTAGTGCTGCCCAATGGGACCAGGGTGCGCCGGGTGGTGATCCCGGTGCGCTTCGGCGACGACCCGCAGACGCAGATCATCGCTGTGATGAACCGGGACAGCGAATTGGTCGATCACTCGGACTCGAGCCAACTGGAGTCGGTTTACATCGCCGCAGCAGACGACCTGCTGCAGATGGTCGCCGAAGGGTCCTTCCCGGCCGCTGAGCAGCCCGCTGAGATCCTGACCGGACCCCGCGCTGGTGATGGCCTGCTGCGCCTGGATCCCCACGGGATCGTGACCTACGTCAGCCCCAACGCGTTGTCCGCCTATCACCGCCTCGGACTCATCGACAGCGTCAGCGGTGAGAATCTTGCCGACAAGACCAGGCCGCTGATCCCTGATCCGTTCGACGCCGCCGAACTGACCGACCGGATCTGCGCCGCGGTCAGCGGCCGGCCCACGCTGCGGATGGAGGTAGAGGCACGGGCGGCGGCGATGGTGTTCCGCTCATTGCCGCTGCTGCGCGCCGGGCGGAGCGTCGGCGCCCTGGTACTCGTCCGTGACGTGACCGAGGTCCGTCGCCGGGATCGGGCGCTGCTGAGCAAGGACGCCACCATCCGGGAGATCCATCACCGGGTCAAGAACAATCTGCAGACGGTCGCGGCGCTGCTGCGGCTGCAGGCTCGCCGATCGGATCAGCCCGCGGTTCGCCGGGCCCTTCAGGAGTCCACCCGCCGGGTCGCGACGATCGCGCTCATCCACGAGACGCTGTCCGCCTCGGTGGACGATCGGGTTGATCTCGATCAGATCGTCGACCGGCTGGTGCCGATGATCTCCGATGTCGCGGCGGCGGAGACTTCGGTGCGGGTGCAGCGGCTGGGCTCCTTCGGCGTATTCAGCACCGAGCTGGCAACCCCGATGGTGATGGTGCTGGCCGAGATCGTGCAGAACGCGGTCCAGCACGCCTATCCGGCGGACCATCCCGGCGGCTTGGTGTTGATCACCGTGGATCGGTCCGCGCGTTCGGTGGACGTGCTGATCAGCGACGACGGTGCCGGGCTGCCGGCCGACTTCTCACTGGAGACGGCCAACGGGCTGGGTCTGCAGATCGTTCGCACGCTGGTGACCGCTGAACTTCGCGGGACCATCTCCATGGGCAGCCCGGTGGGCCGCCAGGGCACCGAGGTACTGCTGGAAGTGCCGCTGCGCGGCCGGGCCTGAGCGATCGGGGGCGGAAACGAAAACCGCCCCCGACGCCAGTGGCGTCCAGGGCGGTTTCAGGTCAGTGCACCGGCAACGAGCAGGCGGCTGTCCGGCAGGCTCAGAGGCTGCGGGCCCGAGCGCGGGCCCGACGGCGCTTGAGCGCACGACGCTCGTCTTCGCTCATCGCGCCCCAGACGCCGGCGTCCTGTCCGGTCTCGATCGCCCAGCTCAGGCATTCGCTCGTCACCGGGCAACGCTGGCACACGGCCTTGGCTTCGGCGATCTGCAGCAGCGCGGGCCCCGAATTTCCGATCGGAAAGAACAGCTCCGGGTCCTCGTCGCGGCAAATCGCGCGGTGACGCCAATCCATGATGGATACTCCTTGAGTCCGGCGGTCAATTGCCGCGAAGTTGCTGCTGCAGGATCCGTCTCGAATACCGGATCTATCAAATGCTTTCATGCCCTAACGAGAAGTCAAGGGCTTTGGTCCAGAGGTTGGCTATGTCACGTTTCCGGTGTGTTACGCATTGTTCTGCTACACGCCACGTGGGATCGATTCAGAAGGCTTCCGGTTTGATGTCCGACTGATGACGCGCACGCACCAATCCGCCGACTCAGACAACGACTCTCAGGGCGTCGGGAACCGACGTGAACACCACTTTTGTCCGCTTTCCCAGATAGTCCCCGTCGGCCTGGAATCCGAGCGGTTCGCTGGATCGGACGATCAGACTCGGTACATCGTCGAGTCGAAGGATCTTGCTGCCGTGCGGGTCTCCGGCCGTACGGAGCAGTTGCATGACGACCCGGCCGATCGTCGCCGCCGAGAGCGACTGGGTGGCAAAAACGCCCAGACCACCCTCGGGTGTGGTGTCCGGGTTGGTGCGCACCGGCCGCTTGCCCACATAGGTCCACGGGTCGACGTTGGAGACGAAAACCAGATGCACGCCCTCGATCGGGGCGCGTCCTGGAAGCTCGAGAGTCAACTTCGGGTGGGATCGGTCCGCCATGAAGAACAGCTTCACGACCTCCCGAACATGCATGGAGTTGGAGATCGTCTTTCCTGCTGCTCGTTGCTGCTCGACCGCCTCGACAACGGTCGCATCCAGGCCCAGGCCCGCGTTGAAGGTGAAGTAGCGATCGTCGGCCTTGCCGAGGGACACCCGCCGGTAGTGCTTGCAGGCGAGTGCCTCCAGAATCTGTTCGGTCGCCTGCGTGGGGTCGGCGTCCAGTCCGATGGCCCTGGCGAAGACATTCGTGGAGCCGCCCGGAACCACGGCGAGCAGGGGCATCTGCGAGCCCTGACGGCCGGCCATCAGGCCGTTGACGGTCTCGTTCACGGTGCCGTCGCCGCCGTGCACCACGACGAGTTCGAATCCGTCGCTCGCCGCCCGGGCAGCCAGGTCGGCGGCGTGCCCTCGGCGGTTGGTGTGCGCAATGCGCAACTTGACCTGGCTGGCCAAGGCGTGCGCGAGCAGATCACGCCGTCGGGCGGTCGTGGCGGTGGCATGTGGGTTGACGATCAGCAGTGCGCGCATTTGACGATCGAGCCTACGTGGATTGCCGGGGTCCGGTCGGACCAGGCGGCCGCGTTGGCTAACCTGAACGCTGTGACCGACCCAGCAGACCCGGGCCCGATCAGCATTGCGCCGCCGCCGGTGCTGCGGATCGCGGCCTGGATCGGCGCCGCCCAAGCGGTGGGGGTGTTGGTCGTTGCCGTCGTCGTGATTACTGGTCGGCGGGATGCCGATCTGAAATGGGCTCTGGCCACAGCTGCCTACTTCGTGGTCCTGGCGCTGTTGATGGCGGCGGTCAGCCGGGGTCTGCTGAAGGGTCGCCGCTGGGCGCGGACCCCGGCGATCGTGCTCGAGTTGATTTTCGCGTTGGTCGGCTACTACCTCGCGTTCCCCAGCGGCCAACTGCTGCCCGGTCTGGGAGTGCTGCTGGTGGGCGCGGGCACGCTGGCGCTGCTGATCTCCAAACCGTCCAACGATTGGATCAGCGGCTTTCCGTCGCTCTTCGGGCCAGGGCCCGACCGCTGAGCCGAAAGACGGACCAGCCGTTCATCGGAACGGCGCCGATCGCGCGGTAGAAGTCGATCGAGGGCGTGTTCCAGTCCAGCACCGACCACTCGACCCTGGCGTAGCCGCGGTCGTCGGCGATCTTCGCGAGATTGAGCAGCAGGGCCTTGCCCAGGCCCGATCCGCGCTGGTCGGGGCGGACGTAGAGGTCCTCGAGGTAGATGCCGTGGACCCCTTCCCAGGTCGAGTAATTCAGAAACCACAGGGCGTAGCCGACCACGGTGGTCCCGGTCGCTGCGTCGCCGCCCAGGGCGACCTGCCCGAACAGCGCAGGAGTGGGCGCGAACAGGGCCGCGGTCAAGAGCTCTGTGGTCAGGTGGCACTCCTCGGGCAGCCGCTCGTAGGCCGCCAGGTCGTGAACCAGGGCCACGACGGCGGCGACATCGGTGAACGAAATGTCCCGGATTCGGGGATCTGACATTCGGGGCATCCTCAGTGCGCGAGCGGATCGGGCACATTGGCGTGCTCGATGATCGGTTGGCCGTGATGTGTGCCGAGCACGGTCACGCTGGCCGGATCCAAGGCGATGACCGCCGAAACCCCGACCCCTAGACCGGCCCAGCGGACGGCCAGCACCCGGGACATATGACCGTGGCAGAACACCAGCACGTCGCCGAAGTCGAGCTGACGGCGAATGAACGCCAGCGCCCGGTCCGCGCGGGCACCGATCTGCGCCGGAGACTCGCCACCCGGTGTGCCGTGGGTGAAGAGGGACCAGGACGGATGCGCTTTCCAGATGTCGGGAGTGGTGATGCCCTCGTATTCGCCGTAGTTCCATTCGACCAGATCCTCCAGGACATGGTCGATCACGAACCCGGCGATTTCCGCGGTGCGTTGAGCGCGGATTCGGGGACTGCTGAGCACGGTTATCGGGCTGATCTCCAGATTGGCCAGGATCCGCGGGATCAGCAGGGCCTGTTCCTCGCCGAACAAGGTGAGCTCGATGTCGGTCACCGACGTGTGTCTGCCGTTGGCCGACCACTCCGTCTGGCCGTGCCGGATCAGCGCGACCCGCGGTCCCTCATCCGCGCTCAGAAGCCTGCTCGCAGGGTCTGCTCGTAGGTCTGGCAGACCTGGTAGGAAGGCAGCAGGCCGGCCTCCTGCGCCTGGGCCAGGGTGGGCGCCGCGGCATCCTTGGGCGACAGGGTGAACTCGACATCGGTCGGCCACGGAAGGCCGAGAACCGGGTCCAGCGGATGGATGCCATGTTCGCCGCCGGGGTTGTAGCCGGTCGAGCACAGGTAGGTCAGGACGGAGTTGTCCGCCAGCGCCAGGAATCCATGGCCGAGTCCTTCGGGCAGGTAGACCGCACGCCGATGCTCCGAATCGAGTCGCACCGCGTCCACCACGCCGAACGTCGGCGAACCGACGCGAATGTCAATAATGACGTCCAGCACGGCGCCGGCCGGGCAGGTCACATACTTGGCCTGCCCGGGGGGCACCTCGGCGTAGTGGATGCCGCGCAGGGAACCGGCGCGGGAAATGCTCATGTTGGCCTGGGCCAGGTTCAGCGGGTGCCCGATCGCAGCCGTCAGATCGGCGATCTTGAACCACTCGAGGAACATTCCCCGATCGTCGCCGTGCTGTCTCGGGGTGAATTCGAAAGCGCCCTTGACGGACAGTTCACGTGTCTGCATGGGCAAAGATTAGCTGGTGCGGCGGCGCTGCCGCCCGCCCGGAACGGCGGGTGCCCTTGACGCCGGCCATCCTCGCGCTCACCCTGTAACAACCGCGGGCGGCAGTCGGCAGGCGCAGCGCGGGCACCGGAGGTGCACGTGAAGATCGGTCCGGAGTCGGGTGCCGGGTGCTTCACGGCGACCTGGTCGGACGTCTCCTCGATCGGGATGGACCGCCAACGCGGTGGGTATTCCAGGCACCTGTTCGACGACGCCGATATGACCATGCGGACCTGGTTCACCGAGCAGGCGCAGCGGCGCGGCTCAGCGTGGAGACCGACCGCAACGCGAACCTGTGGGCGTGGTGGACGCCATCCGGAAATCCTGCGGGGCCGTCCGCTGGCGCTGGTCCGTCCGCTGGCGCTGGGCCGTCCGCTGGCGCTGGGCCGTCCGCTGGCGCGGGGCCGTCCGCTGGCGCGGGGCCGTCCGCTGGCGCGGGGCCGTCCGCTCGCGCGGGGCCGTCCGCTCGCGCGGGGCCGTCCGCTCGCGCGGTAGTGACCGGCTCCCATTTGGACTCGGTACCCGGCGGCGGCGCCTTCGACGGCACCCTCGGCGTGGTCTCGGCCTTTCTGGCGATCGATGAAGTGCGGACGCGGGGGCACCTGCCGAGCCGGCCGATCGCGGTCGCGGCGTTCACCGAGGAGGAGGGCGGCAGATTCGGGCTGCCATGCCTCGGATCCCGGTTGCTCACCGGCGCAGCCGATCCTGACCAGGCTCGCCGGCTGCGTGACGTCGATGGCGTTTCGCTGGCGGACGCGGCCCGGCACGTCGGATTCGACCCGTTCCGGTTCGGCGCCGATCCCGAGCGGATCGCCCGGATCGACGCGTTCGTCGAATTGCACATCGAGCAGGGCCGGGAGTTGCAGCTGCTCGATCCGGTCGCCCAGCTCGCCCTCGGCGCGCACATCGGCGCGCACGGTCGCTGGCGGCTCACGTTCACCGGCGAGGGGAACCACGCGGGGACGACCAGGCTGCCCGAACGACGAGATCCGTTGGTGCCGGCCGCGGCGACAGTTCTCGCTGCGCGTCGGCTGATGTCCGACCATCCGGAAGGCGTCGCGACCGTTGGCCGGATAGCCGCCTACCCGGGCGGCACCAATGTGATCGCCTCAAGCGCCGAGTTGTGGCTGGACGCCCGGGTCGGCGTGGCCGCGCAGACCTCTGCGCTGGTCGACGAGTTGCTGGCCGCCGCCCGTCAGGAAGCCGAACTCGAGGATTGCCTGCTGGTGGTCCGTCGCGAGTCCTTCAGCGACGAGGTGACGTTCGACCCGTCGCTCGGCTTGGAGCTCGCGGCATTGCTCGGGGTGCCCAGTATCCCGACCGGGGCAGGCCATGACGCCGGTGTGCTGGCACCCGAGGTGCCGACCGCGATGGTGTTCGTCCGCAATCCGTCCGGCGTGTCGCACTCGCCGGCCGAGCACGTCGAGACCGCCGATTGCCTGGCCGGAGTGCAGGCCCTGGCCGATGCGCTGGTCGCGCTGACCTGATCAGGTCAGCGCGACACCGACTCAGCGCGCGAACGCCTTTTCGATCACCTGCCGCTGCTCGACCTCATGTACCCGGGCCGAGCCGGCCGACGGCGCGGCCATCGCCCGCCGCGATACCCGCTTGACCCCGGCCAGCCTGGACGAGGCCTCGGGCAGCGCCTCGACCAGGTACGGCCAGGCGCCCTGGTTCTTCGGTTCTTCCTGGGCCCAGCGGAAGTCCTTGACGTGGGGGTAGTGGTCCAGGACGTAGTTCAGCTTGCGCTTGGGCAGCGGGTAGAGCTGCTCCAGCCGGACGATGGCAGTGTCCGCCAGATCGTTCTGGGCTCGGTAGGCCTCGAGCTCGTAGTAGATCTTTCCGGTGCACATCACCACATGCTTGATGGCCGAACCGCTGGTGACATGCGGATCCGCGAGCACCGACTCGAACTTGCCATCCGTGAAGTCGGCAACCGACGACACCGCGGCCTTGTTCCGCAGCATCGACTTCGGGGTGAAGATGATCATCGGTCGGTGCACTCCGTCGAGTACGTGGCGGCGGAGCAGGTGGAAGTAGTTCGCTGGAGTCGATGGCACGGCAACCGTCATCGAGCCCTCCGCACACTGCTGCAGGAAACGCTCGATGCGTCCCGAAGTGTGATCGGGACCCTGGCCTTCGTGACCATGGGGCAGCAGTAGCACCACACCCGACTGCTGACCCCACTTGGCCTCGCCGGAGGTCAGGTACTCGTCGATGACGGACTGGGCGCCGTTGACGAAGTCGCCGAACTGCGCCTCCCACAGCACCAGCGCCTCGCGGTTGGCCACCGAGTAGCCATATTCGAAACCGAGCGCGGCATACTCGCTCAGCGCCGAGTCGTAGACCAGGAAGCGTTCCTGATCCTCGGCCAGATGCTGCAGCGGGATGTATTCGGTGCCGTTGTGCCAGTCGATCAGCGCCGAGTGGCGCTGAACGAAGGTTCCGCGCCGCGAGTCCTGGCCGGACAGCCGGACCAGGTGGCCGTCCAGCACGGTGGCGCCGAAAGCGATCAGCTCACCGAAGGCCCAGTCGATACCACCCTCGCGGGACATCAGCACCCGGCGATCCAGCACGGTCTTGACCCGGGGGTGGGGGACGAAGCCCGGCGGTAGTTCGACGGCGACGTCGGCGATCCGGCGCAACGCCTCGGCGGTGATCTTGGTGTCCACCCGCGGTGGGATCGGTTGTTCCTCTTCCACCGAAGGGGACGCGACCGCCACCGCCTTCTCCAGCTCGCGCACCTCGTTGAAGACCCGCTCGAGCTGCTTGTGGTAGTCGCGCAGCGCCTCTTCGGCGTCTTCGGCGGACAGGTCCCCGCGGCCGACCAGATCCTCTGTGTAGATCTTTCGAACCGAGCGCTTGCCGTCGATGATCTGGTACATCAGCGGGTTGGTCATCGACGGATCGTCGCCCTCGTTGTGACCGCGGCGGCGGTAGCAGACCATGTCGATCACGACGTCGTTGCCGAAGGTCTGGCGGTATTCCACCGCCAGTTCGGCCGCCCACACGGCCGCTTCCGGATCATCGCCGTTGACGTGGAACACCGGCGCCTCGATCATCTTCGCCACATCGGTGCAGTACTCGGAGGATCGGGATGACTCCGGTGCGGTGGTGAAGCCGACCTGGTTGTTGATGATCACGTGAATCGTGCCGCCGGTGCGGTATCCGCGCAGCTTGGACAGGTTCAGCGTCTCGGCGACGACACCCTGGCCGGCAAACGCCGCGTCGCCGTGCAACGCGATCGGCAACACTGAGAACCCGCTTTCGCCCCGGTTGATGATGTCCTGCTTGGCCCTGACCAGGCCTTCCAGTACCGGGTCGACGACTTCGAGGTGCGAGGGGTTGGCCGCCAGGGTGACGGTTACCTGGCCGTCGCCGAACGGCCGGACATACTTGCCCTCGGCTCCCAAGTGGTACTTGACGTCGCCGGAGCCGTGTGCCTGGCGGGGATCGAGGTTGCCCTCGAATTCGCGGAAGATATTGGCGTACGGCTTGCCGACGATGTTGGCCAGCACGTTGAGTCGCCCCCGGTGGGCCATCCCGATGACGACCTCATCGAGGGAGTATTCGGCGGCCTTGTTCAGCACCGCGTCCAGCAGCGGGATGACCGTTTCGCCGCCTTCGAGGGAGAACCGCTTCTGCCCGACGTACTTGGTCTGCAGGAAGGTCTCAAAGGCCTCGGCCGCGTTCAGCCTGCCGAGCAGGTACTTCTGGCGATCCAGCGACGGCTTCTCGCGGCGGGCTTCGACCCGCTGCTGCACCCAACGCCGTTTGCCCGGTTCCATGATGTGCATGTATTCCACGCCGACGGTGCGGCAGTAGGCATCGCGGAGTACCCCGAGGATGTCGCGCAGTTTCATGAACTGCTGGCCGTTGAAGCCACCGACCGGGAACTCCCGGTCCAGGTCCCACAGGGTCAGACCGTGGGAGAGCACGTCCAGGTCGGGATGCCGGCGCTGCCGGTAGTTCAGTGGATCGGTGTTGGCCATCAGGTGCCCGCGGGTGCGGTAGGCGTCGATGATCTCCAGCACCCGGGCCGTCTTGTCGACGGCGCCGTTACGCCCGGGGTGAATGTCATTGACCCACCGGACCGGCTCATAGGGCAGCCGCAGCGCGGTGAAGACGTCGTCGTAGAACGCGTCTTCGCCGAGCAGCAGGGTGTGGATCCGGCGGAGGAACTCGCCGGACTCGGCGCCCTGGATGATCCGGTGGTCGTAGGTCGAAGTGAGCGTCATGATCTTGGAAACACCGAGGTCGGCCAGGGTCTGCTCACTCGCGCCCTGAAACTCGGCCGGATACTCCATGGCGCCGACACCGATGATGGTGCCCTGCCCGGACATCAGTCTGGGGACCGAGTGCACGGTCCCGATACCGCCGGGGTTGGTCAGCGAAATCGTGGTTCCTGCGTAGTCCTCGGCGGTGAGCTTGCCGCTCCGAGCCTTCTTGACGACGGCCTCATAGGCGCGCCAGAACTCGACGAAGTTCATGTCTTCGCAGTTCTTGATCGGCAAGACCACCAGGCTGCGACCGTTCTTGGTCGGCAGGTCGATGGCGAGACCGAGGTTCGTGTGGGCGGGGGCCACATGTACCGGTTTGCCCTCGTTCTCGGCGAAGTGCGCGTTCATCGCCGGGTACGCGTTCAGCGCCCGGACGATGGCGTAACCGATCAGGTGGGTGAACGACACCTTGCCGCCGCGCTGCCGCTTCAGGAAGTTGTTCATCACGATGCGGTTGTCGGCGAGCAGTTTTGCCGGCACCGCCCGGACGGAGGTGGCGGTGGGGATCTCCAGCGAGGTGGTCATGTTCTTCACCACCGCACTGGCCATCCCGCGCAGCGGGCTGATCACCTCGGTCTTCTCGACGGTGACGCTGGACGCGCCGGGGGGAGCGGTCGTCGCGCTGGAGTGTGGGGGCGCGCCCGGTGGGGTTCGCGGGGTCGACGCAGCGGCTGCGGGGGCAGCGGGCGCTGCGGCAGGGGGTGCGACCGGTGCGGCAGCGGCCGGCGGCGGCGCCACCGATGGGGCGGGCGGCGATGCGGGGGCAGCGGGCGGCGGTGCGGGGCTGGCGACGGGAGCGTGAGTCTGGGTGGCCGGGGCCGCTGCTGTCGCGCCGTTGATCGAGGCGGCAGTCTCACCTCCGGCGACCGATTTGAAATACTCCTGCCAGCTCGGATCGACACTGAGCGGGTCGGTGACGAACTGTCGATACTTTTCCTCAACGAACCAGTCGTTGGGGCCGAATTCTGGAGCGATGGCTGACGACACTGCCGTAGTCCGCCTTGTCTGCGATAGGCACTATTGGCTTGCCTGTCAAATCTAGCCCCGTTCGTCTGGCGACGTGACACCCGCACCCATCCGGTGCTCTCAGTCCGGGTTTACCCGCACGGATTCGTCGTTCGATTCCTCGCCGGAGTCCTGCGCGGATCGGTACAACTTGGCGTAGGCGCCGTCGACCCGGAGCAGTTCGTCGTGCCGCCCGGTCTGAACGATCCGCCCGTGGTCCATGACGACGACGACGTCGGCTCGGGCGGCCGTGGTCAGCCGATGGGCGACGATGACGGTGGTGCGTCCGCGGGCGAGTCGATCGGCTGCCTGGAGCACGGCCGCCTCGGCCGCGCTGTCCAGCGCCGCAGTCGCCTCGTCGAGCAACAACAGATCGGGTTGGACGAGTTCGGCCCGGGCAAGTGCGATCAGCTGTCGCTGTCCGGCGGCAAGGTTGCGGCCCCGATCACTGATCTGATGATGAAAGCGGCCGGGCAGCCGGGCGATGGTCGACACGGCGCCGACCGCACGGGCGGCCGCCTCGACCTCGGCATCGGTGGCCGATGGCCGTCCGTAGGCGATGTTGTCGCGAACCGACCCGGCGAACAGGTGACTCTCCTGCGGCACCATGCCGAGTCGCCGCCGGTAGCTCATGAGATCGAAGTCGCGAACATCGGTTCCATCGACCAGAATCGCGCCTTTGGTGACGTCGTAGAGCCGGGCGATCAATTTGACCAGCGTCGACTTCCCGGCGCCCGTCGCGCCGACCACCGCAATCGTCTGGCCGGGTTCGATGGTCAGGTTCACGCCGTCGATCGCGGCTGCCTCCGCGGTGGGATAGCGGAACCCGGCGTCGGCGGCACGAACCAGGCCGGTCAATCGATCGACCGACCGAGGGTTCGCAGCGGCCGGGGTGCTCGTTGCGGTACCCAGCAGCTCGCTGATCCGGGTGAGCCCGACCCTGGCCTGTTGGTAACCGTCGAAGGCCTGGGAAAGCTGCTGGATCGGCGCGAAGAAGGAGTCGAGGTACAGCACGAACGCCACCAGGGTGCCGACGGTCAGCGTCCCGGCTGCGACCTGCCCGGCGCCCACCCCGAGCACCGCTGCCGCGGCCAGTTCCGAGAGGAATGCAATTCCCGGGAAGTAGATCGAAATGGCCGTCTGGGCGCGCATCCGGGAGCTCCGGTAATCCTCGCTCCGGGCGGCGAAGGTATCGGTGTTCGCAGCGGATCGGCCGAGAGACTGGGCGACCCGGAGGCCGGCCACATTCTCGGCCAGGTCGGCGTTGACGATGGACACCTTCTCGCGGGCGTCGGCATAGGCCCGCGAGGAAACCCGTCGAAACCAGACCGTGGCGATGACGATGATCGGCAGTGCGGTGAACGCCAGCAGGGCCAGGGACACATCCATCACCAGCAGGACCACCAAAATCCCGGCGAAGGTGACCAGCGAGACCACCGAGGAGGTCAGGCCGGTCTGCAGGAACGTGGATTGGGCGTCGATATCGGTCGTCATCCGAGTCAGGATCCGGCCGGTGAGGTGGCGCTCGTAGTAGTCCAAACCGAGTTGCTGCAGATGCGCGAAGGAGCGAACGCGGAGTTGGTAGAGCAGGGTCTCGCCGGCCTTGCCGGCTGCGACGGCCTGCTCCCGCTCGATCGCGAACGTCACCACGGCGATCACGATCGCTACCGCCGCGGTCCACCAGATGACCGGCAGCGCGGCCACCACGACGCCATTGTCGATTCCGTGCCGGATCAGCACGGGCAGCGCGAGCCCGGCCAGCGCATCCAGCGCGACCAGGAGCAGAGCGGCGATCAGCAAGGCCCGTACTCCGCGCAGCATGCGCAGGATGCTGAATGGCCCGTCACGGGTGGCCGGCGACTCCGGTTGTGGCACGTCGACCGGCGGCGGTAGTGCCGCCACCTGTGACAGCAGCTCCGGGCTCGACGGGAGACCGGCCATGAATCCGCCGGCGCCGCCCCCTGCGCCGCCACCGCGGCCTGCCCCGCCGCCCCGGCCCGGTGCGATCCGTTCGGCACGGTCGGCTTCTCCGCGGTTAGCGGCGGACTTCGCCGGCCGGTCGGTGGGCCACAGCTCGGCGGTCACCGCGCCGATTGCCGGCGGTCGGTCGAAGGCCGTCAGCGGCCCGGCCACCGGGTCGCCCATCTCGCCGATCAGCGCGTTGAACGTGGGGCTCCGCCGTCGCAGCTCATCCTGGGTGCCGACGTCGACCACCCGCCCGCCCTCGACGACCGCTATCCGGTCGGCCAGCGCCAGGGTCGATCGTCGGTGGGCGATCAACAGGGTTGTCCGCTCGGCGGTCACCGTCCGCATGGTGGCCAGGATCGCGGCCTCGGTCGTCGGGTCGACGGCGCTGGTCGCATCGTCCAGGATGAGCACCCGTGGGTCGGTAAGCAACGCCCTGGCCAGGGCCAGCCGCTGCCGCTGCCCACCGGACAACGTCATGCCGCGCTCACCGATCACGGTGTCGTAGCCCTGCGGCAGCCGCTCGATGAATTCATCCGCCTCGGCAGCGAGCGCGGCACCGCGAACCTCGGCGATGGTGGCGTCCGCACGCCCGTATGCGATGTTTGCAAGCACCGTGTCGGAGAACAGGAACGCCTCCTCGAAGACCACACCCAGGCTCGTTCGGAGCTCGGTGAGGCCGACCGTGCGAACGTCGATGCCGCCGAGCCGCACCGCCCCCCGCGCCGGGTCGTAGAACCGCGGCAGCAGCAACGAGATCGTCGACTTCCCCGAACCGGATGGGCCGACGAGGGCGACCGTCTCGCCGGCCCGCAGGTGTAGGTCGAAGCCGTCGAGCACCGGCTCGTCGGACAGATAGCCGAAGTGCAGATCATCGAAGTCGACCGATAGCGGACCCGTCGGGAGGGGTTTCGGGTGAATCGGATCCACGACCGATGACCGCGAGTCGATGACCTCGAACACCCGCTCGACGCCGGCCCGCGCCTGCTGGGCGATCACCAGCAGCATCGAGATCGACCGGACCGGCCCGATGATCTGGGCCAGGTAGGCGTTGAACGCGATGAACGTCCCCAGGGTGATCTCACCGTGCAGGGCCAGGTAGTCACCGAGGGCGAGGATCCCGACCTGGCCGAGAGTGGTGATCATCGGCAGCGCGGGGCTGAGCCGGGCGGTCAGCCGGACAGCGCGCATCCGCTCCCCGTACAGCTGCGCGGCGGCCGCCCGCAGGCGCTCGGTCTCCCGATCCTCCTGCCCGAAGCCTTTGACCACCCGAACTCCGGTGATGTCCTCCTCGACGATGTCGGCGACCTCGGCGGCGCTCTGCTGCGCGGCCCAGGCCGCCGGGAACAGCCGCCGGCGGGTGAGCTGGGTCACCCAGGCGACCAGCGGGACAACCGCGACGACAACCAGGCTGAGCAGCGGCGACAGCATCACCATGATCACCAGGGAGACGCCGAACAGCGCGGCCTGCCCGATCGTCAGCGGCAGGAAGGCCAGCAGACCCTGAACCAAGCCCAGATCCGTGTTCGCCCTGGAGACGATCTGCCCGGTGCGCAGCTTGTCCTGCATGGCACCGTCGAAGGTCTGCATCGAGCTGAACACCCGTTGCCGAAGATCGTGCTGAACGGCCAGCGAAAGCTTGCCGCCGGCGTATCGGCGGACGAAGGACGATGCATATCGGATCACCGCCAGCGCGATCAGCGCGCCGATCAGCCAGGGCAGCGATGTCGAGTTGCCGGCGGTCGCCCCGTCGATGACCGATTTCGTCAGGAGCGGACCCACCGCGCCGATCCCGATCCCGCCCAGTGCCGAGACCCCCGCGGCAATGGTCAGGCCGCGGTGCACCCAGCAGGCGGCGGCGACGCGACGAATCCAGCCCATCCGACGGGCTCGATGCTCGGGCGTCGCCGAACCGCCGGCCTGGAGCCTGGCGGCAGCGGGCGAAACGGCTGATTCGATGGACACGCTCGCCACCTTAACCACGGCATCCGACAGACCCAGGGCGCTGCCTTTCCGTGGCCCGCCAGGATCGCTCGGCAGTCGCCGGAAACCCGGCGGCGGCACCGTGAAACCATCACCGCATCGACGAAAGGACTCGCTGGTGACTGACGTGGAAGTCAGCGTGGCGGCCGGGTATCTGGCGGTGGCGGTGGCTCAGGCGCGGCTGGGCCTGGCCGAGGGCGGCATTCCGATCGGCGCCGCTCTGGTGGTCGACGGGCATGTGCTGGCCACCGGGCACAACAAGCGGATCCAGCTGGGCAGCCCGACCAGGCACGGCGAGACCGACTGCCTGGAGAGTGCCGGCCGGCTCAGTGCCGATGTGTACGCCAGGTCCATCATGGTCACCACGCTGTCGCCGTGCGACATGTGCACCGGCGCCATCCTGCTCTACAAGATCCCGCGGGTCATCGTCGGCGAGAACCGGACGTTCTACGGCGGCGAGGACTACCTGCGATCGCGCGGCGTCGAGGTGATCGTGCTCGACGACAGCGAATGCATCGCGCTGATGACCGACTTCATCCGCGACCGACCCGAGTTGTGGAACGAGGACATCGGTGTCTGACCGGTACCGGCCGACTCCATAGAAGTCACTCACCCAGGCCGCCGGTTCAGCCACTGAAGATCGACAACCACAACTCCCGGTACCGCTGCGCGTCGACCGCGAAGGCCACCTGGAGCGCCGTGCCCGTGTCTCCTTCTCGTGCCCGATCCTCGTGGCTCATCCAGGTCCGCCGGTCGACCACTGTCTGCCCCCTGGTCGGCCCGTTCCCTACCTCGACGCGGACCGGGTGGACGGCGGTGGACAGACTCCCGGGATCGATCACCGCGCAGACCGCGCCGGCGTCGCCGATCGTGTTCTCCGCGGTTCCGAACACGCCGCACTGGAATTCGATCAGCGCCCCGGCCAGCTGGCCGGCCGGGTCCAACGACTCCCGCAGCCGGCGGGCGTCCGCCAGATCGACCAGCACGTCATTGAAGACGTCGAGCCCGTACATCGTGACCGGGATGTCCAGCTCGCCGGCCGCCGAAATGGTCACTGCGGTGGCCTCCGGGTCGGCGAACACGTTGAATTCGGCAACCGCCGTGACGTTGCCCACCGACGCCGAGCCACCCATGAAGACGATGCGTTCGATGCCGGGCGCCACCTCGGGGAAGGCCCGCAGCAGCAACGCGATATTGGTCTGTGGGCCCATCGGCACCAGGGTGATCGTCTCGCCGTTGCCGATCGCGTTCATCAGTTCCCGGCGCAGCAATTCGATGGCGTGCACATGCTCGATCCGACGATCCGATGTTCTGGAGAAGCCACCCAGGCCGTCGGCCCCGTGTACTTCGGATGCGTGGCGCGGAATCGCCAGCAGCGGGCGGGTCGCCCCCCGGGCGATCGGGATGTCGCGGGCGCCCGCGGTGTCGAGCACGTAGGCGGTATTGGCGACCACTTGATCCACCCCAACGTTGCCGTTCACGCAGGTCACGGCGCGCAGCTCGAGTCGCGGATCGCGGACGGCGAGCATCAGGGCCAGCGCATCGTCGATGCCGGTGTCCACGTCGAGGATGACGGGGATCGGTGCCGGGTCCGACCGGCCGGGGGTCGTCGCGCTGCTCATGCCGGTCACCGTACCGGTCACCGGAGAGCGGGTCGTTGATTGCCGGCACGTGACGCGGCACACCACCCGAATGCTCGACTCCGGACAAACCAAAGGCTAGCTTAAGTACCACACCCCCATTCCTAAGCGAGCGCTTAGGTGCCCGGATTTCTGTCCCGATCACTCCACTGCGGCTGCCAGTCGTCGTCGCGAGTAATCCGCGAAGATTCGGGCCGCCCCGAATCGAGAGGTCGATCGCCACCGTGGACATCGTTGTTCTGATCAAGCAAGTGCCCGATACCTATTCCGAGCGCACCCTGCGCCAGGCCGACGGCATTCTGGACCGTGATTCCGCGGACGCCGTCATCGACGAGATCGATTCGCGGGGCGTCGAGGCCGGACTGCAGCTGACCGAGGCGCACGGCGGCCAGGTCACCGTGCTGACCATGGGTCCGAACCGGGCGGTCGAGGTCCTGCGCAAGGCGTTGGCGATGGGTGCCCACAAGGCGGTGCACATCAACGACGACCGATTGGCCGGAGCCGATGCGATGCAGACATCCGCGGCGCTGGCCGCCGCGCTCAAGACGCTCACATTTGACCTGGTGATCGCCGGCAACGAGTCGACTGATGGCCGGACGGCCTCCGTTCCGGCGATGCTGGCCGAACGGCTTGGCCTGCCGCAGGTCACCTTCGTCCGGAGCATCGACATTCAGGGATCGACACTGACCGCCGAGCGGGTGGTCGAGGGCGGCTATGCCGAACTCGCCGCCACGCTGCCGGCGGTCATCTCGGTCACCGAGAAGATCAACGAGCCGCGGTACCCCAACTTCAAGGGCATCATGGCCGCGAAGTCCAAACCGTTGACCACCCTGACCCTGGACGACCTGGGCCTGCCGGTCGACGAAGCCGGCCTGGCCAATGCCTGGACGACGGTGTTGGAAGCCGCGCCGCGCCCGCTGCGGGCCGCCGGTCAGAAGGTCGCCGACTCCGGCGAAGCCGGAAATCAAGTCGCACAATTCCTCGCCGCCTCGCGGTTGATCTGACAGGGTAAGGGAGCCAACATGTCTGAAGTTCTCGTTCTCGTCGATTCCATCGACGGCCAGGTTCGCAAAGTCACCGGTGAGCTGCTGACAGTCGCTGCGAAGATCGGTACCCCGGCGGCGGTGGTCGTCGGCGCGCCCGGCACCGCGGCCGCACTGAGCGGCCAACTTGCCGCCTGGGGCGCCGAAATCATCTATGTCGCCGAGTCCGCTGCGGCGACGACCTATCTGATCACCCCGCAGGTCTCGGCGCTCGCGACCGTTGCGGCGAGCGCGGCGCCGGCGGCGATTCTGCTGGCCGCCACCATCGACGGCCGGGAGATCGCCGGGCGGCTCGCGGTCCGGCTCGACGGCGGAGTGCTGGCCGATGTGAGTGACGTCAACGCCGACCTGACCGCGACCCAGTCGGTGTTCGGCGGTTCGTACACGGTGACCTCCAAGGTCACGAGGGGCATCCCGATCATCACACTGCGCCCCAACTCGATCCAGGAGCTGGCGGCGACCGCCGGCGCCGGCACGCTGACCCCGATCACCTTCGAGGTCGACCCCGCCGCTTCGGCGACCCTCGTCGCCGTCCACCCCGAGGTGGTCGGCGACCGCCCGGAGCTGGGCGCCGCCTCGGTCGTGGTGTCCGGTGGTCGCGGAGTCGGTTCGGCCGAGAACTTCCCGATTGTCGAAGCGCTCGCCGACGTCCTGGGCGGCGCCGTCGGCGCGTCCCGCGCCGCCGTCGACTCCGGCTACTACCCACACCAGTTCCAAGTCGGTCAGACCGGCACCACGGTCTCACCGCAGCTGTACATCGCGCTCGGGATCTCCGGCGCGATCCAGCATCGGGCCGGCATGCAGACGTCGAAAATGATCGTCGCGGTCAACAAGGACGCCGACGCGCCGATCTTCGAGATCACCGATTTCGGTGTGGTCGGGGACCTTTTCAAGGTCGCGCCGCAGTTGACCGACGCGATCGCCGCCCATCAGTCGTAACCCGCAGATTCGGGCCGGGTCGATCCGCAGGTCGATCCGGCTCCGAAACACGTGGGACGGTTGTTCATCCAACTGACATCTGAGGGTCGCGTCGTGCTCGGACGGCGGATTCGTTCCGGCGCGAACCTTGACGCGTGACCACTCACGCGTTGCCTCGCACCGCTTCTCACGAGCTGGATGATCATCACCGCAAGCCGGCCGCCGGCTACTGGCTTGCCCTTGCCCAATCCGCCGCCGAAGTTCTTGCGGCGCAACGTCTTCGCCACCAAGTATTCGCCGGCGAGTTCGGCTCGATCACCCCGGGGCCGGTCGGCCTCGATACCGATGACTTCGACGAATACTGTGATCACCTGCTGATCTGGCACCAGGGCCATTCGGCCCAGGCACCCCAGGTGGTGGCGACCTATCGAATGCTGCCACCGGGAACCGGTGCGCCAGGCCGCTACACGGACACCGAGTTCGATCTCGCCGCCATCTCGCCGCTGCTGCAGTTCACCGTCGAGACCGGCCGGTCGTGCGTGCACCGCGATCATCGCAACGGCGCCACGATGGCGCTGTTGTGGGGCGGCATAGCGGACTACATGCTGCGCGGCGGCCATCGGTACCTGCTCGGTTGTGCGTCAATCCCGCTGGTCGACGGCGGTGTGGTGGCCGCCGGAGTGTGGAAGGCGTTGCAGAGCAATCGCTGCGCTCGAACCGAATTCAGTTGCCCGCCGCGCCGACCATGGGAGGCGCCCGCGGTGCCGGCCACCGCGGTCGCCGTGCCGCCGCTGTTGAAGGCCTACCTGCGTTTGGGGGCAAGGGTTTTGGGTTCGCCAGCGCACGATCCGGCGTTCAACACCGCCGACTTCCCGATCCTGCTGGACATGCAAACTGCCGATCAACGTTACCTGCGGCACTTTCTCGGGCAGACTCCCACCCGCATCGAGCAGCGCGGCGAACCGATGTACCGCCGGGAATGCGAGAGATGACCGACCCGAAAGAGGGCTGTGCGGAGTTCGGTGGTCATCGACAGATCTGCGTTTCGGACTGCGTGCCAAACACTTCCGAGCAGGCAACCCCGCTGCGTGCCGCATGGCGAACCGGCCGATTGGTCGCCGCCATGGCCCTGGTGGTCCCGGTCGCCCTGCTGATCGCCGCACTCCCCGGCTATGCGGCGCAGCGGCGCCGGTCGTGGGTACTGAGCTGGTGCAGCCGCACAGTGCTTGCCGGCGCCGGGATCTCGGTCGAGATGATCGGGGTTCCGCGGCCGGGTCCCTGTTTGGTGGTGGCCAATCACACGTCGTGGCTGGACGTCGTGGTGCTGTGTGCCTACGCCCCGATGATTCCGGTGGCCAAGTCCGAGGTGGCGAACTGGCCATTGGTCGGCACTCTGGCCCGGCGCTGCGGCGCGTTGTTCGTGGCCCGGGACAGCCTGCGGCAGTTGCCATTGAGCGTGGAGGCGATCACCGCAGCCATGCGCAGCGGGCACCGGGTCCAGGTCTTCCCGGAGGCGACCACCCGGTGTGGGCTGGCCGTCGGAGAGTTCTATCGGGCCTCGTTTCAGGCAGCGGTGAATGCCGCAGTCGTCGTCCAGCCCGCTGTCCTGAGCTACCGTAATATCGAAAACCGAACCACTGCACTGGCTTTCGTTGGTCAGGAGGAGGTGGCATCGGCAGTTCGCCGGGCACTGCGGATGTCGGAGCCGCGGGTCGAATTGCGCTGGTTGCCGGCGATTCCGGCGATCGCCGGTACCGGCCGCGATGCGGTCGACCGGGCCAGCGTGGCCAACCTGACCCAGAACGCGATAGCCCGTGCGTTGAATCAGCCCATCGTCCGGCGCCGCGCACAGCGGCAGGTTGGCCGGGCGGCCGCTCCGTTGAAGTTCCGCGCAGCGGGCGGGTGATCCTGCGGGTCGGCCGAGGATAGGAAGCAGCTCGCGCCCGGACTTCACAGACGCGAAGTCCGGGCGCGAGCTTGTCCTTGGTGGGGTCAGCCGGTCTTCCCGGACAACGCCACCAGCACTCCGGCGAACGCGAAGTACTTGTTCGAGCCGAGGTCCTTGATCGACTTGATGTTCATCTCCGCCAGCAGCGCGTCATGGCGTTCCGTCAAGCCGGCCAACGCCGAGGGTGGCGCTGCCAGGATCTCCGCCAGGCTCTTGTCCTCATATGCCTTGTCCAGGCCGGTGGAGAGGTCTACCGAAACTGCCACGATGGAGTCCCTTCGCTGTGCGGTCGCCGAACGCGACCGGCGGCGAAAGTCTGCACGCACTCACGGGTGCTCGGCAAGCCCTTCCCAGGACTTACTGGAAACTCCCAGGAACGCACCCGGGAATCACACATTCGGAGCAACCACCGAATTTACAGCGTGGCATTCGGCGCAGTGTTCGCGACGGCGGCGACCGTCTACCCTGGAACAGTCATGGTTTACCTCGATCACGCCGCCACCACCCCGGTTCTGCCGGCCGTGGTCGCCGCCATCACTGAGGCGTTCGCCCACCCGGGGAACGCCTCCTCGCTGCACACCGCCGGCCGACTGGCTCGCCGGCGGGTAGAGGAATCACGCGAGTCCATTGCGACCGCGCTCGGTGCCCGGCCGAGTGAGGTGATCTTCACCGCCGGTGGCACCGAGTCGAACAATCTGGCCATCACCGGCCTGTACCGGGCGCGTCGACGGGCCGATCCGCGGCGGACCAGAGTGCTGTCCAGCGGTGTCGAGCATCATGCGGTGCTGGACATCGTCGAACATCTGCAGGCCGACGAGGGCGCCAGGATCACCTGGTTGGAGGTTGATGACTACGGCAGGGTACATGCGGATACGCTGGCCGCCGCGATCGCCGAGAACCCCGACGACGTTGCCCTGGTCACGGTCATGTGGGCGAACAACGAGGTCGGCACGGTGAATCCGGTGCGTGAGCTCGCAGACGTCGCCCATTCCCGCGGCATTCCACTGCACACCGACGCGGTACAGGCCGTCGGCCAGTTGAACGTTGATTTCGCCGCCTGCGGTGCCGACGCACTGACGCTGACGGCACACAAGGTCGGGGGTCCGACCGGGGTCGGTGCTCTGCTGCTGCGCCGGGACGTCCTGGTCGAGCCGATCATGTTCGGCGGCGGTCAGGAACGTGGCGTGCGGTCGGGCACACTCGATGTTGCGGGAATCTCGGGGTTCGCGGTTGCCGTAACCGATGCGGTCGCCGAGCTCCCGGACCGACAGGTACGGCTGTCCCAACTGCGCGATGCGCTGATCGCCGGGATCCTCAAGCTGGTTCCGGACGCGGTGCTAGCGGGCGACCCCGGTCAGTCCACCGTCGACGGCGGACCCAGCCGGTTGCCCGGCAACGTCCACCTGCGGTTCCCGCGCTGTGAAGGTGACTCCCTGCTCATGCTGCTGGATGCCCGCGGGATCGAGTGCTCGACCGGCTCCGCCTGCACCGCGGGGGTGGCTCGACCCTCGCACGTGCTGCTGGCGATGGGCGTACCCGAGGATGAAGCCGTTGGTGCGCTGCGCTTCTCCCTCGGACATACGTCGACCGCCGGCGATGTCGACGCCGTGCTCGAGGTCATCTGGCCGGTGGTCGAGCGAGCGCGGCGAGCCTGGCAGGCTTCGCGCCGGCGAACGGTGGTCAGCCGTGGCTGATCGGCCGCTTCGGGTGCTGGCGGCGATGAGCGGCGGGGTGGATTCCGCGGTGGCTGCCGCGCTGGCGGTCGAGGCGGGCTACGACGTCACCGGAGTTCACATGGCGCTGTCCCGGCGGCCCGGCACGCTGCGAACGGGATCCCGCGGTTGCTGCACCGTCGAGGACGCCTTCGACGCGCGTCGGGTCTGCGACCTGCTCGCGATCCCGTTCTACGTCTGGGATTTCTCGGCCGAGTTCGTCGAGGATGTGGTGGCGGACTTCCTGTCCGAGTACTCCGCCGGTCGCACCCCCAATCCGTGCTTGCGGTGCAACGAGAAGATCAAGTTCGCGGCCCTGCTCGACCGCGCGCTGGCCCTCGGCTTCGATGCGGTAGTCACCGGTCATCACGTCCGGATCTGCGACGGCATCCTGCGGCGATCGGCGGATGCGGCCAAGGACCAGTCCTATGTGCTGGCGGTGCTGACCCGGGACCAATTGGCCCACAGCATCTTTCCGTTGGGCGACCACACCAAGGAATGGGTCCGTGCCGAGGCCGCCCGTCGTGGGTTCGCAGTAGCGGCCAAGCCCGACTCCTACGACATCTGTTTCATTCCGGATGGCGACACCCGCGGGTATCTGACCGAGAAGCTCGGTCACCGGCCGGGTTCGGTCGTCGATCTGGAAACCGGCGATGTCCTGGGCCAGCACGATGGCACCTATGGCTACACGATCGGGCAGCGTAAGGGCCTCGGGCTCACTCGGCCGGCCGCCGACGGTCGGCCCAGGTATGTGCTGGAAATCGAACCGGTGAGCGGCACTGTCAAGGTTGGCGCGGCCGAAAGGCTTGCGGTGTCGGTGATCTCGGCGGCCGAGCCGGTTTTCTCCACCGGAGAGCCACCCGCATTCCCGTTGCGGACGGTGATCCAAGTACGCGCCCACGGCGGCACCGTTGCCGGTAGCGCCGACCTGGTCGACGGTCGGCTCCGAGTCAGTGTCGACGAGCCGCTCCGCGGCATCGCCCCGGGCCAGACGGTCGTGCTGTACGACCCGTCGAACGAATACGTCATCGGCTCGGCCACCATCACCAGGGCCGGCTGAGACCGGTGGCCACCGGGCCGGCCGACGGCGCGATAGGCACGAACACCGGGCGACCCGATTGGCCGATTCCGGCGGGGACCGGGCTCGGGCCGATGCCCGGCAGTGATCCGGACGAGTCGATGCGAATGGTCGCCGGCGAAATGCCGGAACTTCCGTTTCTGCCTCAACTGCCGGCCCGTGGTGTGGGCGCCGACCCGGTGGGCCGGAGTATCGCCATGTTGGTCGACATCTGGGCCGATGTGGTGCCCTCGGGCTGGCGGACCTCCCGTCGCCCCAGTCGAGATGGCCGGCGTGGCAAGGATTTCCTGGCCTGGGATCTCGATGCGGCCGAACAACACCTGCAGGGTGCCCCCGCTCTCAAGTTGCAGATCTGCGGCCCGTGGACGCTGGCCGCGCTGCTCGAGGTGCCGGCCGGTCATCGGGCGCTGACCGACCAGGGCGCCGTCGCCGACCTGACCGCGTCGTTGGCCGAGGGTCTGGCGTTGCACATCGCCGAGGTGCAACGCCGGCTGCCCGGCACTGAACTGGTCATCCAGATCGACGAACCTCTGCTGCCGGCCGTGCTGGCCGGATCCCTGTCGACCGCCAGCGGCTTTGCCACCGTTCGGTCCATCGAGCAGGCCAGGGTGGGCGCGCGGCTGTCTGAGGTGATTGGCGCAGTGGGCAATCGCCGAACCATAGGGCACTGCCCGGATATCGATGCGCCGCGAAAGCTGTTGCGCACTGCGGGTTTTGATGCGGTGACCCTGGATTTCACTGTGCTGCCAGCCACCGCAGGGGCCTGGGATGCGTTAGGGGAGTTGATTTCTGACGGTTCGATGGTGCTCGGCGGAGTGATCCCGGCCCTGCCGCCGGTCAAGGAGTCGTCGACAGACCGCTCGGCACCCGGTCGGTTCGCCGATGCGCAGCCCGGACTGCCGTCCTCGCCCGACTCGCTCACCAGGTGGGCCGCGCCGATCACCGAACCGCTACGCGCACTGGGGTTTTCGCCGGCGACCGTCGCCGGACAAATTATCGCGACACCGACCGGGGGGTTGGCCGAGGCGAGTTCGGAGTGGACCCGTCGAGCCTTGTCGTTGACCAGGGATGTCTCACGGTTGTTGGCCGAGGGATCGCCGCGGCTGCTGGCGGATTGAGTGGTCAAGATCGAAAGGTGCGCAATGGTCACCACTGTGGAGATTCTGGCGATGTCGGCCGATCTGCCGCGGCTGGCCCTTGTCGCAGGCGGTCTGGGAACCGCGGAGCAATCCAGAAGCGAGCTGTCGCTATTGTTTCCCGGACGGATAGGCGCCGACCTGCCGCCGGGCGACATGCGGTCCGGGTGCGCCTCGCCGATCGGCCGGATCTATGCTGGAACATTCGGTGAGATGACAGTGATCTGTGGCCAGGATCTGATCGAGATTGTCGACCTGGGCCCAGCGGTCCGGGCCATTGGCAAGGGCCGGCTCGCCTACCGTATCCAGCTGAACAGTGTCCTGGACGCGGCGGCGTTGGACATCAGCGATTCGACGGGCGCGCTGGTCCGCGAGGTGATGCTGACCAACGACGAGGGTGTGGTCTTCGATGCGGGTCCCCGGCTCGAGTTCGAGCGACCGTTCTGGTCCGGTGACCGTGACCCGGCAGGCCTCCATGCGGCCACCTTCGGCGCCGAGATGCCATTCAGTCCAATGGATTTCGGTCAAGAGTCGGTACGCGCTCTGTTCGGCTTCGGGCTCGTCGGCGACAACCGGCCAGGCGATCTCGACCCGGCCGAGATCGCTGTGTACGGCTTCGAGATCGGCGGCGCGCCGACCGTGCTGAGGCCCAGCTCCGGCGTCGCCGACGGTTCGGACATCGACGCCCCGCCGGCGGCACCGATTCCGGTCGAGTCGCCGGGTGACCGTTCCGGTGCTCCTGCCGAGTCGGCGCACGACTCCTGGTGGCGGCGGCTCTGGCGATCGCTGGGCGGCGGCTGACCCGGGCAGCGTGCGTTTTCCGGCGAGCACGGTGGGCCCGCACCTTCATCGGGCAGACTCACCGAGCAGTGTCGGTGGCTGGCCCTACCCTGATCGAATGACTTCCGATAGCCGTGTCGAGACCGCAGCCGAGCCGTCGCCGGCCGCGGCCGACGTCATTCGCCGTCATGCCGAGCTATCCGAGGTGATCGCCGGTCACCAGTTCCGCTACTACGTGCTGGACGCCCCGACACTCACCGACGGCGAGTTCGACACCCAACTCCGGGAGTTGCAGGCCATCGAGGACGCCCACCCGGAACTGGTGACACCGGATTCGCCGACCCAGCGGGTGGGCGGCACCTACGCCACTGAGTTCGCCACCGTCGCCCACCGCGAACGGATGTTGTCGCTGGACAACGTCTTTTCCGCCGAGGAGCTGTCGACCTGGTTGGTGCGCGCGGAGAAGGACGCCGGCGGGCCGATCCATTGGCTGACCGAGGTGAAGATCGATGGTCTCGCGGTCAATCTGCGCTACGAATACGGCCGGCTGACGCTGGCCGCCACCCGCGGTGACGGTCAGACCGGCGAGGACGTCACGCTGAATGTGCGCACCATCAAGGGCATCCCGGACACGCTGTCGGCCGATGGTGGTCATGACGTTCCAGAGCTGGTCGAGATCCGCGGCGAGGTCTTTTTCCCACTCACCGGTTTCGCCGAGCTGAACGCGGCGTTGGTCGCGGCGGGCAAGCCGCCGTTCGCCAATCCCCGGAACTCGGCCGCCGGATCGCTGCGCCAGAAGGATCCGAAGGTGACAGCCAGCAGGCCACTGAGGATGTTGTGTCACGGAATCGGCGCGCGGGTTGGCTTCGACATCAACCGGCAGTCCGAGGCTTATGAGCGGCTGCGGGCGTGGGGGCTGCCGATCTCGGAACACAATCTGGTGGTCGACACGCAGGCCGAAGTGCTGGCCAGGGTCGACTACTGGCGCGAGCACCGGCACGACGTCGTCCACGACATCGACGGGCTGGTGGTCAAGGTCGACGAGATCGCCGCCCAACGCCGGATGGGCACCACCTCGCGGGCACCGCGTTGGGCCATCGCGTACAAATATCCGCCGGAGGAAGTCAACACCAAGCTGCTCGATATCCGGGTCAGCGTCGGCCGAACCGGCCGGGTGACCCCGTTCGCCTACCTGGAGCCGGTGCTGGTGGCGGGTTCCACCGTTGGTCTGGCGACCCTGCATAACGCCAGCGAGGTTATCCGCAAGGGCGTGCTGATCGGCGACACCGTGGTGATCCGCAAGGCCGGTGACGTCATCCCGGAAGTCCTCGGCCCGGTGATCGCACTGCGTGACGGCAGCGAACGGGCGTTCGTGATGCCGACCGAATGCCCCGAGTGCGGAACCACGCTGGCGCCGGCCAGGGAGGGTGATGCCGACATCCGCTGCCCGAACTCCCGGTCGTGTCCGGCGCAGCTCCGTGAGCGGGTGTTCCACGTGTCCGGCCGCGGCGCCTTCGATATCGAGGGTCTGGGCTACGAAGCGGCCACCGGTTTGCTGACCTCCGGCGTCATCACTGACGAAGGTGACCTGTTCGGACTGGATGAGGCGGCCCTGCGGCGGGCCCCGATCTTTCTCCGCGCGAAGGACAACGAACTCACCGAGATGGGCCGAAAGCTGCTGATCAACCTGCAGAAGCAGAAGGATCAGCCGCTCTGGCGCGTCCTGGTCGCGTTGTCGATCCGGCATGTCGGCCCGACCGCGGCCCGGGCGCTGGCGCAGCGATTCGGTTCGATGGACGCGATCAGGGCGGCTGACGAGGCCGAGCTCGCCGCCGCCGACGGGGTGGGTCCCATCATCGCCGCGGCGCTGATCGAATGGTTCACCGTCGACTGGCACGTCGCCATCGTGGACAAATGGGCCACGGCTGGGGTGCGGATGGCCGACGAGGCCACCGAGCGAATGGCCCAAACCCTGGCCGGACTATCGATCGTGGTCACCGGGACCCTGCCGAACTTCTCTCGCGACGAGGCGAAGTCGGCACTGCTGGAGCGCGGCGCCAAGGCCGCGAGCGCGGTCTCGTCGAAGACGGCGTTCGTCGTGGTCGGCGAGAACCCCGGCACCAAACACGACAAGGCCATCTCGCTGAACGTGCCGATTCTCGACGAAGCGGGATTCCGGGTCCTGCTGGCGGACGGCCCGGAGGCGGCGCGCGAGGTGGCCACCATCGGCGACGGTTCGGCACTGACCTGACTGCCATCGGACCCGATGGAGCGGCTGATTCAGGCTCGAACAGCCAGCCGCGCCACCAATGATGTTCGAACGGCCGGCCAATCCGGCGCGATCACCGAGTACACGACGGTGTCCCGGTGCGAACCGTCCGGCCGGACCACATGTCGACGCAGGACACCCTCCCGGACCGCCCCGAGCTTGGCGATGGCCGCCTGCGATCGGGTGTTGATCGAGTCGGTCTGGATCTTGACCCGGCCGAAGCCGCAGTCCTCGAAAGCGTGGGAGAGCAGCAGAAACTTGCACTCGGGATTGACCTTGCTCGCCCAGACGGTCGGCGAGTAGGCGGTCCAGCCGAGGTGAACCCGCTCATTCGCGAGATCGGGGTCGCCCAGCGTGGACGTGCCGACGACGGTGCCGGCCGCACCGACACCGCTGTCCGTGCGCAGCCGCACGACATAGGCGGTGTGGCCGGGCAGGGCACGCCGGGCGGTGAGTTGCTCAGCCAGCTGCGCGGCGGTGGCCGGTCGCCCGGACGGCCCGCCGCCGTAGCCGGCGGCCCAGACCCGCTCGTCGTCCAGTGCGGTGAACAGGTCCGGCACATCAGCGAGCCGGAGCGGGTCGAGCCGGACAAGTTCTCCGATGAGGCAGCGGCCGTCAGGCATCAACGCGGGCATCCGGTTCCTCCTCTGTGCACGCACCCGCGCGAGCACTCGGTGCGGCGCTCGTAGAATGCCATGTGGGCGGCGCGACTCGCGACCGATTCCTTGCCCACCCAGCTGTCGCCCGTCGTTGCCCACCATCGAGAAGGGTCGACTGGCCCGACCACGGAGATTCGTCCTGCGCATCGTTTTCGCCGGCACACCGCAACCAGCGGTCCCGTCGCTGCACGCCCTGATCGGTTCGTCGCATCAGGTTGTGGCCGTCGTCACCCGGCCGGCCGCGCCGACCGGACGGGGTCGCAAGTTCGCGCCGAGCCCGGTCCAGGAGGTGGCCGAGGCCGCCGGCATCCCGGTGCTCACCCCCGTCACTGCGCGGGACCCGGAGTTCCGCCGGGCGCTGAGCGAGTGGGCCCCCGATGCCGCCGCCGTGGTGGCCTACGGCGCGTTGCTGCCGCCGGAAGTTCTCGCGGTGCCGGCGCACGGTTGGGTCAACCTGCACTTCTCACTGCTCCCGGCCTGGCGCGGCGCCGCTCCGGTCTACGCGGCGATCCGGCACGGCGACGACCTGACCGGCGCCAGCACCTTCCTGCTCGAGGCCGGTCTGGACACCGGCCCCGTCTTCGGCACCGTGACCGAGGCCATCCGGCCCACCGACACCACCGGTGAACTGCTCGACCGGCTGGCCCTGTCCGGCGCGAAGTTGCTGGTCGCCACCCTGGACGGGATCGCCGACCAGTCACTCATCCCGGTCCCGCAGGCGGCGGATGGGGTCAGCCATATCGGCAAGGTGAGCGTGGCCGACGCCCGCATCGACTGGCGAGTTCCGGCCATCGGCGTGGACCGTGCGGTTCGAGCCCTCACTCCGTATCCGGGCGCCTGGTCGGAGTTTCGCGGTCAGCGGGTGGGCCTCGGCCCGGTGGAACGTTCGGGCAGCCCGGCCGGCCAGCTCCAACCGGGCGAGTTGCTGGTTTCCAGACGCGATGTCGTCGTCGGGACCGCTTCCAGCCCGGTGCGGCTCAGTACGGTGCAACCACCCGGCAAACGTCCGATGGCCGCCCCCGAATGGGCCCGCGGCGCCCGCCCCGTTCCGGGCGAGCGATTCGAGTGAATCGACGCCCGCCACTCCCACGACGCGTTCCAGATGAGGCCCGCAGATGACCAGACCAGCCCGACCCACCCGTGGCGGCAGCTCCGGACCGCCCCGGCGCCCGCCGACCAACCAGCCACCGGTGGTGGATCAGGCTCGGTCGGCGGCCATCGAGTTGCTGGCCGAGGTACGCGAAAACGGGGCCTACGCCAACCTCGCACTGCCCAAGATCCTGGCCAGGCGGAACCTGTCCGGTCGGGACGCGGGGCTGGCCACCGAGTTGGCGTACGGCACCTGCCGTGCCCTGGGCCTGCTGGATGCCATTATCTCCCAGGGCACCGACCGCCCCCTCGCGGAGTTGGACGGCCCGGCTCTGGACGCGTTGCGCCTGGGCGCCTACCAGGTGCTGCGCACCCGGATCCCAGCCCACGCCGCGGTATCCACCGCCGTGAACCTGGTGCGGGTCGGACCCCGGCCTGGTGCCGCCGGATTCGTCAACGCCGTCCTGCGGCGGGTCACCGAACATACCGAGGCGGAGTGGATCGAGCGCCTCGCGCCCAGCGTTGAGGACGATCCGATCGGACACTTCGCGATGGCGACCGCCCACCCGCGCTGGATCGCGCAGGCGGTCTCGGACGCCCTAGGATCGCGACACAGTGAACTCGGCGACGCCCTGAACAGCGACAACACCCGACCGCAGGTTCACCTGGTCGCCCGCCCGGGCCGGATAAGCCGGGACGAACTGGTCGCCGAGACCGACGGGGTCGCCGCCAACCTGTCGCCGTACGGCGTCTATCTGGCCGAGGGCGATCCAGGAAGATTCCGGTCGGTGGCCACCGGACGCGCGGCGGTCCAGGACGAGGGCTCCCAGTTGGTCGCCATCGCGCTGGGCACTGCGCCCATCGACGGGACCGACGAGCGCTGGCTGGATCTGGCCGCCGGGCCGGGTGGCAAGGCTGGTCTGCTGGGCGCACTTGCCGCCGAGCGGGGCGCCACTGTCGATGCGGTCGAGGTGAGTGAGCATCGCGCCGAGTTGGTGCGGCACACCGTCGCCGGGCTGCCGGTCACCGTGCACGTCGTGGACGGCCGTGACCCGGGGCTGCCGGCGGGCACCTTCGACCGGGTGCTGCTCGACGCCCCCTGCACCGGACTCGGCGCGCTGCGTCGCCGGCCGGAGGCGCGCTGGCGGCGCAGCCAGTCCGACGTCGCCGGCCTGGTGGCCCTGCAACGGGAGCTGCTCGGCTCGGCGCAGCGGCTGGTTCGGCCCGGCGGACTGATCGGCTACGTCACCTGCTCGCCGCACCTGGCCGAAACGGCCGGTGTGGTCAACCGGATCGGTGACGGGTTCGAGCTGGTTGATGCCCGACCGTTCCTGCCCGGCGTGCCGGATCTGGGGGACGGCCCGACCGTCCAGCTCTGGCCGCACCGGCAGGGCACCGATGCGATGTTCCTTGCACTCATCCGGCGAACCCGGTAGCCGGTCCGACGGACCCCGCCCACGGTAGGTTGAGCACCGTGCAGCCGATGATCGCCCCCTCCATCCTGTCCGCCGACTTCGCCCGCCTGGGCGAGGAAGCCGCGGCGGTGCGCGGCGCCGACTGGCTGCATGTGGACGTGATGGACAACCACTTCGTGCCCAACCTGACCCTGGGCCTGCCGGTGGTGAAGTCGCTGCTCAAGGCCACGGATCTGCCGCTGGATTGCCACCTGATGATCGACGACCCGGATCGCTGGGCCATCGAATACGCCGAAGCGGGCGCGTACAACGTGACGATTCACGCCGAGGCGGTGGCTTCGCCGATTCCGCTGGCCAAGAACCTACGGGCGGCCGGCGCCAAGGCCGGTCTGTCGCTGAAGCCGGGGACTTCGCTGGATGAGTGGGCGGCGGTGCTCAAACACTACGACACGCTGCTGATCATGACTGTCGAACCCGGTTTCGGCGGCCAGACGTTCATTTTCGACATGTTGAGCAAGATCCGGCAGGCCCGGACGCTGGTCGACACGGGGCACCTGAACGTGGTCGTCGAGGTGGACGGCGGGATCACCGCGGACACCATCGAGGCCGCCGCCGAAGCGGGCGCCGATTGCTTCGTCGCCGGGTCCGCTGTGTACGGCGCCGGCGACCCGGCACAAGCCGTTGCCGCGCTGCGCACCCTGGCCGCCGCCGCCACACGCTCCTAGTCGCCGCTATCACCGCCCCAACCGCCCGGCCTGCCCCGATCGTGGGGGAGGATGGTGCTAGGAAGTCGACGAGCAAGGAGCGGGCGTGTTCACCGGAATCATCGAGGAACTGGGCGAGGTGCTGGCCATCGACCTGTCCGCCAGCGGCGAGGACGCCCGGATCACCGTTCGCGCGCCCAAGGTCACCGGTGACGCCGGTCATGGGGACTCGATTGCCGTGTCCGGAGTCTGCCTGACGGTCGTCGGTCAGCACCACGACACGTTCACCGCCGATGTGATGGCGGAGACACTGCTCCGCACGACGGTCGGCGCGCTCACCCCGGGGGACCCGGTCAATCTGGAGCGGTCGTTGCAGGCCAGCTCGCGGATGGGCGGTCACGTCGTCCAGGGGCACGTCGACGGTGTCGGCACGATCGTCGGCCGAGTCGGCCATCCCGCCTGGGACGAGGTCCGGATCGCGGTGCCGCCGGAGCTGGCCCGCTACATCGCGGCCAAGGGAGCCATCGCCGTCGATGGAATTTCACTGACCGTGATCAGCGTTATCGATACCGATGGCGGGGCTGAATTCAGCCTCGGCATCATCCCGGAAACTCGCAACGCCACCACCTTGGGTGGACGTTCGATCGGGGCGCAGGTGAACATCGAGGTCGATGTGATGGCCAAGTACGTCGAGCGCCTGCTGACCGCCCGCACCAGCCAGATCGGAAGTACCAGCACATGATGACCAGCACAGTTCAGCAGCCCCGCACGCTGCCGGAGGGCTTCGACACGATCGAGTTCGCGGTCAGCGAACTCGCGGCCGGGCGTTCGGTGGTCGTGGTCGACGACGAGGACCGCGAGAACGAGGGCGACCTGATCTTCGCCGCCGAGTTGGCGACGCCGGAGATGGTCGCGTTCATGGTCCGGTACTCATCCGGGGTGATCTGCGTACCGCTCGAGCCCGAGGAATGCGATCGGCTGGAGCTCTCCCCGATGGCCGCCGTCAACACCGACCCCAAGGGCACCGCCTACACCGTGTCCGTCGACTCCAAGGTCGGTGTCACCACCGGCATCTCGGCGGCCGACCGCGCGCAGACCATCCGTGCCTTGGCCGATCCGGCGACCGAGGCCGCGGATCTGAGCCGGCCCGGCCATGTCTTCCCGCTGCGATCGCGGGTCGGCGGCGTACTGACCAGGCCCGGACACACCGAGGCGGCGGTCGACCTGGCCCGGATGGCTGGACTGCGGCCGTCCGGCGCGATCGCCGAGATCGTCAGCGACGACGGGTCCGGATCGATGGCCCGGCTGCCTGAGCTTCGCCGCTTCGCCGCCCTTCACTCACTTGCACTGATTTCGATCGCCGATCTGATTGCCTACCGACGGCGCTTTGAAACCCAGATCGATCAGGTCGCCGATGCGCGGCTACCGCTGCCGCAAGGCGAGTTCCGGGCGATCGGCTTCCTGAGCCGGGTCACCGGCAAGGAATTGATCGCCCTGGTCCACGGCGCCATCGGGGACGGCGAGGACGTATTGGTCCGGGTGCACTCGGAGTGCCTGACCGGTGATGTCTTCAGCTCCTTGCGCTGCGATTGTGGTCCGCAGCTGCACGCCGCGCTGGATGCCGTCGCGGCCGAGGGACGAGGCGTGGTGCTGTACGTCCGTGGTCACGAAGGGCGCGGGATCGGGCTGCTGCAGAAGCTGCGCGCCTACGAGCTGCAGGACGAGGGCGTCGACACCGTCGATGCCAACCTCAATCTCGGGCTTCCATCGGATGCCCGCGAGTACGGTTCCGGTGCGCAGGTGCTGGCGGCCCTCGGGATCAAGACGATGCGGCTGCTGACCAACAACCCGGCCAAACGGGCCGGGCTCGAGGGATACGGCCTCAGCATCATCGGGCGGGTCGCGCTGCCGGTGAACGCCAACCCGGAAAACCTGCGTTACCTGACGACCAAACGAGACCGGATGGGTCACGCATTGGCCGGGCTGGCGGCCAACCAGGTCAGCGCTCACCATCTCGACGGCGCCCTTGCTGCCGAGCGGGAAGACACCCCGTGAGCCGCGAGGGTCGGCCTACTCTGGTGATCCCGCAGGCCACTGGACTGAAGGTGGGGATCGCGGTGGCCCAGTGGCACGCCGAGATCACCGAGGAATTGCTCCGCCATGCCCTGGAGGTCGCCGACCTGGCCGGAACGAGAACCCCGACTGTGGTGAAAGTCACCGGATGCCTCGAGCTTCCGGTGGTCGTTCAGGAATTAGCCACCCGACATGACGCCGTTGTCGCGCTGGGCGTGGTGGTCCGGGGTGGCACCCCGCATTTCGAGTATGTCTGCGACGCGGTCACCTACGGTCTGACCAGGGTCAGCCTGGACCGCGGCGTTCCGGTGGGCAATGGTGTGCTGACCGTCAACACGATCGAGCAGGCCCACGATCGGGCCGGCGGCCCGGCCGCCGCCGAGGACAAGGGCGGCGAATCGATGGCGGCCGCCCTGGCCACAGCCTTGGCCCTCCGGACACTGCGGGCCGCTCCAGCCAGAATGGGGTTCTGACCATGTCACACACTGAGCCGGTCCTGTTCACGGTTCGTCCGCGGCGGATCGCGATCTACGCGGGCGTCGGCGCGATCCTCGTCGTCGCGCTGATGATCTTCGTTGCCATCAAGCTCCGATCGACCGACACCGGCGTGTACTTCCGCACCGCCGACGCGGTCTCGCTGATCGGACTCGGGCTGCTGTTCGCCGGCGGCATGCTGCTGGTCGCCCGGCCCCGGCTGCGGGTCGACGCAACCGGACTGCGCGTGCGCAACGTCGTCGGCGAGAAATTCATCGAGTGGGCACTGGTCCAGCGGATCGCCTTTCCCGAGGGGGCCAACTGGGCGCAACTCGAACTCGCCGACGACGAGCTCATCCCGGTGATGGCCATCCAGGCGATGGATCGGCAACGTGCCGTCGCCGCATTACAGCAGGCCAGGGCCCTGGTCACGCAGTACGCGCCGCCGATTCCGGTGCCGTCGCCCGAGGCGCTGGCCCGCCGCAATCCGGTCGAGGATCCGCAGCGACCATTGGGCCGGCTGGAACAGATCGATCTGATCAAGGCGGCGCAGGGCAAGAACGGCCGCGGCCGGCAGGCCAACGGCTGAGCCGTTTCAGCCCTCTCGGCCGTCGCTGCGGGTAGGTCGAGCCCGGTCTATCGGCGGGCCGGGCTTTCGCCCGGGCCCATCCCGGGAGCGTCCGGGATCAGCGAGTATTCGCGGAACGCACCTTGCAGGCCGGCCAGCCCATCCCGGAAGGCTGCGGCGTGCGGGCCGAGGTCCGGGGCGGCCGCATTGACCAGTCCGGCCAGCGCGGTGATCAATCGGCGGGCCTCGTCCAGGTCCCGATGAGCGGGCTGATCGGGATCGGCGTCGGCGAGGCCCAGTTGCTCGGCCGCGGCGCTCATCAGCATGAGCGCCGCCCGGGAGATCACCTCCACCGCCGGGACCTCGGCCAGTTCGCGATCGGAACGGGCGTGCTGATGGCCCGGCGAGCTGTCCTGGTCAACGGAGGTCTCGGTGAACAGGTGGTTGTGGTCGCCTGATTCGGATGTTCGATCTGCTGAGGTCACGTGTTGTAGACTCGCAGGTGCGACCACCTCCGGAGAAATCCGGGGGAAGCAAGAGGAGCCCGTCTCCCACCCGCGCTGCCCTCGGTGGCCGGGTCCGGTCCTGCTGGACAAGCTCTGGGTGGTTTGGCGTCTTGACGTCGGCTAGTCAGTCCAGTGGTAGGTGTTCACCTCACGAATCCCGTGGAGTGGCTGCCGATCGGTTCGGGTCCCGCTTGCTCACCGCAGCGGGACCTTTTGCATTTCCAATGATTGTGCATATCGCATGATCACAGCAACGTGATCAGGGCACCACGGACTACACCCAGAACTACCCCGTCTTCAGGAGGACTCAATCAGCGTCGAACCACGCATTAACGACAGGATTCGCGTACCTGAGGTCCGGTTGGTCGGACCGAATGGCGAGCAGGTGGGCATTGTG
The DNA here is from genome assembly GCA_038245175.1 of Mycobacteriales bacterium. Lineage (GTDB taxonomy): Bacteria > Actinomycetota > Actinomycetes > Mycobacteriales > Nakamurellaceae > Nakamurella. The sequence goes on along the minus strand of JBBRSR010000015.1, from coordinate 21,874 downwards.
CCGATCAGCAGAGCCCTGGATATGGCTGTCCAAGCCGATCTCGACTTGGTCGAGGTTGCCCCCACCGCCCGTCCGCCGGTCGCCAAGATCATGGACTACGGCAAATTCAAGTACGAGAACGCACAGAAGGCCCGGGAAGCGCGCCGCAACCAGGTCCTGACGGTCATCAAGGAAATGAAGCTCCGGCCGAAGATCGACGGGCACGACTACGAGACCAAGAAGGGCCACGTCGTCCGCTTCCTCAAGGTCGGCGACAAGGTCAAGGTGACCATCATGTTCCGCGGTCGCGAGCAGTCGCGTCCCGAACTCGGCTTCCGACTGCTGCAGAAGCTGGCCGCCGACGTTGCCGAACTGGGATTCGTCGAAAGCGCCCCCAAGCTCGATGGCCGGAACATGATCATGGTGCTCGCGCCGCACAAGGCGCCGTCCAAGACGGCGAAGCCTTCGACCGCGCCGGCCGGTGGCGCCCGCCACGCCGGATCCGCCGACGAACCCGTTGCCGAGGAGACCGCGGACTCGTTGCAGGACGAAGTGTCGGCCGCGCTCGATGCCCAAGCCGATGAAAAGCTCGAAGAGGCCGCCCTGTTGGCGCTCGCCGGCCGGCACGCCGAGGGCGAGCCTGCGGCACCGACGATCCCGGATCCGTTCCGCTCGGCCCAGCCTGCTCGGGTGCCGGATCCCTTCCAGGCAGCGCGACCGGCAGTTGCCGCCCCGCCGGCGCCGGCCCCAAGCACCCCGGTGACAGCGCCGGCCACGCACCCGCCGGCCACCCACCCGCCGGCCACCCGTTCGCCGGCCACCCAGGCGCCGGCGGCGCCCAGGCCGATCGCTCCCGCCCCGTCGGTCGCGCCGGCCCAGACCGTCCCGGCTCCGCGGCCCGTCGTACCGGCCCCGTCGGGAGTTCCCCGGCCGGGCGTCCGGCCGCCGGCCAAGGTCGTGCCCTCGGGTGCTCCCCGCCCGGTGGTCAAGGGGTCGCCCGTGCCAACCGGGCGACCGCCGGGTCAGTCGGCCCGACCGGGCAAGCCCGGCAGCAGCTGATACCTGCCGCCGGCGCCAGCAATCACCATCTGCACCACCCGCCGGCACCCGCCGGCGCCCATCCGCCCGCCGGTGGATGGGTTTGATCAGTAGCGAGGAAAGAAATGCCCAAGCAGAAGACACATTCCGGCATGAAGAAGCGGGTCAAGGTGACCGGTTCCGGAAAGCTGGTCCACGAGCAGACCAACAAGCGTCACCTGCTCGAGGTCAAGTCCAGTCGTCGTACCCGCCGGGTTTCCGGCACCGCGGATATCTCCAAGGTCGATGTGCCGCGCGTCAAGCGCATGCTCGGCATGTGACTTCGCTTCACCCAGATACAGCGGTACCGGTCAGTGGCAGGTGCCAGGATTTCCCGAACTCGTTGTCCTCATCCGAATATGAAGTAGTGCCGGTGCCCTTGGGTCCGCACGAGAATTAGAAAGACAGGTGCCCCAAGTGGCTCGCGTCAAGAGAGCGGTCAACGCTCAGAAGAAGCGTCGCACAACGCTGGAGCGGGCCGCCGGCTACCGCGGCCAGCGATCCCGGCTGTACCGGAAGGCCAAAGAGCAGGTCTTGCACTCGCTCAACTACGCCTACAACGACCGGCGCAAGCGCAAGAACGAGTTCCGCAAGCTCTGGATCACCCGGATCAACGCGGCCGCCCGGGCGAACGGTATCACCTATAACCGCTTCATCCAGGGACTGGGTGTGGCCGGTATCGAGGTCGATCGCAAGGTTCTCGCCGAGCTGGCGGTGCGCGACGAGGTCGCGTTCGCGGCCCTGGTGAAGATTGCCCGCGAGGCCGTGCCGAGCGTGGCCGACAGCGCAGGCGACGCCGCCTGAGTACGCACGAGGGCTTACCGCGGCCCATCCGCCGACGCCCGACCGGCAACCCGGCCGGGCGTTCGGCGTTCAACGGCCGCGACGCGAACGGCTTGCCCGTTTCGCGAGCTGCCGGGGCGACGCGTGACGCCGAGGCTGTGGTCGCCGCCGACGACGACATCGTCGACGGCGCCCTGGGCGAGCGCAGCGCCCGGATCGCCTCCGCGCACCGGCTGCTGCGCCGGTCCCGCCGGGTAGAGGCCGGTGAGTTCCTGGCCGAGGGGCCGCAGGCGGTCGCCGAGGCGATCGGTTACGCCAAGGATCATCCCGGTTCCGTGCTCGAGTTGTACATGACGGCCGAGGCCGGGAAACGGCACGTCGACCTGGTTCGTGCCGCGTTCAACGCCGGCGTCGAGGTTACCCAGGTGACACCGCGTGCCGCCTCGTTCCTGTCGGACACCCAGAGCCCGCAGGGCTTGGTCGCTCGTTGCCGGCTGCTGGAGGCCGATCTGGATCAGCTGCTGAGCGGGTCGCCGAAGTTGGTCGCGGTGCTGGTGGACGCGAATGATCCGGGCAATGCCGGCACGGTCGTCCGGCTGGCCGACGCAGCGGGCGCCGACGCGATCATCTTCGCCGGAAGCTCGGTCGATGCGTTCAATCCGAAGGCGGTCCGAGCCACGGCGGGATCGATCTTCCACCTGCCGATCGTCCGGGTCGCGGACACCGATGAGCTGCTGGCCGCGCTTTCCGCTTCGGGTGTCAGCGTGCTCGCCACCACCGGCACCGCCGAGCTGGATCTGGACGCGGCCGCCGCCGACGGCCTGCTCGAGCTGCCGACGGCCTGGCTCTTCGGCTCGGAGGCGCACGGACTGCCGCCGGAGATCGTCGCGGCGGCCGACGAGTCGGTGCGGGTGCCTATCCATGGCAGAGCGGAATCGCTGAACCTCGCGACGGCCGCGGCGATCTGCCTGTACGCGTCCGCCTCGGCTCAGCGCCGCAGCCTGTCCTGAAGCAGGCTCAGCGCCAGCCGTACCGGGCCTGCAGCGCCTTCTTGACCAGGTCGTAGCGTGCCCGGTCCAGGGCGGCGGCCTCGCGGCGCATGCCGTCTGGGAAAACTCGGAGCACCCGGTCGATCTTGAGCCAGCTCGGCCGGCCTTCGGCGTCCCACGGACCGCTGCCCAGCGATACGAAGCCGCGGTCGCCGGTCGGCGCCTTACTGGTCAGCTGAACGGCCAGCACCGACCCCTTCGGCTCGAGCGCGACGATCACCACCGGGCGGTCCTTGCCCCGGCCATCGCGCTCCTCGAACGGCACCCAGGTCCAGATCACTTCGCCGGGATCGGGATTTCCGTCCGTCGATGGGGTGTAGGTCATGGTGATCCGGCCTATTGTCCGGGGATCCACTTCTACCGTGGCCGACGGTCCGAACTGACCCTTCGATGGTTCGGTCGGGGTGTCCAACCGCCCGGCCCGGCCCGCGGGTTCGCCGGTCCGTCTGGGCGGGGCGGTCGCGGTGTGGCCGCGCCGGAACAAGGAGACGAACAGGTCGCCGAAGAAGGACACAGATCGGCAGCCTACCGGTCGGCCCGTCCACGTTGCTGTGCACAACGGCCAGGCCGGGCATTGCCATCGAATATGCTCACCACTCGGGCCGGTTGCCATGCCGGTTCGCCGCGTCACCGCAGATCCGGTGCCGAATTGAACCTGGGACGTTGATTTGATGAGCAGCACCGACATGCCGGAGCCGGCAGCAGCGGGCAGCGAGGTGGCCGCCGCCGGCCAGGCTTTCGCCGCCGCCGCCGACCTGGCGGAGCTCGCCGAGCAGCGGCATCTGCACCTGGGCGACAAGTCGCCCACGCTGCTGGCCCGCCGGAATCTGGGTCGGCTACCGGGCCCGGAGCGCGCCGCGTCGGGCAAGGCGATCAACGCGGCCCTGCAGCTGATCACAGTTGCCTATGAGGAGCGCAGACTGGCGTTGACCGCGGAGCGGGACACCGCGGTGCTGGCCGCCGAGAAGGTCGATGTCACGCTGCCCGGTGACCGCCGCCCGGGCGGCGCTCGGCATCCGGTCTCGCTGATCATGCAGCAGACGATGGATGCGTTCATCGCGATGGGCTGGGATGTCGGGGACGGTCCGGAGCTGGAGACCGAGTATTTCAACTTCGACTCGCTGAACTTCCTGCCCGACCATCCGGCGCGGGCGATGCAGGACACCTTCTACGTCGCCGACGCCGATGGCGGCGCACATTCCGGCCTGGTGTTGCGTACGCACACCTCCCCGGTGCAGATGCGCACCATGCTGCACCGGGACCCGCCGATCTATGTCGTCTGCCCCGGCCGCACCTACCGGACCGACGAGTTGGACGCCACCCATACCCCGGTCTTCCACCAGGTCGAAGGCCTGGCCATCGACCGGCACCTGACGATGGCGCATCTCAAGGGCACTCTGGACCACTACGCGCGGGCCATGTTCGGCCCGGATTCCAAGACCAGGCTGCGGCCGCACTTCTTCCCGTTCACCGAGCCCAGCGCCGAGTTGGATGTCTGGTTCCCGCAGAAGAAGGGCGGCGCCGGCTGGGTCGAGTGGGGCGGCTGCGGCATGGTCGATCCCAATGTGCTCATCGCCGCCGGCCTGGACCCCGCGCAGTGGAGCGGATTCGCCTTCGGAATGGGCATCGAGCGCACGCTGCAGTTCCGCAATTCGGTGCCGGACATGCGCGACATGATCGAAGGCGACGTGCGGTTCAGCGCGGCCTTCCCGACGGAGGTCTGACCCGATGCGAGCCCCACTGGAATGGCTCAGCCAGTACATCACGCTGCCGGACGGCACCACCGTCGAGCAGATCTCGGACGCACTGATCCGGATCGGTCATGAGGTGGAGGCGATCCACACGCCGCCGCCGACGTCCGGCGACCTTGTCGTCGGACAGGTGCTGACCATCGAGGAGCTCACCGAGTTCAAGAAGCCGATCCGCTTCGTCACCCTGGACGTGGGGTCCGGGCACGGCCCGGCGGGCTCCGACGAGCCCCGCGGCGTCATCTGCGGCGCTCAGAACTTCGCTGTCGGTGACAAGGTCGCGGTCGCCCTGCCCGGAACGGTGCTACCAGGTGATTTCATCATCGCCTCACGTTCCACCTACGGCCGAATCTCGGACGGGATGATCTGCTCGGCCGCCGAACTCGGGGTCGGCACCGACCACGACGGCATCATCGTGCTCGACGACGATGCCGTCGTCGGCGCCGACGCGCGGTCGCTGGTCGGCGCGGACGACACCGTTTTCGAGCTGGCGATCACCCCGGACAGGGGCTACGGGCTGTCCATTCGCGGGCTGGCCCGGGAGCTGTCGGCCGCCTTCGAGGTACCCGCGGTCGATGTGGCGGCGGGCCCGCTGCGCGCCGCGGACCCGGCTGTCCCGCCCTGGCCGGTCAACATCGCCGATCCGACCGGATGCGATCGGTTCGTTGTGGTTCGGGTCACCGGAGTCGACCCGGCGGCGCGCAGCCCGTACTGGATACGCCGCCGACTGCAGGCGGCCGGCATCCGGTCGATCTCGCTGGCCGTCGATGTCACGAACTATGTGATGGTCGAATACGGCCAGCCGCTGCATGCCTTCGATACCGCAACAGTCCGAGGCCCGATCACGGTTCGCCGTGCGCACGGTGGCGAGCAGTTGACCACACTCGACGGTGTCCTGCGGACGCTGGACCCGACCGATCTGGTCGTCGCGGACACCTCTGGCGCGATCTCGCTCGCCGGTGTGATGGGCGGCGCCAGCACTGAGATCAGTGACACCACCGACGATGTGTTGATCGAGTCGGCGCATTGGACGCCGCCGGTGATCTCCCGCACAGCGCGGCGGCGTGGTCTCACCTCAGAGGCTTCGCGCCGGTTCGAGCGTTCGGTGGATCCGGCGATCGCGCCCGCCGCCGCGGAAAGAGCGGCCGAGCTGCTGGCGACCTATTCCGGCGGGCAGGTCGCCCCCGGGCGAACGGACGTGGGCTCGCCGGCCGAGCCGACGGTGGTGACGATGCCGGTGGGCGAAACCGAACGGATCGTCGGGCGGCCGTTCGCCGCCGCGGTCAGCGCCCGGCGGCTGATCCAGGTGGGCTGCGCTGTCGAGACGTCTGGTGCCGGCGGTTCCGAGGTGCTGCTGGTGACCCCGCCTTCCTGGCGACCGGACCTCACCCGAGCGGCCGATCTGATCGAGGAGATCATCCGGCTGGAAGGTTTCGACACCATCGGTTCGGAGCTGCCGCTGGCCCCCGCCGGTTCCGGGCTGCCGTCGGCGCACCGGCGGGCCCGCGCGGTCGCGGCCGAGCTGGCGGCAATCGGGCTGACCGAGGTGCTGTCCTTCCCGTTCGTCGGCGACAAGGATTTCGACGCCCTCGGCTTACCGGCGGACGACGTCCGCCGATACACCTCGCGACTGCTGAATCCGCTGGACACGCAGAAGGCGCAGATGCGTACGACGATGCTGCCCGGACTGCTGGACACGGTATCCCGCAATCTGGCTCGTGGTCTGCGGGACCTGGCGATCTACGAGATCGGCCTGGTTTTCCTGCCGCGACCGAACGCGCCGAAACCACCGCAGATTTCGGTCAGCGGCCGGCCATCCGATGCTGACCTGGCCGTGCTCGAAGCCAGCGTGCCGATCCAGGTTCAGCACGTCGGCGCTGTGCTGGCTGGGCAGGCCGAACACTCCGGGTGGTGGGGCCAGGGTCGGTCGGCCGATTGGGTGGACATCATCGAGTTGGCCCGCCGGATCGGCCGCAGCGCCGGCACCGAACTGCGCGTCGTCGCGGCGGAGAATCCACCCTGGCATCCGGGTCGCTGCGCGAGCCTGCGGGTGGGGGACTGGCCGGTGGGTTACGCCGGCGAACTGCACCCCGGTGTCACCGAACGGCTGGGGCTGCCGGCCCGCACTGTCGCCCTGGAGCTCAACCTGGCCGGCTTCCCGCCCCGGACCGTCACGGTGCCACCGCCGATTTCCACCTTCCCGCCGGTGCTGCTGGACGTCGCTCTGGTGGTCGATGCACAGGTGCCGGCGGCCACTGTCGGGCGGGCGCTCGTCCGCGGCGGCGGGCCGTTGCTGGAATCGCTGCGGCTCTTCGATGTGTACACCGGGCCCCCGGTGCCGAACGGCAAGAAATCGCTCGCCTTCGCGTTGACGGTGCGGGCAGCAGATCGGACCCTGACCGGGGTCGAGGCCGTCGAGGTGCGCGATGCCGCGGTGGCCGTGGCCGTGCAAGATAGCGGAGCGGTGCTGCGATGACGGATTTCGTGTTGCCCGGTGAGTTACTCACCCAGATCGAGAAGGCCGGCTACTACCCGGCTTTCGTGGCCGACGTGCTCGACACAGCCGTCGCCGGCGAGGAGGTCACTTCGCACCTGGTGCATGGTGAGACCACCTTCGACACCGATACGGTCCGACGCCACCTCTCGGTGCTGGCGCTGACCGCCACGCGATTGATCTTCGTGCATGCCGACGACCATGGCGGCGATGAGGAACACCTGCCGCAGTCCCACGGGGTGGCGACTTCCGAGGCGGTGCCCTTGGAATCGGTCCGGACCGTCATGCTGACCCACGTTGTCGCCGATCCGGCCAATTACCACGCCGGCATGCAGGGCCGCGATGTCACCGTGACCATCGGCTGGGGCGGGGTTTCTCGGGTCGACCTGGAGATCGCGACTTGCGGTGATCCCAATTGCGATGCCGACCACGGCTACACCGGGACCCTGACCGGCGACGATCTGGCCCTGCGGATCAGCGCCGACGCGGAAGGGGCGGCCGCCCTACAGGACGCGCTGGCCTTCACCCGGGCGTTGTCAGCCGCCACTGTTCGCGCCGGCGCGCGGTAGTCGGCCGGCCCTGGCGTGATCTCTGACCCGGTGGTCCCGGACTACGACGGTGAGGTGCTCGGCGGCGTGCTGCCCGCAGCCGCCCGATCACTCGGTCTGTCGGGGATAGCCGGCCCGGATTGGGGCGTGCCGGCGGCTGATGCCGTCTGCGTCGTGCTAGTTGACGGACTCGGGCAGCAGTTGCTCACCGAAAGTCTCGAGCTGGCTCCGTTTCTGGCCGGTCACCTGGACGATGATCGAGTCCTGCGAGCCGGGTTCCCGACCACGACGGCAGCGTCGATGGGCTCCTTCGGCACTGGTCGCAGTCCCGGCCAGCATGGGCTGGTGGGGTACGAGGTTCTGGACCCTTCCCGAGATCGGCTGATCAACGGGCTCAAGTGGGATCCGTCGGTGGACCCCTTCACGTGGCAGATCTATCCGACAATCTTCGAGAAGCTGGACGAGGCCGGTATCGAATCGGTTCGGATCGGGCCCGCCCGGTTTGACGGGTCGGGTCTGACGAACGCGGCGTTGCGCGGCGGATCATTCATTTCGGCGTCCAAGCTCAGCGCTGCGGTCGATGCGGCAGCGGATTCGCTGGCCGACGGTGCCCGCCTGGCCTACTTGTACTGGGGTGGTGTCGACTACGCCGGGCACACCCACGGCTGGCAGTCGCGGCAGTGGCGGGAAGCGCTGAGCCTGCTCGATAGCGGGTTGGCCCGGCTCGCCCGACTGGTTCCGGCCGGCACAGTACTGATGATCACCGCCGATCACGGCATGGTCGATCTGCCGCACAGCGATCGTCATGACCTGGCCACCACCCCCGAACTGCTCGCCGGGGTGCGCCACATCGGCGGCGAAACCCGATGCCTACAGCTGTACTGCGAGTCCGACGAAGGGCCCGAGGTGGCCCGCCGGTTTGCCGAGCGGTTCGGTGAACTGGTCTGGGTGCGCACCCGCGACGAGGCGATCGAGCAGGGCTGGTTCGGTGTGGTCGACGACGCTGTCCGGCCGCGAATCGGCGATGTTCTGGTGGCCGCCGCCGGGCAGTTCGGTCTGGTTGACTCGCGGGTGGTGGATTCCAAGGTGCTTCGGCTGATCGGCCAGCACGGCTCGCTGACCGAAGCCGAACAGTTGATTCCGTTGATCACCCTGCAGACCTGAGGTCGGCGCACGCCGACATGGACCAAACCGGCACCTCCACAAAGTCGTAGGCGGATCACCAAGATCTGACCATTCCGCTGGCTCAGGCGCACTTGGCCGATTTACGCGTGGAGTTGAGGTGGGACTACACACCTCAACTCCACGCACTCCACGGCAGCCGACCACATCAGCGAGCGCACGCAGCAGGGAGGGGCAGACCGAGCAACTTCGGGGTTGGTGTCCGTCAATTGATGGATAGTCATGCAGTGAAGTGTATGATCTCACGAGAGCAGCCGGATCCGGCTGCTTCGAACCGCGTACGAGCATGAGGAACGACGATGACCTACCGGGTGGCAGTGGCCGGAGCCAGCGGGTACGCCGGCGGTGAGCTGCTCCGTCTGCTCTACGGGCACCCCGAGGTCGAGATCGGCGTGGTCACCGCGCACGCCAACGCCGGCACCACGCTCGGCGAGCATCATCCGCAGCTGTGGCCGCTCGCCGACCGGGTCCTGACCGCAACCTCGGCGGCCGAACTCGACGGCCACGACGCGGTATTCCTCGCCCTGCCACACGGCCAGTCTGCCGCCATAGCCGCCGAGCTGGGTCCGGACACGGTGATCGTCGACTGCGGCGCCGATCATCGGCTCGTCGACCCACAGGCCTGGGCTAGTTTCTACGGCGGCGATCATCCAGGCAGCTGGCCATACGGCATGCCCGAGCTGCCCGGTGCCAGGGCAAAGCTGGTGGGCGCCCGGCAGATCGCGGTGCCCGGCTGCTACCCGACGGCCGCCTCTCTGGCGTTCGCGCCGGCGGTCGCCGCCGGCCTGGTCGAGCCACGGGTCACCGTGGTGGCCGCCTCCGGCACCTCGGGCGCCGGCAGGGCCTTGAAGGCCAACCTGCTCGGCAGTGAGGTGATGGGCTCGGTATCGGCCTACGGCGTCGGCGGGGTCCATCGGCACACCCCGGAGATGGTGCAAAACCTTTCCGCCGCAGCCGGTATGCCGGTCCGAGTGTCCTTCACGCCCTTGCTGGTGCCGATGAGCCGCGGCATCTTGGCTACCGTGACCGCGCCCGCTCGGCCCGGGGTCACCGCCGCCGAGTTGCGGAACGTCTACCAGAAGGCTTACGCCGAAGAACCTTTCGTCCGGCTGCTGCCGATAGGTCAATGGCCGCAGACCAAATCGGTGCTCGGTTCCAACACCCTGCACCTGCAGGTCGCATTGGACGAAGCGGCGGGTGTGGTCGTCGTCGTGGCAGCTGTTGACAATCTGACCAAGGGCACCGCCGGTGCGGCCGTCCAATCGTTCAACCTGGCCGTCGGCCTGCCCGAGACCACCGGCCTCTCGACGATCGGAATCGCGCCGTGACATCATTCGCGATCCTCGCCCGCTGCGCTCCTCAGTCGCTGGCGCTCCCTACGATGCTCGCGAACGAGGCCTGCTCATGACAGTCACTTCGCCGCAAGGGTTTCGCGCGTCGGGAGTTGCGGCTGGACTGAAGAGTTCGGGCAACAGCGACATCGCGCTGGTGGTCAACGACGGGCCGATGTATGCGGCGGCCGGCGTCTTCACCAGCAATCGGGTCAAGGCGGCGCCGGTGGTGTGGTGCGAGCAGATCATCGGCAATGGCACGCTTGCCGCGGTGATTCTGAACTCGGGCGGCGCCAACGCCTGCACGGGGGCGGCAGGTCTTGCCGACACGCATGCCACCGCCGCGCAAGTGGCCTCGCTGATCGGCCACCCCGAAGTCGAGATCGCTGTCTGCTCAACGGGTCTCATCGGAGAGCCGCTGCCGATGACGAAGATCCACGCCGGCGTCGCGCAGGCCTTCCTGGACCTTGCCGTCGACGGTGGCAACGCGGCCAGCCGGGCCATCATGACCACCGACTCGGTACCGAAAACCGTTGCCGTGCAGGGCCCCGGCTTCGTCGTCGGCGGAATGGCGAAGGGCGCCGGCATGCTGGCTCCAGGGCTTGCCACCATGCTCGTGGTCATCACCACCGACGCCGAAGCCGCCGCGGCCGACCTGGACGCAGCCCTGCGCCAGGCGACCCGGGTCAGCTTCGACCGGCTCGACTCCGACGGCGCGATGAGCACCAACGACACCGTGCTGGTGCTGGCCTCCGGTGCCTGCGGGGTTCGCCCATCACTGCCGGTGCTGACGACGGTGCTGACCAAAGCCTGCAAAGACCTTGCCCGGCAACTGATGGCCGACGCCGAGGGAGCAACAAAGGAGATCGCCATCGAGGTGCTGCACGCGGCCACCGAGGACGACGCCGTCGAGGTCGGTCGCTCCGTCGCCCGCAACAACCTGGTGAAGACCGCTTTCTTCGGCTGCGATGCCAACTGGGGCCGGATCCTCGCGGCGGTCGGCACGACTCAGGCGGCGTTCGATCCGAACCTGATCGATGTCGCGATCAACGGCGTCTGGATCTGTCGGGGCGGCGCGGTGGGCGAGGACCGCAGCGCGGTCGACCTCAGCGGGAGGGCAGTGCACGTGCAGATCGATCTGCACGCGGGCGTCGACACGGCGACGATCCTGACCAACGACCTGTCCCACGCCTACGTGCACGAGAACTCGGCGTACTCCACATGAGTGCGACCGGCAGCGTCACCGGCGTCCCGCCGCATTCCGTTGCACCCCACTCCGTCCCGCGTGACCTGTCTGCCCTGGAGTCGGCCCGCGCCCGGGCCGACGTGCTCGCCGACGCCCTGCCCTGGCTGCAGCGGTTCCACGGCCAGATCGTCGTCGTCAAGTACGGCGGAAACGCGATGATCGACGAGGACCTCAAGGCTGCCTTCGCCGCCGACATGGTCTTCCTACGGACCGTCGGCCTGCAGCCGGTGGTGGTGCACGGCGGTGGCCCACAGATCACTGCCATGCTCAAGCGCCTCGGTATCCACGGGGAATTCGTGGGCGGATTCCGGGTGACCACCGCCGAGACGATGGATGTGGTCCGGATGGTGCTGGTCGGGCAGGTGGGCCGGGAACTGGTCAATATGATCAACGCGCATGGCCCCTACGCGGTCGGGATGAGCGGCGAGGACGCGCAACTGTTCACCGCGGCCCGGCGCACCGTGGCGGTCAACGGTCAGCAGATGGACATCGGTCTGGTGGGTGACGTGGTCGCCGTGAATCCGGCCGCGGTGCTGGATCTCATTGCGGCGGGCCGGATCCCGGTGGTTTCCTCGGTCGCCCCGGATGTCGACGGCGTGGTCTACAACGTGAATGCCGATACCGCTGCCGCCGCCCTGGCGATCGCACTCAACGCGGCGAAACTCGTCATGGTCACCGATGTCGAGGGTCTCTACGCGAACTGGCCGGACCGAAGCTCACTCTTGTCGGTGGTGACCGCCGACGATCTCGAGAGCATGCTGCCCAGCCTCGACGCCGGGATGGTGCCCAAGATGGAAGGCTGCCTGCGCGCCGTCCGCGGCGGGGTCAGCGCGGCGCACGTCATCGACGGGCGGGAGGCCCACGCAGTACTGCTGGAGATCGTCACCAGCGAGGGCATCGGCACCATGGTGATCAGGGATTGATATGACAAGCAGCAATAGGACAAGCAGCAATAGGACTAGCAGCAATAGGACTAGCAGCAATAGGACTAGCAGCAATAGGACTAGCAGCAATATGACAAGCACTGAGATGACCAACGGACCTGCAACAAGCTTTGCACCGCAATCGATCTCACCGACAGCGTCGCACGGTGGCAACGCGGCGGCCGCTGACCGCTGGGAACACGCGCTGATGAACAACTTCGGCACTCCGGCCATCGAACTGGTCAGCGGACGCGGCGCCGTTGTCACCGACGCGGACGGTCGGGAGTATCTGGACCTGCTCGGCGGCATCGCGGTCAATGCCCTGGGGCACGCGCACCCGGCCGTGGTGGAAGCCGTATCCCGGCAGATCGCCACCCTCGGCCACGTGTCCAACTTCTTCACCCACCCGAGGGTGCTTGAGTTGGCCGAGCGGCTGCTGGACATCGCCGGGGTGGTCGACCGGGGGAGGGTCATCTTCTGCAATTCGGGCGCCGAGGCGAACGAAGCCGCCTTCAAGATGGCCAGGCTTACCGGCCGCCCGCGGATCATCAGCGCGGTGGGCGGCTTTCACGGCCGGACCATGGGCGCCCTCGCGCTGACCGGGCAACCCGCGAAACGGCAGCCCTTCGAGCCGATGCCGGCCGGTGTCGAATATGTGCCGTACGGCGACATCGACGCGCTTCAGGCCGCGGTCGACGACACCGTAGCGGCGGTATTCCTCGAACCCATCATGGGTGAAGCGGGGGTCATTCCGGCCCCTGCCGGCTACCTGGCCGCGGCTCGCCGGATCACCAAGGACCAGGGCGCGCTGCTGGTGCTCGACGAGGTGCAGACCGGTATCGGCCGCACCGGTCACTGGTTCGCCTTTCAGTACGCGGGAATCGTTCCCGACATCATCACGCTGGCCAAGGGACTCGGCGGCGGCATGCCGATCGGCGCGGCCATCGGGATCGGCGCGGCGGCTGCGTTGTTGGCCCCGGGCCAGCACGGATCGACATTTGCCGGCAACCCGGTATGCGCGGCGGCGGCGCTCGCGGTGCTGGACACGATCGCCGGGGAGAAACTGCTCGATCACGTCGGCGCGCTGGGCAAGCACCTGGTGTCCGGCATCGAGCACCTCGGCCACCCCCGGATCAGCCATGTCCGCGGGGCGGGTCTGCTGCTGGGGATCGTGCTCACCGAACCCATCGCGGCCAGGGCCGCCGCCGCCGCCCGCGACGCCGGCTTCATCATCAACGCCCCGGCGGCCGACGTGATCCGGCTGGCCCCCCCGCTGAACCTGACCATCGAGCAGGCGGACAGCTTCGTCACGGCGCTGCCGGCAATGCTCGATTCCCTGGAATCCAGCGGTCCGTCCGAAACCGAAGCCCCTACCGAAACTTCGACCCGAGCCCAAGGCAGCACACCATGATCAGGCACTTCCTACGTGATGACGATCTGAGCCCGGACGAGCTCACCGAGGTGCTCGACCAGGCCGATCTCTACCGCGAGAACCGCACCAAGTACACCCCGTTGGCCGGAAAGGCGGTCGCCGTGGTGTTCGAGAAGAACTCCACCCGAACCCGGCTCTCGTTCGAGGTGGGCATCGCGCAACTCGGCGGCCAACCCGTGATCGTCGACGGTCGCACATCGCAGTTGGGCCGCGAGGAGACGATAGAGGACACCTCCAGGGTGCTGTCCAGGTATGTCGACGCGATCGCCATCCGCACCTTCGCCCAACGCCGGATCGATGCGCTGGCATCGGTATCCACGGTGCCGGTGATCAACGCGCTGACGGACGAGTTCCACCCGTGCCAGGTGCTGGCCGACCTGCAGACGGTCAGGCAGCGCAAGGGCGTCCTTGCTGGGCTGACGCTCACCTACCTGGGCGACGGCACCAATAACATGGCGCACTCCCTGATGCTCGGTGGGGCCAACGCGGGCATGCACATTCGGGTCGCCTCGCCGATCGGGTTCGATCCGCTGCCGCAGATCGCCATCGATGCGAAGGAACGCGCCGCCCGCACGGGCGGCTCGATCACCGCGATCGCCGACCCACAGGCGGCCGTCGACGGCGCCGACGTCCTGGTCACCGACACCTGGACCTCGATGGGCCAGGAGAACGACGGGTTGGACCGGGTCGGACCGTTTCGTCCCTACCAGGTGAACTCCGGGCTGTTGCAGCGCGCGGCGCCGGATGCGATCGTGCTGCACTGCCTACCCGCGCACCGCGGCTGGGAGATCACCGACGAGGTCATCGATGGCCCGCAGTCCGCGGTCTGGGACGAGGCCGAGAACCGGTTGCACGCGCAGAAGTCGCTGCTGGCCTTTCTGATCGATCGTGCGTGAATCGCGATGACCACGTCCCCTTCCAGCGCCCCCTCGACCAAGGCCGCACGGCTGTCCCGGATCACCGAGGCGATCCGCACCCTCCGGGTGCATTCGCAGACCGAATTGTCGACCATGCTGTCGGCCGACGGCATCGAGGTCACCCAGGCGACGCTGTCCAGGGATCTGGAAGAGCTCGGCGCGATGAAGGTCCGTGGCGTCGACGGCGGGTCGCCGGTCTACTACATTCCGGAAGACGGCAGCCCGCGGCCGATGGAAGGTGGAACCGATCGGCTGGGCCGGCTGCTGGGTGAACTGTTGTTGTCTCACAACGCATCTGCGAATCTGGCGTTGCTCCGCACCCCACCGGGCGCCGCCCAGTTTCTGGCCAGCGCGATCGACCGGGCGAGCCTGGCCGATGTGGTCGGCACCATCGCCGGTGACGACACCATCCTGGTCGTGGCCCGAGATGGCCTGACCGGGGCCGAGGTCGCTCAGCGGCTCGCTGAGCTGGCCCGCTGAGCTGGCCCGCTGAGCTGGCCCGCTGAGCTGGCGCGCTTGAACACCGGTCACCGCAGCAACCGTCACCCGAACCCAGATCCGCCGGCCGCCGCGTCAGATGTCGGCCGCCCCCGAACAGATAGGCTCCGCGAGTGTCCAAGGTTCTTGAATCCCTGCCCCAGGGTCAGAAGGTCGGCATCGCGTTCTCCGGCGGCCTCGACACATCCGTCGCGGTCGCATGGATGCGCGAGAATGGCGCCATTCCCTGCGCCTACACCGCAGACCTCGGCCAGGCCGACGAACCGGACCTGTCCGGGGTGCCCGGCCGGGCGAGGGAGTATGGCGCCGACATCGCTCGGACAGTCGACTGCCGCGCGGCCTTGGTGGAGGAGGGGCTCGTCGCACTGGCGTGCGGTGCTTTTCATATCCGGTCGGCCGGGCTGACCTACTTCAACACCACCCCGCTCGGTCGCGCCGTCACCGGCACCTTGCTGGTCCGGGCGATGGCCGAGGACGAGGTGGACATCTGGGGCGACGGATCCACCTACAAGGGCAACGACATCGAGCGGTTCTACCGGTACGGGCTGCTGGCCAATCCGCGGTTGCGAATCTACAAGCCGTGGCTGGACCGGGCCTTCGTGTCGGAGCTCGGTGGCCGCACCGAGATGAGTCAATGGCTGCTCGCGCGCAAGCTGCCGTACCGCTCCTCGGTGGAGAAGGCCTACTCGACGGACGCGAACATCTGGGGTGCGACCCACGAGGCCAAACTGCTGGAGCACCTGGACACCTCGGTCGAGATCGTCGAGCCGATCATGGGTGTCGCGCATTGGAACCAAGCACTGCAGATCGACGCCGAGGACGTGACGCTCCGCTTCGATCGGGGTCGGCCCGTTGCTATCAATGGCACCGACTACAACGATCCGGTTGCGCTGGTGAAGGAGGCCAACACGATTGGCGGCCGACACGGGCTGGGCATGTCCGACCAGATCGAGAACCGGATCATCGAGGCCAAGTCCCGCGGCATCTATGAGGCCCCCGGCATGGCGTTGTTGTTCGCCGGTTACGAGCGGCTGGTGAACGCCATCCACAACGAGGACACAATCGCCAGTTACCACAGTGAGGGTCGCCGGCTCGGCCGTCTGCTGTACGAAGGACGCTGGCTGGATCCGCAGTCGTTGATGTTGCGCGAGTCGCTGCAGCGCTGGGTCGGCTCGACCATCACCGGGACCGTCTCGCTGCGGCTCCGCCGCGGGAACGACTATTCGATCCTGGACACCACGGGACCGGGGCTGTCCTACCACCCGGAGAAGCTCTCCATGGAGCGGGTCGCGGACGCGGCGTTCGGACCGGCTGACCGGATCGGTCAGCTGACCATGCGCAACCTCGACATCGCCGATACCCGGGCCAAGCTCGAGCTCTACGCCGAGCTGGGTCAACTGGACGCCCAGCACACGCTGGTGGGCTCGCTGCGCCGCGGTGAGTCCGCCGCGATCGCCAGCCTTGGACCGGCAGGCGGGTCCGCCGGCGACGGCCTTCAAGGCGGCGTCAGCCCGGCGACCTACGAGGCCGCGGCCGCGATGGATCTGGCCAACGAAGGCGCGGCAATGGACTCAGGGACCGACTGATCGCCATGAGTGAGGTGAATTCTTCTGGTGCGAATCTGACCGAACCCGACATCGCCACTGCCGGGACCGCCGTGCCGCTGAAACTGTGGGGCGGCCGGTTTGCCGGCGGGCCCAGCCCGGAGATGGCGGCGCTGTCGGCGAGCACCCAGTTCGACTGGGTGCTGGCCCCGTTCGATATCGCCGGCTCGAAGGCGCACGCGAAGGTGCTCCATCAGGCGGGGCTCTTGACCGCCGATGAACTCACCGCGATGACCGCCGGCCTCGATCTGCTGCTGGCCGACGTGACCGCGGGCACCTTCGGGCCCAGCCCCGGTGACGAGGATGTGCATACCGCCCTGGAACGCGGCCTGCTGGAGCGGGTGGGGAACGAGTTGGGCGGCAAGCTCCGCGCGGGTCGGTCCCGCAACGATCAGGTCGCGACCCTGTTCCGGGCCTACCTGCGGTCGGCGGCCCGGCAGACCGCAGGGCGGATCACCGACCTGCAGGGCGCCCTGCTCGACCAGGCCGACGCCCACCGGGGCGCGGCGATGCCCGGCCGTACGCATTTCCAGCACGCTCAGCCGGTGTTGCTTGCTCATCATCTGGCCGCCCACGCGCAGGCACTGGCTCGGGACGTCGACCGCATTCGCGACTGGGACAAGCGCGCAGCGGTCTCGCCATACGGGTCGGGCGCCCTGGCCGGAACATCACTGGGCCTGGACCCGGCGGCCGTCGCCAAGGATCTCGGTTTCGACGGACCGTCGGCGAACTCCATCGACGGCACCGCCTCCCGCGATTTCGCCGCCGAGCTCGCGTTCGTGCTGGCCATGCTGGCCGTCGATCTGTCGCGCTGGGCCGAAGAAGTCATTATCTTCACCACCGCCGAGTTCGGCTACGCAACCTTGGACGATGCCTTCGCCACCGGGTCGTCGATCATGCCGCAGAAGAAGAACCCCGACATCGCCGAACTGACAAGAGGGAAGACCGGCCGGCTCATCGGCAATCTGACCGGTCTGCTCGCCACCCTGAAGGGCCTCCCACTCGCCTACAACAGGGACCTGCAGGAAGACAAGGAACCGCTGTTCGATTCGTTGGCCCAGCTGGAGCTGCTGCTGCCGGCGGTGACCGGAATGACGGCCACCTTGACCTTCCACACCGATCGGCTGGCCGAGATGGCTCCGGCCGGCTTCTCGCTGGCCACCGACATCGCCGAGTTCCTCGTTCGGACAGGAGTGCCGTTCCGGGTGGCGCACGAGGCCGCGGGGGAGTGCGTTCGGGTCGCCGAAACCTCCGGGCGTGACCTGGACCAGCTGACCGACGCCGAATTCGCGCAGATCAACCCGTCATTGACACCCAACGTTCGGGACGTGCTGACCGTCGAGGGTTCGCTCGCCTCGCGAGACGCCGTCGGCGGCACCGCCCCGAATCGCGTCCTCGAGCAGTTGGCTCAGCTGCGCGAGGTGATCGGCGCCGACCGTGCGTGGATCGCCCGAGCCTGAGTTGCCATCGGCCACACCCGCCCGGCGGTTGCCGCGCTCGTTCTTCGCGCGGCAACCCGAGGTGGTCGCACGGGAGCTGCTCGGGTCGGTGATCAGCACCGGCCGCGGGCCCGAGCGGGTATCGGTGCGGCTGACCGAAACCGAGGCCTACCTCGGTGAGTCCGATCCGGCCTCGCACGCCTTCCGCGGCCGCACGCCGCGGAACGCGGTGATGTTCGGGCCGGCAGGACACCTCTATCTCTATTTCGTCTATGGCATGCACTGGTGCGCCAACATCGTGACGGGTCAGCCGGGGTCGGCAGGTGCGGTTCTGCTTCGCGCCGGGGAGGTCGTCGAGGGGGGCGAACTCGCGGAGCTCCGCCGCCCGAGCGCCCGCCGTACCAGCGACCTGGCCGCCGGTCCGGCGCGGCTGGCGACCGTGCTCGGTTGGGGCGACCCGGCGGTGGCCAGGGCCACCAACGGTGCCGACCTGTGTACCCGATCGCTGGCGCTGCCCAGGGTGACGACGGGCGGGGTGGCCAACGAGGTGGTCATCGCGGTGGGTCCGCGGGTGGGCGTGGCGACCGCGAAACATGACCCGCTGCGGTTCTGGATGGTCGGTGATCCGACCGTGAGTGCCTACCGCGAAGCCGTCGTCCGCACACCACGGAGCCGAGAGCCGCTTCCCGGATAGGGGAGGATGGATCGGTGACCGAGCTGCCCACCCCCACCCCCACCCCGACCTCCCTACCGACCGAGTCGGTTTTCGACGAGCTGGCCTGGCGCGGACTGATCTCCCAGACCACCGGCGACGACGCGCTCCGCACGGCGCTGGCCGCGGGGCCGCTCACCTTCTATGTGGGTTTCGATCCGACTGCGCCGAGCCTGCACATCGGCAACCTGGTGCAGCTGCTCACCGCCCGCCGGATTCAGAACGCCGGTCATCATCCGCTCGGCCTGGTCGGCGGCTCGACGGGGCTGATCGGCGATCCCAAGATGTCCGGGGAGCGGATCCTGAACACACCGGAGACGGTGGCCGAGTGGGTTCAGCGAATCCGGGCTCAAGTGGAGAGGTTTCTGGATTTCGATGGTGCCAACCCCGCGCGCATCGTCAACAACCTGGACTGGACGGCGCCGATGAGCGCCATCGAATTCCTGCGTGACATCGGCCGGCACTACCGAATGGGCCGGATGCTCTCCAAGGACATCGTGGCGAACCGACTGGCCAGCGACGAGGGTCTGTCCTTCACCGAGTTCAGCTACCAGATTCTGCAGGGGATGGACTTCCTGGAACTCTCTCGCCGCTATGGCTGCGTGCTGCAGACCGGTGGCAGCGACCAGTGGGGGAACCTGACCAGCGGCACCGAGCTGATCCGCAAGGTGACCGGAGCAGAGGCGCATGCCCTGGCCACCCCCTTGATCACCAAGAGCGACGGCACAAAATTCGGCAAGACGGAGTCCGGCACGGTGTGGCTCGACCCGGCCTTGACCAGCCCGTACGCGTTCTACCAGTTCTGGATCAACAGCGATGACCGGGATGTCGACCACTATCTGAAGGTCTTCACCTTCCGGAGCCGGGAGGAGCTGGCGGCCCTGGCAGACGCCACGGCAACGCGTCCCTTCGCCCGGGAGGCGCAGCGGGCGCTGGCCCTGGACGTGACGACGCTGGTGCACGGCCAAACGGCGACATCCGGCGCGATCGCGGCCAGTACGGCGCTGTTCGGCCGCGGCGAACTCGACGCCGTCGACGAGGCGACACTGTCGGCGGCCCTGACCGAGGCGGGACTGACCGAGGTGACGGGGAGTATGCCGACGGTGGTCCAGCTGCTGCACAGCACGGGGCTCGCGGCATCGTTGTCCGAGGCCCGACGGACGGTTGCCGAGGGCGGCGCGAACATCAACAACCGCCGGATCAGCGATCCCGACCACGTACCCACCGACGCCGACCTGCTGCATGCTCGCTGGCTCGTGCTGCGGCGAGGGAAGAAGTCGATCGCCGGAGTGCGGGTGTCCCGCTGACCCGGCCTCGGCCGACCGGGCAGTCAGGCCGGCGGCGCCTGCGCAATCCGGACGGTATTGCCCGACGGGTCGCGGAACGCGCAGTCGCGCGGGCCCCACGGCTGGTCCATGGGTTCCTGCAGGACCTCGGCGCCGGAGGCGCGCATGGTCTCGAAGATGGCGTCGACGTCGTCGGAGCGGAACACCATCATCGGCAGGACTCCTTTGGTGAGGAGCTCTTGCAGCGCGTCACCGTCGGCCTGCGAGCGGCCGGCATGCGGCACCGAGAGCACGATCTCGAGTCCGGGCTGCGCGTTGCTGCCGAGCGTGACCCAGCGGAATCCGCTCGAGGCCACGTCGTTGCGCACCTGCAGGCCGAGCCCGCCGCCGTAGAAGGCGATCGACTCGTCGACGTCGTTGACGGTCATGTTGCAGTACTGGAGGGCGATTGTCATGACCGTGACTCTAAGCAGCGACCTCGCTGGTTGCTTCTTCGATCCTGCTCGATGCGTTCCGGACCGGTCGGGTGTGCGTCTTTGCGACACAGGCGGGCATCGCCTTCACCGCGTCGTGGCCATGGCTCCGGTACGCCGTCGGCGTCTCCCCGACGATCTCGGCGAACCGCGAACTGAACGAGCCGAGCGAGGTGCAGCCGACCGCCATGCAGGCGTCCGTGACGCTCAGGCCCGCTCGCAGCAACGCCATCGCACGCTCGATCCTGCGGGTCATCAGGTAGCAATAGGGAGTTTCACCGTAGGCCGCGCGGAACTTGCGCGAGAAGTGCGCGGGCGACATCAGCGCCCTGCGGGCCATCGTCGGGACGTCGAGCGGGTTCGCGTACTCGCGGTCGATCAGATCCCGGGCACGTCGCAGGTGTGCCAGGCTCGCGAGTTCCTGCGGCAGCATGGTCCGACGCTAGCCCACCACCCGTGTCCGCCGCCAGCACGTCAGCTGCCTCGAGAACGCCGGTCCAGCCGACGGTGGCGCTGGCACCCAAGCGCTGGTACCCAAGACTGCCCCGTACGGCCAACCCGACAACCCGAACGGGTGGCTCAGGCCACAGAGTGGGGCGGTCCGGGAGCTGCCGCGGCGGCCGCGGCCGGCCTCAGCTGACCTGCGAACACGATCCCCCACGAGCCGCTGACCAGCAGATTTGCGTCTCTGGCAATCCCCCCGTAACTTAGTGCTTGCACCGCGGAGAACCGAACAGAATGGGCCAGCCGAGAGGCGAGGCGCAGGTGGTCGGACCGGATGCCAAACCCCGAGTTTGTTGCCTCGTCACCGAGGCGCTGGACGTGTGCGGCCTGCTCAGGTAGGAATCGCGATCGAGGTGCGGCGCTACAGCGCGGTGCGGACAGCAGTGTGCAGTACAGCAGTGTGCAGTACAGCAGTGCCTTTGTGAGCGAGACCAGTTGCACCGCAACGGAATACAGTCGCCGGCCACCAGCCGGGGTTGACTCCGGGAGGTGTGGAGGGTAGCGTAGGCAAGGTTGCCCCGGAGCGAATCAGTTGGTTTGTGATGGTGCGTGTTTGTTCTTTGAGAACTCAACAGTGTACCGAAAAGTCAGTGCCAATTGTTTTTGTTTTTTCCCGGCATCTGTGGTTGTGATCGCACTTTTGGGTGTG